>CAWBMN010000003.1:0-7940 GCA_963789945.1 uncultured beta proteobacterium | reverse complement strand
TGCCGATGATGATCGAGGTAGGCTGGATTCGGGCCGACGCCGGAAATTCTGCCCTACGTTTCCGCAAAGCGGCGCTGGCCGACGCGCGGGTTTGAGAGACATCGCGCCTAGATTTGGCTGCTAGGACGAAGGTACCGCCATCCGCTACGAAGAGGCGCAGACGGCGTGCACGCTGCCTGCGAGGACAAATAAACGGCCCGATACAGAACCTTCCTACTGCCAGTAGTCTTGGCGGGTAATGCACGGCTAGTGGCTGCACTCCGGACTTTTCAGCTTGACGCCCGTTGTTCGCAGGCGTGCAGATCACCTTATCCGCGGCTATGATTCCCGGGAATCACCAAGTTTCCGAGTTCACTGGTCCAGGGGGTGAGGTAAATATGCGAAGAATCATTCTTTTCGGCCTGGTCTTTGCGGCACTGTTCTGCCGGAGCGCGTCCGGCGCCACATCGGCGGTGGTTGCGTCCTGCGCGCCCGGCAAGGAGCCGACCAGGCAGACGCTGGTGGGGATGCTGACCGTGCACGTGATCTGCGATCGCGTGATATTCGAGATTCCACCGCAAGGGCTCAACCGCGACCTGCTCGTCAATACCGAGTTTGCGGCGCTTTCCACGGGCAGCGATTTCGTTGCACCCGGCTCGGTGGTAGACAACCGCGTTGTCAGGCTGATCAGGCTGCGGCAACAAGATTTTCCTCGAGGACGTGCGCTACGAAATTCTGAACCGGGAGCAGCCCAACATTCAGCGCGGCGTCGAGGCGGCCTCGCTGCGCACCGTGATCAGGGTCTTCGACATCATCGGCGAGGGTCCGACCGGAGCGCCGCAGATCGACGTGACCAGCGTATTCACCAGCGAGGTGCCGGCGGGTTTCGCGCTCGATCTGATGCGCCATTTCCACATGCGCGCGGTTGACCCGAAGCGCTCCTACGTCCAGACCGTCAAGGTTTTCCCCGGAAGTGTGGACGTCCGCTTCTATCAGACCTGGATGGCCGACCCCACGGAATTGCGCGGGGCGACCGACAATGAAGAGCGTCCACCCACGCTCGGTTTCATTTTTCATGCGAGCATCCTGGCGCTGCCACAGACGCCCATGCGCGGGCGTTATGCGGATGAGCGCGTGGGCTACTTCACCGTGCCATTCGATGACTACGGCACCGGCGAGCACGGCCGGGTGCGCCGCGCATATATCCAGCGCTACCGGCTGGAAAAGAAAGACCCCTCGGCGGAAGTGTCCGAACCGGTGAAGCCGATCGTGTTCTACATGAGCCGGGAAGTTCCGGACCAGTGGCGCCCGTACATCAAACGTGGCATCGAAGATTGGCAGAAGGTGTTCGAAGCCGCGGGGTACCGTAACGCGATCATTGCCAGCGATGCGCCAACGGCGCAGGAGGATCCGAACTGGGACCCGGAGGACGTGCGCCATAACGTGGTGCGTTGGACGCCCAGCGGCCGGCAGAACGCGATGGGGCCGGCGGTGATCGATCCGCGCAGCGGCGAGGTGATTTCTTCGCACGCCATCTTCTGGCACGACGTGCTGAGGCTGGTGGAAACGTGGTACTTCACGCAGGTCGGGCCGCTCGACCCGCGCGCGCGCAAACTGCCGCTGCCGACGGAAATCACCGGGGAGTTGCTGCGCTACATCGTCACCCATGAGATCGGCCATGCGCTGGGACTGCGCCACAACTTCAAGGGACATTCGGCTTATTCGGTTGCACAACTGCGCAGCCGTGAATGGACCGAGAAGTGGGGCAATTCGGCTTCGATCATGGACTATTCGCGCCTCAATTACGTTGCCCAGCCCGGCGACAATGCTTATCTGCTGCCCAAGTTCGGCCCTTACGATTACTTTGCGATCGAATGGGGCTACAAGCAGTTCACGCATATTGCCGTCGTTGACGGTAAAAGACTTCAACAGGTGATGAACAGCGACACCGAGTGGAGCCGCCTGGATCAACTGGCCGCGCAACAGGTGACCGACCCGATGCTGCGCTTCGGCGGCGAGGACGATGCCGCCGCGGTGGACCCGCAGGTCGGCATGCATGTGGTCGGCGGCGACCCGATCGAAGCCGCCGACCTCGGGCTCCTGAACATCGACCGGGTGATGCCAATGCTGATCCCGGGCACGACGCAACTGGGCGGCAGCTACGAGCGCATGGCCGAGTTGTACGATACGCTAATCACGCAGCGACACCGCGAACTGCTGGCGGTCGTGAAACTGGTGGGCGGGGTGGAGGAGACGCGCTATCAGGCCGGGCGCGGCGCGGCACCGCCGTTCCAGCCGGTTCCGGCGGCGCGCCAGCGCGCCGCAGTGAAGTTCCTGGTCGATCGCGCCTTTGCCACGCCAAGTGCGCTGCTGGATCGCGACGTCCTGTATCGCATGGCGCCTTACGGCGGCGCGAATGTGCTGCAGGGCTCCAACGTGCAGTTGCTGCGCAGACTCATCAGTACGGGCGTGT
Organism: uncultured beta proteobacterium; assembly: GCA_963789945.1. Taxonomy (GTDB): domain Bacteria; phylum Pseudomonadota; class Gammaproteobacteria; order Burkholderiales; family JACQAP01; genus JACQAP01. The sequence goes on along the minus strand of CAWBMN010000003.1, from coordinate 5,488 downwards.
TCGAGCGCATGGCGGAAGCGCGCGAGCTGGACCCCGCCGCGAAGGGCTATACCGGCATCGACATGCTCTACGACCTGAATGACGGACTGTTCCGTGAACTGGAAGCGCCTGCCCCGGTCATCGAATTGTATCGCCGCAACCTGCAGCGCAATTATGTCCTGCTGTTGCTGGTGGCAACGGGAGCGGAGAACGACCCTGAGGGCGCCTCGAACGCGATCGACACGCGCAACGTCGATACTTCCAGTCCGCTGAGCCTCGAAGCTCGCCACATCGCGAGCCAAAGCCAGCGGGCCGCGAATTCGCCTCTTTCCGATGTCGCGCAGCAGTATCGAAAGGATGGACATCCCAGCGAGTATCGCGCCGCGCTGCGGCTCGGGGCGGTGGACCTCCATTCCAAGATCGACGGGGCAATCGGCCGGGTGAAGCATCCGGCGACGCTGGCGCTGTTGCGCGAGCTCAAGGCGCAACTGGAACGCGTTCCCTGAGATAATCGCCTTGCGGCGGGCGTTCGCGATAGTGGAGGCGGTTTGAAGCAAGGTCCGAAAGAAGCAGGGCGCAATACCCGGCTTTTTTTTGATCGCGGTTGCGAGGTCCGGAGAAATTCACCATGCTCAAGTCCCTCGTCCGAGCGCTGCTGAAGGTTCTGTTTCGCGTCCACGTGGAAGGCGACACGAGCCATTTTCTTTCCCAGCCGCGGCTGCTCATCATCGCCAACCATCAGTCCTTTCTCGACGGCCTGATTTTGGGGGCATTCCTTCCGGTCGATCCGGTATTCGTAGTGCATACCGAGGTGACCCGCAACCGGTTTTTCCGGCTGGTGTTGCGCCTGAGCGACTACCTGGCGGTGGATCCCACCAACCCGATGGCGATGAAGCGCGTGGTGCGGCTGATCGAATCCGGCCGCCCGGTGGTGATCTTCCCGGAAGGACGCATCACCATTACCGGAAGCCTGATGAAGGTTTACGACGGTCCCGCATTCGTTGCCGCGAGAACGCAGGCGGTTATCGCGCCGGTGCGGCTGGACGGGGCTGCGCGAACCTTTTTCAGCCGGCTGTCGGGAAGCAATCCGCGAGAGTTGTTCCCGAGGATCACGATATCGATCCAGCCTCCCGCCACGATCGTCATGCCGAAGGAGGGCAACGGCCGGATGCGCCGCAGGAAAGCCGGGGAAGGCATGCGCAAGATCATGCAGGAGATGATTTTCCGCGCACGCCCGGATCAGACTCTGTACACGGCGCTGATCGATGCCATGCACATCTATGGCCGTGGCAGGAAAATGGTCGAGGACATGCGCCAGACCGAGTTCTCCTACAACGCGCTGCTGAAAATGACGCTGGTGCTGGGGTTGCTGGTGAAACGCGTCAGCGGGCGCGGCGATACCGTCGGAATTCTCATGCCGAACCTCGCAGCCACGCTGTGCATGGTGATCGGGACGACCGCGTTTCGCCGCGTGCCAGCGATGCTCAACTACACGGCAGGCACCGACGGCATTCAGAGCGCCTGCGTGGCAGCGAAGATTTCGACCATCGTCACGGCGCGCAAATTCCTGGAAACGGCGCGCCTACAGGCGCAGGTGGATGCACTGCGCAACGTCAGGGTCGTGTATCTCGAGGATCTGCAGCCCAACGTCAACCTCGCGGTCAAGCTCTGGGCCGTAACTCATCTTATTTTTCCCCGGCTGCTCGGCAGGGGGGTGGATTCCGAATCGCCGGCGGTGGTACTTTTTACCTCCGGGTCCGAGGGCCGGCCCAAGGGCGTGGCGCTTTCGCACCGGGCCATACTTTCCAATATCGCGCAGATTCGCGCCATTACCGACTTCTCGGTGGAGGACCGGATTTTCAATGCGCTACCGGTCTTTCACTCGTTCGGACTGGTCGCGGGTGCGCTGTTGCCAGTCCTCACCGGTATCAAATTGTTTCTCTATCCCTCGCCGCTGCACTATCGCCTGATTCCCGAAATCATCTACGACCGCAGTTGCACCATTCTTTTCGGTACCAGCACGTTCCTGAACAACTACGCCAAGTTCGCGCATCCCTACGATTTCTACCGGGTGCGCTACGTGGTTGCCGGTGCCGAAAAGCTGTCGCAGTCGGTGCGCAACCTGTGGAGTGAGAAATTCGGCGTGCGCGTCTACGAAGGCTATGGCGTCACGGAGACTTCGCCGGTCATCTCGGTCAACTCGCCGATGGCGACCCGCATCGGCAGCGTCGGCCAGCTGCTTCCCGGAATGGAGGCCCGGCTCGTGCCGGTGCCTGGAATCGAGCGCGGCGGCGTGTTGCACGTGCGCGGTCCCAACGTCATGCTGGGCTACTTGCATTACGAGAATCCGGGAGTGCTGGTGCCGCCACATTCGGAGTTGGGCCCGGGCTGGCATGAAACCGGTGACGTGGTGGAGATCGACGACGACGGGTTCGTTTTCATCCTCGGACGCGTCAAGCGTTTTGCCAAGGTCGCGGGCGAGATGATCTCCCTTGAGGTCGTCGAGAAGATTGCTGTGGCGGCCTCACCTGGCTTCCAGCACGCGGCTTCTTCGCGACCGGACGAACGGCGCGGCGAGTCGATCGTGCTCTTCACCACCGACCCTTCATTGACCCGCGAGCGGCTGCAGCAGGCCGCGCACGTGCTGGGCTCGTCCGAGATTGCCGTGGCCAGGGAAATTCTCAATGTTCAGGAAATCCCGCTCCTGGGAACGGGAAAGGTAAACTACGTCAGGCTCAAGGAAGACGCCTGCCGCACGCCTGCAGCCGCTTCCGGGGCCGGCTAGGCAGGAGAGAAATCAACTGGCCGTTTTCGGCGAGGCGACCAGCGTACTATCGACGACAATGCCCTCGCGCTGAATGCAGGTTTGTGCGAGGAACCATCCCTAACGGAAGAATCTTTGCGTCGAATCCTCTGATTTTCGGGCGAACGCATTTGCCATGACCGACCAGGCGCCAGACTTTTCCAAGCTCCTCGAGTGCCTCGAAGGCCGTCTGCCGGCGTTTCGTCAGGCGCTGCTCGAGCAGGCCAAGGCCGACCTCGCACGAGTGCAACTGGCGGCAGGCGAGGTGCTCCTGCGCAAGGGTGAGAAGGCGAACGCGCTGTACGTGGTCGTCGCCGGGGTGCTGCGCGCCACGACCATCCAGGACGACGGCGGTGAACTGACCCTTTCGGAATTCGGGCCCGGCGAGATGGCAGGCGAAATGGCGATCCTTGCAGGCGGGGGCCTTTACAGCGCAACGGTTTCCGCCGCTGAAGACGCCGTAGTTGTCCGGGTGCCGCGCGAGACCTTTGAAGGGATCGCAAAATCGGCACCCAATGCCGTCCGCGAGATGGCCGGTGGTATACGCCGGCGTCTTGCCCGCGACCAGCTTGCAATCGGCCTGCCGAAGTTGTTCGGACCCCTCGACGAAACCATGCTCCAGTTCGTCGAGGAGCGTGTCGAATGGGTGAGGTTGCATGCCGGCGAAACACTGTTCGCGGCCGGCGATCAGGGCCATGAACTTTTCTTCGTGCTTGGCGGGCGCCTGCGGGCCGTGGGCGGTGACGGCCAGGTGTTCAATGAAATGACGCGGGGCGAAAGCATCGGTGAGATTGCATTGCTGACCGGAGAGCCGCGCACCGCAAGTGTGGTTGCCGTCCGCGACAGCGATCTGGTGCGCGTGTCGCGGCAAGCTTTCGACGAAATCGTGGCGAAGTATCCCGCGGTCATGCAGACCATCGCCCGCATTGTGGTGCAGCGTCTGAGGGCGAAGGAGCAGGGAGGCGCCGCTCCAAGAACGGGAAAGTGCGTCGCGGTGCTCGCGGTGGGCGCGGAGAATGTGACCGCGGACTTTACCGAGCGGTTGGTGAGGGCGCTCGCACGTATCGGCCCCACGCTGCACCTGTCGGCACAGCGGCTGGACGCGTTGCTGAATCGTCCCGGAATTACCGAAGTGGACGAGGAAGATGCGGCCGGCATCCGCCTGACTGTTTGGCTGGACGAACAGGAATCCCACCACCAGTTCCTCATCTACGAAACCGATGGCACTGCTTCTGCATGGACACGGCGTTGCCTCCGGCAAGCGGATGAAATTCTGCTGGTAGCGGACGCCGGTTCAGACCCGGCGCCCGCCATGGTGGAAAAGACCCTTCTGGGCGTGAGCGATGGCATCTCGAAGGCCAGGCAAAGCCTGGTTCTGCTGCATCGCGATGGCAGCCGGTTGCCGTCTGGGACTTCTCGCTGGTTCGCGAACCGTAACGTCCAGCGCAATTTCCACGTTCGTTGCGACACGGAAGCCGACTTCGGGCGCGTGGCGCGTTGCCTGGGCGATGCCGCAATCGGACTCGTTCTAGGCGGCGGCGGTGCGCGCGGCCTGGCGCATATCGGCGTGGTTCGGGCGCTGCGCGAAGCGGGTGTGCCGATCGACATGATTGGCGGCACCAGCATGGGGGCGGTAATGGCTTCGCTGGCGGCGATGAACCAGGACTGGGATCAGATGCTGGAAACCAACCGGGAGGCGTGGCTGCGCAGGAAACCGCACAAGGAATACTCCCTGCCCTTCATCTCGCTGATCCGCAGCCGGCGGCTGGACAGCATGGCGCAAAAGATCTGGGGTGAGATCGATATCGAAGACCTGTGGATCAGTTTCTTCTGCATTTCCTGCAACCTTTCCACCAGCACCATGGTGATCCACGAACGCGGATCGCTCTGGAAGGCAATTCGCGCCAGCGCCTCGCTTCCGGGAGTGTTCGTGCCGGTCCTGAGCGAGGGCAACATCCTGGTGGATGGAGGCCTCGTCAACAACCTGCCGGGGGACGTCATGCGCAGCCGTGCCTGCCGGACGCTGATCGTGGTTGACGTCGGATCGGAGCATGAATTTACCTTCAAGCTGCCCGAGTTTCCCTCGCCCTGGCAGTTTCTTCGCAGCCGCATCCTGCCGTTTGCAACTCGAATCGAAGTCCCGCACATCGTCGACGTGCTTATCCGCACCACCGACGTCAGCAGCAGCCAGAAGACGCGCGAGGTCAAGAGAAACGCGGATGTCTGCCTCCGCCCCCCGATCGACGCCTACGGTGTCCTCCAGTTCGAGGCGCTGGACGAGATCGCCGAAGTTGGTTATCGCTACGCCAAGGCGAAGATGGAAGAACTGCGGGGAGAAAAATCGCTGGCGGGAATGTTCCAGGCGAGTTGAGGCCGGACTATCGGTTTTCGGCAATGGCGTGCAGCGCGTCCAGGTCCAGGATTTCGAGGTAGTCACGCTCGTGCTTGATAAAGCCGCTTCGCGACCAGTCGCGCAGGTTCTTGTTGACGCTTTCGCGCGTCGCGCCGATGAAGTCGCCCAGTTCCTGCTGCGACAGCTTGAGTTCGATCCGCACCCGGGTGCCGGCTTCGGTGCCGTGATTCCCCGCCAGCCAGAGCAGTTGCTTCGCAAGCCTGGCTGGAATGTCAAGAAACGCGCGGTCCTCGACGCGTACGGTCAATTTCCTGATACGGCCGGCGAGCACGGCCAGGAGCTTGATCGCGACC
>CAWBMN010000002.1:0-441678 GCA_963789945.1 uncultured beta proteobacterium | reverse complement strand
TGGACTGCCGCTCGGCCTTGATCAGCGCTGCTTTTTCCTCGCGTGCCTTGCGGCTTTCCCCGGACTCGCGGTAGAGCTTCGCCGCTTCCGCTGCCGGGCCGCGGCGCTCGCTCAGCGCGAGCACCGTGATGTCCCACTCGAAGGGGCCGTTGCGCACGATGAGCGCATCGCCGGCCCTGAGCAGCTTCGCCGGCTTCACCCGTTCGCCGTTGACCTGCGCCTTTCCGCCCTCGACCGCCGCCGCCGCCAGCGCTCGGGTCTTATAAAACCGGGCCGCCCATAGCCATTTGTCTATCCGGATGCGCGTCTCTTCATTCTCAGGCAAGGTCGACCAACGACCCCTGTCATGGAGGCCTCTTGTTTCTCCTCTGTGATTCTGTGTTCTCTGTGGCGTAAGGTCTCAATGCTTCGTCGGCTGTGGGCGAGTGATGACGTCGGCGGCGAACACCTGCTCGGCGTCAACGGCATCGAAGGTGTAATGTCGCCCGCAGAATTCGCAATCCACTTCGACGGTGTTGCGTTCGGCGATGATGGACTTCACTTCGTCGTGGCCGAGCAGGCGCAGCATCGAGGTCACGCGTTCGCGCGAGCATGAGCAGCGGAACGCCACCGGCCTGGACTCGAACACGCGCACGTCTTCCTCGTGGTAGAGGCGGCGGATGATCTCTCGGGCCGGCAGCGACAGCAATTCCTCGCGCCTGATGGTTTCGCCCAGTTGCTTCGCGCGGTTCCATGCGTCCTCATCCTGCGTCGGCGCGGCGGGCAGCTTCTGCAGCAGCATGCCGGCGGCCTGTTGCGAATCGGAGGCGAGCCACAGCCTGGTTTCAAGTTGCTCGGACTTGGCCATGTAATGCTCCAGCACCTGGGCGATGCTGTCGCCCTCGATGGCCACGATGCCCTGATAGGTCTGCTTGCCGCCGCTGGGCACGATGGAGATCACGAAACGCCCTGCGCCGAGCAGTTCGGTTACGTTGCCCTGGGCAAGATCACCTTCCCACTTGGCGGTGGCGCGCAGGGTGTGCTCGCTGGTCGCCTCGACCACCAGCAACTGCACCGGGCCGTTGCCCTGCATCTGCATGATCAGCGAGCCTTCGAACTTGAGTATTGCCGAGAGCAGCGCGGCGGCCGCCATCATGTCGCCGAGCAGCGATTGCAGCGGGGCGGGGTAGCGGCGGCGCTCGAGCACCGCGCGCCACGTGGCATCCAGGTGCACGATCTCGCCGCGCACCGGCGTGCTCTCCAGCAGAGAACCCTCTGCAGTGAATCGCTCATTTTTGCCGATAGAGCCGGTAGCGCTCCTGCTTGTCGCCGGGGCGCCGACCTTCCCAGATCATTTCCCAGGGTCCGCCGGCCTCGCCGGGATCCTTCCAGTTATCCTGCACGATCAGCAGGTCGCAGTTGGGGCGCGGTCCGGAATTCTCCAGCCTCACCGTGACGATGTTCGCAAAATAGTGCAGCATCGCGCGCTGGGGATCCCCCAGCGACTGGCTGTAGATGCAGCCGTGATCGGAGGGCAGCGCCTGCGAGAGTGCGCACGACCATCGAACGGTAGGTCTTGCCGGTGTCGATGTAGTTCACCAGCAGCAACGCTACCAGCGTCCAGACGATAGTCACCCCCGCCGCCCAGATAATCACCGGCCGCTCGGCGCTGCGCCTGATGTTGAACAAAAGCACGAACCATACGGCGCTGAAGACGAATGCGAGCAGGATCACCAGAGGGTGAGTGTGCGCCTGGTACTCCGGTTGCATGTCCGTCATGTGCTGGCCCAGCCGTGCAGGAACGCCGAAATCGATCGCCATCCAGTACAACCAGCCCACCAGGATTAAGAAAGTGAACAGCATGAGCGCGAACCAGTAATACGCATGGATCGCGCCGCGCCGCAGGGTCTCGAAGCAGGCTGCGGCCAGCAGCGACAGCGGTGGCAGCAGCGGCAGTCCGAGCACGTCGCTGCCCTGGCCTGTGAGGCTGAGGAAAGCGAAGCAAACGGCGAAGGCGGTGAGCGGCAGCAGGATTCCGGGTTTGCGCAGTCCCGCCCACCCCTCTGCCCACAGCGCCCACAACGCGAACGGCAGCGCCGGCCAGGCGAACCAGGGCAGCACATTCAGGTAATAGAAGTACTCCTCATATTCGTTGAACGAAAACAGGCCTTTCAGGCGCAGCACGTTTTCGATCCAGAACCACTGCGCGAACAGTTCCGGCGAGCGCGAATACAAGGCGCTTGGCCAGATCAACGCCCAGGGCAGCATCAACACCAGGGCGACAAGAACGGTAAGTGCGTAAGCGCGGGTGCGCCAGTGCGGGGAAACCACGGGCAGCAGCGCCATGGTCAGCGAGCAGCATCAGGGGTTCCACCAGTCCGGTGGAGAAGACCATGATGCCCAGGCCGGTACCCAGCCAGAATCCGGCGGGCAGCGGCCGCCGCGCCGACAGGGCGAGCGCGTACAGACCCATCGCCAGTCCCGCCAGCAGCGCCACGTCGCTGATCAACTGGTGCCCGCGCACCAGCAGGCCGCCGCAGCCGAGCAGCATGAGCGTGGCCATCCAGCTCTTGTTGCCGCCGTAGAGTTCCCTCCCGGTCAGCGTAATGAAAATGAAGGTCAGGCCCATGTACGCGCCGGTCGCGAGACGGGCGGCGTCGTGCAGCGGCAGAACCGGCGACAACAACGCACCGAACAGCGCCGCCGTCAGGTAGATCAGCGGCGGCTCCTGCATGTAGGGTTCGCCGGCCAGCATCGGCACCACCCAGTCGCCGCTTTGCATCAGGTGATAGACCACGCCGAAAGTGTGGGCCTCGTCCGGCTTCCAGGGGTCGTGGCCTACCAGGCCGACCAGCGTCCACGCCAGGCAGATCAGGAAGACGAGCGGTACCGGATTCTCTGCGAGCGACGCGGCGAGCTTCTCGTTGCGCAGTAGGTGAGCGGGATGAAGCATTGTTGTTGTGTTGGGTGTTTGCAGCCTTCGACCGTCATTCGCGGAAGATGGTTGCCCGCGCCGGGTCGCCTGGGGCTAGCGACATTCTAATGCCCCGAATCGCAGGGAGCATCGAAAACCCGGCGAGCGGAAAACGCAAAAGGCAGCTTGCGCTGCCTTTTTTGGGTCCGGCCGGAAGGGACAGGCCTCAGGCGGCGGGGGGCGCCTTGGCGGCGGCCTTCTTGGTGTACTTCTGGCGGAATTTCTCCACGCGGCCGGCAGTGTCCACGATCTTCTGCTTGCCGGTGTAGAACGGGTGGCAATCCGAGCAGACTTCCACGTGCAGGGGCTTGCCGAGCGTGGAGCGGGTCTTGAAGGTATTGCCGCAACTGCAGGTGACGGCGATTTCCTGGTATTCCGGGTGGATCTCGGGCTTCATTTTGGGTCCTTTCTGGCGGAAGCGGGATTTGCGCTTCCTGTAAGGGGGCGGATTATCCCTGTCGGACTGGCTTTTGGCAACCCTGCATGGCGGTGGCAGCCGACGTTTCAAGGAGGTGGGGGAACGGCAGTGCTGGGTGCTGTGTGCTGCGGAAAAGCCGGGACTGAAACGTGTACTAGTCTTCTCTAGCCTCTAGCACGAGCCACGAGCCACGAATCACGAACCACGAGCCACGAACCACGAGCCGACGAACCACTAATCCCCTCGCCGCTAGCCGCGGCGCATCGAGTCGAAGAAGTCGCGCGCGGACTCGTTACCGGCGGAGCCGGCCGTTTGCGGGTAGCGCGCCGGACTTCGTGCACAACCGTTAACCCCTTCGCATACTATCGAAGAAGTCCGCGTTATTCTTGGTACCCCGCAACTTATCCACCAGGAATTCCGTCGCTTCCAACTCATCCATGGGATACAGCAGTTTCCGCAGCACCCAGATCTTCTGCAGGATTTCCTGCTTGATCAGCAGTTCCTCGCGGCGGGTGCCCGAGCGGTTGACGTTGATCGAGGGGTAGATGCGTTTTTCCGCCATGCGCCGGTCAAGATGGATTTCCATGTTGCCGGTGCCCTTGAATTCTTCGTAGATCACGTCGTCCATCCGCGAGCCGGTGTCGATCAGTGCGGTGGCGATGCAGGTGAGCGAGCCGCCTTCCTCGATGTTGCGCGCGGCGCCGAAGAAGCGCTTCGGCCGCTGCAGCGCGTTGGCATCCACGCCGCCGGTCAGCACCTTGCCGGAGGCCGGCACCACGGTGTTGTAGGCGCGCGCCAGGCGCGTGATCGAGTCCAGCAGGATGACGACGTGCTTCTTGTGCTCGACCAGGCGCTTGGCCTTCTCCAGCACCATTTCCGCCACTTGCACGTGGCGGGTGGCCGGTTCGTCGAAGGTCGAGGACACGACCTCGCCCTTCACCGAGCGCTGCATTTCGGTCACTTCCTCCGGGCGTTCGTCGATCAGCAGCACGATCAGGTACACGTCCGGGTAGTTCGCCGCGATCGAGTGGGCAACGTGCTGCAGCATCACCGTCTTGCCGCTCTTCGGGCTGGACACCAGCAGGCCGCGCTGGCCCTTGCCGATCGGGGCGATGATGTCGATGATGCGGCCGGTGAGGTTTTCTTCGGACTTGATGTCCCGCTCCATGACGAACTGTTCGGTGGGGAAGAGCGGGGTGAGGTTTTCAAAGAGGATCTTGTGCTTGGAATTCTCGGGCGGTTCGGCGTTGACCTTGTCGACTTTCACCAGCGCGAAGTAGCGCTCGCCGTCCTTCGGCGTTCGGATCTCCCCCTCGATCGAATCGCCGGTATGCAGGTTGAATCTGCGTATCTGCGAGGGACTGACGTAGATGTCGTCCGGTCCGGCCAGGTAGGAGGTGTCAGGAGAGCGCAGGAATCCGAATCCGTCCGGCAGCACCTCGAGGGTTCCTTCGCCGAAAATGCTTTCGCCGCGTTTCGCCTGGTTCTTCAGGAGAGCGAAGATCAGGTCCTGCTTGCGGAGCCGGTTGGCATTTTCGATTTCGTTGGCGATCGCCATGTCCACGAGTTCGGTTACGTGGAGGTCTTTGAGGTCGGACAAATGCATGAAGGGGGTCCTACGAGATGAGATGCAAAGGAAAGGTCGGGAAGACCGACGGAGACGGGAAGGGACCTTACCCGCTACCGGCCGCAAACGCTTTCAATTCACGCGCTTGCTGACCAGTACGGGGCGAAGCCTAGCGGCTTTAGATATTGCTGTCAATAAAGGCTGTCAACTGTGATTTTGAGACGGCGCCGACCTTGGTTGCCTCGATGTTGCCGTTCTTGAAGATCATCAGAGTGGGGATGCCGCGGATGCCGTACTTCGGCGGCGTGCCCTGGTTTTCGTCGATGTTGAGTTTGGCGATTTTCAGGCGGCCCGAATACTCGCTTGCGACTTCGTCGAGTATGGGCGCGATCATCTTGCACGGACCGCACCATTCGGCCCAGTAGTCCACCAGCACGGGAACCTGCGACTGGAGAACTTCGGGCTCGAAAGTATCGTCGGTGACATGATGTATATGCTCGCTCATGGAAGTGTTGCCTCGAAAGTTAGACAGGGGGTTGGCTGCAACTGCGCTGTCCGGACGGACTGCGAATCGAAGGGTGACGTCTATGCTAGCGAAAAAGAAATTGGAAGGGAAGCGCTCGGGACGGCGCACCGCGGTTGTGCGGAATGACAAAACCCCTTTGCTTTCCGGGACATAATCCGGTTTTGCGGCTTCATTTTCAGCGGCGGAGTTGCAGATCTCTTTGTTAGAATGCAGCGCCTTGGACCGCGTTTCGTGCACTGGCGCATCTATGCGAATCGCATCGATTCAGGGGCCCGCGGGCCCTGCAAAAAGGACTTTTTGAATGACCTACGTCGTTACCGAAAGCTGCATCAAGTGCAAGTACACCGACTGCGTGGACGTCTGCCCGGTCGACTGTTTCCACGAAGGCCCGAACATGCTCGTCATCGATCCGGACGAGTGCATCGATTGCACGCTGTGCGTGGCCGAATGTCCGGTGGAAGCGATCTTCGCGGAGGACGACGTGCCGGAGAACCAGCGCAAGTTCACCAAGATCAACGCCGAGCTTGCCAAGGTCTGGCCGTGCTCACCGAAAAGAAAGACGCTCCCGCCGACGCCGACGACTGGAAGGAAGTCGAAGGACAAGGTCACTCTGCTGGAGCGCGGTTGAATCTTGTTTCTCCTCCTGATCCTGGTAACGAGGGAGTCAGGATTCCATTAAATTAGGCGCCATGACCGTCGGCGCCGAATTTCCGGTAGTGCAAAAGCGCGAGCTCTTCGCGCATCTCGCCAGGGGACATTCCGAAGGCATTGCCGTCGTGACGCCGAACCGGCGCCTCGCGCAGACGCTTGCGCGCGAATTCGACGAGCGGCAAATCGCATCCGGCCTCACGGTCTGGGAAACCGCGGACATTCTTCCGTTCGGCGCCTTCGTCGAGCGGCTCTACGAGGATGCGCTGTACTCCGATATCGCCGCGCGGCTTCCGCTGCTGCTCACCGGCGCGCAGGAACAGGAACTGTGGGAGGCGGCGATCCGCGCGAGCGAGTGGGGTCGAGGCGCTCCTTGCCGTGCCGCGCGCCGCGGCGGACTGCCGCAAGGCCTGGGGGCTCGCGCACGAGTGGCGCATCGCCGGCGCGCTGGGAAGCTTTCCGGGAAACGAAGACGCCAGGGCCTTCGCCGAGTGGGCGAAGGACTACGCGAGGCGTTGCGACAAGGAAGGCAACACCGACAATGCACGCCTTGCCGATGTCGTCGCGCCGCTGCTGAAAGAGGCGGCGCTCAGGAAACCGAAACTCCTCGTCGCCTACGCCTTCGACGTCGTGCCGCCGCAGATGCAGGACTTTCTGGATGCCTGCGCGAAGCAGGGCATCGAGGTGCGCACCTGCGCGCCGGAGGAAAAAGCAATCGAAGGCGAGCCGCATTGCCTTCCCCTCGGCGCGCGAGGAACTGGAAGCGGCCGCGAGCTGGGCGCGCGCGAAGCTCGAAGCAGGCGCGAAGCGCATCGGTGTCGTGGTTCCCGACCTGGGCCAGCGCCGCAAGGAAGTGGCGCGCGTGTTCGCGCGCATCATGCAGCCGGCCCGTAACCTTCCCGGCGCGGAACAGAAGGCGCTGCCGTTCAACATTTCGCTCGGCGCGCCGCTCGCCGACTACCCGCTCGCACACGCTGCGCTCTCCATCCTCGAGCTCGCTTCCGGCGAGATTCCGTTCGAGCAGGCGAGCAAGCTGATCCGCTCGCCGTTCCTCGCCGGTGCCGAGTCTGAACTTTCGAGTCGCGCGCTGCTCGATGCAGCGCTTCGCAAGAAGGCGCCTGCGCGCATTACGCTGGGCAAACTGGTGGCGCTGATCGACGGCGCGCCGGTGCTGCGCCAACAGCTCGAGGCGCTTTTCGCCCTCGTGCGGGAGCAACCCGGCGGCGAGCGCTCGCCGCACGACTGGGGGCGGCACTTCTCCGCGCTCCTCGAAGCGGCGGGCTTTCCCGGCGAGCGCGGCCTCGATTCCGACGAATTCCAGACCCAGGCCAAGTTCAACGAGACGCTCGCCGAGTTCGCCAGGCTCGAGCGCGTCGCGCCGAAGATGTCTTTCGCGCAGGCACTCGCGCGCCTGCGCCGCCTTTGCACCGACACCCTGTTCCAGCCCGAGACGCCGGACGCGCCGATCCAGGTGCTCGGCGTGCTCGAATCGGCGGGGCTCGAGTTCGACGCATTGTGGGTGAGCGGGCTCACCGACGAGGCCTGGCCGCTCGCGGCGGCGCCCAATCCGTTCATTCCTCCTGCCCTGCAGCGCAAGGCGGGGATTCCCGAGGCTTCCGCGGAAGCGACCCTGGCGCGCGGCAAGCGCATCACCGCACGGCTGGCTGGTCGCAGCGGACGAGGTCGTCGTCTCGCATCCCACGATGGAAGCAGGACAGGGCGCTGCTCGGTTCGCCATTGATCTCTGCCGTTCCCTTGGGAACGCCGGAGACACAAGAACTTACGAGCGTTACCGCGACCTGATCTTCGCCGCTCGCAGGACCGAGACCGTGCAGGACGGCCAGGCGCCCGCACTGGCCACGAAAACGCCGAGAGGCGGAACCCGGATTCTCTCCGACCAGGCCGCCTGTCCGTTTCGCGCCTTTGCGCGCCATCGTCTGGCTGCGGAGAGTCTGGAAGAACCGGTCGCCGGCCTGGACGCCCGGGCCCGCGGCCTGCTGCTGCACACGTTGATGAAAGAACTGTGGAGCGAATTGAAAGGCAGCGAGGGACTTCAGGGCGACTGTGGTCCGGCCATCGAGCGCGCCGCCGCCGCTGCGGTTCGCGAAGCGAAGCTCGAAGAACCTTTCGCCGGCCTCGAACGCAAGCGCCTCGCGAAGCTCGCGCGCGAATGGCTCGAAGTCGAGCGCGAGCGCTCCTCCCTTCGAAGTCGTCGCGATGGAGGAGAAGCGCAAGCTCGCTGTTGCCGGACTCGAACTGAACGGCCGCATCGATCGCATGGACAAGCTCGAAGCCGGCGGCCACGCGCTCATCGACTACAAGACCGGGCGGCCTACGCCGGACGAATGGCTCGGTGAGCGCCCGGACGATCCGCAGTTGCCGCTCTATGCGCTGAACGCCAGGGAGGACATCGCCGCCGTCGCCTTTGCCAAGCTCAAGACCGGCGAGATGCGCTTCATGGGCTTTTCGGACGCGGAAAGGATCTGATTCCCGAGGTGAAACCGGCGAAGGACTGGGAGGCGCTGATCGAAGGCTGGAAGAAGGAGCTCGATGTCCTCGGGTACGGGCTTCGCCTCGGGTGATGCGCGCGTGGATCCCAAGAAGCTGCTTGCACGACCTGCCGCTACTGCGACCTCCAGCCTCTGTGTCGAGTCTACGAAAAAGTGAATGCGCTCGCGTCGGGCGAAGATGGCGGCGATGATGACTAAGGACGGAGTGGTCGTGCCGGATCTATCGGAACGCGAACGTGCCGCTCGACGTCACGCGCTCGTTCATCGTGCAGGCGCCGGCGGGCTCGGGGAAGACCGAGCTGCTGGTGCAGCGCTACCTGAAGCTCCTCGAGACGGTGGAGAAGCCCGAAGAGATCGTCGCCATCACCTTCACCAAGAAGGCCGCCGCGGAGATGCGCAAGCGCGTCATCGAGAAGCTCTCGCCCGAACTCGCGCCGCGGCTTCGCATCCAGACCATCGACGCGCTGTGCGCCTCGCTCACCCGGCAGATGCCGGTGCTCGCGAAGTTCGGTGCGCAACCGGCGGTGGCCGAGGATGCAACGCAGTTGTACCAGGAAGCGGCGGCGCGCACGCTCGCCGACCTGACGCCGCCGGTGGCGCGGTTGCTCGCGCACCTGGACAACAACGTCGCCGAAGCGACCAGCCTGCTTGCCGGGATGCTGGAGCGGCGCGACCAGTGGCTGCGCAAGACGGGCGATGCGCCGACTCGCGAGGAACTGGAAGCGACGCTCGCCGCGGAGAGCGAGCGGCTCATCCGCAACGCGCAGGCGCTCTATCCGCAGGCTTCGGTGGAACTGGCGAACGAGCTGCTGACCAAGAAGGGCGACCTGGCGCAAGAAACCCAAGCCCGCGCCGCCGGAGCTTGTCGCCATTCCCGGTTTGCGCGAGGCGCTTGATCGCGCTGCGCGCGGCGCCGCCAGCCCGTATACGCCGAGACGCAGTGGGAAGCGCTCGAGGCGATTCTCGCGCTGCTCAAGCCTGCCATGGCGCAAATGCTCGCGCTCTTCGGCGAGCGCGGCGAGGTGGATTTCACCCAGATCGCGCACGGTGCGCTGCTCGCGCTCGGCACGCCGGACGAGCCCACCGACCTGCTGCTTTCGATGGACGTGCGCGTCCGGCATCTGCTGGTGGACGAGTTCCAGGACACGTCCAACTCGCAGTGGGAACTGCTCGAGCGCCTGACCGCCGGCTGGCAGGAGGGTGACGGGCGCACGGTGTTCGTGGTCGGCGATCCGATGCAGTCCATCTACCGCTTTCGTGACGCGCAGGTGGGATTGTTCCTGCACGCGCGCCGCGCGGGGCTGCCTGGCGTCAAGCTCGAGCCTTTGACGCTTTCCACCAATTTCCGCTCGCAGGCGAAGATCGTGGAGTGGGTGAATGAGGTTTTCCCGCGTGTGCTGCCGGCGGCCGAGGATGAAGCTTCCGGCGCCGTGCCCTATTCGCCTTCGGTGCCGTTCCACGAAGCCGATGCCGGACGGCGAGCCGACTCTCGAGACTTTCGCCGACCGGGACGGCGAAGCGCAGCGCGTCGTCGAACTGGTGAAGGCGGCGCAAGGCAAGACCGCGATCCTGGTGCGCAATCGCAGCCATCTCGATGCCATCGTCCCGGCGCTCAAAGACGCCGGCATCCGCTTCCGCGCGGTGGAGATCGAGCAACTGGGCGAGAAACAAGTGGTGCAGGACCTCTACGCGCTCACGCGCGCGCTGACCCATCTCGCCGACCGCGTCGCCTGGCTCGCGATCCTGCGCGCGCCCTGGTGCGGGCTCACGCTGGATGAACTCTCTGAATTCTTCGAGGGCAAGGACAAACAAACGATCTGGGAACTGATGCAGGACCAGCCGCGCCTTGCGCGCATGTGCGAAGTGCTCGCTCCCGCGCTCGCCAATCGGCTGCGCGGCACGCTGCGCGATCGCGTCGAAGGCGTCTGGCTCGCTTTGGGTGGTCCGGCCTGCGTCGAGGACGCCACCGATCTGGAAGACGCCGAGATCTTCCTCGATGAGCTCGAGCGCCTGGAAGAGGCGGGCGAGCTGACCGATTTCTCCGCGCTCGCGTGACGAGCCTCGAAGACTCTACGCGCTGCCCGACGTGAATGCCGGCGAAGATGCGGTCGAGATCATGACCATCCACAAGGCGAAGGGCCTGGAGTTCGACACCGTCATCGTGCCCGGGCTGGATCGCCCGCCGCGCAGCGGACGCAAGCCGCTGTTCGCGTGGCGGAGCCTGCCGGGCGGCAGGCTGCTGCTCGCGCCGATCGACGAAACGGGAGGGGAGAAGGAACCGCTCTACCAATATGTGCGGAACCTGGACAAGGACGCAGAGGACATCGAGGCGGGGCGGCTGCTCTACGTCGCGGCGACGCGGGCCGAGTCGCGATTGCATCTGCTGGCGTGCCTGAAGGTGGATGAGGATGGCGTGCTGAAAATGCCGTCGAAGAGGAGTCTGCTGGGGATTGCCTGGGAAGCGTTGCAGGATCCGGTGAGCGTTGCCTCGCGGCGGTGGTTGCAGGTCGGAAGAGAAGGCAGTCGATTGCCCGCCTGGGGATCACTGCGCCGGCTGCCACGGACTTCAAGATTGCCTGCAGGCGCCTGAGGCGACGGAGTGGAAGTCGCCGGAGGAGGGCAGGGAGGAAGAGCAGATCGAGTTTTCGTGGGTCGGGGAAACGGCGCGGCACATGGGCACTGTCGTCCACGCGTGGCTCCATCGCATCGCCGACGATGAACTGAAGGGCTGGGACGCGGCTCGGGTAGCGCGGGTCCGCGCAGTCGTACGCGGCCAGCTCTCCGCGCGAGGCGTGAGTGGTGCGGAACTCGAAGCGGCAACGGAGCGAGTACTGGAGGCATTGCGAAACGCGATCGCCGACCAGAAAGGCCGCTGGCTGCTCGGACCGCATCCGAGGCGAGCAACGAGTACCGCATTCGCACACGCGAATCCGCAGTTTACGTGATCGATCGCTGACTTCGCGATGACGAACGGAACGCGGTGGGTGGTGGATTTCAAGACCAGCCGCCACGAGGGCGCAGATATCGAAGGATTCCTGGACCAGGAACAGAAGCGCTATGCCGCCCAGCTCGACGCCTACGCGGCGGCGCTCGGCGGTGCGAGCCGCGGACTATACTTTCCGCTTCATGCGGGATGGCGGCAGTGGTGATGCTTGACGATAATAACGGGACGCGTTGCCCGTAGACCAGCCAATATGCAACATACCAAGCCTGACCCGATGCCAACATACCAAGCCTGACCCGATGCCTCCGATCGATGTCGACGGCGGCTGGTTGCTTTCGTAGCGGTGCGCAACCGACTCACTCAAGATCAAATAATTAATGGGGTCAGACTCGATTTAACTCCCATGAAACCACCCCTCCCCCAAAGCCGCCCCCGAAATCCCCGTCGCCGACAACCCCGGCCGCCCGGAAGCCTCCCCCGTTCGCGACTCGGCGCGAGTCGAGCACCTTTACGCAATCGATCTGCTTCGTTTCCTGGCCGCCATGGCCGTTGTCGCCACCCACTGGTGCTTCACGACCGACCAGATGCAGCCGATCATGAAGATCCATGTCGCAAAGTACGGTTTTTTCGGCGTGCATCTGTTCTTCCTGATTAGCGGCATGGTCATCCTCATGTCGGCCCAGGGTCAGGACCTTCGCGGCTTCGTCGCCGCAAGAATCGTGCGGCTCTACCCTGCGTTCTGGATTTGCTGCACCATTTCTGCGCTTGTTGCATTCATCGATCCGCTCCTGGGGTGGCCGGAATACTTCGCCAACATGACAATGTTTCCGAACCCGTTCTATGTGTCGTTGATCAACCAGGCGTACTGGTCACTTGTCGTGGAAGCGAAATTCTACCTGCTGATCGCTGTCCTGCTTCTTTGTGGCCGGCTGCATCGCATCGAGCTTGTGATGTGGATTTGGCTGGCCGCGACCGCCTTTTCGACTTCGTACCTGATGAGACACGTGATCATGGCGCCTTACGCGAGCTTTTTCGTGGGTGGATGCGCGTGCTTCCTTCTCCGCAGGCAACCAACCTGGGATCGGTGGGCGCTTCTGTTCGTAGCCTGGGCGGTGGCCATGAATGAGACCGCCCGGGAAGTCGCGAAATACAACTACGTGTTTGACACATTTGCAAGCTGCATGCTCGTAACATCTTTCTTTGTTGTGATACTTGCAGTCTCGAAAAGCTGGTTGGTTATTCCCGAATGGAAAGGCATAGCGCTGCTTGGCGCGATCAGTTATCCGCTCTACCTCCTGCACCAGCGCATCGCGATTGAAATGGGTTGGACGACAGACAGCCCGGCTCTCCTTTTAATTGCGTTTGCGTGGATTATCATCCTGTCATGGGTCGTGCACCGATGGGGCGAACTTCCGCTTCAGCGCTGGATGCGGGCCAAATTCCGCACGGCAAGGCGATTTAACGATTTGCCGCCTTCCCTGGTTTAATGGGTCAGCTCCGTCTGACCCCAATTAGGTACTGCGCTTCGCGCAGCGCCGGTCGTAGCTATGGGATCGATCGCCTGTTTTCGCGACGCGAACGGAACCCGGTGGGTGGTGGACTACAAAACCAGCCGCCACGAGGGCGCAGACGTCGAAGGCTTCATGGACCAGGAACAGAAGCGCTATGCCGCCCAACTCGACGCCTACGCAACGGCGCTCGGCGGCGCGCGCCGCGGCCTGTAACTTTCCGCTGCACGTGGGCTGGCGGGAGGCTACCGTGCAGTAGCCGTTCGATAACTATACGTTCAGGTCGGCTAAGGCCGGCGCGCCTTCCGGCGGACGACTTGGCCGCGGCGGCAGAGCCGCCGCATCGGCATTCTGATGTAGCGACAGTTAGTCCATGAGCATAAGATGCAATGAACGCCCTGCATCATCCAAGCCGGCGAATCATCTGCTACACACTAGAACGCACCCGCCGGCCGCGCGTTAACTCCATGAGATCGTTCCGTGTCATGGAGGGCAATCTACGGAATGTCCAGAAAGAGGAGGCTTCGCGATGGAATCGGCTATTGGCAAGGACAGGAATGATTTGTGCGGTCGTAGTGCTGGTCGTTGGGAGTGCAGGCGTTCAGGCGCAGATCGCCAAGAACGCGGCGGCAAAGAGTCCCGTGGGGTCCCGCCGACGAGATCGGCACCCTCAACATGATGACCGATGCCTCCAGGTTCGACGTGCTCAAGCAGGTCGCCGGCGGCAAGGTCTACGATCTGGGCGTGGACCTGTTCGTAGGGATGCCGACCTGCTGCGTGCCGTTCGGCGATCCGACGTTCCAGATCTGGATGACGCATACGCCCGCCCGGCAACAGCGCAAGGAACTGCTGTCCTACTCTGGCGACGGCGTCTCCATGTACACCCATACCGGCACCCACCTCGACACCCTCAATCACTTCGGGCTGCACGGGAAGATCTGGAATCAGGTCAGCGCCGATGATGCGCTCGGCGTCCGGGGATGGACCAAGTCCGGTGCCGACAAGTATCCTCCATCGTGGCCCGGGGGGTGCTCATCGATGTGGCGAAGTCCAAGAACGTAGCGCACTTGCCAACGTCCTATGCCATTACGGTGGCGGACCTGCAGGAGGCGCTGAGGAAACAGGACGACGCTTCGTCCGGGCGATGTGGTCCTTACGCGGACCGGGCTCATGACCCTCTGGCCCGACGTGGCCAAGTACCGTCTCGCGGATCAGGCCGGCCTGAGCCTGGAGGCGGCCCAATGGCTGGCGGAAGGACAGAAGGCGATGCTGCTGGGGGCGGATAACTTTGGCGTCGAGAGCTTTCCCTCCAAGGATCCCGGAGAACTTCGTTCCGGTGCACACCTATCTTCAGCCGAGCGAGGGGTCTCGCTCCTCGAAGCCCTGTGGCTGGAAGACCTGGCGAAGGATCAGGTGTACGAGTTCCTGTTCATTGCCTCGCCTTTGAAAATGCGGGGTGCAACCGCATCGCCGATCCGCCCGATTGCGATTCCCATTCAGCGCAGGTAGGACGCGCTGCGCAGACAGCGCGACCGGGTCCAACCCGGTCGCGCCCGAAATCGGGGCCTATTCACGCTCGTCCTTGGCGCACTGACTGTGCCGGTCGGCCGGGCACAGCTTTCCGCTGCACGCGGACTGGCGCGAATGGCGTTCGGGCAGATCGCAGCGACGGATTGATCTTGGACATCAAGGAGAGCGACATGGCGAAAAAATACGGCAAGAAGGCGTCGGAGAAAGTGGCGAAGGCGATGCATGAACGCAAGGCGGGCACGTTGAGAAGCAGTTCCGGCAAGAAGGTCACCAGCCGCAAGCAGGCGATTGCGATAGGGTTGTCCCAGGCGCGCGCAGCGGGCGGCAAAGTCCCTCCGCCGAAGAAGTCTTCGGCGAGACGCACGTCGTCCCACGCCAGCTAAGGAGACAACCATGGCCAAGGGCATCAAGATCCTGGGTATAGCCGGCAGCGTACGCAAAGCGTCGTTCAACAAATCGGCCCTGCGAGCAGCGCAGAAACTGGTTCCCGAAGGTGCGTCGATCGAGATTTTCGACATCGACGGCCTGCCGGGCTTCAATCAGGACGAGGAAAAAAATCCGCCCGCCAAAGTGACCGAACTGAAGGCGAAGATTCGCGCCGCGGACGCGATCCTGTTCGTCACCCCGGAATACAACTACTCGATTCCCGGCGTGCTCAAGAACGCCATCGACTGGGCTTCACGGCCCTACGGCGACAGCGCCTGGAACGGCAAGCCGGTGGCCGTCATGGGCGCTTCGGTCGGCGTCATCGGCACCGCCCGCGCGCAATACCATCTGCGCCAGGTATTCGTGTTCCTGGACATGCATGCGGTGAACCAGCCGGAAGTGATGATCAATGCGTCGAAAAGCTTCGACGAGCAGGGCAACCTGACCGACCAGCAGACCAAGGACCTGATCGGCAAACTGCTCGCCAACCTCGTCAAGAAGGCCGCCGCAAGCAACGCGTGAAGGAAGATTAACTACTCGTCAGGCCTATGCTCTATCGGCGCCATGGCATGGCTTTCTGTCATGACCACCCGAATCGTGTCGCCCCGTCCGATGGAACGCCGGGGCAAGTCATCGTCTGATTGTCAAGGTCTGACACTATTTTTCCGCGAAGGAAACAACCGATGAAACGAAAGACCGCTCGCAGGAAGGTGCCGGCGAAAAAAGCCGCGGCGACGAAGAAGAAGGTGCAGCCGATCCCGGCCGGATACAGCGCTGTGACGCCGTATCTCAGCATTCGCGGCGCAGCGGAGGCGATCGAGTTCTACAAGAAGGCGTTCGGCGCGAAGGAAATCATGCGCATGCCCGGGCCCGACGGTAAGCTCGGCCATGCCGAGATCAAGATCGGCGATTCGCGCATCATGCTCTCCGACGAGTACGAGGCGATGGCCTTCCTCAGCCCGCAGACGCGCGGCGGCACGACCGTGCACATCCATCTCTATGTCAAGGACGTCGACGCCACTGTCGCGCGTGCGATCGCCGCGGGCGCGAAGGTCAACCGGCCGGTGAAGGACCAGTTCTACGGCGACCGCACCGGCTCGATCGAAGACCCGTTCGGCCACATGTGGCACGTCGCGACGCACAAGGAAGACCTCTCGAAGGCCGAGATGACGCGGCGCGCGGCGGAGGCGGCGAAGCAGGGGGGCGACTGAGGTGCTCCAAGGGCCCGCGGGCACCCTTGCCACCCTCGAAGGAACAGGCAGATCATTGTTAGTGCCATACATTTCGACTCCCCGGTGTATCTCTGCTCGATCCGGGGGGGCAGATGCCTACTACGTCACCAACGTTAGACTATCAACTCGATCAAATCGCTTGCATCCTATGAGCCAGCGCCTTGCGATCGATGATCCGGCAAAACCTCCTAGGTTTGACGACAATCATTCCGACCTTGACACGGAAGGCGACAAGCCGCTCCGTCGACACCACGTTCATCGAGACCCCCCACTCTGAGTATCGCTTGGGCGCTTGCTGGAGTCTAATGAGCCGCACCGTTAGATTGTACGGAAGGCGCGGTACGGCGGAAAAGCGCGATTTTGGCCGCCTCCGGCTGGCGGAACATCTGGTCTCAAGACAAGCGCACCGATTATATTCTATAACAGTTCGAAAACCCCAGAAGACAATCAAAGTAGATCATAGCGTGAATCGTCCGGGCGATGGTACTAAGGCCGTCACTTGAAGTCCCGGCTGCTATAAGTTCACCTATTCTGCGAAGGCCATCAACTCCTCGAATACACTTTGGCGTTATGCGCTTATCATTGAGTCATCGCAAGGCGCACAAGAAAAATGCACAAGTAATTCGCGCCGAAGCACCCCGCAGCCATCGCCACGTTGACCTCGCTGCGGTCATTTGGACGCATTGCGGGGTGATAACGACGTTGACCTACTGACGAAAGCCTCGCGTCGCAACAAGTTCCACCTAGTCAACCAGGATCCTTCCTCTCCTGAGCAATCCATTGGTGCATTTGTCGGGTGGCACCCTTCGCGAGCATACCCAAACTAGACGGACAACAGGACGAGTCGGGTCGAGAGCATCTGCCAAATACATGAAGGTAACCAAGCCACCAAATATTTTGGGCCGTACTAGCTTATTCCCGATCGGTTAGATCGGATTGGTAGTTCACTGCAGGTGCCTGACAATCTTACGCAGGCCGAGCAGATTGGTATGGTTGCTGAGTGTTGTCACTGCGGTATCTGAAATGAACGGAAATAAGCGATACACAGGAGTACAGCGTGGCCAGTCGTCTTGGAAAGCCCTGCGGGACAACTCTCGCGCGCGCTTGCCGGAAGTTCGGAGTCCAACACTGTACGAGCGAACATCGAGGTCTGAGAAGCCGTAATCCGGATCCACCTGGGATAGCCACCAGTTACTGACTTTACGTGACTGCGCGACTTAAGCTCGCATTCAAAATTGAACAAGAGGCGATGGAGTCATGAGGATGCTGGGACGATGCACAGCCGACGAATTGCAGGGTAAAGATGGGTCTCCAGATCGCAAAGTGTCTTCAGACTCGTGCTATTGACCAAGGGATCTCCGACGGTAAAAGTTTGGCCGCTTGCTCAACCAAGCCTTCCGGTAGACTTTGCCGCGAGGGAGACTCGCACAACTATTGTTCTTACCGGCGAATAGCGACCTCCAATTTAGGCCGCTCAGCCAAGACTAGATCTCTAGCCAATCGCGACTTTGACGAAGACCTAGTCGGACGGTGAGTATCACAGAATCTTCGCCCAACTATTGAGCCGGTGATCTCTCACGCCTGCCGCGATTCTGCCCAATCGGCAAACCCTGAGGCAATGACCATCGGTTCAGCGCGGGAAACTCTGCAGATACTCGACCGCGTGTGACTTCCACTTCAGCCGTTGTTGCGCCAGACATCAGTGCGCCGGAAATGCGCCACCAACAGGAGGTTGGCTATCTTAAAGGCCGATGGACTGAATTGGCGCGCAGCGGCGGCCTTTACAGTCGTGCGGCTTTACGGAGTAAACACGATACCGCTCCACCAACAGCATTCGTGTTCTGTCACGATCGGCCGAAACCCGGATAAGGAGCTTCATACCTCCGACCGTATTGCTCCGGAATTGTCCACCCTTGCTACTGGATAGCGATCTAACACGGCATCTCACAAAAGCAAGATGGCGTCGTGCGGGCTCCGCCCCGCGGCTTCAGCCAAGCTCTTGTTGTCGAACGATCAAGGCAGCAAGGCGCGGCCAACCTGCTCATTCGCCGGCCCACTTGCAATGCGCTAGACCCTGAGCAAGAGCGCCGCATACCTGGATATTCACTACACTACCGTGACCAAGGTGGTGAACGAAACCAGTGAATACGAAATTTCAGATTTGCCTTCGCTAACTCCAAAAATTAAAGCATCTACGACTCGGGTCACTGATCAGCGATTAAACTTCTGTTCCAGCACGGGACACGATCAGGCCCAACCTTTTGCCTCCGCCCTGGGGAAAAAGGGAGATCGAGTGACTCATTCGGCGCTCCGACAAGGCATGGTCCCGCGTTTCAAACGACGGCTGAACCCCTTCCAGTGACGTCAACGAAACAGTCTGCCACGTCGACCCGCGCATCACGCGATCGTGGACCACCGAGTTGCTTTGCCCGACTGCCCCGTGGTAATTGGCGAGCTTGAGGTAAACCTCGAAGCCCTGGTAGAGCGTCGGCCCGTGATGATCCACTTTCAGCGCGCCGTTGATCCAGGCCTTGAAGAAGCCATCGGAATTCGCGGACCATTTCACCTGATAGACGAAGTCGTACCAGACGTTTTTCACGAGCGGGCCAATGTTTGCGCCGTAGGTGAACTGGTTTCCAACATTGTCGGAGACAACATCCGGTCCGCCCTGGCCGCCGAATGTGAGGAAACCGCCAGGCCCAACGAGGATGTGGAAATTCGGCTGTCCCGGCTGATTTCCCGTGTGGTGGAAATCGAAGACTGTGGCCCAGGGACCCGGTGCGAAGTCGTCGGGGAACAGGATCGAGTGCGCCCACCACTGTTCCCGGCCTTGGACGCCGTCTGTGACCTGGAGCGCGACATCGTTGCGCTCACTGGTGCCGCTGCCGGCGACGTCGTTATCCCCTGGTTCCGTGTGCAAGCGTAGCCCGGTACCGTCATCGCGCCCCACGTTTACGACGACCGCGCGGCCCGCTGCTTTTTGCTCCACCCACCACATGCTATCGTCGGACAATCCCTCTACCGGATCCGGATCAGTCCTGAATAGCCCAGGGTTCGGAAACGTAGCGCTGAAATCCACCGAGGTGGAAGAGGGAGGCCCTGTCGATCCACCGCCTCCTCCGCCGCCACACGCGGCGAGCGTCGCAAGAAAAAACAATATCGAAATACGGATCAATCCGAGTTTGTCGTTCACGATTTTTCTCTTTCAAGAAGCGGGCCGTGCGCGGTTGATTCGTTGCGGCGGCGGGACCCTTGCGCAAGGGAACAAGCTTTTTCGCCCCGAGTGGCTGGGATGGCGACCAGGGGGCCGCCACGACTCGGGCTTCTGAATGTACGACCGCAGCGGCCCTGATGTCAGTTCACCTACGAAGCCGAATGTTTCATCGCCGGCTCGGTAAAATTTCCCGGTCGGTTGCGAGCCGGTGCTCCGGCACGCATTTAGCGCGCCTGCGCAGGAACGCGGTCCGTCTTGCCATATTGCATAGGCTATTCAACATGAAACGACGGCAAAACGACGGGGTCAGCCCTTGCCTTTTGCCTGCGTGCTGAAGCTTCGAAGTGGGAAAGATGGGGCAGGTCTTGATTTTTGCCTGCCCCAGGATCGGCTTCCATCTGAAACCGTGAAGTAAGCTTTTTCAAGCATCAAATCCGACGTAGAAGATATAGAGGGCAGACCACGCTCCCGCTCACAAACGCAAAGCGTGGTCCGACCGAAGGAAATCGAGCGTAATCAATCGGGGATTTCAGGATCCACCAGATTCGCCAGTTGCGCCAGCGACTCCTGCCAGCCGAGATAGCAGGCCTCGGTGGGAATGACGTCGGGCACGCCCTCCTGCACGACCGTCAGCTCGGTCCCGCACGAGACTTTCTTCATTGTCACGGTCACCTGCATTTCCTCGGGCAGGTTCGGGTCGTCGAACTTGTCCGTGTAGCGAATGAGTTCGTTCGGCTTGATCTCGAGATACTTCCCGCCGAAAGAGTGGCTCTTCCCGTTGGTCATGTTGGTGAAGGACATTTTATGCGTGCCGCCGACCTTGGGATCGATGTGGTAGACCTTCCCGGTGAAGCCGTACGGCGGAAGCCACTTGGCCATGAGGAACTGAGGGGTCAGGTCTTGTTTCTTGCCTGCCACCGCATCGGCGGTGGATCGAGGTCGAACCACCGCAACATCTTCTCCTTTGTTTTTTGAAGGATCGTCGCGCGCCCACTCAATCCAGCTTGGGCCAATCGCCCGGCTGCAGCGTTTCCCGATATGCGTGCCATGTCGCATAGGCCAGCCACGGCATGATGACGACGAAGCCGACGAAGGCCGTCGCGAAGCCCACGGCAGTCAGTACGGCGATCAGGACCGCCCATAGCAACATCGCCGGCTTGTTGCGCAGCACGGCGTTGATGCTGGAAATGCAGGCGGTGACCATGTCCACGTCGCGGTCGGCAATCATCGGCAAGGACACAGCCGAGGTCGCGAAGGTCAGCGCAGCGAAGACCGTCCCTATGGCCGAACCGACCGCCAGATACTCGAACAGCATGGCAGTATCGTTCGCGTCCACCGGAAAGAAGGCGCTGAGCATCATCCCGGCGCGCGACCACACCAGCAGGATCACGAGTTGCGCCAGCGCAAATATGCCGGCCTGGCCGGCGACCCGGCGCGCGAGCACGAAGGACTGCCGCAACGAGGGCGTGCGCCCGGCGCCGAGTTCCCTGCTCACGCAGTACAGGCCCACGGCGATCAGCGGGGCCACGAATACGAAGCCGGACAGCAAGGCTGCCAGCAAGGCAAACCTGCCGAGCGACCACGCCAGCGCCGACACCGCCATGCTGACCAGCATGATGACAATGCCGAAGATCAGCGACAGGCGCGGCGCGCGCATGAAATCCTGCCAGCCGAGTCGCAGCCAGCGCCAGGGGGCGTCCAGCGACAGTTGGGCGCAGGGAACGACGAAGGGGCGTTCTTCCAGTGGTTGCGGGTGCGGCTTTTCGACCATCGGCTCTCTCACTGAAACCGGCCGGGTAATGGCGTGACTTTATCGTACACCAACAGCCGTAACGCGCAGAATGCGCTAGCCGTCTTGTCACCGCTTAGGAACGACGGGATCAAGCCTGCAAAAATGCATAAAGCACGACTGGTTTTACCAGATTGAAAACGCCGTTTTCCCCTTGTGGCGCGCCGAGCGCAAGAATGGTAACCAGCTGCCGGGCTGCCCCCGGCCAGCGTGGCGTCAGCTGAGCGAAATCAATCGGGAATTTCTGGATCCACCAGGTTCGCCAGTTGCGCCAGCGACTCCTGCCAGCCGAGATAGCAGGCCTCGGCGGGAATGACGTCGGGCACGCCTTCCTGTACGACCGTCAGCTCGGTCCCGCACGAGACTTTCTTCATTGTCACGGTCACCTGCATTTCCCCGGGCAGGTTCGGGTCGTCGAACTTGTCCGTGTAGCGGATGAGTTCGTTCGGCTTGATCTCGAGATACTTCCCGCCGAACGAGTGGCTCTTCCCGCTGGTCATGTTGGTGAACGACATTTTATGCGTGCCGCCCACCTTGGGATCGATGTGGTGGACCTTCCCGGTGAAGCCGTACGGCGGAAGCCACTTGGCCATGGCATCGGGATCGGTGAACGCGCGGAACACCCGTTCGGGCGTGCCGCGGAGAACGCGGTGAAGACGGATGGTGTTCGGCATGGTCGACTCCTTTCGGTTGGAAATGTCCTTCTCACCTTTGTCGAACGGCAGTTGGGCAAAATCGACATCGGTGCGGAAAGATATTCCCACAGGCCATCGAGGGACAAGAAGAGCAGGCTGTAATCCACGGGTCAGCTCAGCCTGACCCCAGTCACACAGAAGTAAACTGTTCGTCAATCAGTTCAAGACCGAACTGGGTAGCGCAGCCGGGCGTCGCCGAATTGCCGGGGAAAACAAAACCTACTCTCTTCGCGAGTCCTCCCCGCCTTATACGCATCTTTTCGAGAGGAAAAATAGGTTTCTAAGTCAAAATAACGCCTATCTTTGGGATACTATTCCCGATAGCACAGATACATAACGTGGTCCGACCCTGAATGGATGGCCAGGCAACACGTACCCGGGGCAAATTCCCCGTGGCTTTCCGCGACAGGTGCTGTTGAGGTGTTTATACGAGAATTGCAGCAGATCCTGACGAATCTGATACCCAGTAACTAGCCTCGTGGAGATGTGGGTACCGTGGCTCCCTTACGGTGCGCAATGCCGTCGTGGCTACGATGAAACAGCGTGATTTCCTCGGGATCGAAGGCGGCGAACGCTTCTTCGACAAACTTCAGAAATGCGGCGACCTTTGGGGGCAAACGCGCCGTCTTGCGATACATGGCGAAGATGGGAAAACCTGGTGGACACGTCCAGTCGGTGAGCACCCTATGTAACTGACCCGATGAGACGAGATAGGGATCGAAGAATCCCAAGCGCATCAAGCCTGCACCCGCGACAACCGCGGCGACCAATCCCTCGGCGTTCTGGGTGATAACCCGGGGCGCTACTTGAATCACTTTGCGTTCGGGGCCTCGTTGAAATTCCCATACTTCGAGCGGCCGGTTCATGTCCGGCAACTTTATCGCTAGACACCAGTGGTGCAGCAGATCGTCGGGAGTCTTGGGTGCTCCCGCTTCTTTCAGATACCGTGGCGAGGCGTACACGGCATGCCGAATTTGCCCAATCTTGCGGGCGACCAGGTTTGACACGGGCGGTTCGTGAATCCGTATCAGTACGTCGACGCCTTCCGCATGCATATCCTTGGGTTGCGTTTGGTTGAGAAATTCGAGTCGCAACTGCGGGTGGCGTCGTAAGAATGTCGGCAGCAGAGGCATGATCACATTGCGGCCCAGCGGCGTGCCAAGACCAATACGCAAGGTGCCCGTAAGCCGTTCGGGAGTTTTTCGCGCGCTGCTCTCGAGATCGGCCAGTTGCTGCAAGAGTTCGCGGCCGCGTTGACAGATTTCTTCGCCTTCCTCGGTGAGCCGCAACTGCCGGGTGGTTCGGTAAAACAAAGAGACGCCGAGCCCCTTCTCCAGATCAGCAATGGCATGGCTGACTGCGGAGGGCGTTAGATCCAATGATCGCGCGGCCTTCGCAAAGCTTCCCGCGTCAGCGGCGCGCACCAACAATTCGATTCGGCGAATTCGATCCATGACCTCACCTGTCTTGGTACTCCGGGCCCAGATTATTCATGAAATGTATTCAACAGTGAAGTGCACGCCTGCGTCTCGACCGCCACGCGCCGTTTCCCTACCCTGCAGTCTTTGGAAGGGAATGCCATGAAAATCGACATTGGAAAGATCGCCGTCGCTGTTTTGCTAACCGGCACAATGGCGAGTGCAAGCTTCGCGGAAACCTATCCGTCCAAGTTTATTCGACTCATCGTGACATCCGCACCCGGAAGTCCCCCTGACATAAGGGGCCGTTGGATTGCGGAGAAGCTTCGTACGGCCCTTGGCCAGGCGTTTGTGGTCGACAACAAATCGGGTGCAGCAGGCACCATTGGAACGCTAGCGGCAGTTCAAAGCCCAGCCGACGGCTATACACTTCTCTTGGTGCATCAGGG
Source organism: uncultured beta proteobacterium (assembly GCA_963789945.1). Classification (GTDB taxonomy): domain Bacteria; phylum Pseudomonadota; class Gammaproteobacteria; order Burkholderiales; family JACQAP01; genus JACQAP01. Next base: position 417,851 of record CAWBMN010000002.1, on the reverse strand, counting down.
CACCATGGCGCTCAATCCACATCTTTATCCGCAGCTGCCCTACGACCCGATCAGGGATCTCGCGCCGGTTAGTCGGTTGGTCGTCAGTCCATTGATGCTCGTCGTGCATCCCGAGGTGCCCGTTCATTCGGTAGCGGACCTTGTGCGGCTAGTGAAGGAGAAACCGGGACAACTGAACTTTGGTTCTCCCGGAGTGGGAACGCCCCCTCACATGGCTGGTGAATTGTTTGGACGGTTGGCCCACCTCGACGTGCTGCATATCCCCTACAAGACCGCGCCGGCTGCGCAGATCGATCTGATCGGAGGCAGGCTGACCTACACCTTCGACAGCGTCGTCACCGCATTGCCTCAAGTCCGCGCGGGCAAGCTCAGAGGGCTGGCTGTTACCAGCGCCAAACGTCTGGCGACTTTACCTGATATTCCAACTATCGCCGAGTCGGGGCTTCCCGGTTACGAGTACTGGGCCTGGATGGGCATCTGCGCCCCGGCTGGTACGCCGAAAGAAATCATTTCTCGGCTGAACATGGAGATAGCAAAAATCCTGAGAACCCAGGAAGCCCATGACTGGTTTGCGGAGCAAGGGGGTGAACCCATTATCGAGACCCCGGAGGAGTTCGCCGCGTTCATAAAGACCGAATATTCGCGCTGGGGCAAGGTCATTCGCGAAGCCGGCATCAAGGCTGACTAAGTTGCCTGCTTCCAGTCTATTCACAACCCGACGAACGATGGTTCATGGAAGAACGAGTACATGAAAAAGTCCGAGATTACCGATGGCCGTTCTCCCGAATGGGGCCGCTATGTGCTGGATAACGCCGCGCCACAAACACCAGCAAGATTTTCCGCGCTTGCCGAACTCTACGATGCCACCACGATTCGACATCTGGAGCGAATTGGCGTCAACACCGGATGGCAGTGCTGGGAGATTGGTGCGGGACCGGGCTCGATCGCACAATGGTTATTCGACCAAGTAGGGCCCAGCGGGTCGGTGTTGGCGACCGATATCGACACGCGATTTCTAGACCGAGGCGGCCATCCTGATCTCACCGTACGCCGTCACGACATCGTGTCGGACCCGTTGCCCGATGAGACCTTCGATCTAATCCACGCCAGACTGGTGCTGGTGCATTTGCCTGAGCGAGAGAAAGTCTTGGACCGAATGATCGCGGCCCTCAAGCCGGGTGGATGGTTGCTGACAGAGGAATTTGATTCCGTCTCCCAGCTCCCGGCGCCGGATCGTTATCCTTGGGAAGTGACGCTGAAATCGGCCGCGGCGCTGCGCCGAGTCATGATAGAGCGAGGGGTAAATCTGGGATTCGGAAGAGCGCTCGCCGGACACCTGCGTGCTCGCGGATTGGAGGGCGTTTCAGCGGAAGGGCGTATGCTCATGTCGCTCGGTATGTCACTCGGTGCGCACCTGATGAAGGCGAACTTGGAGCAACTCCGCGAAGCCATTCTTGCCTCGGGCTCCGTTACGCCGCAGGAGTTTGAAGACGATCTTGCCCGATTGGATCAAAAGGATTTCATGATGCCTTCACCAGTCATGTGGAGCGTAGCAGCGCACCGACCTGCGGTCTGAGAAAAATGGTTTTACTCTCCGTCGAACGACCGGGGTCAGTCTCGACTTTCTGAGCGAAGAATCAGGTCGGGCGTGTGAAAATGGAGTGGAACCCGTCCCGAGGCTTCTCAAGCCTTAGCCGGATTCTTGACCCGATCGGCGAAAACCTGTTTGGCAATCACCATCGCGTTAATGGCAGCGGGAAACCCGGCAAAGATCGCGACCGCCAGAACGACTTCCACAACTTCGGCCTCGGTGCAGCCGACATTCAGTGCGCCATTGATATGCACGACCAGTTGGGGTTGGCATGTGCCGAGCGCCGCAAGCGCCGAAATGGCGGCGAGCTGGCGGCTCTTTACGTCGAGCGCGGGACGCGAGTAGATGTCGCCAAACACAAACTCCATCAAATAGCGTTCGAGATCCGGCGCGGTCTTGTCGAACGTGTCGGTAAGGCTCCTTCCAGCTCCGCCAGTAATGCGACGGAAATTGTCCAAACCTTGTTCATAGCGATCTGACACGGCATCCTCCCGTAGAGCAAGATGGCGTCGTGCGGGCTCCGCCCCGCAGCTTCAGCCAAGCTCTTGTTGTCGAACGATCAAGGCAGCAAGGCGCGGCCAACCTGCTCATTCGCCGGGCCCACTTGCAATGCGGCTACACCCTGAGCAAGATCGCCGCATATCTGGATATTCACTACACTACCGTGAGCAAGGTGGTGAACGAAACCAGTGAAAACTAATATTTCAAGACCTGACCCTACGCTTGCCTACGCTTACTCGACGATTGAAACGCCCGCTTCGGATGGTGCGGCGCTTAACGGCGTAACCTTCTGACCAGCGTTCTGTCCAGCGCGGCGACAGGGTCAGGCCCTTCCTTTTGCCTCCGCCCTGGGGAAAAAGGGAGATCGGAGCCAATCTATTCGGCGCTCCGACAAGGTCTGGTCCTGCGTTTCAAACGACTAATAAACCCCTTCAAGTGACGTCAACGAAACTGCGTCCCAGGTCGTCCCGCGGATCACGCGATCGTGGATCACCGAGCTGCTTTGCCCGAATGCCGTGTGGTAATTGGCGAGCTTGAGGTAGACGCCGTAGCCCTCGTAGAGCGTCGGCCCGTAGTGATCCAGCTTCTTCACGCCGTTGACCCAGGCCTGAAAGTAGCCATCGCCATACGCGGACCACCTCACGTGGTAGACGAAGTCGTACCAGACGTTCTTCTGGATCTGGCCGATATCCGCCCCGTAGCTGTACTCGTTTCCCTGGTCCCCGACGACGGTCGGCCCCCCGTTGGCAACGAACGTGAGGAGACCGCCAGGCTCGACGACAACGTTGAAATTGGCCTGTCCTCCCTGGTTTCTCGTGTCGTGGAAATCGAAAACGACGGCCCGTGCCGTCGGTTGGTCCCATGGCGTGACAGCGTAGTCGTCGGGAAACAGGATCGAGTGCGCCCACCACTGTTCGTCACCTTGATAGCTGTTCGTGTACTGCAGCGCGACATCGTTGCGTTCGAAATTGCCGCTCCCGGAAACATTGTTGTCCCCTGGGTCCGTGTGCAAGCGTAGCGCGGTGCCTCCATCGCGCCCGATGTTCACGACGGCCGCGCGACCCCAGCTTTTTTGCTCGACCCACCACATGCCGTCGTTGGACAATCCGTCTGAATTCCCATTTGTGAATTGCCCCAGATACGGAAACGTCGCGCTGAAGTCCACCGTGCCGGACCGTGAGGGCGCTGAGGGGGCCGCTGCAACGTCTCCGCCTCCGCCGGTCGTTCCACTGCCTCCACTACTGCCGCAAGCGGCAAGCGTCGCAAGGAGAATCAACATCGAAATACGGGTCAAGCCGAATTTGTCGCTCATGGATTTTTCTCTTTTCAAGAAGCGGGCCGCTTGCGATTGACTCTTTGCGGCGGGCGGATCCTTGCGTCAAGCGAGCCGCTTTTTGCCCCAGAATGTCGTCGCGTGGCGACGATGGATCACTCGGGATTTTGACGGCCGACTGCTGCGGTTATGTTGGTTGGCGCACTTTGGGGAATAACGGGAGGACAGTCCACGATTTTTTGCCCTGCATGGTCCGATCGGATCGGATCACCGCGAGATTTTGATCTGCACGGCAAATTTACGTCGGGGACAGACGACATTTTCATCTCCGCCAGACTCACGACCACGCGTGGTCTATCCTGCTGTCATTCGAAGATGTGGAGAAACGGGGTCCGCCTGACCTCAATCGCCGGCTGGCACCCGGACCCAAAAAATTGACGGGGTCAGAAATTGACAAGCTTGACGGGGTCAAGAAATTGACAAGCTTGAAGGGGTCAGGCCTTGCCTTTTGCCTGCATCGGGCGTAGTTTGCTCGCATGGCCCGCCCGCTGCGCATTGAATTCCCAGGCGCCGTCTACCACGTCGCCGCACGTGGAGACCGGCGCGAGCCGATCTTCGTCGATGATCAGGACCGGGATGCGCTTCTGGGAACATCATCGGGGTCAGGCCTTGCCTTTTGCCTGCATCGGGCGTAGTTTGCTCGCATGGCCCGTCCGCTACGCATTGAATTCCCAGGCGCTGTCTACCACGTCACCGCACGTGGCGACCGGCGCGAGCCGATCTTCGTCGATGATCAGGACCGGGATGCGCTTCTGAATATAGTGGGCCAGGCACTCGCCCGATTCGATGCCGAGATACTCGCCTATTGCCTCATGGGCAATCACTACCATTTCGTGCTGCATACCCGTCAGGCCAATCTGTCGCTGCTCATGCGCCAGATCAACGGGGTCTACACCCAAGCGTTCAATCGCCGCCACGACAAGGTCGGGCACCTGTTCCAAGGGCGATTCAAGGCCATCCTCGTGGACCGGGATGCCTACTTGCTGGAAGTTTGCCGTTACGTTGAACTGAATCCTGTCGCCGCCCGAATCGTCAAGAAGCCCCAAGCGTGGCCCTGGTCGAGCTACCGGGCCCATGTGGGCCAGGAAACAGCACCCGACTGGCTGGACACCGATGGGCTGCACGGCCATGTGCTGGGGCGGCCGGTTCGCACCGCCGCCGATCGGATTAGGGGCGCCCGTCGTTATGCTGAGCTGGTGGCGTCCTCCTCTAAAACGCCTTTGTGGGAGCACGCATTGCGACAGCAGATTTATCTGGGCGACGAGACTTTCGTAGAGCGCATGCAGGCGCTGGCTGAACCGCAGAACAGCGCCGACCCTGACATCCCCAGGGTACAGCGCAGCAAGGCGCGCAGCCTCGACCAATGGTTAAGCAGCTGCACGACCCGAGAGGAAGCGTTGCTCAGGGCACACACGGAAAGTGCCTTGAGCATGAGTGCGATTGCCCGTCAACTCGGGCTTTCGGTTTCCCGCGTCAGCCGTCTCATCGCCCAGGCGGAGCAGGCAAAAGGCAAGGCCTGACCCCATGCCCACCATGCCCACGACATCCGGTGTAACTGTAAGAAGTCTGCAACATGCCTGTTAGATCCTTCGTGTACCCTCATGCGCGAGGATAGTATCCAGTGCAAACCGCGCAAGCGGCGGAAGAATCAGTTGCTACGGACGAGGCAGACATGGCTGAAGAACCATTAAGGATACATGGCGAGGTGTTTCTACAACGTGACCTCAATGGCGAAGTGCTTCTCTACTATCGTAGTGCATCGTATAGAGCTGAAGATGTTGTCCCGATAGAAATTTACCCTGATGTTCCCGAAAAGAACAAGAGTGAAGCGCGCGCATTCGTCGAGACCACGATGTTAAGAGACTACGGCACTTTAAAAAGGAAGTGGCCAACCTTGGTCAAGGAATTTCTCGCTACTAAACCGGCTCGAAAAAAGTAGCTACAGCGCGAATTCCTGTCTTCCATGCCGGCGATCAGTCCGTGAAATCTGTACAAGATTGGTTATGTGCCGCCAGCCGACAGCGGCCGCGGCCGATCACGCTACCTACCAGTGTAGTTGCCGCAGCATCGTCCGCTTCTTGTGCTGATGCGCCTGCATCCGGCTCAGGATGTCGTTCAGGACTTCGATCGCTTCGAGGATGTGCGGACCCTTGTTCAGCATCACACACTCGGCGCGCTCCCCCATTGCTGCGTCGGTGATCTCCGCGCGCGAGGGTAGCCCACGCTTGGCCAGTGTTTCGAGCACTTGCGTGGCCCAGATCACCGGCACATGCGCGGCCTCCGCCAGCCATAGGATCTCCTCCTGCACCTCGGCCAGCCGTTCCCAGCCCATCTCAACCGCGAGATCGCCACGCGCGATCATCACGCCGAGCCGCCGGCCGCGCATGCCGGCCAAGAGCAGATCGGGCAGGTGCTCGAAGGCGGCGCGATTCTCGATCTTGAGCACGATGCCGAGGTCGCCGGCGTCGAGCCGGGTCAGATGCTGCTGGAGTTGCTCGACGTCACCGACCCGCCGCACGAAAGACAGGCCCACCATGTCGGCATGCCGGACGACGAAGTCCAGATCGTCGAGGTCCTTCGCGGTCAGCGCGGCCAGCTCGAGCGCGCTGTCCGGCAGGTTGATGCCCTTGTCGGCGGCCAGCTTTTCGCCTTCTTCGCTGCGCAACCGTGATCTGCACGTGGACTTCTTCGTGCTGGACGTGCCGGACTACGCCGCCGATGCGGCCGTCATCGAACCACACCCGCTCCCCGGGATGCACCTGCGTGAGCACCTCGGGCAGGGTGCAAGGGATGGACGCGGGGCGCACGACGCGACCCCGGGCATCCAGCTTTGCCGGCCTACCCAGGCCCTGGCGGGTAAGGACCAGCGTGTCACCCTTGTGCAGCCGCAGCGCGTTCTCGACGGCAGGAACGGCGAGCACCGGTGTCTCGCCGCGGACGCGGTCCGCAGACCCACCTCGGAATTGCAGGACCGTTCCGGGCTCCACGTATGCGGTCTGCCTGCATTCGGCCCAACGGTCGGCGCCCTGCGCCTCGCACACTGTCAGCGATCGGGAAGATCCTCGCGCATCGATCAGCTCGATGCGATCGCCCTCTGCCAGACCGCGCGAGCCACCTCGCATCCACCTGTAAGCCAGCAGCCGGCTGCCGGTGCGCTGTCGTGTCCGGGCCGCAGCAGATGCGGGCGGGCGCGAGCACGCGGCCGAACTCGTCGCGCTGCGGGCGCCACTTGAGCACTGCGGGTCCGGGTTCGATCGGCCCGGTGCGCAGCTTGGGTCCGGCGAGGTCGAACAGGATGGGACAGGGGCGCTGCAACTCGTCGCGCGCGCGCCGGATGTTGGCTACCATCGCGGCCCATACCGGCGCATCGTCGTGCGCACAATTGATGCGGGCACAGTCCATGCCGCTGGCAAGCATGCCGCGAACGAGCCCGTAGTCCGACGCCGCCTCGCTGGCCGAGCGTGACCATGATTCGCACGCTGCGTTTGGCGGGCGCGCTTCCCAGCAGTGCGCGGGTGTGCTCTCTCCAGCAGCTTCGCGGCGGTGCGAATGCCGGCCGGCTCCTCGCCGGACAGCGACGTCCAGGACCGGCCCGCCAGGCGGTGCAGCAGGCCGAGGACCTTGTCGATGTTCGCGAGGACATGGGATTCGGCGCGTCCGAGCGACGACACTCCGATCCAGGCGAGCCGGTCCTGCAATGCGCGCACATCGTGCCGGCGCAGTCTCGACGTAGTGAACCAGATTCGCGGCACCGGCGGCGTGGTCCGGGTGCACCGCCCGCAACGAATCGCTCAGGCGCGCTGACAGCGCAAGGAGATCGGCCCGCAGCGCGGAGAGCTCATCGATCGCCGCAGCGATCGCCTTGGGGTCCCACGGTTGTTCGGTGATTGATACGACGGTGGCTTGCCACGGCACGCCCTGACAGTGACAGTGACACAGCGGCGTTCTTCCCGGGAACGCAGTGTGAGAAACGGTGAAGGCTGGACTGACCGATGTTACCAGCGGGCGCGCGCGCTGCGGTTACCGATTGATGACAATTCGCGCCCCCACACGCCCCCACGTAATTGCATGATCGAAATCGTCGAAAGCGTGAATGGCGAGGGCCTTTCGGCCCTCGCTTTCACTGCAACGCCTGATACACTTCAGCCAGCGAGCGTCCGCGAGCTGCCTCCTCGTTGAACGCCTGGGAAACGCGGCCGGCCTTCTCCGCATCTCCAGCGGCAATTTCCATTGCCAACGCCTTTGCTTCCGCAGCGGTCAGCTTACGCACGAACAGTCGCGCGAAGCAGCGGCCCGGACGCACCAGCGCCTCGTCGAGGTCGCCCACGTTCGGCAGGTTCGTCGAAAAGACGATCTTGCGTCCCTGTGAGCGAACAACACCGTCGGCGATCGTGAGGAAGCGGTGCAGGTGGTCGTTGCCGTCCGCCCGCGGCTTCATCACGTGGTCCGCATCTTCCATCACGAAGGCGTCGTCCTCCCCCGTGATGAACTTCACGAACAGCGCATCGCTCTCCAGTGCCTTGGATTCTCCCGTATACATCACACGAGCCGGTTCCCCCTTGCGGCGCGACATCTCCGCCAGGATCGCGCGGATAAGGCGCGTCTTGCCCGTGCCCGGAGGCCCCTGCAGCACCAGTACCGTCTCCTTCGCGTCGAGGTAGCGCGCGATAAACGCGTGCACGCCGCCCACGATTTCCGGATACGCGCTGTTGTACAGCACATCGGTGGCCAGCTCTTCGATCTCGGCGCTGTCGATCCCGTTCGAAGTCACGAAGTTCCAGTCGATCGTGAACATCGGCTCCGTGATCCGCGTCGAGCCTGCCTTGGCGAGGATGCACTGCCTTCGCCGCCTCGGCCTTCGCCACGTCCGCGGCCCAGATGTAGAACACGCACGAGCAGTACTCCGCCTTGCGGCTTCCATACGCCATTACGAAGATCCCCTCCCCGTCGATGAAGAGGTTCTCGGCGTTCTGGCGCTCCACTCGCCACGACGGATCCAGCGCGATCGCATCCAGCAACACTTCCAGCTCGATACGCGCCGCGAAGTGCAGCTTGCGGTAGATGGGGTAGCACGACATGCCCTGTTCCACCGCCCGCGCGACGCGGTTCGACCAGACGAGCTGCGGCAATCCGTACACGCGGTTCGTGTTTCCCGTCGACAACATCGTTTCATTGCGCTTCATATTCATTTGCCTGTTTAGAAAGTAAAAAACCCGGAGCTCTCGCGAGTCTCCGGGTTCGTGGCCAGCCACGCGGATGGACGGCATTACGCCATCGGCATCCTTCCGGAGAACGAGCGCCCATCGAACGCGCCGCCAGCGCACGGCGAAATGCCGCGCACGAGCGACTGCGCCCGCGTTGCGTTCAGTTTGGACTGCGAATGGCGACTCATTTCCGGCTCCAAATCAGCAAGTGGTACAAACAAGGGGGCGCATCCTGCCCGAGTGCGCGCAGCGTGTCAACAGCCCATTCATGGATGCCTGGCCGAGAAGGCGACGGTATCGCAGGAATTGCCCAAAGGGCGCAGCTTCCGCCCGAAGCTGTCGAAGCAAGCTCGCCCCGGCATCAATCCCGCGGCAAACACCGATGGCGATCACGCCGGTGACGGCGAGCATCGCCGCGGTGTGAACGCCGACCGCCGCCAGCGCCAGCGTCAGCGAGCCCGATGCGGTGATCTCCCGGGCCGGCGCATTTCCCATACATAGCGGCATCAGCACCGGCACCAGCATCAATCCGGCGCCGTGCGCGCTGGACATCATGAAGGACCAGAGCGCCAGCCCGGCCTTCCCGGCCGGCACGCGCGCCCGTCTTGTGCGGCCCGAGAAATGATAGATCGCGACGACGACAAGCAGCCCGCCCGCCAGGACCTGCATCGCAACGCGATCCATCGACAGGCCGAGCGCAAACGCGCCGGCCACAAGCGCGACCGATGCGATGTGCCCGATGCGCAATCGGCATCAGCGCACGCCGCGCCTGCGCCCGATCGCGCGAATGCACGCCCCAGGCGGCGGCGAACATCCAGCCGGAGGCAGGGTTCAGCCCGTGAAGGGCGCCGACCCCTGCCACCGCCAGCCATGGCCAGTAGCTTGCCATGATGGATTCCCGTGCCCAGGCCAATCGCCGTTCAGCTGTGCGCCGCGCAGCACGAGCCGCCGCCTTGACTGTCGGCGCCGGCTCGTAGCGGTCGTGGTGACGCACCCACTCCATGCCGTAGCTGAGGTTGTCCTCGTCGCGGCCCTTGGGGGCGAGATCCAGCATGTTGTACGTGCCCATCATCACTTCGACACCGCGGCCGTAGGTCGAGTAGGTGTGGAAGACCTCGCCCGCGTCATTCTTGTAGAACAGGCTGATGCCGGGCGCTTCCTCCGCCGGGAAGTTCGTCATGCCGTAGTTGTAGTAGACCTCGCCCTTGCCCTTCGCCCGTTCTTCCGGCGTGAAGCTGACGTGGAAGTCGTGGTTGAAGTCGTTGCCATTCGAGGACACCCACTTGAACTGCCAGCCCATGCGGCTGGCGAAAGCGCTCGATCTCGGCCAGCGGTGCGCGCGAGATGGCCACCAGCGTGACGTCGCGATGCTCCAGGTGGACCTTCATGCCGTCGGTGTGGTCGGCCATGAAGGAGCAGCTCGGGCAGCCCTGCTCCCATCCCGGCCCGAACATGAAGTGCTGCACCAGCAGCTGGCTGCGGCCCTCGAACAGGTCGGCGAGCTTGCGCCGGCCCTCGGGTGTGTCGAAGACATACTCCTTCTCGACGCGCTCCCACGGCAGCGCGCGGCGCTCGCGGGCGATCTCGTCGCGCAGGCGCGTCAGTTCCTTCTCGCGCGCCAGCAGCTTCTTGCGCTCGGCAACCCAGCGGTCCGGGGAGACGACGGGATGATTCACGGTGTTCGCTTCGGCAGTTGCTGTGTTCATGATGTGCTCCTTCTCGGAAAATAAGGTGAGTTCAGCCAATGCGCCCTCCGGTGGACGGCGCGCTTCCTTCAGGTGGAATTTCCGGTCATGCCGTCAGCGGTCGGCGAGGTCAGCGACGCGGCGCGTTTCGGACGGCGCACGGCACGGACCTTTCCGGCTCCGTCCGCCGCCGGCATAGAAGAGGTCCGCTCCGTCGGATTCGAGGCCACTGACGCCCATGCCTTTCGGCATCTGCAGCCGCTCGAGCACGGCGCCACTTTCCGGATCGATGCGGCGGATATCGCTCTCCTCCGCTTCCCAGGTGCCATGCCACATCTCGCCGTCGACCCAGGTCACGCCGGTGACGAAGCGATTGGATTCGATGCTGCGCTTGATGGCGCCGGTAGCGGGGTCGATCTGGTGGATCTTGCGATCGCGATAGTTCCCCACCCACAGGCTGCCCTCGGCCCAGGCGATCCCCGAGTCGCCGCCCTTGCCGGGCGCGGGAATCGACGCCACCACGTTGCCGGTGGCGGGATCGATCTTGTCGATGCGCGCCTCGGCGATCTGGTAGAGGTACTTGCCGTCGAAGGCCGTGCCGGCATCGCAGGCGACGTCGAGGGTATCGATGGGGTCGCCGCTCTCGGGATCGAAGGCGATCAGCTTCGCCCCGGTGGCGGCCCAAACACGCCGGCCATCGTGGGTGACGCCGGCGATTTTGTCGACGCCGGGAAATCCGTACTCGCGCACGATCTCGGCCGGACGGGTTGCTGCCTGGGGTCTTGCGTTGCCTGCCTTGCTTGCCATCGTCTGTCTCCTTTTGGCGCCCGTTGAGTGGCGCCGTGAGACCACTTTATTCGAACGGGAGCGCGGCGGGGAGTAACAAGATCGTCGTGAATCCCGCCAGCGGCGGCGACAGCCAGCGCTGCGCCCGCGCCCGCCCGATCGAGCGCACCCGCCCGGCGGCCTCGAGTTCGACGAGCGCGCGCTGGACGGTACGCTGGCTGGCCCCCAGGGCCAGCGCCAGGGCCGAGGTCGACCAGGCCGCGCCGTCGGAGAGCAGCGCCACCAGCGACGCCTGATCGCCGTCGATGGGCGGCGCCAGCACGACGACGGCGCGCGCGCGGCGCGGCTTGAGGACGAAGCCTCGCGGGGTCGCCTCGATGCGCGCCATTTCTGCGACGAGCGCGCGCAGGCGGCCGATCTCGACCCGCAGGCGCGCCCGATGCGTCTCGTTGGGGCGGCGGGTATTGAACGCGCGCGCGATCAAGGCTTCCCGATCGACATCGCCGGGCCACGCCTCGGCGAGCGCACGCGCCAGCGCAAACAGCACCGGCCGGCGTGCAAGCGGCCGCCACGCGGCACCGGCGCGTAAACCGCGACGGCAGGCGTCGACCACCAGCACGCCGGAAGCCAGCAGCGCGGCCACTTCGTCGAGGCGCAGCGCCTGCTCGCCGCCGGCCGAAGCGGCGCCGCGCGGCGGGACGATCGAGCGCAGCCCGCGCCTCCGCCACCTCGGCCAGCAGCGCCGGCACGCGTGCCCGATCGGCCGCCTCGTGCGCGCGGGCGAGCGCGTCTCGCGCCGGGCCGATGCGCAGCGAGCGCAGTGCCAGCTCGGCCGCGGCCAGCTCGGCCACCGCCGCCAGCGACGGCGGCATGCCACGCGCATCGAGGCGTGCCAGCGCGTCCGCGGCCTCGTCGAGGCGGCCGATCAGCAGGAGCCGGCGCAACGCGATCAGCCGCGCCTGCAGCGCGTTGGCCCGATCCCCATGCGCATCGAGCGTGTCCGACGCCGACGCCAGCGAACGCGGCGACCCGCCGAAATCGCGCATCGCCAGCGCCACCTCGGCCTCGGCGACGACGCAGCGCGCGCGCGCCAGTTCCTCGTGGGTGCCGAAGCCGCGGGCGGCGCGCCGCAGGAGCTCGCGGGCGCGCGGGTACTCGCCGAGCTGGGCCATGGCGATGCCGCGCAGGGCCAGCGCCGGCGGGTCGTCGCGCAGCGCCACCCGCTTGAGGGCGCCGAGCGCGTCGCCGGCGGCGAGAGCGCGCGCGGCGGCAGCGATCAGGGAGTCCATAACGACAGGCTACTCCGCCGCGCCGATTTGAAAAAACGGGATCAGACTGCGCTAACCCGGGCCAGCTCAGAGTTGAGCTGGCAGACAGTATTGTGACCAGGTCGACCGCAAATCGTATGTGAGGGATTGGAAGCGGCCAGAAGCAGGCATTGCCCATCCGGCACGTCTTTGCCGAAACGGCAAACACAAAGGGCGCGACTCGCGTCACGCCCTTTGCGGTTTGCTTCGGCGCTCCGGTCGAGATAACCCTCAAACATCGGGTTTAAGGTGGTCGCCGCCCGTCCGCATCAGGCACACCCGAACGAAATGGCGCGCACAACAGCGAATGTCTTGGGCAACAACCGGATCGTCATGCCTTGGGCTTGAGAATCTACCCGGTCCCGGCGCGCGGAAGCGAATCCAGTGAGCGCCCTTCGTTCGTCAAAGTCAAGGAATTTCCGCTACCGCTTCTTCTTCAAATTCGCCGGTGGCGGTGCGTCTTTTTTGTAGTCGCCGATGATCCCCTTGGCGGGGCACATCTTGAATACGGGGCACTTGATGCAGCCCACTGCCAACGCAACCGGGCAAAGCGTCATGATAGGTCTCCCAGGAAAATCCGCGGCCGGCTTGCACGCCGCTGTGAGTCGGATGGTACTCCCGGGTACACCAGACGGGACCACATTTCACGACACAGTCGGGCATCTGAAATTGTGAAAACCGTGGAGTCAGGCCCTGTCTTTTGACGTCTCTACCAGCGCAATCAGCCCGCGACGTGCGCAGACGGCGGAGACGCCGACGACCCGATGCGAAAGACGCGGCCCGGGCCGGGGCAAGGCTGGTCAAATCCGATCCTTGCAACCCGTTCACGGCGATTGCAAAGGCCTTGAAACATGTCCCTCATGCTCGCAGACTAGCCTTCCAGGATTTCAGCAGCATATTTCAAGGCAAGCCGAAGGAGGGGAGCATGGCCAAAATCACGTCCGCCAAGGCCTGGGCGAACAACGAGGTCGCCTACGTTGCTTGGGACACCGACGGCAAGATCCCGGGCTGCCTCGGCTTCGAGGTGACCCGTGTCTATCTGGATGCCGCCGGCACCGTCGCGAAACGCCCGGACGGCAGTGACGACCGGGTGAAGTGCGCCGCGTGGGTCTCCTTCAAGGGCCAGCGCAACCCGGAATGGATCGCCCAGGACACCGGCGTGTGGCCGGTGCAGAAGTTCAGCTGGCGCGATCTCACGCTGCGCAAGAAGCGCGACGGCATGACGCGTCGCCCCGATGAGGTGACGGTGCGCTACGAGATCCGCCCGGTAGGAGACCTGAAGCCTGGCTTGATGCCCGTGCCGTCCAACGGCCACGAGAAAGCAATGATCCCCAAACGCGACAACAAGGGTAAGCCGATCCTCAATGCGAACGGCAAGCCCGTGAAGGTGCTGGGGGATGCGTATACCGGCGCACCCCGGCCGCTCGGTTACCTCACGCCCGCCTTTGTCACGAACCCGGTCACGGTCACCTCGAAGCGCCCGCCTTTCCGCAGCACATTCACCAACGGCATCCTCGCCGCGCAGTGGCTGACAAACGTGCTCAACGAGGACGGTGTCATCGACAAGAACGAGCTCATCGACAAGATCTCCAACCCGGACGATCCGCACCGCAAGTACCTTGCGGGCGACGTGCTGCCTTTGCTGCACGAGTTCTTTGCGCGTCCGGGCAGCCTTCCTCCTTGCCCTCTACGAGCTCGAGGACGAGGAACTCGAAAAGCTCATCCTCGACAACCAGAACCGCGTCGAGGTGATCCTCGCCAACACCGGCGCGGACGACGGTGGCAACTGGGACGTGCGCAATGCTCCCGCGCGCAAGCGTCTGCGTTCAGCCCTGGGTGCGCGCCTGCAGGACCGCATGTTCAACAACAGCATCCACATCGGCCACAACAAGTTCGTCGTGCACTTGGATCCGGCCGGCACGCCTGTGGCGGTCTTCACCGGCAGCACCAACTGGACGTCGACCGGGATCGCGGGCCAGACCAACAACGCGCTCCTTGTCGAGGACGAGGCCGTGGCCACGGCCTTTGTCGACTACTGGCAGCGCATGCACGACAGCGATAAGCTGCCCAAGCCGAAACCCAAGCTCTCGTCGACGATGGGCGACACGCAGCAGGGCGCGGCCTTTCGCACGGCAAATGAGACATCATCCATCGTGCACCTTGGGGACGGCGTCGAGATCCACACGTGGTTCTCGCCCAACATGCCACAACGCAGGAAGCCCACCTCGAAGACCAAGCCGGCGCCCGTGCCGCCGGACTTGCAGGAGGTCTACCGACGCATGCGCATGGCGAAGGAAGCCGTGCTCTTTCTCGCCTTTTATCCCGGACAGAAGGGCGTGGACTGCATGATCGGCGAGGCGATCGACGTGGGCCGCAAGGATTCCAAGCTCATCGTCGTGGGCGCCGTGTCCAGCGCGCAGGCGATGCCCAACTACGTGGCGACGAAGAAGGACAAGGACACGGATGAGGTCGTCGTCGAAGGCGACTCGCCGACCACCTTCGAGGAAGGCAACGTTGCCATCGTGCGCGCCGCGCGCATCGACGAGAAGTCGCTAGTCGGCGACCTCGGCGTCGAACAGCTCACCGCCAAAGGGGGCATCGGCGCGATCATCCACGACAAGATCGTCGTGATCGACCCGCTCTCCCCTGATTGCGCCGTGATCCTCGGCAGCCACAACCTCGGCTTCAAGGCCTCGTATTCCAACGACGAGAACATGCTCATCGTCACCGGCCACCGTGACCTTGCGATGGCCTACGCGGTGCACGTGCTCGACGTGTACGACCACTACCGGTTCCGCGCGATTGAGAACGACCGCAAGAAGAAGGGCAAGAAGGGGTGGTCGGGGTTTCTCGAAGTCGACGACAAGTGGCAGGACCACTACGTCGACGGGAAGAAGGGCGCGCTGTCGCGCTATTTCGCACGGTAGCGGTAGCAGCAGGGCGGATTCTCCCAGCCCGGACTGTCTCGAGATCGCGCGGCATAAGTACGGGCGCCGCCGCAAGTTCCTGGAGCGGATGCAAGGCTGGAGAGTGCCCGCTTTAAACAACATTCTGATGAGCCAGCCAGACTTCCACCAGGAGCCGTATGCGGTAACTGGTTCCGGTGCAATAGAGCGTCAGCGTGAGCTAACCCGGCTTCTCCGGACACTTTTGAAGGTGGACAATACCCGAGGTGAGGCTGTACCGGATGGGAAAGGGCAATGACAAGGTCAATCCGCAACGCAAACACGGGCTCCAGGTTTTTCAATCGAATTCGATGAAGCACAACCAACATAGACGGAGTGCTTGGCTCAGGAAGGTTCCGAATCTTCGTGTCGCCAAACGCATTGTTGTCGCGGTCATCGGTGGGACGGTGACTCTTATCGGAATTGCTCTGATCGTTTTGCCGGGGCCAGCCTTTATAGTCATTCCCATTGGCCTTTCCATACTCGCAACGGAATTCCTTTGGGCTAAACGCTGGTTACAAAAGGCCCGCGAGTTGGCTACTCCTTTGAAATCAAAACTGACGCGCGACGTCTAAACATGCGCTGTGGAAAACCGCGGGTCTACGCCTTGCCTTTTGACGTCTCTGTCAGCGCGATCAGATGGTCAGGCCACGGTTGGTGTGCGCCCGGGACAGGACATTCTCGCGCCAGTCGAAGTCGCCCAACCACTGGGCAAGGTTGCGCGTCGTACGGCGCTGCGCCGCGGGAATCGCGCGCGCGGTTGTGCGTCACGTTATGCTGCGCTTCCGGCCTGGATTCCGGAGAAATGATGAGATGACCGACCGCACTTCTGGCATCGACGCCGTCTGGCCGACCTTGTTACCGCTGCACACCTGGCAGGACACGTGTACCACGCTCCACATGTGGGTGCAGGTTGTCGGCAAGATCCGGCTTGAGCTTGGCCCGAAGATCAATCACTGGTGGGGTGCGACGCTCTACACAACGACGCGCGGGCTCACGACCTCGCCCATCCCGGGCGGACGGCGAACGTTCGCCATAGACTTCGACTTTTTGGATCACGTTCTGCGCATCACTACTTCCGACGGTACAGGACGCTCGTTCAGATTGAAGCCGATGTCCGTAGCAGAGTTCTTCCGCAAGACTATGGGTGCTCTCCATGAACTGGACATCGAGGTTGAGATCTTCACCCGCCCCGTCGAGGTTACAGAGGCGATTCCGTTCGAATCCGACACCCAGCATGCGAGCTACGACGCCAATGCAGTGCAGCGCTTCTGGCGCGCGCTTGTACAGGTCGAACGGGTCTTTACGCAATTTCGCGCGCGCTTCATAGGCAAGGTGAGCCCGGTTCATTTCTTCTGGGGCGCGTTCGATCTGGCCGTAACCCGGTTCTCGGGGCGGACTGCGCCCAAGCACCGTGGCGGTATTCCCAATTGTGCCGATTGGGTGATGGAGGAGGCGTACTCGCACGAGGTCTCGAGCGCGGGATTCTGGCCGGGGACGGGTGTGGGGGAAGCATCTTTCTACGCCTACGCCTATCCCGTTCCCACCGGATTCACTGCTTACCCGGTCCAGCCCAAGGCAGCATACTTTCACGAAGCGCTGGGCGAGTTCATCCTGCCTTATGAGGCCGTACGAATGGCCGGTGATCCTGAACAGACGCTGTTATCGTTTCTTCAGACAACGTATGAAGCTGCTGCCGTCTCGGCACACTGGGACCGGCGCCTGCTCGAAGCCGAGACCTCGCCGGCATGATGGATTTCCTGTGACTACTGACCCTACCAAGTCCGATCGCAAGGCGAAGATCGACGCTCTCCTTCTCAGCCTCCCGGGCGTCAGCGCAAGAAAGATCAACGGCCTGGACGCCTATTTCGTCAGCGACAAGATGTTTGCCTGCATCAGCGGCGAGGGTATCGGATTGCGCCTGCCCGTTGCCACGGCGACCGAATTGCACTTCTCAAGGAACGACGTCGCCCCGTTCTCGCCCGGCGGCATGGCAAGCACGAGGGAATGGATACAGCTCAATTGCGCCGACGTGGCCGAATACGAAAAACATCTCCCGCTGTTCCGGACCTCGCTCGAGTTCGTGAAAACGGGAAGGAAGTAGGCCGTAAGTGGCGTGACTGTCGTGACTATCGTGACTGACGTGAATGACGTGGCCAGGGAAGATGTCGTCATGCCTCAAGCCCACAGCCACCGCCCGTCTCGCCATATCTGGCTCCGCTCGGTTGCGTGTCAATCTGTGCCCACGGTGCGCCAATTCAGGCTTGCCAGCGAACGGAGGAATTCAGGATGACCTATCGAACCAAAGTGTTCGTTCGTTCACTGGGACTCGCGCTTGGACTGCTGCTCGTTGCCGCCTTGTCGTGGGCCGCGGACCCGTATCCCACCCGCCCCATCCGCTGGGTCGTGCCGTGGCCCGCCGGTGGCGTGGCCGACACGCAGGCGCGCATCATCGCCGATCAGCTCGGCAAAGCGCTCGGGCAGCAAGTCATGATCGACAACCGTACCGGGGCCAGCGGCGTGCTGGGCGCCTACGCCGTTGCCAAGTCCAAACCGGACGGCTATACGCTTCTATACGTGTCGCCCAACGAGCAGGCTATCGCGCAGGCCATCGGCATGGAGGTCGGCTACGACGCCGCGAAAGACTTCACGCCCATCACCCAGTTCCTGCGCCGTCCCGCCGTGCTGGTGGTGAATGCCGCGCTCAACGTGCGTACCGTTGCCGAGCTGGTGGCGCTGGTCAAAGCGAAGGGGGGCACGATGAGTTATGGAACCCCGAGCGTGGCGCACTTCAATCACTTCGTGACCGAGGTGTTCAATCGCCGAGTCGGCATCAAGGTGCCTGCAGTGCCGTACAAAGGCGAAGCGCCCATGATCACCGATCTGATCGGCGGGCAGGTGGACTATGGGTTTGGCTTCGCGACGACCGTGGACCCTGTCGTCAAGGCCGGGCGTTTGCATGCGCTGGCCACGACAGGGGCTTCGCGCTCCCCGCAATTACCCGATGTGCCCACATTCACCGAACTCGGCATGCCCGAAGTTGAAATGACCATTTGGACCGGGATGGCGGGCCCCGCCGGATTGCCGCCCGAGATCGTCGAGCGATTGCAAGTCGAACTGAGCAAAATCCTGCGCAACCCGGCGATCAATTCACGCCGCGAGTTCGCCGATTCCGAAATCATCGCCAGCAAGCCGGAAGAGTTCCGGGCGTTCCTTGCCGCTGAGCGCGTGCGCTGGCCGAAACTGGTCAAGGAAACGGGTATCAAGGTGCAATGAGTGCAAGGGCTGTCTGCAGGGCAGCAAACTTCGGCTCTCCCAATCCACCACAGGAGGTCACATGAAGGTTCTAGCGATCGTAGCGACGGCGTTACTGGTCTCGGCAGGCATGACATCCCCCGCGATTGCGCAGGGCGGTGACGACATGACGTTCTTCCTGACGAGCATAGGGAAGGGCAACGGCGCCGACCTCGGCGGCCTGGAGGGCGCGGATGCGCACTGCAATGCGCTCGCCAAGGCGGCCGGCTCGAAGCGCACGAGCTGGAAGGCGTACCTGAGCACCACGCTGCCGGGCGGTGACGCGGGCGTGAACGCGCGCGATCGAATCGGCGAGGGCCCGTGGCGCAACGCCAAGGGCGTGGTCGTGGCCAAGAACGTCGAGGACCTGCATTCCGCAGAAGAACAACATCAACAAACAGACGGCGCTGACCGAGAAGGGCGAGATGGTGAAGGGTCGCGGGGATACGCCGAACGAGCACGACATCCTCACGGGCTCGGATCCGGCCGGCATGTATTCGACGGCGGGCGGCGATACCACCTGCGGAAACTGGGCGAAGAGCGGCGAGGGCTCGGCGATCGTCGGCCACCACGACCTGACGGGGCTGAAGGACACCCGGCACATGAAGTCCTGGAACTCCTCGCACGGCTCGCGCGGTTGCAGCCAGGACCAGCTCAAGGCCTCGGGCGGCGCGGGACTTTTCTACTGCTTCGCGGCGAACTAGCCGTGGCCTAACCTGGAAGTTCGCTGCCGTAAGGTCCAGCGGGTCTTGCCGGTGCAAGATCGACATTCGACTCAAACATGGTTGACGAAAAAAAGGCCGAAGGGATCGCCTTCGGCCTGTCAAGTTGTATCTGACCTCATCGGATCTTCACCAGATCCTTCAGCACCGCGTCGAGGCCGCCGAACACCGAGATCTTGTCGATCTTCTCGGTGACCTTCTCCAGAGTCTCCAGCTCCTTCAGCCGCAGCGCGGTCGGGTTGTCTTCCATCACCCGCGCGGTGTTCAGCAGCGAGCGGGTCGCCGCGGTTTCCTCACGACGGCGAATCACGTTCGCCAGCGCGGCCTTTTCGGCTTCCACCACCTTCGCCAGGATGGTCTTCATCTCACCCGGCAGGATGATGTCCTTCACGCCGACCGAATCGACCTCCAGGCCGAAGCCCTCCACGCGGCGCTTGATGTGCTCCGCGACCGCCTGGTCGATCTGCGACCTTGTTCTCCAGCAGCTCGTCCAGGGTGCGCGTGCCCACCGCGGCGCGCAGGCCGAACTGGAGCTCCTTGTACAGGTAGTCCACCGGCTTGGCCTGCTTGGCGAACGCCACCAGCACGTCGGTCACGCGGTAGCCCGCGTTCAGGTTCACGCGCAGCGGGACCTTGTCCTTGGTCAGGATTTCCTGACCCGCCACTTCGATCACCTGCAGGCGCAGATCCACGAACTCGACGCGCACGTCGCGGCCGAAGCGGCAGAAAGCGCGCAGGCCCGGCATCCAGCACGGTACGCCAGCTTGCCGTCGACGTACAGCACGCCGACGTGGAACTGCGGCACCTGCACGCCGTACACGCCGTCGCGCACCGGTCACCTTCGCCTTGAAGCCCGTATCGGTGCAGGCGACGAGCTGCGGCACCAGCTTCGGCCTCGACCGTCGAAGTCGGTCGCGATGTCGATGCGCTCGAAGCGCAGATCGATGTAGCCCTTGAAGTACAGGCGACGGGTGTTCGGCGCCAGCACCTCGACGAGCACGCCGTTCTCGAAGCGCAGGCCGACCTCGGTCGCGCCGAGATCGACCACGTGGAACTCGCGCGCCACGATCGCCGGCTCCGCCTTCACGAGGAACTCGGCCAGCCGGTGCTCGAAACGAGTGCTCGCCAGGCGCGAACTTCTCCGCGGTCAGGCGGCGCAGCGGATCGAAGCGAAGGTGCTCGCCCGGACGCAGGATCTCGACGAAGTCGCCCTTCGAACAGCAGCGCGCGTTCGTCCTTCTTCACGTGAAACTTCCGAAACAGCATCATCGATCATTCTCCTTTCTTCGCCTTATCGACAAACCTTCGCAAAAAATGGGAATCCGGCCTCCCGGACGTCCGGCGGGCTCCGCCGCGTGCGCGAGGGAAAGCGGCCGCGCCTTACGCCGACCATTTCCATCGGTACTCCTGATGGACGTAGGAAGACGCTCGGCTGTTGCCGCTTCGCCCGCGTACGCCGCACGGCGCACTCGGTCTGACGCCCGGTGCCTGCGCGGCGGTGTTCTGCCACGCAGCACTGAAGCCGGCCCCGGTACTGCGTTAAAGGCTTTGCAGGCCTTTCTACGTTGGAGCGGGAGTCGAACCCGCGACCGATCGGTTATCAGCCGATTGCTCTACCCGTCTGAGCTATCCATTGGTGGCGAGATATGGGAATCGAACCCATGACCTCGGCCTTATGAGCCGTGCTCTACCTCTGAGCTAATCCGCCCAACATCCGCCGCTCCCGCGCCGCGGTACACGCCACGCCGATATTTCAGGCCAAGCGCGCCAGGGAGGACTCACGAGCCTCACCCGCTGCGGTATTCGCGTTCACGACGAATTCTTCTTCTCCGCGACTTGAGCCGCGAAGATCGTTGGGATGTGGCAAGAAAAGCTGGGGTGATCTGCCGGAGTCGAACCGGCACCCGCGGATTCACAGTCCGATGTGCTGCTGTTACACCAAGATCTCCATCGAACTGGCTGTCCAGGCAGGCCTCGAACCTGCAGCCGTCGCGTTAACAGCGCGCCGCTCCACCGATTGAGCTACTGGACAATTGACTGGTACCGGTCCGCCGACTCGAACCGCGCACCTCTCGCTTATCAGGCGAGCGCTCTTCCTGCTGAGCTAGGCCGGCGATGTCTGGCAGGGGCGCCTGGATTCGAACCAGGGACATCCGACTTCAGAGGCCGACGTTCTCCCGCTGAACTACGCCCCGGCTGTTTGGCGCTTCCCCTCCGTTTCGATCGGAGCTCTCCGGCTTCTTCAGACCGGCGCTGTCACCAGATCAGCTAGAGAAGCATGTTGGTGCCCCCGGCGTCGATTCGAACGCGCGTCCTCCTGCTTACTAGGCAGGCGCTCTTCCAACTGAGCTACGCGGGGCGTGGTGGTTCCGCTTCGATTCGAACGAAGGTTGTCCGGATTATGAGCCCGGCGCTTTGGCCCTCTAAGCTACGGAACCGATGTTGGTACCCGATGATGGTCTCGAACCACCGACATCCTGTTTGTAAGACAGGCGCTCTCGCCGCTGAGCTAACCGGGTATGGTCGGCGCGGCAGGACTCGAACCTGCGGCTTTCTGATTAAGAGTCAGCTACTCTGCCAGTTGAGTTACGCGCCGTGAAAATGATGGCGACGCTGGCGGGATTCGAACCCGCGGCTCTCCGCTAGACAGGCGGGCACTCCGGCCTCTGAGTTACAGCGTCGTTTGATAGTGGCACCCCCGGAAGGATTCGAACCCTCGACCTCGACGTTCGTAGCGTCTTGCTCATCCACTGAGCTACGGGGGTAGTGTTGGTCTCGCCAGAGGGACTCGAACCCTCGGTCTCCTCGCCCCGAACGAGGCGCGCTTGCCGCTGCGCTACAGCGAGAATGAAATGGTGGAGACGATGGGACTCAAACCCATATCATTCGCTTGCAAGGCGAATGCTCTGTCCGTTGAGCTACATCCCCGTGGCGTTCCCGGCCGGAATTGAACCGGCATTCGCGGCTTGAAAGGCCGCTGTCCTTACCGTTAGACGACGGAAACGAATGGGGCAGCCAGTGAGCCTCGAACTTACGCCTCGACGTCGGAAACGTCGCGCTCGTCCCGTTGAGCCATGCCTGCCCTGTACTTGCCACATCCCAAGTTGTAAAAGAACGGTCCGCTTGTTCCGGTCGCATTGCCGGAGCGGTGGAAGCATCTTCTCTTCCGCAAAAAAACCTGGTACCCCACCCGGGATTCGAACCCGGAAATCCATGTTTCTGAGACATGCGCGTATTCCTGTTCCGCCAGCGGGGCGCAAAAACAAAAAAGCCCGGGCACCTCACGGCGCAATCCGGGCTTCAGGAAAAGAAAAAGCCCGGAGCGCTTTCGCGGTCCGGGCCTCGGGGGCAGTCAGCGCGTTGGCGCTAGCTTTCCTCCGGTTCCGGACGCGTGCGGTCCTCGCCGAGTTCCCGGCGATCCAGTACGAAGCTCTCCCCGCCCGCTGGCAGGGATCGGCATCGCACATCCATCAATTTCTGTCGGTGTTTCATGTGTTCCTCAACGCAAGAGGGGGCGCATTCTGCACGCGTGATTTTTCAATGTCAACAAAATAAATCGGCAAGCGCGTCGGAATTGGGCGACTTAAGCGATCTTGCTCAAAAGGCATCCAGCATCGGGCAATCCACTCCATCGCGAAAGGCGTAACGCCGGGCCGCTCCGTGCGGCACGTTGGGAGGTAAGGGGGCTAGTACAAAGCAACGCTGCTTGGGTGCGTCTAAAGCCAGGCGGAGCGCCTGCAGGACGTGACCAGGAAGACTGCGGCCTAACGTGGAAGTTCGCTGCCGTAAGGCCGGGTAATGATCTCGAGAAAATGCCCGCCCGGGTCCTCGAAGTACACGCCGCGCCCGCCGAAGTGGGTGTTGATCTCGCCCTTCTGCTTCCTGGCCGGATCCGCCCAGTACGTGAGCCCGCGCTTCCTGACGCGGCCGAAGATCTGGTCGAACTCCGCTTCGCTCACGAGGAAGGCGTAGTGCTGCGGCTCGAAGGGGTCTTGCGTTTCGAAGAAGGCCAGGGTCACGTCGTTGCCGGTTTCAACATCGAGGAAGGGGCCGAAGGGCACGGGCTTGCCCAGGCCGAAGACGCTCGAGTAGAACTCAGCCGACGCGCGCTTGTCGCGCGCATGCACGATGGTGTGATTCAGCTTGATGGTCATGAGGCCTCCGTCATCATCCGATCCGGACCAACGCCCCGCCATCGACCGGCAAGGCCACACCGGTGATGAAATTGGCCTCGTCGGAGGCGAGAAACAGCGCGGCATTGGCCACGTCCCATGCCGTCCCCATCTTGCCTCGCAGCGGAACCTTCTTGTCGCGTTCCGCGGCGATCGTCTCGCGACTCTGGCCCGCGGCATGAGCGCGCGTATCCACCGCCATGGGTGTATTCATCAGTCCCGGCAGGATCACGTTGGCGCGAACGCCGTAGGCGGCGTTTTGTAACGCAAGCTGCTGCGTAAAGGCAATCATGGCCGCCTTGGTGGCCTTGTAAACAACGAGTGGATAGTCGACCCACGCCGCGATGGACGAGATGTTGATGATCACCCCGCTTCGCTGCCCACGCATGATGGGAATGACGTGTTTGCAGGCCATCATCGCACCACGAAGATTGATGGCGTTGA
Source organism: uncultured beta proteobacterium (assembly GCA_963789945.1). Taxonomy (GTDB): domain Bacteria; phylum Pseudomonadota; class Gammaproteobacteria; order Burkholderiales; family JACQAP01; genus JACQAP01. The sequence goes on along the minus strand of CAWBMN010000002.1, from coordinate 393,867 downwards.
CCCGATCGAAGATTTCCTCGGTGAGTTCGAGCAGCGGTGCGTCTCCTCCCGCAATGCTCACACCGACATTGTTATGCAAGATATCGATGCGCCCCCATCGCCGCCACGCAAAGTCCACTGCCTCGGCGAGCGTGACTTCATCAGTAACGTCCGCTTCAAATGCGAGGCACTCTCCGCCCTCCTCGATCGCGAGGGCGGCGGTATCCCTCGCGGACTCGATATCCCGATCCACGGCAAGGATCTTTGCGCCTTCCCGCGCAAAGCGAATAGCCGTAGCCCGGCCGTTTCCGATGCCTTCTCCCGGACTCTGGCCGGCACCAACGATGATCGCCACTTTTTCTTCGAGCCGCATCGCAATCTCCCCAGGTTTCGTCCCGGACCAGGCCACTCAAAATTCGGGTACTTTCCAGCTCACCGGGGAAACGCCCCTAGCGGCGGGCTCGCCCCATCCGGCAATGGTGTACGGGCGACGTTCATGATCATAGCCAACATCGAGTAGTAGCCGGCAACGCCGAGCATGTCGATGACGCCCTGTTCGCCAAACTTCGTAACAGCGCGTGCGTATGCGGTGTCGCCCACTCCCCGAGTACGAAAGAGCTCGTCAAGAAAGTCATATGCAACCTCTTCATCTTCAGCCATGCCAAGGGGGCGGCGCCCCTCTGCAATGGCCTTTGCGATTTCTGCCTTGACGCCAGCCTTCAGCGCAATCGGATAGTGTGCGAACCATTCGAATTGTTGCGTCCATTGGCGCGCTGTAATCAAGATTACAAACTCTTTGAGTCGCGCGCCAAGTGCGCTGTGAAAGCGCAAGTATTCGCCCGTCTTCTGCAACCGGTTCATGAATTCCGGACTGCGCAGGAGCGGGACGAATGGCCCGATCAGCCTGCCCCTGGGTCCGGCGACAAGTTCGGCCGCAGCCTTCCGCTGCGCCTCGGTCATTTGATCGGATTCAAGCGGGGGCATACGATCCTGCGCAGAGGCGTGAGTACTTATCATCATGGTCACCATGATTGTTGAAAATGCAGTATCTCAAGCTTGGCCGGGATTCCCATGTCCCGGATTCCCAAGCCTGACCCGGATTCCTGACCCTGATAGGATACCGCCCGCGGTCGAAACTGACCTGCAAACAAGGAGGAGAGAAGATGAGCCGGATAAACAAGGTGGAACTCCACGTCTTTCAGTTCGACGCGAAGAATCTTGGTGCGGCGGGCGGCGGCGGAATCGGCGCGCTGGGCTGCAAGAAGGGCGCGACGACGCGACTGACCAAGTACGCGGTGGCGATCATGACCGACAACGGCCTGCGCGGAGAGTACGTCACACATTGGGTCGGGTCGCCTTCGGCGCTGGGACAGACGATCATGCTGGCGCCTTATCTCATCGGGCGTGAGGCGGAGGAGCGCGAGGGCATCTACGACGATCTCAAGCGCGAGGCGCGCCAGTTCGACCACATGGGCCACGGGCCCATCGATATCGCGCTTTGGGACCTGGCGGGCAAGAAACTCAAAGCCTCGGTGAGCGAGCTACTGGGCGGATACCGCAAGCGCCTGCCCACCTACGCCAGCACCTACATGGGCGATCGCGATGGCGAGCTTTCCTCCAAGGAGGCCTACGGCGATTTCGCCGTGCAGTGTTACGAGATGGGATTCCGCGCCTTCAAGATCCATGGCTGGAACGAAGGCAACAAGCACGAGGAGGCGGACAACCTGCTCCATGTGCGCAGCCGTGTGGGCGACAAAATGGAGTTGATGATCGACCCGGCCTGCCAGTTGCGCACCTTCGCCGATGCGCTCTACGTCGGCCGGGCCTGCGACGAAGCCGATTATTTCTGGTACGAGGATCCGTTCCGCGACAGCGGCACCTCGGCCTTTGCCCACAAGAAGCTGCGCGAGATGATCAAGACGCCGATTCTCCAGACCGAGCATGTCCGCGGGGTGGAGCCCAAGGCGGACTTCCTGGTGGCCGGCGGCACCGATTTCCTGCGCGTCGATCCCGAGTACGACATGGGGATCACCGGCTGCATGAAGATCGCGCATCTGGCCGAGTCCTTCGGCATCGACGCCGAGATCCATGCCTGCGGTCCGGCACACCGCCATTGCATGTCGGCGGTACGCAACAGCAACTATTACGAGATGGCGCTGGTCGGGCCCGGCACGCCGAACGCGGTGCCGCCGGTGTACAAGTGCGGCTACTCGGACCAGTTGGAGGCAATCGGCAAGGATGGATGCGTGCCGGTGCCAACGGGACCGGGCCTCGGCGTTCAATACGACTGGGATTTCATCGCGAAAAACCGCATCGCGCTACACGAATTCAAGTAGCGGCCGGGCAGGAGCAGGAGATCATAGGGGTAGGGGCAGGCTTGGTATGTCGTTTGAATAATGAAAGATCTCAAGCCGGACCCGGATTCTTCACGGATTCCCCAGTGAGTCTTCGATAGAGTAGACTCATTGACGTTTCACGATGGGATAACGATAAGGAACCAGCAGTCCGGTTCTTCCGGTTAGTCCTAAGCCTCATTTTCGGGCCGCAGGGCCCGCTCTTTCGGTACATCCTGTACCACTCTGCAAGGTAGCCAGGGACTCGTAGTTCGTGCGCGATATGGGCAATCGCTTGAGCCCATAAAGCTTCATGCGTCACGTAGGACGACGCTCAGCCTTGGCGTGTCGAATCGTGTACTGGCCGGCGCTAGCTCTTGGACCGTCCGTTGAAGGACTCCAATTGCTGCGCGGTTGAATCTCTTGGGAGGAGTGTCAACCATGAAACGATCCATTGCTGCGCTTTTCGCTGTGATACTGACGGGTCTTGCTTCCGAAATATGGGCAGGCCCTGTCGAGGAAGTTACCCAGATCGCTGGTCCACGACTCAAGGCCTTCCAGGAGGGGGACGTCGACGCCTTCACAGCCGCGTTCGCCGACAACGCCGTGGTCAATGCCTCGTCGTCGGCATTCCGAATCGAGGGTAAAGAGGCGATCCGGGCGTATTTCACCGAGTTTTTCCAGATCTTTCCCCGGCGCCGTTTCCTCGTGCGGCAACCGATCATGCGTGCCTACAACGACGATCTGGTGATTTCGAATAGTTACGGTGCAATGAACTTGACAGACCAGCAAGGCAAGCTCACCGCGTTTCATGTCCGGTCAGTCGTGGTTTGGTCGAAGCTGGGTGGGCGCTGGCAGATCGTGGATTCGCACACTTCGCGCCTGCCGGTCACGCCTTAGGCAGCCTGCCAGGCTCGCAAACCTCGAGGGTTGAGCTGAAGTCTACGTTCGCGCTCGGCTATGTATTTCCTGTGAACACGCCCAACTGTAAGTTTCACTCGGATCTACGAAAGCGGCCCTTCGGGTTGTTTCGCAGCCAGGTGAGCTGAGTTGTTGGGCTCCATGACAAATTGGGGCTGCGGTCATGGAGAGGATCAATAGTGGCAGCCCGACTACTATATGGGGGGATCATATGAAAACCAACAAGCTGCTGCGAAGTGGATTCGTTGTCGGTATCGGTATGTTCCTGTGCGGCACCGCGGTCGCCGCCGATAACTGTACAGGCTACGACATTTTGGTGACGACGAGCGCGGATACTCGTGATCTTGGAAATGGAATGACGCTAACCACTTTTCAATCTGAAAGCGCTTTGACAAGCGAAGACTCCATCTACAACCTCGTAACGGGGCAATGCTCCGGGACAGCACTCGCGACGCCGGACGGAAAAGTGCGTTCTGCCGGTCACTGCGCGCGCCGCGACAAGGATGGTCATTTGCAGAGCATTGAATGGTCGCAGGCTCCCGGCGCCGACAAAGGAATGTGGAAATCGACAGGTGGAACCGGGAAGTTTGCCGGCAAGACCGACTCCGGTTGGTTTCAGGATGTCAGATCGGATGGAAAGATTGGTATGACAAAGTGGGGAGGCAATTGCAGGTAAGTAGAGCCCAACCCTTGCATCAGTGGACCGGGCAACTGTGACGCTCTTGCCCGGCCACTGATGCATATTACGTCAAGCCACAATCGCGGCGAGGAGGACGGATGAACCAGGGAATCGTGAAGGCAGGTATGGTCTTATGTGCGCTATTCATCCTCAACGGTTGTGCGACCACGCCAGGCCCGGCTGGGATGCGACCGGCAAAGAGCGAGTTCGATTCACAGTGGGTTGAGATCACTGCCGGCACCCTAATCGGCGAGAAAGGCGGCCAACCGGCGTTAATGCTGACTCTGAACAACAAGACGGACCGTGCAGTCTGGGTCAACGTTGGCTTTACATCGCCAGACCCAAACCAGAATTGTACAACTGCAATGGAGCTTGCTCCGAAGGGATCCGCCACGTACACATGCCCACAAAAAGAAATTGTTGCTGACGTCCCATATCCAATCTCCGTTGCCACGTTTTCCGACCAGGCCTTGACCCAGAACCTGGAGAACAAACAAACGAAAATGCAGTTCGGAGCGCAGGACATCGCAGCAATGATGGCGTGGATGACGCCTCCGCAATTGCCAGTGACCTTCTCCAACGTTTGGTATAGAACCAAAGCCCAGCCATTACTTGGCTACAAGGCAAAAGGAACTTTGGACGTCTCTAACGACAAGCTGAAATTTACGCACGACAAAGGCAGCATCGAAATCCCGCTATCGTCCATACAGAAGGTGACGCCACAAAAGACGTTATTGCCAGACTACACGACCAAATGGGTTGTTGTTGAGTATCGGGTCGCGGAAAAAGATGAAATCATTGCATTTATGTCTGATCCGTTCGTCGGCAAGCCATCGGATAAAGAGATTTACTCAGCAATAAGCTGGGCAAGTGAGAAGAAATAATTGCGGCTTAACACGTCGTTTCACTGGACGCGCAAGCGCCGCGCGCCGGTGAACTCTGCGTTGGGCGCGCGGGATGTCGTGCTTGTGTGTAATCGCTTGTTGATCAGTCGCGATCGAGACCTGACACCAGACCAGTACGACAGAATGTTTTAAGGCGAAATCATGCGCCCCCTGGCTAGCCTTCTCGCTTTTCTCGGAATTTTCCTCGTCGCCGGCGTAGCGAGCGCAGAGGGCTATCCCTCCAAGCCGGTTCGTCTGCTGGTTCCGTTTCCTCCGGGGGGCTCGACCGACATGGTTGCGCGAATGATTTCACCGAAGTTGGGCGAGTTGCTCGGCCAGCAGATATTCGTGGACTACAAGGGTGGCGCGGGGGGCAGCATCGGCGCGGCGCAAGCAGCTCGCGCCGCGCCCGACGGTTATACGGTTCTGTTGGTGACGGATACGCACGCGATGAATCACCACGTCTACAAGGTGCCCTACGACTTCTTCAAGTCGCTCGACCCGATCAGCCTGCTCGTGCAAGCGCCCGGGATCCTTGTCGCGCATCCTGGATTCGCGCCGTCGACCGTCAAGGAATTGATCGACTACGCCAAGGCGAATCCTGAAAAGGTGACCTATGGTTCGGCGGGTGTGGGCAACGCGAGCCACCTGTCCGGGCTCCTCTTCGGCCATATGACCGGCGTGAAGATGACGCACGTCCCGTACAAGGGCGGCGGGCCGCTCATTACGGACCTGTTGGGCGGGCACGTGAACATCGCGTTCGGCACCCTGCCCTTGTACGCGCAGCTCGTGAGGTCGGGCAAGTTGAAATTGATCGCGGTGCTGTCGAAAACGCGGATCCCGCAATTCCCCGACGCGCCGGCGGCGGCGGAGACCGTCCCGGGTTTCGAGTACAAAACCTGGTATGGCCTGCTCGCGCCCGCGGGAACGCCGAAGGAAATCGTCGTGCGTCTCAACCGCGAGGTGGTGCGCGCGCTTGCCGATGTTACGGTGAAGGGAGAGCTGGTCAGCCGCGGCTTTGACATCACGGCGAGCTCACCTGAAGCGTTCGCCGCATTCCTCAGGCAGGAATCAGACGTCGCCGGCCGCCTTGTGCGTGACCTCGAGATCAAGCCGGAGTGAATGCACCGAGCCGCCCAACGGGTGGTGTGTGACTTAGTGAAAACTGAAATGGCAAGACCCGACCATATGCTTTCTACGAGGACGTCAGACCAGAAGACGGGTACCAGTTGGCGCCCGTCTTTCGATTCGCGCTTGCCGTTTTGAGCCCGGTGTCGTCATTTGGCGACTGCTTTTTATACCGTTGGTGCCCCTGTTATTACCGCTCCGTCTACGGACTCCCGCCCCGGATGCCTTTCGTCGTGCCGTATCCGCCATAGGGCGGATTTCCCTGTAATTGAGGGTGGAATGAGTGTCGAATGGGAACATACCGGATACACCACGCCACGTCCGAAAAGGCAAGGGGGCTTCTCCGAACCGAAAGGAGTGCAAACATGACCGCACATTCAATGCTGAACAGCGACCGACTTGCCGCTCTAGCCAGGCCCCAACTCACGGCGGCGCAAAGAGCATTGCTCGAACGCAAGGTTCTGCCACTGAATTCGCTGCTGCACGGGGCTTGCTACAACGGATTGCTGGACGATTTGACGACCATCGGCCGCTGGCATGCGCAAAGGCGCCGTTTTGTCTTCTGGGAACAGAACATGGAGCAACCCAAATCAAGAGCGATTCCGCATGTCGCGGACCTTGGAACGGGTCCGCGATTCGCTCCGCTTTCGCAGCAGGAATGCGAAGGGGGATCTCCCATCAGCAACTTCGCGTTCGAAACCACTCGCTGAGCGCGCATTATCGGAGGGCAGGCTTGGTATGTTGCATGACGAATGCAATATCCCAAGCTGACCCGGATTCCCGCGCTGAATCCTGAGCAGGACTGGAATCGCCGGGATTGCCCTTGTACTATCGCCCTGTCGGTAGCACTGCCGGAAGGAGAGCGCTGTATGGGCGAAGTGATGGCGTTCGACCACATCCATTTGATCAGCCGGGACCCGAAAGCGGCAGCGGACTGGTACAAAGTAATGTTCGGGGGCGAGATCGCCGAAGTGCAACCAAATTTGCGCGGCGCGCCGCAGATCGATGTCCGGGTCGGCGGCATGACGATCGTCATCCGCGGACAACGACCGGGGGAACAGCCGGGCGAGACCAAACCGATGCAGCATTTCGACGGTTACTCCAGCCACGACAAGTGGGGGACCGATCATTTCGGTTTCACCTATCGGGGGGATCTGCGGGCGTTCTGCGCGGACCTGAAACGAAAAGGCGTGCGCATGGCGGTGGAGCCGTGGGAATTCAAACCCGGGCTGGTGCTTTGCTATGTCGCCGCGCCCGATGGCGTGAGCATCGAGCTGATTCAGGAGAATGGCTAGCACGAAGTCGGACCAGCCGGTGAGCGTCGCAGATCGCGTCGCCGTCGTCGTGGTTCACGGCATCGCCGATCAGCACCCCGGTCAGACGGTGCGCGAAATCGTACGGTTGCTGTGTCACGGTGGTGATGGCGCACCACGCTTCGTGGAAGGCGAAATGCACGAGGTGTTGGTGCCGGTCGCAAAGCTCGAGCCTGGTGACGCACCCGCCCTGATCCAATCGCCCGCGCAGCAGCCGGTCGGCGACGCTCCAGGTCCCGAGTCCGCCAGGCAGCGGCCGGGCACGCCGAGCGGCTTTTATCAGGATCAGAAATCCGCGTCCGTAGAGACTGCCGTCCCCGGTGTGGAGGCGCGCGACCTCGGCATCGAGCTGAACGACTATCTGCTGAACCGTCTCACGCTGTCCGAGGGCGATTCACTGTACGAGGCGGCGCGCGTCTCGCTACGGCGCCGGGCCGATGATCGTGCGGTCGATATCTACGAAATGTACTGGGCGGATCTGTCACGGCTGCGCTCGGGCGGCCTTAGCGCACTCTCTTCGTTGTACCAGTTGTTCTTCCATCTGAGCACGCTCGCGGCCGATGTGGTCGATCAGGTTGCGCTCAGCACCGGCGGGGGCGCAGGGTGGCGCATCCTGCAGAGCCTTCATGCGTGGCTGGCCTGGTTGATGAAGGCGCCCGCGGCAATTGTCCAGTTGTCGATGCTGCTGTTGGTCGTGTTCGGTGCGGCGGCGTTCGTGCCGCCGCAACAACAGGGACAACTACTCGCCGCATTGTTCGGGGCCGGCGCCATCGCCCTGGCCGCGCTGGGGGCGCTCGCGTGGCTGCACGGCACATCGGTGCTGACGCGGTGGGTGAAGTTGCTGTTGCTGGCGGCGGGCGCCATTGCGAGCCTCGCGGCAGCCATCGTCGCGCTGCGCGACGAAGCCTGGATCGCAAGGATCTACTTCGGCGCGGGCGCATTGGCGATCGCGCTGCTGGGAGCCTATCTGATCGAACGCTATGCGCGCGTCACGCGTGGCGTACGCGTGCTTGGCCATCTGCTGGTCGCGGCCACGGTGATCGGGCTGTGCGCGGAAGCCCGGGTGTTGTTGCCTCATGTCACCACCCAGCGCGAATGGATGCTCACCGCGGCGCTGCACGTTGGCGAATTGCTGTTCGCGGCAGTGTTGCTGGTGTGGGCAGCGTTCGTCATCGTCCAGATTGCGGCGCTGCTGCTTGGGTTGTGGCTGGGTCGCGCCTGTGACGGCCACGTCAAGGCGTCGCTGCATACGTCTCGCCTAACCTTGGTGGTTTCCACCGGGCTCTTCGCCGTCCTGAGCCTCGTGCTGTGGTCGGTTGTCGGCTACGTCGCCGGCCTCGCGTTGAATGATCTGCTCTATGAACCCACGATTTTTGGCAGGGGTTACCGGTCGGCCGCCATCTTTCTCGACGAGCGCGTACGCAGCCTCGGCGGATTCTTCACGCCGCTGGTGTTTGCATTCACGCTCCTTGCTTCCGCAGGATTGCTGGTGCTGACACCCTCGCTGCTGGAAGAGCTTGCTCCCAGCAAGAACGTTGATGAAGGAGGTGTGCGGCGCGGTGCGGCCGTGTGGTCGGAGCGGCTCGGAACCTGGCTTGGCGGCGGGATGCGGCGCCTGGGAAAGACGTTTACCGGGATCGTGCCGCTCGGCGCGATTGCCGGCGGTGCGTTGTATCTTGCTTTCGTCTTTGAGCAGTTTGCCTTCTCGGCCGGTGTGGCGGGTTCCGTCGCGCAATGGCTGGCCGGCGCACTGGAGCATTTTCAGGGGGAGACGCTGGTAGCGGCCGGCAAATGGCTCGCCGGCGGTGCACTGACGATCGCCGCGCTAGGCTCCCGCTTTACGCAGACCTTCGGCCGGCTGCGGGTGGCAATCGATGCGGTACTGGACATCGACAACTATTTCAATGACCCGCCAAACCGGCAGCCACCGCGGGCGCGCATCTACTCGCGGTATGCCTCGCTGCTTTCCTACCTGCGCGACAAAGGCTATGCGCGCATCGTGATTGTTTCGCACAGCCAGGGCACCGTGATCAGCGCCGATCTGCTGCGCTACCTGCATGTGCAGCGGCGGTTGCGCGACGTGGTCGGCGCGATCCCGGTCGCGCTGGTCACCGTGGGTTCACCGCTTCGCGATCTGTACGCGGAGCGTTTTCCGCTTCTGTACGAGTGGATGGGCTCGAACGTGGCCGGCTTCACATCTTCTGCCCCGAGCGCCTCGGATATCGGGGCAAGCGAATGGGTCAACGCCTGCCGCTCGGGCGACTATGTCGGACGTTTCATCTGGACGCCGCCCAGCGACACAGGACGTTTCCGCATCGCTGTCGTCGGCTCCGATGGCAAGGTGGAGGCACAACGCGCCGGCGATTGTACGGAATTCTGCCTCGGCGCCGGCGGGCACACGCATTACTTCAGCAACGATGCGGTGGCGCTGGCGGTGGAAATCGACCGATTGATCGCCGGCTGAAACGAAACGAGCATCCGGCGGAAATGGTTATCAATCGTCTCCGTGATTCTCGCTAGGAGGGAGATCGTCCTACAATTTTAGCAGGATTGACAAAGTGATCCGTGAGCAGCCGATCGACTTCCTTCTTCACCACCGCGTAGCACTCGCATACTTCCTGCTCCAATCGCGCCCGGTCAAGCACCTCAATGTGGCCACGGCCGTAGCGTATCAGACCGGCACGCTGCAAACTCCCGGCGGCCGCCGTGACCCCTTCGCGCCGTACCCCGAGCATGTTGGCAATCAGCTCCTGGGTCATAGTCAGCTCGTTCGAGGACAGCCGGTCCAGGCTCAAGAGCAGCCAGCGGCATAGCTGCTGCTCGACTGAATGGTGCCGGTTACACACCGCGGTCTGCGTCATCTGCGTGATCAGCGCCTGGGTGTAGCGCAGCAGAAGCAGGTGCAGCACCGACTTGGGGCGATGGAATTCCTGCTTCAGCAGCTGCGCCTCCAGCCGATAACCGTAGCCCGCGCTTTGCACCACGGCCTGACTCGGCGTGGTTTCGCCACCCATGAATAGCGAAATGCCGAGTATTCCATCATTGCCGACCACTGCGCTTTCCGCCGATGCGCCGTCCGCAAAGACATAGAGCAGCGACACGATGGAGGTCGTCGGAAAAAAGACGTGCCGCAATTGTCCGCCAGGCTCGTAAAGGATTTCACCGAGCGGCATCGGAACCAGTTCCAGATGGGGCGACAGGCGCTCGAACTCGGTCGCCGGCAGGGCGGCGAGAAGATGATTTTGCTTCGGGCTATGGGGGGTGGGCATAAGCGAACCCCCTATGTCCGTTCACAGCTATGGGATTGCCATGCCAGTCCGAGTAAGCGCCGCATCAAAAAAGCCTACGTTACGGCGAACCTCTTGCCTATCGTGAATACCCGACAGGCACCGTCGTAGTTTCCCGGAGACGGGGATATCCGAAAGCGCTATTCGAGCGGAATGATGCCGTGCCGGATCGCGTATTTCACCAGCGAGGGCAAATCCTCGAGTTGCAGCTTCTGCATTAGACGGCCGCGATACGTTTCCACGGTCCGCGGCGAAAGGCCCATGATCTCCGCCGCCTCGGCGTTGGATTTGCCTTCCGCTACGAGTTGCAAAATCTTGCGCTCTTGCGGGTTCAGGCGGTCGACCGCGCCGGGTCCTGATGGTCCATCGGGGTATTCGCCGTGCAGCTTGTCGCCAACGCCATCTCCCATGAAGTGCCGACCCGCCGCGACGGCATGTACAGCCCTTACCACTTCATCGCCCGCGGATTCTTTGAGCACGTAGCCGCGCGCGCCGGCGAGCAGCGCCTGCCGGATGACCTTCGCGGAAGAGTGCATTGAGAGAATCACCACCCCCGTGGCAGGGGCCCTGGTTACGATGGAGCGCGTTGCTTCGATGCCATTCAGCTCCGGCATTGTGATATCCATGACCACGACATCGGGTGAGAGCTGCGCCGATTTCTCGACTGCTTCCCGGCCGGTGTCCACGACTGCAACCACTTTCATTTCTGCATCGATCTCCAGCAACCGGCGCACGCCGTCCCGCAGAACGCCGTGATCGTCGGCAAGCAGGACTCTTATGACCATTTGCGCCGGGGGATGCGGAATTCGACGGTAGTTCCCGCCCCCGGTGCAGATTGAATGCGGAGCGTCCCCTCCACTGATGCGGTGCGTTCCCGCATAAGCATCAAGCCCCAACCGGAGTTATCGTTGCGCCGCACAGGTTGCTTCGCGTCGAATCCTTTTCCGTCGTCCACGATTTTCATGACGACATGATCTTCTCTTGACTCCAGAGTCACCCTGACTGTCTTTGCTCCTGCATGCTTTGAAATATTCGTCAACGCCTCGGCATAGACGCGCAGAACGACGTTTTCCACTTTTGGCAATGGTCCGGGTAATTTCTCGTCCGCATCGACCGTCACCGCCACGCCAGCCCGTGATTCAAGCGCGGCGGCATGCCAGCGCAGCGCGGCCGGGAGCCCCAGCTCGTCGAGATCGGGCGGGCGGAGCTGGGCCATCACGTTGCGGACGGCTTGCACGCCCTGCTTGATGAGAGCAGACGTATTCGTGAGCCTGTCGGAGAGCCCGCCCGCAGCCTCCGGCGGCAACTGACTGCGGATCAGGGAAAGCTCCGCGTTCAACGCCGACAAATTCTGCCCGACAATTTCGTGCAGTTCCGCGGCAAGCAGGCGCCGTTCCTCGTCCTGAGTATCTGCCAGGCGGCCCAGACAGCGGCGGAGGTCTCCGGAGGCCTGGTGACATTTCCCAAGGTGTGCGTCGAAGGCGGAAAGGAGAATGGTCGCGACGAGGAAGAGCAGCGTAAATGCGCCAAGCGCGCTTGCGAGCCACACTGCGTTGATGTTCTGCGGGCTCGCCATGGATACGCTGTCCGGCGCAATGTCCGCCGCTGCCATCGCGGCATAGTGTATTGCGCAGAATGCGCTGCCCATGATCAGCGCGCTGCCGGTTTTGTTCCAGAACGCCGACATGATCATGTCAAGTCGCATCCTGGAGATGTACCAAAGGGCCACCGCCGAGGCCGCCACGGCGATCAGGAGCGAAAGGCTGAACAGCCACGGCTCATAGCGGATCGACGGCTCGATCCGCATCGCGGCCATGCCTACGTAGTGCATGGAAGCGATACCAAGCCCCATCAACAAGGCGCCGCCTGACAACCTGACCCAGTTCATTGCGGCCCGGCTAGCCCAATACAGGGCAAATCCCGCGGCCAGTATCGCGATCGCCAGCGACAGCAACATGATCCCGACGTCATACGATAAGGGAATTGCCAGGCGGCAAGCCAGCATGCCGATGAAGTGCATCGACCAGATGCCGGTCCCCATGGAGATCGCACCGCCGGCGAGCCAATACCACGCGGCTTTCTGTCCTTTGTATGCCGCGATGCGCGACGCAAGCTCCAGCGCGACGAAGGATGCGATGACGGCTATGCCAAGAGAGAGCAGTACCAGCCAGTAGTCAAAGGTAGCGATCATGGCCTGTCAAATGCGCCCTTCGGGTTTCTTTTTGCGGAATTTCCATCTGGACGCGGACCCCGGCGTCCGGTGCCGTGCGAACCCGGAAGGCCGCGCCGAGAAGCGAGTGTGCCGCTGGGACAATCCGGACAGGGTGTTCGGATAATACGGCACATGACATAGCCCCGTCATCCACCATGGCCAGGAAATAGATTGCTCCTGATCGTACTTCTACTACTGGACGTGATTTGCCGTCGCGGTGCCAAAGTTTGCGTAACGCAGCTTGATCATCACTAGCGCGTTGAGGGGGCGGGCTTGGTATGTTGCATAAATAATGCAATATCGCAACCCTGACCCAGATTCCCATTCGTCATCGAAGGAGTTCATAGCACGAGGTCTTTCTGAGGGCACAACAATTCTGGGGTGGCGCCAACCAAGTCAACGCCGCACAAGGCCGTACGCCCCCGCCGCAGCAGCCAACCGGGCGCCTAGCCGCATCGAGTTGAGGGTCAATGCCTCCGCCGTACTCTTACAGCATCGACCCGTACTATCATTACATTTGCAGACCAACATTCTCGGAGCACCCACAATTTGAGCACTACGGAGATATTCCTGATCGCCATCGGGATCATCTTCACCGTCCCCTATCTGATCTGGCGCTTGGGCAAGACCGACTACTACGCCCCTCTCGTGGTGGTTCAAATCGTCACCGGAATTTTGCTGGGGCCCGGCATTTTGGGAAAAATCTTCCCGGATTACTACGCCTTCGTTTTTACCGAGCCGGTCCTCCAATCGCTGAACGGCATCGCCTGGTGGGCAGTGATGATTTTCGTGTGGATCGCTGGCATCGAACTGGACCTGAAGAAGGCCTGGGCGCATCGCCGGGAGAGTGCCATCACAGCCGGGCTCGCCCTTGCCACGCCGCTGGCGTTGGGCAGCATTGTGGCTGCGGGCATGTTGATGCACGACGGCTGGATCGGTCCCAGGGCGAGGACCTGGCAATTCGTCCTCGGAGTAGGCATGGCCTGTGCCGTCACCGCGCTTCCCATCCTGATTCTGCTCATGGAGAAGCTGCAGATCCTCCGGCAAGCCATCGGGCAGCGCATCCTGCGCTATGCGAGCCTGGATGACATCGCCATCTGGGGCGTGCTGGCTCTGATCCTGATGGACTGGCAGCGCGTAAGCATGCAGGGCGCGTTTCTGTTGGTCTTCGGAGTTTGCAGTTACGGATTCCGCAAACTGATGGTGCGGCTGCCGGAGAGGGACCGCTGGTACGTGGGACTGATCTGGCTCGCCATGTGCGCCTTCGGCGCAGATTGGTCCGGGCTGCATTTCATGGTCGGGGCGTTCCTCGCGGGGGCTGTCATGGATGGCGATTGGTTCGACCAGAAGCAGATGGACCTGCTGCGTCACCATGTGCTATTGACCGTGATGCCGGTTTTCTTCCTGAGCACGGGTTTGAAAACCAATTGGAGCGTGGGTGGCGAGGCGGTGTTCATTGCCGCGGCCGCGCTGCTCGTCGCGTCGGTAGGAGGCAAGTTGCTCGGCGTTCAGGTTGCGGGAAAGGTCCTCAGGTGGCAGCGGGGCGAGGCTTCGATCATTGCTTGGCTGCTGCAGACGAAGGGGCTGATCATGATCATTTTCGCCAATATCCTCATGGATAAGGGTGTCATTACCAGCGAGACGTTCACGGCACTGCTGCTGATGGCCGTTGCGAGCACTATGCTTACGGTGCCCGTGGTATCTCCAAAACTGGAACGCATGAAGAACATCGTCACCCAGGCCACCTGATGGCGCCGCTTCAGAACGCCGGGCGCGTCCCGGTGGCTGAAACGGGACATCGACACAATTACTCGATCGTCATCAGCCAGGTGATCAGGTCGCCCTTTTCCACGGGCGTGCATTCGCGCTTGAGCAGCAGATTGCAGTTCCAGTTGAACCATGCCTCGACGTTCCACTCGCGGGTGAACCGGTCGGGATTGGCCGACGGCGCAAACGGCGGAATCTGACGCTTGATCGCGGAACGGCCCTCCGAGGGTTTGTGCAGGGTAATGTGGCAGGCGCGGCAGGGGAACTGCCCGCGGTGCGCGATGGTTTCCGTCCGCGGATCGGCGTGGTGGCAGGAAGCGCAGGAAAGCTCGGAACCGTCGTCGATCTTGTGCTTGCGGAAGTAAAACGCGCGCCCGCGCTTCGCGTCAAACCCCTTGAACGCGGGATCGGCCTGTTTTGCCTGTTCCGCGTAGGCGGCGAGGAAGTCCTCCGGCTCGGTCGCCACGCCGATTCCCGCGTAGAAGGCAGCGATCACAAGCAGAACAATCCTCATTTTCGTTCTCCAGGTACGGCCGGAACCCACGGCCGTTCCTATGCTAACCAAAATAGGGCGCGGTGTCAGAGCGGGTCAGGATGCTTCCTGCTTTGAACAAAACCGTGGACCGTCCCTGATCCGTCCGGAGTCCCCAATGTTCGCAAGAACTACTATCCAAAACCGGATTCGATTAGGATGAAAGCCTCGCTCGGAGGGAATCCATGCAGATGGAACTGGGCGTACCGCAAATACTGAGCTTGTTCCTGGTCGTCGCCGGCGTGGGCGTGATCGTGCTCGGCTTCTTCAAGAACTTCGGCCGGCAGGTCCAGAAGATCAAGATCGAGCGTTTCGGTATCGACATGGAACTGAGCACCATGGGTTTGTGGCTGGTGCTCGGGCTGATCCTGTGCGCCGGCGGTGTCTACGTATCCCGGCAGCCTCGTGCCTTGAACGAACCGATGCATGTGCGCCTCAACATCCATTTCGATCCAGCCGAGGTGAACCCTCGCAACCCGAAATTCAAAGCGCAGGCATTCATTAAAACGGCCACCGGAAACCAGGAGATCCCGATTCTCTCAACGGTGCGCGAAGGAGGCCTCTCGGTCGAAGTCACCGTGCCGAACCTGGAGACGCCGTTTTTCATCGTGTTCGACACGCCGCACGGAATCTGGAAGACCGACGATCACAGCGTGCGCGAGACCGCGACAACCGCGCGCAAACTGGAGTCCCCGTGAGCGGGCGCCTGTTGCGATTGGCAGCCGGGTTGCTCGCGGCGCTGACGCTCGCGACGGTGAGCCCGGCATTCGCGGAGCTTACGGTCACGAACACCTCCAGTTACGCGGGCGGGGGACGCTGGGACTGGAGTGTCTTTGTTGACGCCGATGCCGAAACGCTGCGACAGATCGAGTGCGT
Source organism: uncultured beta proteobacterium (assembly GCA_963789945.1). Classification (GTDB taxonomy): domain Bacteria; phylum Pseudomonadota; class Gammaproteobacteria; order Burkholderiales; family JACQAP01; genus JACQAP01. The sequence continues at coordinate 377,956 of CAWBMN010000002.1, read as the reverse complement.
AGAGTACACGCTGCATCCGACCTTTCCCAACCCGGTACGCCGTGTCTGCAACCAGTCGAAGACCAGGTTCGCGCTTTCCTCCAATGGGTGGGGGACTTTCGCGATCAAGGTCCGTATCGAGTATCGTGACGGGCGCAGCGAACTTCGCGAGCACCAGTTGGTTTTCACCCAGGCCCCGGCAGAGGCGCCATTGAATCTGAAGGCGCGCAACTGGGCACGCGAGATCGAGCCCGGATGGTGGGAATGGGGCGTGTTCCTCGAGGGACCCGCCGCCGACCTCAAGCGCGTCCGGTGCGTGGAGTACACGCTGCACCCGACGTTTCCCAATCCGGTGCGCACGGTCTGCACGCGCTCTGATCGCTTCCTGCTGACCGCCCGCGGCTGGGGGACGTTCGATATCAAGATCAAGGTGTTGCTTACGGACAAGTCGATGTATCCGATGAGTCATTCGCTGACGTTTCGCTGATCAGGCGGCATCGAGGTTGGACGTCGAAGACAACAGGACCCTGGTTACCTTCTGAAAGGACGCAATGGTGATCTTCGATCTCCTTACGTTCACGCTGATCCACGTTGTATTGAGTGTCGTGGGAATTATCGCTGGGCTGGTCGTCGTGGGGGGCCTCATTGCTGGGGCGAGGTTCGCCGGCTGGATAATTGTCTACTTCGTGACCACCATCCTGACCAACGTCACCGGGTTTGGCTTTCCCTTCGCGACCCTCCTGCCCTCGCACATCGTGGGCGGGGTCTCGCTCGTGGTCTTGCCCGTGGCCATCGCCGCCTTTTACTGGATGCATCTCGACGGGGCCTGGCGCTCGATTTTTGTCGTGACCTCGGTGTTCGCGCTCTACCTCAATGTCTTCGTTCTGGTCGCGCAACTCTTTCTCAAAGTACCGGCCATGATCGCCATCGCTCCCACCCAGACTTCTCCGGCATTCGTGGTGACACACCTCATCATCATCGCGCTGTTCGTTGTCCTCGGGAGGGCCGCCGTCAATGGCTTCCGCACCGGACGGGCGGCAATGGCTGGTTGAGCAGCGCTCGCATCATTCCTCGATACGTATCAGGCCGTCGGCAAACAGCTTCGTCCAGCGCATATTCTCGGCGTGGATGAATTGGCCGAATTCGGCGGGCGTCATGCGGCTGGCCTCGGCGCCGATCGCGGCTATCCGGTCACGCACCGCGGCGCTATGCAAACCCTTCGACAGCACTTCGGATATCCGTGAAACAATCGGTGCCGGCGTGCCCGCCGGCGCCAGCAGCCCGAACCACGCGGTCATGTTGAAATCCGGAAAACCGCTTTCGGCCATGGTGGGAATGTCAGGCGCACTGCGCCAGCGCTCGGGCGAAGTGACCGCAAGCGCCCTGACCTTGCCGGCCTTCGCGTTGCCCAGTGCACTGATGATGCTATCGAACATGAATTGCAGCCGGCCGCTGAGCAGGTCGGTTTGCGCCGCCGCGGTCCCCTTGTAGGGTATGTGCACGAACGGGACATGCGCTGCTTCGGCGACCACCGCGCCCGCGAGGTGGCTCACCGTGCCAACGCCGGCCGAACCGTAGTTCAGGGTTCCGGGATGAGCCCTGCCGTATTCGACAAGTTCCTGTGTTGATCGGACCGGAACGGAAGGATGCACGACCAACACATTGGGTGCGTTGGCGACCAGTCCAATGGGCGCGAAGTCCGTTTCGATGTTGTAGCGGACTTGCTTGTTGAAAAGCGGGTTGATGACATCGGAAGTGGCAATGACCACCAGCGTATAGCCGTCGGGCGTCGCTTTGGCCGCGGCGCTCGTGGCAATCGTCCCTCCGGCGCCCGGACGGTTCTCCACGACCACCGGCTTGCCCAGGCCCTCGGCCAGGATTTGCGCCGCGATCCGTGCCAAGGCGTCGGCCGGCCCACCCGGCGAGTAACCCACCAGGATCTTCAATGGGCGCGCCGGAAACGACTGCGCCGACGCGTCGAAGCCCGCGACTCCGAGCACGAACGCGGCGAGCATGCATACCGATAATGCGCTCCTGAATCCCGAATTAATGGTCTTCCACCTGATTACGCATTGCCGGGCAAATCGGCCACCGCCGTGCCCGCATCGATCGCCCTGCACTTGGCCTCCTCGGCCGCCGCTTTCTTTCGCGCGAGATCGAGTACTTCCGCGGCACGTGTGCGCGGAATGAAGCATACGCCGGTGTCGTCGGCGAAAACGATGTCGCCCGGCGCGACGCGAACGCCGGCCACTTCAATGTCGCCATTGATCTCGACGGTTTCGATGCGCCACTTTCCGGTTACCGGCGTAACCTCGGTCGACCACACCGGGTAGCCCTGGCTGCGCGAATGGGCGATATCGCGGATGCCGCCGAACACGATCGCGCCCGCTTCGCCCTGGCGCTTGCCGGTTTGCGAGGAAATGCCGCCCATGTTGGAAATGCCTGCTACGCCATCGATCACAATCACGTCGCCCGGAAGCGCCAGGTTGTGCGCCTCGAATTCCGCCATCTTGTTGACGTGTCTGCGAGCGGTTTCGTAGGCATGTTCGCGCTGCGCGATATTGCGCACTGTCAGTGCCGGACCCACGAGGCATGTGCCCGGCATGGTCGGCTTCAGAATGGAAGCGGCAATCACACCGGTAATGCCGAGCTCGTCCATGATGTCGGACAAGATGCCGCTTGCATGGCCAAGGGCACGGTAGCCCTCGATGATCCCATCGGGCGGTCGCGGCGCTTCCATCATGCGGATGCGGTCGGGCGCGATTTTCCCCGTCAGTTTTTTCCCAGCCACGGCCAACCTCCTTGTGTGATCACGGAAATATTACATTCTTTCACCCACCGCGTTGGAGTTCCGGCGTAAATTGAAAGTCAGACTGCACTGAAGCGCGCGTGAACCCGGCGCATTTGAGCTACGCTAGGGGCCTTGTTTCCGAACAGGAGCCTTTCATGCAATTAAAAATCCTGCCCGGCACAGACATGAATGTGTCGCGGGTCTGCCTCGGCACCATGACATGGGGCGAGCAGAATACCGAGGCCGAGGCTCACGAACAGCTCGACTATGCGATAAGTGAGGGCATCAACTTCATCGATACCGCGGAGATGTATCCGGTGCCGCCGAATGCCAGGACCCAGGGGCGCACCGAAAAGTATCTCGGCACATGGCTCGCGCGCCAGCAGCGGGATCGCTTGTTCATCGCCACGAAAGTCGCCGGACCGGGCCGCCGCGATTGGATCCGCGACGGGCGCACCGACCTGACGCCGCAGGTGATTGCCGAGGCGGTGGACACCAGCCTCGAACGTCTGCGGACCGATTACATCGACCTGTACCAGATCCACTGGCCGCAGCGCAACGTACCGAACTTTGGCGCGACCGAGTTCGACCCCTCCAAGGAAAAGGCCGGCCCTTCGATTCACGAGCAGGTTGCAGGCATGGCCGCGATGATCAAGGCCGGGAAGATCCGCTACTACGGCCTGTCCAACGAGACCGCCTGGGGGGTGTGCGAATTTCGCAGGGCGGCCGATAAGTTGGGCGTTCCCGGCCCCGTCACGCTCCAGAACAGCTACAGCCTGCTCTCACGTAATGTGGACAACGACCTCGCAGAGACGCTGTTTCGGGAAAACATGTCGCTGCTTGCCTACAGTCCGCTCGCGGCCGGCATTCTGTCCGGAAAATACATGAACGGCGCGAAGCCGGCGGGGACGCGTTTCACGCTGTTCGATTCGCTTGGCCTGCGCTTCCGCAAGACGATGGTCTCCGAGGCGGTGGATGCCTACGCGGCACTCGCCCAGCGGCGCGGGCTGACGCTGGTGCAGTTGGCCCTGGGTTATGTGGCGAGCCGCTGGTTCCTGGGCGCTTCGATCATCGGCGCAACCTCGATGGCGCAACTCAAAGAGGACATCGCCGCGGCGCAATCCGCGCTCGACACGGAGGCGCTTGACGAGATCAAGCAGATCCAGTTGCGCTACCCAAATCCGGCGGCCTGAGCGGCGAGCGGTGAGGGGCGGGAAACTCAAGGATGACACCCCTCCGGGTGCATGTGAGGCGGAAGGATGAAGGATGAAGGATGAAGGATGAAGAAACTGCGGCAATCCGGAATGACAGTGACGGGCGTTTGCGCTATCTTTGGCCGTCCGAAACACGCGATGGGAGATCGCCGTGGCACGCATCGATTGGTTGATCGAAGGCAAGTCCTTCGGCAACTGCAATTGCAATTATGGCTGCCCCTGCCAGTTCGAAAGCCTGCCGACCCATGGCGCTTGCAGTGGCTTCGAGGTGTTCGAGATCGAGAAAGGCCATTTTGGCAAGGTGAAACTCGACGGCCTGCGGGCCGCGATGATTTACTCCTGGCCCGGACCGATCTTCGAGGGTAAGGGTCAAATGCAGGTTATCATCGACGACCGTGCAAATCCGGCCCAGCGCAAGGCGCTGGACACGATCCTGCATGGCGGCGAGACTGAGGAGGCCGCCAACCACTGGTGGGTTTACAGCACCATGTCGGATACCCACCATCCGACGCTTTACAACCCCATCAGCTTCGAGATCGACATCGACGCCCGCAAGGCGACGGCTTTCATTCCCGGTGTGCTCAAAGCCGAGGGCCGCCCGATCAAAAGCCCGGCCACTGGCCAGCATCACCAGGTCCGCATCCACTTGCCGGGCGGCATCGAGTTCGAAATTGCCGAGATCGGCAGCGGCAGCACCACTACAAGTGGCGCCATTGCTTTCACGCTCAAGGACAGTTACGGCCAATTCAACCGCCTCCACCATCACGGAGGCGGGGTGGTTAAGCAAGAAGCTTCAAAGCGCAAAGGAGATGCATATGGCACATACTGACTGGATGATCCGCGGTCCCGAGATCGCGTCCTGCAATTGCTCTTATGGTTGCCCCTGCCAATTCAACGCCCTGCCCACCGAGGGCAACTGCCGCGCGGCGGTGGGCATACAGATCGAGAAAGGACACTATGGCAAGGTGAAACTGGACGGTCTGCGCCTGGCCGCGACCGCCGCCTGGCCGGGCCCGATCCACATGGGCCACGGCGAGATTCAGCCTATCGTGGATGAGCGCGCCACGCCCGAACAGCGCGAGGCGCTTCTCAAGATCATGTCAGGCCAGGACACCGAGCCGGGCGCCACCTTCTTCCAGGTCTTCGTGTCGATGTGCGACAAGGTGCACCCGCCGATGTTCAAAAAGATCGACTTCAAAGCTGACATGAAGTCATGCGACGGGCATGTCAGCGTTCCCGGGGTGGTCGAGGTCAAGACCGAGGCGATTCGCAATCCCGTCACCGGCCTGCCGCACCACGCCAAGGTTTCCCTGCGCCAGGGCTTTGAATATGCCGAGGCTGAATATGCCAGTGGAACCGTAAAATCCGCAGGCCCTATTGCCCTGAACACAGCCGGCAAACATGCGCACATGGCGATGCTCCACATAACCGGGCGAGGCGTCATCAGGTGAGCCAGGGCGGCTCCGCGCTGCCCGATACCCTATTGCAGCGCGCCGCGGTGAACGAGCGGCGAGTCGTGCTTGCGGCGCTTGCCATTGTGACGGCGCTGGGCCTTTGGGCCACGTTTCACACGGGCGATGCGCTGATGTCGCCCGCTTCGCCTGAGCCCGGCACCGTGGCCTATGCCGTGCTGCTCTTCATCATGTGGTGGACCATGATGCTGGCGATGATGCTGCCTTCGGCAGCACCCGCGATTCTCACCTACGGAGCGCTCAGCCGGAAGTTTGCCCAGAAGGGTGCGGCAACCGCGCCACTCGCCATATTCGTCGCGGGCTATGCCGCGATCTGGACCGGCTTCAGCGCGGCCACTGTGGCTCTGCAAATTTCCGTTCACGAGCTCGTGCCGTTGACCGGCATGATGGCGGTAGTCAGCACGACGCTGGGTGCGGCGCTGTTGATCGCCGCCGGACTCTACCAACTGTCGCCGCTCAAACAGGCCTGCCTGCGCAAGTGCCAGACGCCGCTGATGTTCTTTGCACACAACTGGCGCAAGGGATACGGCGGGGCCCTGCACATGGGCCTGTCGCATGGGCTCTATTGCCTGGGCTGCTGCTGGGTGCTGATGGGGCTCCTGTTCTACGGCGGCGTCATGGAACTGCGTTGGATCGTAGGACTGGCGCTCTACGTGGCGGCGGAAAAGCTGATCCCCGCAGGCGCCCGGCTGAGCCGCTTTACCGGGATCTTTCTGATCGGCTGGGGGCTGTGGACGGTCTCGGGCCTCGCAAGCGCCTAGGCCGCCGAACAAAATGTGGTGTCAAAAAAAGCAGGAGGATGAGCCGCACCCGAACTGAACTCACCGCGTGACTTCCGTCGGTTGGCTTGACCGGCAAATTTGCAAGTGGAATTGCAGTCGTGGTTTGAAGCCGAGGAGTTGACCATGCAACGATCGAGACGCCGTACAGTAATTGTCATTGTGGCATCGACACTAACGATTCTTGGCACTTTCATCCATGTCGAGGACGCCTTGTCCTCGGATGCCGATGAGGCCGCCATCCGGAAGACTCGAGTTGCGCAGAATCAGGCGATCGCAGCCCAGGATCCCGACCGCGTGGCCAGCTTCTGGACGGAGGATGTCACAATCCGTCGCGCTCTCGGTCAGCCGGTGACTGGACAGGCGGCGTACCGGAAGCTCTTCGAACCAACGGGAAGTCCGACTTCGCGCGTGATCTACCAACGTGAAGCCATCGAGATCGAGGTGAGCGCGAACTGGCCGCTCGCGTTCGAGGAAGGTACGTGGACGGGTCACGAGGGCAGCGCTTCCGGGCCGACCGTGATAGGGGGCCGCTACTCTGCCCAGTGGGTCAAACGCGAAGGGCGATGGCTGATCCGCTCGGAAGTTTTCGTCGCGCTGAATTGCGCCGGCGCCGGCTGCAAGTACCCGGCGGTACCCTAATAACAGCCGTGACCTTCTGCCATGCGGCCTTACAAGCGAATCGACATGGACCCAAGACAGTTTCGCTTTGCGCCGGCCCGGAGATTCCGACGTGCAGCGCCCCCAACATCCACAAGCAGGTGTTCATCTTGCCGTGGCCGCGCGTGTTCTGAGCCAGTCAATCCTTGGCCGTTGCGCCGCGTCGACGATTGCGATGCGGTGAACGTTGTACGCCACCACCGGTCTGTACTGGTATGAAGTTCGCCGCGACCCTGATGATGACCTGGCTTGGCGCCTTTGCGGACGTTGCCGCTGCCGGGGAAGCAACCAAGTCCGCGCCGCCCGGCTCTGCATTCTGTGCGCGTCGCAACGCAGAGCTGGAATAATGCACAATTCAGGACGGGTTCCCACTAACGGACAGCGGCCCTCGCCGCCGGCCATTGCCTCAATGCAGTTCGCCAACCAAGGAGGAAACAGGATGAAGAAGCGATTCCATTTTGTAACGGCAGTTTTCGCAGCCTGCCTGTCCATCGGCATGCTTGCCACGGCCGGCGCCGCCGACAAGCTCGAAGGCATCCCGCTCACTTGGAAGCCGACTTCTCCAATGTCCGAGAGGGAGCCACCGGTCGATTTGAAGGGTTTCGAAGGCATCAAGCTGCAGATCGATGCTTTTACCGACAGGCGCAAGGATCCCGACTTGATCGGCAGCAACATGAATTCGGTCCCGCACCGCAAGGTCAGCACCAACGATGATGTCGCGCGCTTCGTGACTTATCAGGTGAAGTTGCTCATGGCCGGCGTGGGCATCAAAGTGGTGGAAAGCGGCGGAGACGTGATCATGAATGCTGACGTCAGGAAATTCTTCGCCGAGGAGGCCAACCGCTACAACGCTGAAGTCGAGCTGCAGGTGACCTTCACCGATCCAAGCGGCAAATTCCTGTGGGGGGTCGCGACCACCGGCACGTCGTCCCGCTTCGGAATGGCCTACAAGGCAGACAATTACCACGAAGTGCTGAGCGACGCACTGATCGGGACGATACATCAGCTGGTTCAAAACCCGGGTTTCTACAAAGTGATGACCGCGAAATAGGGATCCAGCGGGAGTGACCGGGAAGGGTGCCATGACGCCAAAACTGCTCGGCGCCGGTTTGGTTGCGGGGATATGCGTTGCAGGCCCCATGCCCGCCCTCGCCGCGGACTTGCTCGCCACCGGAAAATTCGAGTTCATCACGTGCCTGGCCGGCAAGCAGACCGAAATTGTGCACGGACCCAATCATGTGGTTGGAACTGCGGACACGTTGGGAACGCAGCGCTCGAACCCGCCCGGCTCGCTCTTCGACCTGACGTCCAGCCGCTGCATTTCCAGCTACAGCTACGTTGACGGCAAGTATGCTGTGGATGGATTCTGTGAGTTTCTCGACGCGCAAGGGGACACCTATCTGCTGAAGTTCAATCGACCTCCCGGGCAACCCGGAGCACTCGATGGGCTGCACGGCACGGGCAAGTACTCCGGGATGAAACTGCGCGGGGAGTACGACCGTATCGCTGCATTTCCTGCCACGCCGGGAAACACGCACGCCTGTGTAAAGGCTGCCGGCGACTTCAGCTTTCAGTGATTCAAACCGGGAGGGACCGGGCTCGGTTTTTCTTGCGATAGCTACGACAGGGATTCGAGCGGCAGCAGTTGAGATGACGGCAACAGCTCGTCCCTATCCATGAGGCCATGTGCCCCAACACCAAGCAGGCGCACAGGCCGCTTGGCCGCGTCGCGGCGAATATTGCCCGGAGGTTATGCAATGATTCTCGGTTCGAAACCGTGGATCGCCGGTTTCATCGTGGCGCTGCTGGCTGCAGGCTGTGGCGGCGACGGTGATGACACCACGCCGGCATCGAATCAGGCGCCGGTCGCAAGCATTGCCAGTCCAGCTCGCAGGCGCAACGTTCAGGGCGGGCGACACCGTGAACTTCAGCGGCAGCGGTAGCGATCCGGAAGACGGGCCACTGGCGGCGACCCGGCTGACCTGGTGGGCAGAACTGCACCACGATGCGCATACGCACCCGTTCCTCCCCGAAACCGAGGGCAACAGCGGCAGCGTTTCGATTCCAACACGGGGCGAAACGTCGGACAACATCTTTTACCGCTTCCACCTCCGCGCTACCGACAGCGCCGGCCTCACGAGCGAAGTGACGCGCGACATCCAGCCGCAGAAGTCGCAGATCACGCTCACGACTGCGCCGGTGGGCCTGGTTTTGACGCTTGACGGCCAACCCGTAACCACGCCTATCGACACTGACCGGCGTGGTCGGCATCGAACGCGACATCGGCGCTGCCAGACCAGAACTGCCAACGGCCGCCGCTACAGCTTCAGCGAACTGGAGCGACGGCGTGACGCGCCAGCCACACGATCTCAACCCCGCCGGCCAATACCACCTACACCGCCACCTTCACCGACACCGGTCCGGTCAACAATCAGGCGCCGACCGTGTCGTGACAGCGCCGGCCAACGGCGCCACCGGCACGGTGGGTACGGCGATCACGCTGAGTGCGACAGCGGCCGACAGCGACGGCAGCGTGACCAAGGTCGAATTCTTCGACGGCGCGATCGGGCTCGGCGAGGACGCCGCCTCGCCATACGGTTGGCCGTGGACGCCGACGACCACTGGAGCGCACAGCCTGACCGCACGTGCCACCGACGACATCGGCGCCGTCACTACAAGCGCCGCGATCGGTGTCACGATCAACCCGGCCGCCGCCGACTCGCTGCCGCCGACCGTGACCATCACCGCGCCGGCCAACTTCGCCAGCGGCATCACCGGCACGCTGGTGTTCAACGCCAATGCGACCGACGACGTCGGCGTGACCAGCGTCGAGTTCCAGGTCGACGGCATATCCGCCGGTGCGGCGCAGACGACCGCACCGTACTCGGTCAACGTCGACACCAACGCTTATGCGTCGGGCCAGCATGTCTTGCGTGTGCGTGCGCGAGATGCGGCGGGCAACCAGTCGGCGTGGACCACAGTTACCGTTCAGCTTCGGAGGCAGCCGCACGGAACCGGCCGGCTTCACCCGCAACCAACTATGGGTCACCGGCCTGAGCAGTGCGACGGCGTTGCGCAGGCGCCGGATGGCCGCCTCTTCGTCTGCGCAGCAGGGCGGTGCATTGCGCGTCGTGAAGAACGGTGCTCTGCTGGCACACCGTTCATGTCACTGTCGCCGTCGACTTCAACGGTGAACGTGGTCTGCTCGGCGTGGCGGTCCACCCGGACTTCGCCACCAACGGTTTCGTCTACGTGTACTACACGACTGCGCCGAGGCGGCACCCACAACCGTATCAGCCGGTTCACCGCGACCGGCGACGTGGTGGCAGCGGGTAGCGAGCTGGTGCTGGTCGACCTGCCCGCGTTGTCGGGCGCCACCAACCACAATGGCGGCGCCATGCACTTCGGCATCGACGGCAAGCTCTACGTGGCGGTGGGCGACAACGCCAACAGCCCGAACTCGCCGGACCTGACCAGCGCTGCTCGGCAAGATGCTGCGTTTCAACGACGACGGCACGATCCCGACCGACAACCCGTTCTTTACCACCCAGACGGGCCTGGCCCGAGCGATCTGGGCGTACGGCCTGCGCAACCCGTTCACGTTCGCGGTGCAGCCCGATACCGGCCGCATCCACATCAACGACGTGGGGCAAAACACCTGGGAGGAAATCAATCTGGGCGTGCCTGGCGCGAACTACGGCTGGCCGGCTTCAGAGGGGCCGGACAACGTGGGCGCTGGTGTCACCGGCCCGCTGTTTGCCTACAAGCACAGCGCGGCGTCGCCAGCCGGGTCGGGACCGGGCGGTTTCTTCGTGGGCTTTGCGATTGCGGGCGGGAGCTTCTACCCGGATGCGGCGCCGTTCCCCGTGGGGTACCGCAACAGCTACTACTTCGCCGACTACGTGAGCCGGTTCATCGGCCGGTTCGACTGGATCAACAATGCCGCTTACGCGTTCGCGAACGGTGACCGGCGCAGCCGGTGGACCTGCTGACCGGAAGCGACGGTGCGCTGTACGTGCTGACCCGCACTGGAATCACGAGGTTCAGCGCGCCGTGATGCACCGGTTCCATCCCACGTGAACGCGCATCGCCGGCTGGCATAGATCTTTATCATGGAAGGAATTCATAGCACGAGGTCTTCCTGCAGTGGCAATGAATCAGGGGTAGAGCGAGCCGTGTCAACGCCGTAAAGACCGTGCACCCCCAACCGTCAGTTGCACTTGAAGCTGCGAAAGCGGCGCTTCGCTTGCTTTGGCAGGCTGGTGACCTGGGTCGTTGCCATTTGGTGACTTACCCCTTCACGCACACCACCTGCTTGAGCGTGTGCAAAACATCCACAAGGTCCGCCTGTGCAGCCATCACGGCGTCGATGTCCTTGTACGCGGCGGGCGTCTCGTCGAGGACGCCGGCATCCTTGCGGCACTCCACGCCAGCCGTAGCCGCCGCGTGATCTTCGAGTGTGAACGTGCGCGTCGCATCGCCACGGCTCATCTTGCGGCCGGCGCCATGCGAGCAAGAACAAAACGCATCGCGGTTGCCCTTGCCGCGCACGATGAACGACTTGGCGCCCATGCTGCCGGGGATAATGCCGAGCACACCTTCGTGCGCGTCAACGGCGCCCTTGCGCGTCACCATCACGTCCTCCCCGAAGTGCCTCTCCCACGACACGTAATTGTGGTGGCAGTTCACCGCCTCGCGGTCGCAGATGAACGCCTTCGGCACGGCTTCCGCCAGTGCGAACAGGGCGGCGGTCATCATCAGGTCGCGATTCGTGCGTGCGTAGCCCTGTGCCCAGTTCACCGCCTCGAGGTAATCGTGAAACAGGTCGGAACCTTGCGGGATGTAGGCCAAGTCCTTGTCGGGCAGGCTGATGAACCAGCGCTCCATGTCCCTCTTCGCAGCTTCGATGAAGTAGGAGCCGATGCGGTTGCCGATGCCGCGCGAGCCTGAGTGCAGCATCACCCATACGCGCTGTTCTTCGTCCAAGCAAACCTCGACGAAGTGGTTTCCAGTGCCAAGCGTGCCTGCGTGAAGCGGAGAGCGCTCGGCAGCCTGCGCCAACTTGGGGTGCTTCCCGGTGATCACTTTGAGGGCGTCCATGCCGTTGCGCAGTGCGTTGTAGTGGCCTTCTGGCGCCTCGCCCCAGGCGCCTCGGTCACCCGGCCCGCCGTTGTTCGTGCGTCCGTGCGGAATGCGCGCCTCAATCGCAGATCGCAAGCCGTGCAGATTATCGGGCAGATCGGCAGCGGTCAGGGTCGTGCGCTGGGCGGCCATGCCGCAACCGATGTCCACGCCTACGGCGGCCGGGATGATGGCGCCTTTTGTGGCGATCACACTGCCTACGGTGGCGCCCATGCCCCAATGGACATCGGGCATCGCGGCAATGTGCGAGTAGATGAACGGCATCCCCGCGAGGTTGCGCAGTTGCTGCTTCGCTGCATCCTCGACCTGCACGCCGCGAGTCCACGCCTTGATCGGGCGGCCTTCGCTCTCGATGATCTGGAAAGTCATTTGCGCTCCCAAGTTCTTGCATCCTCCGCCATGCTGACTGGCGGATTCCGCCAACGCCGTAAGTCGTCGGCCGGGCCTTGTCGTTGAATGACTGCTTTGGATCGGTAGCCAACCCGTGACCGATTGTCGTTTCATGGCAATAAGCAGCCAGTCACTTTTACTCGGCGCATGTCACAAAGTAATAGCAAGCTCTCTCCAAGTCTTGTGAAAATGTCCGGCCTTTTGCCGTGATAATTGCCATGTTGGGACGACACGATATGATCGTTACGGTCCGCGCCAGCAGTCCCTTCTTCTGCAACTAACCTGCAACGTGCCGCGCCATCCTCTCGATTGCCGCCGAAAGCAACTGCGCGATTTTTCAAAGTCAAGAAGCAAATATCGGAAGCAATTCCGGAGTGGGGGCCTGCTCATCCTTGCTCAGTAAGCCATGTGCCCCGACCCCAAGCAACCGCACGGGGCGCTTTGCCGCGTCGGTGCGCTCCAGCAGCGCCAGCGCCCTTTCCACGATCCTAGCCGCGTCGTGTGTCGCGGGTTCCTCGGTGTGGCTGCGCGTGACGGTGGTGAAGTTCGCGTAGCGCACCTTGATGGTCACCGTTCGCGCCAGCAGTCCCTTCTTCTGCAACGAGTCCGCCACCCGCCGCGCCAGCCTCTCGATCTCGGCGCGCATTTCCTTCACGTCTTCCAGATCCGTCGCATAGGTGTCCTCCGCGGAAATCGATTTCCATGGCCGGTCGGGCGTCACCTCGCGCGGATCGTCCCCATGCGACAGCCGCACCAGCCACTCCGCCAGGCTGCCCACGGTCCGTGTCAGCAGTGCACGATCGGCCGCACGAACGTCCACCAATCTCACCACGCCGATGCGCGTGCAGTTTTTTCGCCGTCACCGGCCCAACGCCCCACAGGGCCTCCACCGGCAGTTTCTGCAGGAATGATTCGACACGCTCGGGCGCGATCACCGTCAGTCCGTCGGGCTTCTTCCAGCCGGAGGCGATCTTGGCCAGGAACTTGTTCGGCGCGACGCCGGCCGAGGCAGTGAGCGACAGTTCGTCGCGGATGCGGGCCTTGAGGTACTTGGCGACTTCCATCGCCAGGGGCTCGTTCAGAAGGTTTTCGGTGACGTCCAGGTAAGCCTCGTCCAGGGACAAAGGCTCCACCAGCGGAGTGGCAGAGCGAAGAATGCCCATCACCTGCTGCGATACCGACTTGTACAACGTGAAATTGGGCCTGACGATCACCAGGTCCGGACACTGCCGCAGCGCGCGAGCCATCGGCATCGCCGAGCGCACGCCGAACTTGCGCGCTTCGTAGTTGCAGGCGGCGACCACGCCGCGCGACTCGGGAGCGCCGCCAACCGCGACGGGTTTGCCGCGCAATGCCGGGTCCTCGCGTTGCTCGACCGACGCGTAGAACGCGTCCATGTCGAGGTGAATGATCTTGCGCGGGGTGTCGGACACGAATGCCAGTTTAGCGCGGCGCGCTCCGGCATCGTCCGCCGCTCCCGTTTTTCCTTTGCCCAACCCTCAAGGAGGTATTGAAATGAATACTTTGCGTTCCTTTGCGGCCTTTGCGTTGAAGGCATATCAGGTTTGAACTGCATGTCCGAAAATGGCTAGCGCCGGCCCGGCAGCGCAGGCAACATGCGCGCATGCAACTCGATCAGGAAAGCTGTTACCAGGCGCTGGTCAGCCGCGATGCCGCGTTTCGACGGACTGATGTATCGTCGGCGTCTCCTCCACCGGAATCTACTGCCGGCTGATCTGCAACTCGCGGCGGCCGCTGAAGCGCAACTGCACTTTCTATCCCAATGCCGCGGCTGCCGAGCAGGCGGGCTTTCGTCCCTGCCTGCGCTGCCGTCCCGAGACTCGCGCCCGGTAACGCGCTGGTCGATTCGCACAACCGCCTTGCGGTGGCGCTGGGACGTCGCATCGAGGACGGCGCACTGAACGAAATCAGCGTGCCCGCACTGGCGGCGGAGATGGGCATCAGCGACCGCCACCTGCGGCGCGTGATCCAGGACGAATTCGGCGTGTCGCCGAACAAGCTGCTGGAAACCCAGCGGCTGCTGACCGCGAAACTGTTGCTGACCGACACCACGCTGCCGGTCACGGAAGTGGCGTATGCCAGCGGCTTTTGCCAGCCTGCGGCGCTTCAACGACGCTTTCAAGACCAACTATCGCCTGAATCCCGAGCCAGTTCCGTCGCGGCGCCGGCGGTTCCGAAGGCGGCGGACGATTCGCTTTCGATCTTGCCTACCGGCCGCCGCTGGATTGGGACGCGCTGCTGCATTTCCTGGTCAAGCGGCTTTACGACGGCGTCGAAGCGATCGTCGATTCGAGCTATCTGCGCACCGTGAGCATCGGCGGACGCACCGGCTGGATCCGCGTGCAGCCGAGTTCGCGGCGGCATGCGCTGTCGGTCGAGATCTCGCCGGAACTGGGACGCGTGATTCCGGCGGTGCTGATGCGGGTTCGCGGCTGTTCGACCTGGGTGCGGAACCGGCAGCGCATCGCGCAACGTCTGGGCAAGCTCGCGGCGCTGTGTCCCGGGTTGCGGCTGCCGGGCGCGTTCGACGGCTACGAGGTGGCGATCCGCGCGGTGCTCGGGCAGCAGATCAGCGTCAAGGCGGCGACGACGATCGCCGGCCGCTTTGCCGCAGGCTTTCGGTGAGCCGGTCGACGATGCCGTTTCCGGAATTGCGGCTGCTGATGCCGACCGCGCAGCGCGTCGCCAAAGCCTCGCCGGCCGCGCTTGCGAAAATCGGCGTGACCTCGGCGCGGGCGCGAACGCTGCTCGGAGTATCGCGCGCGATGGCGCAGAACCCGAACCTGCTCGAACCCGGCGCCGACGTCGAGCACGGCGATTGCTCGGCTCAAGGAATTGCCGGGAATCGGTGAATGGACTGCGCAGTACCTGGCGATGCGCGCTTTTTCCTGGCCGGACGCATTTCCGGCGACCGACCTCGGCATTCGCAAAGCGCTCGGCACCGACGACGAACGCAAGATCCTGGCGCACGCCGAAACCTGGCGGCCCGTGGCGCGGCTATGCTGCCATGCACCTATGGAGAACGCTGACATGACTACTTTTTATACGACATTCGAAAGCCCGGTCGGTCCGCTGCTGCTGATGTCCGACGGACAGTCGCTCACCGGTCTGCACACCGACAACGACAAGCATCGTCCGGCGATGCGGCCGGACTGGATTCGCGACGACAGCGTGCTGCGCCATTTGCCGGAAGTGAAAGCGCAATTGCGCGCCTACTTCGACGGCCGCGCTACCGAATTCGACCTGCCGCTGGCGCCGCAGGGCACCGAATTCCAGATCGAAGTGTGGCGCGAACTGTGCAACATCCCGTACGGCGAGACCATCTCCTACGCCGAGCTGGCGCGCCGCATCGGCAGGCCGACAGGCCTCGCGCGCGGTCGGCCATCGCAATGCGCGCAATCCGATATCCATCATCGTGCCATGCCATCGCGTGATCGGCGCCGACAACTCGCTGACCGGCTACGCCGGCGGACTGGAGCGCAAGCGCATGCTGCTCGCGCATGAAGCAGTTAATTGCAGGGACGAGAGACGAGGGGCGCGGGACGAGGGGAGAGTCAAGAAAAGGGCAGCTCGCCTTCGGCGGGATGTAGTCCGAATTTCCCATCTCGCAATCCAGCGCGCGATGCTGCGGTGCTTTGAGCACCTTCCCGAGCAGTGCAGGGCTGTCTACTAGAGAGCCGACGAGCGAATGCTCGGCTGGATTTCGCGCTTTCCACAAGGTCGGCTATCCTGCGGACCTATGAGAGGTCCAATTTCCGCGCTCATTGAGCGCTGGCGCTACCTCGACATCCGCATCCCCGCCAACCGCGAGGTCGCCATCCGCATCGTCGAGCGCCCCGGGCGATGGATGGACCAGGCAGCATGTGACGCGCTGCTCGCCGACATGCGCACGGTCGTAGCGAGCACCCTCGCCGACGGGCTCGAATACGGCGTGCTTTCCGGCGATCCCGAGCGGCTTCGCCAGGCCATCGTGACCATCCTCTACGACAAGGCGAGCGGCCGGCCCATCGCGTTCAACGCACTCACGGTGATGCCGCTGGAGCTTCGCGGCCAGCCCATCGAGGCGATCCATCTCGGGCTCGTGATGGTGGACCCGGGATTTCGCACGCAGGGGCTATCGTGGGTGCTCTACGGCCTCACCTGCATCATGATGTTCTTCCGCCGGGGCCTGCGGCCGCTCTGGATCAGCAACGTGACGCAGGTTCCCGCCATCATCGGCAAGGTGGCAGAGGCTTTCGGCTCCGCTTGGCCCAACCCCTTCGCGGACCGAGCGCCGAAGCTTCGACCACCTGTGCGTAGCCCGCGAGATCATGGCGGGCCAGCGGCATGTGTTCGGCGTGGGCGCCGAGGCGGGGTTCGATGAGGATCGCTTCGTCATCACCAACGCTTATACCGGCGGCTCCGACAACCTCAAAAAGACCCTGGAGCAGGCGCCCAAGCACCGCGACCCGCGGGCCAACGCGCTGTGCGAGATGGAACTCGACTACGGGCGCGGCGACGATTTCCTGCAGATCGCGCGCCTCGACATGCCGAGCGTGCGCGCATTCCTGCTGCGCGAGGTGCCGCGCGCCTCGCTCCCCGCGGTTCTCTACCAGGCGGCCTTCATGGTGACGGCCCACATGCTGCTGCCGGTGCTTCACTGGCTCAACCCGCGCGAGCCCATGGGCGGGCTGCGCGCCCGCGCGCGAAAGGCGTGACATGAGCGAATCCTTCTCGTACCCGGAATTCATCCAGCGCAACCTCGGCTTCGTCAGCGAGGAAGGGCAGGCACGGCTGCGCGACGCACGCGTCCTCGTCTGCGGCGTGGGCGGCATGGGCGGCGCCTGCCTGCAGGCGCTGGTGCGCGCCGGCGTGGGCGGCTTTGCCATCGCCGACTTCGACCGCTTCGAAGTCTCGAACATGAACCGGCAGGTGTTCGCGAATCTCGACTCCGTCGGCGTCGGCAAGGTGGCGGCCACGGTCGCGCAGATCCGGCGCGGTGAATCCGCAGCTCGTCGTCGAGACGCACGGGCAGGAGTGGGTCGGCAAGCTCGACGAACTGCTTGTACGCTACAAGCTCGTTGTCAACGGCATGGACGATATCAAGGCCGGCATCGCGCTCTATCGCAAGGCGCGCGAGTACGCCGCGACGGTTATCGATGCATACGCCGTCGCCCCTGCCTTCGGTCTTCGTGGTCCGGCCCGCGATCCACGCCCGAGGAACGCCTCGGCGCGCCGACCGTCGGCATGTCCCTCGAAGCGATAGATGCCGACGCGACCGGCCGCGTACTTCGGCCGTGAGATCGAGCATCTGCTGGTGCACTCCAGCTCGGCACGGCACTTCGACCTCGAGGTCGCGGGGGAGCTGCTCGCCGGCAAGCGCAAGCGCCCCTCCTTCGCCCCCATGGTGATCACGACCGGCAATCTCATGGCCTTCGAGGCGGTGAAGCTGATCCTTGGACGCTTCGACGGCGCCGACAACCGCGGCTACTTCTTCAACCCGTGGGCGATGCGCGTCGAGCGGCCCGCGCGATCCCGCTGAGCGCGTTCGTGGTGCGCGCCGTCGTGCGGCGCTTCATGGCGAAGCTCGCCGGATGATCGACCCGTCCCTGCGGACGTTGCCGGTCACCGGGATCAGCGCCGCGGGTTGCGCGGCGTACTTCGGCTTCGTCTGGATGCCGCGCGCGAGGCAATCCCGCCGCGCGCGCGGAGCTGTTCCTGTTCGGCACGCTCGTCCGTGATGCTCTTCGTGCGCGGATTCTGGTGGCCGACGCGCGGCCGCTGCTCGGTCGCCCGGTGTTCGCCGCCGCCACGCTGCTCCCGCTCGCGATCACGCTGTTCGTCGAGCATGTGCTGCGCCGCCACCACCCGTTGTGGCTCAAGGTGCTCGGCGCGGCAACGAGCGTCGGGTTCTTCGCGCTGAACCTCTTCGGGGGGCTCGCGGCCAGCACGCCAGCGCTGGTCGCATTCCTGTCGTGCGTGGTGCTCGTGCTCGGCGCCAACGGTGTGTTGCTGGTGCGCGAGCGCGGCGGCGACCTCGGCGAGCGGGAGTCCGCGATCGCCGGCGCGCTCGTGTTCGCTGCGCTCGCGAGCCTGCCCCTCGCGGTGACCGATTTCCGCGAGGTGCTTCAAGGTATCCCGGTTCGCCTCGGCGGCCTCGGCGCGCTCGTGCTGATCTACGCGCTCCTCACCGTCGAGACCAGCGGGCGTCTTATGCTGCCGCTGCCGGCGCGAAT
The DNA here is from genome assembly GCA_963789945.1 of uncultured beta proteobacterium. Classification (GTDB taxonomy): domain Bacteria; phylum Pseudomonadota; class Gammaproteobacteria; order Burkholderiales; family JACQAP01; genus JACQAP01. The sequence continues at coordinate 359,293 of CAWBMN010000002.1, read as the reverse complement.
CGCCTCGATGGCGCTATTCGCGGCGACGCTGGCGGGCGTCTTTGCCCTGGTCAACGTGGGTTTTGGTCCCGCGTGGCGCGAGGCGACCCTGCGCGGCATACCGGTGGCCGCGGCGTGGGTTCTGCTTTCGGCGATCGTCACGCGGATGCTGGCCCTGCACGCGGAATCGCGCGCCGGCAGCTTTCTTCGCTGGCTTCTTCACGCGCGGCTGGACAGTCTCGACGGCTTTCTCGTGTCGTTGCGTCACCTGCCCGTCGCGGCAGGCTACGTGGTCCTGCGCGGAAGCGACCTGCGGGCGTACCGTATCGAGCGTCTCTTCGACCTCACGGAAGCGAAGCGCGGTCCGTTGAGCATTTCCGCGGCGCGGTCCTGGATCGCCCTGGGGCGCAACCTCGACGAGGCCGAGCAACTCGTCGACCTCTTGGAGCGCCACGAGATGACGCACGCCTTGCTGGTAAGCGCCGAACCGCCCCTGGTGCTGCTGCTCCAGCTTCCGCAAGCCACCGATCTCTATGTGGGCGAGGCGCGCGCCGCTGTGATCCAGCGTATCGCGCGACGCCTCGCGCAAAGCGAAAAATGAGCGCCGTGCCGGTCGAGATCCGCGAAGGCGATTTCGATGCCTTTTTCGAGGCGTCCTTCGCGTGCTACGGCCCCGACCATCCGTATGTGTCGCCGCTAAAGGGCGATTTCCGAAAATCGCTTTCCCGGGAGAACCCACTGTTCCGCGATTTCGCGCGGTTCACGCTTTTTACCGCCTATCGCGGCGGGCGGATCGTGGGCCGCATCCTTGCGCACATCCACGACGAGTCGAACCGTCGCCACAAGCTCACGCGTGGCTACTTCGGATGGTTCGACTGCATCGACGACCTCGGCGTGGCCGAGGCGCTGCTCGACGCGGCCGGCCGTTGGGTCGCGGCGCGCGGCTGCACCGAGATCGCCGGCAATTTCAATCTGAGCATCACGCAGGTGATCGGTATCGTGACCGAGGGCTTCGATCACGCGGCCTACACGTACCAGCAGGCCAACCCGCCCCACGTTCCCGCTCTGCTGGAGCGGCTGGGCTTCGAGCGCTTCTTCCCGATGCGCACCTTCGAGCTGGACGTTCGCGCGCTCGATCCCGACATTGCTTTGGGCGCGAAACAGCGCGTGCTTCTCGAGGATCCGCGCTGGCGCTTCACGCCCATCCTGCGCCGCGGCTTCCGGCAACGTCTCGTGGAGGCGTGCGCGGTTCTGAACGACGGCTTCGCCGAGAACTCCATGTTCGTTCCGCTCACCGAGGAGGAATTCCTCTTCCCGTGCGAAGGCATGATGTGGATTATCGACCAGACGCTCTCATGGACGGCGTATCACGACGGCGAGCCGGTGGGTGTCGTGCTCTGCATCCCGGACCTGAATCCCTTCCTCCGGGCGACGCGCTCGCGCATCGGCTTGACCACGCCGTGGCACCTGCTGCGCTTGAAACTCCATCGCAGGCGCGCGGCGATCATCTTCTTCTCGATCAGGCGCGCGCATCACAATTTCGGCGCGAACGGCGTGCTCCTGCACAAGCTCCTGAGCGCCATGAAGGCCGGCGGCTACACGCACCTCGGCGTAAGCTGGATCTCGGACGGCAACGGCGCGAGTCTGCGGCAGATGGAAAAGCTGGGGGCGACGCAGTTGCACCGTTTGCATCTCTTCCGCAAGTCGGTTCGATGAGCTTCCCGCGCGAGGCACAGCTTGCGCTTGTCGCCAGCGCTTCGCGGGCGCCGAGCCCGCACAACACGCAGCCGGCGCGCTGGCGCTTCGCCGGCGATCGCATCGAGCTGCACGAATGCGTTGAGCGCCGCCTTGTGGTGGGTGACCCCACCGGACGCGACCAGGCGATCGCTCTCGGCGCAGCGTGGGAAGGCATGGCGATTGCCCTGTCGGAACGCGGGTTCCAACTCGGCGCGATGCAGCGCCTGGCCGGTAACGCAGGACCAGCGCGCAGAGTGGGATTTGCGAATGTCCAGCCGGGCGCGAAGCCGGATGCGCTTGCGTTCGCAGTGCGCATTCGGCGCGCCTATCGCGGGACGTTTCCGCCGGCCGATTCAGCGGCGCTGTCCCGCCTCGACGAGTTCGCCCGCCGTTGGCCTTCGATCGCATGGATCCGCGAGGCTGATGCGCGGGCATGGATCGCGCGCGAATACGATGCTGCCGCCGCCGCCGGTCTGCGCGACCGCGCGTTCGCGAAGGAACTCTATGCCTGGATGCGCTTCTCTTCGCGGCACCGCGATTGGTTTCGCGACGGGCTCGCGGCTGATTGCCTCGCGCTGTCGCCCCTGGAAGCCTGGGGCGGGCGGCTCGCGATGCACCCGCGCATGGTGCGGGTGCTCGCGGCGCTGGGCCTCGTCGGCCTGCTGGTCTCGGAGGCGGCAAAAGTCCGCTCGGCGACCGTGGTCGCGCTGCTGCTCGCGCCGCGATCGGAAGACCCATTCGCGACGGGCCGCGCCTTCTATCGCTTCTGGCTCGATATTGCGGCCTCGGGATTTTGCGCGGTCCCGATGTCCGCGCTGGCCGATTCACCCGACCATTCACGCCGGCTCGTGGCGGCCCATGCGCACGGCAGAGACGTCGCGCTCATCAACGTCTTCCGCGTCGGGCCCGCGCCGCAGCTTCCGCCGGCCGAAAGCGCGCGTCTTCCCGCCGAAGAGCTCCTGCTGGCGTGAAGGTCAGAGGGTCTTGAGATACTCGGCGAGGCCGTCCTTCTGCGCGTCGTCGAGGCCGGCGAATTCCTTCTCGTGCCCCGCATTTGACTTGCCGGGTTGGGACGCATCGTGCACGCCGGGATCGGACCACGGCACGTACCCCGCGGGATAACGCATCACGCCATCGGCAGCCATCTCGCCCGCAATGCCGACGCGAGAGTAGTCGAGCTTGTGCCCGCCCACCATGAATTTCACGGGGCGCGTTTCCGGCCGCATGAAGTGCCAGAGCGTGGGCACCGAGCCGTTGTGGAGGTATGGCGCCGTCATCCATACTCCGGCGAGGATCGGGGCCACGTAGCCGCCAGTGCGCTGCGCATTGATCTTCTTTGCGATCGGCAGGCGACCGATCGCACTCACACCGCCATCGCTCACTGCCTTCCAGCGTGCCGGGTCGGTGCCCATTTCATCCTGGGGAACGAGGCGGTTGGGAAAGGCCACGATCCGCTTGCCACGCGCATCCTCGACGTAGCGGCCATGGCAGCCTTCGCAGCGCGCTGCGAAGGTCTGCTCGCCTCGCAGCGCGCGCTCGCGATCAAGGGTCCCCGGAAAAGGCTGCGGACGGTAATCGGTCACGAACGCCAGCACGTCTTCGACGCGCTTTGCCTGTCTTTCGGATTTCGTGGGCTGTATGCCTGCCGTGGGCACGAGGAAAAAAGCGACGATGCTCGCGGAGCGCGTGCGGCCCGACCTGGAAAGATCCTCTTCGCGGCGCAGCTCGAAGCGATGGTTCGCATCAGCGGCATAGACCCCGTCGGCGAGGTACGAAGAGCGCAGCAGCCGTCCGTGCAGGTCGGGGATCGAGACGTAACCATGCTCAGACGGATCGAGGAGGGCGCCCGTCGGCGCGAGCTGGAGCTTGAGCGCCGCCACGCCGTTCGTGAGCCCCGGACCACCGTTGCTGAACGGCAGCAGCGCCTCTCCCGTGCGCTGCGCGTCGACGAGCCGCTTGCGGATTGCGGGGAAGACTACCTTCGAGATGGTGCGCATCTCGTCGGGATGTACATCGGGAAACACAAGCGGGATGGTCGCGAGGAATTCGTCGGGCCGGTCCTTCACGAAGCGCAGGGCGGAGAGGATGTCGTTGAGGTAGGAATCGAAATTGCGCGAGGTGTTGGCCGCGCCCAGCCACGCGCGCCCCGTGGGATTGCCCTGGGCGTCATAGGTCATCCCGGCATGGCAGGTGGCGCAGCCGATGTTGGAAACCTCAAGGCGCACACGCGGCAGCTTGTTGCGGAATTCCCCCGAGACCATGCCCAACGGCTTGTCGAAACGCGGCGATTCGCCGGGCCAGTTGTCGATGCTCGTCGGCGTGATCCAGCCGTAGCGCCGGAAGAACGAATCGGGCGCGATGGGACCGATTGCCGACCCTTCGCGCGCCGCTCGCTCCATCACCATCGCGGCCACCACGACCTTGTATGGCATCGCATTGGTGGTGATGGTGTGGTTGTTGAGCGCGCCGAACTCGTCGAACGCGAGCCGAGCCATGCCGAGCGCGCGGCGGTCGGGCTTCGCCGCCTCGATTTGCGCAATGCGCGGGGAGCGTGCGGTGAGTGGCATGTCGAACTTGCATCCGGCGAGGACGGACAGCGCGCACGCGAGCACGAGAATCCAGCGGAAGGGTCGTTTAATAGCGGTCATCATGGTCCTGTTGCATGGTGGAAGCGTATTTGTCGCGCCTTTTCACGTCTCCTGGTAGAGTTCTTCCGCCTTGCGGCGGTACTTGACCGAGTGCAGGAAAAGGGAGAAGGGCCCCATGGCCTGCGCAGAGTGCCACGAAGGCCCGGCCGCCGCCGACAGCATACGCGAGACCATTTCTTACGCCGAGCTGGCGCGCCGCATCGGCCGGCCGCAGGCCTCGCGCGCGGTTGGGCACGCCAACGCGCGCAACCCGATTTCCATCATCGTCCCTTGCCATCGCGTCATCGGCGCCGACAACTCGCTGACTGGTTACGCCGGGGGCCTGGAGCGCAAGCGCATGCTGCTTGCGCATGAAGCAAAAAAGTGTCCCGCACGTGGCATCAGCGCGAGATTGTTCGGATAGCGGTGCGGGACAAGGCACGCTTCCCGCAAACGCCCGACTCCGTCGGTAACGAGTCCGCGCGCCGGGCCTCCTTCCGAGGGGCGGGGGACGAGGGGAGAAGCAAGAAAAGGGCAGCTCGCCTTCGGCGGGATGTAAGGCGCCGGCTTCAGTGTCGGACGCGGGCGTGCCCAGTCCAATCCACATCGCCGCAAACAACCACCGTCTTGCCTTGCACGGTCGTAGCTATCGAGAAAGTCACGCAGCGGGTGTATCCGCCGAGCGAGCAGTACTGCCGGGTGACCTGTGCGACTTCCGGCTCGTTGCGCGCGCGGCCGAAAAAGTCGCGCCGAGACCAGTCACCGTCGGCGGTCGCGGCGAGCGCGTTGAAATTCACTCCCTGCGCGGCGGGAGGATGGCGGGAAGGTACTTCGGCACCGATCTGCCGGCCGTCCGCGTTGAGCATGTAGCAGCAGATCGAACCCGGCAGCGTCAGGAACTCGCTGCAAGCGATGTCGAAAGTATCTCCGGATTTCACCCGGGACGCGATGCGCTGGATCGCCGCGATGAACGGCCTCCGCTCTTCGCGGTAGTGGCCGATCTCGGCGGGAGATGCGCTGCGCTTTTTTCTGAACTCCGAAGAGTGAAGAGGTTCGTCTTCCAGCGATACCCGGGCGGATGTTTCTTTCGTCCGGCCGGGAGCACGCTTCTTGTATGTGCTCCACAGCTCGTCCAACACCGTGCCTGGCCCGGAGAGTCCAGCAGGGTCTTCGTGAGGAGCGCCGAAATAGAAGCCGGTAACGAAATCTGCGTCGGCGTCTATTGCGATCAGCGCCTCCGTTTCTGTTTCGACGCCTTCCATGACGACCAGCGTGCCCATCTCGTGCAGCAGGGACACCGCGTGCGGAAGCGCCTGCCGGGCACGCGGGTCCGCAGTTGCGCCGGCGATGACCGAGCGCCCCATCTTCACCACCGCCGGCGCCGTGTGCCAGATCGTGTCCAAATTCGAGTTGTCGACGCCGAAATCGTCCACCGATATCAGGCAGCCGAGCTGCCGGTAACGATCCAGCGGCGCGCTAAGCCGTTCGTCTTTCAGCACGGAACCGGGGATGTCGATCACAAGCCTGCGTTCGGGCACCCGGTAGTGACGCACCAGTTCGGCGAGGAAATCCGCCGTGTGATCCGAGTCCAGGAACACCTCGGGATGCAGATTGACGAATAGCAGGCCGTGCGTCGGCTTGCCGGCGAAGAAATTCTGCACGTGGATCGTCGTGGACAGCAGATCCAGCAGGGAGGTCTCGGAGTAGTTGTCCACCGGGCCGAACAGCGTCTCGGCGGGCACGGACTTGCCTTGGGGATCGACGCTGCGCAGGCTGGCGTCGAAGCCGATCGCACGCTTATGCGGCAGGCTGAATATCGGCTGAAATACGGTTCCGAGTTCCAATTCCTTGAACCATCCAGATGCTCTTCCCGATTTCTCGGCGAGCATGCTCTGGATGAAACCCAGCGTGTACCCGTAGGTAGGCGCATTCATCGAAACGTCCTTTCTCGGATCGGTCTCGCCGCGGAAGTTCGGTTTACCGCCGGCCTGCGGGGCCTATTATGCGTTACTCAATGCAGTTGCGGCATGCGCCGGGACGATTATTTGTGCGCCGCAACGGCCAGTATTCGCATGCAGTTGCCTGCGGATCTTCGCATTCGGGGATGCCTGATCAGCGCGTCCCCGATACTATGTCGCCTCTGCAGCGAGCGGAGGGGCCGGCCATGAAGGCGCCGCCGCCCACGCAAATGGAATTGACGGGGGAGGATGGCAATGGCACAGGAAACTATACGGATTCGTCGGGGTGGGCAAGATGGGGTCGCTCATGTCCACCCGGCTGCTCAACGCCGGCCACCGGGTGTGCGTGTTCGACACCGATGACAAGGCCGTCGCCGCGCTGGAAAAGACCGGCGCGCAAAGGGCGGGCTCGGCGGCCGAAGTGGCGAGCATCGCGCAGACGGTCTTTCTCAGTCTTCCCGAATCCGGAGATCGTGCAGAACGTGGCCCTGGGCCGGGGCGGCGTGATCGAGGGAACCCGCGTCAAGCGCGTCGCCGATTTCTCCACCATCGGCCCGCGCACCGCGGGCATCGTCGCCAAGGCGCTCGCCGAGCGCAAGATCACCTATGTCGACGCGCCGGTCAGCGGCGGCCTCAAGGGCGCGCGCGAAGGCACGCTCGCGGTCATGGTGTCGTGCCCGAAGAGCGTCTACGCGGAACTGGAACCGGTGCTCAAGACCTTCGGCAAGCCCTTTCATCTCGGTGAGGTCGCAGGGCAGGCGCAGACGATGAAGCTCGCCAATAATCTGTTGGCCGCCGCCGCGATCGCGGTGTCGTCCGAAGCGATGGTGATGGGCGTCAAGGCCGGGCTGGATCCGAAGTTGATGCTCGACATCCTCAATGCCGGCACCGGCCGCAACAGCGCGACCGCGGACAAGTTTCCGCGCTCAGATTCTGCCGGGCACTTTCGATTTCGGCTTTGCCACCGGGCTGTCGTACAAGGACGTGCGGCTTTGCATCGACGAGGCCGAGTCGCTCGGCGTGCCGATGGTGGTGGGTGCCGCGGTGCGCCAGATGCTGGCGGTGACCAACGCGGTCTACGGCGCCGACTCGGATTTCACCTCGATCTGCAGGGTGGTCGAGTCGTGGGCCGGTGTCGAAGTACGCAGCAAGTGACGGGGAGAACCGCAATGGCAACCGTACAGCCTGTTGAAAGACAGCCCGGCAGCCCGGACCGGCGAGCCGCTCGCAGCGCGCATCGCGCACTCGGTCGTCTCGATGTCGATGAACGACCTGCCGGCCGAAGTGACCGACAAGGTAAAGCTCTGTCTGTTCGACCTCATCGGCTGCGCCTTCGAGTCGCGCGATCTGCCGTGGAGCCGGCAGGCGGTCGCACTGGCTGAAGGAACCGGCGGCGCCGCGACGGTGATCGGATCGCCGCACGCAGCCTCCCACGCCGATGCGGCGTTCGCGAACGCGGTGATGGGCCACGGCCTGGTGCGCGAAGACATGCACTCCGGCAGCATCAGCCACCTCGGCATCGTGGTGCTGCCCACGCTGCTGGCGCTTTCCGAGCTATCGCCATGTTCGCGGACGCAACTTCATCGCCGCCGCGGTGGTCGGCTACGAAGTCGGCGGACAGATCGGCCGCGCGGTCATGGACGCCGAAGTGGCGCGCATCCACCGTCCCACCGGAATCACCGGGCCGGTCGCCGCTGCTGCCGCGGGAGCGCGCCTGCTGGGCTTGAGCACCGACGCGGTAACCAGCGCGATCGCGCTCGGCGCCAACACCACGGTCGGCTTCAACCAGTGGGCGCACACCGGCGGAAGCGAAATGTTCTTCCACGCCGGCTTACGCCGCCCGCGACGCAGTGACCGCGGCGCGTCTGGCCGAACTGGGCGCGTTCGCGTCGCCCTCCGCGCTCGACGGCGAAGCCGGGCTGTTTGCCGCGCTGGGCAAACGCCCGGCCGCAACGAAGGTCGCGCTGTTCCAGGGTCAGCCGGAAATCCTGTCCGTCTATCACAAGCCGGTGCCCGCCTGTAATTTCGCGCAGACCGCCAGCCAGGCGGCGCTCGCGATTGCGCGCGAGTACAAGATCGGCACCCGAGCGCATCGCCTCCATCACGGTGCGCGTGCCGCGCGCCGGCGCGCTCTATCCGGGCTGCGACTACGCCGGACCGTTCGCGCATGTCCTGCAGGCGAAGATGAGCATCCAGTACAACGTCGCCGCGGCGCTGATCGAAGGCGGCGTGACCGAGCAGAACTTCACGCGGCTGCGACGACCCGGTGTTGCAGCGGCTGGTTGGCGTCACGAAGCTGCGAGATCGACGACGCGATGACCAAGGCGTATCCCGGAAAGCAGGGCGGCGAAGTGGAAGTGCGCGAAACCGGCGGCGCCACGCACCGCATCCGTCTGGAGGACGTCGTCAACGCGAGCGCCACGGACGTGCGCGCGCGATTCCGGACCGCGGCCGAAAGCGTGCTCGGCGCCGCGCGTGCTCGCGAGATCGAGTCCTTCATAGACGAACTCGAAATCCGCAAGGACGTTGCGCCACTCTGCGCGCTGCTGCGCGCCCCGGCCGTCTGAGAGCAATTTTTGCCACCGAGGTCACAGAGAACACAGAGGAGAACGATATCAAGAGCGTTGACGCAAAGAACGCAAAGGGGAAAAGAGCGGACGCAAAGGAAAACCTGTTCGGAGTGTTGCTCTGGCGATACTTACGGTGTTCACGTCCTCTCTCGCAGCACACGGCACGCGGCACTGGCCCTCATATCAAGTATTTTGCCTTGTCTTTCTCTGTGATCTCTGCGTCCTCTGTGGCAAAGAAAGTTGTCGTGTGAGATGACTATGGCGCAGTTGCTGGAAAACTTCCTCCAGGCCCTGACCGCGGGCCTGCTGACCGGGGCCATCTACGGCCTGATGTGCGTGGGCCTGAGCGTGATCTTCGGCGTCATGCGCGTCATCAATTTCGCGCAGGGCGACTTCATGATGCTCGGCATGTATGTCGCCTATTACGCGTTCGGGCTGTTCGGCGCGCACGCGGTGTTCGGCACGGCGATGGATCCGTACATCGCGGCGTTGCTCGCCGGGCCGGTGATCTTCGTCGCCGGCGTCATCGTGCACAAGCTGCTGGTGAGCCGGGTGACCGGCATCCGCGGCAGCGCGCTCGAGTCCGAAGGGCACTACGCGCAGCTGATTCTCACCCTCGGCGTGGCCTTGATCCTGCAGAACGGCGGGCTGTACGTGTTCGGCTCGACGCCGGTGTCGATCGCCACGCCGCTGTCATCGAGCGCGTGGGCGCTGGGTCCGCTTTACGGCGACGCGACCAGTATTCGTGAACCAGGGACAGACCGTCGCCGCGGTGATCGCGATGCTGGCGGTGCTCGGTTTCGTGCTGTTCATGGCGAGGTCGCGGCTCGGCAAGTCGCTGCGCGCGGCCGCCGACAATGCCGAGGCCGCAATCTACATGGGCATCGACGTCGATCGCGCGCACCGGCTCGCGTTCGGCTTCGGCGTGGCCATGACCGCGATCGGCGGCGGGCTGCTTGCCTCAGGTGGTCCGTTCCAGCCCTATGTCGGCCTCGAGTACGTGATCGTCATGTACGCCGGAGTCGTGCTCGGCGGGCTGGGGAGCGTAACGGGCGCCTTTTTCGGCGGCCTGACGATCGGCCTGGTCCAGCAACTTTCGACCTTGTTCCTGCCTAACCAGTTGCAGAACACCGCGATATTCGTGGTGTTCCTGGTCATCGTGCTGCTGCGGCCGCAAGGCCTGTTCGGCAGGGCGGCGCGCAGGACATGAGAGGGCGGAACTGAACATGCCGGGCACGAACCTGCGCCGCCAGGCGCTGCTGATCGCGGCATTCGGCATCGTCTATGCCGTGGCGACGGCATTCGCGCAGAACTCCTACTACCAGTTGATCATGACGCTGGTGCCGGTGTGGGCGGTGATGGGGCTGGCGTGGAACGTGTTGAGCGGCTACAGCGGCTTTGTGTCGTTCGGCCATGCGGCGTTCTTCGGGCTCGGCGCGTACTCCGTCGCGCTGGCGCAGATCCACTGGGGCCTGTCGCCGTGGCTGGGCATTCCACTGGCGGGACTGGTGGGCGCACTGGCCGGGCTGGTGGTCGGCTTCCCGACTTTCCGCCTGCGCGGCCATTACTTCGCGCTGGCGATGCTCGCCTATCCGCTGGCGCTGCTGTACGTGTTCGAGTGGCTGGGCTACCAGGAACTGACGCTGCCGATGCAGCGCGAGGCGCCGCTCACCTACATGCAGTTCGAAGACCATCGCATCTACGCGTGGCTGGCGCTGGCGCTGATGATCGGCGCGATGGTGCTGACCGGCCTGCTCGAGCGTTCGCGCTTCGGCATGTCGCTACTCGCGATCAAGCAGGACGAGGCGGCGGCCGAAGCCGCCGGGATCAGGACACTGGCGTGGAAGCTCAAGGCGATCACGCTGAGCGGCGCGATGGCCGGCACCATCGGCGGCTTCTACGCGGTGGTGCTGCTGGTGGTGACGCCGCCCGCCGTGTTCGGCATGCTGGTGTCGGCGCAGGCGTTGATCGTCGCCATGTTCGGCGGCGTGGGCACGCTGTGGGGGCCGGTGATCGGCGCGGTGATCCTGGTGCCGCTGAGCGAGTTGCTGCATGCGAAGCTGGGCAACGTCATACCCGGCATCCAGGGCGTGGTCTACGGGATCGCGATCGTCGCGGTCATCCTGCTGGCGCCCGAGGGCGTGTTCTGGAAAGTGAAGGACCTGATGCTGCGCCGGCGAGCGGGGAGACACCGTCGAGCAGTCGCAGTCCGCCAGCCCGGCATCGGCGCTGGTCGCGGAACTGCCGCTGCGCAGGAAGAGTGGCAACGGGGCGGTCATGTTCGAGGTGCGCAACGTATCGAAAGCCTTCGGTGGTCTCCAGGCGGTGCGCGACGTCAGCATGAAGGTGGTGAGTGGAGAGATTCTCGGCATCATCGGCCCGAACGGCGCCGGCAAGACCACGTTCTTCAATCTGTTGAACGGATTCATTCGGCCCGACCAGGGGCAGATACTGCTCGAGGGCACGGACATCGTCGGCGCGCGTCCATACGAAATCTGCGCCGCCGGAGTCGGCCGCACCTTTCAGGTGGTCAGGCCGTTCCGGCGCATGACCGTTCTGGAGAACGTCGTCGTCGGCGCGTACGTGCACGCGGCGTCGGACCGGGAGGCGCGCGCCAATGCCGAAGCCGCAATTGACCAGGTTGGGCTCGAGCGCGACGCACAGCTTCTCGCCGGCAGCCTGTCGAACAAGCAGTTGCGCCTGCTGGAGCTCGCCCGTGCACTTGCCGGCAAGCCGAAGGTGCTGCTGCTCGACGAAACGCTGGCGGGACTGGGCGGCAACGAGATCGAGGAAGTGATCGCACTGGTGCGCAAGCTCGCCGCGCGCGGTGTCACCATCGTCATCATCGAGCACACCATGCAGGCGATGGTGCGGCTGGTGGACCGCTTCGTCGTACTCAACGACGGCGCCGTGCTGGCCGAGGGGCAGCCCGCCGACATCACCAGGAATCCGGCGGTGATCGACGCCTACCTGGGAAAGCGCTGGAGGGTCGCCAATGCTTGAGATCGAGGCCCTCCGCGCAGGTTACGGCGCCGTGCCCGTGCTGAACGGCGTCACGTAAGAGTGGGCGCCGGGGAATTCGTCGCGATCGTCGGACCCAACGGCGCCGGCAAGACCACGCTGTTCAAGACCATTTCGGGTATCGTGCCGCCGATGTCCGGAGCAATCCGCTTCGAGGGCAACGATCTGCTGGCGGTCGCGCCTTCCGCGCGGCCGCACCTGGGCATCGCCCATGTTCCCGAGGGGCGGCAGGTGTTTCCATCGCTGACGGTGTTCGAGAATCTGGAGATGGGCGCCGGCACCGAGGCCGGACGCCGCAACTGGGCGGAGAACCTGGAAAAGGTTTACAACTGGTTTCCGGTGCTGGCGGAACGCGCAAAGACTCAGGCGGGGGCGTTGTCCGGCGGACAGCAGCAGATGCTCGCCATCGCCAGGGGGCTGGCGTCGTCGCCCAAGCTGCTGATGCTCGACGAGCCGTCGATGGGATTGGCGCCGACGGTAGCCGATGAAATCTTCGAGCGTATCGTCGCCATCCATGCCGGATCCGGGCTCACCGTGCTGATGGTCGAGCAACGCGTCGCGGAGGCGCTGCACTACGCGACCCGCGGCTATGTGCTGGAGGCCGGGCGCGTAGTGCTCGAGGGCAGCCATGACGAATTGAAAAGCAACGACCGGATCACGGCAGGCGTATCTTGGAATGTAACGGAGTCGGATTACCGGCAGTCGAACAGAACCGGGGGAGGATGTTATGCACAAGCACGAAAATAAATGCGCTCGGAAAGCACGCTGGTCGTGCGCTGCTCGCCGTGGCGATGGCAGCTGCCACGTTCGCGGCAACGGCGCAGACTAAAGAGGTGGAAGTGGGGCTGATCGCGCCGATGTCGGGGCCCTACGCCCGCCAGGGCCAGGTGATGAAGATGGCCGCCGACATGGCGATCGAAACCATCAACCAGCAGGGCGGCATCAAGTCGATGGGCGGGGCGAAACTCAAGCTCTCCGTATTCGACGCTGGAGACTCGGTCGAACGGGCGAAGAATGCGGCCCAGCGCATGGTGGCCAACTCGCCCAACCTGGTTGTCGCGACCGGCGCGTATCTCAGCTCCTTTACGCTGGCCGTCACCGAAGTCACCGAGCGCGCGGAATTGCCGGTGGTCACGTTCTCGTACTCGGACATGATCACCTCGCGCGGCTTCAAGTACGTCTTCCAGACTTCCGCCACCGGCGTGCAGCAGGCGGAAGGGTCGCTACCGGCGCTGATGGACATGGCCGAGAAGGCTTCCGGCAAGCGGCCGCAGACCATCGGCATCGTCATGGACAACACCGCCGCGTCGGTGTCTTTCGTCAAGCCGATGCGGGATCATCAGTTCGCCAAGCTCGGATTGAAACTGGTGGTGGACGAGACCTTCACGCCGCCGCTGGCGAACGCCACGCCTCTGATCCAGAAAGTGCGCTCGGCGCGGCCCGACATTCTCCTGCTGCTGCCTACGGTGATCTCGGACGCCAAGCTGCTGCTGGAAAAAATGAACGAATTCGGACTCGGACGCGGCAAGCTGCCGACGATCTCCAACGGCGCGGCGATCCTGGACCCCGACCTGCGCAACAACATGAACATCGAGCAGCTCGAAGGCGTGATGGCGGTGGTGGCCAACTGGACGACCAGCGCGCAGAACGGATTTCGTCGCCGAGGTGAAAGCCAAGACCGACGAGCCGTGGCCGACCCAGCATTTCGTGACGACCTATGGCGACATGCTGATCTTCAAGGCGGCCCTCGAAGCCGCCGGCAAGGCTGACCGGCAGGCGGTGGCCCAGGCGCTGCGGACCATGAATCTCAGCGGCGGCGCGGCGAGTTTCTTTCCCGGCAACGGCAAGCTGAGGTTCGAGGAGAACGGCCGGCGCGCGGACGCGAGCCTGCTGATTGTGCAATGGCAGAAGGGCGTGCCGATCACTGTCTATCCGGCGAAGGATGCCCTCGCCAGCCCCGTCTGGCCGAAGCAGTAGCACCTCATCCCCCGCCTTCTCCCCAGAGCGGAGAAGGTGCGCTGCGCGGGCTTTGGGTCACTCATCCTCTCCGCCCGCGTTCGGTGGGAGAGCAACGGGGTGAGGTGGGTGTCCTCTGTGGCTTAAGTTTGAATTTGGTAAGACTAACAGGAGAAGAAAGATGAATGACGAACTGTTCGAACGCGGTCTGAAGATCCGCAAGTCCGTGCTCGGCGCCGAGTTCGTGGAGAAATCGATCGCCTCGGCCGACGACTTCAACATGCCGATGCAGAGGCTGACGACCGAGTACTGCTGGGGCGCGGTGTGGGGCCGGGAGGAACTGCCGAAGAAGACCCGCAGCATGCTGAACCTGGCGATGCTGTCGGCGCTGAACCGGCCGCACGAACTCAAGATGCACATCGGCGGCGCGCTGCGCAACGGGGTTTCGAAGGCCGAGATCCGCGAAGTGCTGCTGCAGGTCGCGATCTACTGCGGCATTCCGGCAGGTGTGGATGCGTTCAGGGTGGCCAGGGAAACTTTCGCCGAACTGGACAAGGCGGAAAAGAAATAAGCGGGCAGAACACCGCGCGCCGCGGTTGTTCGCGCGGACGCAACGGCGTGCGCTCAAGCGCCAGATATGCAGTGAACGCTGGCATTTGACCGGGGTCCCTACTATCCTGAATGCAACAACATGTGCCGATCCGAGAATTCAGACTTACGCCGATGAGAAAATTCCTGCATGCCTGCGCGCTGCTCGGCGCAACGATGTTCCTGGCTCTGTCGCCGGTTGCCTACGGACAGGAGGAGGGCGGGCGCGACAGCCCGTCGGTGGACGATCCCTGTCCGGAGTGCGGCGTCATCTACGAAATCCGGGAAGTAAGGCGTGAGCGCGAGGCGGCGCGGAACGTTCCGAAAGGTCCCGTTGCGATCGAACCGATCATCCGCTTCTCGCTCGGCGACAAGGCCGACCGCGGTCCGCATATTGACGTATACGGCAGTCCGTCAATGCGTGAAGCGATGATCGAGAAGTACTACGAAGTGGTGATTTCCTTCGACGATGGCCGCTGGGGAAGAATCGAAGTGCCCGACGTGTCGCAACTGAAGGCCGGGGACCGCATCCACGTCCACAAGAATCGCATCGAGCCGCCCGACAGCGACATCCGGTGAGTGTCGAGCCGACTCGGTTTCGATTTACTTTGTGCGAATCCGCCCCGAGGCTCCGGACTGCATGCGCAAAGTTTCCGATCGTGTTCGTTTACGCCTGCGCACGACGCCCGTCCGACCGGTCCTCATGCTGATTGGCCTGGCATTTGCGGCATGGCAGGCAATCGGCGCGGGCTCGGAAGAGCCGGGCGGACTCTTCAGCGAAGTCCAGGCCGCGCGGGGTGAAAGTATTTACCAGCAGCACTGCTCCGCGTGTCACGGTGCGCGGCTTCAGGGCAGTCCCGCGGCCCCGCTCACCGGAGAGGCGTTCCGCGCGCGTTGGGAGGACGGCCGGCACACGCTCGACGATCTCTTCTACATCATCCGCAGCCTGATGCCGAACAACGCCCCGGGGTCACTGAGCAAGGCGCAGTATTCCGATGTGGTAGCGTACATTCTGAAGGTGAACGGTTATCCGGCGGGTGGGGCGGAGTTGGTTCCCACCGCCGCGGCGATGAAGGCAGTCACGCTGCAACCGCATTGAGTGCTCACCTGTGCCCAGCCCTTTCCCCCTGATCTCACCCCGCCCCTCTCCACAAGTGGGGAGGGAGGAAAGGTCAAGATTCGGAAAGGGAGTGAATGGACCTGGGCCTGATCAACAGAGGAACTGAGGGGGAGGAAGCAATGAATAGATTCCTTGCAGCGCTGCTTGTCTTGACACTGTCGAGTCTTGCACAGGCGGCAACTGGTCCTACCCAGGAAGAATTGAACGAAGCGACCCACAGTAGCGAGTGGCTGCTGCCCAATCACGATTACGCCGGCGTGCGCTACGTCGATCTCAAGCAAATTACGCCGGCGAATGCCGCATCGCTTCGACCGGTGTGCGTGTTCCAGGGCGCGGACCTGAACCGGGCACTCAACAATCCGCTGGTATACCGGGGTGTGATGTATGTCACCACGGTTCTCGCAACGGTCGCGCTGGACCCGGCAACCTGCCGGGTGAAATGGCGGCACGACTGGAAACCGAAGGCCAAGGACGGCAACTCATCAATCAAGAACCGCGGAATCGGCATCAAGGACGGAAAGGTCGTGCGCGGCACCCAGGACGGCTACCTTTTCGCGCTCGATGCCGAGAGCGGAAAGCTGCTGTGGGAAGTGAAGGCGGCGGACCCGGAGAAATTCGAAGCGCTCTCGATCAACCCGATCCTGTACGACGATCTCGTCATTATCGGCCCGTCGGGTTCCGATTATGGACTCAAAGGATGGATCGGCGCGTTCCGCCTCGCCGATGGCCAACCGGTGTGGAGGTTCAACACCGTGCCCGACGAAGGCGAACCCGGCGCCGACACTTGGGGCACAACCGATGCGCGGCTGAAAGGCGGCGGGGGAATCTGGACCACGCCCTCGCTGGATACCGCAAGGGGACTCATCTACGTCGCGGTCGGCAATCCGGCCCCGGATTTCATCGCCAGCACGCGGCCCGGCGCCAATCTGTACACCAATTCGATGGCGGTGCTGGATGCGCGCACCGGGAAACTGAAGTGGTACCTGCAAGCGGTGCCGCGCGACACCCACGACTGGGATTTGCCGGTTACCAGTCCGCTGTTTACCGCCGTTGTCGGCGGCAGGAAGCGGGACGTGGTGACCGTAGGCGCAAAGGATGGACTGCTGCGGCTGGTAGACCGCGAGACCCACGAGGTACTCTACTCGGTGCCGGTGACGACCATCAAGAATGCCGAGATTGATCCGACCGAGGAAGGCGTTTACACCTGCCCCGGCGTTGCCGGCGGCGTGGAGTGGAGTGCGCCGGCGTATAGCCCAAAGCTCGATCTGCTGGTCGTGCCGACGGTGGACTGGTGTGGGGTCTTCAAGCGCGACGACGAACCGCGGTTCATCGCCGGCCAGCTTTACTTCGGCGGCTCCTTTACCTGGGACCCGGTGGAAAAATCCCGCGGCTGGCTGACCGCGTTGAAAGCATCGACCGGCGAAATCCTGTGGAAATATCAGTCGAGCCGGCCGATGCTCGCGGCCGTGACGGCGACCGCCGGCGACTTGTTGTTCACCGGTGAACTTACGGGGGACTTTCTCGCGATGGACGCGCGCAATGGCAACGTCGTCTATCGCTTCAACGGCGGCGGTGCGATCGTCGGCGGAGTGATCAGCTACGCGGTCAACGGCAAGCAGTACGTCGCGGTGGTTTCGGGAATGGCGGCAGGGTTCTGGCAGGCTCAACCGGGCTCGATGACGCTGACGGTGTTCGCGCTGCCGTGAGTGAGATTTCCGGAATCGGGCCTGCCGGTAAAGGTGAGAGTCAACGTGCGCAACGCGGGAGATCAGCTCGATGAGTGACGAAGTCTACGAAGTCTATGCGATCAAGTACGCGCGGCTGATGCGCCGCTCGCCCGGAGAATTTCATCGGCGGCGATCCTCACGATACCGAAATGCCGCTCAACTACTACGTGTGGGTGATCGCAGGCAAGAGCCGCACCATCGTGGTGGACACCGGCTTCAACGAAGCCATGGCCAGGAAGCGCGGGCGGCAGATCATCCGTCCGGTCGCCGAGGGCGTCGCAGCACTCGGCATTGCGCCGGAGAAAGTCGAAGACGTGATCATCACCCACATGCACTACGACCACGCCGGAAATCTGCCGTTGTTTTCCCGGGCGCGCTATCACCTGCAGGACAAGGAGATGGACTTCGTCACCGGCCGCTGCATGTGCCATTCGATGCTCAGGCACGGCTACGAAGCCGACGACGTCGCAACCATGGTTCGCTGCGTGTTCGATGAGCGAGTGCAGTTCCACGACGGGCCGGCCGAGATCGCCCCGGGGATCGAGATTCATCACATCGGCGGGCACACCAAGGGCATGCAGTCGGTGCGTGTGCGCACGCGGCGCGGCTGGGTGGTGCTCGCCTCGGATGCAAGCCACTTCTACGCGCACATGGAGCAGGGCCGCGCTTTTCCTATCCTCTACAACCTCGGCGACATGCTGGCCGGCTACGAGACTCTGCGCCGGCTCGCGACCTCGCGCAATCACATCGTGCCGGGACACGATCCGCTGGTCATGGACCGCTACCCCGTCGCGCGGCCCGGGATGGAAGACTGGATCGTGCGCCTCGACGTTGATCCCCACCTCTGAACTACGAATCCCTTTTGCCACAGAGGACACAGAGGGCACAGAGAAGGGCAAGACAAGAGACTTGAATTGAAGGCTGGCGATTCGCGCTGCTATTCTGGCGGACCCAGATTGGGTGCACCCGTTCTTACCGAATCCCGTTTATTGCTTTCTTTGCGCGCTTTCCTTTCCTCTTTGCGCCCTTTGCGTCATCGCTCTTGGTCTTGTCTTTCTCTGTGATCTCTGCGACCTCTGTGGCTAAGCACTTGACGGAATCAATTAGTAAATCGCGACGATGAATCCCGCGACCATCGCGGCAATCACGCACCAGCCCAGAAGCCGCAGTTCGGGGTCGTGCCAGAAACGCGTAAGGATATTCGGGGGCTCGGGTGCGCGAATCAGCCTGGCGTGATCTTTCGGGTCGGGTTCGGCCAGGCGCTTGAAGGCCCCGGATGAATCGAAGATGTGCGACAGCGCCAGCCGCGTGTTTGAATCCACGATGACGTTCTGCAAGCGCGTTGCGCGCGTCCTTGTTCCGCCTTCGGCCACGGTCGAGTCGCCGTCTTCGGCGCCGATTCGCAGTGTCTTCGTGCGTGCGTCGTCTTCCGGCGCTGCGGCACCGTTTTTCCCTTTTCCCATGCGCACTGTGGTGTCGGGGTCGTTGCGCTGGCCACCGAGTTCGGCGCAGGCAGGCCTGCAAATCCGCGGCGAACTGGTGGGCGTCCTGGTAGCGCTCGTCGGCGTCCTTCTCCAGCGCCTTGGCCACCACCAGATCGAGCACCGCGGGCACCTGGCGGTTGATGCGGCTCGGCGGGACCGGCCGCAGCTGCGAAACGTTGTACATGATCTCGGAAGGATCCGACCCCGCGAAGAGCTTGGTGCCGGTCAGCATCTCGTACAGCACCGTGCCGAGCGAGAAGATGTCCGAGCGGTGATCCACCGGGCGGCCGCCCACCTGTTCCGGCGACATGTAGCGCGGCGTGCCGAGCATCATGCCGGTCTCGGTCTTCAGGTCCGACTGGCGCATCCGCGCGATGCCGAAGTCCATGATCTTCACGCGGCCCCGGGAACGATCATGATATTGGGCGGCTTGATGTCGCGGTGAACCACGCCGCGATCGTGTGCGAAGGCCAGTGCCTCGGCCACCTGCTCGACGATGCGCACGGCCTCCGGCACCTTGAATCTGCCGTTTCTCCGCCATGCTGGACAGATCGGTGCCTTCGAGCAGTTCCATCGTCATGTAGACCATCTCGCCTTCGTGGCCGACGTCGTAGATGGTCACGATGCTCGGATGCGCGAGTCGTCCCGCCGCCCGGGCTTCCTGGGTGAAGCGGGCCTCGTACTCCTTGCGATCGGCATCGTCCGCCGGAATGACGATGGTCTTGATGGCGAGCGGCCGGTCGAGCACCGGGTCTTCGGCTTTGTAGACGACGCCCATCGCCCCCCGGCCGAGTTCGCCGAGGATCCGGTAGCGTCCTATCGTCTTCAATTTCTGCGTTGCCATGATGTCGGGATGGTCGCTCAGGACTTGACCATCAGCGAATCCCACAGGCGGCGGAAGAAGCCGCGCTCGTCGCCGGGGGTGAACGCCATTTCAATTGTGGCCACCCTGCCGGGGCGGAGATTCCACCTCGTATCGGAACGAGGAGTGGCCCTTCTTTCGCACTTCGACCATATGCCGGCCGGGGTCGAGGCGCAGTTCCGCAAGCGGCGGGCTTTTTCCCCGCGGCATGCCGTCCACGAATATATCGCCGTCCGGGTAGATATCGAACGCAAGCATGCCGGGACTAGCCCGCGTACACCTCGCTGCCGAATGTCCTCGCGGAAAACCACTGCGCCGGTAGCGAAAGCGATCATCGCGATCGCGCCAACGGTGGCGAGAACCTTGCGGCGGCGGCCCAGGAACGCTCGGGTCCGGGGACAGCACTTCGTGCGTGCGCACGTTGGCGTCGGTGAACACGCCCGCCGGCCGCAGGGCACACCGCGCGGTGAGGCGCAGCCGCGGATAGCGCGTCGCGGAAAGTGCGCGAAACGATCAGGCGTCCGGCGCCCGCGAAATGCGCGATTGCGGCAGCGGTGCCGATCGCGTCGCCGATCAGGCGCTGCAGGCCTTCGTCGTCCGGAGCCGGCCGCACCGCGCCATGGTTGATGGCGATCGCCACTGGAACGCCCGCCGCCGTCACGCAGAATGCAACGTTGAGCGATGTCGAGGGCTCCCGCCGGATCGTCGAGGACCACGACCGCAACGCCGTCCGGTGCGTCCAGAACGATCCGGCTCCGGGGCGGAAATTCGTCGAGCGACACCGCCAGCGCGGCTTCGAGCTGCGCGCGCAGCCGCGCCTGCTCGGCCACCGGCCGGCGCACAAACTCGGTGATCCGGGCAAATATGACGCTTGCCAGGGAGGGGAGCGCGCTGGGTTCGTTCACGTCAGGGAATGGCGTGGGAAAGGTAACGGAATTCTACACGTTGGGCCCTTGCGGCACACCGGCGTGACGACCGTGAATATCGTGAATGCCGTGAATGTCGACGAATGACGTGAATGTCGGAAATGCCGTGAATAGCGTGAATGTCGTGACAACAAGCCGCCTCGCAGGCTGTTGCAGTGAAGGCTAACGTTTGCGAAGCCAACGTTATTCCGGAGCTAATATCGTAAGAACGATTCGTTCTATCCGGATTCCCTTGCGGTATCGCTCTTGCCTGCCTGTACGGTTCCCTCTGGCGATAGACGCAGCTCTCGCACTGAAACTTCCGGCGTACGTTTTGCAGACATTCACGACTATTCACGACATTCACGGTGCTCTTTCGTTCACGGCCCTTTGAGAACCCTCATCGGCTTGCCGTCCAGAAAAGCCAGCACGTTTTCGACTGAATCCCCGTAGAACTGTGCGTACACCTCGCGGGTGCAGTAGCCGAGGTGCGGGGTCAGCACGGTATTGGGCAGGCTTGCGCAGCGGATGGTCGGCGGGCAGCGGCTCCTGCGCGTACACGTCCAGCGCCGCGATCAGCTTCCCGGTCTGTGAGTCTCTCCACCAACGCCGCTTCGTCCACCAGCGGACCGCGCGAAGTGTTCACCAGGATCGCGCCCGGCTTCATCCGCGCGAGGTCCTGTGCGCCGATGATGCCGCGGGTGCGCTCCGACAGCACCAGGTGCAGCGAGATTGCGTCCGACTCGGTCAGGAGCGTTGCCTTGTCCGCCAGCTTCGCGCCAGCCGCGGCCGCCTTCTCTTCGGTCATGTTCTGGCTCCAGGCCAGCACCCGCATGCCCAGCGCCTGTCCGTAACGCGCCATCTTCGAGCCGATCTTGCCCAGTCCGATGACGCCGAGCGTCTTGCCTTCGAGCACCTGGCCCGCAGGCACGCCCCCCTGAAACTCGCCTTTACGCATTGACGCATCGGCGCGTTGGAATGTGCCGCGTCGCGGAAAGCAGAAGTCCCAGTGTCAGCTCGGCGGTAGTCGCGGTGGATTGCGTGCCGCCGGTATGGGAGACGACAATGCCGCGCGCATTGAGGGCGTCGAAGTCCATCGTCCAGGTGCGCCCGCCCGTCAGCGCGATCATGCGCAACTTCGGCAGGCGTTCGATCAGTTCCTTCGGGAACCTGGTGCGCTCGCGCATGGCGACGATGATCTCGAAACCGGCCAGGGCCGCAGCAATCGCATCGACATCCTTGAACGGCTCCTCGAAGAAGACGACTTCCGTGCGTTCCGACAGGCGCGACCAGTCCGCGCTGCTCTTCGCCACACCCTGCCAATCGTCAAGAACGGCAACCCTCGTCATTGTCATTCCTCAGGAAAGTGAAAGGAAAATGGTGAAAGGTAAAAGGTGAAAGTAAACTCAAGGACTCCCAGGCTCCAGCTTCGTTCCAAGATATGGCCTCTTGACCATAAGCTTTTCGCTTTAACCTTTCCCCTGCTCTAAGTCAGAATATCGCTCATCATGGGCAATATTCAACAGTCCTTTCTGGTCGGGTTGATCGGCGCCGGCATTCAGGCCTCCCGCACGCCGGCGATGCACGAGCGCGAGGGAGCGGAGCAGGGACTGCTCTATCTATACAAATTGATCGACTTCGAGAAGCTCGCCCTTGGAGTCCACGCGCTCCCTGACCTGCTGACTGCGGCGGAGCGCATGGGCTTCGCCGGCCTCAACATCACTTACCCATGCAAGCAGTTGGTCATTCCGCTTTTGAGCGATCTTTCCGACGATGCGCGCGCGCTGGGTGCGGTGAATACCGTGGTACTGCGGGACGGCAAGCACATCGGCCACAACACCGACTGGTATGGCTTCGCCGAGAGCTTCCGCCGCGGACTGCCGGACGTGAAGCGGGATCGTGTGGTGCAACTCGGTGCCGGTGGCGCCGGCGCGGCGGTTGCGCATGCGGCGCTGACCCTGGGAGTCAAACAGCTCACCCTGTTCGATCTCGATGCGAGCCGCACGAAGCGGCTCGCCGCCGACCTTGCTGCCCGCTTTGGAGAAGGGCGGGCAATACCCGGTGCCGATCTCGGTGGTGCGATGGCCGAATCCGATGGGTTGATCCACGCGACACCCACCGGAATGGCGAAGCATCCGGGCCTGCCCCTGCCCGCGACGTTTCTGCGGCCGGAGCTATGGGTCGCCGAGATCGTCTATTTCCCACTGGAGACCGAACTGCTGCGCACCGCGAAGGGTATCGGCTGCCGCACGCTGAACGGCGGCGGCATGGCCGTGTTTCAAGCGGCCGAGGCGTTCCGATTGTTCACCGGCATTTCGGCAAATGCTGAACGAATGCTGCGTCACTTCGCTTCGATGGGAGTCTAGGTTATAGTCCGAGTCGCCGATGTCCAATTGCAAAACCTCAACGAAGAGGCGCAGAGAACGTAAAGTACGCAGAGAAGGACAAGAATCGAGTCGGTCTTCTTGCGTTTTCGATCCTTCCGGGATAACTAGCCGCCAATAACCGATCCATCCATTTCCACTTTGGCGCCTTTTGCCGCAATACGCACCGCGAGACCCACGCGCGTTCGCTTTGTCGTGCTCGCGCTGCTCGCCGCGGGCACAAGGAACGGCGTTCTCCTGGACGCGCGTGCGCGCGCTGCTGCGCTTCCGGCAGATGTGGGGCGCCTTCCTCGGCCAGTTCGTCGGCGCCTAGTCGTATATCTTCATCCTCGGGGATGTCAAGCGGATGGAAGTGGATTGATTCGCGCCTGACATGCGGGCCCGTGGTCGGCTTGAAAAGCGTTGACGCAAACGGGAAAGCGAGGACGCAAAGGAAAACAAACGCATTTAACGTAAGGAATTACACTGCACCAGTCACCAGTCACCAGTCACCAGTCATCAGTCACCAGTCACCAGTCACGGCTTTTACTCGGCCCTCGAACCTCGGTCCTGCTTCTTAGTCCTTCAGACCCAGCAGTCGCGCAGGGTTCTTCTTCACCATCAGGTCGATGTCCGCCTGCGACACGCCCTCTTTCAGCAGGCCGGTGATCATGTCTTCCATTCCGTCGGGGTGGGTCATGTTGCCATGCTGGCCGAGGTCGGTGGACAGGACCAGGCTCTTCGCACCGATTTCGGCGACCACCCGGGCTACGTCCTTCAGGGACACCTTGCTCCAGTGCTTCATCCATGCATGTTGCGCGTCCGGGCCGGTCATCGACTGCAGGAAGCAGTACTCGATGTAAGCGCCCATCTGCGTGACCTGCTTTGCCTGTTCCATGGACAAACCCGGGATGTTGGTCAGCGCATGGGTGATCAGGATGTTCTTCACGCCGAGTTCCTTTGCGCGCTTGACCACGGCCACCACTTCCGCCGCATGGATGTGCCCGGTTGCCAGCACCAGGTTCTCCCGCGCAATGATCTTCAGCACTTCTTCGAGCCTGCGGCGTCACCACGCCGTCGGGCGCCACGACGATGCCGGAGCCCTTCGGGTCCACCAGCGTCTTGATGTGCTTGTCGGAATCGAAGGTCGGCAGCCACACCACCTTGCCGCGCCCGCCCGACATCCTGTGCATCCATTCCACTGCAGCCGGATTGATGCCGCCCACCGCGTTGTTGAGCACGATGCCGCCAAAGATCTCGATGCCGGGCACCGCTTTCATGACCAGCATCGCGCGATCCGCGGTCATGGTGACGTGGTTCTTCAACACCAACGCGCGCATGCCCTTGCGTTTCGCCAGCACGGCAACGTCGATGTCGTCCATGCTGCGGCCGAAAACATCCGGTTCGGAATGCACGTGAAAGTCGATCGCGCCCTGCGCGGGACTCACCAGCGGCGGCGCAGGCGGAAAACCCACGGGTTGCGCCATCAGTGCAGGGGCGCCCGCAAAGTTCAGTGCGGCCAGGGCGAATGCAAACAATCTGACGGTCATGACGCTCTCCTCGTGTACCCGGCATCCGGGAACGGATGCCTTGTGTCCGCCAATAATGCCAGAAGCCACTCATCACCCGCCACCTGTGCTGCTTTGCCGAGCTTGTCGGTAGATAATAGGATACGAAGTGCCCTGCAGGGTTGTTTTCGTTTCCGGGCTGCGCCAGGATGTCGAATCCGACATAAGAAGCGGTAAGCATAGCAAAGGGGAGGGCAAGGTGAGACTCAAGAACAAGATCGCGCTGGTAACCGGCGCGGCATCGGGGATGGGAGAGAGCACAGCGCTGATCTTCGCGCGCGAAGGCGCGAAGGTCGTGGTCACGGACGTGCTGGAGAGAGAAGGACATGCAGTCGCTGCCTCGATCGTCTCGGCGGACGGGGAAGCGATGTTCATGCACCTGGATGTCTCCAACGAGGAGCAGTGGCGCGAGACGGTGCGCGAGATCATCGAGCGGTACGGCCGGCTTGATATTCTGGTCAACAACGCCGGCATCAGCGGCGCGGTGCCCGACCGGATGAGCACCGAGTATTTCGACAAGCTGATGGCAGTCAACGCGCGCGGGACCTTTCTGGGGATGAAGTACGTCATCCCGGAGATGCAGCAGGCTGGTGGGGGCGCGATCGTCAATCTATCTTCGATCTCGGGCTTCGTGGGACAGGAATTCGTGCACATGGGCTATAACGGCGCGAAAGCCGCGATCCGCATGATGACGAAGTCCGCCGCCGTGCAGTACGCGAAGGACGGCATCCGCGTGAACTCGGTCCATCCGGGTTTGATGCCGCCGATGCGGACCTCGGTGACCGCCGCCGATCCCAAGCTGCGCGCGAAGGTGCTGGAATCGGTGCCGATGGGGCGCCACGGGCACGTCGAAGAAGCGGCGTACGCGATCCTGTTCCTTGCCTCCGACGAAGCGTCGTACATTACCGGCACCGAGCTGGTGGTGGATGGCGGCTTTCTGGCGGTTTGAAACGCCTGATCCGTTCTTCCCGCAGGAGCGACCCGCATGCCTACCTTGCAGACCGACGACGGCGTGAAGCTGTATTACGAGGAGACCGGTTCCGGCGTGCCGATTGTCTTCGTGCACGAGTTCGCGGGCGACTACCGGACCTGGGAGCCGCAGGTGCGGCACTTCTCGCGCCGCTACCGTTGCATCACCTACAACGCGCGCGGATATCCGCCGTCGGAAGTGCCTGCCGACGTCGAGCGCTACTCGCAGCAGCGTGCGCGAGACGATATCCGCTGCGTGCTGGACGCGCTCGGCATTCAGCGTGCGCATGTCGTGGGCAATTCGATGGGCGGCTTCGCCTCACTGCATTTCGGCATCGCCCATTCCGATCGCGCGCTGTCATGCGTCGTTGCGGGCTGCGGCTACGGCGCTCATCCGGCGCAGTATGCGCAGTTCCAGGCGCAGTCGCGCGCGCTCGCGAAGACGATGCTCGAGGAGGGCATGGCAAAGGTGGCGGCGACTTACGGCCATGGTCCCGCGCGCCTGCAGTTGCAGGCCAAGGACCCGCGCGCCTTCGCCGAATTCATCCGCAACTTCTCCGAGCATTCCGCGCAGGGCTCGGCCAATACCATGCTTGGCTATCAGGCGCGGCGGCCGTCGCTCTACGACCTGACCGCGGAAATGGCGCGGATCGACGGCGCCGATGCTGATCGTTGCCGGCGACGAAGACGACCCGACGCTCGAACCTTCGCTGCTGATGAAGCGCACCATTCCCGGTGCGGCACTCGCCGTACTGCCCGCCAGCGGGCACATGACCAATCTGGAAGAGCCGGCGCTGTTCAACCGTCTGCTGGAGGATTTCTTCCATCAGGTCGAGTCCGGCCGCTGGCCCCGAAGGGCGGTGAAGGGTGATGAGTAATGGGTGATTGGTAGTAACGAAGAATCCCTAGTATACCGCCCGAAGTCGCCCATAACCCATCAGTCCCTCACCCCTCACCTTTCATCCTTCCGCCTTCATCCGTCATCCTTGCTCTCATGGACGCCCTTTCCCACCTCCGCGTAATAGACCTGACACGCGTGCGCGCGGGACCGACCTGCGTCAAGCAGTTCGCCGACTGGGGCGCCGACGTCATCAAGATCGAGATGCCGGATGCCGAGGACATGCTGGGCGAGCGCCAGGGCTCGGACTTCCAGAATCTGCATCGCAACAAGCGTTCGCTCACGCTGAACTTGAAGGATCCGCGCGGCGTGGAAGTGCTCAAGCGCCTGGCGAAGACCGCCGACATATTGGTGGAGAACTTCCGGCCGGATGTGAAGCACAAGCTGGGCATCGACTACGAAACGCTGGCCGCGGAGAACCCCGGGCTGATCTACGCGAGCATTTCAGGCTTCGGCCAGGACGGCCCCTATCGCGAGCGCGCCGGATTCGACCAGGTTGCGCAGGGCATGGGCGGCTTGATGTGGGTGACCGGATTGCCGGGCGGCGGGCCGGTTCGCGCCGGAATCCCGGTTGCCGACCTGAGCGCGGGCCTGTTCGCGGCGCTGGGCGTGCTGATCGCGCTGCAGGAACGGAGCCGCTCCGGAAAAGGCCAGTGGGTGCAAAGTTCGCTGCTGTCGGCGATGGTGACGATGATGGATTTCCAGGCCGCGCGCTGGCTGGTCGAGGGCGAGGTGCCGGGGCAGGCCGGTAACGATCATCCGACCTCCATGCCGACCAGCGTCTATCCGACCGCAGACGGTTTCGTGAACGTTGCGGCGTCAGGCAATCCGATTTTCGCGCGCATGTGCGAGGCTTTCGGCGATCCCGCACTGGCCCGCCAACCCGGACTACGCGACCGCGAAACTGCGTTCGAAGAATCGCGTTGCGCTGAATCGAGGCAATAGCCCGGCATACGGGGCGCTACACCTCAGCGGCGCTGATCGAACTGCTGGCGGGCGCCGGGGTGCCTTGCGGGCCGATCTACAAGATGGACCAGGTGTTCGCCGATCCGCAGGTGCAACACCTCGGCATGGCGGTGCCGGTGCCGAAACCCGGCGGCGGTGAACTCAAGCTGGTCAGTCCGGCGATCAAGCTATCCCGCACCCCGGCGCGCATGAAACGGACAATAGGGCCGGCGGGCGAGCACAATGACATTATCCTGCGCGAGCTCGGCTATACCGAAGCGGAGATTGCCGGCCTGCGCGCGTGCGAAGTGATCTAGCAGGTTTGAAAATTGCCGCGGAACGCCGTGAGTAAAGAGAGGAAATCCGAAAACTTAACCACCAAGGCACCAAGACACCAAGGAATGCAAATGAAAACCCGGAAACTTTGTCAGTTTTTCTTGGTGCCTTTGTGCACTCCTCAAGGGGGTATTGAAAAGAATCTTGGTGGTAAGAACTAATTCCTGCAAGGAGAGCATATGAGTGTAGGAAAGCTGCGCGTCGAACGCGACGGACCGATCGGTCGCCTGGTGCTGGACAACCCGGCGCGCCGCAACGCGATCGGCGGGGAAATGTGGCGCGCGATTCCCAAGGCCATTGCCGAACTCGATGCCGATCCCGCGATCCGCTGCATCGTGCTTCGTGGCGAGGGCACGGCCGCATTTGCGGCGGGCGCCGATATTTCCGAATTCGAGCAGCGCCGTTCCAGCGAAGCCGATGTCAAGGCGTACGAGGCCCTGGTCGATGCTGCGCATCATTCGATCGAGAACTCGCCCAAGCCGGTGATCGCGCTGATCCACGGATTCTGCGTGGGCGGCGGAATGGCCGTGGCGCTGTCCTGCGACCTGCGCTACGCGGACGCCTCCAGCCGCTTCGCGATTCCCGCCGCGCGCCTGGGACTCGGCTATGGCGTGCCCGGCACCAACCGGCTGGTTGCAACCGTCGGCCACGCGGCCGCGCGCGAGATCATGTTCAGCGCCCGCCGCTTCAGCGCCGACGAAGCGCGCGCGATGGGCCTGGTCAACCGCGTGCTGCCCGACGCCGAGCTCGACGACTATGTACGCAAGATTGCCCTGGAACTCGCGGCGAATGCGCCGCTGACCATCGCCGCGTCCAAGTCGGTCATCAATGCGCTGGTCGCGGCCGAGGGCGATTACGCGGAAGCAAAAAAGATGGTGGCGCGCTGCATGAACAGCGAAGACTACGTCGAAGGCCGGCGGGCGTTCATGGAGAAGCGCTCACCAGCGTTCAAGGGAAGATAAGGCGCATCGAGATAGTCACAGGTTGCAAGGCGGGCCGCAGCACTTTCAATTTACGAATGCACAAGCCGGTTCCCGTATCCGTTTAAGTCAGACCCCTTGTCCCGCCATCCTGTCCGTTGTGCGGAAAGCCGACGGAAGCGTCTGAATGCCTGATGCCGAAGCCGCAGACCGCTCATACCGGAGCAAATTCTGTCGATAACTGTCACCAAATCCGCCATCGAGGGCAGCCGAAATCCCCGGCTCGATCGGAAATCGCCCCACGAGAGGAGTGCTGACCTGGCTCCGGGCACCTGACCAGGCGTGCTGGCTTCCCAACGGTGAATGCGGTCGCGCGGCTTGAACGCCCTTTAGAACTTTTGCCGCCACACCCTCACAGGGTGGAGCGCCTTTTGCTACCGGCTATGTCAGGCAAATGAAGTTGCCGTTTGGTTTGGCTTGATGTGAGCGATGGACAGCAGGAAGCTGAACGCCAAAGTGTCCCGAAGGGAAGCTTTTTTTGCCCGCCCCCGGGGGGCTTCGAACGCAGGATCGGGTCCTAACTATCTGGGTGCACCAAATTTTCCTGAACACGCTTACCCAATGAACAAGACCCCGTTCGACCGCGTAGCCAGCGACTGCATGGCCAAGAAAATCGATTTTCCGGAGCAACTGGCCAAGCAGTATGTGCGCATCCTCCAGAAAATAAACGAACTCTGGGGATTGCCCGCAACGATCACGTACCTGGATGAGCTGATCATGCCCAGCCGCCTTGACAGGCAGGGTTTCTCGCCCGAAGTTGCCCTGGAGCTGGTTTCGCTGAAGCAACTTCATGAATACACCTATCCGGTAAGAAATTTGAACACCTGGGATCCCTACTACTACATAAACCGGGAACGCTTCAAGGGCCTGGATGAACCGCCCGCAGCTGCCGAAACCCCGGCGCGTGGCGAAATTTCGGCGACAGGCAAGCCCGCCGGCAAGCCTCGTCCGTCCGTCTACAAGTCATGGTTCGCGACCAAGGGCAGCCGGCAATTCCGAAATT
Source organism: uncultured beta proteobacterium (assembly GCA_963789945.1). Lineage (GTDB taxonomy): Bacteria > Pseudomonadota > Gammaproteobacteria > Burkholderiales > JACQAP01 > JACQAP01. The sequence continues at coordinate 329,697 of CAWBMN010000002.1, read as the reverse complement.
CCCCGATTGGCAGCCTGTACCCGGCGAAAGGCTTCACTGAGCGCACGACCAATCCGAGCGCCGACCCTTCATCGAACGCCGCTGTCGAGGAAATTCTGATGGACGCCGAAGATCTGCTCGGCATTCGCCGCATCCACAGCGCGATCGCCCTGTACGAGCAAGCGATTGCCCGGTATCCGCACTATTCCGCGTATCCGCACCTGCGATTGCTAGAACTCTACTACGACCTGGATCAGCCGGGAGGAATTCGAGCACGTCGCCAGACAATTCTCGGAACACTTCTCGGTCGGGCCGATCCGCTGGGTTCTGATCAAGGCGGAATTCTGGGCGCAACTCGACCGGATCGCGGCGGCACTGCTGCAGAAAACGATGGCCTGATACCGGACAAGACAGAAGGCGGGTTCGCGTATCGAGAGCGTCTGGCCTGGACCTTCCATTTCCTCAGTACGAGGTATGGGCATGACCTTTTTGGGTGGGCCCGCGGCTCATCAAGACGTCAGCTTCGATCGGTTGCAAGTCGGCAACACCGCTCACGGCCGAGGTGTTAACGGATACCGGTTTCTCCGTAGCAAACGTCTAAAGCGCGCTTGACGATGGCCAGTCCCTGCCCGACCGTGGACTCTCGCCAACTTCGTGACCTGGGACAAAACGCTTCCATCAACTGTCGCTTGGCCCATTCGTAATCGGCCGAGCCGGGCCGGCTGAACCGGTGCGCCTGGTGCTCGGCACGCAGCGCCCGCACAACCGGGGTCGCCGGATACGTGCCGAATTCCGCGGTAAGGCAGAGATAGCGGTCCCCGAACACCGAGGCGAAATGCGTGGCCAACAGGCCGCGCGCGCGGTAAGCGGTACCCGGACCCCAGGGCTCGACATTCTCCGCGCCGAACAACGTTGCCGCTTGTCGTGCCGGTTCCGAGTTTTCCTCATCGCCGACGAAAAGGTTGTACTTCCCGCGCCGGCCAAGGCCGGTGTGGAGGTCAACGTGAAGGATTGTCCGGGCCTGACCGACCCAACCAGGGAGTGTCTCCTGCAAGTATTGGGTCGTGCGCTCTAACTGCCTGCCGCCGAAGAACAGTCCTTCCGGGTACTCGTACTGCCCGACCGGAATGGTCTTGCGAAGTTGCGCGAGCCCGAGACCGAGTATCGAACCGATGGCAACCGGCGAAGGACGCTGGTCGCGCGGCAAGCGCGCGCGCTCCGCCCAACCCTGCGAGAGGATCGTCGCAAATGCCTTGATTGCGTAGGGCTCGATTCGCGACGGGGGACGTGCAGGATTGAGCAGTGGGTACAGGCGAGCGTAAGCATTGCGGCTTTCCTCATAATCGGGATCCCGATCCAGGAAGGCGTAATCCGTCAGGAAATTGCGATTGAGGTCAACGTTGTTTTCGTTGCATCGACGCCGCCAGGCAAAACCGAACGGATTGAGGGCGTGAATCAGGATGATTGCCGCATCGGACGGAAGCGTCAAGCCGTGCCGCCTGCTGCTCGAGAAAAGCAAGCTGCACGGCAGACCCGAAAAACCCTTCGATTCCGTGCAACCCCGAAGAGACGACCACAACATTCTCGGGAACCGGATTGCCGAGCAATGCCGTGTCGATGATCAGGGACTCGCCGTCGGACCGCTGAAGCCAATGTCATGCGCCTCGCGCCGCCAGCCGAGCCGGTCCGCGGCTTCTATGAAGCGCGCTCTCGCAGAAGGGTAGTCAGCCGAAAAGAAGTCTGCGAGAGCCATAGCCCTGCATTGGAGACTGAAAAGATTTCGTCAGCTTCAATCGGACAAGCAACTCGGTCACGCCTGCCGACCGCGCGGCGAGCAAGAATGTTATCCCAAGTCGTCGTCAACGGCGCTGCCGTCAATACGGGCAGCGGTCCGACACTCAATCCGCAGGGACTATCAGTCCCGATGGCCGACCGACAGGTCTTGATCCAAAACAGTACCTTGTCAATCGGGCAGGACAGGAGTAGAAGAAAATTGCCTCGCGCCGTGTACGAGAGTCCGGGTGCTGACCCCGGGAGACTCTCAGGTGCGGGGACGAGGATCGGTAACTGTGTCTGCCTAGAGTCGGTCAACCAAGGCTGGCATCAGGCGATATGGGGCGCGAATGCAATCTTGACTCTGGGAGGAGGTGTTCCCATGCGGACCTACTGGCTGGGAACTGCGCGCGGACTGTCATCGCTGGCTGTCCTGCTGCTGTTGGCTGCTTGCGGGGGTGGCGGGGGTGGCGATGGTGGTGGCGCACCGGCACCCGTGGTTTACGGAGGTAATACCAGTGCTGCGATCGTTACCTCGACTAACGCGTCCAAGCTTACCGCCAATGTCGTTGGCAGCAACGACACCGCCACGATCATCCTTGGCGTCTCGATCGAGAGCGGTGATGCCACGCAGAATCTGGGCACCGGGCTTATGAATCTTGCGCTGCGCCTCAATCGAAACTTTCGTGACACCGTGGTACGCGCGGAACAGGCGAGATCTGCTCAGCGAGCAGTGACTGCCGTGATTCCGGTCGATGTGACCGAACCCTGCGACGGTGGTAATGGTTCGATGCGCACGTCCGGGACGCTTAATGACGATGGCACTGGAACACTGATGGTCAGCTTCAATAATTGCCTCATCGGTGGTGTCACGCTGAATGGTCCGGCCACGCTGCGCGTGGACGTGTTCGACCTGGGCTCTCTTGAGCCAACCGACTTCACTATCAGTTTTTCAAGATTAACGCTTCGCGGACCTGGCGTCAGTATCGATGCGGGTGGATCTCTGCGCGCGCAGCTAAACATCGCAACCGACACGGAAACGATCACGGCAAGCTTCGTTTCTCTCGATAACAACACGGGCGAGATGGCACAAGCTGAAAATCTCGAGATCGTGAACGTGTACGACAATATCTTTGCCCCAACGTCTTTCACCGCGAACATTAGCGGGCGAGTTTTCGATCAGGTCCACGGATATGTCGACGTCACTACGACCGCTCCGCTTTTTTTCGGCACCCTGAGTCAGCTCTTTCCGGATAGCGGTCAGATTTTGCTGACGGGGTCTGGAAGCAGCATCCGCGTTACGGCACTTCCTGTCCCTCCTGCCGCATTGCCTGCCACATTGGCGAGGTTGGAGTTGGACCTCGACGGCAATAGTATTTATGAGATCGACGCGAGATTGAAATGGACTCGACCTCTCCGAGCCAATAGGCTCCGACCTTGCCGACACCGACGGTGATCGGCATGCACAACAGTTGGGAAACGGCTAACGGACTAACAGATGCGGCTGGCAACAAGGACGGTGATGCCTTTACCAATCTTGAGGAGTACCTAGCAGGTACAGACCCGTAAGATACCGGCTTCACACCACCGGCCGTTGGCATCTCGATCTTTCTGGATCGAGCTTTAGGCGCCTCAGATTCCATAGAGCGCGTTGCGATCCACACCTCGCAAGAGTGCCATAGGGGCAGGCCCATACTTCAATAGTTCGGCAGCTTTCCTGCAGCTACACGTCACGAGCGGCACCAGCACGCGGCGGTTTCCTTGATTGTCGGCAGTGGTCTTCGCTCCGGAGACGAGCGGCTTCGACCAGCCCGCCCGCGTGGCTGTGAGTGCGGAGCACGCAGTCTTTGCGCGTTTCCGGATCAGCCGATGCCGATCTCCTATATCGCCTGATACGCTGTTGGCCGAAAGCGAGTAGGGTTCGAGTCGGTTATGAAGAATCCGGAACGCGAAGAGCACGCATGGTAGACCTGAACGCACGTCAAGGTGCAGCAACTGAAAACCGTGGGAAAGGTCCAAGCGGCCAAGTCCCGATGATCTGGTTCCCGTCCCTCGGCTGGTGTGAGAGGCCGTCGAGCGCGTGCCCGGCAACAGGTGGATATCGCAACGGCAGAGCAGCCGCCTTGTCTGCGCCGCCCGAGCGATCGGGTCTTCGATTTCGTCCGGCGTTGATGGAGAGGGGGGAGCCGCGCGAACGTTGACGAATGGCAAGCCAGGTTGCGCGATCCGGACGTCGTGACGCGGTGCGGTCGGTGTACGGCCGATGTTCGCGCGACCGGATGCCATGTCGCTTCTGTCGAAGGCTGCAGAAAGGCGCCTGGCGGATTCACGAAGATGCACCGATCCCTCGCAGGCCATTGGCCGCTGGCCCTCGGAACATGGTGTGACGGAGATCGCAGCATCATCCGCTACAAGCCACACGGATGAAGTCTTCCGCAGCAATGCGATGGAAACCTGGCGCAAAACAACTGAGCGATTCCTGACAGAACTCGACGACACGCCACGATTCAACCTCGGCACGATACACTGGTGGTATCGGTGGATTCTCGAAGTCGTCATGACGAAGAGGTAAGCGCTTTTTTTGCTGACGATCGTTTTCAGGTGATTGGCGGACGGGCCGCTGCTCGTCGGCTGCGCGCGCCAAGTTGCACTTCGCAGCGCAAAGCGGCATGATTTGCGCAACATTTTCCGGCCGCCATGAAGAAGACTCTCTATCAGATTCTCGGCGTCGATCCCAAGGCTACCGCGGAGGACATCGCGGCGGCCTATCATCAAGCGCGTCGAGGAGTACAACGTAGCGACCATTGTTGACCCCAACAAGCTGGTGGTGCTGCAACAGGCGAAGGAAATCCTTTCGGACCCCAACCAGCGCGCCGCGTACGACGGGTCGTTAGCCGGCCGCGCCCCGCGCGATCCGGTCAAGACGGTTGACGAGCCGGAATCTGCATTCCTTCAAGATTGGGGAAAGTGGATCGTTGTCGGTGTGGCCCTGATCGGTGTCGGAGTTTGGTGGGCGCAGCGGGACGCGTCCCCTCCGGTTCAGAACACCCCCCCGCCCCAGGTCGCTGCCCCGACACCCGAACCTGCCCCCGAACCCGTTCAGCCCGAGGACGAGCCCGCCAATCCGGGAGAAGCGAAAGAAACCGCGCCTCCGCTGGCGGCCGTGCAGCCGCAGAGCGAATCTTCCGCGAGCCCCATTCTGGGCCAGTGGCCCTGTCACGATTCGATCTCGGGACGAACCAGCCAGTACAACTTCCAGCCGGACGGCACGCTCAACATAGCCACAGCCGACGGCAAAGTGCTCACGCACAACTACGTGGTCTCCGGAAAAGTCCTGAAGCTCACCGACCCCAATCAAGCAAGCACGTTCATGATCGAGGAGTTGACCGCCCGGAAGATGATCCTTCATACGGACGTCGAGGGCCGGCGCGAGGTGTGCGAGCGATAAGCCGGGAGACACGGAGTCCCATGTCCTTGTACCTGACCCCGGATCGGAACCGAGGGAATGACGGCTAAATCGACTCTGACACAGGATGGCTCCCATGTACTGACGATCAACGGCGGCTCGTCGAGCATCAAATTCGCGCTGTACCAGAGGGGCGACCCGCCCAAGAGGAAACTGCAGGGAACAATCGATCGCATTGGCCTGTCCGGAACTTCGCTCGCATTCCATGATCAGGTCCGGGATCGGCGCGAGAGCCAGGCGATCGGTGAAAGGGATCATGCGGCAGCGGCGCACTTTCTGTGCGACTGGCTGGCGCAGCGAATCGGTTTCGATGCGATCGGGGCGGTAGGTCATCGCATCGTAAACGGCGGCGCCCGCTACTATAAACCACAACCTGTCACCAGAGCGCTGCTTGACGAGTTGCGCCGCATCGTCGCCTACGCTCCGGAGCATCTGCCCGCCGAGATAGCAATGATCGACCTGTTCAGCGAGCGGCTGCCGGACCTGCCGCAGGTGGCGTGTTTCGATACGGCGTTTCATCGCGACATGCCGCGGGTGGCAAGGATTCTTCCCATTCCGCGGCGCTTTCAGGCGGACGGAGTCGAGCGTTATGGGTTTCACGGTTTGTCCTACGCCTATCTCATGGAAGAACTTGCGCGCGTGGCCGGCGCCGAAGCGGCGCTCGGAAAGGTGGTGCTGGCCCACCTGGGCAACGGAGCAAGCCTCGCGGCGGTTCGCGACGGCAACGGCATCGACACCAGCATGGGGTTCACCCCGGCTGCAGGCGTGCCCATGAGCACACGCTCCGGCGATCTGGATCCCGGACTGGCCTGGTACTTCGCGCAAGCCGAGCACATGACTGCGCTGCAGTTTCATCAGATGGTCAATCATGAGTCCGGACTGCTCGGCATTTCCGAAACAAGTTCGGATCTGCGCGATCTGCTCGACAGGGAAAGCGGCGACATCCGCGCCGCCGAAGCGAGTGGCGCTGTTTTGTTACCAGGTCAAGAAGTGGATCGGTGCCTTTGCCGCCGCCCTCGGCGGGCTGGACACGCTCGTGTTTTCGGGCGGCATCGGCGAGAACTCGTCCGTGGTCCGGCTCGCGAATCTGTGAAGGCCTGGATTTCCTCGGCATTCAGCTCGACGCAATGCCGCAACGCCGCCAGTGAGCCGGTCATCTCCGCTGATGCGAGCCGTGTCAAGGTGCGGGTCATCCGTACCGACGAAGACATGGTCATCGCCAGGGCGGTTTTCCGGATCCTCGGCGGAACTGATCCCATGACCAGCGTTTGATTTGACGCTGCAGGGAGCTGCCGTAAGAAACGGGACCGAAACAGAGTCCCGCCCTCAGAGCGACCGCGTTACGGTTTCAATTGCGCGCGGATTTCTCCACCTTTGTGCGCGTCGCTGTGAACATTGATGTAAAGATTGCCGTCCTTGAGGCTTTGGAATTGCTCATCGGTGAGCTTGGCGCCGGGCGGAACAGCCCACTCGTCCGGTGACGACATGACCAGGTCGATGATGTGCGGACCGTTCATCCCCTTGGCACCTTGGTGAATATGCGCGGCCGTGGCTTTCATGCCTGTCGTCTTTATGGTGCCGCTCACGGATTTGTCGTCGCCTACCGTGATCGTACTCGTTCCCTTCGCGGAGCTTTTCACCGGAGGTACTTCTTGGGCGCCGATGAGATTGGATATTATCGGGACCATGGCCAGTGCGGAGCCGTAAACGAGAGCGCCAACCATCAGCGCTACAGCGGCAAGAGTAGTGCCTGGATTCCTGAGATTTCTATTCATGGTTATTGCCTCCATCAGAGTTGATCAAATATGCGAACGGCGCGGATCGCCGGTTCAGTCGACTGCCACTGTGTGTTGTAAGTCATGAAGCGGTCGGTGTGCGGTTGATCCATGGCGACCGCGGATCCCTGCGTACGGCGCCAAAGTTGTGGCCCCGGGCGTCGTAATGGCGACTCTCCCCCTCCGGTGCAAGTCGTTCTGTGCGTTTGCCCACACACCCGAAAAGGAAAAGGCCGTCTCGCGACGGCCTCCTTGCTTCTTTGATGAAGTCTGCGGCTGCGTTACGGTTTCAGTTTCAACTGCGCGCGGATTTCTCCACCTTTATGCGCGTCGCTGTGGACATTGATGTAGAGGTTGCCGTCCTTGAGACTCTGATACTGCTGGTCGGTGAGCTTTGCGCCGGATGGAACAGTCCACTTGCCTGGTGATGACGTTGTCAGAGTGATGATGGGCGGACCATTTTCACCCTTCGCGCCCTGGTGAATGTGCGCGGCCGTCCCCGTCATTTTTGACGTCTTTATGGTGCCGCTGACGGACTTGTCATCGCCGACAACAATCTTGCCGCTGCCTTTCGCGGAGCTTTTCACCGGAGGCACTTCCTGGCCACCACTGAGTTTGACTTTTATCGGCGCTACCGCCATTGCGGCGCCGGAAAAAAGAAAGCTGATCATCAGAGTCGCAGTCGCAAGTGCGATGGCTGGCTTCCCGAGACTTGTATTCATTGTTGTTGCCTCCATAAAAGTTTATCAATCGTTGAACGATGCGGATCACCGGCCGATTCGATTGCCACTGTATGGTCTGGGTCAAAAAACGGCCGATGTGTGGTTGATTCATTGCGGCCGCAGATTTCTGCGTACGGTACTGAGGTTTTTGGACCCGAGCGTCGTCACGGTGACTATCCCCGTCAGTTGGGGGACGTTCTGTGCGTTTGCCCACATACTCGGAAAGAAAAAGGCCGCCTGCTGAAACTACTAGTTACTGACTAAGCGATATGAAACCACCGCAAGTCACTTTCTTATCGCGGCGGCCTCCTTGTGCTGCTTTCTACAGCTTCACTTGGCGAGTTGCACCAGCACACGGCGGTTTCTCTGCTTGTCGGCCGCGGTCTTTTCCGGGGAAACGAGGGGCTTCGAAGAACCCACTCCGGTGGCGGTGCACGGCAGTTTCATTCCCTTTGCCTTGAGTGCGGCGCATACCGTCTTTGCGCGCGCCATGGACAGCTTCTGATTCGCCGCTGCGCCACCCTCGGCATCGGTATGGCCTTCGGCGACGACATGCAGCTTCGGGAATGCGGTCTTGAGCGACTTGGAGTTTTCGGTCAGGATTTTCATGAGCCCGATGACCCTCTTCTCGTTTCCGGCCGCGAACTCGGCTTTCCCCGTCTTGAACTCAAACTGGCCATCCCTGATCTGCTGATCTGCTAGGGATTTGTTGACGTTGTCGAGCAACGGCTTGTTGGCCATGTCGCCGATTTTGGGCAACTTGTCGAGATCCACGGCCATGACCATCGAGCCATTCAGAACCAGCAGGCTGGCTGCGATTGCGAGCATCGAGCGCATGAAGATTGACCCAGAGGATTTGAGCGCCCTCAAGTATACAAGACGACGCAGGCCCAGAATTGCGTGACTGGTGGCGGGAGGCGTTGCAATGGCTGCGAGTCTCCCTCAGCGCTATTATGAAAATACTGCATAGAGGCGATTGGACTATGCGCCCGGCGCAGATCATTCGACAGGAAGGAACGAGCATGAGCAAGCGCCTGTATTTTCTCCTGGCCTTTCTTGCCGGTTGTGCCAGTACCGGGCTGGAGAACATTCCGTTGCTCTGGAAGCCGACCACCGGCATGTTTTCCATGGGATCGGCCGAGCTGGCCGAACTGCAGAACGCCAGGCTGCTCCTTGATCCGGTCACCGACGGACGCGAGAACGCTGCGTTGATCGGCCAGAACCGCGAGGAAGCGACGCCGCGGCAGGTGACGACGCTCGACGATGTCCCTGCATTCGTCACCAGTCGCATGAAGGCGCTGATGTCGGCAGCCGGAATAGGTGTCGTGGACAGCGACGGTACCGCCATTCTCAAGACGGAGCTGAGACGGTTCTTCGTTGACGAGACCAAAACCTATCAGGCGGAAGTCATTCTGCGTGTCACCCTGACGGACCCGGAGGGCAAAGTGTTGTGGTCGGGCCTGACCAGCGGCGCTACCGCCCGATTCGGGCGTTCATACAGGGCGGACAACTACTACGAGTCCCTGAGCGATTCTCTGGCCGGCGCGGTTCAACAACTGTTGCAGAACCGCAGCTTCCGCGAGGCACTGGCCGAAAGTTCAAGGGCTGGGTAGCTGGCCGAAGGCCAGCATCAAGAGCGTTCAACGCAAGGGACGCAAAGGAACGCAAAGGAAATACGAGAATAGATGGTGGAGAATCAGCGCCGCACCAATTTCGCGACGCTCAGCACGTACCACGCAGTACTCGCCGCCACTCAGTCTCCAATTCTCGCATTGTCCCCGTCACGATCGCCACGTCGTCACGGCCTTTTCTCGGCCCTCGTACCTTGCCCCTCGGCCCTGTATTTCTAGCCGAAGTCCATCGGTGCCGCGGTCTCCATCATCACGCGCTCCGGCACGCGCAGCGCTTCCGCACGGCGGCGTTCTTCTTCCGGTTTCAACTGGGCTTCCATGTAGGATCCGAGGTATCGGCCACGCGCGACGATGGCGCGGCCGATATGCAGGCGTTGCGCTTCGAATCGCTCAAGGGCGGGCGGGGAGTCGCGGACGCCCAGTCTGATCGCCTCCAAGAGCGCGAGCGCGTCACCGGCTCCCTTGGGTACGCCCATCGCCACATGCGGCCGGGCGGTGAATGCGGCGTCGCCGATAATGACTACGCGTCCGAAGACCAGCTGTGGCATCTCCAGGTCGACGATCGGTTGGAAGAAATGGAGCCTGGCGCGCCGTACGGCTTCCGCGAACTGTGGCGCCAGAACCTGTTGCGCCTTCTCCACCATCTCTTGCCGCACCCGGGAGCTGATCAAAGCCGGTGGAATTCCGTTCGCGTGATAATGGCCGGTATCGTCAGTCATCAGGGAACGCAGCCCGTCTTCGGGCACCGGGTGGTACCAGACGACATTGAACTGCCTGCGGCCCGGCTCGACGCTGTGGCCCGACCCCGGCACCGCGTAGCCGACGCCCTGCTGCCCCGGTGCGACGCAGACCGTGTAACGGTTGAACAAGGCCGCGTGGGTGGGTGCAGACAATTCGCCCTCGTCCACCAGGCACCGCCAGGCAATGTAACCGGCGTAATACGGCTTGAGCTGGGGCAGGAACTGGCCGCGCACCGTGGAGCGCAACCCGTCGGCCGCGATGAGCAAATCGGCCTCGATGCGCGCGCCGCCGGCGAAGCACGCGGTCACGCCGGCATCGTCCTGCTCGACCTGTTCGAGCGTCATGCCCCCGTGATAGCGCTCGTTCGGGAAGACATTCTTCAGTGCATCGTACAAGCGCTTCCACGAGGTCATCACCTGCCGGAAGGGACGCTCGGCGACGATCCTGCCCGCCTTGTCGAGTGCGATGCGCGCCGGAAGCTCAACGCCGAGGGACTGCTCGGATACATCCGCACCGGCTGCGCGAAATCCGTCTACAAGCCCCGGAAGGATGGTGATCCCCGCACCGCGGCCTTCGACATTGCCGGTCACGCGCTCGAAGACTTTGACGTCCCACCCGAGCCGGTGAAACAGATTGCCCGCAATCAAACCCACCAGCGAGCCGCCGATGACAACGACACGTCCGCGGTGGATCCCGGTATCGGTCGTCATTTACTTGCTGTCCCCGGTGCATCGTTGATATCGGTGACCAGGCCCGATCGTTTTTCGGCCAGTTTGACGGCCGCCATGTAGTCTTCTTCGCGGTAACCCTCGCTGAGCAGACCCTGCCAGAGCTCGCGCGTCAGTGACGTCAAAGGCATGTTCACGTTGTTGGCACGGGCAGCGGCGAGCATCAGGTCGATATCCTTGAGAATCAGCCTCGGGGTCATCGTTGGCGTGAAATCGCGTGGCTTGAGTAGCGCAATCTTCGCCTTGAGCCAGGGTGAGGCTATGGTGCTGTGCGCTATGGTGTCGAGCATGAGGTTCCACTCGAGCCCGGCCTTACGGCCCAGCGTCAATGCTTCCGCCATTGCCTGCGCGGTGCTGACGACCACGGCGTTGATTACGAGCTTCATGTAGCGCGCCTGCTCCCCGCCGCCCAGATACACCTGCGCCTTGCTGAACGTCTCGACGATGGACCTGACGGTGTGCCAGGCGGACTCCGGTCCCGACACGAGCACGGTTAGGTCGCCGGTCCTGGCGGACAGTGCATTGCCTGAAATGGGCATGCGCAGGTAGGCAACCCCGTGTGCCGCTGCTTCGCGATCGATTTCGGCGGAAACCTCGGGCGACACGGTGCTGGTGTCTGCGAAGATCGCACCCGGCCCGGCATGGGCCAGCACGCCCTGCGGCCCGAGCGCAACTTCGCGCAACGCGGCGTCGTCCGGGACCGCGGCGAATATTACTTCCGAGGCGCGTGCACATTCCGCCGCGCTCAGAGCCTCGCGGGCACCGAGGGCTACAAGCTTCTGCCGGCTTGCCGCGGTGCGCGAAAAAACGCTTAACGGATAACCGGCCTTCAAAATGAAATCGGCCATCGGCACGCCCATGCGGCCGGCGCCGATCCAACCTACGCGTGGCAGTGATGCCATCGTTGCTCTCCCGTGTTCGTCCGCGGTCTTGATTACGACCCGAGGTAGTAGCGTTTCACCAGCTCGCTGTTTTGCAGCTCGACCAGATTCCTGCCTTCGAAGGCGATCTCGCCGTGAACGATGATGTAGCCCCGGTCCGCAATGCGGCTCGCCTGGTGGAAATTCTGCTCGGCCATCAGCACCGTCAGGCCGAAGCGCTCCTTGAGCGCCGCGATCGTGTCAACCATCTGCTTCACCAGCACAGGCGACAGGCCCACCGAAGGTTCGTCGACCAGCAGCAGTCTCGGCGCCGACATGATCGCGCGCGCAATCGCGAGCATCTGCTGCTGGCCTCCGCTCATGCTCCCGGCCAACTGGGCGGATCGTTCCTGGAGCACCGGGAAGGCCTCGTGGCAGAGCGCAAGATTGTGTTCGATTCCGCCGCGCGCTCCGCGCCGGTATGCGCCGAGCAGAAGGTTCTCCCTGACGCTGAGCTTGGGGAAAAGCCGGCGGCCCTCCGGAACCATCGCCACGCCCATGGCGACAATTTCATGAGTGCTTTTTCCGGTCAGCTCGACGCGTTCGCCATCCTTTTCCAGGACGATCGAGCCGCCGGAAGGCTTGAGCAGCCCCATGATGCATTTCATAAGCGTGCTCTTGCCGTTGCCGTTGGTTCCGAGCAACGCCACCGTCTCGCCCTGGCGCACTTCGAGCGACACGCCATGCAGTGCTTTCACGGCGCCGTAACCGGCCTCGAGACCATCGATCGCGAGTCTATACACCGAGGTAGATCCTCCGCACGTCGGGGTCCTGCACGATATGATCCGGCGGCCCCTCAACCATGACGCGTCCCGCATCCATGCACACTACGCGCTCGGAGAAACGCATGATCGCACGCATGATGTGCTCGATCATCATGACGGTGACACCCTGCCGGCTCAGGCCGAGAATGATTTCGAGTATTTCATCGACTTCGACGGAGGACAGTCCCGCCATCACTTCGTCCAGGATCAACAGGCGTGGGCGGATCGCCATTGCGCGCGCCAACTCCAGCTTGCGCAAATCCACCTGGGTCAGGCTGCCGGTCGGCGCCTCGGCCCGGTCGTCCAGGCCCATCTGCGCCAGGATGGATCGGGCTTCGGCGGAAACGTCCGTGACGTGCAGCGAACGCCGGTGCGCGACATATTCCAGCGGCAACGCAACGTTCTCGGCCAGCGTCATGCTCGAGAACGGGCGCGGAACCTGGAAACTGCGCGCGATGCCGAGGCGCGTGCGGCGATAGGAGGCAAGCCGGGTAACGTCGGTGCCGTCGAATCCGATCGATCCGCTATCACTGGAGAGCGACCCGCAAATGCAGTTGATGAGCGTAGTCTTGCCCGACCCGTTGGGCCCGATGATGCCGAGCCGCTCACCGGAGCGCACGGTCAGGCTCACTTCCGACAACGCGACGAAGCCGCCGAAACGCTTAGTGACCGCGCGAACATCGAGCAGGACCCCGGTCACCTGGCGCCTGCCTTCCCTGACAGCCGGCGTGCGAGCCCGAGGATGCCTTCGGGAGCCGCTACAACGAACGCGACCAGCAACAGCCCCAGGACGAGCACGTTGAGTTCCGAAGACATGGTGACGGTAACGATCTGTTGGACGGAACCCAGCAATACTGCGCCGATCACCGGTCCGGCCCAGCTCGAGGTGCCGCCGATGATGGGCATGGCAAGCGCGGAAACCGCGTAATTGAGGCTGAATGCGGAAGTGGGCTCGATGAAATTCATGTATAGCGGAAACGGTGCACCGGCAATGCCCATCAGTGCGCCGGAAACGGTCGCGGCGAAGAGTTTCAGTTTCAGCGTGGGAACGCCCACGGACTCGGCCGCTTCCTCGTTGTCGCGGATCGCGCGCAATCCGCGGCCTATCCACGAAGTCTCGATGTAGCGCGCCAGCGCGACGGCCAGCACCGCAAGCAGTGTCATCACCACGAACAGCATCCGGGCGTAGGACGCGAAAAAGGCAGGCGCAGGCGGCTGCAGTACCGTGGCGCCGCGGGCGCCGCCGACGAAGCCCCAGTTGAGCACGATGGTCTCGCAGATCACGGCGATGGCGACGGTGGCAATCGAGAAGAAGATTCCGCGAAGGCGCAATGTCATTGCGCCGACGGCGAATCCCATCAGGCCCGCCACCATCGCCGCAGCGGCGAGTTGAACGGGCAGCGGCGCCGCGAAGGCTTTGATCAACGCCACGGCGGTGTAGGCGCCTGCGGCGAAGAATGCGCCCGATCCGAAGTTCACATACCCGGCATATCCGCCGAGGATGTTCCAGGCGGTCGCCAGCACGATGAACTGCAGCACCACGTAGCCGGCGAAAAAAAAGTACTCGTTGCCGACGACCCGTGCCAGTAGCAGCGCGATGAAAAGAATCACGATTGCTCCGGCAACGAAGCCGGTCCAGCGCTTTACCGCGGGATGGGCAGGCCGATTGACCATCAGCGTTGCCCGAACAGCCCGGCCGGCCGGACGGCCAGCACGAGAAGTAGGAGCCCAAAGGCCACCGCGGGTGCCCAGGACGCGCCGAGCGAGGTGAGCACGATACTCTCGGCGATGCCGAGGATGATGCCCGCGAGGAGGGTGCCCGGCATGCTACCCAGCCCGGCGAGCACGACAACGCAGAATGTCCGGCCGATGTAAAGGCGCCCCAAACCCGGTTCGACAGGAGCGACGATGATCAGCAGTGCCCCGGCGAGCGCGCAGGTTCCGGTAGCGATTCCGAATGCCCATTGCTTGATGCGCACCGGATCGGCTCCCATCAGCGCCAGCGCCGTCTGGTCTTGTGCAACGGCCTTGATGGCGCGGCCGGTAAACGTGGCGGAAAGATACAGCGAGAGGCCGGCGATCAGCACCAGCGCCACGCCAACGGCGACCAGCATACGAATGGGTATGCGCACGTCTCCCAGCGCGACGCTCTTGCCAATGTAATCGGCCTCCACCATGCGCTGGTCCACGCCGAAGCCCAGGATCAGCGCCACCTCCACGATGAACGCGATACCGAAAAACAGCGCAAGTCCGCGCAGACCTGCGTCGGTGCCGCGGCTTTCGAAGGCGGCGTGATAGAAGCGGTAGACAGCGAGGCCGGCCAGGAAGAAGACCGGCGTGAGCAGGAATCCGGAGAGCAATGGATCCAGACCGAAACTGCCGAGAAAATACGCTCCATACGCGCCGACAATCAGAAAGGCGGGATGTGCGATCTGGGGCACGTCCAGAAGTCCGAAGGCAACCGAAAGGCCGACGCTCAAGGCGGCATAGAAGCAGCCGAGCAGCACGCCGGCGATGATGGCCTCGCCCAGAAGCTCGAACGACATCGCTGATTCCTGTCTTGGGGGAGGTTCGGCCGCGCTTGCCGCCGTCTAATTGCGCGCCTGACTGAAAGGGTTCACTTCTCCGGTTTTGAATGCGTCAGGAGCGACGATCACCTGTTTGCCGGCGCTGCGAAACTGGTCGAGGTTCTTGTCCGCGATTCCCCGAAACTGCACGTAGACGATGCGCGGGTTCGCCCATTCGCCGGTCGGGCCATAGCGAATGTTGCCGACGATCGTCCTGATCTCATTCTCCCGGAGATACTTTGCCAGCACCTTGTGGTCCAGGGTTCCGGTCGCGGTCACTGCCTGCGCCAGGATCTGCCCGATCGCATAGTCGAATGGCGGCAGATAGAAGCCGAGCGGATCAACGTTCGCCTCTCTGGCCCGTGCCTGGTAGCGAATCAGGAAGCCGCGAATTCCCGGGAAGTCCATCGTCTTCTCCGGCGCCCAGGTGTTGTAGTTCACCACGCCGTTCAGCATGGAACCCAGTGATTCCATGATGGAGGCATATTGCAGGCCGACCATGCCGCCGCCGAACAGCATTACGTTATCGCCGATGCCGATTTCGTTGACCGAGCGGATGATCGCGGTGGAATCCGACGGATACGAGGCGACGAACACCGCGTCGGGCTTCTTTGCACGGATGGCGCGGATCATGGAGGAAAATTCAACGGTGTTGGGCGGGTAGTTCTGGTCGTAGACCGGCTGCAGGCCGAAGTCCTTCAGTCCCGCGCGGATGCCGCCGGCAAGGTTTTGCGCAAACTCCGCGTCGGCGGCGAGAATGGCGATGGTCTTCGCGCCAAGCTTGCGGCACAGGCCAAGGTAGGGGGCGGCCGAATCTTTGGCCGAAGCCCATGGCTGGTTGTTGAAATACTTGTCGTGCCGGATATGCGCGTTGACGTCGAGCGCGAAGTTGCCGATAAGCAGCCGGTCGCGTTGCTTGATGAGCGGCATGATCGGGGCGGTCGGGTTGGTCGCGTAGGGCGCGATCAGGAGATCAACCTTGTCCACGTCCAGGAGTTTGGTATAGATGCCCGGCGTCATCGACGGATTGCTCTGGTCGTCGTAGACAACCAGCTCCACCGGGCGTCCGAGCAATCCGCCGCCGGCATTGACGTCGTCGCGCCAGATTTCCAGCGCTACCAATCCGGATTTTCCCGCGCCGCTTAACGGCCCGGTCTGCGAAATCGACAGGCCGATGCGGATCGGCTGCTTGCCCTGCGCGTAGGCAATGGTCATCGTTGCGCAGAGCGACAGTGCGGCAGCAATCGTCCCAATGATCCCCAGGACGGTTCTGCACGGGAATTTCATGGCCGTACTCCCCCTTGATCGCTCCGGCGCAGGCCGTTGTCTTGCGCTGCGCTCTTATGAATGTGCGCGAACCGTCGGACTATAGCAGCTTGACGGGCATCCGGGCGTTGAGGCCAGGCGGTGGGCCGATATCACCGCAAATCTTCAGTCGCAGCAAAGTTTCAGATTGTCAGGTAATCGCTCCGCCGGGAAAACGGTCGCGATTCTGCCGCTCGAACATCCAACCCGGATACTCGGGCGGCAGCTTGCTGACATTGTTCAGGGTTTGCAGATCGGATTCGGACAGGCTCAGGTCGGTGGCGCCAATGTTGTCGGCGAGCTGTTCGTTGGTTTTCGCGCCTACGATTACGCTCGCCACTCCGGGCTGGTGCAGCAGCCACGCCAGCGCAACGCGTGCGATCGAGACGCCGTGCTCCTGTGCGATCGGCCGCATCGCGTCCACGCACCTGAACGCACGAGGCCGATCCACCGGTGGAAAATCGAAGTTGGTTCGCCGCGCACCCTCCGGCCCTTTTTCTTTCTCGCTGAACTTTCCCGACAGCAGCCCACCCGCCAGCGGACTCCACACCAGGATACCGAGTCCCTGGTCCAGAGTTACCGGAACGATCTCGCGCTCTATGTCGCGCCCGGCGAGCGAATAGTAGGCCTGGATGCTTTCGAAGCGGTTCCAGCCACGCTTTTCGGAGATGGCGACGCCTTTCATGATCTGCCACGCAGCATAGTTGCTCAACCCCAGATAGCGCACCTTGCCGGAATGCACCAGGTCTTCCAGCGCGCGCAGCGTTTCCTCCAGCGGTGTTGCCAGGTCCTGGCCGTGGAGCTGGTAGAGGTCGACGTGATCCAGTTGCAGCCGGCTCAGGCTCGCGTTCAATGCATCGACGATGTTGCCGCGAGACAGGCCTACCTGGTTCGGTCCCGGGCCCATGCGGATTCGTACCTTGGTGGCGACGACCAGCTCTTCGCGCGGCAGTTTAAGTTTCTTCAACGCCTGGCCGAGCAGGGTCTCCGCGTCGCCCTCGGAGTACACGTCGGCGGTATCGATGAAATTGACGCCGGCATCGAACGCCGCTTTGACCTGCGCTTCCACTTCGGCAAGGCCGAGCTGGCCGATTGGCTGCCAGCGTCCCTTGCCGCCATAGGTCATGGTGCCGAGGCAGATTTCCGAAACCAGAAGGCCGGAACGGCCGAGAACGCGGTAGTGCATGAAGAACCTCCTTGAATGTAGTGAACCTGTTGCCTGGCTGACCACTCAGAGTTTGCAGGTGTAGTGTCGTCTGCATCGAGGGTTCGGGCAAGTACCGACCAGAGGCAACCGGTCTCGGCAGCAGGAAAAACAGGGCCCGAAATCTTCTGTCGGAGGATAATGCGAATCGGGGAGGCAAAACCCGATCAATATGTGGAGAAAATCATGCGCGTCTTCAAGATAGTCATCGTCTTTGCCCTTTGTGTAACCGCACAATCTCAGGCGGCAGACGATGATCCCACGAGACCCGGCGGGCCTTTGGACACCTGCACCACGGCCGTGTTGAAGGAGCATCCGGGCATCGTGACCGCCTGGCGTCTGGCCGGCGGTGGCCCGCTTCCGCCCTTTTCAGTAACCGTATTGGACAAGGAAGGCAAGTTGGGCGAGACCACCTGCAATCCGGCGAACCCGACAAAATTCGAGTTCAAGGGCAAGACCGGGCTCTATCGTTATGACATGTTCGAGCGCGCAACACTGCCCGAGGGGAAGGCGCGCGAGGCTGCGCCGTTGATCTTCGTGGGCCCGGTCAGGTTTCTGGGAATGGATCTGTCGGTGAGCTTTACCGGCAGACCCCAGTACAAGTACCAGATGTTTCTTCCCAGCGGCCAAAAGGCGACGGTGGTGCTGGATGCGGTCGCCGGCCGGTTGATCGAGGCCGAGGTGAACTGAAGGAGCAAGGATGAAGGATGAGGGATGAAGGATGAGGGATCAAGGATGAAGAAACGACGGAATTGAGGACTCGCGACTCAGTGAAAAGGCCGCGGCTAGGGGCCGGTAGCAAACACGTTGACGCAAAGGTCGCGAAGGGAAATAGAAAAAGAACGCAAAGGAACGCTAGCATTTTACGAACCACGAACCACGACCACGACCACGAGACCACGAACCACGACCACGAACCACGAACCACGAACCACGAACCACGAACCACCAGCCACTTTCTTTGTCGGCTGATAGCCCAGAAACGGAGAACTTATGCATTTCGCAATCTCTGCCACCTGGGGACCGACCGATCCCACAAGGGCGGCGCTTCCCTTCATTTTCGCCGCTTCGGCCCTGCAGGCGGGGGATACAGTGACGTTGATGCTGTTTCACGATGCTGTCCACATCGCGACAGAGGGTACCGCGGCGAAACTTGTTCCCGTTGGCCCGCCAGCACGATTCGAGGAAGTCCTTGCTCATGCCGGCGCCAAGGTGCTGGCGTGCAAGCCCTGCGCGCAGGTGCGTCACATCACCGAGGCGAGCCTCGACAAGCGCATCGCGATGGCGGGAATGAACGAGTTTTATGCCGCTGCCGCGCGGGAGAATTCCAGGGTGGTGAATTTCTGAGCTGGCAAGCTTCGATTACGCCGAGATCGTAGGATGCTCGGTGGCTTCCTTCCGATGCGATCAGTCGCAATCGGTGGCTACGGAAACTTCGGCGCCAGCATCTGTCGGGCCCTTGCCGACAATCCCGACGTTCGGCTCATCGCAGCCGGGCGCAGTCCCGGCTCCTCAACACGAAATGACATCGTCAATTTAGCGCAGCCGCAAGGTTCTTGGGAGGGCCAGACAGGACTCCGAGAGATCATCATGGCACAATCGCGGCCGGCAGAGGAGGCCGTATCGCGGTGAGCGGATGACCCAGTCAGGCACCGGCCGGCAGGCAGCCGGCACAAACAACAACCACAGTGCGGAGACCGGCGGCGAGGCCGAGGCCGCGTACGCCTGGACGCGCCTGGTGATGGCCTTGCTGCTGTCCACCGTCGGCGGCGTGGGTATGTGGTCGGTGGTTGTGGCGCTGCCGCCGGTGCAGGCGGAATTCGGCGTCGCGCGCGCCGATGCGTCGCTGCCGTACACGCTCACCATGATCGGTTACGGGCTGAGTGGCATTCTCATGGGCCGGCTTTCAGACCGCTTCGGGATCATGGTTCCGGTCATGGGCGGAACGATCGCGCTGGCGCTCGGCTATGTCCTGGCGGGCTCGGCCAGCAGTCTCTGGCAGTTCACGCTGGCACAAGGTCTGCTGATCGGCGCGGGCAGCTCCGCGACGTTTGCGCCGTTGCTCGCCGACACTTCTCTGTGGTTTACGCGCCGTCGCGGCATCGCGGTCGCGATCTTCGCCAGCGGCAACTACCTCGCGGGTACGATCTGGCCGCCGATCGTTCAGCATTTCATCGAAACCGCCGGCTGGCGCCACACTTACGTCGGCATCGGCGTGTTCTGCGTGGCGACCATGCTGCCGTTGGCCTTGCTGCTGAAAAGAAGGGCGCCTGCGACAGCGCACATTGCGATGGGTGCACCAGCGATTTCGTGGTCGGCACGCCCGCTTGGGGTCTCGCCCCGCACCTTGCAGGTACTCCTGGTCATCGCGCCGCTCAGTTGTTGCGTCGCGATGTCGATGCCGCAGGTTCACCTCGTTGCCTACTGCGGCGACCTTGGCTACGGCGCCGCGCGAGGCACGCAGATGCTGTCGCTCATGCTGGCCTGCGGAATCGTAAGCCGGCTCGCCTTCGGCTGGATCTGCGACCGCATCGGCGGGTTGCGCACGCTGCTTGTCGGTTCGAGCCTTCAGGGGCTGGCGCTGTTGCTGTTCCTGCCCTTCGATAGCCTCGTCTCGCTTTACGTAATCTCGGCGATGTTCGGCCTGTTCCAGGGCGGTATCGTGCCTTCGTACGCGATCATCGTACGCGAGCACTTTCCGCCGAACGAGGCCGGCGCGCGTGTCGGTATAGTGATGATGGCCTCGCTGTTCGGCATGGCGCTGGGCGGCTGGATGTCGGGCGCGATCTTCGACTGGACCGGCTCCTACGACGCCGCATTCGTCAACGGCATCCTGTGGAACCTGCTGAACATGGCCATCGCGATCTGGCTGCTCACGCGGCAGCGGAAGCCAGGATTTTCCTGAATCCCGGCTCGATCCGGCGAGCGATCTATTGCGCTGCAATGATTTCTTACCAGCCGCCTGCTTGAGTCGAGTCCCGATGAAGGGCATTATCGGCAGTGTGCGGCAGGTTGTTGGCCGCACGCCTTTATGAGAGACGGCGGCAGTTTCCACGTGGCACGCGGGCCGGGCAAAGCAGGTCGATCGGGATGGAGGAGACAATCATGCGCGGGCGAAACATTCGCAGTTGCGTGCTGATGGCGGCACTTGTTGCCGCGGGCATCGGCGCGTTCACACCGGCTCCGGTGCGGGCAAAGGAAGTCAAGATCGGCGTCATTTTCGATTACACCGGGCCGTTCGCCGCCGGCGGTTCACAGGCCGCCGCAATCGGCACCAAGATCGCGATCGACATGATCAATGAACGCGGCGGGGTCGAGGGCTACAAGATAAATGCCATTTACGCCGATGCGCAGTCCAAGGCCGAGGTCGCGATCAACGAGGCCATCCGCCTGCTCGACCAGGAAAAAGTGGACCTGATCATGGGCGTTTTCTCCAGTGCGCACTGCGTGCCGATGGCGCAGAAAGTGGATGCCGCCAAGAAATTCATGTGGGCCAATGTGTGCACCGCCTCGACCGTGTTCAAGGGCAAGAACCTGCGCTATGTTTTCCGCCCGCAGGTGCATACCGATCAGTTCGGCGTCGCCTCGTGCAGCCTGTTGAACGAAACCGCCAGAACGCGGTTCAACAAGGACCCCAAGGACATGAAGGTCGCGATCATCTACGAAGACGGCCCTTACGGCGCGGGCGTCGCTGCCGGCAACGAAGAAACGTGCAAGAAGTTCGGGATGCAGATCGTGCTCAAGGAAGGCTACGCGGCAACTGCGCCGGATCTTTCGAGCCTGGTCACGAAGCTGCGCCGGGTCCGCGCAGATGTCATCCTGCACACTGGTTACAACCCGGACATCACGCTGTTCTGGCGCCAGGCGCGCGAGCAGGGGTTGAGGTGGGCTGCACTGATCGGCCACGGTGCGGGTTACGCGCAGTTCGACAAGCTGCGCGACTCGCTGGGCAAAGATTCAGAATTCATCATGGACGTGGACCCGGTGCCCGCCCAACTGCTGGATCCCAAGAGCCTTGCCCCGGGACTGGGCCAGCTCACGCAGGAGATGGTCAAGCGCTACAAGGCCGAAGTCAAAGTGGACGAGCTGCCCCCGCATGTCTCGATGGGCTTCAACCAGACCTGGATCTTTCTATCCGACGTGCTGCCGCGCGCGATCAAGAAATACGGTGGGGTGGACCCCGAATCGCTACGCAAGGCCGCTCTGGACACTGACATCCCGGAAGGCGGCACGATCCAGGGCTATGGCGTGAAGTTCCATCCGCCGGGCCACGAGATGTCGGGACAGAACGAGCGCTCCTCGCCGGTGGTGATCCAGTACATCGGCGGCGACAGCAAGATCGTCTGGCCGCCGCGTCTGCGCACCGCCGAACCGGTGCTGCCCTGGCCGAAGACGCACAGCTACTCGAACCAATAATGCCAAACCTTTAGCCACAGAGGACACAGAGGACACAGAGAAATACGAAACGCGTTCAACGCAGAGGACGCAAAGGTACGCGAAGGAATGCAAAGACTGAAACCGAATTGGAGTGATATAGCGGACCTTTCGCAGCATGCGGCCAAACCTGTCACTCGAAATTTTTCTCTTTGGCAGTTCTCCGTGTTCTCTGTGTCCTCTGTGACAAATACGAACTAAAAGGGGGGAGATGTTATCGGTTAACGTATTGACCAGGGTCTTTGGCGGCTTCACGGCCGTCAACAGCGTTTCCTTCGAGGTGAAGGAGGGCGAGATCCTGGGATTGATCGGCCCGAACGGCTCGGGCAAGAGCACCACGTTCAATCTCATCGCCGGCGCGCTCGCGCCCACCGCGGGATCGATCCGTTTTCTCGGCCACGAGATCGGCGGTTGGCCGGCTTATCGCGTTGCACACGCCGGGATCGGTCGCACCTTCCAGATCCCGCGCCCGTTCCGCCGGCTGTCGATCATCGAAAACATCGCGCTCGCTGCGTGTTACGGACAGGCGGATCGCCCGACGCGCGCACAGGCGTTCTCCCAGGCTCAAGAGATCCTCGATCTGGTTCGCCTGCGCGCCGAACCCAACTCGCGCGTCGAAAGTCTGGGCGCGGCCGGGCTGAAGAAACTGGAACTGGCGCGCGCACTTGCCACCAGGCCAAAGCTGCTCCTTGCGGATGAATCGCTCGGCGGCCTCGATGAAAAGGAGATGAATCAGGCTGCGGACCTGCTCGCGGAAATCCGCAAGCAGCGTGGAATAACGATCGTCTGGGTCGAGCACATCATGGGCGCTTTGATGCGGGTGGTGGACCGTTGCGTGGTGCTGGATCATGGCGAAGTGATCGCGCAAGGAAAACCCGAGAGTGTGGCCCACCATCCGAGAGTCATCGAGGTGTACCTGGGTACCGACGCGGGCGACGTGCAGGCCACCGTGGCTGCGAGGAGCGGTTGATGCTCGCGCTGCACAACATATCCGCCGGCTACGCCGGTTTCCAGGCGCTTTTCGATGTGAGTCTCGAAGTCAAGGCGGGCGAAACCGTCGCGGTGATCGGACCGAACGGTGC
Source organism: uncultured beta proteobacterium (assembly GCA_963789945.1). Lineage (GTDB taxonomy): Bacteria > Pseudomonadota > Gammaproteobacteria > Burkholderiales > JACQAP01 > JACQAP01. The sequence continues at coordinate 306,606 of CAWBMN010000002.1, read as the reverse complement.
CGGCAAGACCACTCTGCTCAGAGTCGTGTCGCGGCTGATTGACGCGACGGGGGGCGAGATGAGGATGGAGGGCAGGAGGCTGAACGCGGTGGCCTCATACGAACTGCTGAGCCACGGTATCGCGCACGTACCGGAGAACCGCCGGCTGTTCCCGAAGCTCACCGTCGAGGAGAACCTGCGGATGGGCGCGTTCGTTCCGCAGGCACGCGCGCATTTCGAGGAGCGGCTCGCGCGCGTGTACCAGTTGTTTCCCCGGATGGAGGAGCGCCGCCGCCAGCCGGCCGGCACGCTTTCCGGCGGCGAGCAGCAGATGTGCGCGATCGGCCGTGCGCTCATGTCCGGGCCGAAGCTGCTACTGCTCGACGAGCCCTCCGCGGGACTGGCGCCGGTGGTTGTGCAGTCGATCTTCGAAACGGTACGGCGGATGAGCGCAGAGGGTTACACCGTGCTGATCGTCGAGCAGAACATCCGCCAGGTGCTCAAGGTCGCGAGCCGCGGATATCTGCTGGAGACCGGGCGCATCCGCGCCTCGGGTACGGCCGCAGAGCTGCTAGAGACCGAAGCGGTCAAGAAGGCCTACCTCGGGCTCTAGGCGATGGAAATCTTCGACATCTTTCTGCTGGAAGCCATCGTCAACGGCGTGCTGCTGGGCGGCATCCTGGCGCTGCTGGCGCTCGGCCTGAACCTGATCTTCGGCGTGATCGACGTGGTGTGGATCTGTTACGCCGAACTGATCATGATCGGCATGTACACGGCTTTCTACCTGCACGTGGACTACGGCTGGCCGCTGTGGCTCGCTTTTCCGGCGTGCGTCGTGGCGGTCTCGGCGCTCGGCGTGGCGTTGCACCACTTCGTGATCCGCCCGGTGTTGCACGCCGAGCCGATCAACCAGTTGCTGGTCACCGGCGGCGTGCTGTTCTTTCTGCAGGGCGCGGCTACGCTGGCTTTCGGCGTCGAGTTCAGGAACATCGGCGTGAAACTGCCGATCTTCGAAGTGGGAGGGATGTTTCTGAGCCTGGCGCGGCTCACCGCGTTCCTGATCGCGCTGGCCAGCATGATCGGCGTTTATCTGTTCCTCAAGCGCACTTACCTGGGCACCGCGATCCGCGCCATCTCGCAGGACCGCATGATCATGCCGCTGATGGGCGTGAACCCGAGCCGCATTTTCCTGATTACTTCCGCGCTTGGCGGCGCGCTCGCGGGAGTCGCGGCGTGCCTGCTGGTGCTGCAATACGACATCCACCCGGCAATCGGATTGTCTTTCGGACCGATCGCCTTCCTGGTCTGCGTGCTGGGCGGGCTGGGCAACATGATCGGCGGCTTTCTCGCCGCGTTCATTTTCGCGCAGTTCATCTCGGTGGGCGGGTACTTTTTCCATCTTGAATGGGGCTACGTGCTGGCCTTCCTGTTCTTCATCGCCTTCATGTTCTGGCGCCCGCAGGGCCTGTTGGGAGGCAAGTCGTGAAGCCCGTCTTGCCCTGGATCGGCGTTGCCCTGCTGGCGGCCGCACCGCTTGCGGGGATGGGCAACTACCCGCTGCACCTGACGATCATGTGCCTGTTGTGGGCGTTTGTGTACACCAGCTGGGCGCTGATGGGACGGCTCGGACTGACAAGCCTCGGGCATGGCGCCTTTCTCGCCATCGGCGCGTATGGAGTGGTGATGGCATGGAATCTTTTCGGGCTCTCGCCCTGGCTGTCATTGCCGGTTCTGCTAGTGATCGCCGCACTGGTCGCATTCCTGATCGGCTATCCGTGTTTCCGCCTGAAGATCGTCGGCCACTATTTTGCGCTGGTAACACTGGCCCTCGGGGAGATCGCGCGCATGATCATTGTCGCGCTGCGCGACCAGACCGGTGGCTCGCTCGGTGCCACGCCCAACACCGCGCTTGCGGACGCGTCCTGGTCGATTGCTGCGCTGCAGTTCTCCTCCAAGCTGGTGTGGTTCTACATAATCCTTGGCTTCTGGCTGTTCGGGTTGTGGGTATGGACACGGGTGGACCGCTCGATGGCGCGGCTCGCGCTGGAAGCGATCAGCCAGGAGGAAGACGCCGCCGCCTCGATCGGCATCAACGTCAGCCGGCTCAAGCTCGGCGTGACGGTGATTTCGGCACTGATGACCTGCCTGGGCGGCGCGCTTTACGCACAGTACCAGCTCTACGTGAATCCCGAGACCGTCTCGGGAATCGGGGTGAGCCTGCAGATGGTATTCGGGGCGATCGCCGGCGGGATGTTCGTGCGCCTGGGGCCGACGGTCGGCGCGGTTTTCACGCTGCTGCTCGCCGAAGTATTGCGGCTCGCGCTCGGCCACGATATCCACGGCCTGGACACCACGCTTTACGGGCTGATGCTGGTGCTATTCATCATCTTCATGCCGAAGGGTATCCTCGGCGCGGCAGCCGAAGCCTGGAACAGGCGCCGCGCAAAGCCCGCCACCGCCGCCGCGGCCACCTGAAAATCAGGGAACACGCTCAACGCTTTGTTGGGTCAAGCAGAAAAGATGCGTTCGACGGCAACGCCGCGGACGTCCATTTCATATTCAAGTTCCTCCATCGGCGGCCGGCAGTAGTGCCAAGTAAGCCCCGCTCCGTTGCCGGTGCGGGGGAGAACGACCCCTGCGAGGAGCGGATGGATATCGTGCACTGTGTACACCTGTGCAGCGGTCGCTTCACGCCACGAAGCGCCCAGGCCGGCGAGGCGGTCTTCCATCCTTCCCAGCACGAAGCGCGCCTTCTCTTTGAGGCCAGCGGGCGAGAGGTCGCTGCGCGCGACGATGTCCTCCGGAAATTTTCCGCCTTCCGGCCACTCGCCGCTGCCGGCGACGATGAAGTTCGTGACGGCGTTCTTGCCGGGAATGGTGTAGCAGAATGCGTAGAAGCAGGGTTCCGAAGGTGGCGCGAACTGCGGTGCAACGTTGGAGCGCGCTACCGGATTGAGCCCCTCCCGGAAAAGGGTCCAGCGCTTCAGTATTTCGACATAGCCCTCGTTGAAGGCCCTGAAACCGGACATGGACAGTGGTGCGGGCGAACGCAGTTCGGCCGCGCACAGTGCTGTAAGCGGCCGGCCCAGCGCCCACAGATGCGCCTCGATCGCCGCGAATCCCTGCACGATGGGCACCGGTTGCGAGAAGCGCACCCGCTCGATTGCGAATCCTTGCAATGCGGCTACACCCTGGGAGTAGGGGAAACCGCCTCTCAGGAACGCGTACCCGCCGTCGGCAAAACGCATCAACTCGCTCATTGCGCCTCCGCATAAGTTCGGAATGCAACTTTACCGCGTGTTGCGGCGACGAGTTTCGAGCTTCCCGGGGCGCATTCCCATCTCCCCCTTCCTCGGGTATCGTCTGTCACCTAAGTTCGAATTTCCGCCGGGTTTCGGAGCAGAGCATGTGTGCCACTCGAGTTGTGCAGCGTGTAGCGATTGCCGGGCTCGGCGCAGTCGGCAGGGCGGTTGCGCGCAAGCTCGATGAGGGCGTTACTGGCCTTACGCTGAGCGCAGTCTCGGTACGCGACCCTGCCGGCGCCGACACATTCCTAAAAACGCTGTCGCGCCGTCCGGCAGTGATTCCGCTGGATGCGCTCGCCGGGCACGCAGACATCGTGGTCGAGTGTGCGCCGGCACATTTGCTGGTCGCGATCGCCGAACCGGTCCTGAGGGAAGGCAGGAAGCTGGTCGTGCTATCGGTCGGCGCGCTGCTTTCCAATCCTCAACTCGGGCAGATGGCCGAGCGTTACAACGCGCAGATCCTGGTGCCCACTGGCGCGCTGATCGGGCTGGATGCGGTGCTGGCGGCGGCAGAGGGCAGGATCGAATCGGTTCGCATGATCACCCGCAAGCCGGTGAAGGGCCTCGCGGGCGCACCCCTTCTCGTCGAGCGTGGCATCCGACTGGACGACCTTCGCGAACCGCTGAAAGTCTTTTCGGGGACTGCGCGGGAGGCAGCGAGCGGTTTTCCTGCAAACCTGAACGTTGCCGCGGCGCTATCGCTGGCGGGAATCGGGCCCGACCGGACCCAGGTAGAGGTGTGGGCCGACCCGTCTGTCATCCGCAATACTCATCGCATAGAGGTGGAATCGGACTCGGCACGCTTCAGCATGACCATCGAGAACATTCCATCGGAAAACCCCAGGACCGGCCGCATTACCGCGCACAGTGTGATTGCGCTGCTGCGCAAGCTGACATCGGCCGTGCGCGTCGGCACCTGACCGGCGCAACGATGTTAGGTTGGCCGGGACTTTGCGTTCTCAACGTACCAGGTCGCGGTACGCGTGCCACGTCGCGTGCCCCAGCACGGGAAGCACAACTACCAGCCCCGAGAGCAGAGTGGCGAATCCAATCGCGGTGAGCCCCGCGATCAGCGCCGCCCATACGATCATCGCGGAAGGGTTGGTGCCGGCCGCCTTGATGCTGGTCAGGATTGCAGTCCGGGTGTTTGCCGCGCGATCGAAGATCATCGGCGCGGAGACCACGGAAACGAGGAACGCAACCACCGCGAATACCGCTCCGGTTATCAAATAAGTCACGAAGAACTCGTAGTAATTCCAGTCCAGGATGGTCTGATAGAAAGTATCGCGAACCGAAGGCAGGGCGCCACCGAGGGCCTGAACAAACAGCAACCTCGATATCAGCACCCATGCGATCGCCAGGACCGCGAGCAGCAATCCCAATCGTGCGAGCGACCTGCCGTTTTTCAGCGCGCCGTCGAGCGACGCGTCGAAGGTGGCGCGCTGGCCGGAGGCGCGCCGCCGCGACAACTCGTAGCAACCGGCGGCAAATACCGGCCCCACCAGCAGGAAACCCGACACCGCCGCGGCGAACAGATCGATCTGCGTACTGCACATCAGCAGGATCAACCATCCCAGTGCAACCAGAATCAGTCCGTGGGCGACGCTGGGGCCGGGATTGGCCGCAAAGTCCTCCCAGCCGCGCGCCAGCCAGCGCAGGGGTTGCAGCGTATCAACGCGGGCCACTCGCGGCAGACCCGGAAAGTGAGCAAGTGCATCCATCGGCTTGTCCATGAGGTGCTCCTTCCTACCATTAGGCTGCAGTGTCGATTGCAAAGCCGCTTGCGGCCGGTCTTTGCGATGCCACAACAGTTTGCTCTATTTTTGCCGGTGACAGCCGTCCGCAGGTACGCACAGGGAGCAAACGACCGGCAGCATGGGCCTGTTCCTTGCCTTGACGGTCGTTATGCGGCACCCGATGTCTCCGCCTGTGACAACAGAAGAATTGCACAGATTCCCCCAGTCCAGTGTGTCGCATCATCGTAATTCCCCAGATTTCTTCCGGCGCTTGCAGACCCGAAGGGTCGTCCGCAAGGGCCCGATTCTTGCGTCGAATAACGGTAATGGCAAGGCATTGCGCCAAGCTGCGATGCAACACGCCAACCATCGAATCCGGAAATATTGAGAAAACTCCTTTACATGCGACGTAGCGCGCGCCGCGTTCCACTGCTGTCCGGCTGGTGGAACGATGCGCGTTTTTTCTGGCATACCGGAAGCAAGGCTCCGTGGATCGTTGCCCTCATCGTCGGGGCGGCCATCACGACGTTCAGCGCGCTCACTTACTGGCTCGAATTGAACAGCTCGGAGACGCGTGAAGTGACCTGCCTGGCACTCAACGTTTACTACGAAGCCCGGGGAGAATCCCTTGCGGGGAAATACGCGGTGGCGGAAGTCACGATGAATCGCGTGTCCTCACGCCGTTTCCCGGGAACAGTCTGCGAAGTCGTCTACGAGAAGAAATGGGACCGGTTGCGCAAGCGTTACGTGGGCGCATTCTCATGGACGGAGTTCGACGTTATTCCGCATCCCGAGGGCGAACAGTGGCATCGGGCCAGGGAAGTTGCCGAAGCTGTCTACTTCGGGAAGCAGCCGCCGCAACTGAACGGCGCCCTGCACTATCACGCGACTTACATCAGACCGAGCTGGTCTCGGGGCCGGCAACCCGTCGCACGCATCGGCGGGCATGTTTTCTACAAGTGACCGGGCGTGGAATAGGCAGAGGGAAGAAACTGGGCTCTATATTCACTGAACGGCCGAGACCCTGTGCCGCATGCAGAAAAAAGTAAGCGGGTTGTAACCCAGTGACTAGAGCGTTCAACGCAAAGGGCGCAAAGGTATCCAAACGAAAAACCAGTTAAATGCTCCGACTACACTCGACTAAGCCCGTTGCCAGTCAGCGTTCACGGCCTTTGCTTGTCCCTCATCCTTTCGCCTTCATCCTTTATCCTTGCTTTTCCCCGCCCCTCGCCCCAGTACTACGCTCGTTCTCCGCCGTTCCACCTGAGCAGGTTGAGGAACTCGCGCCGCGTTTTGGGCCCGTATGTCAGGTAGTGGGGATTGGGATTCTCGAGATAGGCAAGGCGTTCGCGCGCGACGCGGTCGCCACGGGCGCGCAACCTGATCTCCTCGGGGCTGATCTTGTAGACCTTGGCCGCATTGAGCCCGAAGATCTTCGCGCGTAGCGCCGGCGTGATTTCGGGATAGCCGTATTTCTCTCGGAACTGCTGTGAAATCTGAAACGTGCGGAAGGCCTGGATCTGGTCCTGCGGAGAGCCGTACCAGATCGAGTCGGTTCCCCAAAGCACGTTGTCGGGGCCGCAGTACTTGAGCAGCTTGCCCATGGCATGCGCCGCGCTGTCCGGGTCGCGCATGAGGAAACGCCAGGTGCTGCCGAGTTCCGCGTACACATTGCTGTTCGGTTTGACCGCGTTTTCCACCAGCGAGCGTATCAGCGTGTCGATTCCGTCCTCGGCGCCCTTGCCGACAAACGGGCCTTCGGTGACCGCGGGGACGAAGCCCGAGTGATAGATCAGGAAGCTCACGTCCGGGAACCGCCTGGCAACCACGCCGATGTCGCTGCATTGGCTGTGCTCGTAGGATTTCCTGCCGAAGGGCAGGCCCTTGTGCACGCAGATCACCTTTACGCCGAGCGCGCGCGCCTTTTCGATGAAGCGGATGCCGACGTCGTCGGACAGAAAGAATCCGTTACCGTCGAGGCCCCACTGTGTGTACGTCTTCCAGGCGCTGACGCCCCATCGGTCCCTCAGTTCCTCCATGTCCTCGACATCGCCGGGCTGGTTCGGGTTGACGCGGCCGTGGAGCAGCAACCGGTGCTTGCCTTCCATGCGCTCAACGATCCTGCGCACCGCGTCCGCCGATTCGATGGTAAGCGGCGAGGCATCGCGCCTGGTCGGGACGAAAGACAACACCATCATGTCGGTGTCGCTGTCCATGAATACATCCTTGATGAACTCCTCCGGCGTCAGGCAGGCGAGATGGCTGCGCGGGCCGGAATTTTCATTCAGCGCGCAGTTGCCCTTGGTGGTGAACTTGAACGCCGATTCGGGGGCACTCTTGAGCCAGGCGCTGGTCGGATCGACGAAGTGGCCCTGCACGTCGAAAATGAACTCGGATTTTTCCAGGCTGGCCTGCGCGAGTTGCGGCTCAAGCGCGGCCTCTGCGCGAAGATCGAAGAATCCGCCGGTCTTTCCTGCTGACGCATTGGCGGCATTGAACGCAAGCAGGGTACTCGCCGCCCCGCAGGCCGATAGCAGGAAGTTGCGCCGGGCCAGGCCCAATCGTCCGGCATTGACTGTCGCTGATTGCTGCGCAATGTGATTTGCCGCGCGGTTCACCGGAGACAGCGGCACGGGCACGAACTCGCCGTTGGACGTGGTATCCAGTTTGATCGGCAGCCGCCGGCCGTTGGGATCGATGTCGTGTTTCATGCGTTCAAGTATGAATGGTCAAAGCGCATGTTGCGATCACCACTAGGTAACAGCCTGCAACTGCGAGGGGAAACCACGGGACGCGAAAAATGCGTTGCCGGCGATTGGTTTGCGTTCCCTTGCACCCTTTGCGTCAACGCCCCTCGCGCCGGCCATCTGCCGGCTGCCATCTGCTACGCATCACCAGTCACCGAATCCTTGTATCGGCCTGGCGTCGTTACGAGGCCTCGCCGCCGCCACGGTGCAGGTGAACGGGTATTCCGGGCGCCGGTGTTCGAAGGTGTGGCCGCCTGAGGATGCGGTAGACGGACGCCGGGGGCATGTTGGCCAGCGCGCCGCCGATGCGGACTGCCTTGAGTCCGAGCCGTTCGAGTATGGAGCGGCGGACGGGGCAGCGGGGCCCATAGGTGAACTGGTAAAACGCCGCGTCCGGGCGCAGGTGTGCGAATGCGCCGTCCAGTATGGCGATCACCTCGTTGGCAGGCATCGATAGCAGCGGCAGCCCGCTTACCACGGCGCCGACGCCTTCGCCGCCGAACAGTTCGACCGATCTCAGGCGCGCCGCATCCATGCGCAGGACTTGCGCACGCGGGTAGCGAGACTGCAGCATGCGTGCGAAGCCGGGCCCGTATTCGACCAACGCCAGTTTGTCTTCCGGCACCCCACGCGCGAGCAGCGCTCTGGTGAAGACTCCGGTGCCGGGCCCGAGTTCGATGACCGGGGCGGAAACTGCAGTAATCTCTGCTGTAATGGCGTTGGCCAGCGCCGGGCTCGAGGGAGCGATGGCCGCGACTCGCCGCGGATCGGCGATCAGGGCGCGGAAGAACGTGAACGCATTGGTCATGTAGTGTCGGGTCGGCCAAAAGGATTGCGTTCGCAATGTACTTCAAATCGGGCGCCGTGCGTGAGCAAAAAAAAGGGGGTCGTGGCGGACATTCCGGCTGCCGAAGCGTAGCATTTGCCGTTTACCGGGATTGACCAGGTCAGGGTCAGCAGGGAGGTTCGCCAAGTATTACGGGAATGTGTGTATTACGGGAATGTGTATGTAATAGCGACAGCGGTCCCCGGGGTTGGCGCTGGCCGTCGGCTCTGGGCTTGCGATGGACCAGAACGCGCCGACCGGAAACACGCGTCGCAAGCCGGCCGTCATCTTCACCGTTGATGTGTTCAAGCAGCAGGGGAAGCTATGACCGCGAGGGGCAAGCAAGCGCCGTGAGCGCAGTCGCGGCCCGACAGCCTGGATTCGACGGATGTGGTGGGCGCACTCTGTTCCCGAGCCGGCCGCCACAGGCTGGGTGTTCCACGGCACAGGCGATGTTTGGGCTGACAATGTCTAAAGGGGGAATGGCCATGAAGTTCATAACACTCGTTTCTGCAATAGTTTTCTCCGTGTCTTTTGGCGCCGGAAAGGCCGGATGGGCCCACGAGGACGACGCCGCGCCTCAGGGCGCTCCAACCGAGAAACTCGGCGAAGTCACTTTTCCCGTCTCCTGCAATGCTGCTGCGCAAAAGGAATTCAATCGCGCGATGGCGTTGTTTCACTCATTCTGGTTCGAACCCGCGAGGAAGTCGTTCGCCAGGGTCTTGGAGCTCGATCCGCAGTGCGCAATGGCGCAGTGGGGCATCGCGTTCATGTCCATGGGCAACCCGTTTGCCTGGCCCGCCAACCCGAACGCAATGAAGGCGGCGGCAGCGGCCGCGGCGGAGGCCCAGCGCATCGGCGCCAACAGCGCGCGCGAGCGCGACTACATCACCGCGCTCGGGGTGTTCCTGAAGGACTGGGACAGCATTGACCACAGGACCCGGGTGGTCGCGTTCGAGAAGGCAATGGAAGGCGTTGCACGGCGCCATCCGCAGGATATCGAGGCGCAGATCCTGTACGCGCTGGTGCTGGATGCCACGGCGCTGCCGACGGACAAGACGTTTGCGAACCAGCTCAGGGCGGCCGAGATACTGGAGCCGCTGTTCCGGAAGTACCCCGACCATCCGGGTGTGCCGCACTACCTGATCCACACCTATGACTATGCAGAACTGGCGCACAAGGGTCTTCCGGCGGCACGCGTCTACGCTGGAATCGCGCCTTCGGTTCCGCACGCGTTGCACATGCCGTCGCATATATTTTCGCGGGTTGGGCAGTGGGAAGAACTGGTGGAGGGCAACCGCGCTTCGTATCGCGCTGCGATGGGCGAACTGTCGGAGACTACGCTGGGTATCGGCGCCTATGATGCACTGCATGCTATGGACTACATGACGTTCGGATTTTTGCAGCAGGCACAGGACAGGGCAGCGCAGCAAATTGCGGACGAGGTTGCCGCGATTCGCAAGGTGAATGTCGAGAATTTCGTCGCGGCGTATGCCTTCGCCTCGATCCCGTCGCGCATCGCGCTGGAGCACCGCGACTGGGCGCAGGCGGCAGCACTCGAATTGTCGCCGCCGGATCTGGCATGGAACAAGTTTCCACAGGCGGAGGCCATCCTGGTATTCGCCCGCGGATTGGGTGCCGCGCGCACTGGCGATAGCAACGCCGCACGCCGCGACCTGCAGCGACTGCAGGCGCTCAAGGACGCGATGACCGCTGCGAAGATAGGTTACTGGGCAGGTCAGGCGGATTTCCAGATCAAGACAGTCAACGCCTGGATCGCCTTTGCGGAAAAACGCCAAGGCGATGCGTTGCAGTTGATGCGCGCCGCCGCCGAGGCGGAAGAAGCGAGCGACAAGCATCCGGTCACGCCGGGCAACATCGTGCCCTCGCGCGAACTACTGGCGGAGATGCTTTTGGAGACAGGTCAGCCGGCGCAGGCCCTGGCCGAGTACGAGCGCTCGCTGAAGCGCGATGCCAATCGTTTCCGGACTGTATATGGTGCTGCTCGCGCAGCGGAAGCCGCCGGCAATCCCAATGCTGCCCGGGACTATTACGCCAAACTGCAGGGCCTGACCGCAAAGCACGATACCGAGCGCCCGGAACTGGCGTATGCCCGGGAGTTTCTGGCGAAGCAATGAGAACGTAGTTTCGCGCTTGCGCGGAGCCCCCGAAGCACCTGACGCTGCGCGGCGGCGAGTCAGTGCAGTTGCGGTTTTCTGAGGAAGTCGTTGCGATCGGCGGAGCGCAATCGCGCGCGCACCAGATCGCCGTCGCGTCCCAGCGTGAGCGGAATATCGGTGCCCGCGGGCCCCAGGCTCCATACCTTGCGAAACAGGTCGGCGAGCGCGGTGACGCGGCTGCCTGCCACCTCGAGCACCAGATCACGCTGACGCACGCCGGCACGCGCCGCCGGACCGTTGTCGGCGATCCCGGCAACCACGAGCTGCCCGTTGGCTTCCATTGTGTACATTCCCAGCCACGGACGCGACGGACGATTCGAGCGGCCGAACTTGAGCAGGTCCTCGAGTATCGGTTCCAGCAGATCGATCGGAACGGACATGTTTCCCTCGACTTTGCGGCCGTTTTTACTTTCCTCGATTACCAGCGAACCGATGCCAAGCAAACGTCCGTCGCTGCCGACCAATGCTGCTCCTCCCCATTGCGGGTGCGCCGGCGCGGTGAACAGCGCTTCGTCGAGCACATACTCCCAGTAGCCGGCAAACTCGCGCTTGGCGATGATCTTCGCTTTCAGTGCGTGCCCCAGCCCGCCGTGGCCGATCACGATCACGTCGTCACCTGCCGCGCACGACGCGGACGACCCGCGCTGCAGGAACGGGGCGTCAAGCCGACCGAGCGGTTGCACCAGCCCGAAACCGGTTACCTGGTCATACGCCAGCGGATATCCGGCGACCGCCGTGCCGCGGTTGGTCGTTAACCACACCGCACGTGCCTCGGTAACGAGATAGCCGATGGTGAGCACCAGCCCGTCCTCGCGAATCACCACGCCGTTGCCGATGCGTTCGGTGCCGAGAATCGAGGCGGTGAACGCGTCTTCGGGAATCGACGCGCGCAGCATGACCACGGCGTCCAGCGCCGCGTCAAGGTCGAAGCGGACCTCTGCCGGGTTCGGTTGCGCGGCCTCGGGAAAGGTCCAGGTTTCCTGTTCTGCCATGTCTGATGGAAATGATTCGATGTGCACCCGCGGCTGCCGGCCCCGTCGAAACAATATTACGCGATTGGAGCGCTACCGCAGCAGTCGTCCCGGAAGCGCGCCGGTATGCTCGTCTTCGCGCAGGGTTTCGGTGCCTGCGACGAACATATGCCTGTAGCCGCGCGCTCGCTGCGTAAGGCGCCGGCCGCCGGCCGGCAGGTCGTAGACCACTTCGGGCTTGCACAACCGCAAGCGTTCGAAATCAATCACGTTGAGGTCGGCGCGGTAACCGGGTGCGAGGATGCCGCGATCATGCAGGCCATAAGCCGCCGCAGTGTCGCGGGTCTGCTTGCGTACGAGAAATTCAAGCGGCAACTGCGGGCCGCGTTTTCGGTCGCGCGCCCAGTGGGTGAGCAGGAAAGTTGGCGAGCTCGAATCGCAGATGGTGCAGACGTGCGCGCCGCCGTCTCCGAGACCCATGATGGTTGCCTCGTCCACCAGCATTTCGCGTATGACTTCGAGGTTGCCCTCGGTGTAGTTCTCGAAAGTGTGAGTGAGCAGACCCTTGCCTTCATCGGTCATCAGCGCTTCGAGTGCCAAAGCCCAGGGATTGCGGTTCTGCATCTGTGCCCTGGCAGCGAGGCTGTTCGAAGTGTGTGGCTCATAGTCGTATGCGTCGTCGAGAACATAGGTGCGCGCGAACGCCTGTCCGATACTGCGGGTGTGCTCGTCGTCTGGCAGGTCTTCCACCAGCACGCGCCGCAACTGCGCATCCCGTTTGAGGCGCTCGAAGCGTGCGGCCGGCGAAAGTCCGTCCATCGTGGTCCAGGCTGGATGCGTGGAGAAGGGATGCGCCGTCGTTTCCAGTCCCATCATCACGCCAATCGGCCGGCACCCGACCTGGCCGTTTACGGCGACGCCGGACTTGCGCGCTTCGTGAATTTGCGCACGGGTTTTGCGCCAAAGGTCCGGTGCGTTGTTGACCTGAAGCAGTAGCACCGACAGTGGCCGTTTTGCAACCGCTGCTGCCGCGCGCAACGCCTCGAAATCACCCGGACCAAAATCGGAATTGACTTCGATGACGCCGCGGCCAGCGCGCTTCATCGCCGCGGCCAGGCCGAATAGTTCTCGTTCTCCGGCAGAAAGACCCGGTGTGAGCCGCCCGTCGCGTGCGCGGTGCTTGGTTGTGCGCGAGGTGGTGAGTCCGAGTGCCCCTGCGTGCAGCGCTTGCTCGAGCAACGCACCCATTTGGTCGATCTCCGCATCGTTCGGGACTTGGGCGTGGTCGGCTCCGCGCTCGCCCATGACGTAGAATCGCAGCACGCCGTGCGGCATCTGCGCGCCGACGTCCATCACCTTGGGTGCCGCGGCCAGCACGTCGAGATATTCCGGGAAGGACTCCCAGTCGAAACTTACGCCCTCGGCCAGCACCGTGCCGGGAATGTCTTCCACGCCCTCCATGAGGTTGATCAGATAGGGCGCGGTCCCGGGGCGCACCGGTGCGAAGCCGACGCCGCAGTTGCCGAAAATGACTGTGGTCACGCCGTGCCAGGATGAAGGCGTCAAATAGGGGTCCCAGGTGGCCTGACCGTCGTAGTGTGTGTGGATGTCGACGAAGCCCGGGGTGACCAGCATTCCCCTGGCGTCGATTTCGCGGCGGCCGCGCCCGATCTCCGTGCCGATTCCGGTGATCGTTTCTCCGTCGACCACGATGTCTGCAATGCGGCGCGGCGCGCCGGTGCCGTCGACGACGGTGCCGCCGCGGATGACCAGATCATGCATTCAGGATTCCCCCTGGGGGCAAGTGTAGGGCGGTTGCGGCGTTTTATCAAAAACGCTGCCTTGTATGCCCACCGACGGCCGGTTATAAGCCTGAAGTTTATCCTTAACATCGCCTGCTCTCGGGATTACGGTGCGTAACTCATCAGGACTGCAGTTCGCGGTAGCCGGTATGCTGACCCTGGCCGTCGCCATCGGCATCGGTCGTTTCGCCTTCACGCCAATCCTGCCGATGATGCAGAAAGACGCAGGGCTGTCGCTCGCGGCCGCGGGATGGCTCGCTTCGGCGAACTACGTCGGGTATTTCATCGGCGCACTGTCCGCCATCTGGATCCGCGCGCGATCGGCGGCCATTGTTCGCGGTTCGCTGGCGGCCATCGCATTGCTGACGGCGGGCATGGGCGTGATTGAGTATCCGCTTGCGTGGCTTGCGTTGCGGGCGCTGGCGGGCATCGCTAGCGCGTGGGCGCTCGTGTTCGGGTCGGCATGGGTGTTACGACGGCTCTCGGCGATGGGCAGCCACCGCCTGGGCGGGGTGGTTTTTGGCGGTGTGGGACTGGGCACGGCCCTGGCGGGTGGACTCTGCCTGGTGTTACTGGAACTCGAGTGGTCGTCCGACCGGGCGTGGATCGCAATGGGTGCGGCCGCAATGTTGTTCACCGTGATGACCTGGCGGGGTTATGCCGGCACAGACGCACCCGCGACGGCTACGGCGGGCGTCGGACCGCAGCGTTCGAGCGCGCACGTGCGGCTCATTTTGTCCTACGGCTGCTTCGGTTTCGGTTATATCATCCCGGCGACGTTCCTGCCGGCGATGGCAAGAGATGTGATCGCCGATCCGGCGATCTTCGGTTTGGCCTGGCCGATTTTCGGCGCGGCGGCGCTGATCTCCGCACTTGCGGCGGGTTGGCTCTCCACGCACCTGACATACCACACTCTCTGGATCGCCGCGCATTTCATCCTGGCGTTCGGCGTCGCCGTTCCGGTCGTCTGGCCCGGCATCGGCGGCATCGTGTTGTCCGCGCTCTGCGTCGGCGGCACCTTCATGGTTGCGACTATGGCCGGGATGCAGGAGGCGCGCCGCGTCGCCCCCGACAACGCCGCAAGCCTGATGGCGGCAATGACCGCGGCATTCGCAATCGGCCAGATTCTCGGTCCGGTACTGGTGAGCATCGTCGCCGGCGATCCGCGCGGCATGGACTTGACCCTGATTGCGGCATCGGTAGTGCTGACGCTGGGTGCGATGGTGCTGATCCGGCCAGAAAAATGAACTGGGGAAGCTCTGATCAAGTTCCGCAACGCGCGTTGCGCCAGGTGCGGATGACTGCTAGGGACGCCGGAGCGTGGAAAAGGGGCCCCTCCGGGGATGTGACCGCGGAGGCACGCATAAGCACGCGCATATTCGGCACGATGCGTCCCGCTCTGGGGTCGCATCCAAGCACACGACACTTGGAACCTGCTTCGCCCTGAGCGGGCGCTTTGCGTCGGCTCCTCCTTATCTTATGTGCGCTCCGGACTCGGCGGGCGTAGCCTCGGGGCGGGTAGGAGCGCATGGAGGCTGAGTCAACCGATGTAAGACGGAGCGCTTGTACGGCTGCTCCCGCAAACACGGCTGCGACTCGTTAGCGGTACGCCCGTTTACGGGAGCAGCCGTATGCCCCGCCAATCAACGTTTATCGCAGCCTCAAGTGCCCCTGCCCGCAGACTGCCGACTACGTCGGTAACGTGTCCGGGGCACGTACCGCTAACGAGTCACAGCCGTCCGGCTACATGGCGCCCTCGCCGTCTTGCCCTCGACCCGAATCGCCTCGGTCGCGCATGTGGAACTTGGTCCGAGCTTCCCTAAGCATACCCATCGAAATGCATTGACCCTGACGGCATTAGGGCGTATAAAGGCGACGCAGGAATCTCCAAGCGCTGATATTGCTGGTCCGTTGTATCCGTTTCCGGTACCCCTCAGATCTCCTTAATTTCTCCTCTTGAAGTTTCCGCACTCGGGCAAACGCCCAATTTTCAATTTCTATTAGGAAAGTACATTTATGGCTACAGGTACCGTCAAGTGGTTCAACGACGCGAAGGGTTTCGGTTTCATTACTCCGGACGGCGGCGGCAAGGATCTCTTTGCCCATTTCTCCGCAATCCAGGGCAACGGCTTCAAGTCACTCCAGGAAAACCAGAAGGTCACGTTCGATGTGACCACCGGTCCCAAGGGTGATCAGGCCTCGAACATCCGTCCCGCGTAAGCCTGACGGCAGTGGCGGTTGCCTGGCGCATTTCGACCAGATCAACCCGTCACTCGAAGAGAAAAGCCCGGGAGACCGGGCTTTTCTCTTTTCCAGCAGGGTCGGGAGCCGTCAACGACAATCGTAAACGCCATGCCTACGGCTTCGAGGCATTCCAGCTGGAAATATCGGTGGCCTGCACGTCGAATTCCTGATTCTTTGGCAGGCTGGGAGCTTTGACTTCCACGCCCACGCGCTGGAAGGCCTCGGCCAGTTTGAAGCTGATTTTGGCGAGGCTCTCCGGGTTGGATTTGATCTGGGCGGCGTTCTCGGTGACGACGACGTTGCGACATATCAGCTCTATGTAGATCTTCGCCGCCAGGTCTCTCAATGGGTCACTGATCGGGGGCGGAACGGGAGCGGCCATGAGTTTGCCTCGGAGTAGGGGTATGGTGCATCCTACGCCAATCGCCGCAGCGCTTTCTCTTCTCCTGTCGTCGGGCCGCGACAGACAGCATGGGCATGCGCAGCGCATTCCGAGAAGATAGATAACATATTGAAACCCGGGCTCGGTAATTGCTGCTGTCCGCTTATGACAACCGAATTGGCAAATACGGAACTTACGCCGGCAGACGTACCCGCGGTCGGCGAGCCCTGGCCGCGAATCGAACCCTTCGCGCTGACTTTCGACGGCTTCCGCTATTGGGGATCCGTCGAAAAGTGCGCCGAGGTCGCCGGCCGTACCCCGGGGACCCTGACGGACCTGCGCACCTGCCTGTTCTTCGAGGCACGGCGCTGGAAGAACCTGGGACGTCAACCGGACGCCGCATCGATGAAACGTATCCGCGCGTTGATATCCGTGATTCAGCAGAAAATCAAGACCGGTGATATGCGCTGATCAACTTTCATCACTGGTTCGAATGTCGTGCCCCGATATTCGTAACACCTCATAACTGTCCCGCCACGCCATTTGCATAACCCGGGCCGTATACGCTGTCAGCAAGTCTGCATTCCTGAATTCTCGATTCTTGTAGTGAAGAATTATGCGGCAGATCTTGATTGAGTTCGGATCTGCCAGTCGGTTCGCCGCGGCACACTAACGCCTCTCCTTGGGCGCAGGCGCAGAAACGAACAGGAAGAAGCCGATCACGAACAGCGCCAGCGCAATCGGCAGGCTGTAATCGCCGCCGATAATCCCGGAAACGATTCCCCCGGCCCACAGCGCGACGCCGATGATGCGGTGCGCCATTCGCGCTCTGGAATCCGGTCCACGCTGCAAGAATTTTCCTCTTGCCATTACGCGCCTCCTCCTTATGGAAATGCTACTTCCGCACCCTGCCGAACAGCAAGCTACCCCTACCGCAGGGTGTGTTACGAAATTGGGCACCCCGAGTCGCCGGGCGGCGACAATTGCCCCTGAACATCAAGCGGTTATCCCGCTCCCTGACACCGATTAACTCGCGTAACAACAGCGATGTAAGTACATCCGCGCGCCAGTCCTGGCGATGTGCGGGGATAGCCACATATCTGGCCCGACGGTTGCAGATAACAGGGTGTTTGGGCACGCGAACGGGGATATCGCGTGCTGTTCTGTTGCCGAATCCAAAGTCACACAACAAGGGGGAATCATGTCGCTCCTACAATCGCTGTTGATTTGGCCGGACCGGGTACTTGCCGTCGATGCTGATCCTGCTGCTGATCGCCGTACCATTCCTTTACGCGGCGCGCGGGCCGATGCATGCGCTGATCAGGAGTGCGTCGCGGGCGATGTCGAATCCGCTGCGGCTGGGTGCGCGCTGGCTTGCCGATGCCGGCTGTCCGGCTGCGCAGCCGCAACCGGCAGGTGCTGTTCGCCCACGGCAGCCATGAAGTGAAGCAGACCATCGAGCGCGAGTTCGAACGCGTCACGACGCTGGTGCAGCGCGACCTCGAGGGCTATCCGGTGCTGCAGCGCAAACTCATCGACGAAATCACGCGCATCGAGGAGGACTACAAGAAGACAGGCGAAGTGCCGCTGCCTCCGCCGGACTGGGTGAAGGCGATCGAGGCGATCGCCAAGATCAAGACGTCAGCGGCGACGGGGTGGTCGAGCACATTCTTTCTGAAATCCGTGATGCGCTCGACAAGATCTACCAGAAAGTCGTGTCCGAGTACCGCAGCGCCTACCAGGAGCGGCATCATATTCTGAAGGGCTTCCTGCCTTTCTGGCGTTCCGTGAACCAGACGCTGACGCAAGTGGACCGCAACATCACCAGCCTGCAGGTCAGCGCAGCAAAAATCGACGCCAACGTCCTGAAGCTGGAACACATCGCCGCCCGGGGCAATGACGCCGCGAATGCGCTGGCGTCATCGGCGTCCACGCTGTTCTTCGTCGCCGGCATGGTGATGCTGATTGCCTTTGGCGGCGCCTATGTCAACTTCAAGCTGATCGCGCTGCCGATGTCGGCCATGGTCGGCGGCGGCGACTACATCACCGACAGCCTGCAGGCCTCGGAAGTGGCGGCGCTCGTGATCATCCTGTTCGAAACGCTGATGGGCCTGTTCCTGATGGAAACGCTGCGCTTTACCAGCCTGTTCCCGTTTGGCGGCATAACCGAGAAGATGCGCCGCCGGCTGATGTGGGCATCGCTTACCATCCTGCTGGTACTGGCCGGCGTCGAGGTCGCGCTTGCGGTGATGCGTGACAGCATCATTGCCGCCGACGTGGCGCTCAAGCATCAACTCGGCTCAGCCGGGGCGTAGTCCGCGTCGAAGCGGGCTGGGTCACCCGCATCCCGACCTTCGGCCAGATGATCCTGGGTTTCACGCTGCCGTTTGCGCTTGCGTTCGTGGCGATCCCGCTGGAGACCTTCATCAATTCGGGCCGCACGGTGCTGGGCGCGGGGCTGGAGCTGGCGTTGCGGTCGCTTGCCTTCGTGCTGCGCTTCACCGCCAACCTGGCGAAGGAGACGGGTCGAATCATGATCATGCTCTACGATGTGGTGATCTTTGCGCCGCTCGCCATCGAGCGTTGGGTGGAGAGTTATCGCGAAGGTGCGGCACGCCGCAACAAGCTGCGGGCGGTGCCGCCGCTCAAGCGTGCATCCGGATCCCAGGAGGCGATATGAAAGTCGCGTCCACTCTTGGAATACTCGGGGTATTCCTGTTCATCGTTGCCTGCGGCCCTCAGGCCAACCACAACCAGGCGGTGTATGTGCTGATCGATACCTCCGGCACTTACGCCAGGGAATTGAACAAGGCGCAAATTGTAGTGAACTACATGCTGGGCACGATCAATCCCGGGCGATGCACTTGCGGTCGGTAAGGTGAAGAGCCGCAGCTTCAGCGAGAAGGACATCATCGCCAAGGTCAGCCTGGGCAAGGATCCGATCGCCGCGAATGACCAGAAGCGCGCATTCAGCGAGCAGTTTCGCCGCCTTTACCAAGGCCGAACAGCAGGCAAAGGGCAGTCGCTATACCGACATCACCGGCGGCATCATCCAGGCGGCGGAATATCTGAACGAGACCCAGGCCGGGCGCAAGACCATCATCATCTTCTCCGACATGCAGGAAGAGCTGGATTACAAGACGGTGCGGGATATTCCGATCAAGCTCGATGGCATCCGCGTTGTTGCGCTGAATGTCACCAAGCTCGACACCGACAACATTGATCCGCGTCGCTACCTTGACCGGCTGGAGTGGTGGGAAAAGCGTGCCCGTACGGCCGGCGCGTCGGACTGGAAGGTGGTCAACGACATGGAGCACCTGGACCGCATCTTCAGGAAGAACGGGTGAAGTCGAAACACAAACAAACGGCCGGGATTCCCGGCCGTTTTTTTAGCGCTGCCGCGGGCCGATGCCGCAAGCCAGATCATCCGGCGGGATGCCGAAGGCCACGATCCAGTAGCGCCCGGCCTTGAACGCGTAGTCGCCGAGTACAGTCATCCCGAGGCCGTCCACGTGCGCGGCGAGCGATCGTGAATTGATCTTGGATATGAAGGCCGTGGCCATATCGAATCGCCCGGCAAGTTCCTCCTGTAACCGGGTAATCAGTCCGCGCAGCACGCCACGTCCGCGCCAGGCACGATCAACGCACACAGGGCCGTAAATGCATACGCGCGCATCGATCAAGTTCGTGCCCAGGTACGTGAGCCGTCCGAAAGTCGAAATCATGGCGTCGAGTATCGGGAATTGCCGGGTAAAATCCACGCCTGCACTGCAGGCGTAGCCGACTACCTGCCCCTCGGCCTCCGCAACCAGGACCGCCGCTTCGCGGTTCATCTGTGCGAACTGCTCTGCGGAAAATCGCGCGGACAGGAATCCCTCCTTTTGCTGTTCCGGGGTCAGGTTCTCGAAATGATTGATTTCCTGCAAATCGAGAAGGCCGGGGAGGTCGCGGGGAGCGAGACGGCGGAAATTCATTCCTGAGAGCAGGGCCGAGGTTCGAGGGCCGAGGTGCGAGAGGAGAATATTTGGTGGAAATGAAGTCGGAGCTTCTCGATTTATTTGCGGCTTTTGTTCAATTGCGTTTACTCGGCCCTCGAATCCCGGCCCTCGAACCTGGTGTTATTGCAAGTCGATCGCATGCTTCTTCAGGTCATCGAGGGTGACGTAGTCGAGCGTCCGTTCGTGGGTCGCCGTGAGGGCCACCGACGGCGCCATTCCGGCATGCAATGCCTCGCGCCAGCGCGCTGCGCACAAGCACCAACGGTCGCCGGGTTTCAGCCCCGGAAAGCCGAAATCCGGCATTGGCGTGCTTAGGTCGTTGCCGCGTGCGATTGAGAACTCCAGGAATTCCTTTGTGACCTGAACGCATACAACGTGCGCGCCGTGATCTTCCGGGCCGGTGTTGCAGCAACCATCGCGGAAGAAACCGGTCACCGGATTGTTGCAGCAATCGGCGAGGGGTCCGCCAAGCACATTGCGGGCACGTTTGCCCTGCCGGGAGGTCGGATCGAATGGCATGGTCCTGACTAATTCGCTCGCATGAATTTCATGGTGCCGCCATCGGCCGGCAGATCGAGAAACAGGTTTTCGCCCCTGACGCGCTGGCCGACTGCTGCTTCAAGCGCGTTGAGGTAACGGCCGGAAAGAGAGCCGGCCGGACAGGTTGCGCGGGTAACTCCGGCGATCCTGATGCTGAAGCTGCGACCTTCGAATGAATAGCTGCCCTGGCCACGGTTGCAGTCCGCAAGCACTTGCGCCTTGCCGCCCGCCTGCAACTGCAGCTTGTAGCGCTCCGGTTGATTGACGGCGATTTTCTCGGCGGGGGAGATCAAGCCTTCCCATTGCCAGGCCCCGATGGGCGAAACCCCGCCGGTCACTGGCGCCCCGATTGGCGGCGCTGCTGCCTTGGCAAGCTTCAGCAGCAGGCCCTGGTTGCCGAATTCCGCAGCTGATGCCCCCGTGGTACGCAGCGTATCCCCCTGCTTCAGCAGGCGAACGGCGAAAGGCTCGACCTGCTTGCTGTCACGGCGCTCGATGATGAGCTCGATCTCTTCGACGGAGATGGCGTTCCAGCGGCCTTCCTCGCTGATCGGCGGACGATTGTTGCGGTAAGTTGTGAGCCAGGTCATCGTCCCATCGGCCGAGAGACGCAGTTCGATCCTTCGACCCGGGCCGGAGGCGGCGGGTGCCTCGCCGCGATACATCGCCACCGCCGGTGCGGTGAATGCGGGCTTGCACGGCAGCAGCGCAAGTGTGGCGAATACGACTGCCACGGCAATCACGAAACGCGTGAAGTGAGGTACGCGGGCCATCATTGCGGCTATCCGACGTTAAGTTAGTGCCAATCTTCGCGCCACCGGGTCCCGGTGACAAGTCATGGTCACTTTCCGGCGAGAATCCGTGCAAACACGTCGCGATCCACGTTTGCGCCGCACAGGATCACCGCAGCCTTGCGTCCGGCAAGCTGGTCGCGCTCCCTGGTTGCGGCGGCAAGTCCGGCGGCACCGGCACCTTCGGCAACGTTGTGCGTTGCCGAAAACATCAGCCGCATCGCCTCCTCGACTTCATCGTCGGACACCCGCACCACGCGCGCCATTCCGTGCCAGAGAATCTCCAGAGCCTCAGGTTCGGGAGTGCGGCAGGACATGCCATCGGCGATGCGGGTGCTGACCGGGTGCTCGACTGCGCGCTTCTGTTCGAACGAAAGTGCGTACGCGGGTGCAAGTTCGGAAACTACGCCGACGATTTCCGTTTTCAGCTTCAAGGCTTCGCGTGCGGCAATCATCCCGCAGATCCCGGATCCCAATCCAATCGGCACGTAAGCTACGTCCAGATCCGGCACCCCACGCAGCAGTTCCAGCGAGTACGAGGCCACGCCTTGAATCAACAGCGGATGGAAGGAGGGCACCATGTGCAAACCGCGCTGTTGTGCAATCCACAACGCACGCTCGCGCGCCGCCTGAAAATCCGCACCATGCTCGACCAGTCCAACCCCGAGCGCCCGCATCGCCGCGTTCTTCTCGACGCTGTTGCCGTGAGGAACAACGACAGTGGCGGACATTCCGTAGCGCCGGGCGGCGTAGCCGACCGACTGCCCGTGATTGCCGCGGGTGGCTGCGATGACCCCAAGGGGCCTGTTCTTGTGCTTGGCGAGATCGTGGAAGTAGGTAAGACCACCGCGAATCTTGAAGGCGCCGGTGGGCGTGTGGTTCTCGTGCTTGACCCAGATTTCCGCTCCGAGGTGAGCCTTGAGCAGCGGCCAGGCGTACTGCGGCGTCGGCGCCATCGTCTCGTAGACAATGGACGCGGCGTGCTCGAGTTGCTTCAGCTTGGGCAGGAAAGCGGACATGTGGTCAGCGGGTGAGCCGCAACGATCGCGCCGCCTATGAAGCGGTGCGGAACTCCGGTTGGACGCGCACCGGAAAATTCACCGAGCTGGCGATGAAGCATTTTTCGTGGGCGTCGTGGTGCAGCCGCCGTGCGGTATCGAGGTCCGACTGTGCCGTCACGGTAATGGTTGGATGCAAGGTGACTTCGACAAAGTGGCCTCCGCCGTCCCCGGTTTCTTCCATTGTGCCCGCCGCATTGTCCTCGTATTCGAGCACCACCACCTTGTTTATCGCGCAAAGATGCAGGTACCAGAGCATGTGACAGCCAGACACCGAAGCGACCAGCAGGTCCTCAGGGTTGTAGCGGACCGGGTCGCCATGGAACGCCGGATCCGACGAAGCGAGGATTACCGGCTTTCCGTTCGCGACAATCTCGTGGTTGCGGCTGTAGGCACGGTAAGCGGACGTACCGCTGCCCTGATTGCCAGTCCAGCGGACCGTGGTTCGATAAGTATGCGTCTTTGTCGTCACGCCATTGCCATCCTTTCTCAACGCTGCGCGAGCGCTTTCCTCAGGCGCTCGATGCCCTGCGCAAGGCGTTCCTCGCTTGACGCGAAACACCAGCGAACGAAGCCTTCGCCCTCCGGACCGAAGGCAATGCCGGGTGCCAGGCCCAGTCCCGCGTCGGTAACCAATTTCTTGCAGAATGCCAGGCTGTCGGCAAGGCCATGTATCTTGAAAAAGGCATACATCGCGCCGGGTGGCAGTGTCGTCTCGATTCCGGGAATCTGGCGCAGTTGCGCCGTCAGGAAGTCGCGCGCCTTTTGCAGGCGCGTGAGCGTGCGCGCGACCACCGTTTCACCCTGTTCGATAGCGACAATACCCGCCCGTTGAACGAAGCCAGGTGCACACGACGTGTTGTACTCCAGAAGTGTGGCGAGGTTGGCTACGAGTTCTTTCGGCGCCACGATCCAGCCCAGCCGCCAGCCGGTCATGAGCCAGGATTTCGAGAACGTGTTGGTACTGACGACGCGGTCTCGTGTGTCGGAGATGTCGAGGAAAGAGGGTGCCGCTCCGCCGCCGTAATAAAGCCGTTCGTAGGCGTCGTCGCCGACAATCCAGATGCCGTGCCCACGGCAGTGTTCGAGGATGGCGTTCTGCGTTTCTCGGTCGATGGTCCAGCCGGTGGGATTGTTTGGCGAGTTAATGTACAACACGCGAGTTCCGGGCGTGAGCGTTGCCAGCAGGCGCTCGAGGTCGAGCGTCCAGCCTTCGGGCGTGTAGCTGAGCGGGAAGGTAACTACTTCGGCACCGAGGATCTTGGGAATCTCCACCAGGTTCGGCCACACCGGCGTAACGATGACCACGCGGTCCCCCGGTCCGACCAGCGCCTGGGCGGTCAGCATCAGTGCCGACATCCCCGAATTGGTGACGGCGATATTGTCGGCGGCAATCTGCCCGCTCCCATTGCGATGAAGGCGCGAAACGTAGTTGCCGATTGAGACGCGCAACTCGGGAATGCCGAGGTTCTGCGTATAGAAAGTCTCCCCCCGTTCCAGGGCGTCGATTCCGGCCTGACGGATGAAGTCCGGCGTAACTTCGTCAGGTTCGCCGAACCAGAACTCGATCACGTCCTCTTTGCCCATCCCGGCATTGGCGACTTCTCGGATCTTCGATGAGCGAAGCTGCTGGACGGCGGGGCGGGCGGCAAGCGAAATCATGGGCGTCACATTAACTATCGGAAAGTCCGGCATTTTCTCATAAGCGGCAAAAAAAACGGCCGGTCACGCCATGTGACCGGCCGAAGCGGCGGGGGACCGCCCCGCAAGGGGCTTTCCCCGTCCGCACAGGATCGTCAGGACGTGGCGCCCACCGCGTCCGGATAAACGCCAATCCGACGCTGGATGATCTGGTCGCGTGCGGTAGCGCTGTTGCGAAGTGCCGCTATCAGCAGCAGGTCAACGGAAACCTCAGGTTTCGGGGGGGCAATGGCAGGAGTGCGGCTCAATGCGGCTGCGAGTGCTGTAGCGAGATTCTTGGTCTTCATCGTTCTCTCCCTTTCCTGTGTCGGTTGATGGGCTGCGACAGAAGACGGCGCCATGGTGGCGATTTGCCCGCAGCCGGGAAAGCGCCGCAAAGGGTGTTGTTACCCGGTATTCGTTTGGTATCGCATAATTAGACTTTCGGGCATTTGAGGGGGAGACATGTCGCAGACCGCGGCGGTGGTGGAAGCGCTAAAGCGGGCGCTCAAGGCCAGAAAGCTCACTTACGTTGAGGTGGCCAAGACGCTGAAGCTCTCGGAGGCGAGCGTAAAGCGCATGTTCGCCGCCAATCACTTCACCCTCGCGCGCTTCGAACAGGTCTGCCAGTTGGCCGGCATCGGCCTCACGGACCTGGCGCGTGCGGTGGATAGCGAACGAAACTACATCTCCCGGCTCACGCTGGAACAGGAACGCGAGATCGTCGGCAATCCCAAGCTGCTCCTGGTGGCGGTGTGCGTGCTCAACCACATGACACTGGAGCAGATCACCGAGATCTACGACATCCCCAAGTCCGAATGCATTCAGCTTCTGCTCAGGCTGGACCACATCAAATTCCTGGAACTGCTGCCGAAGAACCGCATCAAGCTGCTGGTGACGCGTACTTTTTCCTGGCTGCCAAACGGGCCGATCGTTCAGTATTTCAGGACGCGCGCGGTACCCGAGTACTTCCGCTCGCCCTTCGACGCGCCGGGGGAGTTCATGATGGTGATGAACGGCATGCTGTCTCCTGCATCCGGCGGTCAAATGATCGCCAGGCTGCGCCGGCTCGCAGCCGAGTTCTCCGAACTTCACAACGACGACATAAACCTTCCGCTGGGCGTACGCCGCCCGGCGAGCATCGTGCTGGCGTTGCGGCCGTGGGAACTGGATGCCTTCCACGCTTTACGGCGCAAGCGCAAGGCCAGCGCCGGCGTGAGGTGACCTGCTCCCGCGCGCTGTGCTAGTGTCCTGTTCCGCCGATTCCGGTCGGGACTTCCGCCGCGAATCGACAGAACAGGACACTGACATCGCCCCCCTCAGGAGGACCAATGAGCGCACAACAACTGCAGAATTACATCGCCGGCGAATGGATCGCGGGCGCGACCACTTCGAAGGACGTCAATCCTTCGGACACCAGTGACGTCATCGCCGAATACGCGCAGGCCGACAAGGCGCAGACCGAACGCGCCATCGAAGCTGCGCGCGCGGCCTTCCCGGCCTGGGCCACTTTCAACGTTCAGGCGCGTGCCGACCTGCTCGACAAGGTGGGCAATGAAATCCTCGCCCGCAGGGAAGAGCTCGGCAAGCTGCTGTCGCGCGAAGAGGGCAAGACGCTGCCCGAAGGTATCGGCGAAGTGGTGCGCGCGGGCAACGTTTTCAAGTTTTTTGCCGGCGAAGTGCTGCGTCGCTCCGGAGAACTGGTGCCCTCGGTGCGTCCCGGGATCGATGTCGAACTCACCCGCGAGCCGGTCGGCGTGGTCGGCATCATTTCGCCGTGGAATTTCCCGGCGGCCATCCCGGCATGGAAGACCGCTCCGGCGCTGGCGTACGGTAACACCGTTGTATTCAAGCCAGCCGACCTGGTGCCCGGCATGGCGCACGCCATCGCTAAAATTATCGTGGACGCCGGCGTGCCCAAGGGCGTCTTTAATTTCGTCATGGGGCGGGGAAGTGTGGTCGGCGAAACGCTTGTCAACGACAGGCGCGTGGATGCGCTTACCTTCACCGGCTCGGTGGAAACCGGCAAGCAGGTGGCGGCGAAAGCGGTGGCGCGCATGGCCAAGTTCCAGCTCGAGATGGGCGGCAAGAACCCGCTGGTGGTGCTGGACGATGCCGACCTGAAGACGGCGGTCGAAAGCGCTGTCAACGGCGCCTTTTTCTCCACCGGCCAGCGTTGCACGGCGAGTTCGCGGCTGATCGTCACCAAGGGCATCCACGACAAGTTCGTGGCCGCGGTGGTCGAGCGCCTGAAGAACCTGAAGGTGGACAACGCGCTCAAGCAGGGCACCGAGATGGGCCCGGTGGTGGACAAGAATCAGTTGAACCAGGACCTCTTCTATATAGAGGAGGCGAAGAAGGAGGGCGCCAGGCTCGCCTTCGGCGGCAACCTGCTCAAGCGCGACACCGAGGGCTTCTACCTTGAGCCGGCGCTGTTCACCGAAACGGTGAACAGCATGCGCATCAACCGTGAGGAAGTTTTTGGTCCGGTGGCATCGGTGGTAATGGTCAAGGACTACGACGAGGCCTTAGCAGTCGCCAACGACACGCCGTTCGGGCTTTCTTCCGGCATCGTGACGACTTCGCTCAAGCATGCTTCGCACTACCGCAAGAACGCGCAAGCCGGGATGGTGATGGTGAACCTGCCGACCGCCGGGGTGGATTACCACGTGCCCTTCGGCGGACGCAAAGGCTCGAGTTACGGTCCGCGCGAGCAGGGCCGCTATGCGGTGGAGTTTTTCACTACGGTGAAGACCAGTTACGTACTGGCCTGATGAAAAAGGGCACCTCAAGGTGCCCTTCTTCGTTCCTGCTGGAGAACGCTCAGAAGGAAAACAGGACGCCAGCCTCGGGGTAGATCTGCGAACAATCGCTGTACGTGGACTCATCGCAACCCGATATTTTTTCGTAGACCACGCCGGCGCTGAACGCTGCGTTCGAGCTGAAAGGCATGTAGATGCCGCCGCGCACGCCGTAGGTATTCCGGTCCTCGAGCCCGTCGTAAATCGTGCGCGAGACGAATGCGCCGACGTAAGGTTTCACAGTAGCAGCCTGGGTAAACGTGTAGCGCACTTCCGGCGTGAACTTGTAAATGTCGGGTTCGTTGCCGAGCCACATTTCGGCGCTCATGCCGAGCATCAGACCCTCGGAAATCATGTAACCCAGTGCGCCGCCCACGGTCGTATACTCCTGGTCGAGTGCCCGCCCGGCGCCGACGTAGATCGAGCCGGTGACGTTGCCGCGGCCAAAAGGCTCGGCAGCCCGGATCTTTGCGGGAAAGCAGGCGAGGAGCGCGCCGATCAGCAGGACCTCAGTGACGATCGCCAATCGCGAATCGAGTCGTACATATGATTCAAAGAACCGGCTGCGTGCTGTTTTCATGTTTCTTCCCTGTGGTTGATACAAGCGATTCGACGTTCCGGCAGCGCCCAAGTTCCGGCAAGGCGTTGCGAATAATCTTGTTCCCGTCGCCGCAAGGCGACGCAGGCGCGAGTGTCCCGCGCGGCGCATTGACCCTCAGAACAGCGCCCGCTGCTGTGCGTTGGCATCCACCACGCACAGGGCGGTCATGTTCACCATCCGCCGCACGGTCGCCGTCGGCGTAAGGATATGCACCGCCTTGGCAGCGCCCAGGAGGATCGGCCCCACCGTCACGCCTTCCCCGCCGGTCATTTTCAGAAGATTGAAGGAAATGTTCGCCGCGTCCAGATTGGGCATGATCAAGAGGTTCGCCTCCCCTTTCAGCCGGGAATCCGGATGCACATGGTTGCGGATCGACTCCGAGAGCGCCGCGTCCCCGTGCATTTCGCCCTCGACTTCGAGATCCGGGGCGAGCTTCTCGACCAGGGCGCGAGCCCGGCTCATTTTCAGCGCGGAAGGCGAGTCATCGCTGCCGAAGTTGGAGTGGGACAGCAGGGCGATCCTGGGCACCACACCGAAGCGCTTCACTTCTTCGGCCGCCATGACCGTGATTTCGGCCAGTTGCTCGACGCCTGGGTCCTCGTTGACATAAGTGTCCGTGATGAAAAGCGTGCGTTTGGCCAGCAGCAGCACGTTCATCGCCGCGAAAATGCTCGCGCCGGCTTTCAGGCCGATGACGTTGGCGATATGGCGCAGGTGATCCTTGTGGCGACCGAACGTGCCGCACAGCATCGCGTCGCCGTCGCCCCTGCGCAGCAGCATGGCGCCGATCAGCGTGGTGGACTGGCGCACGTGTGCCTTCGCGTCATCGGGGGAAACGCCTTTGCGGTTCATCGCCTTGTAGTATTCGGTCCACACTTCCCGGTAACGCGCGTCGCTCTCCGGGTTGACTAGTTCGAAATCCTTTCCCGGCCTGATGCGCAGTCCGAAGCGCTTGAGCCGCATTTCCACCACTTCCGGCCGCCCGATCAGTATCGGATTGGCAAGGCGCTCGTCCACCACCACTTGCACGGCGCGCAGCACGCGCTCGTCCTCGCCTTCCGCATAGATCACCCGCCGGGGTGCTGCCTTCGCCGCCGCGAACACCGGCTTCATCACGAACCCGGAGTGGTAAACGAAGTTGGTGAGCTGCTGCCGGTAGGCGTCGAAATCCGTTATCGGGCGCGTGGCCACGCCGCTGTCCATCGCCGCCTTTGCCACCGCCGGTGCAATCCGGGTGATGAGCCGCGGATCGAAGGGTTTGGGAATGATGTACTCCGGCCCGAATGACAGTTCCTGGCCTTCATAGGCCATGGCCACCACGTCCGACTGCTCGGCCTGGGTGAGTTCCGCGATCGCCTTCACGCAGGCGAGCTTCATTTCCTCGGTTATCTTGGTTGCGCCGACGTCGAGCGCGCCGCGAAAGATGAACGGGAAGCACAGTACGTTATTTACCTGGTTCGGATAATCGGAGCGTCCGGTGGCGATAACCGCATCGGGCCGCACTGCCTTCACTTCCTCCGGCAGAATTTCCGGCGTCGGGTTGGCGAGCGCCAGCACCATCGGTTTCTCCGCCATGGTCTTGATCCACTCCTGTTTCATCGCGCCGGGGCCCGAGAGTCCGAGGAAGATGTCGGCGCCGGGCATTGCGTCCGCAAGCTTGCGCGCGTCGGTATTGCGTGCGTAACGCGCCTTGTTCGGCTCCATGCTTTTATCCCGGCCCTCGTATATGACACCCTTCGAGTCGCACACGATGATGTTCTCGCGTTTCAGTCCGAGCTTGACCAGCAGATCAAGGCAGGCGATTGCCGAAGCGCCGGCGCCGGAGCACACCAGCCTGACCTTCGAAATGTCCTTGCCCACGACCTTGAGCCCGTTGGTTATGGCTGCGCCGACGATGATCGCGGTGCCGTGCTGGTCGTCGTGAAAGACCGGGATCTTCATGCGCTCGCGCAGCTTGCCTTCGATGTAGAAGCACTCGGGCGCCTTGATATCCTCTAGATTGATGCCGCCCAAAGTGGGTTCCAGCGCGGCGATCATGTCCACCAGCTTGTCCGGGTCGTTCTCGGCCAGTTCGATGTCGAATACGTCGATGCCGGCGAACTTCTTGAACAGACACGCCTTGCCTTCCATCACCGGCTTGCCTGCCAGCGGGCCGATGTTGCCCAGCCCGAGCACCGCGGTGCCGTTGGTCACCACGCCGACCAGATTGGCGCGCGAAGTCAGTTGTGCCGCGCGCGAAGGATCCGCCTCGATCGCCTTGCAGGCGAACGCCACGCCGGGCGAGTAGGCGAGCGCAAGATCACGCTGGTTGGTGAGGCTCTTGGTGGGAACGACGGAGATTTTCCCCGGGGTCGGCTGTTCGTGGTATTCGATCGCGGCTGACTCAAGTTCCAAAGCCATTCTTGTCTCCTCTGGGTATCGTTGTAGGTTCGCTGCACCAACGGGCGGCGAAACCGTCTTTTTCGGGTGGCTGCAGCCGATAAGATACTGCGGGTTGCGGTCGGATGGTTGGCTTCGTTGCCCCGGACGGCGAATTGCGCAGGGACAACATGCATGGACAGGTGCCTGGATCGCCGAGCCGATGAAGCAAAACCGCGATTGCCGCGAAGACCGAGACCGCAGAAGGACCAGAACCAGCCAGTTTGCGAAAGACCAGCGGGTTGATGTCCGCTCCGCATTTGACGGACGACTCATTGAGCAATCGTTGCCTATAGTAGAGCTGTACCTTCCGCTTCTGCCTTGCGGACGCCCTATTCTTCGTGCCTTCGTGGTGAATCTTTTCTGGATGAAAGTGAAACCCCGGAACAAGCTTCCACGGCGAAGCCGGCGCCGATCGCGCGCCTGCGCGCGCTGGCCGTGCTGTGGCGCTATGCCACGCCGTACCGCGCGCGCATGCTGGTGTTCGCGCTGGCGCTGGTGGTCGCGGCGGCTTGTTTCCTGGTGATCGGTCAGGGGCTCAAGCAGGTCATCGACCGCGGTTTCGCGGTCGGCGATCCGCAGGCGCTCGATCAGGCGCTGTTCTTCCTGCTGGGCGTGATCGTGGTCATGTCGGTCGCGACCTGGGTGCGCTTCTATCTGATTTCATGGCTGGGCGAGCGTGTGATCGCCGACATCCGCCGCGAGGTTTTCTCCCGCCTGCTGAGCCTGTCGCCCGGCTGGTTCGAGCAGACGCGCACCGGCGAGGTGATCTCGCGGCTCACCACCGATACCGCGCTGCTGGAGCAGGTAGTCGGCACCAGCGTGTCGATGGCGCTGCGCAACGGGCTGCTGGGTGTGGGCTCGCTGGCGATGCTGATGTTGACCAGTTGGAAGCTTACCGTCCTGGTGCTGCTGATGGTGCCGGTGGTGATCGGGCCGATCGTGGTCTTCGGCCGGCGCGTGCGCAAGCTCGCCCGCGCCAGCCAGGACCGCGTTGCAGACCTCGGCAGCTACGTGGACGAGGCCCTGCATGAAGTGCGCACGGTGCAGGCCTACGGGCACGAAGACGAGGACCGGCGCCTGTTCGGGAGCCGCGCCGAAGCGGCGTTCGATACGGCGCGCAGCCGCATCCGGGTGCGCGCATCGCTGATCTCCGCGGTGATCGTGCTGGTGTTTACCGGCGTCGGAGTCATTCTCTGGATCGGCGGGCATGACGTGCTGGCGGGCAGCATCACGCCCGGCGAATTGTCGGCCTTCGTGTTCTACGCCGCGATGGTGGCGAGCGCGGCCGCCGCATTGAGCGAGGTGATCGGCGACTTGCAGCGGGGCGCCGGCGCGGCCGAGCGCCTGATCGAGATTCTCGACACCCGTCCCGAGATCACGGCGCCAACCCAACCGATTGCACTGCCAGAGCCCCCGATCGGGTCGGTGCAACTTGAGGAGGTGACGTTCCATTACCCGTCGCGTCCCAACCAGGCGGCCCTCGAGGATTTCTCGCTCGATGTCCGGCCTGGGGAGAGTCTGGCACTGGTCGGACCTTCGGGCGCGGGCAAGTCCACCGTGTTCCAACTCCTGCTGCGCTTCTACGACCCCGGGCGCGGCACGATACGCGTCGACGGCGTTGACGTGAATCGCGTCGATCCGCAGGCATTACGCAGGCGCATCGCGCTGGTGGCGCAGGAACCGGCCATCTTCGCCGCCAGCGTCGCCGAGAACGTGCGCTACGGCCGGCTGGGTGCCACCGACGAGGAAGTCCGCCGTGCCTGCGATGCGGCGTTCGCGACCGAGTTCGTCGAGAAGCTGCCGCAGGGATTCGACACCTGGCTGGGCGAGCGCGGCGTGCGGCTCTCCGGCGGCCAGCGGCAGCGGCTGGCGATCGCCCGCGCGATCCTTTCGGGCCGGCCGATCCTGTTGCTTGACGAAGCCACCAGCGCTCTCGATTCCGAGAGCGAGCGCATGGTGCAGCTCGCGCTGGAGCGGCTACTGCAGGCGCGCACCACGCTGATCATCGCGCACAGGCTTTCCACGGTGAAAAGCGTGAACCGCATCGCGGTTATTGACCAAGGCCGCCTGGTCGGTGTGGGTTCGCACGATGAACTGTTGACCGGGAATCCACTGTACGCGCGCCTGGCAGCGCTGCAGTTCGGGGCATAGTCATATCGGTCGGCAGCCGCCGTCCTGCTAGAATCCGCGGCGTTCCCAATCCGACCCAGAGAACGAATCAATGACAAGCGCCCTGTTTTCCCCAATCGAGCTGCGCGGCCTGCGCCTTCCCAACCGCATCGTCGTCTCGCCGATGTGCCAGTACATGTCCGTGGACGGCTCGGCGGGCGACTGGCACCTGATGCATCTCGGCCAATTCGCGATGGGCGCCGCTGGATTGGTCATCACGGAAGCGACACATGTATCCGCGATTGGGCGCATCTCCAGGCGTTGTCTCGGCCTGTACAGCGACGAAAACGAAGCTACGATCAAACACGTCGTGGATTTCTGCCGCCGTCACGGCGTGGCCAAGCTCGGCATCCAGCTTGCACATGCCGGCCGGAAAGGATCGGCGCACACGCCGTTCGAAGGCGGCAAGGCGCTCGCGCCCGATGAGGGCGCATGGACCACGGTCGCCCCTTCGGCGCTGCCATACGGGCCCGGATGGCATGTGCCGCAAGCGCTGACGAAGGAAGGTATGCGCGAGGTGAAGCAGCAGTTCGTGGACGCCGCCAGACGCGCAGAACGCATCGGCTTCGATCTGGTCGAACTGCATGCAGCGCACGGCTATCTGCTGCATGAATTCCTGTCGCCGATCTCCAACCAGCGCAACGATGAATACGGCGGGTCGCTCGAGAATCGCATGCGTTTCCCGCTCGAGGTCTTCGACGCGGTGCGTGCTGTCTGGCCCAAGGAGCGCCCGCTCGGCGCGCGCGTGTCGGCGACCGACTGGATCGACGGCGGCTGGACGCCAGAAGAGACCGTGCTGTTCGCCAAGGCGATGAAAGGGCGCGGCTGCGATTTTTTCGATGTCAGTTCCGGCGCGCTCGATCCGCGCCAGCAGATCCCGATCGCTCCGGGCTACAACGTGCCGTTCGCGGAGAAAGTCAGGAAGGAAACCGGCATCGCCGTGATGTCGGTGGGAATGATCACCCGGCCCCGGCAAGCCGAAGACATCGTGGCGAGCGGCAAAGCCGACCTGGTGGCGATTGCCCGCGCGATGATGGATGACCCGCGCTGGGCCTGGCGTGCGGCGCGCGAGCTCGGCGCCGAGACGCCTTACGCACCCAATTACGTGCGCTGCAGCCCTGCGGTGTGGAAACCCTGACCCCCCTCTCTCCAACTCTCTCCCGCTAGGGGAGAGAGGGTTGTAATGCCCTTCGGCTTGCAATCTCCCTCTCCCCTGGCGGGACACCCTGGCGCAGCCCGGAGTGCCCATTTAGAGGGCCGGGGAGAGGGGGTGCCTTCGTGGTGAGACTGAAGGTGTAGTCCGTTCAGATCGGATGCCGATTTGTATACTTTATGGATTCCTGAATGAGCGCGATCGCGCAAGTCGTAGAAAGCCGCAAGCGCGATCTCGGCGGATTCGAAGTCAGGCGAGTGCTGCCGTGGGGCGGGGGTCGCATGGTCGGACCTTTTATTTTTCTGGATCAACTTGGACCGGTCGCATTTGCGCCGGGGCACGGGATCGACGTGCGGCCGCATCCACATATCGGACTGGCGACGGTAACCTACCTGTTCGAGGGCGAACTCGTGCACCGGGACAGCCTGGGCGTGGTTCAGACCATCCGGC
This sequence comes from uncultured beta proteobacterium, assembly GCA_963789945.1. Taxonomy (GTDB): domain Bacteria; phylum Pseudomonadota; class Gammaproteobacteria; order Burkholderiales; family JACQAP01; genus JACQAP01. The sequence goes on along the minus strand of CAWBMN010000002.1, from coordinate 272,772 downwards.
CCGGCGACGTCAACTTGATGACCGCGGGCCGCGGCATTGTCCATTCGGAACGCACCGGTCCCGAGATGCGCGCCAGCGGCCAGCGCATGCATGGGCTGCAATCCTGGGTGGCGCTACCCCGCGAATACGAGGAAGCCGAGCCGGCGTTCGATCACACTTCCGCCGCGAAGCTGCTGGAGCAAGACGGCGATGGCGTGAAGCTGAGGGTGATCGCGGGGCGGGCATTCGGGCTTGCTTCGCCGGTGCGGGTATTCTCCGAAACGTTCTATGTCGATGTGGCGATGAGCGCGGGTGCGGCTCTCGACATCCCGGACGAGTACGCGGAACGCGCAGCTTATGTCCTGCTGGGAACGGTTACGGCGGAAGGGCAGGACTTCGGTACCGGCACCCTGCTTATTTTCAGCGCCGGATCGCGGGCGCAATTAGTGGCGAAAGCAGCGAGCCGCGTTGCCCTGCTTGGCGGCGCGCCGCTGGGCGAGCGCCACATCTGGTGGAATTTCGTCTCGAGCTCCAATACGCGCATCGAACAGGCCAGGCGGCAATGGGCAGACGGCGCTTTTCCACCGGTGCCCGGCGAGACCGAGTCCATTCCACTACCCGAGCGCTGATCCTCAGCGCGGAGGCGGCACGACCACCTGGCCGTAGGGATGGCGCCTGCTGATCAGCCGCGAATGGGCGAACACGTCGAGCGCCGTTTCGTAGTGTGACCGATCTATGCCGACATCCCCGGCCCAGCAGCCGAGCTTCTGATAGCAGGCGATAGCAGCGATGAGGGCTTCGCGGTGTATGTCGGGAAAAAAAGATTGCTCGACCGCGGCGACTTCCTCGGGCGGCGCACTGTTCACCCACGCGCGCGACTTGCGGTAGGCGCGCATGAAGCGTTTCGCGTCCGCCCCGGCGATCCATGCCGGCGAAGCGGCCAGGCTGCTGAACGCCACCGGGCCGATCGCCTCGCCGACCGATGCCACGACCCGTGCCACGCCTTCGTGCTCGAGTTGCTGGGGGTAGGGCGCCTGCTCGTGGAAGAAATCGCCCTGGCCAGCGCGGAAAGCCGCCATCATCATCACGGTGCTGCCGGCATCGAGCCCTTTCAATGCGGCGATGTCCACGCCCTTCTTGTGCAGGGCGTAAGCCAGCATTGCCTGCGGCTGCCCGCCGTGAACGAACATGAAGCGGCCGGCAGACAGATTTTCCCAGCGAAAGTCCGCGACAGGCCGGCGCGACGCGATCAGAAAGCCGTCACGCTGGTTGATCTGCGCGAAATGCATGAAGGGCGGCGATTCGTCCTTCTCCAGGTAGGCCCAACTGCCCGAGACTGCTGTTTGCGAGACGTGGATTTCGCCTGAGGCAATCATCTCGCCCACGTTGCGCTGCGGCGGCATGACTGTGTATGTCGCTTCGAAGCCTTCGTCCGTCAGGAATCCACCCGCGATCGCGCCCAGGATTGGACTGTAAAACGTGGAGTGACGGTAGACCATGAGGTTCAGGATCGTCATGGCCGAGGATTATGGATCCTTTGACGTACATTTGTTTCAAGCACCCTTGATTGCTTGACTTATCGCTGCTGCAAGCTAGAGTTGGCGCCACAAAGTGTGGCACGTGCGCCGGGAGTTCACTGCGGTGAAGGACAGAAGGAAGAGAAGAGGAATTTTTGCGATCATCCGCAGCCGGGACGATGCGCTTCACGTAGTAACCGACGCGGCGATCGCGTTCCTTGCTGCCGCTGCGGTGCTGGTAGCGATGGCCTTCACGCACGGATGGCAGGATCTGGCCGATGCGACGCTCTACCTTGTGCTCGGACTCTTGATGTGGCGATTCAGGAGCCCCGCAGCCGCGTTCGCGCTGCTGCTGGTCGCCATCATGCGGTTCTTCATCACCGTGGGGCAGACCATCGAGACCGGCGAGGTGAACCGGATCTATGTCCTCGTCACGGTTGTTGTCCTGTTCGCCTCGATCCGCGCGATTGAAGCTACGCTCAAGCTGCAGGGACGTTTCGCCGTCAACAAATGAGGCCAACGGCAACTCTCACCGCAGAGTACGCTGAGGACGCGGAGAGAAAGTAACACCTTGAAAGTTTTACCACGAAGGCACGAAGACACGAAGAAAAACAGAACGGACAAAGGGGCAAGGTCTGAGCCATCGCGACGACGCCGACAATGGCGCGTTCGGCCGAGACGTGGGCGCACATCGATTCGGCATTCGTGGGCCTGTTCAACGCATTTATTGCTCGCCTTCGGTTTTCTTCGTGCCTTCGTGGTGAGTGTTTGGTTTAGTCGCTATTTTTTTGTCCTCGTGTCGAGCTTGCAATTTGTCTCCCCGGTTAACGGCGAACGTTGACCAGATAGATTCCCGCGCCGACCATGGCTACCGCACCGAGGAATGCGGGCGTGATCGGCTCGGACAGCACAACCACCCCGGCAATGACACCGAACAGCGGCGTCAGGAACGAAAATACCGAAAGCCGCGCGGCGTAGTACCGGGTCAGCAGCCAGAACCAGATCAGGTAACTGGCAAACGCCACCACCACGCCCTGGTAGAAAAGACTGGCGATGGCGACCGGCGTGATTGAGACGACGCCGGGTTCCCCCAAGAGCACCGAGGCGGCCGGCAGCGTCAGTGCGGCTATCGCGAGCTGGTAGAACAGCGTCTTGCTGGCGCTCGCATAACTGAGCCTGGTGGCGCGGATCACGACCGTGGTCGCAGCCCAGAGAACCGCGGCAATCACGCCGAACGCATCTCCCAGCAGCGAGCTGCGCGATGCGGCGAACCCGTCGCCGAATGCAAGGCTGATCCCGCCGAATGCGCACAGCACGCCTGCCCACTGCAGCGGACGCAGCCGCTCACTGGGCACGAACCAGTGCAGCCCCAGGGCGGCCAGGCAGGGCGCGAGATAGATGAACACCACCATTCGCGCCGCGCCGGTGTAGGCCAGCCCGGCGAAAATGAACAGGAACTCACCGGCGAACAATGCGCCGGCGGCAAGGCCCGGCCCGAATGTGCCGTCGCGCCGGAACAGCGGGATCCCGCGAATCCGCGCCCAGGCCAGCAGGCAGGCGGCCGCAATGGCCGAGCGAACACCGCCCTGCATCACCAGCGACATGTCCGGGGCCGCCAGCTTGGCCGCGACGTGATTAAAGCCCCAGATGAAGCAGCACATCACCATCAGGGAAAGCGCGGTGCGGTCTACGTGTTTGCGATCCATGACTGGCAAGGATGAAGGATGAAGGCGGAAGGATGAAGGAACAAATGAAAGGGCGGAGACTGATATACGTTACTGCTGTTTTTCCTTTGCGTACCTTTGCGCCCTTTGCGTTGAACGCTTTTATTGCTGGCCACAGGCCAGCTGTTTCTTACTTCGTCCGGAAATCTCGGTGCTATGTTCGCGCCAGCGCAGGATAATGCATCGCATGCGGTCATGCCTGGCTGAATCCGTTTATGACGGTTCTTGCGACACTAAAGGAGAACCCGAAACCTCGAGGCCGCATTGCTGATAATCTTGGCATTACTGGTCCGGGCGATTGTGCGGCAGGCTGCCGGAAACGAGCGACGATCGGAATTGCTGTGGGGTGTTGCCGTGTTCGGGCGCGGCAGGAACTGAAACGGAGGAATAGCAAGCATGGCGGAAGTTGCGGGTTATCGGCGTCCCACGAACGGAACTCAGCCCGAGTATCTCTATCCCGCGTATGTGTCTACGCAGAAACGTGCGCCCACCAGGCCGCTGATGTTGTTGCCGCACACGCTGTCGGAAATGACCGGGCCGGTATTCGGCTACGACGACGTCGGGGCGGACGATGCCGATCTGACCAGCCAGCACGCCGGCGCGCCGCTGGGCGAGCGCATCATCGTCGGCGGACGGGTGCTGGACGAGAACGACCGGCCGGTGCCGCAGACGCTGGTCGAGCTATGGCAATGCAACGCCGCCGGGCGCTACCGGCACCGGAACGACACTCACGATGCGCCGCTCGACCCCAACTTCAACGGCTGCGGGCGCATGCTCACCGACAAGGAGGGCCGCTACCGCTTCGTCACCATCAAGCCGGGTGCCTATCCCTGGCGCAATCATCACAACGCCTGGCGTCCATCGCACATCCACTTCTCTCTATTCGGGCGCGCATTCCTGACGCGGCTGGTGACGCAGATGTATTTTCCGGGCGATCCGCTGCTGCCCTACGATCCGATCTTCAACAGCACTGCGAACGAAGGCGCGCGCAATCGACTGATCGCTGATTTCGACTGGGACAGCACCGCGCCCGAGCACGCGCTGGGCTTCCGCTTCGACATCGTGTTGCGAGGCCGCGACGCGACGCCGATGGAGCGTTGAAATGAACCTGCTCGCCACCGCATCGCAGACCGTCGGACCGTTTTTTCGCATCGGTCTGGAGAAGTTGAGCGTTACCGACCTGGCGAAATCTGCGGCAGGCGGTGAGAGAGTATCGATACAGGGCCGTGTGCTGGACGGCGACGGCAAGCCGGTCAACGACGCGCTGATCGAAATCTGGCAGGCCGATGCCCAGGGAAGATACGCCCATCCGGACGACCCGCAGGACAAAGCCCTCGACGCCGGTTTCAAGGGATTCGGCCGGGCTGCGACCGACGACAACGGCGTGTTCCGCTTCGTGACTCATCAAGCCGGGTGCGTGTACCGGGACCGCGTGGCGTGCTGCAGGCGCCGCATCTGCTGGTGGCCGTGTTCATGCGCGGTCTGCTGAAGCATCTGGTGACGCGCATCTACTTTCCGGACGATCCGGCCAACGCCGAGGACCCCGTGTTGAAACTTGTTCCAGTCGAGCGGCGCCACACGCTGATCGCAAGAGAACCGTCGGGAAGCGAGGGCGCTTCGAGTGGAATGTGATCCTGCAAGGCGAAGGACGAAACCGTGTTCTTCGATTACTGACCTCTTGTGCCGAAGACTTCGAAGAGAGGAAACGCGGTTTGAGCGCCAACAGTCCGCCCGGTCTGCTCGATGCGCTGTTCCGGACCGACGCGATGCGCGAGATCTTCTCGGATCGCGGCCGACTGCAGGGCATGCTGGACTTCGAGGCGGCGCTCGCGCGCGCGAGGCGCGCCTTGGCGTCATTCCGAACGCTGCGGCGCTGGCAATCGAGTCGCAATGCCAGGCGAAGCTGTTCGACATCGAAGCGCTGTCGCGCGTGCGGCCGCACCGCCGGTAACCCGGCGATTCCCGATGGTCAAGGCGCTGACCGCGCTGGTCGGAAAGAAGGACAAGCAGGCCGCGCGCTATGTGCACTGGGGTGCGACCAGCCAGGATGCGATGGATACCGGACTGGTGCTGCAACTGCGCGATGCGCTCGACTTGATCGACGCCGGATCTCGCGCGAGCTTGCGGATGCACTGGCGCGCCTCGCAAGAAAACACAAGCGCACGTCGATGGCGGGGCGCACCTGGCTGCAGCAGGCGTTGCCAATCACCTTTGGCCTGAAGGCGGCCGGCTGCGCTGAGTGCTGTGGAGCGGCATCGCCTTCGGCTGAGTGAATCTGCGTGCTCGCGTGCTGGTCATCCAGTTCGGCGGTGCCGCCGGCACGCTCGCGTCGCTCGGTGACCGCGGCCTCGACATTGCCAAAGCGCTGGCAGACGGAGTTGAAACTCGGCGACTCCGGACATTCCGTGGCATGCGCATCGCGATCGTGTCGCGGAAGTCGCCACGACGCTGGGCCTGCTGGTCGGCACGCTGGGGAAGATCGCGCTCGATGTATCGCTGATGATGCAGACCGAGGTCGGCGAAGCCTTCGAGCCCGCCGCACCCGGACGCGGCGGATCCTCGACCATGCCGCACAAGCGCAATCCGGTCGGCTGCGCCGTGGTGCTGGCCGCGGCAACGAAAGTGCCGGCGCTGGTGTCGGTGATGCTTGCGGCGATGGTGCAGGAGCACGAGCGCGGCCTGGGCAACTGGCACGCCGAGTGGGAGACGCTGCCGGAGATCTGCATGCTCTCGGCCGGCGCGTTGGGCCAACTCACGCAGGTGATCGAAGGCCTGGAAATCGATCCGGGACGCATGCGCCGCAACCTCGACGTCACGCACGGACTCATCCTGGCCGAGGCCGTCTCCGCCGCGCTTGCCCCGAAACTCGGCCGCGAGGCAGCGCATGGACTGATCGAAGAGGCTTGCCGCCGCGCGGTCGAACAGCAAGAACCTGCGCGATGTGCTGGCGAAAGACGCCAAGGTCGCAAATTCTTTCCGCGCCGAACTGGACCGGTTGCTGGACCGCAGCCAACTATCTCGGCGTCGCCGAACAATTCGTCGACCGCGTACTGGCAGCACGCACTGGAGGAAGATTCCGAAACGAAACGCGTTCACCGCAGAGGCGCAGAGGACGCAGAGGAAGTCAAGAACAGGAACCGGCGCTGATCTGGCCGGCGCCAGCAGTCGGTACCGGACAAGCATGAAACATTCATTCAGATGTTTGCTCCTGTTGTTCCTCTGCGTCCTCTGCGCCTCTGCGGTGAAAATTGGATAAAGAAGGAGTCGGGAATGGATGAACGTGAGAGCTATGGCAAGGGACTGGAAGTGCGCCGTGCGGTGCTCGGCGATGCGCACGTGGACCGGACGCTGAAGACGAAGACGCGCGTTCAACGACGAATTCCAGGACCTCATCACGCGCTACGCCTGGGGTGAGATCTGGACCCGCCCCGGGTTGCCGAGGCACACGCGCAGCATCGCCACGCTGGCCATGCTGGTGGCGCTGAATCGTCCGGATGAACTGAAGTCTGCACCTGCGCGCGTCGGCCAACAATGGCGTGACCCGCGACGAGATCAAGGAATTGCTGATGCAGTGCGCGATCTACTGCGGCGTGCCTGCCGCGAATGCCGCGTTCCATATGGCGAAGGAGGTGTTCGCCGAGATGGACGCGGCAAGGTGATCGAAGGGATGCCGGTTTGCTGACCAACTTTGCCGGCATCCTGTTCGACGGCATCGCCTACGGCAGCCTGCTGTTCCTGATCGGCATCGGCCTGTCGGTCACCATGGGCCTGATGAACTTCATCAATCTCGCCCACGGTGCTTTTGCGATGCTGGGCGGTTACGTCTGCGTCGCGGTAATGACGCGCTTTGGGCTGCCTTTCCTCGCTGCGCTTCCGGTTGCGTTCATCGTCACCGCGGTCGCAGGCGTCATCCTCGAGCGCACCCTCTATCAGCGGCTATACCAGGCCAGCCATCTCGACCAGGTGCTTTTCAGCATCGGGCTGACTTTCATGGCTATCGCTGCGGCCACTTATTTCTGGGGGCCGGGCCAGCAGCCGGTGCAGCTTCCGGAATTCCTGCGCGGACAGGTGCGCGTGCACGGTCTTGATCTGGGCGCGTACCGCCTGTTCCTGATCGTGCTGGTGATCGTCATCACCCTGGTGTTGGTCTGGCTGGTCACGAAGACGCGCTTCGGTGCACAGGTGCGCGCCGCGGTCGACAACCAGCAGGCCGCCGCAGGCATGGGTATTCACGTCAACCGGATCTTCGCGCTGACCTTCGCTCTCGGCTCGGGCCTTGCCGGGCTGGGCGGTGCGCTCGGCATCGACGTACTCGGCCTCGACCCGACGTTCCCGGTCAAATACATGGTGTACTTTCTGCTGGTCGTTTCCGTCGGCGGCGCCGGCAGCATCAGGGGCACGCTGGTGGCGGCACTGATCCTCGGCGTGTTCGACGTGGCGGGAAAGTATTATGTGCCCGAGGTCGGCGCCTTCGTCATCTACGCGCTGATGGTGCTGCTGTTGATCCTGTTCCCAGCGGGTTTGTACGGCAGGCGGGCATGACCGTCGCAGCCACGGCGCCGCCCGCGGCGAGTTCCACGTTGCACCGTCTTCCCGACGGCCGCTGGCATCACATCGAGATCGCCTTCTGGCTGTTGCCACTTGCCGCGTTCTTCGCACTTCCGGGTTATCTGGTGCTCGGCAGCCAGATCCTGATCGTCTCGCTGTTCGCCCTTTCGCTCGATCTCATCCTCGGTTACGCCGGCATTGTCTCGCTCGGCCACGCTGCATTTTTCGGCGTCGGCGCCTATACCGCGGGATTGCTGGCCGTCCACGGCTGGGGCGAACCGCTCAGCGGCCTGCTGCTGGCCGGCGCTGCGGCGGCGGCTACGGGTTACCTGGTCAGTTTCCTGGTGGTGCGCGGCGAAGACCTCGCACGCCTGATGGTGACACTGGGCATCGGCTTGTTGCTGTACGAGGCGGCCAACAAGGCGGCGTTTATCACCGGTGGAGTGGACGGGCTCTCCGGTGTGACGATGTGGAAGCTGCTGGGCGTGTTCCCGTTCGATCTCGGCGGTAAGGTCGCTTACCTGTACAGCCTGGCGGTGTTGATATTGCTGTTCGTGCTGATGCGCCGGCTGGTGAATTCTCCCTTCGGACTCAGCCTGCGCGGTTTGCGCGAAGGCGGCAAGCGCATGCCCGCCATCGGGGCGCCGGTGCGCCGCCGCCAGATCATGATTTTCACTATCGCGGCGGGGGTGGCCGGTATTGCCGGCGGATTGCTGGCGCAGACCACGCAGTTCGTCGGCCTGGAGGTGCTGGGCTTCCCGCGCTCCGCGGAACTGCTGATCATGCTGGTGCTGGGCGGCGCAGGGCGGCTGTACGGCGCGCTCATCGGAGCGGCGCTGTTCATGATCGCGCAGGAGTTTCTTTCCGGCATCAACCCGGTTTACTGGCAGTTCTGGATCGGGCTGCTGCTGGTGGTGGCCGTGCTGTTCGCGCGCGGCGGCATCCTAGGGGCGGCTGAGCGGTTGTATACGCGGCTGCGGAGAAAAGGAAAATGACGGCCGCGTTGCGCACCGAAGGCCTCTCGAAGCAATGGGGCAGCTTCAAGGCCAACAACGACCTGAACATTGCGTTGCCGGTCGGGGCGCGCCATGCGCTGATCGGCCCGAACGGCGCGGGCAAGACCACGTTAATCAATCTGCTGACCGGAGCGCTCGCCCCGACCTCGGGAAAAGTGTATCTGAACGGGGAGAACGTGACGCACCTGGCGCAACACCGGCGGGTGAAGCGCGGCATGACCCGCACCTTCCAGATCAACACACTGTTCCCCGGGCTCACGGTACTGGAATCCGTGGTACTCACGGTCTGCGAACGCAGGGGCATCGCCGGCAGATGGATGAGCACCGTAGCGAAGCAACGCGACGCAGTGGAGGAAGCGGAGAATCTGCTTGGGTCACTGCGCCTGCTGCAGGAAGCCGATGTGCTCACCCGCAATCTGCCCTACGGCAAGCAGCGCCTGGTCGAAATTGCACTTGCGCTGGCGACCAGGCCGAGAATCCTGCTGCTCGATGAGCCGGGTGCCGGCATCCCGTCTGCGGAAAGCGCGGAACTGTTCGGCGTCATAGCCGGTCTGCCGGCCGACGTGACCATCCTTCTCATCGAACACGATATGGACCTGGTGTTCCGTTTCGCCGAACGGATCATCGTACTGGTCAACGGGCAGGTGCTCACCGAAGGCACGCCTGCTGCGATCGCCGCCGACGAGCGGGTGAAGGAAGTCTATCTCGGAGAGGCGCAGCATGGCTGAATTGCTGCGCCTCGACAATGTCAGCGCGGGTTATGGCGAAGCCGTAGTATTGGAGGACATATCGCTTTCCATCGCGGAGGGGGACAGCCTCGCGTTGCTCGGCCGCAACGGCATGGGCAAGACCACGTTGCTCGTCACCTTGATGGGGCTCGCCCGACTGCATCGCGGCGCAATTCGGCTGCGCGGAGCCGACATCGGCGCGCTGCCCACGCACCGGCGCGTCCATTCAGGGCTGGGCTGGGTGCCACAGGAGCGCTGCATATTTGCTTCCCTCACGGTCGAAGAGCATCTCACCGCGGTGGCGAGGCCGGGGCATTGGAACGTCGTGCAGGTGTACCGGATCTTTCCCAGGCTGGAGGAGCGGCGGCGCAACCTGGGCAATGAACTCTCGGGCGGCGAGCAGCAGATGCTCGCCATCGCCCGCGCGCTCATGGTCAATCCGCGCCTGCTGCTGCTCGACGAACCCATGGAGGGTCTGGCGCCGATCATCGTCCAGGAAATGATGGCGGTGATCCGGCAACTGGTGGCGGACGGCGGCACGACGGTGATTCTGGTGGAACAGCATGCCAAGCTCGCCTTATCGCTCACCAGCCAGGTGATCGTGCTGGAACGCGGGCGGATTGCGCACCGCTCCGACAGCGCCAGCCTGTTGCGGGATGCCCAAACGCTGAACCGCCTGGTGGCGGTGGCTTGAAGCGGCTACGGGTCGCCGCCGGCGAGATGCGGGTGGATAATGTCCGGAAGTTCTGTGCGACAGCGAACCAAGACGCCGCATTGCGATCAAGAGGATTGAATATCAAGGACGCAGGGGGAGGGATCATGGAGCGTGACAACGGCTTTCTTGCATTGCGGCGGCAGTTCCTGCGGACGTGGGCGGCGCTGCCGCTGGCACTCGCGTCGGGCGGTGTGGCTTTACCCGCGTGGGCTCAGGCCGCACCGACTCCGGAATGCGGCGACGACAACGATCCGACACCGCGGCAGATGGACGGGCCATTCTTCAAACCGCGCACACCGCAGCGGACCTCCCTGCTGGAACCCGGGATCGATGGAACGAAGCTGGTGCTGACCGGGTTCGTGCGGTCGACAGCATGCAAGCCGGTCGCCGGTGCACTACTGGATTTCTGGCAGGCCGACGACCATGGCGGCTACGACAATCAGGGCTATCGCCTGCGCGGCCACCAGTTCAGCGATGGCGACGGGCGCTATCGTCTGGAAACCATTGTTCCCGGGGTGTATCCGGGCCGCACCCGCCACATCCACGTCAAGGTCCAGGCACCCAACCGTCCGGCGCTCAGCACCCAGGTTTACTTCCCCGGCGAGGCTCAGAATGAACATGATTTTCTTTTCCGTCCAGACCTGCTGATGAAGATCCGCCATGCCGGGGATGCCAGGGACGGGCGTTTCGATTTCGTGCTCAAGCTTTCCTGACAGGCAGGCCGCGGGCGGGGCTCCGCGCGCGGCGTTACATGACGAACCTCCTGCAATCGCGAACGCTGAGCGTTTCCATCAATTGTCCCCCGGACAGGGTGTATGCGTTCGTCTCGAACCCGGAAAACCTCCCCAGATGGGCCGCGGGGCTGTGCAAATCGGTCAGGAAATCGGATGTGGGATGGATCGTGGAGACGGCACAGGGACCGATGAACCTGCGGTTTGCAGAGAAAAATGAACTCGGCGTGCTGGATCATTACGTGAGTCCTGCGCCCGGGACCGAGATTTATGCGCCCATGCGGGTTCTGCCCAACGGCTCGGGATCCGAGTTGCTCTTCACCCTGTTTCGGTTGCCCGGAATGTCGGACGAGAAATTCGCGGAGGATGCCGGATTGGTGACGCGGGATCTCGAGACATTGAAAGGAATGCTGGACAGGTGATCCCGCGAAGGCGCGCCGACGCATAATATTGGTCCGCTTGGCGGACCAACCGGGTCGACCGGCGGAATACCTGAGGAGCGCCACCGATGATCATTGTTCACCATCTCAACAATTCGCGTTCGCAGCGCGTGCTCTGGCTGCTCGAGGAACTGGGCGTCGCGTACGACATAAAGCGCTACCAGCGCGATCCAAAGACCATGCTGGCGCCGGCGGAGTTGCGCCAGGTGCATCCGCTCGGTAAGTCGCCGGTGATCACCGACGGCGCTCTGACTCTCGCCGAGTCCGGCGCAATCATCGAATATCTGGTCGAGCGCTACGGCAACGGACGCCTGGTGCCGGCGGCCGGCACGCCGGAGAAACTGCGCTACAGCTATTGGCTGCATTACGCCGAAGGCTCGGTGCAGCCGATGCTGTTGATGAAACTGATTTTCGACCGCATCGAAAAGGCGTCTATGCCGTTCTTCGCCCGCCCGATCGCCCGGGCGATCTCGGGCAAGACCAAGAGTTCGTTCATCGAGCCGAACATCAAGCGGCACCTTGATTATATGGAAGCTGAACTGGGCAAAACGCCCTGGTTTGCCGGCAACGAGTTCACCGCCGCGGATGTCCAGATGAGCTTTCCACTGGAGGCGGCAACCGTGCGCGGCGGGCTGGATTCCCGCTGGCCGAAGCTGATGGCGTTCCTCGGCCGCATCCACGCGCGCCCGGCCTACCAGCGTGCGATAGAAAGAGGCGGAGAGTATCAATTGCTGCGCTGATCCTAATAATTCCGCACGCTACCGCGCGGACAAGAGCCAATACAAAAGGTCTTACCACGAAGGCACGAAGAATTCTTTTCAATACCCCCTTGAGGGGTACACGAAGAAGCGCGAATGACCCGCAAAGCCTGAGGGAGCGCCCCTCGACCCCGGCGCCTCAGCGATTGCGTTGCTTCCGCTTGCCGGCGAGAGAGTTCAGCTTCGCAAGTCCCCTGCGCAGGGTAGCGAGATCTTCGATGCCCAGCGAGCGGGCACATGCCGAGGCATAGCGGGAATCCGCCGCGAACCTGGCGAGCACAAGATGGAGGTAGCGTCGAACGGCGGTGCCGTAGGCGGTTTCCGCAAGCCGCATGCCGGGCTCGAGCGCCTTGACGCCATGGCGTGCCGCCAGGAATGCCAGATCGATGGCATCGCGGGACTTGGTCGATTCGTCCAGCCCCCGATCTGCGTTCGCAAGAAATTTCTCCGCCGACAGGCATTCGAGATCGAGCACCGGAACGCCCAGGAAGCGCTCGGGCGTGCCCTTCAGGTCAATGCGCGCCTCGAGAACGATTTCGAACTTGATTCGCATGTCGCCCGAGGCGACGAAGGTCCGTATGCCGTCCCGGTCGGCGCGCACCTCGCGGGCCAACGGCACCTTGCGGCGCAGAATGCGGCCCAGGGAATCCCCGGTCACGGTCTCGCGCAACTGCCGGAAACCGTCCCGGCTAGAGCACAGGAAATCGATGTCCCGCGACTCGCGGAATTCGTCGAGCATCAGCGCTACGCAGGTCCCGCCGCCAAAATAACAGCGTGCACGCTCCAGGAACGGTGCATTCACTGCCGATAGAACGGCAGCGAGAGCTCGATGATGCGGTTTGCGGAACTCAGGCATGGATCACGCCGGCGCCAAAACGTTGCGCCAGCCGTTCGATCAGGGCGCGCTCCCTCTCGTCAAGCCGGCCGGGGTCGACGAAGCGCCAATTGCGCTCATACAAACCGAAGACCTCCCGGGCCGGGAGATATTCATCCGTGCGGTTCCATGCCAAGTCTGCCAGAGCCGGGTAATCGGCGAGCCGCACGACCAATTCGTCGAGAAACGCGTCGAGCGCCTGCGCAAATCCGGGAATGCGCGTCGTCACGGACAGCTTGGCGGCGACCGGCCGGGGCAGCTTGAGCTGAACCTGCACCACTCCCGCCGCGCGATCGCGGAGGCGCTGCGCCCGCTTGGCGTGCCGCAACTGTTCGGCACGGGTTAGCGTGCTGGTTCTGGGTCTGCCGGGGCGTTTCACGGGCAAAGTCTGCCAGTGTTATGTTGTCATGTCAACATAAATAATAGGCTCTCTGCGCGCGATGAATAAGTCTTGCTCGGCCTGCGCTGCGCTAAACCTCCCAGGGATTGGGCCGGTTAGCGCCGATGGCATATTTCTCGATCGCCTGCTGGACGATTTTGGCGTCGATCGTGCCTTCGTCGGCAAGCGCCTTGAGCGCAGCGACGGCAATGTGCCTGCGATCCACCTCGAAGAAGTCACGCAGCGCGGCGCGCGTGTCGCTTCTGCCGTAGCCGTCGGTGCCGAGCGCGACATAGCGGCGCGGCACCCAGTTGCGGATCAGGTCCGCGACGGTACGCATGTAATCGCTGGCGGCGATTACCGGGCCTGAGGTCTGCCCGAGGCACTGCTCGACCCAGGACTGTTTCTGGTTTCCGACCGGGTGCAGGCGGTTATGGCGCTCGACGCCGATGCCGTCGCGGCGCAATTCGGTGAAACTGGTGACGCTCCACACGTCGGCACTTACATTCCAGTCGTTTTCCAGCAGGTCCGCCGCCGCGAGCACCTCGCGCAGGATCGTCCCCGCGCCCAGCAGCTGGACCTGCGGGGTCTGCTTTTTCCCTCGTCCCTCGCCCCTCGTCCCTCGTCCCTCGCGAATGCGATACATTCCCTTGAGAATGCCCTCTTCGGCTCCGGCGGGCATCGCCGGATGCGCGTAGTTCTCGTTCATCACCGTGACGTAATAGAACACGTCTTCCTGGTTTTCCAGCATGCGGCGCATGCCGTCGCGAATGATGACGGTGAGTTCGTACCCGAACGCCGGATCGTAGGCAATGCAGTTCGGCACGGTGGAGAAAAGCAGGTGGCTGGATCCGTCCTCGTGCTGAAGGCCTTCGCCGGATAGCGTGGTCCGCCCTGCAGTGGCGCCCAGCAGGAAGCCGCGCGCACGCGAGTCGCCCGCGGACCAGACCAGGTCGCCGATGCGCTGGAAGCCGAAGCAGGAGTAGAAGATATAGAACGGCAGCATCGGCACGCCATGCGCCGAATAGCTGGTGGCCGCGGCGATCCAGGATGAGATTGCACCGGCCTCGGTGATGCCTTCCTCGAGTATCTGGCCGTCTTTCGCCTCCTTGTAGTAGAGCAGCTCGTCCTTGTCTTCCGGCTCATAAAGCTGGCCGTGCGGCGAGTAGATCGCCACCTGGCGGAACAGCGACTGCATGCCGAAGGTGCGCGCCTCGTCGGCAACGATCGGCACGATGTGGCGGCCGAGCGTCTTGTCACGCAGTAGTTGCGACAGCATGTTCACGAACACCATGGTGGTGGACTGCTCGCGATCACCCGTGCCTTCCAGCAGCCGGGCGAAACTGTCCAGTGCGGGCACCGGCAGCAACGGGCCCTTCGGCACGCGCATCGGCACGTAGCCGCCAAGGGCCTGGCGGCGCGCGTGCAGGTACTTCATCTCCGGGCTGTCGGCAGCCGGCTTGTAGAAGCGCAGGTCATGCACGTCGGAATCGGAAAGCGGCAGCGCGAATCGATCCCGGAAAGCAAGCAGGGTGTCATCCTCCAGCTTCTTCGCCTGGTGCGCAGCCATCTTGCCCTGTGCCGCAGTGCCCATGCCGTAGCCTTTCTTGGTCTGGGAGAGGATCACTGTGGGGCGGCCCCTGTGATTGACCGCCGCGTGATATGCCGCGTAGATCTTCATCGGGTCGTGACCGCCGCGCTTCAGTCGGTCGATGTCCTCGTCGGACATGTGCGCCACCAGTTGCTGGAGTTCCGGGTATTTGCTGAAGAAGGCTTCGCGGTTGAAGCGGCCGTCGGTCGCGGCGTACTTCTGGAACTCGCCATCGACGGTCTCGTGCAGGCGCTTGAGAATGACATTGTCGCGGTCGCGCGCGAACAGCGGATCCCAGTCCGAACCCCACATCACCTTGATCACGTTCCAGCCGGCGCCGGCGAATAGGCCTTCAAGTTCCTGGACGATCGAGCCGTTGCCGCGCACCGGACCGTCGAGGCGCTGCAGATTGCAGTTCACCACGAAAATGAGGTTGTCCAGTCCCTCGCGCGCCGCCATCGCCAGGCCGGCTATGGATTCGGGCTCGTCCATTTCGCCGTCGCCGACGAAACACCACACCTTGCGGGCCTTGGTTTCGAAAATCCCGCGGTCCTCGAGATAGCGCATGAAGCGCGCCTGATAGATCGAAGTGATCGAACCGAGCCCCATCGAGCCGGTGGGGAACTGCCAGAACTCCGGCATCAGCCACGGGTGGCAGTACGAAGACAGGCCCTTGCCGCCGGTCTCGCGCCGGTAATTGCCAAGTTGTTCCTCGGTCAGCCGGCCTTCCATGAAGGCGCGGGCATAGACTCCGGGCGCAGAGTGCGGCTGGAAATAGATCGCGTCGCCGTTCTGGCCGGCGCGAAAGAAATGGTTGTAGCCGACCTCGAACAGATCGGCGGACGAGGCGTAAGTGGCGATATGGCCGCCGAGCTCGGGGTGGGCGCGATTGGCGCGCACCACCATGGCCAGCGCATTCCAGCGCACCAGCGCGGAAATCCGTGCTTCGATCTCGGCGTTTCCGGGGAACTGCGGCTGGTCGGCCAGCGAAACCGTGTTCGCGTAGGGCGTGTTCAGCACCGGCGGCATCGGCACGCGCATCATGCGTGCGTGATCCAGCAGTTTTCTGAGCACGAAGGTGGCCCGCTCCTGGCCCTCGTTCTCGACCACTGCGTCGAAGGCATCCAGCCATTCCTTGGTCTCGACCGGATCAAGGTCCTGAGTGAGAACGCGCCACAGTCCCGAGACGCTGATGTCGGAAAGATCGGTCATGCAATTTCTCCTCGCGGCCGGTGCATCAGGCGATGACGGCCCGGCATTCGATTTTCGAAGCCGGAATGCTAAACCTATTCGCAAAGCACGTGGTTTCGTTTACCCTGCTAAAATTGCCGGAATTAAGCATATATGACTGCAAATAATAGATGAAACAGCATGAAATGCCGGCATTGCCGCTCGACGCGACAGACTGGCGGATACTCGGCCTGCTGCAAGGCGATGCCCGAATGTCAAACGTGGAGCTCGCCAAAGCGGTGGGGCTGTCGCCGTCACCCTGCCTGAACCGAGTGCGGGCGCTGGAGGAGGCGGGCTACATCAGCCGCTACGTGACACTGCTCGATGCGCTGCGGGTTGGGCTCAAGGTGAGCGTGTTCATCCAGGTCACGCTGGAGCGGCAGATCGAACCGGCGCTCGAGACCTTCGAAAAGGCGATCCGCGGACGGCCGGAAGTCATGGAGTGCTATCTCATGACCGGAGACGCGGACTACCTGTTGCGGGTAGTGGTACCCGACATCCAGGTCCTGGAACACTTCATCCTCAATTTTCTCTCCCGGGTGCCGGGGGTGGGCAATATCAAGTCGAGCTTTGCGCTGAAGCAGGTGAAGTACCAGACGGCGTTGCCGCTGCCGGCGGCCGCAGGCGCGAGGCGCGATGCACGAGGCACGAGGAATAAAAAGCGCTAAGCGCGGGCCGGTCACGAGCCGGCAGGAAGCGGTATTCGAGGAACCAGTGAGCCTTCGCCCGCACCGGGCTTTGAAGTTTCGCGTTACTGCTGGCGCCTGATCTGTTTGAGTACCTCCGGATTGTCCCAGACCGCCTGCGCGCGCTGCAGATTCTCCTGCGGTGTCTTCACGAATTTATCCTTTGCTGCCTGATTGTAGAAGCAATAGATCTTGCCTTCGGGCGAGAGCCAGACGACCGCACAATCCGTGGAAATCGCTGTCCCCTCCGACATGCTCATCGCGCAATTGCCGTCGAATTCCGGGTCTGCGCCCCAGACTGGCGCTGTCACCACAAGCAGAACCGCAAAACCGAGCGACACAAATTTTCTCATTCCCGCTCCTTACGGAAATCGGTAACCCAACGTCGGGCCCCTTTCTCGGGCGGCCCGACTGCGTTACGCTGAGGACCCATGATACGCGAGGGTGGAAAGGTGACAGCAGAAGCATGGGTCGGGCAGGCACAAGCGGCGGCCGCGCGGATGAACAAGCCGGGCGTGAGTTCGCTCGATGAAATGTGCAACCGCTCGGGGTTGGAATTCCTGCGGGACATCGCCTCGGGTGTGCTGCCGCTGCCTCCGATCGGCAAGGCGTTGAATTTCTTCCTGCTGGAGGCGGACGAGGGACGGGTGGTGTTCCAGGGCACGCCGACCTTTGACTTCTACAATCCGATCGGCACTGTGCATGGCGGCTGGGCCGCGACGCTGCTCGATTCTTGCATGGCATGCGCAGTGCAGTCGACGCTGAAGAAGGGCCAAGGCTACACCACCGCCGAATTCAAGCTGAACCTCGTGCGTCCGTTGACCGACCAGACCGGGCCGGTGCGCGCCGAAGGCAAGATCATCCACGCGGGACGGCAAGTCGCAACCTCGGAGGGGCGCCTGTTCGGCCCCGACGGCAAGCTCTATGCGCATGGCACGACGACGTGCATGATTTTTCAGATCTGAGAAAAGGTAGGGGGCGCAAAACCAGCGGCGAGTACTACGAAGAATCAGCCGGCCGATGGCCGGCGATAAGAGCGTTGACGCAGAGGGCGCAGAGGAAAAGCAAGAAAGAACGCAGACAAAGGCGAGACCAACTACATGTCATGCCGAGCACCGCGCACTAGAATTTTCTAGCCACCAGCCACCAGCCACCAGCCACCAGCCACCAGCCACCAGCCACTTTCCACATGATTCGTCCCTGCACGCAAGCGGATATCTCCGCAATCCTGGAAATCGTCAACGACGCCGCGCAAGCCTACCGCGGCGCAATTCCGGCCGACTGCTGGAAGGAGCCTTACATGCCGGCGCAGGAACTGCGGCATGAACTTGCAAGCGGCGTGGTGTTCTGGGGCTACGAGGAGAATGGCGAACTGGTTGGCGTGATGGGCATTCAGGATGTCGCCGATGTCACGCTGATCCGCCATGCCTATGTGCGTACCGCGCACCGCCGCCGCGGTATTGGCGCGGCGCTGCTCTCCCATCTGCGCAAGCTTGCCGAAAAGCCGATCCTGATCGGCACCTGGAAGGCCGCAACCTGGGCGGTCCACTTCTACAAAAAGCACGGCTTCCGCGTGGTGCCGGAAGAAGAAAAGATTCGCCTGCTCAGAAAATACTGGGCGATTCCGGATCGCCAGATCGAGACCTCGCTGGTGCTTGGAGAAGTGCAGCGTCCCTTGCGCTAGAACGGCCCGCGCAACGCCCGCCGGCGTCGGCGCCGATGCACAATCATCAGGCACTACGGGCCTTGCCGCCGCGGCTCCTGATGGCCGGCGTTAGGGTTCAAGAATTGACGCTTCAGCTTGGAGGTTGGTGGCGGGATCGACTCGTCGGTGTTGTGGGCGAGCCTCTGCCGATTCAAGTGTCGAGATTCTTTATAGTTCCTACTGCAAGAATTCGTAACCCCTTGATTATTTGTGCTGGTGCGTATCCTGCCTGTCACCACCAGACAAGCCATGCACGGTTGAGCATGGTTTTCGCCGTCAACGAAGCCGGGCAGGTGGTGGGGCATAACTACACCGCCGGCGCGAGCAGCGAGCGCCTCTAACGCCAGAATCGCGAGCGGGGGAACCTTCCGGTCGATTCAATCATGCAAGAGACCAACGTGCAAAACTGCCAGACCGTTTTCGATCTTCTCGGCACACCGGATGGATCGCATGCACAGGCGATCGCGCTGACCGCGCCGTCGCGCCCGCCTTTCACCTTCGAAGCTTTAACACGCCAGACCGCCGACACCGCCGCGGCGTTGCGCCGCGAGAACATCGGCCGTGCCGACAGGGTCGCAGTGGTCCTGCCAAACGGACCGGAGATGGCCGCTGCGTTTCTGGCCGTCGCCTCAGCCGCGGTCTGCTCGCCGCTCAATCCGGGTTACGGCGAAGAAGAGTTTCGCTTCTACTTGGGGGACATCGAAGCAAAGGCGCTGATGCTGCCGGTCGAATACAACGGCGCGGCGCGCACGGTGGCGAATGAACTGGACATATTGTGCCTCGACATCCACTGGAACGGTGATTGGCCGGCGGGCCGCTTTGAACTGACCGATCAGCGTTCCGCGGGACATGGCGTGGATTTCTCTGCACAGCCGGACGACCTGGCCTTGATCCTGCACACATCGGGGACCACGTCGCGCCCGAAAATTGTGCCGATCACGCACCGTAGCCTGTGCACGTCGGCCTTCAACGTCGGCCGTTCGCTCGAGTTGTCGGCGCAAGACCGCTGCCTGAATGTCATGCCCTTGTTCCACATTCACGGCCTGGTCGCCGCGCTGCTGGCCTCATTGGCAAGCGGCGGGAGCGTCGCGTGTACGCCCGGATATCGAGACGGGCAGTTTCTGCCCTGGCTGGACGAGTTACAGCCGACCTGGATCACGGCAGTGCCGACCATTCATCAGGCTATCCTCGCTGAACTGGCCCGGCATCCCGCCGGCGAGGCTGCAAATCGCTTGCGACTGGTACGATCCTCGTCGGCGGCGCTGCCACCTGCCGTGATGCGCGATCTCGAGGCCGCATTGCAGGCGCCGGTAATCGAGGCCTACGGAATGACGGAAGCTGCGCATCAGATGACGAGCAATCCCTTGCCGCCGCGTAAACGCAGACCGGGTTCGGTCGGCGTTGCCGCGGGTCCCGAAGTGGCGGTGATTGACGACGAGGGACGCTTGCTGCCTGCCGGCACCACCGGCGAGATCGTCATTCGAGGCGACAACGTCACGCGCGGCTACCTGGACAATCCGCAGGCCAATGCCACGGCGTTCACCGACGGCTGGTTTCGCACCGGCGACCAGGGATTGATCGACGCCGAGGGCTACGTGTATCTGACCGGCCGGCTCAAGGAGATCATCAATCGCGGCGGCGAGAAGGTGTCGCCGCGCGAGGTCGACGAGGCGCTGCTCGAGCACGCCGCGGTGCGCCAGGCCGTCGCGTTTGGCGTACGCCACCAATCTCTGGGAGAAGACGTCGCCGCCGCCGTGGTGCTGAAGGAGGGCGCGACGGCGACGGCCGAGGAAATTCGGGCATCTCTGTTTGGTCGCCTGGCCGAGCACAAGATTCCGAGCCGGATCGTCGTCGTGGACGACATCCGAAGGGCGCGACCGGCAAGATCCAGCGCATCGGTCTCGAAGCGAAGCTGGCAGGGCATTTGAAGCCTGCCTTCGCGCCGCCGCGCGACGCGATCGAAGCAGAAGTGGCGGAAGTCTTCTCCGAGGTGCTTGGAATCGACAATGTGGGCGCGTTCGACAACTTTTTCGCGCTCGGGGGTGATTCGATCAGAGGGTTTCAGACCTTGACTCGGTTACGCACCCGGCTGCAGGTGGAGCTGCCCATCTTCGAATTGTTCCGCGGTCCGACGGTCGCGCAAGTCGCGCAAGGGATCGCAGCGCTGCGCCAGGCTGCGGAACATGCCACGCTGGAGCGGATCCTGAGCGAAGTGGAGCTTCTGTCCGAAGAAGAAGCGGGCCGTCACTTGCGCGACCTGTCAAGTGACGATCTGCCATCAAATCTCGGCTCTGCGATGTCATAAGCTCAGCTTCGGCGCTGGTTGTGTTCTATGCGGACAGAATCGATGGACGAAAGACCAGGCGACACCTCCTCGGAGCCCGAAAACGCGAGGCTCGCTCAGCGTCTCGCCCGGCTCGGCGCGAAGCAGCGCGCTCTGCTCGAGCAGCGACTCAGGGTCGGGCCGGATAACGGGCACAACCTGGTTGCAAAGACGCTTGCGAAGCTCGGGGTCACGCATGTTTACGGTGTTCCGGGGCAACCGGTCTACGACACCTTCGGCGCGTGCGCAAAGCAGGGTTTGCGACTGATCGGCACCCGCCACCAACAACCAGCCGCGCTGATGGCAGCGTCGCACAATTACTTTGCCGGGCGGCAGGCCGCGGCGACTATTACATCAACGGGAGCCCCAACAGCCAACGCATTGAGCGCGGTCGTCGTGGCGCGCGACAACGGTTGGCCGCTCGTCTTGCTGGCGGGCGCCATTCCGTTGTTGGCCAGGGACGCGGGCTATTTCATGGCGCTCGATACGAATGAAGTCTTCCGGCCGATCGCAAAGTCGGTCGCGCGCGTCCCGCAAACCAGAGACATTCCCGACTGCATGGCAAGAGCATTCGAGACGGCGATGGCGGGGCGACCCGGGCCGGTGATCCTCGAGTTACCCGCAGACGTTCTGATTGGGGCCGCCACCGAATGTGATTCAACGACGCGGACAAGCCCGCAAGAGCCTATCGAGATCAATGCATCGATGCTGCAACAAGCGGCTGCCGTTCTCGTCGCGGCCAGGCGGCCGCTTCTGATCGTTGGCGCGGACCTGCGCTGGTCGGCGCCGTTCGCCGAGTTGCTTGAGTTGGTCGATTCCCTCGCGATCCCGTTCATCACCTCGCCGTTCGCTCGTGGCGCGGTCGCCGACGATCATTCCCTGTGCATGAATGCGATTCCCTGGATGGCGCAATCACAAGCGGACGTGGTTCTTGTGCTCGGCACGCGATTGGACTGGAACTTTCGCTATGGCCAACTGATTGCGGCCGCTGCGATCGTGATCCAGATCGCCATCGATGAGCGCCCGTTTGTACGCCACCGGGAGATACAAATCGGCGTGCACGCCGAACCGGGCGCTTTTCTGCGGGAATTGTTGAAACAAATCGGTCCCGCCGACCGTGCTCGTGCGCGCTCCCAGCGCGATCTTGCGTGGATCGCTACCCTGCGCGAGGCGAGTAACGCAACCCAGGCAAAGCGAATTGCAAAGGCATCGATCGATCGAGATGTGATTTCGCCGCCGGGGCTGGCAGCGGAGATCGGCAGCGCGTTGCCCGCTGATGCGATCAGTATCTTCGACAGCAACCTTGTTCTGGCTGCATGCCAGCGGATGATTCCGGCGCGATTGCCCGCCAGCCGGCTCACGCCCGGGACCAGCGGCTGTCTGGGGACTGGCATTGCGTCCGCCATTGCTGCCAAAATCGCTCATCCGCGGCGGCCGGTCGTTGTGGTCTGCGGCGACTTTGCGTTCGGGCTCGGCGTGATGGAGCTGGAAACCGCGGTGCGGCATGGCGTGCCGATTGTCGTGATCGTGGCAAACAATGACGGCAACGCCGGGTCGTTGCGGCAGAAGATGAACCTCGACAAATATCCCGAGCGGGTCATGATGTTTCGGCCCCGACTGCGCTACGACAGGTTGATGGAAACATTCGGGGGTTATGCCGAGCATGTCGAACATCCGGGTGGTGTTGGTCCCGCCCTCGAGCGAGCGCTCGCCAGCGCGCGAGCCGCCTGCATCAATGTCGTGATCGATTCCGACGCGCCATTCCCCGGCGACTGACATGAGTGCCCAAGAAACTACGAAGGATCCTGATCGCGCCGCGCGCATCGCCGAGCTCAGCCCCGACAAGCGCGCGTTGCTGGCGCGCCAGCTGGCGCGCGCTACCGGTCTCGCAACTCAGACGCCGGTCGCCCCGGCGCCGCGTCCGCTGCAGTTGCCCCTTTCCTTTGCCCAGCAACGGCTGTGGTTTCTGGAGCAATGGCAAGGCGGAGGCGGAGCGCTTTACAACGTTGCAAAAGGCTGGTGGCTGAGCGGCGACGTCGATGTCGAGCGGTTGCGCAACGCGTTTGCACAGCTAGTTGCTCGACACGAAGCCTTGCGCACCGAGTTTTTGAGTGATAAGGGCCAGCCGCTGCAGCGGGTCGTGGCACAAGTCGCAGTCGAACTTCCCCTGATCGATTTGCGCGGGCTCGCGGAAGTGAGCGGAGAGCAGGCCCGCGCCCGGGCGCTGGAACTTGCACAGGAACAGGCGCGCCTGGGCTTCGCGCTCGAGCACGCGCCACTTCTGCGCCTTGTGCTGATTCGAATGGCACCGTCCGCACATCTGCTGGTGCTGGTAATGCACCACATCGTCTCCGACGGCTGGTCAATGGGTGTGTTCTACCGCGAATTGTGTGCGCTGTATGCCGGCCGCGGCGCGCAGCTGCCGGCGCTGCCGGTGCAGTACCCCGACTATGCGCTTTGGCAGCGCGCGCAGTTACAGGGTGCGGCGCTTGAGCGCGAGCTCGCCTACTGGCAGCAACAACTGAGCGGGCTGACCGTGCTGGAGTTGCCTTGCGATCGGCCACGTCCACCGGTGCAGAGCTACGGGGGCGCGCGCCAGGCACTGGCACTTTCTGCCGACCTGACGCGCGCGCTCAAACACCTGAGCCAGAGCGAACGGGTCACGCTGTACATGGTGCTGTTGGCCGCGTTCCAGGTGCTGCTGGCGCGCATCACCGGGCAGGACGACATTGCGGTGGGCAGCCCGATTGCCGGGCGCAGTCGCGGCGAGTTCGAAGGGCTGATCGGCTTTTTCGTCAATACCCTGGTCTTCCGCATCGACATGGCTGGCGACCCCACATTTCGCGAATTGCTGGCGCAGGTGCGCGATGTCGCGCTGGACGCCTACGCGCACCAGGACTTGCCGTTCGAGAAGCTGGTCGAAGAATTGAACCCGGAGCGCGACCCGAGTCGCAGCCCGCTTATCCAGGTGATGTTCGTGCTGCAAAATGCCCCGGGCGGCGAGCTTGCGTTGCCCGGACTGGAGGTGAGTGCGCAGGACCTCGACACCTGCACCGCCAAGTTCGACTTGACGCTCGAGCTCACGGATCGGCCCGAAGGTTTGCGCGGCCACCTGGAGTACGCCACCGATTTGTTCGATCCGGAAACCATCAAACACATGGCAGTGCAGTTCCAGCTGCTTCTTGAGGATTTCGCGGCCAACCCAACGCGCCGAATATTGCAACCCCAGTTCTTATCCACTTTACACGACGAGCGCAATATCGACGAAAAGCATCCCGAAACCACTGGACACGCGGAAGATGCGGCAATCAATCCTTCCGAACAATTGAGCGCTTCCAGGGCAAATATATTCCCTGCCACGCCCGCCCAGCTTGGAATGTGGATCGAGTGCAAACTCTTTCCAGAAAACCCGATTTATCATTCGGTCAGGCAGTTTGTTTTTCGCGGACCTCTTGACACTTTCAGGCTTATTCGTTCACTGCAGAGTATTGCTGATCGTCACAATTCGCTACACACCACCTTCTCCGAGAGAAATGGGGCTCTTATTCAAGTGGTGGGGCCGTGTCACACGATTTCCTGTCCCGTTGACGATGTGACCGGATTATCGCAGGAGTCCAAGCAAGGGTTTCTTGACAAACTGATCGAAAGAATCGGAACTGCGGCGTTCGACCTGCAACGCGGGCCGGTGGCGCGCTTTCACCTTGTACAAATCGAGCAAGAAGAGCACCTGCTATTGGTTGCAATGCATCATCTTGTTACTGACGGACCTTCCTGGCCCGTATTGCTGCAAGAGCTTGTCCAGCTTTACGAGGGCTCTGAACTCCCTGCTTTGCCATTCCAATACGGTGATTTCGCAGTGTGGCAAAACAAAATGCTGGACACGGACCAATGGAAACCGCACCGGACATTCTGGCGGACGCAGGTTGAAGGCCGCTTGCCGCTACCCGGATGGCCCACCGATAACGCGTATCACAGATTCCGCGGAACGCGTGCGAAAATTCTGCAACGAACGATTTCATGCGAACTGCTGATGAAACTGGAAGGCCTGCGTGGCCAGACCGAGACTTCGCTGTTCAAAATCCTGCTTACAGCCGCTTATGTTTTGTTTTTCCGAATCACCGGTGAAAATGACATTGTGATGGGAACGACTCTAACCGGCCGAGCAAATGAGGGAACAAAATACTTAATAGGGCTGTTAAACAATCATGTGGCCCTACATTCCCGACTGGATGCAAATGATCGCGCTCTTGACGTGCTAGACGTCGTCAGTAGAAATCTCGAATCAGCAACACGTCATGAGGAATATCCGTTCTCTTACGCGATTCGAAACCTGATACCTAACAGCGCTGTAGTTCAGGGCGCAATCACGCCTTTCAACTTCGTCAAGCTACCGGCGCTACAGCAGTTAACAATGGAGAGCGGCTTGGCGGAGTGCAGCAGAGTTTATCTAAACTGCACACCTTACGATCTTACGATTTATACCAGGGAAACGCCTTTAGGACTGGAGATTACCGCCGAGTATCGAAGTGATCTTTACAGCGATACAACAATAAAGCAACTGATTGATCGATACGAGATTCTCCTCGAGGGCGTCGTTGCCAATCCCAATGAATGCATCTCTCGGCTGCCGCTGCTCACCCAGGCCGAACGGCATCAGATTCTCGTGGAGTGGAACAACACAGCCACGGATTTCCCCAGGAACGCCACGATCCCTCAATTGTTCGAAGCCCAAGTGGAACGCACGCCGGAGGCGGTGGCGGTGGTATTCGAGGATCAGCAACTTAGCTACCGGCAGCTTAATCAGCGTGCCAACCACGTCGCAACCTTTCTGCGTGGACTCGGCGTTAAACCGGATACCCTGGTTGCGATCCATGCGGAACGCTCGCTGGAGATGGTGGTGGGATTGCTGGGTATCCTCAAGGCCGGCGGGGCATACGTGCCGCTCGATCCGAGCTACCCCAAAGAGCGGCTCGCCTTCATGCTGGAAGATACCCAGGCCCCGGTGATATTGACGCAACGGCGGCTGGTTGCCGACATGCCGCCGTCCCGGGCGACGATGGTGTGTCTGGATGAGATCAACTGGGAGGCAAACCCGGGATCGCAGGATAACCCCGTCACCGGAATCACGGCCGACAATCTGGCCTATCTCATCTATACCTCGGGTTCAACCGGAAAACCAAAAGGAGTCATGGTTGCCCATAGGGCGATCTGTAATCACCTGTTCTGGATGCAGCGCGTTTTTCCTTTAACTGCTGAAGACCGGGTATTGCAGAAAACCGAGATCAGCTTTGACGCTTCGATATGGGAATTCTATGCGCCCCTGATTGCCGGTGCACGCTTGGTCATGGCACGGCCGCAGGGGCACCGGGATTCCACCTATTTGGTCAAGGCGGTCGCCGAGTATAAAGTTACCGTGCTGCAAGTCGTTCCAGCCATGCTGCAATTTATTCTTCAAGAACCCGCGCTGCACGGTTGCACGTCCCTGCGTAACATCTTTTGCGGAGGCGATGTGCTGTCTCCGGAGGTTGTGGCGCAGGTTCACCAGCGAATCGATGCCAATATCATCAATCTCTACGGACCGACCGAAGCTGCCATCGACACGCTGTTCTGGGTATGTCAGCGGGGTTATGAAGGACGCAGTGTTCCCATCGGTCGTCCCATCGACAACGCTCAGGTGTACATCCTGGACGCCCAGTTGCACCCCGTGCCTGTCGGTGTTCCGGGTGAGCTCTATGTCGGGGGTGCGGGTTTAGCCCGCGGATACCTTAATCGCCCCGAACTGACTGCCGAGCGCTTCGTCGCCGATCCGTTCAGCGCCGAGCCGGCCAGGATGTACCGTACCGGCGATCTGGTGCGCACGCTGGCCGACGGCAACATCGAATTCCTCGGCCGCCTCGATCATCAGATCAAGCTACGCGGCTTTCGCATCGAACTCGGTGAGATCGAGGCGGCACTCACGCGGCATGCACAGGTGCGCGAAGCGCTGGTGCTGCTGCGCGAGGACGTTCCGGGCGACAAGCGGCTGGTGGCGTATGTGGTTGCGCGGCAAGCGGGTTTGGACACGAGCGAGTTGCGCGTGCAGCTGAAACAGCAGTTGCCCGAGTACATGCTGCCGGCCGCATTCGTCGTGCTGTCCGCATTGCCGCTGACTCCCAACGGCAAGATCGATCGCAATCGGTTACCCGCCCCGCAACAGGAGCATAGCGAAGCGCAGGCAGGCTATATGGCCCCCGGAAACACCATGGAGGCCCAATTGGTTCAGATCTGGGAAGAGGTTCTTGGTATCAAGCGCGTCGGCATTCACGATAACTTCTTTGACCTGGGGGGACACTCGCTGTTGGCCACGCAGGTGTTATTCCGTGCGCGCGATTCGTTGCAAATCAATCTCTCTCTGCGGGCCTTGTTTGAATGCCCTACCGTTTGCGAGCTGGCGGCATACATTGGTGCAATAGTCTGGGCAACCAATCCGGACACGCATATATCTGGCGATGAACGGGAAGTAGGCGCGATATGAGTCCAGAAACATCCTTGTCCCTCGATGGCTTTCGAATCGACCCTATCAGTACCTTCGTCGAGTTTGGAAAGCCGGAAATCGAGCAATCGATACCAAGCCGTTTCGAACAGCAGGTCGCGAGCCATACCGGCCGGATCGCCGTCCGCACGCACGATAACACCCAAGCCACGTATGACGAATTGAATCGGGCGGCCAATCGTGTCGCTAATAGCATCCTAACCCTTCGTGGAGACAACGCGGAGCCTGTAGTGCTGCTGCTTGAACAGGGTATAGCTTCGATCATGGGGGTCATCGGGGTTTTGAAGGCCGGCAAGTTCTTCGTGCAACTGGAACCTTCGAACCCTCCCGCCCGGAATATGCACATATTGCAGGATTCCGAGGCTGGGTTAATCGTCACCAATGAGCGGAATATTGACCTGGCCAAGGATTTGGCGCATGGCAAACTACAAGTGCTGAACCTGGATGAGATCGATGCAAACGTTCACGATAGGAATCCCGGCCTCCCCGTATCTCCCGACGCACTCGCCGACATCCTTTACACCTCCGGCTCGACCGGACAACCGAAGGGGGTAGTTCAGAACCATCGCAACGTGCTGCATAACGTCATGCGTCATACCAATGCCTTCTGCATTGGTCCTGATGATCGGCAGACACTGCTTTATCCCGGGGGTCCCTATGGCGGGGTAAGGGACATGTTTGACGCGCTACTTAACGGTGCTGCGTTGCACGTATTCCCTGTCAAACAGGAGGGAGTGCCCGATCTGGCACGCTGGCTGAAACAAGAGGAGATCACCATATACTGTTCCGTCGCCACCGTGTTTCGCCAACTTGTCGCAACCCTCACCGGCACGGAGCGGTTTCCAAAGCTTCGACTGATCAAATTGGGAGGCGAGGCGACTTATAGCCGGGACGTAGCTATGTACCAGGCGAATTTCTCCGATGGCTGCATTATGCATTGCGGTCTCGGGGCAACCGAAACGGGCGTGGTCAGGAATTATTTTGTGGATAAGAACACCAAAATCGCCGGCCGCAAGGTGCCCCTCGGCTACCCGGCCGAAGATATGGAAGTCTTGCTGTTCGATGAAGCCGGTCAGAATGTCGGCCCCGGCCATGTCGCCGAGATTGCCATTAGGAGTCGTTATATCGCACTCGGCTATTGGCGGCAGCCCGAACTTTCGCGCGCTGTTTTCATCCCCGACCCCGAAGGAGGAGAGCGACGCATTTACCGGACGGGCGACCTTGGTTACCTCGATCCCAATGGTGTCTTGGAGCATCGCGGTCGCAAGGATCAGCAAGTAAAGATCAGAGGCAATAGGGTCGAAGTTACTGAGATCGAAATCGCTTTGCTTGAAATGGATGTCATAAAGGAGGCCGTTGTCGTGTCGCGTCAAGAATCATTCGGCGACGATCGTTTAGTAGCCTATTTGGTTCCAACCCGGCGTCCCGCGCCCACGGTCAGTACGATCCGGAGAACCGTGGCACAAAAACTGGCCGATTATATGGTCCCTTCTACTTTTGTCCTATTGGATGCTCTGCCGTTGTTGCCTAACGGCAAAATTGACCGCTCCCGACTACCCGTACCGGCGCCGTGCAGGCCGGACCTCGATACACCCTTTTCACCCCCCGACACCACCACAGAAGAAACACTGGTCCCGATTTGGGGAGAGATTCTTGGTTTCGGAGACATCGGAACCCATGATAATTTTTTCGAGTTGGGCGGACATTCCGTTATGGCCGTTCGGATCCTGTCGCGTGTAAGAGAAGCTTTTAAGGTCGATATTCCTCTTCAAACCTTGTTCCAAAAACCCACTGCGGCCGAATTTGCCACGGCAATCGATATGGCGCTCTTAAACGCTCATCAGAGTAGCAATAACAACGACCGCGAAGAGGGTAGCGTATGAAATCGGATGCCGTCGCCAGGATTCTGACCAAACTGCGCGAGTTGGATATAAAGCTTTGGGCCGAAGGCAACCAACTACGTTTCAACGCGCCCAAGGGGGTCATGTCCACCGAACTGCGTTCCGAACTTGCGGCGCACAAGACAGAAATTCTTGAGGTGCTTGCCGGGACAAAGGCATCTCAGGATCAGCCAACTACCATAGAAAGAGTGAGCAGGGACAGGGAGCTTTCTTTGTCTTTTCCCCAGCAACGGCTATGGTTTCTGGATCAATTTGAGCCGGGCAGCGCGCTGTACAACATGCGCTTTGCGGTGCGCGTCGAAGGCGCCCTTGATGAGACGGTTCTTAAGCGCGCGCTGGCGGCCGTGGTCATGCGTCACGAGTCGCTGCGCACCACCTTTGTTTCAAAGGACGGCGTTCCTTTCCAGTTGATCGCGCAAACCATGGCGATACCGTTACAAAGCGTAGATGTGGTTGGGCCAACGCGGCTGGAAGCACTGCTCAGCGAAACGGCGCGACAGCCCTTTGATCTGGCGACGGGACCCTTGCTGCGGGTCACGTTGTTCAGGCTCGGCGCGCAAGAACACGTGCTGCTGCTGGTGGTACACCACGTGGTCTCGGACGGCTGGTCGATGGGCGTGTTGTTTAGAGAACTCTCGTTGCTCTACGAAGCGTTTCTCGCGAGGGCTAGCACGCCCCTGACCGAACTGCCGATTCAATACGCCGACTACGCGGCCTGGCAGCGCGAGTGGTTGCAGGGCGAGGTGCTTGAGACCCAGCTTGGCTATTGGAAGAAGAATCTGGCGGACGCCCCCCGGGTGCTGGAGTTGCCCACCGATCACCCCCGTCCCGCGCTGCAAAGCTACCGCGGGGCCCGGCACGCATTCGTGCTGCCCAAGGCGCTGGCTGAAGCGCTCAACGGATTGGCACGCGCCCACGGCTGCACCCTGTTCATGGTGCTGCTGGCGGGGTTTTACACACTGCTCGGCCGTCACAGCGGGCAACAAGATATGCTCATTGGCACGCCCATTGCTGGTCGCAATCGTACCGAGTTGGAGGGGCTGATCGGGTTTTTTGTCAATACCTTGGTGCTGCGCGGGAATTTATCGGGCGATCCCACGTTTACCGAACTGCTCTCCCGTGTGCGCCAGACCGCGCTTAATGCCTACGCCTATCCGGATCTGCCCTTCGAGAAACTGGTCGAGGAACTTCAACCGAGTCGCGACCCCGGTCGGAGTCCGCTAATTCAGGTCATGTTCGCGCTGCAAAACCTGCCCGCGCAAACCCTCGACCTGGCGGGGTTGACCGTCACCCCGTTGACCTTGGAAATCGGTATTGCCAAGTTCGATCTGACCTTGGCGATTAGCGAACGCGCAAATGAATTAGAGGGGGTATTCGAGTACGCCACGGATTTGTTCGATCCAGCAACCATAGAGCGTATGAGGGGACATTTTCGGGTATTGCTGGAAGGCATCGTCGCGGACCCCCTGCAGCGTATCTCGGAATTACCGCTATTAACCCAGGCCGAACGGCATCAGATTCTCGTGGAGTGGAACAACACAGCCACGGATTTCCCCAGGAACGCCACGATCCCTCAATTGTTCGAAGCCCAAGTGGAACGCACGCCGGAGGCGGTGGCGGTGGTGTTCGAGGATCAGCAACTTAGCTACCGGCAGCTTAATCAGCGTGCCAACCACGTCGCAACCTTTCTGCGTGGACTCGGCGTTAAACCGGATACCCTGGTTGCGATCCATGCGGAACGCTCGCTGGAGATGGTGGTGGGATTGCTGGGTATCCTCAAGGCCGGCGGGGCATACGTGCCGCTCGATCCGAGCTACCCCAAAGAGCGGCTCGCCTTCATGCTGGAAGATACCCAGGCCCCGGTGATATTGACGCAACGGCGGCTGGTTGCCGACATGCCGCCGTCCCGGGCGACGATGGTGTGTCTGGATGAGATCAACTGGGAGGCAAACCCGGGATCGCAGGATAACGCCGTCACCGGAATCACGGCCGACAATCTGGCCTATCTCATCTACACCTCAGGCTCGACCGGCACGCCCAAGGCCGTGATGATCGAACATCGTTCGGTGCTGCGACTGGTGTGCAGCACCGATTACATCGACCTGGGCCGCGACGATTGCATCGCCGCGGTCTCCAACCCTTCGTTCGACGCCTCGACCTTCGAGGTCTGGGGCGCGCTGGTCAACGGCGCGCGGCTGGCGTTGATTCCGCGCGAGATCGCGCTCGACCCGGCGACACTGGTCGCGGCGATCAGCCGCGAGAGAATCTCCACGCTCTTTCTGACCACCGCGTTGTTCAACGAGGTCGTGCGTGCGCTGCCGGATGCCTTTGCGGGCATGCGGCACGTGCTGTTCGGCGGTGAGGCGGTCGATCCGCGCTGGGTGCGGGCCTGCCTGGATGCGGGTGCACCGCGACGGCTGCTGCACGTCTACGGGCCGACCGAGACCACCACTTTTGCCACCTGGTATCCGGTCAGCGCGGTGCCGGCGGGCGCACGCACTATTCCGATCGGCCGCCCGATCGCAAACACGACCGCGTATGTGCTCGATCAGCAGCGCCAGCCGGTGCCGATCGGGATTGCCGGCGAGTTGTATATCGGCGGTGACGGACTGGCGCGCGGATACCTTAATCGGCCCGAACTGACCGCCGAGCGCTTCGTCGCCGATCCGTTCAGCGCCGAGCCGGCCAGGATGTACCGCACCGGCGACCTGGTGCGTTACCTTTCCGACGGCAACATCGAATTCCTCGGCCGCCTCGATCATCAGATCAAGCTACGCGGCTTTCGCATCGAGCTCGGTGAGATCGAGGCGGCACTCACGCGGCATGCACAGGTGCGCGAAGCGCTGGTGCTGCTGCGCGAAGACGTTCCGGGCGACAAGCGGCTGGTGGCGTATGTGGTTGCGCGGCAAGCGGGTTTGGACACGAGCGAGTTGCGCGCGCAGCTGAAACAGCAGTTGCCCGAGTACATGCTGCCGGCCGCATTCGTCGTGCTGTCCGCATTGCCGCTGACTCCCAACGGCAAGATCGATCGCAAGGCGCTGCCGGCGCCCGCACGCGCGAGCGCCGATTCCTCGACGCCGGCGGTCATGCCGCGTGACGCGATCGAGTTGCATCTGGCCAGAATCTGGGAGGACCTGCTTCAGCGCGGCACGATTGACTTGCGCGACAATTTCTTTGAACTGGGCGGGCATTCGCTGCTCGCGGTGCAGTTGATCGATCGCATCGAGAGGACCTTCAACCGCCGACTGCCGTTGGACACGCTCTGGTTTGGTGGCGGCACCATCGAAGCGCTCGCCGGCGTACTTCGAGACCACAGTCAGGCCGGCGCCAACCCGGAACTGATCCTGATGAAGCGCGGGACGCGCCGGCCGCTGTTCGTAACGCATACGATGGGCGGCAACCTGTTCCACTACTACGAACTCGCTCAGCATCTCGACGCGGAACAGACGGTCTACGGGCTGCAGGCGCGCGGCGTGTTTGGCGGCACCGGCCCGGACCGTTCGATCGAAGCGATTGCCGCGCATTGCATCGAGTCGATGCGCTCGGTGCAACCACGAGGACCTTACCTGCTGGCTGGATTCTCGAGTGGCGGTGTCGTTGCATTCGAGATCGCGCAGCAGCTGGTCGCGGCCGGCGTTCGGGTGGCGCTGCTCGCGCTCGTGGATACGCTCGCGCCGGCGGCGAACGCGACCGCTCATTGGCGCCGCGAGCTTAGGTCCCATTGGCGCAAGGGGCTGCGCCCGCGCGCCCTGCAGGAATTTGTCTACTTCACGGTACTTCATTCGCTCAAGCTGGACCGCTTGCGTGCGCTGAAGAAATCGGGAGAGGCACATCGCTGGGCGCACTGGAGCTACCGACCCAAACCCTATCCAGGCCCGATCGAAATCTTCATCGCCAGAGAATCCGAGAGCGTTGCCGGGCGCGATTCCCTCGGCTGGGCACGCTGGTTCAAGGGTAAGGTGCGCGTTCACCGGATGCCGGGAAACCACGACCAACTGGTCAAACGACCGACCGTGGAGGCGCTTGCGGCCCGACTGCAAGCGGCTATCGACGCTGGCGCCGAGGCCGCGTGGCTGCCGTTGCGCGACGAACGGGATAAGGGTGTCGACGCTCTACTTGACTGCGATAAAGCCAGCGACGCTCAACCAGGCTGAGGTCCATGTCTGGTCTTGCCGGCTCGACGCCGCGCCCGACGCGATCGCCTATTGCACTACCCTGCTTGCTGAAGACGAGACGGTAAGAGCGGCGCGCTTTCGCGTTTCAACCGACCGCGATCGATTCATAGTCGCGCATGCGCTGCTGCGCCGACTGGTCGCAACGTATCTCGTAACAGACCCGGCGCGCCTGTTGTTCGGGCAAACCGCCTATGGCAAACCGTTCCTGATCAATCATCCGGAGTTGTGCTTCAGTCTGTCTCACTCAGGCGACTTCGCCTTGGTCGCGCTCGCGCGGCGTGAAGTCGGTGTCGATGTCGAACGACTGGATCGACAGATCGAAATTGACGGCGTGGCGGCTTCCATATTCTCGGCGCAGGAGCTTGCGGAATTGCGCACGCTGGTGCCGGCCGAACGCTGTGCCGCATTCTTTCGCCTCTGGACGCGCAAGGAGGCCTATGTCAAGGCGCGTGGAGAAGGTTTGCGGCGTTCAACGCACAGCTTCTCGGTTTCGAGCCGCGCCGGCGACGATGACGCGCTGCTGTCCGATGCTACCGATTCGGAGGCAGCGCAAGGCTGGCGCGTCGGCGACATTACGGCGCCCGCGGGCTACTGTGCGGCGCTTGCGGTAGCGCAACGCGTCTGGCCGGTGCAGGAGTTCGACGTGGCGGTGTCGCCGGCCAGATTCGGATGAATCCGCGGCGCGAGGCACGATTTTTCAGCGCGTTGAATGCGATTGTCTAACGTCGGCGTCTGCACCGAGAAAATTGTGCACGCGCTGGAGCTGGCGGAAGTTCAGCGTCCGTTGCGCTAGTCGCGACGGACCGCCGCGAGGTGGCGGTTGCGCCAATGCACAATCATCAGGCACTACGGGTGCCGGCGCGCCCGATGTCGGTGCCCGACTTCGGAGTGTCTCCCGGCCGCGTAGTCCCTTCCGGTCATCCTTACAAGTTCGCGATTCAATTCAGATTTCCGACGCAACGTGACACCCTTTCTCTCTGCGCAACGGGCTCGGCGCATGCTGGCTTGATTATTGCGATCCAGCGAAGTGATCAACGGATCGGCGCCCCGGCGATTCATCGTGTCAATCCTGGCGATGTTTACAGGTGCCGCGTTCACTTTAGCGGAGAGGGACTCATGTCCGAGCATTGCGGTAGTTCATGTGATCACGACCACGTTGCCGAAGCGGAGCAGGAAACCGCGCAGGAGGCGCCACAGGTCGACGAAAGCAGGAGAAATTTCGTCTGGGGAGCGCTGGCATCAGGCGGCGCGGCGGTTTCCGCTGTAACAATGACCATACCGTATGTTTCGACCGCGCAGGCGCAGGGTCTGGATCCGGTAAAGTCCGGGGTGCGCAATCACTACTATGTCGCTGCCACCGACAAGAGCGTGCACTGGGGTTACTTCAGCAAGAAGCTCAAGCCCATCGTGCAGATTGCCTCCGGCGACTTCGTCACGATCGAAGCGATCACCCACCATGCGAACGACGATTTCGAGCGCATGATCAAGGGCGATCCGGGTGTCGAAAGCATCTTTTACTGGGACAAGAATAAGAAGAACGTCAATCGTCGTGGCGCCGGACCGATGGACGCGTCGGTGCTGGGGCGCGGCGCGGGAGAAGGTTTCGGCGTGCATGTCTGCACCGGCCCCGTCCTTGTCAAGGGCGCGGAGCCCGGGGACATACTGGAAGTGCGCATCGTCGACGTCAGCCCGCGACCGTGCGCGAATCCGGCTTACAAGGGCAAGAGCTTCGGCAGCAACGCCGCGGCGTGGTGGGGGTTCCATTACAACGACCTGATCGAAGAGCCGAAGAAGCGCGAGGTCATTACCATCTACGAACTGGATTCGTCGAAGGAGCGCAACTGGGCGAAGGCGGTTTACAACTACCGCTGGGTGCCGCAGACGGACCCGTTCGGCGTGGTCCACAAGATCATCGACTATCCCGGCGTGCCGGTGGACCACAGTCTGGTGAAAGAGAACCACGGAATTCTGAAGGACGTGCGCATTCCCGTGCGGCCGCACTTCGGCGTGATCGGTCTGGCGCCGAAAGAGGCGGACATCGTGGATTCGATCCCGCCCGGGCCGTTCGGCGGCAACATCGACAACTGGCGCATTGGCAAGGGCGCCACCATGTACTACCCGGTGCAGGTGGACGGCGCGCTGTTCTCGGTCGGCGACCCGCACGCTTCGCAGGGCGATTCCGAGCTGTGCGGCACCGCCATCGAGTCGTCGCTGACAGGCACCTTCCAGTTGATCCTGCACAAGAAGGCGACGCTGGCCGGTACTTCGCTCGAGGACCTCAAGTATCCGCTGCTCGAAACCCAGGACGAATGGGTCCTCCACGGGTTCAGCTTCGCCAACTATCTCGAGGAACTCGGTCCGGAGGCGCAGTCGCAGATCTATTCGAAGTCCTCGATCGACCTGGCGATGCGCGACGCCTTCCGCAAGATGCGGCATTTCCTCATGACCACACAAGGTCTGACCGAAGACGAAGCCATTTCGCTGATGACGGTAGGCGTGGATTTCGGAATCACCCAGGTGGTGGACGGCAATTGGGGCGTGCACGGCATCCTCAAGAAGTCGCTATTCGCCGGCCGCAAGGATCTTTGACGGAAACAATGAGGGGCGCCGCAAGGCGCCCTTCATAATGAAGTCCGCAATCAGACTCGCCCGTCTTTTTCGGGCGGGTAAGTCTTTTCAGTGAATCCTCGCAAAACGCCTGCGCGCGTTTCAGGATCTCCCGCCACGCCCATCCTGCATTGCCCGTTGCGGTCGGGGTCCGCCGCGTAGCCGGTGGAGCCCAGCGCAAGCATTACCGCCCGCAGAACGCTGGAGAACTCAGGGTGTTTTCCTTCCAGGGCAATCTGCCACCTTTCGCGCGGAGCCGATTGCACTACAATCCCGCTCTCCATGCGCCGGTCATTGTCTGCCGCGCAGGTGTGTGCCACTTCATGATCCGACGGAGGAACGATCGATGGAATACAGGCAGCTCGGCGGTTCGGGGTTCAAGGTTCCGGCATTGAGCCTGGGCACCGGAACATTCGGTGGCGGCAACGAGTTCTTCAAATCCTGGGGGGCGAGCGACGTTAAGGAGGCTTCGCGCCTCGTGGATATCTGCCTCGACGCGGGCCTGACCATGTTCGATTCCGCTGACGTGTATTCGGGCGGCATGGCCGAGGAAATCCTCGGACAGGCAATCAAGGGTCGGCGCAACCAGGTGCTGATTTCCACCAAAGGTACTTTTCGCACCGGGCCCGGACCGAATGATCTGGGCTCGTCACGCTTCCACCTCACCGAAGCGGTCGAGGCGAGCCTGCGGCGGCTGGGAACAGACCATATCGACCTGTACCAGCTGCACGGCTTCGATGCGCGGACTCCAATGGAAGAAGCGCTGATGACGCTCGACAACCTCGTGCGCGCGGGCAAAATCCGTTACATCGGCTGCTCGAATTTTTCGGGCTGGCATCTGATGAAATCGCTTTCCATCTCGGAAAAGCACGGGCTGGCGCGCTACACCGCGCACCAGGCGTACTACAGCCTGGTCGGGCGCGACTACGAGTGGGAACTCATGCCGCTGGCGCTCGACCAGAAAATCGGCACGGTCATCTGGAGTCCTCTGGGCTGGGGCAAGCTCACCGGAAAACTCCGCCGCGACCAGCCGTTGCCGCAAACGACCCGGCTGCAGAGCAAGCTCTCCAACGACAAGGGGCCGCCGGTGCCGGACGAACACGTGTTCAAGGTGGTCGATGCGATCGATGAAATCGCCAGAGAGACCGGGAAGTCGGTCACCCAGATCGCTCTGAACTGGCTGCTCCAACGGCCCACCGTCTCGACCATCATCGTCGGCGCCCGTAATGAAGAGCAGTTGAAGCAGAACTTGGGCGCGGTGGGCTGGAACCTGACGCCTGCGCAGGTGGCGAAGCTCGATGCCGCCAGTACCGTTACGCTGGCCTATCCATACTGGCATCAGCGTGGTTTCGCTGAACTCAATCCGCCGCCGGTATGAATGCGGGCGCCTGTTGCACGATGCACTCCGACTGGATGGAGAGCAAGGATCGGATAGATGCGTCCGCTTGATGGCGTAACCGTTGTAGCACTCGAGCACGTGATCGCCGGTCCGTTCTGCACCCGGCAGCTCGCCGACCTCGGTGCGCGAATCATCAAGATCGAGCGTCCCGGCGTTGGCGACCCGGCCCGCGCCTACGACGACAGGGTGCACGGGATGTCCTCGCATTTCGTCTGGACCAACCGCTCCAAGGAAAGCATCACGCTCGATCTCAAGCAGGAAGCCGCACGAAAGATCGTTGACCAGCTTTTGGAGAGTGCCGACGTGCTGGTGCAGAATCTGGCGCCGGGCGCCGCGGCGCGCATGGGTTTTTCCTACGACCAGCTCAAGGACCGCTATCCCCGGCTGATCGTCTGCGACATCTCGGGTTACGGCGCCGACGGCCCTTACCGCGACAAGAAGGCCTACGACCTGCTGATCCAGAGCGAATCCGGCCTGCTGTCGGTGACCGGATCGCCGGAGACGCCGTCAAAGGCCGGCTGTTCGATCGCCGACATCGCCTCCGGCATGTATGCCTACACCAACATTCTCGCCGCGCTGATCCGGCGCGGTCGCACCGGCACAGGCTGTCGCATCGACATCTCGATGCTGGAAAGCATGGCCGAGTGGATGAGCTTCCCCCTCTACTATGCCTATGACGGCGCGGAACCGCCGCTGCGCGCCGGCGCCTCGCACGCCACGATTTATCCCTACGGGCCGTTCCCGGCCGGTGACGGCAAGGTCGTGATGCTCGGCTTGCAGAACGAGCGCGAATGGGCGGTGTTCTGCGACAAAGTACTGGAGCAGCCGGCACTCAAGACCGATTCGCGCTTCGATTCCGGCCCGAAGCGCTCGGCGGCACGCAAGGAATTGTTCGACGTGATCGCGCAGTCATTCTCGACGCTCACCACGGCGCAGATCGTCGAGCGGCTGGATGCGGCGCAGATTGGGAACGCGCGGATGAACGACATGCGTGAAGTCTGGGACCATGCGCAGCTCGCAGCACGCAAGCGCTGGGCCGAAGTCGACACGCCTGTCGGAAAATTCAGGGCGATGCGGCCGCCGGGCATGCCGGATGACTTTGATCCGCGCATGGATCCGATTCCCGCCATCGGCCAGCACACCGAGGCCATTCTCGGTGAACTGGGATACGATGCCGTGGCGATCGAGGGCCTTCGCAAGGGCGGGGTGATATGAACCAAAGCCGATAGTGGATTCGACGTTTCCGCTGGATAAGGCGGCGGACGCGTTCCGGCACATGGAGCAGGGCAGGCATTTGCGCAAGATCGTGGTCAGCTTGTGATCGTGGTGAACCCGTGATAGTGGTGAACCGATGAAAGTGGTGAATCTGTGAGCGCCGTGAATCTGGATATCGAGCAACTGCGCCAGTGGATAGGCCGCAGTGAAACCCGCACGGACACCGTCACCGCGGCGCCGGTCGCGGCGATGTCCGCGACGCTCGACCGTGAGGATCCCGAGCCGCATTCCGGCACCGAGCTGCCGCCGCTGTGGCACTGGTTGTATTTCCTGCCGTTGGCGCGGCAAAGCGAAATCGGCCCGGATGGCCACTCGCGCCGCGGCGGCTTCCTGCCGCCGGTACCGTTGCCGCGACGGATGTGGGCCGGCGGGCGCTTCGAATTCCGCGAGCCATTGCGAGTCGGCGAGGACATCACCCGCGTTTCGCGCATCACCGATGTCAGCGCCAAGGAAGGCCGCAGCGGCAGGCTGGTGTTCGTGGCGGTCCGTCACGAAATTTCCAATGCGCACGGCGTGGCGCTGGTCGAGGAACACGACATCGTCTACCGCGACAATCCGCAACCGGGTGCGCCGGCACCGAAGTCGCAGCCCGCGCCAACCAAGTCCGCATTCGAGCGCGAGATCGTGCCCGATCCGGTGTTGCTGTTCCGCTATTCGGCGCTCACCTTTAACGGCCACCGCATCCATTACGATCGACCCTACGTCACCGAAGTGGAAGGCTATCCCGGGCTGATCGTGCACGGTCCGCTGCTTGCCACCCTGCTGCTCGACCTCCTGCGTCGCAGCCTGCCGGCGGCGCGTGTGGCGCGTTTCGACTTCCGTGCGATGCGGCCGGTTTTCGACATTCATCGTTTCGCGGTCTGCGGCCGCCCCGACAGTGATGGCCGCGTCGCGCTATGGGTGCGCGACCACCTGGGCTGTCTGACGACGGAGGCGAGCGTCGAACTCGCCCGACCTTGAAGGTGGTTGTAACCGCCAAGGACGCAAAGGACGCCAAGGAAAGGCGAACCAATGAAAAGGGGTTCGATAAGTTACTGTTTCATCTGCTGCCTGCATAAGCCGGGTTGCAGAATTCGTGCTGGGACCGGATGCCGATGAAACATGCTCACTCGTTCGCTCTCGTTGTCCCTTGCGTCCTTTGCGTCCCTTGCGGTGATTGGTTTTGATTCCTAACGCATCCGAGTAAGCGGAACCACATACATGAATCCTTCGACCATCGACAAGTACCAGGAGATCCGCGACGCGGTGCGTGCGCTGTGTGCCGGATTCCCGGACGAGTATCACCGCCGGATCGACGAGGTGCGCGGCTACCCTGAGGAATTTGTCGAGGCGCTGACCAAAGCCGGGTGGCTCGCGGCAATGATCCCGCAGGAGTACGGCGGCTCCGAGCTGGGTCTGACCGAGGCTTCGGTAATCATGGAGGAGATCAACCGCTGCGGCGGCAATTCCGGCGCCTGCCACGGCCAGATGTACAACATGGGCACGCTGCTGCGCCACGGATCGGCAACCCAGAAGCGCGCCTACCTGCCGAAGATCGCCAGCGGCGAACTGCGTCTTCAGTCGATGGGCGTGACCGAACCCACCACCGGAACCGATACCACCCGCATCAAGACCACTGCGGTTAAAAAGGGCGACCGCTACCTGGTCAACGGCCAGAAGGTATGGATCTCGCGGGTCCAGCATTCCGACCTGATGATCCTGCTGGCGCGCACCACGCCGTTTGCCGAAGTGAAGCAGAAATCGGAAGGCATGTCGATCTTCATCGTCGACCTGCGTGAGGCGGTCGGCAAGGGCATGACCGTGCGCCCGATCCGCAACATGGTCAACCACGAGACCAACGAGCTGTTCTTCGACAACCTCGAAATTCCTGCGGAGAACCTGATCGGCGAGGAAGGCAAGGGGTTCAGGTACATCCTGGACGGGCTGAACGCCGAGCGCACGCTGATCGCCGCCGAATGCATCGGCGACGGTCACTGGTTCATCGACCGGGTCAGCCGGTACACCAAAGAGCGCGTGGTATTCGGCCGGCCGATCGCGCAGAACCAGGGCGTGCAGTTTCCGATTGCCGAGGCCTACATCGAAGTAGAGGCTGCAAACCTGATGCGCTGGAAGGCCTGTGAACTGTTCGATGCGGGCAAGCCCTGCGGCGCGGAAGCGAACATGGCGAAGTATCTCGCCGCCAAGGCCTCATGGGAGGCGGCCAACGCCTGCCTGCAGTTCCACGGCGGCTTTGGCTTCGCCGCGGAATACGACGTCGAACGCAAATTCCGCGAAACCCGCTTGTATCAGGTCGCCCCGATCTCGACCAACCTGATCCTGTCTTACGTGGCCGAGCACATCCTCGGCATGCCGCGCTCGTTCTGAGCGGATCAGCCCAGGCGGATCGGCAGAGACCGCACCCGTTTCCCGCTGGCGGCGAAGATTGCGTTGCATACCGCCGGCGCCACCGGCGGCGTGCCCGGCTCGCCGACGCCGCCCAGGTGCTCGATGCCGGATTCGACGATGTGCACCTCGATCTTCGGCATGTCCGCCAGGCGTCAGCATCCGGTAGTCGTGGAAGTTGCCCTGCTCGACGCGCCCGTTCCTTGAGCCGTGATCTCGCCGTAGAGCGCAGCGGTCAGTCCGAACACGATTCCGCTTTCCATCTGTGCCGCCACGTTGGCGGGGTCGACCGCGAATCCGCAGTCGACGGCGCAGACGACGCGCCGCACGCGCGGCGCGTTATCGACGATCTCGACCTCGGCCACCTGCGCGACGATGGAGTGGAAACTCTCCGCAGACGCGATGCCGCGCCCGTGTCCGGCGGGCAGCGGCGTACCCCAGCCGGCCTTGTGTCGCCGCGGCCTCGAGCACCTTGCAGGAAGCGCGGCGCGTGCGCGAGCATCGCGCGGCGATACTCGTAGGGATCCTTGCCCGCGGCGTGCGCGCATTCGTCGAGGAAAGCACTCGGTGAAGAAGGCGTTGTAACTGTGGCCGACGCTGCGCCAGAAGCCCACCGGAACCGGCTCGTGCGTGAGCACGTGCTCGACGCGCCGGTTCGGCATCGCGTAGGGCAGGTCGAAGGCGCCCTCCGCGGTGGTCTTGTCCTTCATCAGGTCCGAGGCGGCGGCCGGCATCAGGCGCGCGGTGATGCCCGCCGGTGCAGGACTGGCCGACGATGCGGTTGTGCCAGCCGGCGATGTTGCCGGCGCTGTCGAGCGCCGCGCGGAATCGCGCCGCCGCCATCGGACGATAGACGTCGTGCTGCATGTCCTCCTCGCGCGACCAGATGCAGTTGCACCGGCGTGTCGGGCAGCTTCTTCGCCAGCATCACCGCCTGCATCACCACGTCCATCTCGGCGCGCCGGCCGAAGCCGCCGCCGAGGTAGGGCGTGTGCACCGTGACCGCTTCGCTTTCGAGCTCCGCGGCCTTGGCCGCGAACCAGCGCACCAGCGTCGGTGCCTGGTTGCCGACCCAGACTTCGCATTCCTTGGCGCCCGGACCACCGCCGTGCAGTTGATCGGCTCCATCGTGGCGTGGGCGAGGTAGGGCACGTCGTAGTCCGCAGTCGACCGCTTTCGCCGGTGCAGCAAGCGCGGTTTCCACATTGCCGACGGATTCGTAGGTCGCGCGCCTTGCCGCTGGCGAGCAGCGCGGTGTAACGATCGCGCTGAGCTGCGGTGTCGTGCGTCGCATGCCTGCCTTCGTCCCAGGCGATGGCGAGGTCGGCGAGCGCGGTCTGCGCGAGCCACCAGTCTTCGGCCACCACCGCGACCGCGGCGGCCGATGTGCTGGTGGCCGGCAGCGCGAACACGCCCTTGACGCCCAGTGCGGCCCTTGACCTTGGCGTCGTCGAAGGACTTCAGCGAACCGCCGAACACCGGACATTGCGCGATCGCGGCGTAGAGCATGCCCGGCAGGCGCACGTCGAAGCCGAACTGCGCGCTTCCGTCCACTTTCGCGGGCACGTCCAGACGCGACTGGGATTTCCCAAGCAAGCGTGAAGCGCGCCGGATCCTTTGGCGGCGCATCCTGCGGGATCGGCAGCTTCGCCGCATCCAGCGCCAGATCGCCGAAGCCGGCGCGCTTGCCGCTCGCCGCATGCAGGACCACGCCTTTCTCGACGGTGCATTCGCCCGCCGGCACGCCGAATCGCTTTGCCGCAGCCTGCACCAGCATCGCCCGCGCCGCGGCGCCGGCACGGCGCATCGGCACCCAGGCGTCGCGCACGCTGGTGGAGCCGCCGGTCGCCTGCACGCCCAGCACCTCGCCAAGCTTGTATTGCGTCAGTCGCATGATGACCGCGAGCCAGCTGTCGTCGTCCGGCCGCATCGGTACGCCGTCGCCGATCATGGTGGCATTGGCGTAGAGCGGATCCACCGGCGCCTGTTCGAAGCGCACCATCGCCGGGTCGGCGTCGAGCTCCTCCGCGACCAGCATCGGCAGGGCGGTGGTGATGCCCTGTCCCATTTCCTGTCGCGGCACCTGCACCACGATCGCTGCCGTCGGTGCCGATCTTGATCCAGCCGGTGAGCACCGCCTGGTCCTTGCCGGGCTTGAGGGCGTCCGGCGGCGAAAGCTTGTCGCGGCTGCGATAAAAGCGCCAGGCGCCGATGGCGAGCGCGCCGCCGGCCACACCCGCCGTGATCAGAAAGCGGCGGCGCCATTTGTTGCGGGGTTGACCGGACTTGTCCTTGGCGGCATTCATGCTTGTCTCCACGCCTCAGGCGCGTCTTGCGCCGTACTGCAGTGTCAGGACAATCATAACGGCGGAAGTTCTACACCTATTTGTTCAAGGATCCCCCGCGGCGCGCCGCCGACGAAGGGCTCGGGAAATATCATCGTCAGTTTGTCGTTCGCTACGCGATAGTAGAAATAGTGCTCGGGTATGCGTACCTTCCTTCCTGTCGGCGGAATCGGCTCCATGCCGGGCATCGCCCAGGTGCCCGAGTGGGTGCCGCCCTGGTCCCACTTGATGGCGTAGTTGCCCTGGCCGCGGTCCTCGATTTCCCGGTATTTGTAGTTCCAGTCAGGGAATCCGGTGTAGAGCGCCGTGAGCATTTTCAGCGCCGGCTCCTTGTCGAGGATGCGGGTTGCGGAAATGAACTTGAGGTCGTCGGCCATGGTGCCGGCGATTTTGCGGATGTCGTGCGTTTTAAGTCCCTCGACATAAGTGAGCAACACCCTCGGAATCGGCTTTGTCACAGCGTCATTCCTCGCTGTCGGCGCTATTG
Source organism: uncultured beta proteobacterium (assembly GCA_963789945.1). Lineage (GTDB taxonomy): Bacteria > Pseudomonadota > Gammaproteobacteria > Burkholderiales > JACQAP01 > JACQAP01. Next base: position 228,725 of record CAWBMN010000002.1, on the reverse strand, counting down.
ATCTTGTTGTCAGTACACAAGCGCAACGCCGAACAATTCGGCGTGGAATGTCAGGAACAACCAGTAAAGGATTAGACCGGACATGACCACTGCGGCATCGTTGAACAGCGGACGCTTGAACTGCGAAGGCCGCACGCCGCGTGCGTTCTGCGAGGACATCGCATGAACCGCGTAAAGCCCGAAGGAACCGAACAGAATCAGGCCGGCAAGATTGCCGTTGGCAAGCAGGTGCAGCAGCGCCCAGAGCGTGACGCTCCACAGCAAGGGGTGCGCCGTGAAGCGTTGGAAATTGCTCGGGATGAACGATGCCGCCAGCGAAATGAAGGCGAAGGGCATGAACCATACCGCGCCGTAACGTCCCCATTCGGCGGGTTTCCATAAAATCACCTGCCCGGCTTTGCCGACTCCGATCACAATGAGGATGAAGCCGGCAACGGCCAGCAGCGAGTATACCGCCTTATATGGTTTTTCACCAAGGCGCTGGATCATTTTCAGGCGCGCCGCGCGGAACGACGAGAAGATATGCACCCCGAAGAAGATGACCAGTCCAGCGACGAGCCAGTACATAACTCATTCTCCCTTCGTTGGTGTCACAGTATCCTGTACTTTTCGAAAACCTCGCGCAGCAGGCGGCCTTGGCGCAGCTCGTCGCGGGTACGGCCCTCTCCCGCAACTTTCTCGTTTGCTCTTGCGAGAACCTCGGCGGCGCGTTCCTGCGGAACGACCACGACGCCATCCACGTCGCCGAAGACGATATCGCCGTCACGCACTTTCACGCCAGCGCATTCGACCGGCACGTTTCGTTGCACCATCCTGGCCCGGCCCTTGGTATCAAGCGGGCCGATACCGCCGTGGAAGACCGGAAAGCGCATCTCGCGGATCTGCCTGACGTCCCGCACCAGGCCGTCGGTGATGCAACCGGCCGCGCCCCGCACCTGTGCCGCGGTGGACAGTAGTTCACCCCAGGGCGCAATTCTTTGAGTCGGGCCGTCGCACGCGAGCACCGGCACGTCGCCCGGTTTGAGATCGTCCACCAGCGCGATCTCGATTTCGTAGGGATTTTCGCCATCGCGCACCTCGTAGGCGAGCATGTACAGCCCGGTACGGGCGCGTCCAGCCAGCACCAGGCTTTCGTCGAGCGGGCGGACGAACGGCTGCATCGCCTGGTTCATCAGGCCCAGAACGTCCATGACGTCCGAGAGCACCGCCGCGCTCAGATTGCGAAACTGATCGGGGTCGAAAGCCTTCATTTCTTCGGTGATTGCGTCACGAGATCGCGAATGATGATGGCCGCGCCGAAGGCCAGCATCACCAACCCGCTCCATACCAGCCAAGTGCGCATTTTCTCCACGTTGGTGCGTACCTCCAGTTTTACGGCCGCAACCTGAAGCTGCGGCAACCCGACTTCCTCCAGCACCAGGACATAGCTGCCGCGATAAAGGATTTCCATCGGATCGAGCGCTACGGCAACCGTACCGTTGCGAGTGGCGCGGAAGCTGCGCTCGATAATGCCGACGTCGCCCTGTAGCAGGCTCATCTGATAGTCATTGCCCGCATTCTTTGAGGACGCTTCGGTGCGCGCGGCATCGAAAATGAAGCGGAAGCGGTAGAGATTCAACTCCGGAGTGAGTTCCAGTGCAACCGGCCGGTAACCCAGCCCGCCGCGGAAGCGCAGGATTGCCCCATCCGGCAGTTCCCAGCGGTCCGCGCGTTCGGTGAGCGTATGCATTTCCGCGGTTTCCCCGCTCAGGTACTCGCAGTAGACGAAATAAACGGGGCCGAAAATCGTGCCGAGGACGATCAGCAGCAGCGTGGGCGGTTTCACGCCGCTCCCGCGGCGGACCGCATCATTTTTTCTTCTTCTTCCACTTGCTGGCGCATTGAACCGGGGTGTTGCGGATCAGCATCTCCGCCGCCTTGGCGTTCGCCCAGTGGATGACCACGTGTTTGTCGCCGCTGCGCTGGTTCACCAGCTCCAGTTCCTTGGCGGCAACAATATTGTCGCCCTGCACGACATCGCCCACCTGCGGGCCCGGGTGCACCTTCCAGGAATACAGGCCGAAAGCGTCGGCGGGATCTCCGGCCGGCAATTGCACCACGAAAAAACCGCAGGTCGGATCGCTCCAGGTCACCGGACCCTCCTGCGCCCGGGACTCCGTGCCCAGCAGCGACATCACGACCAGCGCAGCCGCAAGATACTTGATCTGCATATCGTTCCCCCCTTTTATTGTCCGGCATTCTTGTCAGGGACGGCCGCAGCGCCGCCCATGCGGATTATCCGATAAATGCAAACTTATTTGGAGCCCGGTCATCGCGACCTCCGCGCAGGCAATCCGGGCCGCATTGCCGGTTAGCGGGCAGCAACAGCCACTCCCCGCATTTTGGCCTAACGGTTGCGTTGTTCCGGTACAGGCGCAATGCATGCCGACATTCACCTAACCGGTACGTCGGCGCGTGCACGGCGTGATGGTGTTCGCGTAGACTTGCGCTCGGCCGCAGGCAACAAGAACATGGATGCAACGATTCTCCTGATTTTCGCAGTCGTTTACCTGGGCATGATCCTGGGCGGGCTGCCCTTCCTGCAGTTGGACCGTACCGGAATCGCGCTGCTGGGCGCGATTGCCCTGATCGGTGTGGGCGCGCTGAGCCTTGAGGAGGCGTGGGCGGCGGTGCACGCGCCCACGCTGATCCTGTTGTTTGCCTTCATGGTGGTGTCCGCGCAGTTGCGCCTGGGCGGCTTCTATACCTGGATTACGCACAGGACCGGCAACCTGCCCCTGCCGCCGGCGCAGTTGCTCGGCGCGTTGATCGTGATCGTCGCCGTCCTTTCCGCGGTGTTCAGCAACGACATCATCTGCCTGGCGATGGCGCCGGTGCTGATTGACGTGTGCCTGGCGCGGCGGCTCGATCCGGTTCCCTTTCTGCTAGCCCTGGCATGCAGCGCAAACGTAGGCTCCGCGCTCACGTTGATCGGAAATCCGCAGAACATGCTGATCGGCGAGAAGCTGCAGTTGTCGTTTTCCGGTTACCTTCTTGAGGCGGCGGTTCCGGTCGTGCTTGGGCTGGTGGTGGTGTGGGCGCTGATCGCATGGCACAGCCGCGGATTGTGGGAACTCGAGTCGTCCGAGCCGGCCACCGCGGCCGTGCCGCCGCATCCGGAACCGCCGCCGCCGGCGGACCGCTGGCAAAGCGCCAAGGGCATCAGTGTCGCGGCAGCGGTGTTCATGCTCTTCCTGTTCGCACCGTTGCCGCGGGAAGTGGTTGCGCTTACCGCGGCCGGTGTACTGATGATGAGCCGCAAGCTGCATTCGCACAAAATGCTCGGGCTGGTGGACTGGCAGTTGCTGGTGCTGTTTGTCGGCCTGTTCGTGGTGAATCACGCGCTGGACAAGACCGGGCTCACCGCGCAGGCGGTGGAGCGCCTGGCGGCGCTCGGCCTGGACCTGCATCAAGCTGGTCCGTTGTTCGTGGCCGCTTTCGTGCTTTCCAACATCGTCTCCAATGTGCCGGCGGTGATGTTGCTGCTCCCGGTGGCCACTCACGAATTGGCGGGACCGGTGCTGGCGCTGGCGAGCACGCTCGCGGGGAACCTGCTGATCGTGGGCAGTATTGCCAACATCATCGTGGTGGACGCGGCGGCACGGCGCGGCATCCCAATAGACTGGAAGCGTCATGCCTGCACGGGTGTTCCGGTGACGGTTGCCACCCTGGCGATTTCCTGGTTGTACCTCTGGTACCGGATCCTCTGATCCTTCCCGCAGGCGCAACTGTTTCCGGTCGTGGACGCTGATGCCGGCATTGGGCGTCCAAGCAAACTCACTGTCGCGCCCTGCGGCGGGGGCCACGACGGCAGCGTTACATTAATTGACAAATCATCCGCACACGGCAGTCAACGCCGGCCGTAGCATGACGTTCTGCTGGCGTCACGAAAGCCCCTGATCCGCGACGACCAAGCGGCTGATGAAGTGCCGCAATTAACATTCGAGGAGGGCGTGCCATGAGCAGACTTGCCAATCTCCCCACTATTCCGGCAGTGCTGGTTTGCCTGTTGTCTTTCGGCGCGGAAGCTGCGGACATCGACAATGACAGCGATGCCAACGACCGGCCCGATGCGACCTCCGTGGTCGGCGCGCCTTCCGCCCTGCCGTGGCCGACCCAGATCAGCGCCCTCGACAGCCGCTTTGTCGTCTATCAACCGCAGTTCGACAAATGGGACGGCGACCGGCTCGAGGGTCGCGCCGCGGTTGCCGTTTACGCGCAGACGGACGATCAGCCGGACAGTTTTGGCATGGTATGGATCTCGGCTCGTACTGAAACGAACCGCACCAGCGGAATCGTTACCATCCATGATCTCGCGATAACCAAGGCCGATTTTCCCACTGCGACGGATCGCGGCGGTGAGTACCTCGTAGTGCTGCGACAGCAACTTGCGGCCAAGTCCTGGCAGGTGCCGCCCGAGCGTTTGCAGTCCGACATGGCGATCGATCGCGCGGTGCAGCGGGGCGGCAGCCAGCCGCTGAAGAATGATCCGCCGAAAATCGTTTTCAGCGAACGTCCCTCGATCCTGGTGCCGATCGACGGTGCGCCGGTTTTGCGGGAAGTCCCGGGGACGGGCCTGCAACGGGTCGTTAACACGCGTGCGCTTCTCCTGTATGACCCGGCGCTGAACAAACCGGCGTCCGCGCGCTACTACCTTTACGTCGTCGATCACTGGCGCCAGGCGAAGCATCTCGCCGGTCCGTGGACCGCCAGCGCGAACCCGGCGCCCGATCTGGAGAAGGCAAGGCAACTCGCGGTGCAGGAAGACCAGGTGGACCTGCTCGACGAAGACGTCGAAAACGGCGAACCGCTGGATACCTCAGCCGTGGTCTACGTCAGCACCGAGCCGGCGGAACTGCTTCAAACTGACGGTCCGGCAGAATACGCGCCGATCCAGGGCACGCAGCTGCTCTACGTCACCAATTCGCCAAACAGCATTTTTCTCGATCTCAGAACCGCCAGCCATTACGTGCTCTTTTCCGGCCGCTGGTACCGGGCGCGTGCGCTTCAGCTTGGCCCCTGGGACTACGTTGCCGCAGGCAGTCTGCCCGGTGATTTTGCGCTGATCCCACCCGACCATGCCACCGCGCCGGTGCGCGCGGCAGTCCCGGGAACGCCGCAGGCGCGCGAAGCGGTCATTGCCAACAGCGTGCCGGAGGTTGCGACCGTCACGCGCAGCGCCGCCAGCCTGGAGATCACTTATGACGGCGATCCTTCATTTCAGCCGATCGCCGGCACTTCGCTGCAATACGCGGTCAATTCCCCGGTCCCGGTGATCCGCGTGAGCGAGGAGTCCTTCTATGCGCTCGACAACGGCGTGTGGTTCACGGCCGACAGCCCTTTCGGGCCTTGGGCCGTGGCGAGTTACGTTCCGGCGGTCATCTATTCGATTCCGCGCAGTTCGCCCTTGCATTACGTTACTTACGTGCGCATCTACGAAGCGACGCCGGAAGTGGTCTATGTGGGCTATACGCCGGGTTACGTCGGATCTTACGTGTCCACCGACCTCGTGGTCGTCTATGGCAGCGGCTGGTACTACCGGCCGTGGATCGGCACCGTGTGGTACAGCTACCCGGTCACCTGGGGTTTCGGTTTCAGCATTGTCTACAACTGGTGGAACCCTTGGTGGCCGTGCTGCTACGCCACGTGGGCGCCGCGTCCGTACTTCCGGCCGCACTGGGGTCCCTGGCATCAGCACGCCCGGCATCATCGGCCGGTGCATGTCGGGGCGATCGGCAATGAATACCACGGCCAGCGCCGGCCGCACGGGGTGAACAACATCTATGGCCGCTGGGACAGCAAGGCGGTGCATTCGCACGCGCGCAATTCGATCGATCGTGACCACGGGGCGGGAAAACGCGCGCAGGTCAGGCCAGGCAACGGTTTCACCGCTGGACCCGATGGTCGCAGGCAAGTCATCGGTGATCGCACCGTTATTGAACGAAACGGCCGGCGCGATTGGAAAAATCCGGACGCCGACGCGCGCAATCGTGCCGAGCTGCCGCCGGCCCAGCGGCGCAGTTCGACCGATCCGGACCGCACGAAGCGGCAACATGGGCAGGTCCAGCCGGAAAGCGGTAACGTCCTCGGTCCGGACGGCCGCCGCAATGAATTGGGTGACCGCAGAGAACGGCGCGACTGGAAAGATGCGGGCGCCGATGCACGCAATCGCGCCGCCCTGTCGCCGATTCAGCGGCACGAGACGGGGCGGCCGGAAGCAGGTGGGCGCCGCGACCTGGCCATGAATGAGGGGCGGGATTCGATCCGTCGGAATCCGGACCGCAATTTCGCCGACTTGCCGCGCATCCAGACGCCGCACCGGCGTCCGGACGCGAACGTTGCGCTGATCGAACCCCGGCGCGAATTATCCGAGGTTGCGCGGCCGCGGAGCGTGGCACCAATCGCCGGGCAATCTCCGCGTCCAGGCCGGGACCTCCAGGAACGGCAGAGGCGTGAGCCTGCAATTACACGCCAGCCGGAGCCGGACCGGGCGCAACCGCATGTTCGTCCGCAAGCGCCTCGGCTCGCCGAGCCGTCGCGAGCGCCGGGTCAGCCTCGTGAACGCACGCCGCGCGCATGGCGGCAGGAGGGTGCAGCACCATCGTTGCCCTCCGCAGCTGTGGCGCCGGCCAGGCCGCAGGCCTTGAGGGAGCAGCGCGCCCAGATGCCGCGCGCAATCCCGGAAGCACAAGCCTCCGGCGGCGAACTTCAGCAGCAATTTGAACGCAACATCGGTGCCGGCCCGGGCCGGATCGAGACACGTCCTCAGTTTCGCGGTGGCGAAAGCAGGGGGCAAAGTGACCGGGGTGCAAGGCAGTCGGGGCCGCGCTTCGGAGAGCGCCAGCGCTAAACGGCACGCCGTCTGGGCAAGATCGTCAGGATTGGAAGCGAAGGTGCTGGTGCCACCAGTGCTCGAAGGGGTTGGAATGCAGTATGCCTTCAATCACTTCTGTGGAAATGCGCGGCAAGTTCGTGCCTTCGATTACTTTGTTGACCATGCGCAATCCTTCGATGCTTTCCGCGACGCCTGAGAACGGGAAGTCCGTGCCGAAGAAAATCTTGTCGGTCATGCGGTACTCCTGCGCGCAGGCGAGGATGTTCCAGAACTGCCACGGCCGGTAGAACAGCGCAGAGATCTCGCAATAGACGTTCGGCTGCTTGCGCACCACGGCGATGGTTTCCTCGAACCACGGGTGCCCCATGTGGGCGCAGATCATCTTGAGATAAGGATACTGGATCGCGACCGGTTCGACGTGTATTGCGCGCCCCAGCTCGACCGGGGCTTTGCGCGCAAACGTCGTTCCCATGTGCATCGTCAGCGGCAGGTCGTGCGCGACGCAGTACTCGTACACCGGTTTCATGCGCGGATCCGACAACGCCACGCCGTTGTAAATCGGGCCGTATTTCACGCCCTTGAGTTTCAGATCCTCGACCGCGTGCCGCAGACGCTCCATGTAGTCCGGCCGGCGCGGATCCACATAGGCAAAGCCGACGAACTTCGACGGATACTTGGCCACACATGCGGCGCAGGTCTCGTCGTCGCTTTCCACCCCGGCGCTGTCGCCATAGCGAATGGGGAACACGATCGCCTTGTCTGCATCCTCCATCGCTTCGAACAGCGTGTCGGCATCCGCCAGCAGGCCCGGTGTGCCGTCCGGGCGCACCCGCACCATCTGCTCGCGCCACAAGGAGGTGACCTGATCGTGGTTCCAGATGTTTACATGGCAATCGACGATCATGGCACCCTCGATAATTCACCAATTACGCATTCACCGCCAAGGACGCCAAGGACGCCAAGGAAAGGCAAATGCAAAATACAGGCGTGTGAAGCGATTGCGCAAGTATCTGGGGCGCGACCACCCCTCGCTGCTCACTGTGGCCCTCGCCTTCCTTCCCCTTTTCTTACCTTCGCGTCCTTGGCGTCCTTGGCGGTTAACGCTTTGCAGTACGGATTTGGCGAAGAGCGCTGTTTTTCGCGAGTCAGTCAATGCTCCGGCTGCTGACTACCAATTTCCCAAAAGAATGTCCGAACAAGATTTTTCCTAGGGCAGCACTTTCACCTGCTTTACGAACTCCAGCGTATAGGCCTTGTGCACGTCGACGCCTGGTTTCACGAGCTTGGCGTCGCGCATAAACTCGAAGGTCCGCTTCCAGCGCGCGTCGGTCATGGTGAACAGGCCGAGCTTGCCTGCGTCGCCGCCGTCGACGATTCCGTACTCCTTGAGCTTGGCGATGCTGTAGGCGATCTGCTCGTCGTCCATCTGCGGATTGTCCTTCCTGATGAGGGCATTGCCCGGCGCCGGATTCTTCAGATAGCTTTTCCACCCCAGCGCCGAGGCCTCGATGAAGCGCTTGATCATGTCCGGCTTCGCCTTCACCGTCCTGGTGAGCGTAACCACGGTCTGCGCATAGGGCGGATAGCCGTACATGGCCAGATGAAAGATCTTCGGCTTGATGCCGGCTTTCTCGATTGCGTAGGGTTCGGAAGTAATGTAGCCCTGCTGCGCGATGTTCCTGTCCACCAGGAACTGCTGGACGCTGTACGCATAAGGCCGCTTCTGCGCCTCGGTAAAGCCGTACTTTGCCTTGAGCCACGGCCAGTATGTCGTTTCGCTGGCCTGGCCGATCAGCAGAGTGCGGGTCTTCAGGTCCTCGATCCTCTCGACATCGGGATGCGCGATCAGCCCCACCGGCTCGCTCTGGAAATTCGCCGCGACCGTGATCAGTGGAAGATTCTGCTCGACCGCGTTGATGGTGGCGACGTCATAGCCCATCACGAAATCGGCCTTTTCCGCGAGCAGCAACTGGTAGACGTTGACCTGCGGGCCGCCCATGCCGATTTTCACGTCCAGTCCGTGTTTCTCGTAAATGCCCTCGGCCACCGCCTGATAGAAACCGCCATGCTCGGCCTCGGCGTACCAATTGGTAAGGAAGGTAACCTTGTCGAGGGCGTGGCCGGTTGCGCTGCAAAACAACAGCACAAATGTGGCAGCGAGGCGGGCTAAGGTGTTCATCTTGTTCGGCTCCGATAGGGAAGTTCGCCGCAGTTTACGACAGAGCTGCGGGGCCTGAAAACATCGAGCTGCGAGCAGAAGCCATGACGCCGTCAGCGCGGCCTATCTCGATCGGTTGTCAGAGGCCGTGCGTTGTCGACTTCTTGCGCGGTAGGCGTGCAAGAATCGGTGCTGTCGTTTCCTTTCCGCTGGTCGGCACGCCAGCGTGCGACTTCCGTCACAGCAGAGGCTTGATAGGCATCAGCTGGAAGATGCGCACCTTGCTCCGCTTCGCAAACGAAACGTATTGATCCGGATCGTCTTTGGCGACGTCCCAGCTGTTGCCCGGCGACATGTCGGTTTCTATCGAGGCCTCCACCGCGCGCGCCAGCGCCTCGTCGTGAATGATCGCGCCGACCTCGGTATTCAGGTTCTCGGAACGCGGGTCAAAGTTGAACGTCCCGATATAGACGGTCTTCGAATCGATCACCAGAGTCTTGGCGTGCAGCGAAAAGACGGGCGTTTTGCCAGTCGCCGCCGGAGAGCGCTGCATCAGTTTGCGCTGCGCGTCCGGGTCGGGTTTGTATTCGTATATCTGCAGGCCCATCGCGAGCAACCGGTCGCGCTGGTTTCGATACCCGCTAAAGGCCTGAAGGTTGTCGGTCGAAGCGAGGGAGTTGGTATTGATCCGCACAGTAACACCTCGAGCGGTAATCTGGCGAAACAGGTCCATTGCCTTGTCCGACAGCACGAGATAAGGCGACTGGATCACGATCCGCACCCGGGCATCCTGGACCAGCCGCGCGAGCGCTGAGGTCGTCTGTCCGCCGCCGTCGAGACGGACTCGGCTCTTGTTCTTGCCGGGCCGATCGCTGATGAACCCCACGTTGCCCCAGGCCATCTGCTGCGCGAGGCGGGCGAAGGCGGCGGGCATCGATTCGATGGCAGCCCGCACTTCGGGGGCGAAATTCTCCGGCGACTTCGCGTACGCGTGCAGCTCGCGATAGATCTGCCTGATCTCTTCGTCGTTAACCCGGACGTTTTTCTGCATCAGGCCCAGGCCGTCGTAGAGGTCCTCGACCTTGACGCTCAGCTCGCTATTCCAGAAGCTTTCGAAGTTCGCCTGCATGGCCTTGACCGCTTCGCCGAGCAGCAGCGTGTCCCGGTCGCGGAAGTTGTACTCGCGGTTGTAGTCGAAGTACTCCGCAGCCATGTTCCGCCCGCCGGTAATGGCGACCTTGCCGTCGACCACCAGCGTCTTGTCGTGCATGCGCTGGTTGACGCCGCGAAAATTGGTCAGCACGTTCAGCAGGCGCTTCTGCAACGGGACGCCGACCGAGGTCTGCGGGTTGTAGATGCGGATATCGATGTTCGGATGCCGGGCGAGCGCGAGCAGCGACTTATCCGGCGCGTCGATCAGAAGGTCGTCCACGATCACCCGCACGCGCACCCCGCGGTCCGCGGCACGCAGCAGTGCCTCCGCCGCCAGGATACCGATATTGTCCGTGCTCCAGATGAAGTACTGGACCTCAATCGACTCATTGGCATGGTCTCCCAGCCATGCCCGCGCCAGAAGCGCCTCCGCGCCCGTGTCCAGCACATAAATCCCGGTCTTCCCGGCGTTGGCCGCGATCTGCGAGTCGATGAACGCCATGGGCGCATCGTTTACGGCAAGCGCGGTCGACACCCATCCGGCACACGAGGCGAGGAATGCGGCGGCGACCAGCCCTCTCATTCGTATCGCCATATCGGTTAAGAATTGTCCTCCGGCATTTCGCCTGCGATATCCGCTAGTTTGTGCCGTTACGACATTCACGAGAGTCACGACATTCACGGCATCCACGGTTCTTTTACCTCTCCTGCGGCAATTCGCTTTCGTGCCAGCGGCGCAAGGACAATCTCGCAAGCGCCGTGACCAGCAGGAACAGCGCGATGCCGGTCAGCGTGATCAGGATCAGCGCAGCGAACAGGCGGGGAATGTTGAGCTGCAATCCCGCCATCAGAATCTGGTAGGCGAGCCCGGACTGGGTGCCGCCGGTGCCCGCGACAAATTCCGCGACCACCGCGCCGATCAGCGCCAGCGCGGCGGCCACCCGCAGCCCGGCAAAGAAATAGGGCGCCGCACTGGGTATGCGCAGCCGCATCAACGTCTGCATGCGCGAAGCGCCGTACAGGCGGAACAAATCGAGCAGTCCCGGGTCCACGCTGCGCAGACCGATGGTTGTGTTGGCGATCACCGGAAAAATAGACGCCACGGTAGCGCAGATCACCAGCGCGGTGCGCGGTTCGTCCACCCAAATGATGATCAGCGGCGCGATTGCCACCAGCGGCGTGACCTGCAGGATCACCGCATAGGGCAACAGGCTCGCCTCGATCAGCCGGCTCTGCACGAACAGGATCGAAAGCGCCACGCCCAGCGTCACGGCAAGTGCCAATGCGGCGCCGGTGACCTGCAGCGTGACCAGCAGCGAACCCGACAACAATCCCCAGTCCTGCGCGAGCGTCTTCATCACCAGGAAGGGGGAAGGCACGATATACGAGGGCACTTCGTTCACCTCCACCAGCGCATGCCAGATCAGGATGAACGCCATGCCGACCGCGATCGGTGCGCCGGCCTGAAGCCATTTCGGATTGGTCATGCAGGCGCCTCGGGTACTGCGGTGGCGGCGAGCATCCCGGACAGGGCCGCGCTCTGACGCGCAAACTTCTCGGTGGTGCGAAAGGCATCGCGTCGCGGCTGCGGCTCGTCGATTGCGACCTCCTGGAGTATCCGGCCCGGGCGGGCGGACATCACCAGTACCCGCGACGACAGGAACACGGCTTCGTAGATACTGTGGGTGACGAACAGCATCGTGAGCTTCTCGCGGGCGCACAGTTCTGACACGTCCCGATCGAGACGGTTGCGGGTGATTTCGTCGAGCGCGCCGAAGGGTTCGTCCATCAGAAGCATACGCTGGCCGGTCACCAGCGCCCGGGCGATCGAGGCACGCATCTGCATGCCGCCGGAAAGTTCGCGTGGATAGAAGCGGGCGAATTCATTCAGGCCGACCAGTTCCAGCGCGTGCCTTACCCTGTTCTGCGCTTGAGCCCGCTCCACATTGGAGAGGTCCAGCGGCAGGCGGACATTGCGATCCACGCTCGCCCACGGCATCAGCGTAGGGTTCTGGAATACGAAGGCCAGTCCCGCCGATTGGGCCTCGGGGGACAGCCGGATGCGGCCCGCACTTGGCTGCACCAGACCGGCGATCAATCTCAATAGCGTACTCTTGCCGCAGCCGGAAGGGCCGACCAGGGTGACGATTTCGCCGTCGCGGACGACCAGGTCAATCGGGTCGAGGGCGCGCACGCCGTTGGGGAACACCTTCTCCGCGGCGCGCACTTCGACGGCGATCGTTTGGGCGCTCATTGCCTGCGTCTTGCGCGCGAAGAGAGGCGGGCGGCTTTACCGTTTCAGGCGGTCTGCATGCCGCGCTTGATCGTGGTACCGCCCACGCCCAGGGCCGCGAACAACGCCAGTACCTGGAACAGGCCGATGCCGATGAACACCCACGAGGGATGCTGCCAATCCATCAACAGGCCGAACAGCGTCGGCGCGATCGAGAGCCCGATGTCCAGCCCCGAGTACACCACGCCGTAAACCCGGCCGGTGGCGTTTTTCGGCGCGGCCGCGCGCACCAGCAGATCCCGGGAAGGGCCGGCAATGCCGGCGCCAAAGCCGATCAGTCCCAGCAAGACGATGACGCTGGCGGCGGGCGGCACTCCGGTTGCCACCAGTACCGCGATCGCGCCGGACGCAGCAAAACCCGCTGCGACGACCTTGTCGTGATGCGCGGTCCTGGTTGCCAGAAAGCCCCCGGCCACGATGCCGCCAGCGCTAGCCAGCATGTACGCGGTGATGCACGCGGTGGCGAGTGCAAAGGGAATCCCGTAGATGTCGCGCAGCGCCGCCGGCGCGAAACTCTGGATGCCGCCGAACGAGAACGACGAAATCAGGAAGAACGCGAAGCACATCCACACCGGTGCCGACATGAAACCGAGAATGCTGCCGCTGGCGCCCCTCGGAGATTTCGCCACTGCGTGCTGCACCTCACGCGGATCGAGCAGATCGCGGAAAGCGGCCAGCGCGGTCAGCACAATGAATGCCAGCGCGGCAGCGGCCAGCAGCGCCACCCGCCAGCCGGCGATGGTAGCGATACCGGCCAGAAACACCGGCGCAAACGCCCAGCCGAGCGTTCCCGCAAGACCGTGCGCGCTGAACGCATGTCCAAGCCGCGGCACGCTCACGCGCCTGTTGAGCAGGGTGAAGTCGGCCGGATGAAATACGCTGTTGCCCAGGCCGGCAACGCCAGCGAACAGGATCAGCATCGGATAGTTCTGGCTGGCCGCCAGCCCGAGCGCGGCAAGGCCGAGCAGGGCGATGCCGCCCAGCAGCACAGGCAGTGCACCGAAGCGGTCAACCACGAATCCCGCGAGCGCCTGGCCCACTCCGGATACGATGAAGAACACGGTCATAAGAAGCCCAAGCTCGGCATAGCTCAGCACGAACGCATCCTTGAGCCAGGGAAACAGGGACGCAAGCGCGAGATGGAAAAAGTGCGAAGTGCCGTGGGCGAGGCCGACCAGCCCGATCACCTGGGCATCGCGGCGAAACGAGTCAGCGGTTGCTGTGGTCATGAATCCGGGGTTGAATTAACAAGGACGCACCATAGCGTAACCATGGTCCCGAGGCAAACGCGCGGCAAGCCTGGACGCGCCTGGCCGCAGAAGGGTTAGAATCACGCAGCAGTTCAGAGAACGAGCGCACGGCATGAGTGCGCCGCATGACCGGAGGAGACCATGAGTACTGCTGTGCTGACGCCGAAGCAGGCCGAGTTCCGCGACCAATACAAGCGCAACATCGCTTCCTGGTACAACGGCTGGGGGCACCTGCTGTCCATCTTCGTACCCGGCATCGCCGTGGTCTGGTACTGCACATCGCAGGTCGACAACCCTACGATCTGGGAACTGCTGTTCGTGATCCCGGTGCTGTTGTTCTATAACTTCAACGAGTGGTGGCTGCACAGGAACGCGATGCACCGGCCGATCAAGGGGCTCGGCGGCATTCTCATGCCGGTCTACCACCGCCACACCCACCAGCATCACCAGTATTTCACCGCGCAAGTGATGACCTACGACAGCAACCGCGAGTGGCGCATCGTGCTGTTTCCACCGTATGCACTGCTGGTTTTCATGCTGCTGACGCTGCCGGCGGCAATCGTCCTCGGCTACCTGTGGTCGGCGAATGCGGGTTACGTCCTGATGATGCTTACGCCGATCTACTACCTGAATTACGAAACCTTTCATCTGTGCTGCCACGTGCATGACAACTGGTTCGTGCGCAACTGCCCGCTGGTGAACACCATCCGCCGGCATCACGCCGCGCATCACAGCCAGCCGATCATGATGGAGCACAACATGAACCTGACCTACCCGGTTGCCGACTGGTACATGGGCACCAGCGATCTCGACCGCGGGCTGCTCGGCCATCTGTTCAACGGTTACAGCACCAAGTATGTGAAAAAGGAGTTTCTCGACGACCAGGGTGCCGAGCTCGACGCGACCGTCAGGACGGCGTAAGCCGGTAAGGAAGCTAGGGCTCAGGACTTAGGGCTTAGAACTCAGAAGAGCCGGCGGCTGGAGACAAGAGCGTTGAAGCAAGAGCACGTTACGAGTGTGCAAGAATTTGCGCGTACGACATCGCGAAAGACTCCACCGTCAGGGCTCAGCCCGATGCTGGAAGCCCTGTGGTTCGCGCGCAAAGGCGACTGGGAACGCGCGCATGCCATCGTCCAGGAGCATGAGAACGAAACCACTTCCGCCCTGGTGCACGCCCATTTGCACCGGGTCGAAGGCGATTTGTCCAACGCCGGCTACTGGTATCGCCGTGCCGGACACAGACCCGCCGACGTGACGCTGGATGAAGAGTGGAAGGCGCTGGCGGAGCGCTTTCTTGAGGAGAGCAAGGAATGACCGGATTCAGGATCCGCGTGGAACCGGTGGATGTCGCGGTGCCGAGGAGCCTTCCCAAGGAACTCGGCTTTGGACGCGTATTCACAGGCCGCATGTTTACCCAACGCTACGTAGCGCAGAAAGGCTGGCACGACGCGGTGATCGGGCCGTACCGGCCGCTCGCGCTCGATCCCGCCGCGGAAGTGTTTCACTGCGGCCAGATGATATTCGACGGCACCAAGGCCTACCGCCGCCCGGACGGCAATCTCAACTTGTTCCGGGTGGAGAAGAATGCGGAGCGCTTCAACAACTCGGCCAGCCGCATGGCGATGCCAGGTGTGGAAATCGGTGAGCACGTTCAGGCCATCTCGGAACTGGTGCGGCTCGAGCATGCCTGGACGCCGAAGCAGGAAGGGGCGGCGCTCTATATCCGCCCCGTGATGATTGCCACCGAGAACACGCTCGAAGTGCGCGCCAGCCGGGAGTTTTTGCATTACATCATCCTCAGTCCCGTCGGACCTTACTTTTCCGGCGGTTTCAAGCCGGTATCGGTGTTCGTTTCCGACCAGTACGTGCGCACTGTGCGCGGCGGCACCGGCGAAGCGAAGACCCCGGGCAACTACGCGGGCAGCCTGGCCGGAACCGAGAAGGCGCTTGCGGCGGGATATCAGCAGGTCCTGTGGCTGGATGCCGTGGACCGTCATTACATTGACGAAGTCGGAGCGATGAACATCGCCTTTGTCTATGGGGGCAGGCATATCCGCACGCCAGCCTTGTCCGGAGCCATCCTGCCCGGCATTACCCGCGATTCGCTGTTGAAACTCGCGCCCGATCTCGGCTATGGCGTGACCGAAGACCGCATCGACATCCGCGAATTGCTGCGCGACGTCGAGGACGGCAAAGTCACTGAAGCATTCGGTATCGGCACCGGCGCCGTGATCGCGCCGGTCGGCCGCTTCGGATATCAGGGCCGGGATTACGCAGTCGGCAGCGCCAAGCCGGGGCCGGTGGCGCAGCGCCTGTTCAAGGCATTGACCGATATCCAGTACGGCCGCGAACCCGATCCTTACGGCTGGACGAGCGTCGTTAAAGTAGCGACGCAAACACGGGTGACGACCGTCACCAGGGCTTCGCTTCCGCTTTCCCGTTAGCCTTTTGCCCGCCCTGGGCGCGCACAATTCCCCGCGACGCCGTTTGGCGCCATACTTGTACCCGAATATGTGGTGCGCCCGACTCTCCATCATTCGCTTCCTTTTGCCGCGGATCGTCAGAGGCGGCCTGTTCGCGATAGTGTTCTTTGCGAGCATTGCCAGTGGTGAGGATAACTATGCCGCGGCGCGGCGCGAGATGGTTCGCGAAATCGAGCGTATGGCCGCGTCGACCCCGCTGGATACGGGTAGCCGGGCGCTCGACCGGCACGTGCTCGAAGTCATGGGAAGAGTGCAGCGCCACCTGTTCGTGCCCGCGGGCCAGCAGCGCTACGGCTACGAGAATCGGCCGCTGCCGATCGGTCATGGGCAAACAATATCGCAGCCCTACATCGTCGCGCTGATGACCGATTTGCTGCGGCCCGAGCCGGGCCAGGTGGTGCTGGAAATCGGCACCGGTTCGGGTTATCAGGCAGCGGTTCTGGCGGAGCTCACCGAGAAGGTATACACGATGGAAATCATCGAACCGCTCGGTGTCCAGGCAAAAAAGATGTTTTCACAACTCGGGTATCGCAACGTGGAAGTGGAAGTCGCCGACGGCTATTACGGCTGGCCGTCGCAGGCGCCCTTCGATGGCATCATGGTCACCGCCGCCGCGAGTCACGTTCCGGTGCCGCTGGTGCAGCAACTCAAGCCCGGCGGGCGCATGGTGATCCCGGTGGGCACAAGTTTCCTCACCCAGCAGTTGATGGTGATCGAGAAGCGGCCGGACGGCTCTCTGGTGAGCCGGCAGATGCTGCCAGTTCGTTTTGTACCCCTTACCGGCAGGCACTGACCGCGCGGCGCCGCCCTGCCCGTGCTTCGGGCGAACGGCGACGCAGTACTTCGGCAACGCGCACTGTGTCTGAAGACATCACAGAACCCGGCAGGCTACCGCCGGGGCTGGGTTTGGCGGTGTCACTGGTATCGGCTGCCGCGCTGGCATACGAGATCCTGCTCACGAGGCTGTTCGCCATCATCCAGTGGCATCACTTTGCATACATGATCATCAGTGTGGCGCTGCTTGGTTACGGCGCGGCGGGCACGATGGTCACCTTGCTTCGGCCACGACTTGAACAACGCCCTGCGCTGGTGTTTGCATCCGCGGCGGCGGCGTTCGGCGTCACCTCGATGGGCTGTTTCCTGCTGGCGCAGGCGCTGCCCTTCAACGCGCTCGAATTCCTCTGGGACGTGCGGCAGCCGCTATGGCTGCTTGTGATGTACACGCTGTTGTTCGTGCCGTTTTTCCTGGCTGCGGTGTGCGTATGCCTTGCGTTCACGCGCTACGCAGCGCATGCGCGGCAGGTCTATGCATTCGACCTGGTGGGCGCCGCATTGGGTAGCCTCGGCGTGATCTTTGCGCTGTTCGCCGTGCAACCGGCGATGGTTCTCGGCTGCGTGGCGGCGCTTGCTGCGATCGCGGCAGCGCTTTTTTGGCTGAGCGCCGGCGGGCGGCCACGCGCCGCGGCCCTGGCGCCTCTCACGCTGGCCCTTGTTGCGTTAGTCGCGGCGCAGACGCCGGCCGGGCAGTTGCGCATGTCGCCGTACAAGAGCCTCAGCAAGGCGCTCGAAGTAATGGGCGCGGAGGTGCAGGCGGAGCGCTCCAGCCCTCTGGGCCAGTTGACGGTGGTGGAAAGTAACGCAGTGCCGTTCCGGCACGCGCCCGGGTTGAGCCTGAGCGCTCCGCAGCCGCCGCCCGACCAACTCGGCCTTTTCACCGACGGCGAGGGATTCAGCGCGCTGAATCGCTACGACGGCAGCCGCGATTCGCTCGTCTATGTCGATTACCTCACCTCGGCGCTGCCTTATCACCTGATCGGCGCGCCGCGGGTTCTGGTCCTGGGAGCGGGCGCCGGCACGGACGTTCTGCAGGCGTTGTATCACGGCGCCCCAACGGTCGACGCGGTGGAACTGAACCCGCAAATGGCGGACCTGGTGGAGCGCGATTTTGGCGAATTCTCAGGGCGCCCTTACAGCCGCCCCGGCGTGAGCCTTCACGTTGCCGAGGCGCGGAGCTTCGCGGCCGCGAGCCGGGACCATTTCGACGTGATCCAGTTCGGACCGCTGGATGCGTTCGGCGCGTCCGCGGCGGGGCTTTACGCGCTGAACGAGAGCTACCACTATACCGTCGAGGCGCTCCAACGTTATCTCATGCGGCTGCAGCCGGGCGGCTATCTCGCGATGACGCGCTGGGTCGATCTGCCGCCGCGCGATGCGTTGAAGCTGTTCGCGACCGCGGTCGTGGCACTTGAAAAGCAGGGCGTGCGCGATCCAGGCGGGCGTCTGGCGATGGTCCGCAACTGGAATACCGCCACGTTGATTGTGAAAAACGGCGAGCTGACCCCGCAGGACATCGTGCGTCTGCGGGAGTTCTGCAGGAGCCGCGGCTTCGATCTCGTGTGGCATCCCGGAATGCGCGCAGGGGACGCCGACATCTACAACCGCCTGCAGCAGCCTTACTTCCATGAGGGCGCGGTGGCGCTGCTCGGCGGGCAACGCGAGGACTTTATCGAGCGCTACAAATTCAACATCGCGCCCGCGACCGACGACCGTCCCTATTACTTTAATTTTTTCCGCTGGAAAACGCTGCGCGAACTGCTGCAGTTACGGGACCGCGGCGGCCTGCCTTTGCTGGATTGGGGATATCCGCTTCTGATCGCAACGCTGGCGCAGGCGCTGGTGCTTGGCGCGGTGCTGATCCTGTTGCCGCTGGCCCGACTGCGCGGCGCCGGTGCTCGCATTGGCGCGGGAATGCGATGGCGTACGGCTGCCTACTTCGCCGCTCTCGGCACCGGATTCATGTTCGTCGAGATCGCGTTCATCCAGAAGTTCGTTCTTTTTCTCGGCCATCCGCTGTATGCCGTTGCGGTGGTGTTGTTCGCGTTCATGCTATGCGCGGGCCTGGGCAGTCTGCTCTCGCAGCATCTGGCGAAGGAGCCCGCGCCGGGTTTCCTGTTGCTCGTGCCGCCGATTGCGGCGATCGTGCTGTTGTGCGGGGTCTACCTGATCTGGCTGCCCGGGGCCATCAACGCGCTGATTGCGTTGCCGGACGCGGCCAGGATCGCAATCACCGTGCTGCTGATCCTGCCGCTCGGCCTGAGCATGGGCATGCCATTTCCGCTGGGACTGGAGGCATTGGGCGCACGAACGCCGGTAGTGGTGCCCTGGGCATGGGGAATCAGTGCCTGCGCGTCGGTAGCCGGTGCGGTGCTGGCATCGGTGCTGGCGATTCACGCCGGCTTCAACGTGGTACTGATGGTTGCGGTCATCCTGTACGCATCGACGCTGGCGAGCTTCCCCGGGACCGCGGCGAAGCGCCTTGCGAACTCAATCCCCGACGCTTGAGGTATGTCAATAGCCGGCCCCGCAATCTGCGATTTCATGACACACTGAATTCGATTCGTGGAACCGCTTGGCGCGGAGGAGGGACCAATCCATGCTTACCCTCGAGGACTGCATAGCCTTTTCGGAACTCACCGAGGAGGAGATCCTGGCCATAGCCGATCACGAGCATATCCCGGAGATGGTGGCCGCCGAGATGGGAAACTACCTGGTGCATTCGCCCAGCGGAGAAATGCGCGTGAGGGCGATCATCGTCGACGAAATCAAGGATGCCGCACGCAGCGGAAATCGCACGCGCGCCATCGTTCTCAAGCTGGTCCTGAAACGCTACCTCGGGGAACACCCGGTCGCGGAGCGCCGCCAGCAGAGCCGCCCCGGCTCCTGATAAGTCACTTGCCGCGCAACAGCGGCAGGACGTGCTCGGCGAAGTAGTGCGGCGTCTTCGAGCCCTTGGTCCGGCTTCGCAGGATTCCTTCGCGGTCGATGACGAATGCCGTGGGCGTCGGATATCTTCTCTCGAAGCCGCTTTCTTCCAGGTCGTCCGCCATCACCCCCTGCAAGCCATACAAGGCCACCATGCGCTCCACGCGGTGCCGGTCTTCGGGCCGATCCACGCCGACGACGACGACCTCGAAACCCTGCTCCCGGTATTGCTCGTAAAAGGTCTCCAGATTGCCGATTTCGTAGGCGCAGTGCTTGCAATAGCTGGAGTAGAAATTCACCAGCACCACCTTGCCGCGCATTTCCTTGAGATCGAAGGGCTTGCCCGAGAAAAGCTTGCCCTTCAGCGCCGGTGCGGGCTGGTCGACCTCGGGCATTGCCCATGCCGCCGAAGCGGCAAGCAGCAGCAGGGCGAGGAGATTTCTTGCGCGGTTCATCAAACAGGCTCCGCACGGCTTGAAGTCATGAAGGACGGATGCAGTCATATCCAGACCAGGCCAGTATACTTTGCCGCACAGGCATGCAAAACGGGGAGCAACCGGCAATGGCGGAGAACAACAGGGAGATCACCGCGGATTCGCAGGTCGCCAGGGTTTTCGAGTGGCGGCGCGGATTCAACACCATTTACCTCATCGACGTCGGCGTGCACCTCGGCCTGTTCCAGGCGCTGGTCGAGAAGCCGGGCCTGACCGGCAGGGAACTGGCCGAGCGTCTGGGGCTGCATGCACCGTATGTCGAGGTCTGGTGCAAGACTGCGTACGGCATGGCGATTCTCGACGCCGATGATGCCGGCAAGTACCGGCTCGCCCCTTACTTCGACGTCATTCTTGCCAGCACGACGCATCCGCGGTATCTGGGAGGCTATGTCCGGCTCGGAACCGAGGTCGCGGCGGAGGATTTCCAGCGCTGCCGCGAAGCGTTCCGCACCGGAACCGTCAAGCCGTTCCAGGGCAGGGGCGAGCACTTCAACCAGGCGATCGCCGAGTCCACCCAGGGGCTGCAGGTGGTGACGGCGAAGAAGATCCTACCGGGCCTCGCGGGACTTGCCGACAGGCTGGCGGCCGGCGGTGCCATCCTGGAAATCGGCTGCGGTACCGGCAACTTCCTGCTGCAGGCGGCCAAGGCGTTTCCCAAGGCAAATTGTGCCGGCGTGGACATAGACGACGGCAGCCTGGCGCAGGCGCGGGCAAAGGTGCAGAAGGCGGGGCTGGGTGAGCGCATCGCGATTCACAAGGAGAAGGTGGACGATGCCGCAGGCGCGTTCGACGTCTGCGTGATGATCGAGGTGCTGCACGAGATCGCTCCCGGGGTGCGGCCGGCCGTGGTGAGCGCCGCCGCGCGCACGCTCAAGGCCGGCGGGTGGATGGTGATCGTGGACGAGACCTATCCTTCGACGCTGGAGGAAATGCGCCGGCCCGAGTTCCGCTTTCCGTTGCAGACCGGTTTCGAGGAACTGCTGTGGGGGAACGTCATTCCGACTCGCGAAGAACAGGAGAAGCTGCTTCGCGATGCCGGTCTGAAAGGTCCGATCAACCGCGAACTGATCGGCGAAGGGTTTACCGTCCTGACGGTGCAGCGCTAAGGGAAGCGCTCAAAGTAGAGGATTCGGGAGAAGGACAACACCGAAAATCTCACCACGAAGGCACGAAGAACACGAAGAAACACGAAGGGAATCGAATCAGGATTTTTTGAATCTGCGACAGGGAGACACCACGCACTCGAAAGGGATGTGCGCTGATCGGAAAGAACGCGGCGGACCATTACAAACTGAATCTCCAGCTTAAAAAGCGCCAATTTCTGGATGTTGGTTTCTTTGTGTTTCTTCGTGTTCTTCGTGCCTTCGTGGTGAGCTTTCCAGTTTTGAGTTTCCTGAATGACTCTCAGGCGCCGAAGAGCGCGCGTTCGACGAACAGATACAAGCCGATCGCGAGCACGATAGCGGAGAGCGTTGCGACCAGTTTCGGTTCCCATGGCTTGCTGCGCATCAGCACTAGGATCGGCACGATCAGTAGCACCACGAAGGCCTGGCCGGCTTCGATGCCCAGATTGAAGTTCAGCAGCGAGGCCGCCAGGTTCTCGCGCGGCACTCCGATTTCGCGTAGCGCCTGAGCGAAGGCAAAGCCATGGATCAGGCCGAAGGCCAGACTTACGATCCAGCGCGGCGCGCTCGCATATTTTGGCAACAGGTTCTCGGCCGCGACATATGCGATCGAGGCAGCGACCAGCGCCCCCGTCAGCCGGTCCGGTAAAGTCAAGAAGCCGTACGCGGCCAGAGCAAGCGTGACGCTGTGCGCCGCCGTAAATGCCGCGATGATACCGAGCAGCCGCATCCATCCTCCGCCTCGCAGCATCAACACCAGCAGCAAGAGAAGCAGATCATAGCCGCTGAGAACATGCGCAGCGCCTGCCGGAAAATACGTTCCGGCGGCAAGCACCGCACGCGGTTTTTGTCCAGGCGCCCAGATCATTTCGCGCATTTGGGCTTCGAACGTGAACTGCGCGCTGCCGCCCGGCCCGAGGAGAAGCGTGATGGTATGGTGGGAAGCGCCCAGGACATCCGCCGTATCGTCGCGGACGCTCAGCTCCCGCACTTCGCCGGCGCAGTTGAAATCAACCGTTCCGGTCACGCTGATCGAGTCCGCGGAAGGCGCGAGGAGATGTCTCCCGGCGGGCGCGCAGGCGGCGCCCCCGTTTGCGAGCCGGATTTTCTCCCCGATCGCTTCGAGGAGCGGCCGGTAGTCCGGTGTCACGCCGGGTTGGCCGAGGTGCATCTGTTCGGCGAGCGGTCCCGGCGGGATATCGTGCAGCGTCAGGCTGTAGCGCACCGTGTGACCGGATACGGCGATGCTGGCAAAGCCCGTGGTGCCGCCGGAGTGAGCGGCAGCGACCGCACACCAGACCACAAGAAAGTAGATCGCGAACCCGCCGCGAATCATTACTTCGAAGTTCCCTGGCCGGGTTTTTCCCCTACTGCCTGGATCAGGTTCAGCAGGTTGTCGATCTGGTAGTTGGCGATGGTCACGACGTGATTGCCGCCGACGGGCAGCACGTAACGGCTCAAGCCGTCGGGCGCGACATCGCCGACGGCGAATTGCGCCATCGGCAAAGGATTGCCCTTGGCGTAGACGATGATGATCATCTGCGGCGAAGTGAGGCCATAGGCTCCCGACTGCACATCAAGCTTGATCTGGCGCTCCATCCGCGTGCGTCCCAGCGCGGCGAACGCCTTGTCGATGGTTTGCGCCTGGTCCGGATTGGTCTGATGCGCGTGTGCGGCTTGCGCGTTGGCATGGACGCCGTGATAGAACCAGGCATCAGTTCCATCGCGCTCGAAACGGTGCAGCGTGCCTGCGTATCCGATCTCGATGGCACTTAGTTGCGCGGTGGGGAGGGGGAGCAGCATTCGCGAGCCTTCCGCACCATGAATTGTTTCGGCGGCTCCCTCAGGCAGTTGTGACCGGTCCCGGTACTCGACAAACGCTATGCCGGCGGCGAGCCCAGCCAGGACCAGCCAGACCACCAGGACCCGGCGCCTGATGCCTGTGCCCCGGGTCATCGCTGTTTCCACCACACGGCAAAGCCCACCGCGGCCAGCAGCGCCGGAATCAGAATCACCGCGAGGAAGAAGGTGCCCTTCATTTGCCGGTTGGTGAGATTGACTCTTGGCGGATCGAGGCTGCGCGGCTCCAGGCCGATCAGGTTTTCCTTGGAGGCAAGGTAGTTCACCGTGTTCAGGAACAGCTTGCCGTTTCCCATGATGTGGAAAAAGGAGTTCGTGGCGAAATCCGAATCCCCCACCACAGCGATGCGAGAGCGGCCGGTGGCAGGAATGGATGGTTCCGATTTCTTTCCCGCGGCGGTCGCGGAATCCGCTGTTTTTCCCGGAGTCTCCCGGTAGAGCACATCGCTGTCTGCACTCGTCGGACGCCGGGAGGCGATGGCCATCAGCGTGGCCGGTCCGGGCAAGTCCGTGCCTTTATCGAATCGCGCGCGCTGCGGATCGGTCTCGCCGAAACTTTGCTTCGACGAATTGGCCAGCGGGAT
The DNA here is from genome assembly GCA_963789945.1 of uncultured beta proteobacterium. Lineage (GTDB taxonomy): Bacteria > Pseudomonadota > Gammaproteobacteria > Burkholderiales > JACQAP01 > JACQAP01. Next base: position 204,691 of record CAWBMN010000002.1, on the reverse strand, counting down.
GACATTGGTTCCAGGGACTCGCGACGATGTTGGCGAAAGCGATCGGGCGCCGGGGAAAAATGTCAGTGGCAGTTCGCGGGTCGCCTGATGATAGTTGTAGTCGGTGACGGCGGGCGAGGACGGATCAGCCCAGAAATGGCTGGCCTCGTCGATCACGATATCGTCGTCGAGGTTGATTCCGTATTCCGGCAGGATGGATTCGAGCCCGGTGCGCACGAAGGGATCGAGCAGGAAAAACCCGTTGCCGCCCGCCGCCAGAAACTCCCGGATCGCCTCTACCTCCATCGGAAGGAGCGCCAGTTTGGGGCCCGCCACGACCAGAAGCGCGCAACTCGGAAGCACCTCGGCGGCGCCGCTGCGCGTAAGCGATATCTTCTCGACGCTGTAATTCAGAGTTTCCAGCGCATTGCGGGCCTTACCCATGCCGTGTTGCTCATGGAGCAGGTACACCGTTCCCAGGCCATGGGTATGCCCGGCCTTGCCTTCCATGTGATCGTGGGACTCGGTGCTGAACGGGTCCGCTTCCCGGTGACCATCCAGAAAACAGACCTTCTGGGTGACGCCGAGGGACACTCGCAGAATCCCGTTGGCGATCTCGGTCTCGCTGGGTCCATTCACCTGCAGCTTGCGGCCCTCGCTCTCCATGATCGCGGTGCCCGCAAACTGGACGCCGCGCAGGCGCGCCTGCGCGGGATTGAGCATCGGATCGTAAAGTTCCAGCGTGATCTTGTCGGTGTGGCTGGCCATCAACTCGTAGAGTTCCACGGTTTCGCGCATCAGCGGGTCATGAAAGAACGTGACGTGCACAGGTTTCTCGAGGCGCTTGAGCATGGTGAGCGTCTGCTCCGACAGCGAGTACTTGCCCTCTTCGGTCATGTCGATGCGCGCCGGAAAGCTGATCGACAACCACGCGATCGCCGCGAGAATTCCGATCAGGCCGGCGGTGTAGAGCACGATCTCGCCGCGCCGCTGCCGAATCATGGCGCCGAGGTCCGCGCGCAACGCGTAGCCACCCCAGACCGTGAGCACGAGCCCGCCCGCGGCGGCAAGTGCCGTCCAGAGGGTTCCTTCGAGAAGGATCGCGTGAATGGCGCCCGCAGTCGCCAGGAGCCCGACGCCGGCAAGCAGAATCAGTCCGGAGCGATAGAAGTGGTCCATGTCAGTTCATCTGCGCCACTGAAGATAGCTGGCGTTCAGGGTCAGGGCGATGGCGCAGACGATGAGGTAGAAAACAACGGCCTCGGAGCGAATCAGGCCCTGCACGAAATGCGAGAAATGCTGCGAGAACGACAGATAACCGAACAGGCTGCGCAAAGCGTAAGAGGTCTGAAAGCTCTGCAGGTGCCCTATGAACCAGAAACTCAGCAGCACCGGAACCGTGATCAGGGCGGCGACGATCTGATTCTCCGTCAACGCGGAGAAAAACTGTCCGATGGCTAGGCATGCCATGCCGAGCAGCACGAAACCGATGAAGCCGGAGATGATGGTGGTCGTGTGCGGATTGCCGAACAGGTAAAGCGGAACCAGGTCGATGAACGTGCCCGCCGTCATGAGCAGAAGAATCGTGACGGCACCGAGGAATTTCCCCACCACGATCTCCCAGGGCTTGAGCGGCAGCGTCATGAGAAGTTCCATGGTGCGCCCGCTGTACTCACCGGAAAACAGCCGCATCGACACCAGCGGAAGCACCGTCAGCAACAGGATGCCCATGTTGCGGAATGTCTCGTCCATCGAGGCGCTGCCGGTTAGAAACATGTTGTAGGAGAAGAAGTAGCCTGTGCCCACGAGGAATACAGCCACGACGAAATAGGCGATCGGCGACCGGAAGTAGGTCAGCAGTTCTTTCCTGTAGACAGCGAGCACGCCATTCATTGCGGCGTCTCGCTGATGTAACGCAGAAAAATGTTCTCCAGCGTCGGCGCCTGCCGTTCCAGACGATGCAGATCCCAGCGAGCCGCCACTGCGCGTGCGATAGCCGATTCCACGCCTTCGCGGGAGTCGGTCTGGCATTCGACGTTGAGCATGTCCTGGATTCCCGGTACGGGGTGGATAACCAGTGCGTTGACCCCCGCAACCGAAAGCAGTTCTGCCCGCAGTGCGTCGACGGGGGCGCTCACCATAAGCAGCACCCGGTTGGTCTGTTCGGAGGCGCGCTGCAGGCCGCTCGGGGAATCGATTGCGAGCAGGCGACCCTGGTTGATGATCGCTACACGGCGGCAGATAAGCGTGACTTCGTGGAGGATATGGGTACTCAGCAGCACCGCATGCTGCGCCCCGAAGGAACGGATCACTTCGCGCGTCTCCTGGATCTGTCCCGGGTCCAGGCCCGCAGTGGGCTCATCCAGCAACAGCACTTCGGGTTTGCCCAGCAGCGCTTGCGCCAGACCGACGCGCTGGCGATATCCCTTCGACAGCTTGTAGATTTCACGCCTGAGCACGCTTTCCAGCCGGCATGCCGTGGCTACGCGGTCGATCTCGGAGCGGATTTCGTTGCGCGAAACGCCTTTGACACGCGCGACGAAGTTCAGGTACTGCGTAACATCGAGCGTATCGTAAACCGGGGGATGTTCCGGCATGTAACCGAGTCTGCGCGCCGCCTCCTCATTCTGGGTGGCCATGTCGAAGCCGGCGACCATCACCCGCCCCGACGAGGCCGTGGTGAATCCGGCGATCATGCGCATGGTCGTGGTCTTGCCCGCGCCATTGGGGCCGAGAAAGCCGACGATCTCGCCCTTGTCGACCGAGAACGTCATCTCGTGGATGATGGTCTTCGAACCGAAGCGCTTGGAAACCGATTCCAGGGCGATTGCAGCGGTAGGAGTGTTCATCAGACTTGTCGGCAACAAAAAGGCCCCCCGAAGGGGGCCTTCCTAAGCGGTCGAAGACCGGACTTGCTTACTTGTACCAGCGATCGCCCTTGGCTTTGTATTGATCGCCGTCGTGGGCCATGAACAGTTGCGCGTTTTCGATATCGCGCATCATCTTCAGGCGGTTTAACCGAATTGGTGTAGGCCTGGACGCTGAAGTTCAGTCCGGCCGGGTAGCCGTCCAGGTTTTCCTGCATCCAGACCGCATCCTGGGTGATGATGATGGTGCCGCTGCCGGCGGTCCTTACTTTCATCGACTGGTGACCGATGGTGTGTCCCGGGGTGGCAGTAGATCATGACGCTGCCATCCCCGAACAGATCGTAGTCGCCGTCGAGTTCCAGGAAGTTGAACTCCCGGGTGCCGTCGATGTCGGCCATGACGAAAGCGCCCCCGCTGCGGCCCTGGAACTTCTCCGGCCACCAGCCCTGGTACAGTTCCTTCTTCTGGATAACGTGGATCGCGTTCGGGAACATTTCCATGTTGCCGGCGTGATCGAGGTGGGTGTGCGAAGTCACGACGACCTTTACCTTGTCGGCCGAGTAGCCAAGCTTCTTCAGTTGCATGTCGATCGTGTCTTCACGCTTCTGGCTGGGCTTCAGAAAATCGCACATTCCGGGCTGCCAGTACGTCTTGCAGTCCTGGGTAATCGCAACGTTGTTGCCGGTGTCGAACACGACCAATCCCTTCGGATGGTCGATGACCCACATGCTCACCGGGATCGTGATCTGGCGGGACTTCTCGACCGGCAGGGCGGGGATCAGGCCGCGGATGTCGAACGGCCCGAACATGCCGCTGGTGGTCCAGTAAACCTTCACGTTCTGCGCAAATGCGCCGGACGAGCCGAATATGCAAAGCAGACCGAGCAGTGTCGTGACGAGGACAGACTTCTTCATGGTTTGAACTCCTCCTATTTTGATGGTCATTCGAGTACCAAACATGCACCGCTGGTTTTTCTCTCCCTTGACACCCCGGATCGGGAATTCATGAACTGCATTCCCAAGTTACGACGTTCAGGTGCTTGCGGTACGGCGCGCCCGGAGTGTGCCTGTTCCGTTCTGACGCGTCAATCCGCAGCGCGGCAGAACTAAATGAATCCGCAGGCATTTCATACGAATAATATATTTATTAAGAAATCATTCCAAGATGTGGTAAATCCGGCCCGGCGATAGTCATGCAATGCTGTCGGCGCTGATCAGGCCCTTGGCCAGGAGCGACCGGAAGACTTCATAGGTCTGGCGAATACCTTCCTCGATTGTGACCGACCCGTAATCGCCCAGAAAGGCGCGCACCGGCTGGTCCGACAACGCCATCGGGAACGGTAGCGCTTCGCCGCTGATGGCGATCTGAGCCTCGGGTGCGACTTTCCTCAGCAGCTCCACCGACTGTTCGACAGTGGAGGGCGCGCCGTTGATGTCGAAGATTTCGGCGCCGGTGCGTTCCTTCGATACCGCCTTCACGAAAGCGCTCGCGACTTCTCCGGCATGCAACCAGGAGATCGGACCGCGGAAAGGTATAGTGTAGGGCTTGCGGGCGGCGGCGGCCAGGATCGCCACCGTGGTCTTGGATGTCATTCCCTGGTCGCGGCCGATGCCGTAGACGACTCCGGGACGCAATCCTACGCTCGGGATCTGCCAATCCTGCGCGTACACCCGCGCTGTCTGCTCGTTGCAGAATTTGTAGGCCCCGTAAAGCGTGGCCATGGTCTTCGGGTCGAACACTCCATGGGCGGCGATTGAGCTGGCGTAGGCAACGCGCCTGACGCCGAATTTTCGTGCCGCCTCGAAAATGTTCACGGTTCCGACCACGTTCACTCTGGCGCCGGCAACCGGGTCGGCCTTGCAAAACGGCACCTGCAGTGCGGCAAGGTGGATGATCGCCTTAGCGCCACTGGTTTGCACCGCACCCATCACCGCCGCCGGGTCGGCGATATCGCCGGTGAGCCACCGCACCCCGGCGATCTCGGAATCCGCCATCAGGAGCTTCGGCCTGCGCTTGTCGTCGCTGAGGTCCATCGCCACCGTCGTTACGCCGGCGTCTACGAGCAGCGACAGCGCCCAGGTCCCGATACAGCCGCCCGCCCCCGTCACCAGTACAGGCCCGTCAAAGTCCTTCGGGTTGATTTTGAATTGCTTGAACATTTGTTTTTGCTCCGCGGCTTTTTGGACTGAATTCTTGTCCGCCCGACCATTCAACGCGGCGGATCACCTGGCCGCGTTGAATGGTCGGGTGAACCGGAGGTTTCCCGCCACAAGCCGAAGGCTATCAGATAAAAACCACTTTCCCACAGTCGCGTCGTGATGAGACGTATCCGCGGTGCTTGCACTCAGAAGTGCCCGCGCACGGTGGCAAGAAAAAAATCGCCGCCCATGTCGAGGTCGCCAGGGATGAGGACGTCAAGATTCGCGTCGAGCTTGAGCCGCCGGTACTCGAGGCCCAGGGAAACGTGGCGCGAGACGTAAAAATCCGCCCCGGCCACCGCCTGGAATCCGACATCGGTGTCGTATTCCGTCAACTGGGTGTGCGCGCCCAGGAGGTCGCCTTCGACCAACAGCGTCGTGGTATAGACTCCGAGCCCGCCGCCCACGTACAACTCAACCCGATCCAGCGGCAGGATGAATTTCACCAGGCCACCGATACCGCCGCTGTACAGACTGGCGCGACTATCGGGCGTACCCAGTGCCGATGGGGGAATGGTCGCCGGCGTATCGATGCGCTGGGACGCGAACAGCCCGTCGATTTCGAGGGCGATGTGGGGCGTCAGCCGGTAGCCACCGTTGATTGCGAGACCGAAGTAGCCCTCCTGGTTGACAAGTTGCGAATTGGTCTCCTCGTTGAATGCACCCACCGCCCCGGACACGTACCAGCGCCCGACACGCTCCGGTGCAAACATGTTGACCTGCGCCACGGCTTGCATCGGGATGAGGGCCACAAATGCAAGAACGAGATGGCTGCAGCGGATTTTCATTGACATGACGTTCTCCTGAAGAATTCCATTGGCGCCCACGCGGGAAATCTGCTCCGTCCAGTAGAAAGCGCCGTTATGCTGGGGTGGATCATTCGCCCAAATAGGTGCAGCGGCAAGCCGCCGGTCGTTCTGAAATGCGAAACCAAGGCCCGGGGAATTCTCATCCGCCTCCGATTCCTGCATTATTCGGGAATCCACGGTAATCGTTACGACGGTCCACCCTCTGGTAAAGTTCTAAATATAAACAGTAAAAATAAAAAATGTGGAGGTTGCCATGATTACAGACGGCGAGTATTACGAATCCCTTTACAACAATCGGGCGGCGGTCCCGGACTTCCAGGGTTTTTTTGACCGCTGGGCAGCACGGTCGGCCCAGGCGCGTCGTGAACTGGACGTCGAGCTGGATGTGCCCTATGGGGACCATCGCATGGAAACCATGGACATCTTCCGCCCGCGCGGCGAGGCCAGGGCGCTGCTGATGTTCATCCATGGGGGCTACTGGCGTTCGCTCGACAAAAAGGACCATTCCTTCATCGCCGCGCCCTTCGTCAACGCCGGCGCAGCCGTTGCCGCGATCAACTATTCGCTTTGCCCTACCGTGAAAATCGAGGACATCGTGCTGCAGTGTCTGAAGGCAGGAGCGTGGCTGTATCGCAACGCCGGCGAGGTTGGCACGCCGCGCAACCGCATCTTCGTGGCGGGACATTCGGCGGGCGGACATCTCACCGCGATGTGCATGGCGGCGCAATGGCCGCGCTACTCCCGTGGCTTGCCTGAAAAAGTGATGCAGGGTGGGATGTCGGTCAGCGGCATTTACGATTTGATTCCGATATCACGCACACCCTCGATCAATATAGACGTGCGCCTGACCGAGGCCGAGGCGCTCAAGGTAAGCCCGGCTTTGCTGCCAGCTGCCACCAGGGCGCCGGTATGCATCGCTGTGGGTGGACGGGAAATCGGCGGCTTCAAGGAACAGCATGCCTTGCTTGCCAATAACTGGCGCAGCGTTATCGCCGATGACATTCCCTGCCCGGAAGACAACCACTTCAGCATCCTCGATACATTCGCCAACCCCGAAACCGCACTATGCAAGGCGGCGATCCGGATGATGGGATTGTCATGAGGTACGAGGGCCGAGGAACGAGGGCCGAGTAACAGCACCACTTAAACCTCGGGCCTAGCATCTCGGCCCTTTCCGGCGCCCTTCCCTCTTGGACGAAATACTGGTTAAATGTCCAGTATGGCAATGAAGACGGTAGCAGGAGACCACGGTGCGGCCCACAAGGGGCGCGGAGCCACCCTCAACCCCGAAGGCCGCTTCGAGACTGATGCGCGCGAGGCTTTTGACGATGGGTGGGATGCGCCGCTGGAGGAAGAGCCAAACCGTCCCCGCACCATCGTTACCGTGGAGCGGGCCAGAAGCATCATTTCACGCAATCAGTCGCCCGACGTTCCCTTCACCCAGTCGATCAACCCTTACCGTGGATGCGAGCATGGTTGCGTCTACTGCTATGCGCGTCCGTCGCACGCGTACCTGAATCTGTCACCGGGGCTGGATTTCGAGACCCGGCTGTTTGCCAAGACCAACGCGGCGGAGTTGCTGCGCGCGGAGCTTGCCAAGCCCGGTTACACCTGCGATTGCATCACGATCGGGGCCAACACCGACCCCTATCAGCCGGTGGAACGCGAATGGAAAGTCACGCGCTCGATCCTGGAGGTGCTGGCTGCCTGCAATCATCCCTGTGCCATCATCACCAAGAACGCCATGGTGGAGCGCGATCTCGATATCCTGGCGCCGATGGCGGCGAAGAATCTGGTTCAGGTCTATATTTCAGTTACCACGCTGGACCACGGTATCGCCCGGCGCATGGAACCGCGCGCCTCGGCGCCGGCGAGGCGCATCGAAGCGATCCGGAAGCTGGCGCAGGCCGGTGTGCCGGTCGGGGTGATGGTCGCGCCGGTGGTGCCGTTTCTGACCGATTCCGGAATCGAGGCCGTGCTTGAAGCCGCGCGCGAGGCGGGTGCCGACCGTGCCGGCTACACGCTGATGAGGCTGCCCTGGGAGGTCAAGGACTTGTTCAAGGACTGGCTCGAACACAATTTCCCGCTCAAGGCGGCTCACGTGATGAACCGCGTGCGCGACATGCGCGACGGGCGCGAGAATGATCCGAACTTCGGCTCGCGCATGCGCGGAGCGGGGGAACTGGCGGACCTGCTGAGCAAGCGATTCAACATGGCTTGCCACCGGCTCGGGCTCAATCATGTACGTCGCGGGCCACTGGATGCGGCGAAATTCAAGCGCCCGAGGCTCGACGGCCAGATGGATTTGTTCTGATGGTCAGGATCTATTCCGCCGCCAGTTTGCCCGACGCGCACCTGGTGCGTGGACTGCTGGGACAGGCGGGGATCGACGCCACGGTATTCAACGAGAACCTGCAGGGCGGGCTCGGCGAGATCCCTTTCACCCAGGCCTACCCTGAAGTGTGGATCGTCGACGAGCGCGACTTGCAACGGGCACGGGACGTGATCCGTCAGATCGAGCGCCCGGCGCAGGGTTTGGGATCCATACTCTGTCCGCGTTGCCATGAGGGCAGCCCCGGACACTTTCAGATCTGCTGGAATTGTGGCGAACAGTTCTGAGCCGGATGCGATGCGCCGCGGGTGGTTGCGGGGGATGGCAGCCGGCGTATTGGCAACGGGAGCTACGACCGTGCTGATGTCGCAAAGAGTGCAAAGTGCCACGGCCGCGCAGGCGGGGCTTTACGTCGGCGAGGAGCTGGCGCGTTATGGCTTCCCCGACGGTCATCCGCTCGGGGCTGACCGGCAAGGCGCGTTCTACAAGGAGGCCGCAGCGCAGGGCCTGCTCGAGAAAGTATCCGCCCGGGCGCCGCGGGTCGCCACGCGCGCGGAAATCGAACGCTTTCACAGCGAGCGCCATGTCGAGAAGGTGATGCACGCCGAGCGCGACCGGATCGAGTATCTCGACAACGGCGACACGCCGGTGTTCCCCGGCGTATACCGTGCGTCGGCGGCAGTGGTCGGGTCCGCCCTGGACGGCCTTGCCCGCATCATGGCGGGCGAGTGTGTGCACACCTTTCAGCCGATCGGCGGCCTGCACCATGCGGGGCGCGATCATGCCGCCGGGTTCTGCGTGTTCAGCGATCTCGGTGTGGTGATCGCGACGCTGCGTTCGCGCTACGGCATCCGGCGCGTGGCCTACGTGGATATCGATGTGCACCACGGCGACGGCATCTTTTACGCATTCGAGGACGATCCCGACCTGATTTTTGCCGACATCCATGAGGATGGCAATCATCTCTATCCCGGTACCGGGCGTGAAGACGAAACCGGCAAGGGAACCGCCACGGGCACCAAGCTCAACATTCCGCTTATGCCGCGCTCTGGCGACAGGGAGTTCATGCAGGTCTGGCCGCGCGTGGTGGCACACCTGGCCAGGTTCGAACCGGAATTCGTGGTGTTTCAGTGCGGCGCCGATGGATTGAAAGGCGATCCGCTGGCGCACCTCGAGTATTCACCGGCCACGCACGCGCGCGCGGCGCAGAGCCTGGTGCAGATCTCCAAGCGCTTCTGCAAGGGACGCCTGATGGCCTTCGGCGGCGGCGGGTACAACCGAAGCAACCTGGCCAGGGCCTGGAGTGCCGTGCTGCGGGAAATTGCCTGATGGGGTTTAATGGCCGGCCATCGGCCGGCGACTACAGCGTTGACGCAAAGGACGCGAAGGGACGCCAGGGACGCAAAGGAATGAGAATAGTCGATGGGAGGCTGAGTGACCGTAACGGATCAGTTGCATCCCGGATGCCAGCACAGGGATTGAACATCGCTTGCTTCTTGCATTTGGTTTTCCTGGCGTCCTTGGCGTCCTAGGCGGTGAAAGATCTTGTTGATTACTTCGGGTCGCTCTTTCTTCTGCGGGCTTTGACGGTGAGGTTGCGCGCAGCGGACTCCCATTCGTGAACCTTCTCGTGGGCCACGTTCGCCCCGCACAGCACCACGACAACATTTTCCCCCGGCTTTGCCGCGATCTTGCCTTCCAGAAGCGCGGCGACCGAACACGAGGTGGCCGGTTCGGTGAGCAGCTTTTCTTCCTGAAGGATGGTAATCAGCGCGCGGATTGCCGCGTTGTCCGACACGGTGACCAGGTCGGAAACGTATTTTGTGACAATTTCGAACTGGGTCTTTTCCGTCTTGCGTGCGCCCAGCGTCTCGGCGATTGAAGTGATCGCCGGCAGTTCGACGATCTTTCCCGCTTTCCAGCTCTGGTACATCGAGTCCGCCCCTTCGGTCTCGACCCCGCATACACGGGTTCTTGGCGAGTAATGCTGAACCGCGGAGAGGATTCCGGAAATCAGTCCGCCGCCACCGATTGAGACGACGATCAGGTCCGGCTCCGGCAATTGCATCAACAGTTCGGTCACGATCGTGCCCTGGCCGGCCATGACCGTCGGATTGTCAAATGGATGGATGTAAGCCCGGCCCGATTCGCCTGCGACTTTCATTGCCAGCGCATTTGCATCGTCCCAGGCGCTGCCATGAACCACTATTTCGGGACCGAAGCGGCGGATGGCGGCGAGCTTGGCCTCGGTAGCCGATTCCGGCAGATACACGGTCGCCGGGACGCCGATTTTGGCGGCGGCGTAGGCTACCGCCAACCCATGATTACCGCCCGAGGCAGTGACTACGCCGCGCTTCCTCTGTTTCTCGGTGAGCTGGGTAAGCGCATTGAACGCGCCACGAACCTTGAACGAGTGCGTAGGTTGCAACATTTCCAGCTTGAAGAAAACGTTGGCCCCGAGTTCGCGGCTGAAATGTTGCGCCCGTATCAAAGGCGTCGGCTCGAGATGGGGGCGGATGCGCTGCCCCGCGCTTTCGATGTCCCGTTTTGCGATCAGCATCTGTCCTCCACAAAAGAACGGGCGGCCGCAAGGCCGCCCGCTCAGATCCGGTTTTTTCGGGCCGGGTCACCGGCAGGCCGGTGACTTCATTGTAGATTGCCCGGGACTTGAATGCCTTTCCTCGGTTAGCTTGCGCTGGCGGCGAAGGCGGTAACGGCGCCGATTTGTGCGGCGGTTGCGCGGCAGGAGGCCGGCACCAGGCTCGTGATGTCTTCGGTATTCGACGGGTCCGGACCGCAGTCCCAGATGCCAATCGCATCGCCTGGGGCCACGGCGGCGGCCCTGAGAACGTTCGCCCAGGGACGAAGTACGATCGCCTGGCCGTCGGCGTCTACATTGATCCCCTGCAAAATCACGCGCACCGCGCCTTCGGCGCTGGTCGTGATGGAGGTTACATACTTCGACATGGGGGGGTCGCCGGCGCGGGTTTCGCATCCCCACTGGCCGGCTCCAGGCAGGGTTGGTGCCGATTGGGTCGTTTCCGTCATGCTGACCTTGCACGCGCTTGCGGCCAGCAAGGCTTCGGAAATCTTGGCGCGAGCGGCGTAATTCTGATAAGCGGGAAGCGCGATGGCCGCGAGAATCCCGATGATTGCCACCACGATCATCAATTCGATAAGCGTGAATCCGTCGTTCGATGACTTCATCATTTCGACTCCAGTGGGAGTAGGGGCGGCACACGCGTCGGCGTGCGCCATTGAGACTCATCATGGCAAGCGACATGCCAGCCCGCCGGTCGCGCTCCCATCCTGGGCGACAAATCACATCAATGCTTGAATATACATGGAGTTAACGACGACACAGGAACCACAGGGAACTGGCCCCCGGGGCTATGCAGCCACCTGTCTGTGTGGACTTACGACGGAATCCGCGCCGACGAGATGACGAAAAGCGCCAACCGGGCTTGAAAACTAGGCAGGAACGACGGAAGGCAATCCGGCCAGCGCCATCGCCAGGTCGCCCTCTTCGTAACTCCTGTCGGTGAGTTTGCCAGCGAAGTAATCGCTATAGGCCTGCATGTCGAAGTGGCCGTGACCGCACAAGTTGAACAGGATGGTGCGCGCCTTGCCTTCGGCCTTGCACTTCAGGGCTTCGTCGATTGCGCACTTGACCGCGTGGTTGGCCTCCGGCGCCGGGACGATGCCTTCGGCGCGCGCGAACTTCACGCCGGCCTCGAACACCTCGACCTGCTTGTAGGCGCACGCCTCGATCAGGCCCAGTTCCTTGATATGCGACACCAGCGGCGCCATGCCGTGATAGCGCAGCCCGCCGGCATGCACCGCGGGCGGAATGAAAGTCGATCCCAGCGTGTGCATCCTCACCAGGGGCGTGAGATGCCCGGTGTCGCCAAAATCGTAGGCATATTTCCCCTTGGTAAGCGAGGGACATGCAGCCGGCTCGACAGCCACGATACGGCGCTTCTTGCCGCCGCGCAGTTGCGCACCCAGGAAGGGAAAAACGATGCCTGCGAAATTCGAACCGCCGCCGGTGCAGGCGATGATGATGTCGGGATCGTCTCCTGCCATTTCCATTTGCTTCATGGCTTCCTGGCCGACAACGGTCTGGTGTAGCAGAACGTGGTTGAGCACTGAACCCAGCGCGTACTTGGTGTCCTCGCGGGTGGCGGCGACTTCGACGGCTTCCGAGATGGCGATGCCCAGGCTGCCGGTGCTGTCCGGGCTCTTGGCCAGGATTGCCCGGCCGACGTTGGTTTCCATCGAGGGACTGGCGATGCAGCGCGCGCCGTAGGTCTCCATCAATGCGCGGCGGTAAGGTTTCTGCTGGTATGAGACCTTGACCATGAAAACCTGGACTTCGATCCCGAACAGCGCGCCGGCGAAGGCGAGGGCTGAACCCCACTGGCCCGCGCCGGTTTCGGTGGAGATCTTCGTGATCCCCGCTTCGCGGTTGTAAAACGCCTGCGCCACGGCGGTGTTTGGCTTGTGCGATCCGGCCGGGCTCACGCCCTCATACTTGTAATAGATCTTTGCCGGGGTATCGAGCACCTTCTCCAGGCGGCGGGCGCGATACAGCGGACTTGGCCGCCACTGCTTGTAGATCTCCCGCACCGGGCCGGGGATCTCGATCTCGCGATCGGCCGAGACCTCCTGCATGATTAGCGCCATCGGGAAAAGCGGGGCCAGATCGTCCGGGCCGAGCGGCTGGAGCGTGCCCGGATGCAGCGGTGGCGGAGGCGGTGAAGGCAGGTCCGCCACGATGTTGTACCAGGACTTCGGAATCTGCTCTTCGGAGAGCAGGTATTTGATCGCGTCCGCCATGATTGCTCCCCTGTCAATGCACCGATGAGGCCAGATTGTCGGCCCCTCTACCCGGTCCGGCGCCGGCGTTCCGCCATCGGCACTACGTTGTCCTTGCGGCGATCGGCAAGGCCGGCGCGTTTGATCAGGTCATTCCAGAACGACTCGCCCTTATCGGACTTGAAGGTGACGTAAAGCGCCACCTGCTCGGGATAGGCCGAGTTCGAACCCAGGCGGGGCAGGTGGCGGTCGGGGGAATTGCTCATAAATGCCTGCCGATCGGCTTCCCACGCGTGCAGGATCGTGTGCCACAACGAGCGCTCGAACGGATCGTCTTCCTCCTCGAACCCGTACTGCCACTTCAAGAAAGAGATCTCGACCGGCGACAGGTCCTTGGTGCGAAACTGGATGCTCATATCTCCTCGGCCTGGTTGGGGGTGACGGCTGTTATCGCCAATAATAGGGCGAGTTTGCGCCGAAGCCAACCGACACGCCATCCGGCACGCCTCGGCGGCGGGCAGCGATCCACGCGTAGGTGGCCCCGGGGTTCCCGGCCCGCGGTGTAAGTCGGGGGGCCAAGTCGAGTCATGCGTGGCGCGGTGCGACTTCGCTTCCTTGATCCCGTGTACCTCTTTGCGCCCTTGGTTCAGTTCGCCTTGGCGGATTGCTCCGCGCCTAGAACCCCGTCCCAGCCCCCTCCCAGAGCCTTGAACAAGTCCGCAGTGGCGGCGAGTTGCGCGCGCTGCGCTTCGACCCGATTCAATTGCGCATCCAGCAGCCCGCGTTCGACGTCGAGCACGTCGAGCAGGCTGGAAACGCCGTTGTCGTAGCGCAACTGGGCAAGTCTGTAGGAACTTTGCAGGGCCGTAACGCGCGTTTGCTCGGCGTCCAGCGCCTCGCGCGCGGTGCGCTGCGCAACCAGCGCGTCCAGGGTGTCCTTGAACGCGTTCTGGATCGCAGAGGCGTAGCTGGCCAGCAACTGCTGTTCGCGCGCACGCGCCTGCTCGACCTGCTGGCCGGTGCGGCCGCCGTCGAAAACTGTCTGCGCCGCCGAACCGCCGACCTGCCATACGCGCGCGGGCGCAGTGAACAGATTCGACAGCGATGTACTTTCGGTGCCCAGGATGGCGGTCAGCGATATCGACGGATAGTACGCGGCTTTCGCCTGGCCGATGCGGGCGTTGGCCGCTATCAGGGCCTGCTCCGCCTGGCGCACGTCGGGGCGGCGCTCGAGGATATCCGAGGGCAGTCCCGCGGGCACGGCCGGCGGCAACGTAAGCGCATCGATCGCAGCGCCGCGCTCCACCGGCACGGTAACGATTGCACGCGGGCTGCGGCCCAGCAGGACTGCCAGCGCGGTTTCCTGTTGCGCCAGGCTACGCTCGAAGGCCGGCAGCAGAGCCTGCGCCTGTGCCGTCTGCGCCTCGACCTGGCGCAGGTCGAATTCCGATGCCACGCCGGCCTCAAAACGCATGCGCTGCAACGCGGTCGAGGCCAGGCGCGTGGAGATCGTGCGCCGGGTCACGGCCACCTGGGCATCAAGCGCGCGCAGGTTGAAGTAGCCCCGGGCGACGTCGGTGATCAGCGTGAGCCTCACCGCCTCGCGATTGGACTGTGCGCCCAGCAGTTCGGCACGCGCTGCTTCGGTGGCCCGGCGATACTTACCCCAGAAATCGATCTCGTAGGAAGCGTTCAGGGTCGCGCGGTAGTTGCTGTACTCCGGATCGTCTCTGACTAGCACGCCGGTTACGCCTTCCTGGCTAGGGCGGTTGCGCGACGCGCTGGCGTTTGCCGAAATGCCCGGGTACTGGTCGGCGCGGCTGACGCCGAGTGTGGCGCGGGCCTCATCCACCCGGGCGACTGCAAACCTCAGGTCGGTGTTGTAAGCCAGGGCGTCCTCGACCATGCGATCGAGCACCGGGTCGCCGTAGGCTTTCCACCAGGTGGCGGAGATCGGTTCCGCAGTGGCTGCGCCCGGCCATTGTTCAGGCGTATCCACCTTCGGTCTGCGGTAGTCCGGTCCGACCGTCATGCAGCCCGCGAGCCATGCTGCGGCGAGCGTTGCGGCGATAATGCGTTTGAGCGTCATGACGGTTCTCCTCTCGGCGCCGGTGCATGATGAGGAACTTCCGCAGGCTGCTCCGCAAGCATCTTGTGATGCTCAATTTCAGTGCGGATCTGCGCAGTCGAGCGCTTCTCGGTCAGGTGCCGGTCGGTCAGAAGCTTGAAGAACATCGGCACGAAGAAAATCGCAAGGAAGGTCGCGGCCAGCATGCCCCCCATCACGCCGGTACCCACCGCGGTGCGTGCTCCGGCGCCCGCACCCGTAGAGAACGCAAGCGGCGCCACGCCCAGGATGAACGCGAGCGAGGTCATCAGGATCGGCCGGAAACGCAGCCGCGCCGCTTCCAGCGCGGCCGCGGAGGGCGACAATCCCAGGTGGTGCTTGAGCGTGGCGTATTCGACGATCAGGATTGCGTTCTTTGCGGCAAGGCCGAGCAGCGTGACCAGGCCGATCTGGAAGTACACGTCGTTGGTGTGCCCGGTCAGCCACACCGCGGCCAGTGCGCCGAAGGTGCCGAAGGGCAAAGCCATCATTACCGAAAACGGCAGCGACCACTTTTCGTATTGGGCGGCCAGAATCAGGAAGACCATGATCGCTGCCAGGCCGAGCGCCAGTGAAGAAGTGCCGCTCGATTTTTTCTCCTGGAACGAGGCGCCTCCCCAGTCGTATCCGAAATCCGGCGGCAGCACCTGGTCGGCGATGCGCTCGACCACCTGGATGGCCTGGCCCGAGGACACCCCGGGCGCGCCCTGCCCGAGCAATTTGACCGCCGGCAGGTTGTTGAAGCGGTCGAGCGCATCCGGGCCTGAGGTAAAGTTCACGTTGGCAAGCGCCCTCAGGGGCACCATTCCCCCTTTTTCCGAACGCACGTAGAGTTCTCCGATCGAATCGGGGCGCATTCGAAAGGATGGCTCGGCGGACATTAGTACCTGCCATGTTCGACCGAACTTGTTGAAGTCGTTGACGTAGTAGGAACCGAGCGTAGCCGATAGCGTGTCAAACAGGTCATTGAGCGGCACACCCAGCGCCTTGGCTTTTTCCCGATCCACGTCCACGTGCAGCTGCGGCACGCCCGCTCGCCACAGAGTCTGCACGCCGGCGAGTTGCGGATCCTTGTTTGCGGCGGCGAGAAATTTGCCCATTTCCTGGGCAAGCCGCTGCGGCCCGCCTTCGCCGCGGTTCTGGATGTAGAACTCGAAACCGCCGGCATTGCCAAGCCCGAAGATCGGCGGCGGCGCAAACGCCAGCACCAATCCCTCCTTGATGTGGGCGGTCTTCATGAAGTAATCGCCGATCAACTGCTGCGTGCCCACGCCCGGGCGCTCGTCCCAGTGCTTCTGGGTCACGAAGATAGTCGCAGCGCTGTTGCGGAAGCCGCCGCCGATGAAATCCAGTCCGGTAAAAGCCACGGCGTACTCGTTGGCGGGGTTGGACTGCACCGCCTTGAGCACTTCGCTGACAACCCGGTCGGTGCGCTGCAGGGTGGCGCCATCCGGCAGGAACACCGCACCGATGTAGTAACCCTGATCTTCGTCCGGCACCAGGCTGCCCGGGGTGATTCTCCACAGACCGGCGGTGACCGCCACCATGCCGGCGAACAACAGCAGACCGATGGCGCCACGGCGGATGATCCAGGCCGCCCCGCCGGTATAGCGCCCGGTGACGCGGCGGAACCAGTCGTTGAACCAGCTGAAGAAGCGCCCCGGCGCCTTGTGGTCGCGCTTGAGGATCAAGACGCACAGGCTCGGCGTCAGCGTGAGCGCCACGATCCCGGAAAGCACGACTGCGATGGCGATGGTGACCGCGAATTGGCGGTAGAGCTCGCCGGTGAGCCCGCCGAGGAAGGCGATCGGCACGAACACCGCGCACAGCGTCAGCACGATGGCGATCACCGGGCCGGTGACTTCGCTCATGGCCTTGATCGCGGCTTCGCGCGCGTTCTTGTGCTCCTCGTGCATGATGCGCTCGACGTTTTCCAGCACTACGATGGCGTCGTCCACCACGATGCCGATCGCCAGCACCATGCCGAACAAGGTCAGCGTATTGATCGAGTAGCCCAGGATGAACAGGCCCGCGAATGTGCCAATGAGCGAAACCGGCACGGCGGCGAACGGAATCAAGGTGGCGCGCCAGTTCTGCAGGAACAGGTACACCACCAGAAATACCAGCGCCATCGCCTCGGCCAGCGTCTTGACCACTTCGCGGATCGACACCTCGACGAAGCGGGTGGTGTCATACACGATCTGGTATTCCATGCCCACCGGAAAGCGCTTGGACAGGTCTTTCATGGTCCGCTCGACATCCTTGGCGACGTCGAGCGCGTTGGCGCCGGGTTGCAGGAAAATACCCAGGAGAGCCGACTCCTTGCCGTTTACGCGGCCGATGAAGTCGTAGTCCTTGGAAGCGAGTTCCACGCGCGCCACATCCTTGAGTCGCAATGCCGAGCCGTCCGGGTTTGAGCGGACGATGATGTTCTCGAACTCGCGCGCGTCGGCGAGCCGGCCCTTGGTAGTAATGGTGTAGACCATCTCCTGCGGCCCGCCGGTCGGCGCCTGGCCGATCTTGCCGGCGGCGAACTGTGCGTTCTGCTCGTTCAGTACCCTGAGCAGATCGCCGGTGGTGAGCTTAAGCTGGGTCATGCGGTCCGGCCGCAGCCAGATCCGCATCGCATAGTCCTTGGCGCCGAAAATCTGAACGTTGGTGGTGCCGGGAATCCGCTTGATGGTGTCGAGCACATTCAGGGTGACGAAGTTGCTGACGTACAGATCGTCGAAGGTGCCGTCCGGCGAATTGAAGGCCAGCACCTGCAGGAATGACGTGGAGTTCTTCTCCACAGACACGCCCTGGCGGCGCACTTCCAGCGGCAACCGGGCTTCCGCTTGCTTGACGCGGTTGTTGACGTTCAGCGCCGACTGGTCGACGTTGGTGCCGATTTCGAAAGTGACGTTGATTTCCACCACCCCGTTTGACGACGAATTCGAGGCCATGTAGAGCATGTCCTCGACGCCGTTAATCTGGTTTTCCAGCGGCGCAGCCACCGTCTGTTCGAGCACC
Organism: uncultured beta proteobacterium; assembly: GCA_963789945.1. Lineage (GTDB taxonomy): Bacteria > Pseudomonadota > Gammaproteobacteria > Burkholderiales > JACQAP01 > JACQAP01. The sequence continues at coordinate 186,568 of CAWBMN010000002.1, read as the reverse complement.
TCGGCGGAGGCGCCGGGGTAGACGGCGCGTACGGTCACCACCGGCGGGGCGATCTCCGGATATTGCGCGATCGGAAGCGTACGTATCGACGCCAGGCCCGCAATCACAAGGAATATCGAGAGGACCGCCGCAAAGATCGGGCGGTCAATAAAGAAGCGCGAGAACATGCAAGTGCCCCTTTACTGTTTTGCGGGCTGCTGGGCACCAGGCTCTGCGGCCGGGGCCTGGCCAGGCTGGGCGGAATTCGCGGCCGGCACCTGGGCGATCTTGACCGGTGAACCAGGGCGGGCCTTCACGACGCCATCGACGATCACCTGGTCTCCGGCATCGAGGCCGCCGAGGATGATCCAGTCCTCTCCGGACCAGTCGCCCACCTGAACCGGGCGCGGTTCGACGATGCCCTTGGCGTTGACGGTCAGCACGATTTTGGTGCCCGGACCCTCCAGCACCGCGCGTTGGGGAATCGCGATTGCGCCTGGGTGCACGCCGCCGGCTAGCGTCACGCGGGCGAACTGGCCGGGACGCAGCAGTCCCTGCGGGTTGGCGACGACGGCGCGGGCTTCGATGGTGCCGGTGTTCGGATCGACGCGCACGTCGGTGAAGTCCACCTTACCGGCGCGGGCGTACTCGGATCCGTCGGCGAGTTTGAGCCTGACGTCGAACTTTCCGCCTTTGGGCAGGACCAGGCGGCCTTCTTCCACGGCGCGGGTGAACTTCAGGTGTTCGGATTCGGTGAAGCTGAATATCACGTGGATCGGGTCGATTTGCGAAATCGTGGTGAGCAGCGACTGCTGGGCCTGCACCAGGCTGCCCTCGGATTGCAACGCGCGGCTGGTAATTCCAGAGATCGGTGCTTCGACGCGCGTGTACAACAGATTCAGCCGCGCTTCCGTAATCGCGGCCTGGGCGGCCTTGACGTTCGCCGATGCGACCTGTGCGGAAGAGACGGCGTCGTCGTAGTCCTTCTGGCTGACGGCCTTGGCCTCGAAGAGCGGCTTAAGGCGCGTCGCGTCGCGGCTCGACTGGGCAAGACTCGCCTCCGCGCTGGCGAGCTGGGCTTCCGCGCGCGCCAGCGCGGCACGGTAGGGCGCGGAGTCGATGGTGAACAGGCTCTGTCCGGCCGCAACCTTCGCGCCTTCCTGGTAGTTCCAGCGCTCCAGAATTCCGGATACGCGCGGGCGCACCTCCACTTCGCGAACGCCGGCGATCTGTCCGACATACTCGAAACTTGCCGGCAGATCACGCGGCTGCGCCACCACCACGGTAACCTCGGGTGGCGGCATTGCGCCACCAGGCTGGTTCGATTGCGATGGCTGGCAGGCCGGAAGGGCTGCCAGCGCAACGGCTGAGAACGCGGTACGAAAGAACATCGAAGATTCACGTATCACTTGAAACTCCCGTAGATGTTTCCGGCGAAAGCTATCCCATGATTACCGTCCGCGACAGGGCGCACCCTGGACGGAGAGGCCGCTGGAAACCGGGATGGGGCAAGGGATGGCGTCCTGCCGACTGTGCGCCAGGACACAGAGGAGGCGCAGTTTACTTACATGCTAGATTCCATGAAAAGTACATTCTTGCTGACTTTCGGGAAATGGGTCGGCAGGGTTGCGGACCGGGCATTGTCCCGTCGGGCTCCGGTCAGGCACCCGGTATGCCGCCGGGTCGGGGGTGAACTATTGGTCCGCGGCGGCGATGGTGCCGGTGAGGCGCACCGCGCGGCCGACGCTGTCGCGCTCCGTGACCTGGCCCTGGCTGCAGACCCATTTCCACGGCCCGCCGCGGACCTGGATGCGGAACTCGGCGTGAAAGGACGGCTTGGCTCCCTTGAACGCGCCGATCGTGGCTTCGCGCAGCCTGTCCCGGTCTTCCGGGTGCACCAGTTCCCCAAGCCGCCTCGCGGTGGTCGTGACCGGTTCCTGGCGGTCGCCGGCGATCACCCCCCATTGCCGGCTCAGGAATATTTCGCCCGAAGGCAGGTGCCAGTCGAACAGCGCCAGTCGCGAGCTCTCCAGGGCGAGATGCAGGCGCTCTTCGCTCTTGCGCAGCGCCTCTTCCGCCTCGCGCCGCTCGCTCACATCTTCCACTGTGCAGACGAACCCGATCAACTGGTCGCCGTCGCTTATCCTTGCGGCCTTCATCGTCACCCATACCACGTGGCCGCTGCGATGCAGGAAGCGGTGTTCGGAGGCGAATCCCGCGCGTTGGGCGATCGCCAGGCTCCAGGCGGGCAGCACGCGGTCCCGGTCGTCCGGATGCAGTGCGGCCAGCCATCCCTGGCCGTGCAAAGCCGATTGCGGTAATCCGGAAATTCGCGCAAATGCAGCATTGGCGTGCGTGCAGGAGCCGGAGACGTTGGCCACGAACATCCCCAGCGGGGATGCGTCGTCCATCGCGCGCTGCGCCGCTTCGCTCTGCCGCGCCGCGCGCTCGGCAACTTCGCGGCCGCGGATCTGGCCCCCAAGCCGCTCGATCGTGCGCCCAAGCAGTAGCGCGAGCGCCGCCAACCCCAGCAGCAGCGCCGCTCCCCGTGCCAGCATCCACTGCGCAACTCGCCCCAGTTGTTCCTGAATCCGGGCCTCCGCGCCCGCCAGGCGTGCCGCCTCGGCCCGATGTATCTCCTCGATTTGCCCGCCTATGCGATCGGCTAGCGACTCGCCTTTGCCTTCGCGCACAGTGTTCAGGACAGCCGCCATGGTGCTGCGGGCGCCTTCGCTGGCGCTGCGCTTGACCACCAGTGGCGAAAGATACGCAGCCAGCCACTCCTCGGTAAGCCTCGCCGTTTCTTCCAGGCGGCGGCGCTGCGCCGGGTCGTCTCCGACCAGCGCCAGCGCGTGGGCGACGGCGGCCGGGAAACTTTCCGAAGCGGCGCGGTAGCGCTTGAGGAAGGCCTCGTCCCCCGTGAGCAGGTAACCGCGCATGCCGGATTGCATTTGCAGCACGATTCCCGGCAACGGTTGCAGGGAATCGAGCATCTCGCTGCGGGCGCGCAGCTCGTCGGCCGCATCCTCGAGCTGGTGATAGGCGTCCAGAGCAAACAGGTCGATCGCGAACAGCACCCCGAGTACCGCAAGCACGGCAAGAAGCGGACGCGGGAGGTAGGGTTTGAGGTTCAGCATCTGCAAGGTGGCCGGCTGGTTCCTGTTCAGAATTCAGCTTCGATGGGGGCGGCGACATCGGCCGGTTTGGGATGGCTGGGCAACGCCGTGCCGGGCGGGGCCACCAGGCAGCGCCTGAACTCTGTTCGCAACAATGACCGGTGGTAAGTCACAGCTGGCGTTGGCGGGAAGAATCGGCCCCCGGACGCTGGCGCGGCTTCGGCGAGCCGCGGCCGCCTGTGAACCTGCCCTGGCGCTTCGTACGGCCGCCCATCCAGCGTACCAGACCGGCCAGCCGCCACACTGCGACCAGTTGCCGGTAGCCGCAGTTCTCCATGATCACGGCGCCGAGCAGCGAGGCGAGTTGACCCGGCTTGCGATAGATTTGAAAAGAGAGTTCTTCGAGCAGCAGCGCACTCACCGACACCATGATACCCATGCCGATTGCCACCAGCATGAAGGCGACGAGGGCCTGCGCGGACACCAGTCCGGACAGCCATGCGGCCGTCATCAGGACATAGGCAGATACTTCCAGCAGCGGTCCCAGCCATTCGAACAGGACCGTGAACGGAAAAGCCAGCCAGCCGGCCGCGCCGCCGCGCAGATGAAACAGCAGCCTGATGTTGTCGAAAAGGGCCTGCGACAGGCCGCGCTGCCAGCGCATGCGCTGTCTCGCGAGCGCCGCCAGCGATTCCGGCACTTCGGTCCAGAGAGCCGGATCGGGAACAAGAGCGATCCGGTAGGTCCGGCCCGCAAGACGGTTGAGGCGGTGCAGCCGTAACACAAGTTCCATGTCCTCGTCCACGGCATCGCAGCGATAGCCGCCGGCCTCCACCACCGCTTCCTTTCTGAAGACTGCAAATGCGCCGGAAAGGATCAGCACCGCGTTCATCGGTGACCATCCCAGCCGGCCGAACAGGCAGGCGCGCAGATACTCGACGAGCTGTATCAGCGCCAGCGGATGGCCGGGCAGATCGATTTCGGCGATAAAGCCGTCGTTCACCGTGCAGCCGTTGGCGATGCGCGCAGCCGCGCCGGAGGCCACCGTGGCCGGGTCCTGCAGAAACGGCTGCACCACGCGCTTGAGCGAATCGGGCTGCAGGATGGAGTCGGCGTCAAGTGCGCAATACAGCGGATAGCGCGCGGCATTGATGCCGGCGTTCAGGGCATCAGCCTTGCCGCCGTTGGCCTTGTCCAGCACGCGCAGATTGGGGTGCAGCGCCGAGCGGTAAATGCCGCGCAGCGGCTGGATAGGCAGCCGCTTCCAATAGGCCTCGGGGAACGGCGCCAACTCGAACTCGCGGGTGAGCGCGGCCAGCGTGCCGTCGGTGGAACCATCGTTGACCACCACCAGCTCGAACTCCGGATACTCGAACTGCAACAGCGAACGCACCGAAGCGGCGATGGTGGCCTCCTCGTTGCATGCCGGCACCAGGATCGATACCGGCGGCTCGAATCCGGAGTACATGCGCGGCAACGTGTCCAGTGCGCGCGCCTCCATGGAGCGCCGGATTGCCGAGAGCGACAGCAGGTTGAGCAGCGTGTAGCCGCCGTTGGCTCCGATGAAGTAGAGCAGGAACATCCACTGCATCGCGCTTACCCAGGTTGCCGGGTCTGCAAGCTGCCAGTTCACGGCGACTTCCTCTCGGCCATCACCTGGTCGAGCATGTTGACCCCGAACTTGTCCTCCAGCGTCCAGCGCAACCGCCACAAGTCGTCAATGGACAGGAACGGCAGTGCCACCAGGGACTGTGCGGCGCGATAACGCACCCACCACACCGGGTCGGCCAGCATCTGCACCAGCAGCTTTTCGTCGCCCGGCTGTGCCGCTCGAAGCAGCGCCCGCGCCGCCTGGGTGCGTACCTGCCAGCTGGCGTGGCGCGCGAAACGCGCGATCAATTCGCGATCCGGCGGCACATGCACGGATTTCAGGCACGCCGTTATCACCTCTTCGTTTTCGCTCATCTCCAGCAGTTCGCGGATTCTGGGCATCGCATCCCGGGAATTCGCGACACCCAGCAAGGCGACCAGGCGGGGCAGTCGCTCCGGCGACGTGAGGTCCGTCGCGGCCGCAAGCTGGGTGGAGATCTTTTCCGCACCGGCCTCTGTCAGCATGGTCTCGACGCGAGCCAGGGACCAGTCGCCGCGTCCGGTGAAATCCGGCAACAGCAGGGCAAGCGCCGCGGATGCGTCGATCAGCAACAGGGCGCGTGCCGCCGCCAGTGACAGCAACGGGTGCGGCGATTGCGACAGTTCATGGAGCTTGTCCCACGACTCGCGGTCGCCCAGATGGCCGAGTGTAAGCACCGCCATCAGACGAGCGCGGATACTGCCGCGCGCCAGCAGCCTGCGTGCTGCCACATCCATGCGCAATTGCAGGATCAGCGTCTTCAGGCGCTGGCGCGTAGTTGCGGATCCGGATTCCTGGTACTGGTTCCACAGCGACAGGAAGATAAACCAGTTGGCGCGCGCGATTCGCGGCAGGCGCAGCGGAATGGCCTCCATGCTTTCCAGAAACCGCGGTCGCCATCGTGCGGTGAAGCGGTTTTCGCGGCGCTGACGCAGCGTGAGCTGCAGACGCAACAACAATATGTGCAAGGTCATGAGCGCCGACAGCGCCAGCACCGTCAGGCCTGCGGCCAGCGCGAAGCGCAGCAGGGGATCGGAAACGGTATCGAAATTCAAGGCGAATGCCCTGGCAGCCGGGACATCGATCGCGTGGCCGGGAGCGATGATCGGGCGAGGTGGTGACGAGCACGGTGTGCTACAGACCCGAAAAGCAGACGGAGTGTTTGCACGCAGGTTGCCGACGCGATATCGGCCTGCATTATAGCCTCGGGTGTCCCGCGACCCGTGCACCGGCGCACGGCCTGCGCAATGGGTATTTTCGCGTCGGCGTAAGCGAGTCCAGTCTGGTACCTCGGCGCGCGGCCAACCCGGGTTGCCGGCAGTCGCGCGTCAGCAAGTCCCGTTTCATCGCACCATGTTGATGCGCGGGCATCGGCTTTTGCACCAGCGTATCCAGTGAGGGTTGTGCCGCTTGCGCCAACCCTCTGTTTAATCATGGAATTGATCGGTGGCACAGGGGTTGCGTTGAGTGTGGGGAGCAAAGTTCGGACGGCACGGATGCGCGGCACCGGGCACCCGTGCATAACCACCTCGATATTGAAGGAAAGCCATGAGCGTTGCGCGTTACATCAGGGAACTCACCGAAGGGGGCGACGGCGCACGCGCCCTGGCCGAGGAGGACGCTCACGACCTTTTTGCCGCCATGCTCGATGGCGGCGTGCCCGACCTCGAACTCGGTGCGTGCCTTATGGCGCTGCGAATCCAGGCCGGATCCACAGCCGAGCTGCTCGGGTTCTACCGGGCGGCGGCGGAACGCCTGTATACGCTGCGGCCGCCTGCTACCAGCCTCAGGCCGTTGATCTTCGCAACTTACAACGGTGCCCGGCATGAGCCAAATCTGCTGCCGCTGCTGGCGCTATTACTGCAGAGAATGGGCATCCCGGTGTTGTTGCACGGCACGCTGGAAGGCAACGGACGGGTGGCGAGCGCCTACATATTGCGCGAGCTCGGCGTATTTCCGAGTGCGTCGCTCGCACATGCGCAGAAGTCCCTTGACGATGATCTGCTGGCATTTGTGCCTACCGCGGTCTTGAGCCCCGGACTTGCAGATCTGCTGTCACTCAGAAGCCGGCTCGGTGTGCGCAATCCCGCGCACCACGTGGTCAAACTGCTCGATCCCTTCGACGGCGCGGGCGTGCGCGTGGTAAGCGCCGGACAGGCGCCGCATCTCGCCGCGGCAGAGGCGTTTCTGACCGCAACCGGGTTTGACGCCCTGTTGTTGCGCAGCACCGAGGGGGAACCGTTTACCAACCCCCGTCAGAGACCAAAAATCCAATGGTTCCGGCATGGGGAAGCGAGCGTGCTGTTCGAAGAGGAACTGGTCCCCGCGAAACACATCCCGAGCGAGCCGGCGAGCATCGACGCCGCGGTTACCGCGCAGTGGATCCGTCAGGCGCTCGCAGGACGGGTGCCGGTGCCGCATCCGCTGGTGAATCAGCTTGCGTGTTGCCTCTACGCGGCCGGATACACCGAGGACATGAACCAGGCCAAAGCCATCGCTGCAGTCGAGGCGGGCGCGCTGACACCGTCCGCGCCCGGCCACAGGGCCGAGGGCATGCGCCCGCGCAGCCACACCTGAAAAAGACGCGGCGCCGGACTGCGCGCCCGAAACCGAATCACACAACTGGCAGCGAGGGACAAATGATCGCAGAACAGCCCGCCGCAACGAGTCCGGTCTGCCTGGGACTTACGCCCGGCAAGCCGCAGTTGCAACTGCGGTTCGGCCACGCCAGCAGCGCCGTTCCGGGCAAGACCAACGAGGATTTCTACGGCATCGTCACCGAGCATGAAGAGAGGGAGGCGCGAACCAGGGGAATTGCCGTGGCAATCGCAGACGGAGTAAGCGGAAGCGGCGACGGACGGCTCGCTTCCGAAATCACGGTGAGAAGTTTGCTGCATGACTTCTACGGCGCGCCGGTGCGCTGGAATTTCGCTGCGACGATCGACAAGCTTCTGCGATCGATCAACGACTGGCTGTCTGCGGAAAATGCGCGAAATCCTGAACGCGAAGGCGTGGTGAGCACGTTGACGATGATGCTGCTCAAGGGCAACCACTACTATCTCGCCCACATCGGCGATTCGCGTGCCTACCGCAGTCGTGGACGGGTGTTGAAGCAACTGACCATTGACCATACCTGGCAGCGCGGCGACATGCGGCACGTGCTCAAGCGCGCTGTCGGGCTCGATACCCATCTGGTGGTCGATTGCACCGACGGCGAGCTGATGCCCGGCGATGTCTTCGTCATGGCAAGCGACGGCGTATGGGAGGTGCTGGGCGAACGGGTCATGCGCGAAGTGCTCGATGCGGGAGGCGATGTGCAGACCATCGCCGACGAGCTGGTGCGACGATCGATGAAAAATCAGGTCCAGTACATGGGGCGCAACGACGCCACCGCAGTTGTGATGGCAGTGGAGGAATCCGGACGCCAGGCCTAAAAGCGCCATGTTCCGGTTCCACATCGGCGACCGGGGCGAATCTGGGCGCGCGGTCGGTCACAGTTCGGGCCGGCCGCCTATGACGTACGACTGTTGCTCCCGCCGGGGGTGTCGCCTACACTGCCGGTGTCGCCCACATCGAAAGGGGGAGCACGCAATGAAGAACCCGCTGGATTCGCTCTGGGGGACGGTGATCGCCGGACTGATCCTCACCGTCATCCTGTATTACGTCGTCAAGTCACTGATCGGGGGTTGAGCCATGGAAATGCTTCCGGGTATATATCGCTGGATCCACATTCTGGCCGGTATCATGTGGATCGGTCTGCTGTACTACTTCAACTTCGTGCAGGTGGCGGCATTGAAGGCTGCGCAGGCCGACAGCACCGCGGCCGGAATCACCAAGCACGTGGCCCCGCGCGCACTGCTGTACTTCCGCTGGGCGGCGGTGGTGACCTGGCTGGCCGGCGCGGCCCTGCTCGGTGCCAACTTCGTTCCCGCGTTTACATTTCAGGCTGGCTGGGAAAAGATCGGCATGGGTGCCTGGCTCGGCACCATCATGCTGATCAACGTGTGGGCACTGATCTGGCCTAACCAGAAAAAGATTCTTGGCCTGGTGCAGGCAACCGACGCGGAAAAGAACAAGGCACGCCGTGTGGCCTTCCTCACTTCGCGGGTCAATACCATGCTGTCGATTCCGATGCTGTACTTCATGGTGGCCCAGACGCACATCGGCATGTAAATGTCGCGGCAGATGTCATGACAACGCCCGGGCCCGTGCCCGGGCGTTTTTCATTTTGGCGGCGGCAGGCTTTGCAAGCCTTCGACCCGGTCGCCGGCCTTGATACCGCGTTTCCTGAACCAGCTTCGGTTCATCTCGAGTGCATATGCCGCGTGGCCTGCCGAGGCGTGCGCTTGCTCGGAGAACGGTTCCATGTCCTCTATGTTGAGAATGCGGCCGTTGTCATCGATGAACGCGACCGACAGCGGAATCCGGGTGTTCTTCATCCACATTGCGTTGACGCCGGCTTCCGGGTAACTGAACACCATCCCGCTGTTGTCGCCGAGTCTGTCGCGGAACATCAGTCCGCGGCGCCGGCCCTCCTCAGTGTTGGCGAGTTCTGCGCGGATTTCGTATTTCTTGATCCGCAGCGGGTAGGTCAGGAGCGGATCGGCCGGCGCAGTCCCGCTGCAACCGAGGAACACGGCGAGAAGTACTGCGCGATACAGCGAACATTTCACGGTAATCATTGCGATTTCGACAGGTGAAACAAATTTCGGGTGCACATGGGCGTCCAGTTTGACCGTCCATCCGGGATTCCGTCCAGCCCGGACGCCGGCGGCTGTTCTGCGATACCGCGCCTGCACAGGATAAGTTCGCGGTCGAAGGCCGGCCCGCAAATATGACCACCGTGGTCCGCGGCTGCGCACGCGGCGCCAAGCACCTGCTTGCTGTGCGACATGGTGAGGGTACCGCCTCACGCTGCGGGAATGCGCAATGCACGAGCGCTGTTTGTGCGGCGCAATAATCCGGAAACCCAGTCCCGTCGCGGCTTCCGGGCAGAAATGTGTTGACAACACCTAGGGCTTGCTCTTATTTTTGAAGTGCGGTGAAGCTTGTCTGAATTATTAAGTTTGGAATGTTGTTTCAGCCTTGCTTTGCGCAACCAAGTCTTAAATCAAAACCAATGCGTGGTGCCGCAACTCACTTCAGGGTACTACGCACTTCTTCGGGAGGTTTTCAATAAAATGCTGAAGCAATCGTTGCACTTCAAACGTGCTGCGGTGTCCCTCGCTGCAATCGCGGCGTTCGGTGCTTCAGGAGTTGTGTCCGCGCAAGGTGTGGATGTGCTTGAGTCCAAGCTCTATCCCAACTATGTCACGGACGACATGCTCCTGAATGCCGACAAGGACGCGCAGAACTGGCTCCACTACGGTCGTGACTACCAGACCACCCGCTACAGCCCGCTGACCCAGGTCAACCGGGACAACGTCAAGAAGCTGAGACCCGCCTGGAACCTGTCGTTCGGTGTTCTGGAAGGGCAAGACAGCCAGGCGGTCGCCGTGAACGGCATGGTCTATGTCACCACTTCCTTCAACAAGGTCATCGCGGTCGACGCTGTCAGCGGCAAAACGCAGTGGAAATACGAGCGCGAACTTCCGGGAGACGTGTTCCCGAAACTGTGCTGTGACGTGGTGAACCGCGGTGTGGCCGTCTACAAGAACAAGGTCTATCTGGCCACGCTCGACGCTCACATCGTTGCACTCGACAACACAACGGGCAAAGTGGTTTGGGACAAGAAGATGGGTGACTACACCTACGCCGAGACCTTTACCATCATGCCGATGGCAGTTCGCAACAAAATCATCTTCGGCACTGCGGGCGCGGAGTATGGCGTGCGCGGGTGGATCGCGGCAATCGACGCCGATACGGGCGCCCCGGTCTGGAAGACCTACACCATCCCCGGACCCGGCGAGCCTGGCAACGATACATGGGCTGGCGAGTCCTGGAAGTACGGTGGCGGTTCTGCCTGGATTACCGGTGCATATGACAAGGAAACCAACACGCTGTACTGGCCGGTTGGCAACCCTGGTCCCGACTTTGACCGGCACGTGCGCCTCGGTGACAACCTGTTCACCAACAGCAACCTGGTCATGGATCCGGATACCGGCAAGATCAAGGGTTACTTCAACTACACGCCCAATGATCCGTACGATTACGACGGCGTGAACGAGATGATCCTGGTCGACATCGGCGGCAAGAAGCTGTGGTTGCATGGTTCGCGCAACGGTCACCTGTACGGGATCGACCGCGTGAATTCGGCCAAGACCAAGAGCGGCAACGAGCACAAGTGCGTATGGGTCACCGCCATGCAGCGCGTGAACTGGACCAAGCCGATCACACCGGCCAACAACTGCAAGCCGATCTACAACTATCCTGAGAAGGATGTGGTGTACGACAAGGTGACCACCGATATTGCTCCGTCTCTTGACGGCGGTAAGGAATGGCACCCGATGGCTTACAGTCACCGCACCAAGATGGTTTACGTGCCGGTGTACGACTTCGCGATGGATCTCCAGGCCAAGAAGATGGAGTGGAAGCGCGGCGAGTGGTACCTGGGCGCGAAGGTCATCACCTTCAATGCGGGTGCGGGCATGATCAAGGGCTTTGATGCCGCGACCGGAAAACTGGTCTGGGCCAAGTCCCAGAGCTATCCAGCCACCAGCGGCACCTTGGCCACCGCCGGCGGTCTGGTGTTCTACGGTGATCCGGAAGGCTACTTCAACGCGGTGAACGACGAAACCGGCGAGCACCTGTGGTCGTTCCAGGTCGGTTCCGGAGTGCACGGCAATCCGACTTCCTACACCGGACCGGACGGCAAGCAGTACGTTGCCATCGTGTACGGCGCGGGCGGCGGCGGCATCTGGCCCCTGTTCTACGGCGAGTATCTCAAGAAGAATCAGAAGGGCGGCGGCCTGATGGTGTTCACTGTCGAGTGACATTGAGCAGGAAGCACTGAACCGGAAATTTGCACTGACAGCAGTACCGAGGGGGGGCAAAGCATGCCCTCCCTTATTTTTTGTTGTGAAACGGCAAAGACCGTTACGCCCCGGCAAAGGGGTAAACCGACAAAGCCTCGAGAGCGTTGAAGCGACGACAAAGGGGAACGACCTGACAGACTATCAAGGAGTTCAAAGTGCGTAAGTTAATGACACTATCAGGGCTCGTCCTGCTGATGATCCTGGCGCCAGTTGCGGCCCGTGCACAGACGGCCGATGCCGATGAAATTGCCGACACCCTCGAACGCTCCAAGGCAAAAAGCAAGTTAATAGCCTGTGCCGACCCGTACAATTTCCCCTACGCGGCTCAAGACAGTGACCCGCCGGGTTTTGACATCGAGATCATGCGCGAGATTGCAAAACGCGGCGGCATGCGCCTGGAAATGGTTTGGGCGGACACCGGCACGCGCGGTGGCACCTCCCGTGCGTTCCGCAATTCGATCCTGAAGAAGCGCTGTGACGTATTTCTGGGCCTTTCCGACAGCGGCGACGGCGACGATGATATGCTCATGGGGCAACTCGCCTTCACCAAACCCTACGTCGGGCTCGGCTACGTGCTGGTGGTGCAGGGCAAGGCAGAGGGCATGAAGAGCGTAGCCGAACTCAAGAAAGCGAACATCAAGGTCGGCGTTCCCATGTCCACACCGATCGACGATTACCTGTTTACCAACGGCGTACCCAGGGAATTGTTCCTGGACAACCGCCGTATCATGCAAAGCATGGCCAAGGGCGAACTCGACGCCAGCCTGGTGTGGGCCACTGCGATCGCGGTGGCGCATCGCGAGTACCCGAATGTGAAGTTCCGCATGGTCGACGGTTACGTGCCGGAAGCCGAACAGCGCTGGAACCTGAATTTCGTGGTGCGCAAGCAGGACAAGGCGCTGATGGAGTTTATCAACGACGGCATTTCAGAACTGCTTTCCAACGGCAGGATGAAGCAGATCGTCGAGAGCTACGACGTGCCGTTTTACCCGCCGTTTTCCTAGGCAATTTTCAGGGAGGATTGTCTGATCATGGGTGGTTCGAAACTCAATACATATCACTGGCAGTGGGCCGGGTTAGCTGCCGTTGCGTTGGTGCTTGCCCTCGGGACTGCAGTTCAACCTGCGGCCGCGCAGCACAAGGCCAATGAAAGCGACATGGAAGTGCCGACCAACAATATGGAGATCGTGCAGCAGGGCAAGGCCAAGTACGCGCAGCGCTGCTCGTTCTGCCACGGCGGCGATGGCCACGGCGGCAAGGGCCCATGCCTGAGTTGCGGCGTGTTCAAATATACGGGTAACAGCAACTCCGAGATTTACGTCACGATCGCGGTCGGCGTTCCCAGGTCGCTTGGGGGAACGATGGGAGCCTTCGGAACGACCATGTCGCAGGAGGAGATTCTCAGTGTGATTACTTTCTTGCGCTGGGAGGAGAAGCGCCGCATTGCGGCAGGGGAGGTTCCCGACCCGAAATTGAACAAGGGCAACGAGCTGCCGGTGTTCCCGACCACGAACTGACCGGGAGCTCTGCGGCGCGCTGCTGCCGTTCGCCAGAATGGACAAAGCCGGCGCAAGCCGGCTTTTTTCTTGCGGTGGTCGCGAGTTCGCTCAGTGCTTGCCGGTACTGCCGAAACCCCCAGCCCCCCGCGCACTCTCCGCGAACTCTTCCACCACGTTTAATCCCACCTGTAGGACCGGTACCACAATCAGTTGTGCGATACGCTCCATGGGATTGAGAGAGAAGACACTCGATCCACGATTCCACACCGAGACCAATATCTGGCCCTGATAGTCGGAATCGATCAGGCCGACCAGATTGCCGAGCACGATGCCGTGCTTGTGGCCGAGCCCGGAGCGCGGCAGCACCACCGCGGCGAGCCCGGAGTCAGCCAGATGGATCGCGAGGCCCGTAGGGATCAACTCGGTCTGCCCCGGCTTGAACTCGATCGGCGCGTCGATGCAGGCGCGCAAGTCGAGCCCGGCGGAGCCGGCAGTTGCGTATGCGGGAAGCTGATCGCGCAGGCGCGCGTCGAGAATCCTGACGTCGATGGTGCGCATGGACTTTCTTGTTGTTATAGCAGGACGCCTAGGCCGTGACGGGGGTCTTGCGCGGGCGGTAAAGTTTGGCGATATGGCGGATCAGGGCGCGCGCCAGTTCGAGTTTCGATGCGCGCGCCAGCCGGTGAACGCCATCGTCGTCGAACAGCACCAGTTCGTTGTCATCAGTGCCAAGCGCGGCCTGCACAAGGTTCGCCGCCAGCAACGGCAGCTTCTTGCGGCGGCGCTTGGCTTCCGCGTTCTGCTCGAGATTTTCGCTTTCGGCGGCGAAGCCGACGCAGAACGGAGGATTGGGACGCCGAGCAACCGCCTCGATGATGTCCGCATTGGGCACAAGCTCCAGAGTCGGGACGGCACCGTCTTTCTTGATCTTCTGCTGTTTGCGGTTGCCGACGTGATAATCGGCTACCGCAGCGACGCCGACAAAGATGTCACAACTTCCGATATTCGCGTTTACGGCGTCAAGCATCTGCTGTGCGGTCTCGACGCGGACCAGTTGCGCGGATGACGGTGCCTCGAGCGCTACCGGGCCCGAGACCAACGTTACCTGTGCGCCGGCCTCCAGCGCAGCACGGGCAACGGCATAGCCCATTTTTCCCGAACTGCGGTTGGTGATGCCTCGGACCGGGTCGATGGGTTCGAAAGTCGGTCCGGCGGTAATGAGCATTCTCGTGCCAGCAAGCAGTCTGGGTTGGAACCAGGCGGCGACCGAGCGCGCAAGATCCGCCGGTTCGAGCATGCGCCCCATCCCTGTTTCCCCGCAGGCCTGGTCACCGGATTCGGGGCCGAGCACGACGATGCCGTCCTGACGCAGTTGTGCGATATTGCGCTGGGTGGCGGGGTTTTCCCACATCTGCCGGTTCATTGCCGGCGCCACCATCAGCGGGCACTCGCGCGCCAGGCAGAGCGTGGACAACAAGTCGTTCGCAGCGCCGTGCACCAGCTTGGCAATGAAGCCGGCAGTCGCGGGCGCGACCACGATGATGTCGCGGTCGCGCGACAACTCGATATGCGGCATGCCGTTTGGCACCCGGCTGTCCCACATATCGGTGAACACCGGCTTGCCCGACAGCGCCTGCATCGTCACCGGGGTGACGAACCGGCACGCCGATTCGGTCATGATGACTTGCACGTCAGCGCCCTGGCGCTGCAGCTCGCGCACCAGCTCAGCCGACTTGTAGGCGGCGATGCCGCCGGTGATCCCCAGGAGGATGCGTTTTTTGTTGAGTTCGGACATTTCCATAGCCTACCGGACTTTCCGGATCGGCAGTGTAAACTGTTGTTGGCAAATACAAAAGTGCTGACGGAGCGGTAACAAATGGCGATCACCGATTGGCCGGAAGACGACAGACCGCGGGAAAAGCTGCTGGCCAAGGGGCCAGGCGGCCTTTCCGACGCCGAACTGCTCGCGATCTTCTTGCGCACGGGAGTGAAGGGCAAGAGCGCGGTCGACCTCGCGCGCGAGTTGATTGCCAGATTTCATTCGCTGGGGGAATTGGTAGCGGCAAGCCGCAGGGACTTTTGTTCCGTACCCGGTCTGGGCGACGCCAAGTATGTGCAATTGCTGGCAGCGATCGAAATGGCGCGGCGCGCACTGGCCGAGGACATGAAGGCGGGGATCAACCTCAGTTCGCCCAAGGCAGTGCGCGACTTTCTGCGGCTGCAACTTCAGAATAGGCCGGTGGAAGTTTTCGTGGGCCTGTTTCTCGACGCCCAGAACCGCGTTATCGGGGTCGAGGAGCTGTTTTCGGGAACGCTGACCCAGACCAGCGTGTTTCCCCGCGAGGTGGTCAGGCGAGCGCTGCATCACAATGCCGCCGGCGTGATCTTTGCGCACAACCACCCGTCCGGAGTGGCGGAGCCCAGCCATGCGGACGAGACTCTGACCCAGGCCCTGAAGCAGGCTCTGGCCCTTGTGGATGTCCGGGTGCTCGACCATTTCATCATCGGGCGCGGCGCGGCCCTATCCTTTGCCGAACGCGGCCTACTGTAGCCCTCCAGAAGCGTCTGCGGAGGTTGAGGAGCCTGCCGAAAGTGTGCTATAAAGCGCGCTCTTTGGAATTTAGCGGGGCTGTCTTCGGCAGCTTCACCCGGAACCAAAGCTGGAGAAGCCATCATGGCGAGAGTTTGTGAAGTCACCGGCAAGAAGCCGATGGGCGGGAACCATGTGTCCCACGCCAACAACAAGACCAAGCGTCGCTTCCTGCCCAACCTGCAGTATCGCCGGCTCTGGGTCGAGAGCGAAAACCGCTGGGTGAGCATGCGTTTGAGCCAGGCCGGACTGCGTACCATCGACAAGAAGGGTATCGACGTCGTCCTGGCGGAAATGCGCGCGCGCGGCAGCAAGATCTGAGGCAGGGGAAAAGACGAAATGAGAGAGAAGATCAAATTGGAATCGTCCGCGGGCACAGGGCACTTCTACACCACCACCAAGAACAAGCGCACCACGCCGGACAAGATAGAAATGAAGAAATTCGATCCAGTGGCACGCAAGCACGTCCTCTACAAGGAAACGAAGCTCAAGTAGCCCCGCCCTTCGCAGCATTCGCAGCAGGAATAAAAAAAGCCCGCTTGCGCGGGCTTTTTTTCGTTCGTCGATCCTTACGCGTAGCGGCGCAGCGTCAGCGAAAACTCGCGTAGCGGCGCGATGCCGCTTCTTTCCGCGCGACGGCACCAGTCTTCGAGTTGCGACAGCAACTGTTCCCTCGTTGCGGAAGAGCGTTGCCACAGCATGGCCAGCTCCTGGCGCATGGTGTAAACCGTGTCGAGAACCTTGCTGGTCTTCAGCACTTCTTCCAGTTCCGCCTTCCCCTTGGCGGGAACCAGTTTGGCGTCGAGATGCAGCCAGCGCTTGACGCTTTGCAGATCAATGGTGTGGCCGGGCCTGTGCTCGCGTATTTTGCGCAGTTCGTCGGCGCACGTGGCCTTCACCAGACGGGTGAAGCGCGCCAACACATCGTAACGATGGGTAATCACTGCCTGCAGGGTCTGCAGGTCGCAACTGGCCTTGCCGGCCGCAATCTTCACGGCAGGAGCAAGTTTCTTGACCTCGGCCAGCCCGACAATCTCCATCATGCGGATATACATCCAGCCGATATCGAACTCGTACCACTTATTGGACAGGCGCGCCGAGGATGCATAGGCATGGTGATTGTTATGCAATTCCTCGCCACCGATCAGGATGCCCCAGGGCATGATGTTGGTGCTGGCGTCCTCCACCTGGAAGTTGCGGTACCCGTAGTAGTGCCCGACGCCGTTGATCACGCCTGCCGCGGTGACCGGTATCCATAGCATCTGTACTGCCCAGATCGTTATTCCGATCGGCCCGAACAGCAGGATATTGGCGACCAGCATCAAAGCTACGCCGCCTTTGTCGCTCCCGGAATAGACGTTGCGTTCGACCCAGTCGTCCGGAGTGCCATGACCGTACTTGTCCAAGGTCTCCTGGTTTTTCGCTTCCTTCCGATACAGTTCGCCGCCCTCAAGCATAACCTTCTTGAGAGTAAGCACTTGCGGACTATGCGGATCTTCTTCCGTTTCGCACTTGGCGTGGTGCTTCCGGTGAATTGCGGTCCACGCCTTAGTGGACATGCCGGTGGTCAGCCATAACCACAGGCGAAAAAAATGCGAGACAACAGGATGCAGGTCGAGTGCACGATGGGCCGAGTGCCGGTGCAGATAGATGGTCACCGACGCTATGGTGATGTGAGTGAAAACGAGCGCCACGACAACGTAACCCCACCATGGAAGATCGATCAGCCCACCGGCCCAACTGGGCAGGTCCGTAAACCTGTTCAGATTCATGCAGTTAACCCAAAATAATCAAGAAGATATGTAGGATTTTACATTAACCCTTGAGCTATGCAAGCCTCAATTTGTAACGTCCTGTCGCAGACTGTGGCGTCGGACCGCAAAACGAGGCGAGAAAATTACTTTAACTTCGCCGATCCTCAGAAAAAATGCAGGTATTACACCACTTCCTCAGCCAATTGTACCCAAGTTTGAGCCGTCCTGCATGGCTGGAGGCCTGCGGGGGAGCACCTTGCGGGATTGGACTGGAATTGGGGTCGAATTTCCCGAAAAAAAAGGGTGCTATTCGAGGTTATTTCCCGTTGACCAGTCGCAACCGGGTCGAGTGCTTGAGATGGCGCATCCAATTATCCAGGTAGGCGCGCGTGAGCTCATGATTTCCCCGAAATACCAGCAGATTCTCGGCGTTGCGGAACTGGGCGGCGTGGGTGAAATTAAAGCTGCCGGTGATCAGGACCGGTGTTTTTGCGCCGGCATCGATCACCATGACCTTGTTGTGGGCGGCTGAATGCTCCACGTCGGTGAATACGGGCACCCCTGCCTCGATCAGTTGCGGAATCACGTTGTGAGCGATTAGGTCGATCTGCGCGGCGTCGGCGATGACCTGCACGTCCAAGCCACGGCGAATCCCGCGGATAAGCGCGCCGGCAATCTCGACATGGGTGAAGCTGAATGCCTGCACCAGAACCTGAAAACGCGCACCATCGATGGCGCGCACAATCAGCGCCGAGGCGTCGTCGCCTGGCGTAAAGGCATACTCGATGGTGCCGGTCCCGGGAACAATGTCCGATGCATCAAAGCCGCTGGCCGACTGCGCCAGAAGCAGCAGTACAAGCAGAAATCCCGAGACGCGGGCCAGACGCGTGCGCATTATTTCAGGGCAGCACGCCGCTCGAGTACGGCGGCGAAGAAAGCGTCAGTATTGTGCCGTTGCGGACGCAGTTCGAGAAACGCGCCGCATTCGAGCGCGATCCGCTGCTCGTTCAGAATCTTCTGGCAGCTCACCACCTGGAAGTCAGGATGAGTGCCGAGGAACTGCTCGATGATGGCCTGGTTCTCCTCCGGCAACACGCTGCAGGTCGCATAAACCAGGCGTCCGCCGGGTTTGAGCAGCGTCGCCGCGTTGTTCAGGATCGCGCGCTGCTTGGCGCTGAGTTCCACCACGGCTTCCGGCGACTGGCGCCATTTGAGATCGGGATTGCGTCTTAACGTGCCCAGTCCGCTACAGGGCGCATCGACCAGCACCCGATCGATCTTGCCGGCGAGACGTTTCACCTTGATGTCGTTCTCCCCCTGGATCAGTTGCGGGTGGACATTGGACAGCGCGGACCGTTTGAGCCGTGGTTTGAGGTTGTTGAGCCGCTTCTCTGAAATATCGAGCGCGTAGAGGCGCCCCGCCGACTGCATCAGCGCGCCCATCATGAGCGTCTTGCCGCCCGCCCCGGCACAAAAATCCACCACCATCTCGCGCCGCTTGGGCGCGACCAGGTATCCGAGCAGCTGGCTGCCCTCGTCCTGGACCTCGACCGCGCCGCGGGTGAACGTCGGGTGGCGGTTGATTGCGGGTTTGCCGGCGAGCCGGATGCCGATCGGAGACCAGGGGGTCGGCTCGGCAGCGAATCCGCTGGCACGGAGTTCCTCGAGTACTTGGTCCCGGTCCGCCAGCAACGTATTGACCCGCAGGTCCAGCGGTGCGGACTTGAGCATGGCGCGGCCGAAGGCGACCGCTTCCTGCTCCGCATACTCGGCGACGAGCCGCTCGTAGAGCCAGTCCGGGAGGCTCAGCCTGACTGCCGGAGGCAGCGATTCGACATCGGCGGACTTCAGTTGAACCGCCCAATCGCGATCTTCAGCCTTGAGAAGCGGTTCGAGTTGGCCGAGGCTGTAGCCCTGCAGTTTGAGCAGCGACCCCAATACCAGCCTGCGCGGGGTCGGGTGCGTAACGAGGCTCTCGAGCAACCTCTTGTGGCGAAGCACGGTGAAGACCGTTTCGGCGACGAAAGCGCGGTCGTGGCTGCCGATCTCGCGATGAGCGCTAAAAAAATTTCGCAGGACCGCGTCGGCCGGATGGGTCAGCGGCAAAACCAGATCCACGGCGGCAGTGGCCGCCTGAGTCAAAGCCACCGTGGGTTGCATCTACTGGAAGGCGATGCTAGTGACAGTGGAATCCACTACGGTGCCGCTTTTTTCGACGTAGCGAATCTTGACCGGAAGAAAATGGCGGTCCACCGAAAGCCAGAACTCCAGACCACGCTTGTCGTCGGCCTCACGGACTTTCTGAAAGTGCAGGGTTTCCATTTCGCCGAGCGGCGTTTTGAGCGTTTCCTTGCCGATGATCCTGTATTCGTAGTCGGCCACACGCCTGCCATCGGCGACAAATACATTCATGCTCACCTGGTTCGACTGCGTAAACGCAAAAGCGTAGGGCAGGCTGGACGGGTCGAAAGTATTGGCGCTCAGGGGCAAGGTTTGCATGTTTTCGCCGTCGGTGAGTTTGACCTGCCCGGCAGACCAATCGAAATCGGCGGTACGCCTGGGCTTGCGGCTGTTGTTCTCCTCGTATCGCAGCGGCCGCAGTCCGCTGGCCGTGATCGAACCACTGCTTTCGCGGCGGACGTTGAGCTTATAGAGGAGCGCTGCAACGCCAACGGTCTTGGTTTCACTCACCACGGAGTACTTCTTGCCGTCGTGCTCGAGTGTATCGTGGCCCTCGCCCAGCTGAATCGAGCCGGAGGTCACCACATAATCGATCTTGACCTTTTGGGGCGGCTGCGCGGCCGCGACCGGGACTGCGACCTGCAGCAAAGCAATCAGGATAATGGCGCGTTTCATTTCGTTCTCAGGGGCAAACCATCGCGTCGGGAGCGCTGCGTTCCATTTTCACCGTGACGCGGTTGCCGTCGAACTTGAGACGGCCGTCGAGATACCAGCGGATTGCCTCAGGGTAGATGCGGTGTTCCTGCTCGAGCACCCGCGCAGCGAGACGGTCCTCGTCATCCCCGGGCAGCACCGGCACCGCGGCCTGCACGACGATCGGACCATGGTCGAGGTCCGGGGTGACGAAGTGAACCGTGCAGCCATGAATTCTGACGCCTTCCTGCAATGCGCGCCGATGCGTGTCCACACCGGGAAATGCGGGAAGAAGGGATGGATGAATGTTCATGATCCGGTTCCTGAAGCGCTTGATGAAACCCTCGGTAAGAATGCGCATGAATCCCGCCAGCACCAGCAGATCGGGGCGGTACGAATCCACCTTGTCGGCGAGAACGGTTTCGAAACTCGCGCGATCCGGGAACGCCCGGTGATCGATCACCGCAGTATCCACGCCGGCGCTGCGTGCGATGTCGATGCCCCTTGCCGCAGGGTTGTTGCTGATCACAACGGCAATCTGTGCGTCGAGTTTTGCGTCCAGGATCGACTGCAGGTTGCTGCCACGGCCCGAAATCAGGATAACGATGCGTTTCATCCTGTGTTTCTAAAGCACCAACGTCTGAGGTTCGTCGCCCGCGCGGGCGCGGATCTCGCCAATGCGGAAGACGCTTTCCCCTTCTCGCTCGAGCGCCTGCTGCGCACGGCCGGCATCTTCAGCGGCAACGATCACAACCATGCCAATGCCGCAATTGAACACGCGGTGCATTTCCGCCTCGGCGACATTGCCGGATTTTTGCAGCCATCCGAACAGTTTCGGCCGCGGCCACGCGCTCTTGGCCAGGACCGCTTTTACGTTCGACGGCAGCACGCGCGGTACATTCTCCACCAGGCCGCCACCGGTGATGTGTGCAAGACCCTTGAATCGCACCGTGCCCATCGCCGCGAGCACAGGCCGCACGTAAATGCGCGTCGGTGCCAGCAATGCTTCTCCCAACGTCCGTCCGTCGAAATCGGATGACAGGTCTGCGCCGGAAATTTCGACGATCTTTCGCACCAGCGAGTAGCCGTTGGAGTGCGCGCCGCTGCTTGCCAGGCCGAGGACCACGTCGCCCGC
Source organism: uncultured beta proteobacterium (assembly GCA_963789945.1). GTDB lineage: Bacteria > Pseudomonadota > Gammaproteobacteria > Burkholderiales > JACQAP01 > JACQAP01. The sequence goes on along the minus strand of CAWBMN010000002.1, from coordinate 165,017 downwards.
AGCAATGCCGACACCATCGATGATCCCGGACTTCTCGACCACGCCGACTGCGAAGCCGGCGAGGTCATACTCGCCGTCCGCGTACATCCCCGGCATTTCCGCCGTCTCTCCGCCGATCAACGCGCAACCGGCCTGTTCGCAGCCGGCGACGATGCCTTTCACCACTTGTGTCGCCGTATCCACGGCCAGCTTGCCGCAGGCGAAGTAGTCGAGGAAGAAAAGCGGTTCGGCTCCCTGCACCAGAATGTCGTTCACGCTCATCGCCACCAGGTCGATGCCGATCGTGTCGTGGCGATTCAGGAGAAATGCCAGCTTGAGCTTGGTTCCCACGCCGTCGGTGCCGGATACAAGCACCGGTTCCCGGTATGACTTGGGTACCTCGAACAGCGCGCCGAAACCGCCGATTCCGGCGAGCACGCCGTCCCTGAGCGTGCGACTGGCGAAGTGTTTGATGTTTTCGACCAGTTGGTCGCCGGCATCCATGTCCACGCCGGCGTCACGATATGAAAGGGAGGCAGGGGAGGGTCGGTCGGTCTTCAAGTTGAGCTGTCGGGGTCTTCGGGATAGAGTGGCGATCGAAATTCAGGGCCAACGCGGTGCCCGGATTCATTGCCATGCATGATTCACAGACATTCCTGGCGCGCCGCGAATTTTACTCCAAATGAATAGCACCTTCCGTTTCCGTGCGCGTTTTGCGTGGTACCTGGTCGCTGCGGTAGTCGCCGGGGTTCTGCTGTATCTGGTCGCGCCGATCCTGAGCCCGTTCCTGTTCGCCGCAATCCTGGCCTACATTTGCCTGCCGCTGGTGGATCAGTTGGCGAAAAGAGTGCCACGCTGGCTCGCGGCTTCGATCGTGCTGGTCCTGCTGCTGCTAGGTCTTTCGTTGCTGGTCCTTATCGTGGCGCCGATGGTGGAAACGCAGTTTGCGGCCTTTCTGCAGAACGTCCCGGACTACCTCGACTGGGTGCGCGAACGCTTCCTGCCATGGCTTTCCAGCAGGACCGGCGTGGACTTGCACCTCGACTTCGAGCATGCAAAGCAGGCGCTGGCCGACAGTTTGCGTGCCGACAACGACGTTCTCAAGGCGCTGCTGCCAAAGCTCACCACCGGCGGGGTGGCGGTTATCGGCTTCTTTACCGCGGTGCTGCTGGTTCCGGTGATGTTGTTTTATTTTCTGCGCGACTGGCACGAATTCATGCGCCGCATCGAGGACCTGATCCCGCGCCGCTCACACCACTGGGCGGTGAATTTTGCCGGAGAGATCAATGGCGTGCTCGGGGAATTCCTGCGCGGGCAGATCGCCGTGATCCTTATCATGTGCGTCTATTTCGTGGCGGGGCTCTGGATGGTCGGTCTGGAGTATTCGCTTCCGATCGGCATTCTGTCCGGCTTGCTGGTATTCGTTCCCTACCTCGGCGCGCTGGTGGGACTGTTGCTCGCCACGCTCGCAGGCATCAACCAGTTCGACAGCTTTCTGGGGCTGGTCGCCCTATGGGTCGTTTTCGGCATCGGACAGTTGCTCGAAGGTTTCGTGGTCACGCCCTCGCTGGTGGGCGACCGCATCGGGTTGCACCCCGTGGCGGTAATCTTTGCGCTGCTGGTGTTCGGACATCTTTTCGGATTCTTCGGCGTCCTGCTGGCGTTGCCGGCAAGTGCGGCCCTGTTGGTGGGCTTGCGGCATTTACGCACGCAGTATTTGGCCAGCGAACTCTACAAATCCTGATGAGGCAACTGGCTCTCGGACTGGCGCCATCCCCAGCGCCGGCGTTCGACAATTTTTTCCCGGGACGGAATGTCGAGGCCGTGTCCGCATTGCACTCGCTCGCCTCGGGCCAGTCCGGCGAGCAATTCGTTTACCTCTGGGGAGAACGTGGTTGCGGCCGGTCACATTTGCTGCAGGCAGCCGTGGCGGCAGCTTCCTCGCGGGGAATCATTGCGCGATATATTGCGGCGGGCGAGGCATTGCCGGCAGTTGATTCCGGCGTGCGCATGCTGGCCGTGGATGACGTCGAGAAATTTGACGCACAGGCCCAACTCGAGTTTCTCCGTCTGTATAACGAGTTGCGTGAACGCCAGGGCACCGTGCTTGCGGCCGGCAACGTGGCGCCGGCGCGTTTGCAGTTGAGGCCGGACCTGCTGACCCGTCTTGGATGGGGGCTGGTGTTCCAGGTGCATGTCCTTTCCGACGACGACAAGCGCGCTGCACTCAAACGACACGCGGCCGCCCGCGCCTTCGACCTTCGCGACGAAATCGTCGAGTACCTGCTTCGCCACCTGAAGCGCGATCTGCCCTCCCTGATGGCGGTGCTTGACGCGCTGGACCGCTACTCGCTGGAAACCAAGCGGCCGATTACCTTGCCTCTGCTGCGCCAACTGCTGCAATCGGAGAGCGGAGAGAGCGGAAATCCGCCGCCCTGAACCTCACCGGGAAACGGTTGCGGAACCTCGGTCTGGACGTGCTTTTAGGCTATACTTTCAGCGCTTCTTCACGACCCTTCCGACCCCTTCCGCTATTCCCCCATGCGGCTCGCATTGTTTGATCTCGACAATACGCTGCTCGCCGGCGACAGCGACTTCGAGTGGGCACAGTTTCTCATCGAAAAAGGCGCTCTCGACGGCGAGGTGCATGAGGCGCGCAACCGCAACTTCTACGAGGCTTACAAGGCCGGCACGCTCGACATCCACGAATTTCTCGATTTCCAGCTTAAGCCTCTCTCGCGCCACCCGAGAAAGCAGCTCGACGAGTGGCACGCCGATTTCATGCAGCAGAAGATCGTCCCGATCATCACCCGTAAGGCGCGCGATCTGGTGGAAAGCCACAACGAGGATGCGCGCGTCATCATCACCGCGACCAACAGTTTCGTTACCTGGCCGATTGCCCGTGAGTTCGGCATCGAGAACCTGATCGCCACCGAGCCGGAGGAAGTGGACGGCGAGTTTACCGGGAGCGTGACAGGAGTGCCGTCATTCCGCGAGGGCAAGGTAACCAGGCTCATGAGCTGGATGGCGGAGCACGGCATTTCCTGGGGTGCGCTCGAGGAGACCTGGTTTTACAGTGATTCGCTCAACGATCTGCCGCTGCTTAAGCTCGTCAGCCACCCGGTCGCGGTGGATCCCGACGAGACCCTCAAGGAACACGCGCTCAAGCACGACTGGCGAGTCATCAGCCTCCGGTGACCGCCGCGGGCGGAGGCAGCGCCGGTCTTGAGGGCACATGCCGCATGTATAATCGCCGCTTTTACGCAGTGCCAACTTCCCCCGATACTTGATGATTCGGAAACTGCTTCGCCGGGTGTTCTCCGGCCGGTCATCACACTCCGCAGAGCCGCAGGTCGTCCCGCGCAGCAAACACGGCGTCTCCCGCGACGGTATTAGTTCCAGCGCGCGCCGGGTCATCAGCGCCTTGCAGGACAAGGGCTTTGCCGCCTACGTTGTCGGCGGCGCGGTGCGAGACCTGCTGCTCGGGCTCAAGCCCAAGGATTTTGATATCGCCACCAGCGCCACGCCCGAGCAGGTACGCAGCGTGTTCCGGCGTTCGCGCATCATCGGCCGGCGTTTCCGCCTGGTACATGTCATGTTCGGCAACGACACGGTGGAGGTTTCCACCTTCCGCGCCAGGCAAGGCAACGACCTGGCCGAACAGGTGTCGGACGAACATGGGCGCATCCTGCGCGACAACGTATTCGGCAACCAGGAAGAAGATGCCACCCGCCGCGACTTCACCATCAACGCCCTGTTTTACGATCCGACCAGCGAAGAGATTCACGACTTCTGCGGCGGCCTGGACGACCTCAAGGCCCGGAGGCTGCGGATGATCGGCGATCCGGAACAGCGCTATCGCGAGGACCCGGTGCGCATGCTTCGGGCGGTGCGGCTTGCCGCCAAGCTCGGGCTGAAAATCGAAGCCGGGACTCGCGCGCCGATAAAGAAACTGGCGCCCCTGCTCGCCAACGTGCCGTCCTCGAGGCTGTTCGAAGAAATGATGAAGCTGCTTTTCTCCGGTCACGCCACCGCATGTCTGCTGCAGCTTCGTCACGAGGGCCTGCATCACGGCCTCCTGCCGATGCTCGACGTCATACTCGAGCAACCGATGGGCGAGCGCTTCGTCATGATGGCACTGCAGCGGACCGACGAGCGCATCCGCGACGGCAAGCCGGTGTCCCCTGGCTTCCTGTTCGCGGCACTGTTGTGGCATGAGGTGCTTGCGGCGTGGAAGCTGGCGAAGGAGGAGGGCCTGAACCCGATGCCGGCGCTGTTCAAGGCGATGGATCACGTCATCCACGTGCAGGCGGAGAAACTGTCGATCCCGCGCCGTTTCGGAACCGACATGAAGGACATCTGGGCCATGCAACCGCGCTTCCTCGGCCGTTCCGGCCGGCGGCCCTACAGCGTGCTCGCGCACCCCCTGTTTCGCGCCGGCTACGATTTTCTGGTGCTCCGCTGCGACAGCGGCGAAGTTGACGCCGAAGTCGCCGAGTGGTGGGAAAACTTCCAGCATGCAGACGAAGAAACGCGCAAGCAGATGCTGCTGCCTGACCACACGCCGCGCCGGCGCCGGCGGCGCCGCAAGCCCGGCGGTGGTCATCCTCCCGACAATAATCCAGTGCCCGTGCCGGCGGAATCCTGATGCCCGGTATTGAGCCGGCGGCGACAGCCTTTATCGGCCTGGGCAGCAATCTCGCCGATCCACTGGTACAGGTAAGGCAGGCGCTCGTGGAACTGGATTCCATCCCCGGCACACGGGTGACGGCGCGTTCCTCCTTTTATCGCACGTCGCCGGTCGGACTTCTGGAACAACCCGAGTTCATCAACGCCGTTGCGTCGGTACGAACCACGCTCAAGCCGCAGGCCCTGCTTGCCGCGCTTCTTGCCATCGAGGTTCGCCACGGGCGCAGGCGCTCGATTCCCAATGCCCCCCGCACGCTCGACCTCGATCTGCTGCTCTATGGAGAACAGGTCCTCGGACAGGACGGCCTGACGTTGCCGCACCCGCGGCTGCACGAACGCGCTTTCGTGCTGGCGCCGTTTGCCGAAATTGCTCCCGACGCCATGGTACCGGGGCGGGGCCGGGTGCAGGACCTACTGGCACAGGTGGATTGCAGCGGCGTGAGCAGAATCGATGCTGCCTGACAAATACCGATACATCGTGGTCGAAGGGCCGATCGGCGCCGGCAAAACCAGCCTCGCGCGGCGCCTGTCGGAACATATGGGCAAGAGCTTGTTGCTCGAGGATCCGGATTCGAATCCCTTCCTCGCGCGTTTCTACGAGGACCAGCGGCGGTACGCGCTTGCGACGCAACTGTTCTTCCTGTTCCAGCGGGCGCAACAGGTCGCCGGCCTGAAGCAGATCGATCTGTTCGATCGCGGCACGGTCGCGGATTTCATCCTCGACAAAGACCCGTTGTTCGCCACCCTCACGCTGTCCGACGATGAATTGCATCTATACCAGCAGATCTACAGCCACCTGACGCCCCAGGCGCCCACGCCGGACCTGGTGATCTACCTGCAGGCCTCGCCTGCAAAACTGTTCGCGCGGGTGCGCAAGCGTGCGACTGTCTACGAACGCAACATCTCGGAGCAATACCTCAGCCGGCTTGCCGACGCCTACCGCCGCTTCTTCTACCAGTTCTCTGCGGCGCCGCTGCTGATAGTCAACAGCGACCATCTCAATTTTGTTGATGATGCCAACGATTTTGATTTATTGTTGCGCCGCATATCCGAAATGCGCGGACCCCGCGAGTTCTTCAGCCGCGGCGAATGAGAACAAAGGAGGCAGGGACGAGGAGCGAGGGACGAGGGACGAGGGAAAGGCCGAATTACCCCTCACCCCTCGCCCCTCGTCCCTCGTCCCTCGAAAAATGGAAGTCATCAAGACGGTAAAAGAGCTGCGCGAGAGGCTCAAGCGGGAATCGCAGGTGGCCTGCGTGCCGACCATGGGTAACATCCACGACGGCCACTTGAGCCTGGTCAGGATCGCCCGTGAGCACGCACCGGTCACGGTCACGACAATTTTCGTCAACCGCCTGCAGTTCGGACAGGGCGAGGACTTCGAGAAGTACCCGCGTACTTTCGAGGATGATTGCGCCAAGCTGGAGGCCGAGGGCAACACCATCGTCTTTGCCCCGGATGAGAAGCAGATGTATCCCGAACCGCAGGTCTACTACGTCGACTTGCCGAAGATCGCGAACAAACTCGAGGGCCGCTTCCGGCCGGGCCATTTCCGCGGCATGGCCACGGTGGTGTTGAAGCTGTTCAATTCCGTGCAGCCCCAGGTCGCCGTATTCGGCAAGAAGGACTACCAGCAGCTTGCGATCGTGCGGCATATGGTTGACCAGTTCGCGCTCCCGATTACCATCATCCCGGCCGAGACGGTGCGCGCCGAGGACGGGCTGGCGTTGTCCTCGCGCAACCGTTTCCTGTCTCCCGCGGAAAGGATTGAGGCAATACGCCTGCGCCAGGCAATCATGCAGGTCAAGGACGCGGTGGAAAGCGGTGACCGCAACTTCATTGCCATGGAGTATGCGGCCGGTGCGCTGCTCGCGCGCCACGACTGGAAAGTCGACTATGTGGTCGTGCGTACCCGGCGCGGAGTGCGCCCCGAACCGCAGGACAAGGAACTGGTGGTGCTCGGCGCCGCGAAGCTTGGCACCACGCGGCTGATCGACAATCAGGAAATCCTGGCTCCCTAATTCATGGCTGAACCACGGAGGACACGGAGGAAAGACAAGAGTAAAAAAAGCGAACGAGTGTAAGAAGCTCCAGTTACGGATGCTCCAGCAAAGTCACAATTGGCGGCAGTGGATCACCAGCGGTCACCTTAGCTTCTACCCCCATTTTGTTCTACCTCGTTTTTGCCTTTCCTCCGTGTCCTCCGTGGTTCAAGATTTCGCTTTGTGACCATTCTGTATTACAGCGAATCCGATCCTCCGGAGCCGTGGCGCGAAGTGTTCGCGCGCGAGTTGCCGAGGATTCCGTTTCGTGTCTGGCCGGACTCGGGTCCGCTGGAAAATGTCCGGTACGCGCTGGTGTGGAAACCCCCTCGGGGGTTCCTCGCGCAGTTTCCGAACCTCAGGGCCATTCTCGCGCTCGGTGCCGGTGTCGATCCCATTCCGAGCGATCCCGCTCTGCCAAATGGCGTGCCGCTGTTGCGCCTGGTGGACGTGGGCTTCCCCGCGCAGATGGCGGACTACGCAATGTACGCCGTGCTGCGCTTTCAGCGCCGCATGGCGGAACTCGAGGCCTTGCAGCGACAGGCCCGGTGGAATCAGATCGACCCGTACTTTGTTCGGGACTTTCCGGTCGGCGTGATGGGGCTGGGCGTCATCGGGTCGGTAGTGGCGCAGCGGCTAGCTGCAGCAGGCTACGCAGTGGCGGGATGGGCAAGAAGCGCAAAACGGATCGAAGGCGTCGAAGCGTTTGCCGGTGGCGAGACATTCAGGAAGTTTCTCTCCCGCTCGCGTGTCGTAGTCAACGCGCTGCCGCTGACGCCGCAGACCGAGAACATCCTCGACGCTGCTGCCTTCGCCGCTATGCCGAGGGGAGGGTACGTCGTGAACATCGGTCGTGGCGCACATGTGGTCGACCGGGACCTGATCAGCGCCCTCGATAGCGGGCAACTGGCGGGCGCGATGCTGGATGTATTCCGCGAGGAGCCTTTGCCTTCTTCACACCCGTTCTGGCGTCACCCCGGAATCGTCGTCACGCCGCATGTCGCGGCGCCGACCATTGCCTCCGAAGTCCAGGCGCAAGTCATCGAAAACATCCGCAGGCTGGAGCGCGGCGAGTCGCCACTGGGACTCGTGGATCGCGACAGAGGTTACTAACCCGCGTTTACGGCCGGCCGCTCCACACGCGCAGCCTTTATACTGGGTCGTCTCATCACTGCCCGCCCGCCGCACTATGGCCAGGAAGCGGAGACTCAACCGCGACTTACTCATCGTTGCGCTCCCCGCGACCCTTATCGTGGTGGGGGCGATCGGCCTGACACTGCTGCTGATGCGCCCGGCGCCGCCCTCCGAGATAGTCATGTCGACCGGCACGGCGGAAGGCAGCTATCACGCCTACGCGATGAAGTATCGCGACATCCTGGCCCGCGACGGTGTGAGGTTGCGTCTTTGGCCCTCGGGAGGGGCCGTAGAGAATCTGCACCGTCTCTCGGACCCGTCGGCAGACGTTGATGTCGCACTGGTTCAGGGTGGCATTGCGAGTGCGGTGTCGCCCGAAAGCACGCACGGACTGGTATCGCTCGGCAGCGTTTATAACGAAGTGCTGTGGGTGTTCTACCGAGGAGACCGGACTCTGGACAATTTGCCGCCCCTTGACGGGAAGATGATCGCAATCGGCGCGGAGAAAAGTGGCACTGCGGCCCTGGCCATGGTGCTGTTGGACGCCACTGGCATTGCGAACCCGCCGACCACCATCATGAAGATCGGCGGGCGGGCGGCGGCGGATCTACTGCTTTCGGGCGGGATCGACGCCGCCTTCTTCGTCGCGAGTCCGCATGCGCCGATCATCCAGGAGCTCCTGCGCGCGAAGAACGTGCACCTGCTAAGTTTTAGCCGCGCCGAAGCTTACACCCGCAGGCACTTCTATCTCACCAGGTTCATCCTGCCGCAAGGCGTGTTCGATATGGCCGAAAACATCCCGGAGCGCGACGTGGTGTTGGTTGGCACCACTGCAAACCTGGTCGTAAAGGAAGATCTGCATCCGGCGCTCGCATATTTGCTACTGCGGGCCGCTACGGAAGTGCACAACGCTCCGACGCTGTTCTCCGGGTTGCGCGCGTTTCCCGCCCCCAACGACACTGAGTTGCCCCTCAGCCCGGAGGCCGCCCGCTTCTACAAATCCGGCCCCCCGCTGCTGCAACGGTACCTGCCGTACTGGGGCGCCAATCTGGTCGACCGCCTGCTCGTGCTGCTGCTCCCGGCGCTGGTGGTGCTGATCCCTGCGGGGCGGGTGCTCCCGCAGCTCTACCGATGGCGTGTGCGCTCGCGCATCTACCGCTGGTATGCCATCCTAAAAGAGATCGAGCTGGAGTTGGAGGAGCGTCGCAGCCCGGAGGAGCTCGCGCACATCCTCGATCGCCTGGAAAAAATCGATGATGCCATCCACCGGATCGAAACCCCGCTAGCCTACTCGGAGAATCTATACGTCTTCCGCCAGCACATCGATCTCGTCCGCCAGCGCGCCCAGTTCGCAGTCGGGCGCGCGCAGCACAACGTTATCACCGAATTGCAGCAACCGCGGAAGTCGGAGACACAGGAGAGTTTTTCCGCCTCACCTTGAATCACTGCCTTACGCGGTTGGCAGCTTGTACTCCTTGAATTCGTCGCGAAGCTTGGTCTTGAGCAGTTTCCCGGTGGCGGTGTGCGGCAACTGGTCCACGAACACGACGTCGTCAGGGATCCACCATTTCGCTACTTTCCCTTCGAAGAACTTGATCAGTTCTTCGCGGGTCACCTGCGTGTCCTTTTTCTTCACCACGATCAGCAGCGGCCGCTCGTCCCACTTCGGATGGCGTATTCCGACCACCGCCGCTTCCGCGACCGCGGGGTGCGCGACCGCCGCGTTCTCAAGGTCGATCGAGCTGATCCACTCGCCGCCGGACTTGATCACGTCCTTGGAACGGTCGGTGATCTGCATATAACCGTCCGGGTCGATGTTGGCCACGTCGCCGGTGGGAAACCAGTCCTCGCCCTTCTCGTCCTTGCGCATCGGATCTCCGCCCTCGCCCTTGAAGTACCCGTTGCTGATCCACGGGCCACGCACCAGCAGGTTTCCGAAAGCCTTGCCGTCCCACGGCAGTTCCTTGCCGGCGTCGTCCACGATCTTCATATCCACCCCGAAAATGGTGCGGCCCTGCTTGCTCTGGATCGCCAGCTTACTGTCCTTCGGCAGATCCAGGTGCCTGGACTTCAAGGTACTGACGGTGCCGAGCGGACTCATTTCGGTCATGCCCCAGGCGTGCAGCACCTGGACGCCGTAGTCTTCCTGGAAGGACCGGATCATCGCGGGCGGGCAGGCCGAGCCGCCGATCACGGTGCGATTCATGGTGGTGAACTTAAGCTTGTTCTGGCCCATGTACTGAAGCAGCGCGAGCCATACGGTGGGCACGCCGGCGGAAACCGTGACTCGCTCCGTCTCGAACAGTTCGAACAGGCTCTTGCCGTCGAGCTGGTAACCGGGCAGCACCATCTTGGTTCCAACCAGCGCGCAACTGTAGGGCAGGGCCCAGGCGTTGGCATGAAACATCGGCACCACTGGCAGCATCACGTCACGCGACGAAACGTTCAGCGCATCGGGCAGCGCCGCCGCATAGGCATGGATCACCGTGGAGCGATGCGAGTACAGCACACCCTTCGGATTGCCGGTCGTGCCCGAGGTGTAGCACAGCGAGGATGCAGTGTGCTCGTCCAGTTCCGGCCACTCGTAATCGTCCGGCTGCGCGTCCACCAGGTTCTCGTAGCACATCAGATTGGGAATGCCGGCCTGCGGCATATGCGCGCGGTCGGTCATGACGATCCAGCCCTTCACGCTCTTGCACATTGGCGCCAGTTTCTCGATCAAAGGCACGAACGTCAGGTCGAATAGCAGATAGCTGTCTTCGGCATGGTTGACGATGTAGGTGATCTGCTCGGGAAACAAGCGCGGGTTGATGGTGTGCATTACCGCGCCCATGCCGGAGATGCCGTAGAAGGCCTCCAGGTGCCGGTAGCCGTTCCAGGCCAGCGTGCCGACGCGGTCGCCTTTTTTCACCCCGAGCGCGTCCAGGGCTTTGGCAAGTTTGCGCGCCCGGCGATGCGCCTCAGTATAGTTGTAGCGGTGTATCCCGCCTTCCACCGTTCGCGACACGATTTCGATGTCGCCGTGGTGGCGGTCCGCGTGTCTGATCAAAGACGAAATCAGTAGCGGGACATTCATCATCAGGCCTTGCATGGCGGGCTCCTCCCGTATATCTGCTTTATGTCGAGATTCTAGCAGCTTGCGCCCGGCGCTCAGTGTCGCTGCAGAGGCCTCCGGGCGAACTCTCGTTGCAGCACAAAACGGCGCCGCCAAGCCGTTTGCAGGGATTCCGCTCGGTATACAATGGCGCGGCTTTCCGACTAGAATCAGCACGCTGCAACGAAGCAGAAGGCAGCCATGGCTGCACTCGACCCGGTCGGCGAGCAGCTTGAACGCGCGTCGGGTATGCAGTTAACCAGATCAGATGACGCCCACGACCGTGCCCCCACCGCAAACGTTTCCATTCGTGGTTGCCGGCGGCTACTTGCGGGGCGGTCCGATGTTGCGCGTCAAATAAGGGAGACTTAGCAATGAAAACCAGGTACGTGCTGGCCCTGCTCATGTGGATGGTGATGTCGTCGCTGGCGGCTGTGGCGGCAGCGCAGGACACCATCAAGATCGCCTTCATCGAAGGCCTCAGCGGACCCTTCGCCAACGTCGGCGAGATCGGACTGCGCCACTACCAGATCGCGACGGAAGCCGTGAATGCACGCGGCGGCGTGCTCGGTGGAATGAAGTTCGAGGTCGTGCCGTTCGACAGCAAGACCAATCCGCAGGAAGCGCTGCTGGTTCTCAGGCAGGCAATCGACCAGGGTGTCCGCTACATCGCGCAGGGCAATGGCTCCAGCGTCGCGCTGGCTCTGGCGGATGGGGTGGCCAAGCACAATGCCCGCAACCCGGAGAAGAGCGTGATATTTCTGAATTATGCCGCGGTGGATCCGGCGCTGACCAACGACAAGTGCATCTTCTGGCATTTCCGTTTCGATGCCGACGTGGACATGAAGATGCAGGCGCTGACCAACTACATGGCCACGCAGAAGAGCATCAAGAAGGTGTATCTGATCAATCAGGACTATTCCTTCGGCCAGGCGGTGGCGAAATCCGCCCGCGCGATGCTCAACGCCAAGCGGCCGGACGTCGAGATCGTCGGCGACGACCTGCATCCGCTCGGCAAGGTGAAGGACTTTTCTCCTTACGTCGCCAAGATCAAGGCCACCGGAGCCGACAGCGTGATTACCGGCAACTGGGGCAACGACCTTGCGCTGCTGGTAAAGGCCGGCAAGGACGCCGGACTCAAAGTGGACTACTACACTTACTATGCGGGCGCCGCCAGCGTGATCACCGCCATCGGCGAGGCCGGCGTCGGCCATGTCAAGCAGGTTACCACCTGGCACGCCAATATCGGCGGCAAGGGCGCGACCGAGCATACAGTGGCCTACCGCGCGCGTTTCCCGGACGTCAGGGACGACCTGTATTTTTCTTCGGTACGGGTATCGATCGATGCGCTGGCCCTGGCGATGGACAAGGCAAAATCCACCGACCCGGCCAAAGTGGGGGCGGCGATGGAAGGCCTCAAGCTCGAGGACGATTCCGGGGAAGTCACCCTGCGCGCCGACAATCACCAGTTGATCCAACCGCTATACATATCCACGCTGGTGCGCGCCAACGGCAAGGACGTGAAGTTCGACATAGAAAAAACCGGGCTGGGCTTCCGCACCGACGCGCGCATCGAAGGCAAGGACACCGTGATGGCCACGACGTGCAAGATGCAAAGGCCGTAAGAGTGGCTAGTGGCTGGTGTCTAGTGTCTGGTCAAGACGAGAAAGGCGCACCAACTGAATTGCGCAAAACCGCTGGGGTCATGGTACTAGCCACTAGCCACTAGTCACCAGTCACTAGTCACTGCCTTCATCATGGAATTCTTCCTCGTCACCCTGCTGAACAGCCTGTCCTACGGGCTGCTGCTGTTCATGCTGTCTTCGGGGCTGACGCTGATCTTCAGCATGATGGGCGTGCTCAATTTCGCGCACGCCAGCTTCTACATGCTCGGCGCCTACTTCGCCTATCAGACCGGGCTGCATGCCGGGTTCTGGCCTGCGCTGTTCCTTTCGCCCCTGCTGGTCGGCGCGCTCGGCGCACTTACCGAGCGTTATGGACTGCGCACCGTGCACAAGTTCGGCCACGTCGCCGAACTGCTGTTCACCTTCGGGCTGGCCTACGTCATCGAGGAGATCGTGCACCTCATCTGGGGGCGTGCGCCCGTAGACTATCGCATCCCCGCCGAACTCGATTTCACCCTGTTCACGCTGTTCACCACGCAGTACCCGGCCTACCGCGGCTTCATGATGCTGGTGTCGGTCGGTATGCTCGCGACGCTATACCTCGGGCTCACCCGCACCCGTATCGGCCTGGTGATCCAGGCGTCGCTCACGCACCCGGACATGGTGGAGGCGCTCGGCCACAACGTGCCGCGGGTATTCATGCTGGTATTTGCCGGGGGTGCCGCGCTGGCTGGGCTGGCCGGCGTGATCGGCGGCAATGCCTTCATTACCGAACCGGGGATGGCGGTGGCAGTCGGCAGCATCGTATTTGTGGTGGTCGTGTTCGGCGGCATGGGCTCGCTCACGGGTGCCTTCATTGCGTCCCTGATCATCGGCGCGCTGCAGACCTTTTCGGTGGCGCTCGACTACTCGATGCTGCATTTGCTCGGGAAGATCGGCATAAGCGTTTCGCCGCAATCATCCTGGCACGGACTGTGGTCGATCACAGTATCCCAGACGGCGCCGGTGATGCCTTACCTGTTGATGGTGCTGATGCTGATCGTGCGTCCGCGCGGCTTGATGGGCACGCGGGAATCATGATGGGTAGCCACACCTGCATGGACACGCACCGCGCCGCGGGCCAATTGTCGTGAACCCCGTGATCACCAGCCGCCGCATCATCTTCTGGGCCGCGGCCGTGCTGTTCTTCGCATTGTTGCCGTTCGTGTTCACCCAGAGCTTCGCCCTGTCCATGCTGTCGCAGATGGGCATCGCGATCATTTTCGCGCTGTCCTACAACATGCTGCTCGGGCAGACCGGCCTGCTGTCTTTCGGCCACGCCGTGTATTTTGGCCTCGGAGCGTTTTTCTGTGCGCACGCACTGAACCTCGTCGGCGCCGGCAAGCTCTGGTTCCCGGTGACATTCATGCCGCTGGTGGGCGGTCTGGCAGGAATGTCTTTCGGCCTGGCGCTGGGTTTCGTCACCACGCGCCGCGCGGGCACGCCCTTCGCGATGATCTCGCTCGGCATCGCCGAGATGGTGGCGGCGAGCGCACTCATGTTCACCGGATTTTTCGGCGGTGAGGGCGGCATCGCCACCGACCGCACCGTTGGCGGCAAGATCATGGGCATCAGCTATGGCCCGCAGATCGAGGTCTATTACCTGATCGCCGGATGGTGCCTGGTCTGCATCATCGGCATGTTTGCGATCACGCAAACGCCGCTGGGGCGCATGGCCAACGCAGTGCGCGACAATCCGGAGCGGGCCCAGTTCATCGGCTACAACCCCACGCGGGTGCGCTGGCTGATGATGACGCTGGCCGGTTTCTTCGCCGGCGTGGGCGGCGGGCTGGCCGCGATCAACTACGAGATCGTCACCGCGGAGACGCTCGGCGTGATGGCCTCGGGCAACGTGGTATTGATGGCGTTCATCGGCGGCATCGGCCACTTCTGGGGGCCGATCATCGGTGCGGTGCTGGTGACACTGCTGCAATCCGCGCTTTCCAATTACACCCAGGCCTGGCTGCTCTACTTCGGGCTGTTCTTCCTGGTGATCATCATGTTCTCCCCTGGAGGCATCGCCAACCTGATCACGTTGCACAAGCCTGTCTGGCAGACAGGGCGGTTCAAGCGACTGCTGCCTGCGTATTCGGTATCGGGCGGCGCCGGACTGGTGATGTTGCTGGGATTCTTCGCCCTGATAGAGATGATTTATCACTTCGAGGCCAGGGAGTCAGCGAACAAGGCATTCCCGTTCTTCGGCGTCACTCTCGATCCCACCCAGGCCACCTTCTGGATCGGCACGCTGGTCGTGCTTGCCGCCGGCATCGCCATGTTCTACGCAACGACGCGAGTGGTGCAGCGCGCCTGGGACGAAATCACCGCCGAACTGCAGGTAAAAGGGGTCGTGTGATGACCCCCGCACTTCAACTTAGCGATGTACGCAAGAGCTTCGGGCGCACTTCGATCATCAACGGAGTGAACCTGGCGATCGCAAGAGGCGAACGCCACGCAATCATCGGCCCGAACGGCGCCGGCAAATCCACGCTCTTCAATCTGATCAGCGGCCGTTTTCCGGTGAGTGCCGGTCGCATCGGCCTGCACGGCGAGGACATTACCGGTCTGGAGCCACAGCTGATCAATCGCAAGGGATTGTCGCGCAGCTTCCAGATCACCAACATCTTCCCGCGCCTGTCGGTGTACGAGAACATACGTTGCGCGGTGCTGTGGTCGCTGGGGTACAAGTACTCGTTCTGGCACCGCATCGGGGCCCTCAAGGACGTGCGTGACCGGACCGAAGAGATCGTCGAGCTCATCGGCATGACCGCGCGCCGCGACCGGCCGGCCGGCGTGCTGACCTACGCCGAGCAACGGGCGCTGGAGATCGGCGTCACCATTGCCGGCGGAGCCGACGTGATTCTGCTGGATGAACCGACCGCGGGAATGAGCCGTAGCGAAACCGGCGAGGCGGTCGAACTGATCCGCAACGTGACCGTGGGCAAGACCCTGGTGATGGTGGAGCACGACATGAGCGTGGTGTTCAACCTCGCCGACCGCATCTCGGTACTGGTCTATGGCGAAGTGATCGCCAGCGGGACGCCGCAGGAAATCCGCGGCAACAAGGCCGTTCAGGAAGCCTATCTCGGCACCGAACAACACTAGATTCAGTGATGAACCGCCAAGACGCCAAGGACGCCAAGGAAACCGGGAAGATAAAGACCCTAGCCGGGGGGGTGAGTCCAAGAATGTTTTATGCTGATCTTCAAAAACCCTCTTCGACTTTCTTGGCGGTCTCGGCGTCTTGGCGGTTCATCAGCATGGCTTTGGATCGTTGAACGCCGACATGCTTGAAGTCAAAGACCTCCACGCGTACTACGGCAAGAGCCACATCTTGCACGGGGTGCATTTGAGCGTGCGCCAGGGCGAGATCGTCAGCCTGCTAGGGCGCAACGGAGTGGGCCGTTCGACCACGATCAAGTCGATCATGGGACAGGTGAATTCGACCGGGTCGGTCAGGTTCAAAGGCGAGGAGATCAACGGTCTGAAGGCCTACATGGTTGCGCGCAAGGGTTTGGGTTACGTGCCGGAGAATCGCGAAATTTTTCCGACACTCACGGTCAGGCAGAACCTGATGCTGGGAATGAAGAATGCGAGCCGCAGCGGGCGCTGGAGCATCGAAGACATGTTTAAGCTGTTCCCGATGCTGCGCGAACGCACCGATGCGCTCGCGGGCGTGATGTCCGGCGGCGAGCAGCAGATGCTCACGCTGTGCCGCACGCTGATGGGCGATCCGGATCTGGTGATGATCGACGAGCCGACCGAAGGCCTGGCGCCGAAGATAGTCGAACTGGTGGCGCGCCTGTTCGAGGAGATCAAAAGCCGCGGCGTGTCGATCCTGCTGGTCGAGCAGAAGCTCACCATTGCGCTCAAGATCTCGCAGCGGCTCTACGTCATGGGTCACGGGAAGATCGTATTCGAAGGCACCCCCGATGATTTGAGGGCAAACGAGGCCATCCGCAAGGAATGGCTGGAGGTCTAAAAAAGGGCCAAACGCGTTTAACGCAAGGTACGCAAGGGTACGCAAAGGAATTCAAGAGTCAACGTGCGTCAAACCCATTGGTCGAAAAAATGATGTTGTCCGGACATGCGCGATACACTCAAGTTTTCTGTCTATATCGTTTTGTCCTTCCTTCGCGTACCTTTGCGTCCTTTGCGTTCCAAGATTTGAGGTTTTATAAATGACCACCTTAGTCGAATACCAGAAGCAGGGCAGTATTGGCGTCATCACGCTGAATAATCCGCCGGTCAACGCGCTGTCGGTGAACAAGGGCGTGGTGCAGGGCATCCTCGATGCGCTCAAGGACGGGGACCACGATCCGCATGTGCGTGCGTTCGTGCTCATCGGCGCGGGCCGCAACTTTTCCGGCGGGGCGGACATCAGCGAATTTGGTGGCGGCTACGACCCCGGCAAAGCCAAGTTGCCCGACGTGCTTGCCTACATGGACACGGTGACCAAGCCGATCGTGGCGGCGATCCATGGCCCGACCATGGGCGGAGGCCTCGAGCTTGCGCTCGCCTGTCATTACCGGGTAGCGCTTCCCGGCGCGCAGATCGCGCTGCCCGAGGTCAAGCTTGGCATCCTGCCGGGCGCGGGGGGCACCCAACGACTGCCGCGGCTCATCGGTGCCGAAAAGGCGCTCGACCTGATGGTCGCCGGCGATCCGATTACGACGGAGAAGGCCAAGGAGCTGGGCGTGGTGGACGACGTCGTCTCAGGCGACCTGCGCGCCGCGGCGCTTACGTACACCAACCGCCTTGTCAGGGAGGGCAAAGGCGTGCGACGCGCCAGCCAGCTTTCCGTGGCGCTGGACCGGCCGGCTGCGGCGTTCTTCGAGCAGGCGCGCAGCCGCGTGGCCAAGGACTGGCGCGGCTATCCCGCGCCGCTGGCGATCGTTGCCTGCGTCGAAGCCGCGGTCAGTCAGCCTTTTGCCAAAGGCATTGCGTTCGAGCGCCAGCAGTTCGAGAAACTGGTCAAGACCGACGAGTCGCGCGCGCTGCGGCACCTGTTTTTTGCCGAGCGCCAGGTTGCGAAGATTCCCGACGTGCCCGAGGACACGCCGGCGCGCGAGATCAAGTCCGCGGCGCTCATCGGTGCCGGCACGATGGGCGGTGGCATCGCGATGAACTTCGCCAATGCCGGCATTCCGGTGAAGGTGCTGGAGGTGAACCAGGAGGCCCTGGACAAGGGCCTGGGCATCGTTCGCAAGAATTACGCCGCGACCGTATCCAAGGGCCGCTTGAGTCAGGAAGCCATGGACAAGCGCATGGGCCTGTTCAAGGGCGTGACCCGCTACGAAGACATCAAGGACGCCGACATCGTGATCGAAGCCGTGTTCGAGGACATGGCGGTCAAGAAGCAGGTGTTCGAGAAGCTCGACAAGGCCGCCAAGCCGGGCGCCATCCTCGCTACCAATACATCGACGCTGGACGTCAACGAGATTGCCGCCATGACCTCGCGGCCGCAGGACGTGCTGGGACTGCATTTCTTCAGTCCGGCCAACGTGATGAAGCTGCTCGAAGTGGTGCGCGCCGCGAAGACTTCGAAGGAAACGCTGGCAACGGCGATGAAACTGTCCAAGGCCATCAAGAAAGTCGGCGTGGTCGCGGGCGTCTGCGATGGTTTTATCGGCAACCGCATGCTGCACGGCTATTTCCGGGAGGCCGGCTTCCTGCTCGAGGAGGGCGCGCTCCCGCAGCAGGTGGACAAGGTGATCGAGGATTTCGGCTTCGCCATGGGCCCGTTCCGCGTCGGCGACCTCGCCGGGCTCGACGTGGGCTGGTACATCCGCAAGCGCCAGGCCGCGACTCGGCCGCCACACCTGCGCTATTCAAAGGTGGCGGACCAGATCTGCGAACTCGGACGCTTCGGGCAGAAAACCGGCGCAGGCTGGTACCGCTACGAGCCCGGCAACCGCACGCCGATTCCCGATCCTGCGGTAGAGGCGCTGATCGTGAAGGCCTCGAAGGAAGCCGGCATCAAGCGCCGCGAGATCTCCGACCAGGAGATCCTCGAGCGCTGCGTCTACGCGCTGGTCAACGAGGGCGCAGAAATCCTCGACGAGGGCATCGCGCTTCGGGCCTCCGACATCGACATCGTCTACATCTACGGCTACGGCTTCCCGCGCTATCGCGGGGGTCCGATGTTTTATGCCGACACTGTCGGCCTGGACAAGGTGTACGAAGCGGTGCAGCGCTATCATTCCGCCCATGGTGAATTGTGGAAGCCGGCGGCGCTGCTCGCCAAGCTCGCAGCCGAGGGTAAGAAGTTCAACAACTAAATTGGCCACAGAGAACACAGAGGGCACAGAGAAGAGCGAAGACCAGACTGATCATCAAGCGGTACGAAGATCGCAATATGCGCGCCGCCAGGAAAATGTCCCGCCCTCCGTTTCTTGCTCAGTTGTTGGTTTTTCCTCTGTGACCTCTGTGTCCTCTGTGGCAAATGATTTAGAGGAGAGATCATGGATGCAGTAATTGTTTCTACCGCGCGCACGCCGCTATGCAAGAGCTGGAAGGGCGCGCTCAACATGACCCACGGTGCAACCATGGGCGGGCACGTGGTGAAGGCGGCGCTGGAACGCGCGAAGCTCGATCCCGCCGAAGTCGAGGACGTGATCATGGGCTGTGCCACGCCGGAGGGCGCGACCGGTCAGAACATCGCCCGGCAGATCGCGATCCGCGCCGGGATGCCGGTCACGGTCTCGGGCATGACGGTCAACCGTTTTTGCTCTTCGGGGCTGCAGACCGTGGCACTGGCGTCCCAGCGCATCCTGACCGGCGAGGCGGAGATCTTCGTTGCCGGCGGCGTCGAATCGATCTCCTGCGTGCAGAACGAAATGAACAAGCACATGCTCGCCGAGTCATGGCTCACGCAGAACAAGCCGGAAATCTACTGGCCGATGCTCGCCACCGCGGAGACCGTCGCCAAACGCTACAAGATCAGCCGCGAGGCGCAGGACCGTTACGGCGTCGACAGTCAACTGAAAGCTGCCAAGGCGCGCGCCGAGGGCAAATTCAAGGACGAAATCGTACCGATCTCAACGCGCATGAAAGTGGTCGACAAGAACACCGGTCAGGAATCGGTCAAGGACGTCACGGCGTCAGAGGACGAGGGCATCCGGCCCGATACCAACTACCAAGGCGTGTCGCAGATCAAGCCGGCGATCGAGGGCGGAGTGATCGCCGCCGGCAATGCCAGCCAGTTTTCCGACGGCGCGTCGGCGCAGGTGCTGATGAGCGACCGGATGGCGGCCCGCAAAGGCCTCAAGCCGTTGGGTATCTTCCGAGGCTTCGCGGTCGCCGGCTGCGAGCCCGATGAGATGGGCATCGGTCCGGTTTTCGCCATACCCAAGCTGCTGAAACAGACCGGGAAGAAAATCGAGGACATCGGCCTGTGGGAACTGAACGAGGCGTTCGCGGTGCAGGTCATCTACTGTCGCGACAAGCTCGGCATCCCCAACGACCGGCTCAACGTCAACGGTGGCTCGATCGCAGTCGGACATCCGTACGGCGTGACCGGCAGCCGCCTGGTCGGCCACGCGCTGATCGAAGGCAAGCGCCGCGGCATCAAGTATGTCATGGTGACCATGTGCATCGGCGGTGGCATGGGCGCCGCCGGTTTGTTCGAAGTCGTTTAACTCTTGAATTGGCCACAGAGGACACAGAGGTCACAGAGAAAAAACAGAACGAGGGAAAGCGACCTGGGGATAAGTGCGAACTAACTGTTCGCTAACCTGTGCCGCCACCTTCCATTGCCATCGATCATCAGCCAACGATGAGGTTTTGACCCGAGCTTATTATCTTGCTCTTACTTTTTCTCTGTGATCTCTGTGTCCTCTGTGGCAAAAAAGGGATTTTTCATGAATGTGAAGAAGCTGTTTGACCTGAGAGGCAAGACCGCGCTGATCACCGGCGGCTCGCGCGGTTTGGGACTGCAGATAGCTGAAGCCCTCGGCGAGATGGGTGCCAAAGTGGCGATCACCGCCCGAAAAGCGGGCGAGCTGGCGGAGGCCAAGGCGCATCTCAAAGGCCTGGGCGTGGAGGCGCTGACGGTCGTCAACGACCTGCAGGACACCGCATCGGTACAACCGATGGTCGAACAGGTGCTGCAAAGCTACGGCCAGATCGACATTCTGGTGAACAACGCCGGCGCGGCCTGGGGCGCGCCAGCCGAGGATCATCCGCTCGATGCCTGGTACAAGGTGATCAACCTTAATCTGACCGCGGTGTTCCTGGTGAGCCAGGCCGTCGCAAAGCTGAGTATGATCCCGCGCAAGTACGGCCGGATCATCAACCTCGCCTCCATCGCCGGCCTGGTGGGGACCGATCCGCGCATGATGCCGACCATCGCCTACAATGCCAGCAAAGGCGGCGTTGTCAATTTCACGCGCTCACTGGCGGTGGAATGGGCGCACTACGGGATCACCGTGAACGCCATCGCACCGGGCGTATTCCCCTCGAAGATGTCGCAGGGAATGATTGACAAGGCCGAGCAGGTCATTCTGGAAATCACGCCGATGAAAAGGCTGGGCACGGATTTCGATCTCAAGGGCCTGGCGGTGCTGCTGGCCTCCGATGCGTCCGCATACATTACCGGCCAGATTGTCGCTGTCGATGGCGGACTGGTCGCGATGTAACGCCATGACCAGGGCGGCGACAGGCTTCGACATCCATGTGCCTTTCGTGGAGCACCTCGGCCTGCAACTTCTCGAGAAGCGTAACGGTGTCGTACGCATGCGTCTCGAACCGCAGCCGGAGTTTGAGAACAGTTGGGGCTCGATGCATGGCGGCGCGCTGATGACGTTGCTCGACGTGGCGCTGGCGACCGCGGGACGCTCGCTGGATGAGCACTGCAACGGCGCGCTGACCGTCGAGATCAAAGTCAACTTCATCGCCGCCGCTGTCGGGCCGGTGCTCGCAGAAAGCCGCGCCCAGCGTGCCGGCCGTTCGCTCATCTTTTCCGAAGGCGAACTGCGCAGCGAGGACGGTACCCTGCTGGCAAAGGCGACCGGCACGTTCAAACTGCTGTACCCAAGGGAATAGTCATGCCGCTTGATCCGCAGATCGAATTCGTCATCGGCCTGGTCAAGAAGGCCAATGCTCCTGAGTTCTGGCAACTCACTCCCGACCAGGCGCGCGAGCAGTATTTGCTGCGTGTGGCCAAACTGGCGGTGAAGGAACCGATTTTCCGGACCGAGGACCGGCGCATTCCCGGTCCCGGCAGCCCCACCCGATCCGCATCTACGCGCCGCGCGAAGCCAAGGCGGGCGAAAAGCTGCCGGTGTTGCTGTGGTTCCACGGCGGCGGCTTCGTCATCGGCTCGATCGACACCCACGATTCGGTGTGCCGGATGCTGGCCAACCAGGCCGATTGCATCGTGGTTTCGGCGGACTACCGGCTGGCGCCGGAGTGCAAATTTCCCGGCGGCGGTGGAGGATTGCGAAGCGGCCCTGAAGCTGGGTGGCACTGCACGCGGTGGAGTTCGGCGGCGGATCCGCAAGCCATCGCCGTAGGCGGGGACAGCGCCGGGGCGAACCTGGCGACGGTGGTGGCTATCCTCGCGCGCGACGCAGGCCATCCGAAGATCGCATTCCAGCTCTTGATCTATCCGTGCGCAGCACCGGAACCGGAGACGCCATCGCACTACAAATTTGCCGAGGGCTACGTGTTGAGCCGCAACAACATCACCTGGTTCTTCAAGCTTTACCAGCGCAGTCGCGCGGACTTCGAACGATTTCCGCTTTGCGCCGCTGATCGCCGATGACCTCGCGAATCTGCCGCCGGCGCTGGTGCTGGTGGCAGGCTACGATCCGCTGCGCGACGAAGGCGTGGACTACGCCAGGCGGCTGATCGAGGCCGGCAACCGCGTGCGGCTGGTCAATTACGAGGGCATGATTCACGGTTTTATCCTGATGGGCGGCGCAGTGGATGCGGCGAAGCGGGCCGTCGCAGAGTCGGCGCAGGCGCTGCGCGAAGCGTTTGCGGCCACGCGTGCAGCGGAGAAAAATGGACTCGGCGTTCGCAAAATAATCGGAGGCGCAATGATTTCGCTTACGGGGAAAGTGGCCTGGATTACGGGCGCGGGAACGGGGATCGGCCTGGCCGGCGCCAAGGCACTGGCGGATGCGGGTGCGACGGTGGTGATGTCGGGGCGGCGCAAGGAAGTGCTGGCGCTGGAGGCGGAGAAAATCCGCATCAAGGGCGGCAAGTCCGAAGTCGAGGCGCTGGACGTGTCGGACGCGAAGTCGGTGAAGAAAACGGCAGCCGCCATCCTCAACCGCCACGCCCGCGTGGACATTCTCGTCAACAGCGCGGGCTTGAACGTGCCCAACCGCTACTGGAGCAACCAGACCATCGAGGGCTGGAAGGAAGTGATCGGCATCAACCTCGACGGCTCGTTCTACACGACGCTTGCTGTGCTGCCGGTGATGCGCGCGCGGAAGGACGGCCTGGTCATCAACGTTTCCTCCTGGGCCGGGGTCTTCCATCCGAAACTGACCGGCGCCGCCTACAACGCCAGCAAGCACGCCGTCACGGCAATGACCGAGACCATCAACATGGAGGAGTGCGCCAACGGCATCCGCGCCTGCGCGATCTGCCCGGCGGAAGTCGCGACTCCGATCATGGACCGGCGCCCGGTTCCACCCAGCGCAGAAGACCGCGCGCGCATGCTCCAGGCCGAAGACCTCGGCAATACCATCCGGTTCATCGCCGAGATGCCGCCGCACGTGTGCATCAATCAGATCATCATCAGCCCGACCTGGAACCGGATGTACATCGAGAACCTGTAGATTCCGAAGAGCCGTTCAGAGGATTCTCCCGACCATGAATGCAACAGTGTTCAGGAACGTCAGCGTACTGGACTGTACCGGCAATCCCGCCTTCGCCGGGTCCGTGTTCGTCGAAGGCAACAGGATAACTGCGGTCGTTCCGGCCTCCGCCCCGCTTGCGGTCGGCGACGCATGGGTTGTCGACGGGCAGGGCGCAACGCTGATGCCCGGACTCATCGAGGCGCATTCGCATCTTTCGTTCACCGACTTCGCCCAGTCGGTCGAACTCGGGTTCATTCCGCCCGAAGAGCATACATTGCGCTGCGCGCAGAATGCGCGGCGCATGCTCGATGCGGGTTTCACCAGTTGCTTCAGTGCCGCTTCAGCCAAACCGAGGCTCGACGTTGTGCTCCGCAACGCCATCGACAGCGGTGATATTCCCGGGCCGAGAACACTTGCTGCGAGTCCGGAGATGACGGTCACTTCTGGCCTTGGCGATGCCCGCCTGTATCACATGTACCGTGAGAATTTCGCCGTGGTCTGCAACGGCGCGGAAGAGTTTCGCCGCTTCTCGCGCGAGATGGTGCGCGAGGGCGTGGATACGCTGAAGATGAACGTTTCAGGGGATGACGGAGTGCCCGCATCGCGCGCGGATACCACGGTGATGAACGAGGCCGAGGTCGAAGCCGTATGCGACGTAGCGCACGCGCACGGCAAACGCATTGCCGCGCATGCGCGCAGCGCGGAGGCGGTGAAGATGTGCCTGCGCCATGGCGTTGGCGTCATCTATCACGCGACATTGCTGGACGACGAGGCAAAAGCTGCTCTTGAGGACGCCAAAGACGAGGTGTTCGTCGCGCCGGTACATCGGCCACCTCTATACCACGCTGAATGAAGCCGGGCCGTGGGGGATTTCGCGCGAGGTTGCCGAGAAGCGTGGAACCGGCCGGGAACTCGAATGCGGAATCGAGAACATGAAAGACCTGAAGCGACGCGGCGTGCGCATTCTGGTCGGCGGGGATTATGGATTCGCCTGGAACCCGGTTGGCACCGATGCGCGCGACATTGCGCACTTCGTGAATCTGCTCGGGTTCACGCCGATGGACGCGATTGTCGCGGCGACGAAACTCGGCGGCGAGATCATGGGCATGGGCGACCGCCTTGGGCAGATCAAGGCGGGCTATCTGGCCGACCTGTTGCTCGTCAATGGCGACCCGCTCGAAGACGTCACCATCCTGCAGGACCAGAACAGAATTTCTGGAGTAATGAAGAACGGGGTGTTCTGGAGGGCGCCGGATGCAACCGGCATCGGACCAGTACGACATTGAGCCCGATCTGGGGTCTGCGAACATCAAAATGGGGAAAAATATGAGAGTTGCAAATGTACTGCTGTTCCTGCTTCTCACGCTCGTTGCGGTCGGAGTGTCTGCGGAGCCCGCTGGTACGCTCGAACGCATACGCGCGAGCGGCGTGATCCGCCTTGGTTTCCTCGAGTCGGCGCCGCCGTTTTCATATGCCGAGAAAGGCAAGCCCCCGGAAGGATATTCGATCGACTTGTGCAATGGCGTGGTAGAGGGCATCGGTAAGCAGTTGCGCGTGCCGAATCTGCGCCGGGAGTGGGTCAAGGTCACGTTTCAGGATCGGCTGGCGGCGGTGAAGGAGGGGCGGGTCGATCTCGACTGCGGCACCACGACCTGGACCCTGTCCCGGCAGGAAGGCGTGGACTTCAGCCTGATGACCTTCATCGATGGCGGCAGCCTGCTGGTCAGGCTGGCGGACCCGCTTGCGCGTTTGACCGATTTCGCGGGCAAAAGCATTGCGGTGGTGCCGGGCACCACCACCGCGGATGTGCTGCCCCGGGAACTGAAGCTTCGCGGCGTCGCGGCGCGCATCGTCCCGGTGGCCGACGAACGCAAAGGGATGGCTTTGCTCGCCGCCCGCGAAGTCGATGCTTACGCTTCTGATCGTCTGCTGCTGCTTGGGCTGGCGCTCGACGAAAAGGGCCAGCAGGCCTACAAGTTGATAGACGAGGACTTCTCGATCGAGCCCTATGCACTGGCGATGCGCCGGGATGATCATGACTTCCGGCTCGCGGTGAATCGTTCGCTCGCGCGCATATATCGGACCAAAGAGATCGTCAGGATCTACGATATCTGGCTAGGGTACCTGGGACGGCCGGGCGTAGTGCTGTCCTCGATGTACTTGCTGCAGGCCATTCCCGAGTGACGGGCCGGATCCGATGACACGCGCGATTACCACAATTGTTCTGGCGTGCGCCCTGGGGGTAACGGGGTACGTTTGCGCCCAACAGCAGCCGGGCTCCGTCGCTGCCGCAGCCGGCAGTTCGGAGTGCCGCGAATGTGGCGTCGTCACCGGCATCCGCGAGGTGCAGCGCGAACGCGAATCGGCGCGCACGCTTAACGAGCGATTGCCGCCGGTCGGTCCCGTTTTCAGCTTCAGCTTCGGCGGCGACGCCCCGAAGAATAATGTTTTTGTCGGCGCGGTCGGCAACCAGGAAATGCGCGATCGCCTGATCGAAATCAGTTACGAAGTAACCGTTCGCTTCAGCGACGGCCGCTATGGCTTGGTGGAGACACGCGATGGAGCGGACCTGCGTGTCGGCGACCCGGTAAAGGTCATCAATAACAAGATCGAGTTGAACGTCTAGCGAGCCGAGAGAAAGTCCACGGCGAGCGCCGCCAGCGAGCGCGTGCCCTGCACCAGTGCCGACTCGTCGATGTGGAAGCGCGGCGAGTGGTTCGGCGCGGCAGCTGCCATGTCCTGATCTTTGGGAGTCACGCCTACGAAATAGAACAGGCCAGGAATCTGTTCCTGGAAGTAGGAAAAATCCTCGGCCACCATCACCCTCTGGTGCGGCCTCGACCCGCCATCCCCGCCGATGCGCTTGAGGGTTGGAATCATCTTTTCGGTTAGCGCGGGATCGTTGACCGTGACCGGCACCGCCTTGTCGATGCGGACCTCGGCTTGGGCGTGATTGGCCTCGGCGATGGACTCCGCGATGTGTTTGATGCGGGCGTGAACGTCCTGGCGCATGCCCTCGTCGAAAGTGCGGATCGTGCCGGTCATCTCGACCTGGTCGGGAATGATGTTCTTGCGGGTGCCGCCGTGAATGGTTGCCACGGTCACGACCGCGGGTTCTTTGGAAACGTCGATCTGCCGCGCCACGATGTTCTGCAGCCCGGTGACGATCTGGGCGGAGGTCACCACCGGGTCGATGCCCGACCACGGCCATGCGCCGTGGGTCTGCTTGCCCTTCACGGTGATGTAGAGCCAGTCCGCACTCGCCATCAGTGAGCCGGAACGATAGGTGATCATGCCCGCCGGAACTCCAGAAATGACGTGCAGGCCGAAGATTGCCGCCGGCTTCGGATTCTCCAGTACGCCTTCGGCAACCATCAGCGGCGCGCCGCCTGATTCGCCCGGCGGCGGGCCTTCCTCCGCGGGCTGGAAAATGAACTTAACCGTCCCCGGAATCTGATCACGCACGCTCGCCAGCGCCTCGGCGACGCCCAGCAGGATGGCCACGTGCGCATCGTGTCCGCAGGCGTGCATGACGCCGACCTGCTGGCCGAGATACTCGGTCTTCACCGTGGACTTGAAGGGCAGATCCGATTCCTCGGTCACCGGCAGCGCGTCCATGTCGGCGCGCAACGCCACCACCGGTCCCGGCTTGCCGCCCTTGAGCAGGCCGACCACGCCGGTTTTTGCCACGCCGGTTTTCACTTCCATGCCGAGCTTGCGTAGTTGGTCCGCCACCAGCTTTGCCGTTCTCAGCTCGCGGTTCGACAGTTCGGGGTTCTGGTGTATGTCGCGGCGCCAGGCGATGATCTTTGTTTCCAGTGCGCGAACCTTCTGATCCACGCTGGTGGCCAAATCCTGCGCCAGGGCAGGCATTGCGGGAATCAATAACAGCGGGGCGAGCAGTGCCAGGCAACGCATTGACGGACTCCTTCCAAAGTCGGTGTGTTCTTCTGAACCGGGTTGCAGGCGCAATGATACGGCCAGCAGCCAGATTCGGAACAGTGACCCGCGAAGGACTGGCAACTTCACGGGCGCAACCCCATAATCGCATCCCGAATCCGCTCTTCGAACCCCGAGAAAGCCAGTCATGACGAACATCAAGCTGACCATCGCTTTTGCCGCGGCGATGGTCCTGATCGTGGTGACCTCGAACGTCCTGGTCCAGTATCCGCTCAGCGACTGGCTCACCTGGGGCGCGATCACCTATCCGTTCTCGTTTCTGGTCGTGGACCTCGCGAACCGCTATCACGGTCCGCGCATGGCACGCAGAATCGTGTATGTGGGCTTCGTCGTCGCGCTGCTGTTGTCCGCGTGGCTCGCCACGCCTCGCATCGCATTTGCATCGGGAACCGCCTTCCTGTGTGCCGAACTGCTGGACGTGAGGATATTCAACCGGCTGCGCCGCCACGCGTGGTGGAAACCTCCGCTGGTGTCCACGTTGTTTGCCTCGATCGTGGATACTGCGATCTTCTTCACGCTGGCTTTTGCGGGCACCGACATGCCCTGGGTCACACTGGCGTTGGGTGATCTTGGCGTGAAGCTGGCGATTGCATTGTTTGCACTGGTGCCGTTCAGGGTTGCGCTGGCGCTGGTCCGGCCCAGCACCTGAGGGCGGGGTCACCCATGGCATTCAGGAAAACCAATCCGCCCTGGACATGGTTTGTGCCGTTGCTTGCCTGGCTGGTCATGGCGGCGGCCATCATGCTGCCCGGCACCTTCATGGCCAGCTTCGCAGCGATTGGGCTGGTTGGTTCGGTCATCGCCGCGGTCCATCACGCTGAAGTTGTGGCGTATCGGGTCGGCGAGCCCTTCGGCACACTGGTGCTCGCCGTAGCGGTCACAGTGATCGAAGTGGCGCTGATCGTTTCCGTGATGCTGTCCGGCGGCGCGGGCAAGGAAGCGCTGCCGCGCGACACGGTGTTCGCCGCGATCATGATTTGCTGCAATGGCATCGTCGGTCTGTGCCTGTTGATGGGCGGCATGCGCCACCACGAACAGGGATTCCAGATCCAGGGCGCCAGCGCCGCGTTGGCCGTTCTCTGCGCCTTGTCAGTTCTGTCGATGGTCCTGCCCAGCTATGCCATCACAGTGCCCGGCCCCGGACTCTCGAATTCGCAGCTTGTTTTTGCCGGAATCGTATCGCTCGTGCTGTACCTGGTCTTCGTTTTCGTCCAGACAATACGGCACCGCGATTATTTCCTGGCGGAAAGCGACGATGAAGAAGGCCATGCGGTGCCGCCTTCCGGCCGCAACGCCCTCGCCAGTCTCGGGCTGCTCATTGCTGCCCTGATCGCCGTCGTCGGCCTTGCGAAAATCCTGTCGCCGGTCGTTGAAGAGGGCGTAGACCGGATGGGTGCGCCGGCCGCGGTGGTCGGGATCGTCATTGCAATGCTGGTGCTTCTGCCTGAAGGATTTGCCGCCTTGCGCAACGCGCGTGCGAACCGGCTGCAGAACAGCCTCAACCTGGCGCTTGGCTCCGCGCTCGCCAGCATCGGCCTGACGATTCCCACAGTTGCCGTTGTCTCCATGCTGGTCGGTCGGCCGATTCATCTTGGGCTTCAGCCGAAGGAGATTGTGCTTCTGGCGCTGACGCTGATCGTCGGCGTGATTACGCTTGGCACCGGCCGCACGACCGTGCTGCAGGGCGTGGTCCACCTGGCGATTTTCGCGGCGTTCTTGTTCTTCGCCGTCGTGCCATGAGTGCCCGGTCTGATTCTGATTACAGGCCGGAACAGGCCGCCATGTTCACATGCCATTCGGCAACGTGACCGGATTTCTGATTGGTTGACACATTTTCCTGGTCCGTGTTGACCCGATTTCGCGGACCGCGTAGCCTCGGCACGGCCGATAATGCACCACGCAAATGACAACGGCGCGTAGCTGGGGGAGGGGTCGATGCTAGTCTGGCGGATCATTGCGGTGGTAGCCCTTGTGGGAATCGAGACCGTGTCTGTCCATGCCGAAGAGTCCGTTACCGACCTTCCGCGCAATGAAACGCTGATCGTCGAGAACCCCGAAGGCACGATCAAGAACGCAGGCTGGTTCAACATCTGGGCTATCAACGCCGGCGGCCAGTCGACAGGGCTGCATCAACTGGCGATGGATACTTTCTGGTTCATCGATCCGGAACGCGGCCTGGACGGTGTCTGGGTCAACTCGCTCGCCGCCGACAAGCCGCTCTACAACAGCGATTTCACCAGGATGACGGTGAAACTGCGCAAGGGCATCTATTGGAGCGATGGCACCGAGTTCAGCGCCGACGACGTCGTCTATACGATTCAGACGCACATGAAGACCAACGGCCTGCGTTGGAGCGCCCCGATCCAGATCAACGTTGACAGCATTTCCGCCGCCGACCGCTACACGGTGGTGTTCAAGCTGAAGAAGCCGAACTCGCGTTTCCACGCGCTCTTTACCGTGCGCTGGAACGCGATGTGGATGATGCCGAAGCACATATTCGAGAAAGCCGGCGACCCGCTCAGATTCGCCTTCGATCCGCCGGTCTCCCTCGGCGCCTACGTGCTCCACGGTTACGATCCCAACGGCAAGTGGTTCATCTGGCAGTTGCGCGGCGACTGGCAACGCACCAGCATTGCCCGTTTCGGCAAGCCAGGACCGAAGTACGTCGTCTATATGGACGCCGGCCCGCCGGACAAGCGCGTGATTGCCCAACTCAATCACCAGCTCGACATCGTCCACGATACTTCGCCGGAGGGCATGTTCACCCTCGTCAGGCAATCGAAGTCCTCTCATGGGTGGTTCAAGGGCTTCCCGTATGCCCATCCCGATCCGACACTGCCGGCCGTAATCTTCAACCATCAGCTCGACCTGTTCAAGAATCGCGACGTGCGCTGGGCGCTGGCGCTGCTGATCGACATCAAGGCCGTTTCGATGGCGTCTTACCGTGGCGCGGCAACCATCTCCGCGATCGGTGTCCCGCCAACCGGATCTCACCCCGAGGTTTATCACGCACCTTTGGAGGGTTGGTTGAGGGAATTCGAGCTCGACATCGGCAAACGCAGGATCAGGCCCTATGACCCCACCACCGGCAAACAGATCGCGGACATGCTGCGTGCATCCATGGGC
Organism: uncultured beta proteobacterium; assembly: GCA_963789945.1. Classification (GTDB taxonomy): domain Bacteria; phylum Pseudomonadota; class Gammaproteobacteria; order Burkholderiales; family JACQAP01; genus JACQAP01. The sequence continues at coordinate 134,518 of CAWBMN010000002.1, read as the reverse complement.
GAGCAGATTCCGTCCGACTCAAATCAGATCGCCAGGGCCTTCGGCAGCGGATGGTGGAAGGCCGATCCACAGGCGGCGCAGGAACTGCTCGAAAAGGCCGGCTTCGCCAAACGCGCGGACAAGTGGGTCATGCCCGACGGCAAACCGTTCACGATCAGGATCATGGTCGAGGGCGAGTCGCGCCCGGTGATGACCCGGGCCGGGAGCATGATTGCGCAGCAGTGGCGGCAGTTTGGCATCGATGCCTCGACCGTCGTTGCGCAAGGGAACATGTCCGACCGGCGCAACGCCGGCGATTTCGAGGTCTTCATCGGCTGGAGCGTCGAGACCTGGGGCGGCCACCCGGACCTGTCGTTCTTTCTCGACAGCTGGCATTCTCAATTCGTCGCGCCCCCCGGCAAACCGCAGCCGCCGCGCAACTGGCAACGCTGGGCGCATCCCGATCTCGACAGAATCATCGGACAGATACGCAAGAGCGCGTTCGACGATCCCAAGGGGCTCGAACTCGGCCGTGAGTACGTGAAGCTCACGGTGCGCGAGATGCCCACCATACCGCTGATGTCGTACAACGTTTTCGCCGCCATGGACGATACCCATTGGACGGGATACCCCAGCGCTGAACAACCCTATGCCAATCCGGTGCCGAACTGGGCCAATTCCCGGTACATGATGGTGAGGCTCAAGCCCCGGCCCCCTCTCCCCAGCCCTCTCCCGCAGGGGGAGAGGGAGTAACGTCAGAAACGAAAACGATGCTTGAGCCATGCTCTGGCTTCAGGGCTCCCTCTCCCCTCGCGGGAGAGGGTCGGGGAGAGGGGGAGAGGGGGTGAGGGGTTATTCAATCTACCTGCTGAGTCGCCTGGGCCAGTTCGTGCTGGTCGTGTTCATCGGCATCAACATCGCGTTCATTGTTACCCACGCCACGCCGATCGATCCGGTCGAGCAGAGCATCGCCGCCGCCACCCAGTTCGGCAGCACGAATCCCGAGGCGGTCGCATTGATGCGCCAATCCCTGAGGGAGTTGTACGGCCTCCAGGGCAGTTTGTGGGATCAATACCTGGTGTTCTGGAAGCGCGTGTCGGTTGGCGATTTCGGTCCGTCGCTTTCGGCTTTTCCGACGCCGGTCCGGGTGCTGATCGCGCGTGCGCTTCCATGGACCGTGGGTTTGCTCCTGGTATCGACCGTCATTGCCTGGATCCTGGGAAATCTCCTTGGCGGTCTTGCCGGCTATTACCGGAACAACAAGGTCCTGTGGATGGCGGGCATCGTGGCGATGGCGTTTCATCCGATCCCCTATTACATCGTCGCCTTCGTGCTGCTGATCGCGTTTGGCTACGTGTGGCCGGTGCTGCCGATCAGCGGTGGCTACACGATGAACATGCAGCCGGCCTTCGAACCTGCGTTCATCGCGAGCCTGTTGAAGCATTCGATCCTTCCGGTTCTGTCGCTGGTACTGGTCGGCCTGGGCGGTTGGTTCATGGGGATGCGCGCTCTGGTGTCGAATATCGTGACCGAGGACTACGTGAACTACGCCGAACTGGGCGGCGTGGATAGTCGTCGTATCCTCGTTTCCTACGTCATGCGCAACGCCCTGGTCCCGCAGGTTACCGGGCTGGCCATGTCGCTGGGCGCGATCTTCACCGGGGCCATCATCACCGAGCAGGTGTTCGGATATCCGGGACTTGGCACGTTGCTGGTGTCCGCCGTTCACGCGGGCGATTACAGCCTGGTCCTCGGCGTCACTTCGGTTTCGATCGTCGCCGTATCGGTGGCGGTGTCTGGCCATCGATCTGCTCTATCCGTTTCTCGATCCCCGGGTGAGGACGACGCGATGATGTTCACGGTCTTTCGCGATCTGTTCAGGTCCCGCCGCTCATTTGCAGCCGGTGTGGTCCTGCTTGCCTTCGTCCTCATCATCGCAGCCGCGTCGCTGGCGTCGCCTTATCCGCCCAATGACAGCTTTGTGGTGCCGCCGGACATGGCACCATCCTGGCCACATGTCCTCGGCACGACGTCGCGCGGTCAGGATGTTTTCTGGCAGTTGACCTTCGCGATCCGCAACACGCTGCTGTTCGGCTTCATCGTTGCCCTGGTCAGCCGCATCATCGCGCTCGTGGTCGGTCTCGTCTCCGGCTATGTGGGCGGGCTCACCGACCGGATGCTGATGTCGATCAACGACACCTTCATCGTGATCCCGCTGTTTCCGATCCTGGTGCTGTTCTACTTCGTGATGCGCGACAGCATGTCCTGGACCTTGCTCGCGCTGGCGATGGCTTGCCTTGGCTGGGCCTACGACGCGCGGCTGATTCGTTCCCTTGCCATGAGCCTGCGCACCCGCGAATTCACCGATACCGGCATTTTTTCCGGAATGAGCACGCGTCAGATCCTCACGCAGGAGCACATGCCCCACGTGCTGCCGATCGTATTCTCGACCACCATGAACAACATAAACTGGTCGATCGGACTCGAAGTCACGCTTTCGGTCCTGGGGTTCACCGACATCAACACGCCCACCATTGGCGTGATGATCTACTGGGCCAACCAGCATACCGCCATGGTGGCCGGGATCTGGTGGTGGATCTTCTTTCCAGTGCTTCTGGTGGTCATCACCTTCATCGGCCTGTTTCTGCTCGCCGTGTCGATGAACGAGTACATCGATCCGCGCAGCCGGCTCAGCCGGGTGGCCGCATGACCGATCCGGTGCTGACCGTCTCCGATCTGCGCGCGTACTATCAGACGTCCGCATTCGGGGTTCGACGGGAAGTCAGGGCGGTTGACGGTGTGAGCTTTCAAGTCGGAGCCAACGAAATCTACGGTCTCGCCGGTGAATCGAGTTGCGGCAAGACGACGCTGATCAGGACCATCGCCGCCGCCACGCGGCCGCCGCTCAACGTGGTGAGCGGCGCGATCACTTTCTATTTTCATGGCCGCCGCGTCAGCATGACGGATGTCGATCCGGAGGCGCTCGCCGACATCCGCTGGAAGCATCTGTCCTGCATCATGCAAGGTTCGATGAACGTCCTGAACCCGGTGCGGCGCATCCGCCACTCCTTCGTCGACTTCGCGTTTCGGCATTGGGCGAGCCGATGCCGGCGTTCCTGGAGGTGGTGCGAGTCCATTTGCAGCGTCTCGATCTGGAGGCGCAAATCCTCGATGCATTTCCGCATCAACTGTCGGGCGGAATGCGCCAAAGAGTGGCCATTGCCCTGGCCACGGTCTGCCGCCCGGACTTCATCATCGCCGACGAACCGACCACGGCGCTCGATGTGATCGTCCAGAACAGCGTGCTGGCGATGATCCGCGAGGTGCAGCGCGAACTCGGCTCGTCGCTCATCTTTGTGACGCATGATCTGGCGGTGCACGCCAATCTGAGCGACCGCCTCGGCATCATGTACGCGGGCCGCCTGGTGGAGGAGGGCAGGACCGCAGATGTTTTTCGAAAACCCATGCACCCCTATACGGCGAATCTCATCTCCGCGCTGCCGCGGATCGGGCGCGACAACCGCAACAAGGGCCTGGAGGGCGCGCCGCCGAACCTCGCCGATCCGCCGGCCGGATGCCGGTTTCATCCGCGCTGTCCGCTCGCCATGGACATCTGCCGCCGGCAAAACCCGCCGATGGCCGATGTTGCGCCCGGTCACCGGGCCGCCTGCTTCGCAGTGACGCCGGAGAAAGTGCAGTGACCGAGCCTCTTCTGGAAGTCCGCGACGTTGCCAGGACCTATTCGATGGGCCATCTGTTGTCGCGCCATCGGGTGCGCGCGGTCGATGGAATCAGCTTCACCATCCCCTCGGAGCGAGCCGAGATCCTGGCCGTGATCGGCGAGTCTGGGAGCGGCAAGACGACACTGGCTCGAATGATCCTGAACATGCTGTTGCCGACCGAGGGGAGCATCCGCTTCCGCGGCACCGACCTCAGGGAAATCCGGCGCGGCCGCGACCGGCTGGAATTCATGAAGCGAGTGCAGCCGATTTTCCAGAATCCCTTCGAAGCTTTCAATCCCCTGAAAAAGATCGACCGCTATCTCTTCATGACGGCGCGGCGCGTAGCCGGGCTGGATGCGGTCGGCGATGCCGAAGATCGGGTCGAAGAGGTGTTGAGAACGGTCGGTTTGTCGCTGGCCGAAGTGCGCGGCCGCTTTCCGCACGAACTCTCCGGCGGACAGTTGCAGCGGATCGCCATCGCCCGCGCGCTGATCCCGGCGCCCGCTCTGCTCGTCGCGGACGAGCCGGTATCGATGATCGACGCGTCGCTGCGGCTGTCCATCGTCAATCTGCTGCGCACCGCTGCGCGACGAGACCGGTGTGGCATCGTCTATATCACCCACGACCTGGCGACGGCTTATTCCATCAGCGACCGGATCATCATCATGCGCGAGGGCCGGGTGGTAGAGTCCGGCGATGCCCGCACGGTTCTGGATAACCCGCAGCATCCGTACTCGATCATGCTCAAGGCCGCGGTGCTATCCCCTGACGCCGCTTCTATCAAAAATTAAAGAAAAACCTATTCCCCGCAGTTGCGGAGAGACGCAGTCCTGAACCTCACCACGAAGACACGAAGAACACGAAGGTTCACGAAGAAGGCAAGTACAACGAAAGTGTTATTCGAAACTAGCCACTTTAGTTTTCCTACCCTCCTCCTTCGGCATTCCAGCGCAGGAATTTGATTTGGCATTTCTTCGTGTCACTTTGTGTTCTTCGTGTCTTCGTGGTGAGATTTTCGGTTACTGTTGGGAAACGAGTGATGGGGATGAGAGTGGTAGGCGGGATGGAGACAAATAGGCATATGGATAACGTCGAAGTCGATCTTCACCGCGATCGTGCGATCGGCGTGACGGACCGCCGCCTGTTCGGCGCTTTCATCGAGCATCTGGGCCGCTGCGTTTACGGCGGCATTTTCGAACCCGGGCACCCTTCTGCTGACGCCCATGGCTTCCGCGGGGACGTGCTTGCGCTCGTGCGCGAGCTTGCGCCCACGATCATGCGTTATCCGGGAGGCAACTTCGTTTCCGGCTACGACTGGGAGGACGGGGTCGGTCCCGTGACGAGCCGTCCGCGCCGCCTGGACCTTGCCTGGATGTCCACCGAGACCAACCAGTTCGGCACCAATGAATTCATCGACTGGTGCCGGCTTGCCGATACCGAACCGATGCTGGCCGTGAACCTCGGCACGCGCGGAGGCGGATGCCGCGCGAAGACTGGTCGAATACTGCAATCATCCCGGTGGTACCGCGCTCTCCGAGCTGCGCCGCGCACATGGATGGGATGAGCCGCACGGCGTCAAATTCTGGTGCCTGGGAAACGAAATGGACGGGCCCTGGCAGATGGAAGCGAAGACGGCCGTCGGAATACGGCCGCATCGCCACCGAAGCGGCGAAGATGATGAAGTGGGTCGACCCTGCGATCGAACTCGCGGCATGCGGGTCTTCCGGGCGCAACATGCCGACTTTCGGCGCCTGGGAAGACACGGTGCTGGAACACACCTTCGACCATGTCGAGTTCATTTCGCTCCACACCTACATCAACAACTACGCCGGCGACACGGCAGCTTTCCTCGCCAGTCCCGATCTGATGGACCAATTCATCGACGAGGTCGTGGCGATCGCGGACGCGGTTGCCGTCCGGCGGCACTCCAGCAAACGCATCATGTTGAGCTTCGACGAATGGAACGTCTGGTATCGCACGCGGCGCACTTCCGCAGCCCGCACCAAACCCGGATGGCCGGTGGCGCCGGGAATTCTGGAGGAAATCTACAATGTGGAGGACGCGCTCGTCTTTGGTGGCGCCTGCATCTCGCTGCTGAATCATGCGGACCGCGTCAAAGCCGGATGCCTTGCCCAACTGGTCAACGTGATCGCCCCGATCATGACCGAAACCGGCGGGCCCGCGTGGCGGCAGACGATCTTCCATCCGTTTTCGCATTTCAGCAACTTCGGGCGCGGCCGCGTGCTGCGCACCCGAATCAAATCGCCCACTTACGCGGCCAGCTATTTCGATCCGCGCGGTGCACAGGATCTCTCGTTTGCGCTGCCCGAAGTACCTTATCTGAAACTCGCGGCGGTGCACGACGAACAGGCCGGCGCGCTGACGCTGTTCGCGCTCAACCGCAGCCTGACCGAGGAAATGCCCTTGCGGGTAAATGCCGGAGGATTCTCCGGGCTTGTGGTGGAGCGCGCGCTGCAACTGCACGACACCGATCTCAAGGCGGTCAATACCAGGGCCCACCCGATCGTGTGAAGCCCTCGGCTCTGGCCGGCGTGCGGGCCGAAGGCAGCACCCTTACCGCGACCCTGCTGCCCGCTTCGTGGAACGTCATCCGGGCAATGGTTACCTGATGAGCGGTTTCGGCTATTCCCGCTGTTGCGTGGGCCGGTGAGCGCGCCAATACGCTAATCAATATTTCACCAGTCGGCGAGCTTGACGAGCTGTCTTCCGAGGTTCTCGCCTTTCAACGGGCCGACGAACGCCATCTTCTTTCTCTTCTTTTGTGTGCAACAACTCGTGCGCGAGAGCGCCCCGCAAAAGAATCGCGACGCACTGGTGTTGTAGCTTCTTCGATAACCTGCTAATCCAGCAAGCCGACGGCTGACGGCGCATCCTCCCGGCTCGCCGCCAACTCCTCGAACTCCATCACCTTGTCGATCTCGGTCCCCATCGAGATGTTGGTGACGCGCTCGAGCATGATTTCGATGACGACCGGAACCTTGAGTTCGGCCATCCACTTGTTCGCCTGTTCAATGGCGGGGTCGATCTCTTCCTGCTTCCAAACCCGGATCGCCTTGCAGCCCAGGCCCTCGGCGACCTTGACGTGGTCCACGCCGTAGCCCTGGACTTGCGGCGAGTTCACATTGTCGAAGGCGAGCTGCACGCAATAGTCCATATCGAAACCGCGCTGGGACTGGCGGATGAGGCCGAGGTAGGCGTTGTTGACGACGATATGAAGATACGGCAGCTTGAACTGGGCGCCGACCGCCAGCTCTTCGATCATGAACTGGAAGTCGTAGTCGCCTGACAGCGCGACGATCTTGCGTGTTGGATCGGCTGCGCGAACGCCGAGCGCGGCCGGGATCGTCCAGCCCAATGGACCGGCCTGGCCGCAATTGATCCAGTGGCGCGGTTTGTAGACATGCAGGAACTGCGCTGCGGCGATCTGCGACAGGCCAATGGTGCTGACGTAGCAGGCGTCCTTGCCGAATGCATTGTTCATGCACTGATAGACGCGCTGCGGTTTCATCGGTTTGTTTTCGTAGTTGGTCTTGCGCAGAAACTCGACCGAGCCCTTGCGCGCCGTGCATTGCCCGGTCCATGCGCTGCGATTCTTGAGCGTGCCGGCCGCCTTCCATTCCTGCGCGACCTGCACGAAAAGCTCCAGCGCGGCCTTGGCGTCGGACGCGATGCCATAGTCGGGACTGAATACGCGCCCGATCTGCGTGGGCTCGATATCGACGTGCACGAACTTGCGGCCTTTCGTATACACCTCCACCGATCCGGTGTGGCGGTTTGCCCAGCGGTTGCCGATGCCGAGCGCGAAGTCCGACGCGAGCATCGTGGCATTGCCGTAACGGTGCGATGTTTGCAGTCCGACCATGCCGGCCATGAGCGGGTGATCATCCGGAATCGTTCCCCAACCCATCAGCGTGGGGATCACCGGCACGTTGGTGATCTCTGCGAATTTGACCAGCAGGTCCGAGGCATCGGCGTTGATGATGCCGCCGCCCGCCACGATCAAGGGCCGTTCGGCTTCATTGAGCATCGACATTGCCTTCTCGATTTGCGCCCGCGTCGCCTTCGGCTTGTACACCGGCAGCGGCTCGTAGGTCTCGTCTTCGAACTCGATCTCGGTCATCTGCACGTCGAACGGCAGGTCGATCAGCACCGGCCCTGGACGACCGGAGCGCATGACGTGAAATGCCTGCTGGAATGTGCGCGGAACCTGCGCCGGCTCCATCACTGTCACCGCCCATTTGGAAACCGGCTTGGCGATGGAAGCGATGTCCACCGCCTGAAAGTCCTCCTTGTGCATCCTCGCGCGCGGTGCCTGCCCGGTGATGCACAGGATCGGGATCGAATCCGCGGAAGCCGAATACAGCCCCGTAATCATGTCCGTGCCCGCCGGCCCGGACGTGCCGATACAAACCCCGATATTGCCGGCCGCTGCGCGCGTATAGCCCTCGGCCATGTGCGCTGCCCCTTCGACGTGGCGCGCAAGAATGTGCGAGATGCTGCCTCGGCGCCTTAGCGCGGCGTACAACGGATTGATTGCGGCACCGGGAATGCCGAATGCCATGTCGATACCTTCGCGCTCCATCACGCGTACCGCCGCTTCAGCGGCTGTCATTTTTGCCATCGCTGCAATCCCCCTTTTGCGTCCAATGGTGAAGACCTGAGTCCCGAGGAACTCAGGCCAGTTTGACGAGTTGCTTGCCGAGGTTCTGGCCCTTCAGCAGGCCGATGAACGCCTTCGGGGCGCTCTTCAATCCGTCGGCGATGGTCTCGTGGTATTTGATCTTCCCCTGCGAGACCAGACTTGCCAGCTTCGGTATCGCACGCTGATACAGATCGACGCGATCGAAAACGATGAAGCCCTGCAGTTTCACCCGGTTTACCAGCAGCGAACGCATCATCTTCACACCGTAGGGCTCGGTCGCGTTGTATTCGGCGATCAGTCCGCACAGCGCCACGCGGGAAAACGGGTTGAGCACCCTGAACGCCGCATCCAGCACCTCGCCGCCGACGTTCTCGAAATAATTGTCCACGCCGTTGGGGCAGGCCGCCTTGAGATCGTCCTGCAGATTGCCAGCCTTGTAATCCACGCAGGCATCGAACCCGAGTGCCTTGACCGCGAACTCGCACTTCTTCGCGCCGCCGGCGATGCCGACCGCGCGGCAGCCCTGCAATTTCGCCAGTTGCCCGACCACGCCGCCGACCGCGCCCGTGGCCGCCGAAACCAGCACGGTTTCGCCCGCTTTGGGCGCGCAGTGCTCCAGCAGTCCGATCCACGCGGTTCCGCCCGGCATGCCGCAGACGCCCAGATACGCGGACAGCGGCACCAGCTTGGAATCCACGATCGCGAGCCCGTCGCCGTTGGATACTGCGTACATCTGCCAGCCGAGCGTGCCCACAACGTAATCGCCAACCTTGAACTTGGGGTTGCTCGACTCGGCCACTTGCCCGACCGTGCCGCCGGTCATGACTTCGCCGATCTCCACGTACTTCGTGTACGACTTCACCGCGTTCATGCGGCCGCGCATGTAGGGATCGAGCGATAGCCACAGATTCTTCACCAGCACTTCGCCGGGTCCGGGTTTCGGCACATCGGTTTCGACGATCTTGAAGTTCGACTCCTCGACCCAGCCGGTGGGGCGGCTGGCAAGCAGCACCTGCATGTTCATGGCCATGTTGACTCCCTGATGTTGTGGCAATTCGTATAGCATTCTACCGGACGCGACTTTTCCCAACCCTGTCATCGCCGGACGCTGCCATGATTTATGCACTGAACCTTTTCAATCTCAAGCCCGGCAAGGAGAACGACTACCGCGATTACAGCGTCAAGGCGGGCAGGATCATTTTCGGCCTGGGCGGGCGGGTGGTGAGCGCCGGCACCGGCCCGCTGCGCGAGATGCACGGCGATACCATCCGCCGCCAGCTTATCGTGGTCGAGTTTCCCAGCCTGGAAGTGTTCGAGCAGTTCATCGACGAAGCGGAGAGTCAGAACATTCACCACCTCCGTGAGAACTCGACCACCGATTACATCTGGACGCTGTATCACCCCTGGGACATGAAAGAATGGGTAAAAACCGGGCAGATGGGAAGGGCAGGGGAGTGAGCGGAAACCCTGGTTGCCTTGCCGGGACGAACGGCAGACCCGTTGCTAAAACGAAAATAACGTCATAGAAGAACATGCTGTCCCACCACTTCAACGCTTCGAAGCGGACCGTTACCGTGATCGGGGCGGCGGTCGTACTTGCGGTGATAGCCTTGGCGGCGACACTGCTGGTGATCTTTGGGCCGGCCCCCCCTCGAACCATCACGATGGCGACCGGCGCCGAGGACAGCGCACAGCAGAAGTTCGGAGAACGGTATCGGGCATTGCTGGCTGCGCACGGCGTCGAACTGCGTCTGGTGACGACCGAGGGCTCCGTTGACAATCTCCAACGGTTGAACGATCCCTCATCAGGCGTAAGTGTGGCTTTCGTGCAGGCCGGATTGACCACGCCGGCGGATGCGCCGGATCTGCTTTCGCTGGGCACAGTCTTTTATGAGCCGGTCTGGGTGCTGTTCAGTGGTGCTCCTCCGAGCCACGCCCAAGGACTCTTCCAGGGAAAACGGCTGTCCATCGGCCCGGAGGGCAGCGGCACCCGCAAGCTCGGGCTGGAATTGATGGTGGCTGTCGGCGTCAACTTGGCCGGCGTCGATCCCCACCACCTGCCGGACCAGGACGTTGCGGCCGCTTTTCGCGACGGCGAACTGGACGTGGCTGTGATCGTGGCGCCATGGGAGTCCACGGTGGTGCAACAGCTCCTCGCCTCGGAGGGGATCAACGCATTGTCGTTTCCGCGCGCCGATGCGCAGGTGGCGCTGCGCCCTTTTCTCTACAAGGTGATCCTGCCGGAAGGGGTGGCCGACCTCGCGAGGAACAAGCCGCCCCGCGATCTGGTGCTAGTGGCGCCAAAAGCAAGCCTGGTGGTACGCAAGGACCTTCACCCCGCGTTGCAGTATCTGCTGCTCGACGCCGCTTTTCGTGTCCATTCGACGCCGGGCGTATTTCAGAAGGCAGGCCAGTTCCCGGCTGCGGAGCCGATGGACTTGCCGCTCAGCGACGAGGCCAGGCAGTACTACCTTACCGGCCCGCCTTTTCTGCAACGCTATCTGCCGTTCTGGCTGGCGATTCTGGTCGGACGCCTGCTGGTTATCCTGATTCCGGTGATTGCAGTGATTTTCCCGCTGGTCCGGCTGTTGCCGGCAGCATACGGCTGGGCCGTGCGCCGCCGTGTCTTCACCCTTTATGGCGAATTGAAGTTCATCGAGGCGGAGATGGAGGCGCGCACCTCCGACACCGACGTGAAGGATCTGCTCGACCGGCTGCAGCGGCTGGAAAGTCGAGCCAACCATCTGCGGGTGCCGACCGCCTTCACGCACTTTCTTTATACCTTGCGCATCCACATCGGCCTGGTGCGGAGTCGATTGCTGCAACCGAAGCGGCAGGCCGGGACATAGCCCTACCGTGCGTCCGGATGGTGAGCGCCGGCACCGCCCGCTACGCGAGATGCGCGGCGATTCCATCCGCCGCCAGCTTATCGTGGTCGAGTTACGCAGTCTGGAAGTGTTCGAGCGGTTATTCGATGAGTCGGAGAATCAGAACATTCACGACGTTCGCGGGAACTCGACCACCGATTGAAAGTGGACGCTGTACGACGCCTGCGTTATGAAGAGGTGGGTGAAGCAGGAACAGGATTGTGCCGGGCACCCCTCACGGGGAGTATTGAATAGAATGCTGTGCACCGAGTGCTGAGGAAGATGCCTGTAGAATCTCATGCGGGAGGCAAGATGCGGAGACAATGGGTTGCCGCGATCATCGTTTGTTTTACTTTGCTGCCCGGTGCGGTGCCGGCGGTCAACGTTTTCTCGATAGGCGATGTGCCGATCCGCCACATGACCGACGAAGACCGGGATATGCTCATGGCCACCGTCGTCGGGACGCTTGATCGGACGCCCGAAGGAAGTACCGTGCACTGGGAAAACCCGAAGACTGGCGCGCATGGGGATCTCACGCCCCGCGCAAGCTTCGATCGCGCAGGGCGATTGTGCAGGGATCTCGAAGTGGCGAATTCGGCGCGCGGACATGACAACCGTATTGTATTGACCTTTTGCAAACAGCCCGACGGCGAGTGGAAAGTGGAGCCGCAATAGCCCGGTCACCAGACGCTGCATCGGCGGCTGGCCATCTTCCCATTGCGGCGGATTGCCCCGGTAAATCGCCTTTAACATTTCCAATAAGGAGACTTGATTGAAGAGAGATCTTTCGGTGCGACGGTCGCATGCTTTTTGGCACGGTTTGCGGCTTCTCGCCATGGCTGCGGCATTATCGGCGGCGTGTTCGGTTCATGCCCAGACTGCACCACCGCTCAAGAAGGAGAGCAGCGTGACGCTCTACGGTGGGTATCGGTCGGGCGGGACTCTGACCGACGAGAGCACCGGCTCGTCCGTGAGTGTCATAAACGATGCCAGCTACGCACTCTCAGTGGACATCGGCCTCGACCGGCAGACGCAGGCGCAACTGTTCTACAGCCACCAGAAGACCGCGCTCAGTACCCAGTCCTTCGCGCCGACGTTGAACAACGAGGGGCTCACCATCGACTACTACCACTTGGGCGGTACCTACTTCTTTGAGGAAGTGGGCAAGGGAGGCTACGTGGTGGGTGGGTTCGGCGCTACCCACGTGAGCCCCGATCGTGGCGACCTCAATTCGGAGACGTTCCTGTCCGGCAACATCGGCATGGGCTACATGCTTCCGCTCGGCAAGCACGTCGGATTGCGCTTCGAAGTGCGCGGCTATGGCACCCTCATCAACAACGACAGTGCGCTGTTCTGCAGCGACAACGTCGGCTGTGTCGCCGCGATCAATGGCGACGCGCTTTACCAGGGTGAAGCGCTGGCGGGCTTGTCAATCCGATTCTGAGCCGGCCGGCCGGCTCGATAATTGTGTCAAATGCGCTGTGGCTATCGGATTCTCCGATTGCGTATTCCGAGGCTCGCCTCTGCCCTGTGGATGCTGGCCGCGCTGCTGGCTGCCGCGTCGGCACAGGCGCAACAGGTGCAGCCGAGCTTCGTCCAGCAGCGGCAAGAGCTCGCGAACTGGTACTACGCCGCCACTTTTGGCACCGGCGTATATACCACCGGGGATCGCACCGTTGCGGTGCTGCAATTGCCGCTGAGCTATACCCTGCGGGAACCCGAAGAAGACCGTTGGGGATTGCGGATCACGTTGCCGGTGTCGGTCGGCTTCTACGACTATCAGTTCGACGAAATCTTGAGCGAGGGGCTGCCTAACGCGTTTAGCACATTGAGCTTCGTTCCGGGCCTCGAACTGGAGAAGCAGATTACCGCGCGCTGGCGGCTCAAGCCCTATTTCTCCGCCGGGGCCGGCTGGGAACTCGACGGTGCCGGTTACGCGTGGATCTACGATGTGGGTTTGCGCAGCCGCTTCCTTATCGGCGAAGACCAGGGGGTCGAGTTGGCCCTGGTCAACCGGCTGGCTGTGGCTGGATACGACGCCCACGATGGATCGAGACAGCCCCTTGGCTATCTGGCGATCGGCGTGGATATCGTCGTGCCGACCCAGGCCGAGTTGCTCGGACGTCCCATCATTTTCGGCATAACCCCGGCCTATTACTACTACTTCCGCCGTATTCGTTACGCCGAACTCGACGACCCGGACAATTCGATCGGGGAAGAATTCGAGTTGGCGCTCAGCGTGCTCACGCGCCGGCCGTTCTCCATTGCCGGCATCGAGGTGGACCGCATTGGCATCGCGGTGAGCACCGGCGAAGGTATCACAGGCTACCGGCTCTTTACCTCGCTGCCGTTCTGACGCGGCGTGAGCCAGCGCAGGTTGTGACTTGATCTTGGGCATGATACGGGCACCATGATATCGGGCGCCGGCAAATGGCCGCTCCGTACAATTTAGGCAACAGTGATGAGCCGAAAAAAGAAGAAATCGGGCAAGGGGCGCGGTGAGTCCTCTGCGCCGTTGGCCGCGGTCGGCGCAGCGAAGCCGAGGCGGGATTCGTTTCCGGGTGCGAACTACCGCTGGTGGCTGGCGGCCGGTGTTGCCGTCGCTGCCGCAATCGCAACTGCGATTTATCTGGTACCTGTGCTGCCGACACCGTCAACCACGCTCTCCGACGTGACGGCCGGCAGCGAGCAACGGCAGTCGCGCGCCGACTTTGTCGGTGCAGGCGCATGCAACCAGTGCCACGAAAGCGAATTCAGGGCATGGACGGGCTCGCATCACCAGCTGGCGATGCAGGCGGCGAATGGGTCCGCGGTCCTCGGCAATTTCGACGGTGCGAAGTTCAAGTACTTTGGCGTCGAGTCCACGTTCTTCAAGCACGATGGCAAGTTCATGGTCCGCACCGACGGCGCGGACGGCAAGCTCGCCGATTTCGAGGTCAGATACACCTTCGGCGTCACGCCGTTACAACAATACCTGGTCGAATTCCCCGGCGGACGCTATCAGGCGCTCGCCATCGCGTGGGACACGCGGCCCAAAGGCGACGGCGGACAACGCTGGTTTCATCTCTACCCGAACGAGAGGATCGGCCATAAGGATCAACTCCACTGGGCCGGTCTCTACCAGAACTGGAACCTGCAGTGCGCCGCGTGCCACTCGACGAACCTGAAAAAGGGTTATGACGCCGCCGGCAATACCTACAAGACCACTTTTACCGAGATCAATGTCGCCTGCGAGGCCTGCCACGGGCCGGGCTCTCGCCACGTTGAGTGGGCGAAGCAAGCCCGCCCGCCTTACTCGTCGAAGAACGACAAAGGCCTCCTGGTACTGCGAAGCCGCTGGAGCGAGGCGTGGAAGTTTTCGGCAGCGGACGCGAAGTTCGCACAGCGTGACCAGCCATCCGACCCGGCCGTCATGAACGTCTGCGCTGCCTGTCACGCCCGCCGCTCGACGATTATCGAAGAAGTGCAGGCCGGCGCGCCGCTCGAAGAAACGCACCGGCTGGCGCCGCTCACGCAGCCGAATTATCACGCTGATGGACAGCAGCGCGACGAGGTCTATACCTGGGGCTCCTTCCTGCAGAGCAGGATGTACCAGCGCGGTGTTACCTGCATGGACTGCCATGAGCCGCACGCACTGAAACTTCGCGCGGAGGGCAATGCCTTGTGCGTGCGCTGCCACAACGCTGCGGCATTCGACACGGAAAAGCATCACTTCCACGAGACCGGCACGAAGGGCGCGCAGTGCGTCGAATGCCATATGCCCGCGCAGAAATACATGGTGGTCGATCCGCGGCGCGATCACAGCATTCGTGTCCCCCGGCCCGATTTGTCGGCCACGCTCGGCAGCCCGAACGCCTGCACCCAGTGCCACGCCGAACGCAAGCCTGATTGGGCCTCTGCGGCCATGGACAAGTGGTACGGCAAGACCTGGCGCGAGCGCTGGCACTACGGTACGACGCTGCATGCAGGCTTGACGCAAGGTGCGAAGGCGCTACCTTCGCTGCTGGCGGTCGCCGACGACAGGGCGACGCCTTCCATTGTGAAGGCGACCGCGGCAACGCTGGCACAGCCGCACATCCGGCTCGGAAACCTCCCCGATGTGCGCAAGCTGCTCGCGCACGCCGATCCCGGAATGCGCATCGCTGCGCTGGGCTTGCTGGAGTCGTTCGATGCTGCCGTCCGCGCTCAAGCGGGTGCGCCGCTTCTTGCCGACCCGATTCGCGGCGTGCGCGTCGAGGCCGCACGCGTCGTCGCGGACGTTGCCGACGATCAATTCCCGCCCGACCAGCGCCGCTTCCGGGAGAAGGCGACCAACGAATACGTCGAATCACTGCAACAGCATTCCGATTGGCCGGCCGCGAACGTCAATCTTGGCAACCTGCGGATGCGCCAGGGCCGTTCCGAGGAAGCGATCGCGGCTTACCAGCGCGCGCTTTCTCTTGATCCCCGCTTCGTGGGCGCGTACATGAACCTCGCCGATTCCTACCGCCAGCTTGGACGCGAGGCCGATGGCGGGCAGGTGCTCCGGCGCGGCCTAGCTCTTCTGCCGCGCGCGGCAGATCTGCACCATGCGCTGGGGCTGTTGCTGGTGCGCAAGGGCGACAAAGCTGGCGCGCTCAAGGAACTCGGCGCAGCGGTCAAACTTGCGCCCGAGAGCGCCCGCTATGCTTATGTCTACGCGATCGGTCTGCACTCGACCGCAAAACGCGACGCGGCCCTCGTCGTGTTGCATGCCGCCAGTGCGCGCCACCCATATGACCTCGATATCCTCGGCGCGCTCGTTTCGATGAACCGCGAGGCGGGGAACGCCCGGGCGGCGCTCCTCTATGCGCGGAAGCTCGCCGAAGTCCTGCCCGACGATGCCGGCGTACAAAGGCTGATAGCCGACTTGGAGAAGTAGAGAAGGTGTCAGGAACCTTTAAGTCAGATGGACAAGACTCTGGAAGCCGGGTGAGTTCGATCGGGCACAGTAACGCCAAATTACCCGCGCCCGCCGTCGCGGCTGGTTAATTCGCTGGTGCACGAGACCGAAACTCAGATTGCCCTCGCGACTGGCACCGAGTGCGACCCTGGCGATTCCTGCCAAGTCACGATTTCGGCCTCGTATGGGTCGTGCGCAAAGCCATTTGCACGCGGCACGTTCGCCATAGTCCAACAGGAGAAATGATGCGACGGTCCGGCCCTTCTCGGACTGCCTCCCTTCGCACTATCCGAAGTTCCCGCAGCGCTTCGACCTGGGCCAGACAGACCAGTCAGGACACGTTGGCGAGCTGCGACCGGATCATTCGCAGATGCAGCAGGGTGTCTGGATCCTTGATCCTGTCGAGCGCCTCGCCGATCTTTCTGTACAGCTCTGCCACTGCGGACCGCAGCACCGCGCGGTATTCGCTCAGGGCGTCGGCGCCGCCGCGGAACTGCTGGCCAATGGAGGCGAGCTCGGAATCGAAGGATCGGGTGGTGCCCGGGTTCGACCTGGACTTGCGCACGCTGCCGGAGTCCGCGTGTTCGTTGTCGAGATTGGCGCTGTCGATGTTGGCGCTCTGGGAGGGGCCGTCGATCGTTCCGGTAGCCGTCAGAACGACTGTGACGTAACTGCGCTGCACTTGTCGGCGATAGGGGCTGACGACTGGAGATTTCATGCCCAGCTCGCTGAACAGGCCGTCGTTGAGATCGGACAGCAGTTCCAGTCCCGTGTAGCGGCCCTTACCCACGCTGCTGGCTTCCAGCATGCGCTGGAACACTTCCGGGTTGATCAAACGGCGCAGCAGAGCTGCGTTCGATCCCTGCAGCGGGTCGGCGCCGCCCGATGGTGTGATGCGGCGTAGCACGTCAGGATCGAGCAAGGCCTTGGGCTCAATGAACGCGCGCTTGAGCAGGAACCTGGCCGCCTCGCGCTGGCGGTCGGGTTCGACGGGAGCGAACGGCGCGGTACCACGGCCTGCCTGGTAGCGGGTCTCCTCCACGCCGCCGACGATCCCGGAGACGTACACCAGCTCGTTGTGGCGCTGTCGCATCAGTGCTTCGTACATCTCGCTCAACTTTTCGTACCCCTCGCCAGTGCGCGTCGTGGCCGGAACGATGAAGGACATGACGCGATCGATGTTGCGCAGGCCCAGATCGCCTGCCGCCACGGGGTCGGCTCCAAGTGCGCTCGTGGATATAGTGGGGTCTACCTCTGCCACGTCATTCTCGCCACCGAAGCGCAGCAGCGGGTTGCTCACCTGGCGTCCAGCAATTTCGTCGAGCCTGGCGTTCTCCTCGTCGGGCGTCATGTTCTCGGGGAAAACTTTGTAACCCCACTCGATGGCGAAGTAGTCATAGGGCCCGAAATTCGGCATCAGGGCGGCATCATCGCCTGGTTGCGCGACGTAGTTGAAGCGGGCATAGCTCATTGTGGAGGCCGAAGTCCCCCAGAGTCGCGTCCACTGCGGATCGCGCAGCTGCTTCACGGTGATGGCGGAACTGGCCTTGAAGTTATGGCGCAGTCCCAGCGCGTGCCCGATCTCGTGTCGGACCACGTAGCGCAGCAATTCGCCCATCAGTTCGGGCGGCAGCGGCAGCTTCTGCGCGCGTGGATCAAGCGGACTGGCCTGGGTGAAGTACCAGGTTTCCAGCAGCTTGAGCACATCGTGCCACAACAGCGTGTGCGAAGAGATCACCTCGCCGCTGCGCGGATCGACCACGGCGGCGCCCAGCGCGTTGCGCCGCCCGCTCGGCGTCCAGCGGATCACGTTGTGGCGCACGTCCTCCGGGTCCCAGGAAGGGTCCTCGGCCTCGCTGGGCGCATTGCGCGCGACGATCGCACCCTTGAAGCCTGCTTGCGCGAATACGCCCTGCCAGTCTTCGACGGCCTGCTTGATGTACGGGCGCCACACCTCAGGCACTCCGCGGCCGATGTAGAACACGATTGGCTGCACGGGGTCCGAGAGCAGTGCCTTCGGGTCTTTCTTCTCCAGCCGATAGCGCTGGATATAGCCGCGCACAATGCCGCCGAAGTCGCCGGTGCCATAGTCGTGGAGTGCCGTGGCAAAATAACCCACGCGTCGATCCCAGAACCGGGGCCGCATCGGTTTCTCCGGGAGCAGATAGATGTTGGTGTAGAACATGAAGCCCATGGAAGCTGCTACCGACTCCTGCAATTCGTCCACGTTTTTCAGCAACTCGACGCGGTCGGCGACCCAGGTCTGATAGAAGCGGATGCCGATGTTATCGGGAAATGCCTTGACCCCATCGATATACGAGCGCTCGGGATCGATGTCGCGCACGCCGAAGTGCTTCATGAAGCCGATTGCGAACCCCCTCGGGGTTGAGGCGAACAGCGGTGTCACGTCGATCACCGCATCGCCCCCGGAACCGCGGCCGACGACGTTGAACACTTTCACGATGCTGGGCAGGGAGCTCGCTTCCACGGCGCGCTCGATGCCCGGTGCGCGGGCCGACGCGATCTCGTAGGTGACGTCCACAAGTTGAACTTTGTTGCTGCGGCGGACCCAGCGGACGACCCGGTTGTCCACGACGGAGCCCGGCGCAATGAAGCTGGAACTGCCCGACAAGGCCGCGAACTCGGTGTTCAGCAGCATGTCCCGGTTGTACAGCCGGTCGGGGATCTCGAGCAGTAGGTGATCGCAGACCAGGTGCACTTTGAACAGACCTTCATGGGTCACGATCGGATCGTCCGATCCGGGCTTGCAGCCCGCGAACTCGGGCAGGGCGACAGACTCTGCCGCTGAAGACAGTCCGGGCAATACCGCTAATGCAAGAGTGAAGAACATTCGCTTGAACATCCTTGAGACCTCCTAGTCGGTACCTCATCATCGAAGAAACAGCCCGGCAGAGACCGAGTCAGCGTCACTGCGTGGTCCGGGTACAGATGCCTCCAACCCATTCTGTGAACACCATCGTTTCCGTCGCGGCGCAGCGCTCGTAGAGAGTAACCGAAACGCACCTCGGGCGGGGCGCCTTGCTCGGGCACAATCCATCTCTTTACCGTTTGCTGGCTCATCGCATACAATCGGCCCCCCCTACGGACATCGAACGACACAGGAACGACATATGAAAGGGGTAGGCTGAAAAGGTAAGCTGGGTCAGAGGTTGAATCGAAATCATTTCAAGACAAGTAAGGAGCGAAAAAAAATGAGAACAGCATTCAAGAACCTGGCGCTGGCCTTCGGACTGATGCTGCTGGGACTCGCGGCAGCACAGGCCGCCGGCAAGAAGCCCAACATCCTCATCATCTGGGGCGATGATATCGGCGGCTTCAACATCAGCGCCTACAACCAGGGCATGATGGGCTACAAGACGCCCAACATTGACCGCATCGCCAAGGAAGGTGCGCTGTTCACCGACTGGTATGGCCAGCAGAGCTGCACCGCCGGCCGTGCGGCGTTCATCACCGGGCAGTCACCCATCCGCACCGGCCTTACCAAGGTTGGACTGCCGGGCGCGCCCGAGGGCATGAAGAAGGAAGACCCGACCATCGCCACGCTTGCTCAGGGCGCAGGGCTACATGACCGGGCAATTCGGCAAGAATCACCTCGGCGACCGCGACGAGATGCTGCCGACGGCGCACGGGTTCGACGAGTTCTTCGGCAACCTTTACCACCTGAACGCGGAGGAGGAGCCGGAGAATCCTGATTATCCGAAGGATCCGGCGTTCAAGAAGCGGTTCGGCCCGCGCGGCGTCATTCACAGTTTCGCCGATGGCCGAATCACGGACACCGGCCCGCTGACCCGCAAGCGCATGGAGACCATCGACGAGGAGGTCAACGCCAAGGCGCTGGATTTCATGGAGCGCGCCAAGAAGGCGGACAAGCCGTTCTTCCTCTGGTGGAATTCCACCCGCATGCACATCTTCACGCATTTGAAGAAAGAGTCGGATGGCAAGACCGGTCTCGGGATTTATGCCGACGGGATGGTCGAGCATGACGGCCACGTTGGCCTGTTGCTGGCCAAGCTCAAGGAACTGGGCCTCGAAGACAACACCATCGTCATGTATTCCACCGACAACGGCGCCGAGTTCATGAGTTGGCCCGATGGTGGCTCCACGATGTTCCGCGGCGAGAAGAACACGCAATGGGAAGGCGGCTACCGCGTGCCGACGGTGATCAAGTGGCCCGGCGTCATCAAGCCCGGCACGGTCATCAACGACATCGGCGCGCACGAAGACATGCTGCCGACGCTGCTGGCAGCGGCGGGCGACACGACCGTCAAGGAAGACCTGCTGAAAGGCAGGAAGGTGGGCGACACGACCTTACAAGGTGCACCTCGACGGCTACAACCTGCTGCCCGTGCTGAAGGACGAGGGCGCATGGCCGCGCAAGGAGTTCATCTACTGGACCGATGACGGCAGTGTCGCTGCGCTGCGCTACGGTAATTGGAAAGCGACGTTCCTGCGGCAGAACGCCCACGGGCTGCATGTCTGGATGGAGCCCTTCGAGAAACTGCGCGCCCCGATGCTGACCAATCTGCGCATGGACCCGTTTGAACGCGCTTTTGAAGAGGGTATGGACTACAACCGCTGGTTTGCCGAGCACATGTTCATGATCGCTCCCGCGGCGGGTTACGTCGGCCAGTGGCTGCAGAGCTTCCGCGAGTTCCCGCCGCGCCAGAAGCCCGGCAGCTTCAACCTTGACCATGTAATGGAAGCGGTGACGAGCGGCTCCAAGCAATGATGCGGAGCTAACTGATAACCTGCCTATTGCAATCAATTGGGCCGTCCCGTCGCAACGAAGGGTGCGGCTTTTTCTGGCGTTCATGGTGTGGCATGCCGATACGTGAGCGCAGATTCAAGAATCGATTTGGTGGGGGACAAGCGGCCCGGATAAAGGGACGGTTAGCCCCCGATTGCAGGTTTGTCTGATAACAAGGAGAGTAGGAATGAGAGTAAGAAACGCGTTTGTTGCAGCCTTGCTGGCTGCGGTTCTGATACTGCCGGCGGCTGCGTCCGCCCAGGCCGACAAGCCGGGTGCAGTCCTGAGCGAGGCAGTGGAGACGGTGGTGGTGGTGCGCGCGGTGAATCAGGAGACTCGCACGGTGACCGTCGAGACGCCCAACGGCGAACGCTCCACGATTGTTGTCCCCCCCGAGGCCCAGAACCTCGACCAGGTGTATGTGGGGGCGAAGTTTCGCGTCCGCTATCTGCAGTCCGTGGCGGTGTTCATCAGTCCCACGGGCGGACAGCCGGACGCCGACGAGGCTACTTCGATGCAACTCGCTGAAAAGGGGGCCACGCCGGGCGGTGTCGTCGTGAGTGTGAAGCAGATCCAGGCACGCGTGGAGGAGATCGACTATGCGGCCCGCACGGTCGTGCTCACCGGGCCCGAGGGCAATCGCGTGAAGGTCACCGTGGACGAAAGAGTAAAGCGATTCGCAGAGATCAAGTCGGGGGACATCGTCGTGGTGCGCTACACCGAGGCGTTGGCGATGAAGATGATCAAGGAGTGACGCAGAAGGACCGTGGCGAGAGAACGGCCAGCGGCGCGGACGACAAGTACCGCTGCGTCGAATGAAAGGCTGATGCAACACACCGGGCCGCACCCGCCGCGAGGCAGGTGCGGTTCTATTTTTTCTGGAGGTCGCCAACGATGAAATCGAAGCAGCTTCTTGTGGTGACAGCGGCAACTGAAGCGGCGACCGGTCTGGCGTTAGCAATCTTGCCGGGCGCGCCCGTTTCGCTGCTGCTCGGCACATCGCTCGACGCGCCCGGCGGATCGGTGGTGGCTCGTATAGCCGGAGCAGCGCTGCTGTCTCTAGGCGTTGCCTGTTGGTTGGCGCGTAACGACGCGCTGAGCGGCGCGGCGCGTGGCGTGATCGCCGCAATGCTGCTCTACAATGCTGGCGCGGTTGCGGTGCTCGTTTATGCGGGCATGGGCTTGCGCCTCTCCGGTATCGGCCTATGGCCCGCGGCGCTTGTTCACGCCGCGCTTGCGGTTTGGTGCATCGCGTGCCTTAGCACCAAGCGGATGAAACAATCAATCACGTAAGGGACACAACCATGAAAGCCAAATCCATACTTGTCGTCTTCAGCCTGGGGCTGGCAATGGCCGTCGGCTTGGCAGGCGCCCAGCAGGGGGCGTATCCGATCGACCGCACGGTGCTGCCGATTCCGGAGCCGACGTTCAAGCCGATCACCACGTTGGACGCTCGAGATGCGAAGGCACCGCCCCGCTTCGAGGTGAAGGCCCCGAAAGATGCGCCCAAGTCGTTATCGTGCTGATTGACGACATCGGTTTCGGCCACAGCAGCGCCTTCGGCGGGCCCATCCACATGCCCACGCTGAAGAAGCTGGCGGCCGGCGGTCTCAAGTACAACCGCTTCCACACCACCGCGCTGTGTAGCCCCACCCGCACGGCCTTGCTGACCGGTCACAACCACCATGCGAACAACGCGGGGGCGATCATGGAACTCGCCACGGCATTCCCCGGGAACACCGGCGTGCGCCCAAGGAGCATCACGCCGCTGGCCGAGATCCTGCGCCAGAACGGCTATAGCACGGCCGCCTTCGGCAAGTATCACGAGACGCCGCCCTGGGAGGTCTCGGTTTCCGGTCCTATCGACCGCTGGCCCACGGGTTCCGGCTTTGACAAGTTCTACGGCTTCATCGGCGGGGAAACCAACCAGTGGGCACCGGCCATCTACGATGGAGTCACACGCGTTGAGCACAAACAGACCCCGGACTACCACTTCACCGTGGACATGACCGACCAGGCGATCAACTGGGTCAGCGCCCAGCAGGCGCTCACGCCCAACAAGCCCTTCTACATGTATTTCGCCACCGGCGCCACGCACGCCCCGCACCACGCACCCAAGGAATGGATCGCCAAATACAAGGGCCAGTTCAACGGCGGCTGGGACAAGCTGCGCGAGGAAACCTTCGCTCGTCAGAAGAAGCTTGGCGTGATCCCCGCCGACGCGAAGCTGACCCCACGGCCCAAAGAGATCCCCGCGTGGGACGGCATGAGCGCCGATCAAAAGCGGCTCTTTGAACGCCAGATGGAGACCTTCGCCGGTTTCGCCGAACACACCGACCATGAAGTGGGACGCCTTGTGGCCCAGTTGGAAGCGATTGGCGAGTTGGACAACACGATCTTCTTCTACATCGTAGGTGACAACGGCGCCAGCGCCGAAGGTGGACCCGAGGGCACCTACAACGAGATGATGGCGCTGAACGGCATCATCGGCAGAGCCGACCAGATGATGGGCCACATCGATGCGTGGGGCGATCCCACCACGTTCCCGCATTTCGCCATCGGCTGGGCTTGGGCGGGCAACACGCCCTTCCAGTGGACCAAACAAGTTGCCAGCCACTTCGGCGGCACGCGCAACGGTATGGTGCTTCACCGGCCCAAAGGCATCAAGGCCAAGGGCGAGCTGCGCTCGCAGTTCCACCACGTCGTTGACGTGGCTCCCACCGTGCTCGAAGCCGCGAAACTGCCGGAGCCCCGAATGGTGAACGGCGTGAAACAGCGCCCCATGGACGGTGTGTCCATGCTGTATTCGGTGGACGCTCCCAAGGCCGCCGATCGCCGCACCACGCAGTATTTCGAGATGTTCGGCAACCGTGCCATCTACCACGAGGGCTGGGTCGCGGCCACGCGCCACTCGATCCCGTGGCTCATGGCGCAGCTACCCCCGGTCAAGGCCGACGTCTGGGAACTCTACAACGTGGGCGAGGACTTCAGCCAGGCGAATGACCTCGCCAAACAGAATCCTGCCAAGCTCAAGGAACTTCAGACCATCTTTCTGAAGGAAGCTGAACGCAACAACGTGCTGCCGATCGACGATCGTCGCGTCGAGCGGTTCGACCCGGCAATCGCGGGCCGCCCCGATTTGCTGGGCGGGCGCAAGACTCTGACGGTCTACCCTGGAATGACGGGCATGATGGAGAACGCTTTTATCAACGTGAAGGGCGTGCATCACACCATCACCGCCGAGGTTGTGTTGAACGATCCGAAGACGCAAGGCGTCGTCCTTGCCCAGGCCGGCTACTTCGGCGGCTGGGTCCTTTACATGAAGGACGGCAAGGTTCACCACGAATACAACTTCTTCGGGTTGGAACGCACCAACATCACCGGCGACTCGGCGCTTGCTCCCGGCAAGCACACGATTGTGTACGAGTTCATTCCCGATGAGTCCAAACCCGGCACAGGCGGCAAATCGATCCTGAACGTCGATGGCAAGAAGGTCGCCGAAGGAAAAATCCCCAAGACCCAGCCTTTCGTGTTCTCCGCGGATGAAGGCACGGACGTAGGCCTCGACGGGGAGACCAACGTGTCTCCTGACTACAAGCAAGGCGACAACAGTTTCACCGGCAAGATCGTGAAGGTGACAGTGGAGCAGAAGTAAGTCCCCGTTTGGCAGCGCCCGTCGTCGCAAGGCGGCGGGCGGCCTGCGTGGCTGCGTTCAAGATTGCGCAGCTCTCGCCTTTGCCCAAGCGCCGGCGCCGTACACTCACGTTCGATAACGGCAAGGAGTTCGCCGCCCTCAAACACATGCGCAAGGCGACCCAGCCGCAATCGCCGGCTACCTCGACAAGAGCGAAGGCATGGACGAGGCCGTCGCCCGTTTCGTCGCGGCCTATGCCGGGCAGACCGACTGCGACTACAAAGCCTTCGCCAAGGCAGCCCAGGGAGGAGCAGATTCGCGTGGCAGAGACAGGGAACTAACTGGCCCTCGCTGGTGGATATCGACAAAGTGAAGTGACGAAGCCATAGTGACCGAACACACAACGTGACACCCACATGCGGACAAAACCTTATGGCCGCTGCGACCCGCCGGGCGCCGGTGTACTGGCATCGTTCGGGGGTCGCAGCGCTGGCGCTGGGTGCAGCATGCGCGCTCGCTCCGGTGCTTGCGCTCGGGCAGGCATTCGAGCCCGTCGACGGGAACATCCAGAAGCGGGTAAACGGCGTGCTCGCGCTGATGGGCTATATGCTGACGCCGGACGTCACCACCGGCTCGCTCTCCATCTCCAACGATGCGACGGGGAGTCCCGACTTCGCCATGACCTCGATCGGCGGCGGCTTCACGGTAAGCAAGGAATTCCCACTCTACCTCGAGGGCACCCTGGGATACAGCCTCTACGACCCGACTTTTATCGTGAGCAACGGCCAGGTCGAGGGCTCGGTCGCGGCGAAATGGGACGCGTACTCGGCGACCGGGGGAATCGGGTGGGACTTTCCGGTGGCCAGGGACCTGGTCTTGCGCCCGATGTTCAACTTCTCGTACGGCCGCGTCGAGAGCAATGTAGCGGGTACCGGCCAGACCGGAACTGGCGCGGAGCTCGACTTTCTTCACAACGGCCGGCTCGACTCCTACGGCCTCGGCGGCTCGCTGATGCTCGATTACGAGCGCCGTCGGCCCGAGAACGAGATCGACCTCGAGCTGCGGTACACCAATATCTACCTGCAGAGCTTTGGCGGCACCTCGACGGCGGTGAAAGGCAGCGCCGATTCCCAGAGCGTGAGCCTGTGGGCCCGGTGGCGTGCGCCGACCGGCACCACCATGCTCGAGCGGCCGCTGCGCTACGTGCTCGAGTACGCCCACACGACCTTCCTCGGCGACCTGGACGGCGTGTTGGGATTCAATTACCTGAGCTCGGTCGGCACGGGCCTCGAGCTGGACTCCAGCGCCCACGACATCAACGTGACGCGCACGCGGCTAATGGCCCGCTACAAGATCGGCGAGCATGTCAGGGGATGGTCGATCGGGCTCGCGATCAGTTTCTAGACAGCAGCATGTGGAACGCGCAGTGTTCCAGAACAAGGAGCCGTCCATGAATAGCAAGCCTCCGGTTTTACAGGAACCGCCCGATTTCTCGCTGGTTCTCGGCGGGCCAGGCAAAGACTTCTGCGTGCATTAGCGGCCCACATCAAGATTTCCTCAGGCGTCGTGACCTGACAGCAAAGGCGGCGGGGGGATCACTTGTGTTCGGCGGTTATCCTTTCTTCGACTCACTAACTAGAGATTGCCGTGACGACTTTCCGCTTTCACGTTGCTGCTGCCCTGATTGCCGTATCGGCCTTGGCACCCACCGGTTCGTTCGCGCAGTCCGCGAACGACTGGCAGTTCCAGGCCAGCCTCTATGGCTACTTCCCGAGCTTCGACGGACGCACGACGTTTCCACCACCTGCGGGAGGCAGCGACGTTTCCGTCGAAATCGACGACATTCTCAGCGACCTGAAGATGGCGTTCATGGGTTCGTTCGAGGTGCGCCGCGGCCAGTGGGGCGGCTTCGCCGACGTAATCTACATGGATTTCGGCGACACCGGGGAACAGTCGAACTCCTTCAGCCTGGGTGGCATCGGGCTGCCGGCGGGCGCCAGCGCGAAGGTCGGCTACGACCTCAAGGGTGCGGTGTGGACATTCGCCGGTACTTACCGCGCGGTCGAAACGCGCAACACCTCGCTCGACCTAGTGTTCGGTACGCGCGTGCTGGACATCCGCCCCACGGTGACCTGGCAGCTATCCGGAAACGTCGGTTCGATTCCCCTGATCGACCGCGCCGGTACGCGCGAGGTCAAGGAACAGAACTGGGACATCGTGGTCGGTGCGCGCGGCCGCGCAGGACTCAGCCAGGACGGAAAATGGTTCGCGCCCTATTACCTCGACATCGGTACCGGCGATTCCTCGTTCACCTGGCAGGCGATGACCGGCGTCGGCTACACCTTTGGCTGGGGTGACGTGGTCGCCGCATGGCGCTACACCGACTACCAGATGAAGTCCGGCAATCCGGTAAGGGAGCTCAACTTGAACGGACCGGCGATCGCCGCGGTGTTCCGTTGGTAGGGCAATGTCAGGGCTATCGGTCCCTCACCAGGGAGATCAATCGATGAAACGGCTCGCGATTGTGGCGCATGCATCGATCGCGGCGTCAGTCTTCCCGGTTGCGGCACTTCAGTACGTGTATCCGGCAAAGCGATAGGCGTCCGAACGCCATAAGAGCGACGAGGCAGCATGCTGCCGGTGGTCAGATCAGGCCCTGCTTCTTCAGCGCCGCGATCACCGGTTTGGCGAATCCCTCGGTAGCCGCCCGGATGTCCTTCGACTCCATCGTCCGGGTTGTGCCGGACCATACCGGCTCCGGACGCTCGGCCACGAACAGCGTGGTTTCGGCAACAAAGTAGTGGAACTGCTGCACAGTCACCGGTTCGTAGTAACCGATCCAGGCGCCACTGTAATAGCCGGTGTAAGTGTGGCGGTACGCGCCGATCGGCGGCGGTGGCGCTGTGACTGCGGTGTCGGTTTGTTTCTCCACCATGCGCGTGATCAGGACGGCGTCCGCCGCGGTCTGCTGGACTGCGGCGCGCAGTTTGTCCTCCGCCATCTGGCCGTCTTCCGGAACCACGGTGTGGCTGGACACGGCCTCGACGCCCTTGGCCTTGAGGATTTCCGCAAATGTATCCTCGAACGTGCGCCGCACGCTCGCCTGATTGGAAATGCCCACCACCATGATTTTCTTCACCGGTCCGCCGTTGTACTGCGGATCCTTCCATGTGTTGGTCAGTTCGGTGGTGGCGCAGCCGCACAGCGCGGCCAACAACACAGTTTCCAGGAGCGGGATTCGAAGCATATTCATGATGATTGTGACTCCGATTCGGACAGGTGACGTGAGGGTGCTGTTAAAAAAGGGACGGCAGAACCGGTGCCTGCCACCAAGACACAAACGCTTTGCGCATGAAGTAGAGTTTACAGTTATTCCGATCGTCTGCCATTCGCCAAATCATGTGCACCGCCAGCAACCAGAATGTATTGTGCGTCACCTGTTTCCTGTCACTGCGTCATCCCGTCCCGGTCGTCACTCAACGAGCGGAATCTGTGCCGCCAGCTCGTACTTGCCGACTGCACGGATCTTGTTCTCGATCTGTATGTAGCGCGCGACCTTCATGCGCGGGATCACCTTCTCAAGCTTCGGCACGTAAGAGCGCTTGAGCTTCACTTCAGCGTCCTCCACGGCGATTGCCTCGTTGATCAGCTGCTTCGCGGTCTCGTCGGAGACCGGTCCCTTGTTATAGGCGTCGGCGTAGTTCTTGATGGCCCCGACGAGCCGCTGATTGATGGCCTTCAGGTCCTTCTGGTAGGCCTCGTACACCGGCCAGAAGCCCTTCGCTTCGTCTTCCGTCAACTGCATATTGGCCGCGACAACCAGTTTCTTGTCGGCCTTGACCTTCTCGGCGAGGATCTGCATGTCCGACGTGGTCTGCGCGATGGTCGGCAACGCCAGCATTGTTGCAACGGCAAATAGTGCGGCTTGAGCAAGCTTCATTTCAGGTTTTCTCTTCGGTTGGATAAAAAATCATGCGTGAAATGTGATTCGTGATTCGACCACCCTCTCCCCGCATGCGGGAGAAAGCCAGGGCCACAGGTGATTGGATCTGCTCACGATTTACGGCGCGCGCATTATAGATTGGTCTTCAGATCTTGTGTGCATTGAATTCCGTGATCCTGCCGGCGACCGTGTCAATGCTCTGGTTGTCTGGGCGGCGGATCCTATCGTCCGAATTCAATTGTCCCCTGGCGGCCTCGCCGTCGCGCCGCGTCCGAGATCAGGCCGCGCGCTCATGAGCGCAATCGCTGGCATCGCGCAAGCGACAGCAGTGGCAATGAGGTCTCGAGCCACGGTGTTATTCATGGCTGTGTCTCCACCGCACCGCGCTAGAAACTGATCGCGAACCCGACCGACCATCCCCTGACGTTTTCGCCGAACTTGTACCGCGCCACCATCCGCGTGCGCGTCACGATGATGTCGTACTTGCTGGAGTCGAGCTCGAGGCCGGCGCCGACCGAATTCAGGTGATTGAACCCGAGCACGCCGTCCAGGTCGCCGAGGAAGGCCGTGTGGACATACTCGAGCACGTAACGGAGGGGCCGCTCGAGCATCGTGATGCCCGTCGGCGCGCGCCATCGGGTCCACAAATTCACGCTCTGGGCATCGGCGCTGCCCTGCACCGCCGTCGAGGTGCCGCCGTAGCTTTGCAGGTAGATGTTGGTGTACCGCAGCTCGACGTCGATCTCGTTCTCGGGCCGATAGCGCTCGTAGTCGAGGACAAGCGAGCCGCCGAGGCCGTACGCGTCGAGCTTGCCGTTCTGAAGGAAGTTGAGTTCGGCGCCCGTTTCGGCCTCTAGAAATCGACCGGCAAGCGACGCATCGCTCTCGACGTGGCCGTACGAGAAGTTGAACATCGGGCGGAGGACTAGCTCTTCGGCAATCGGAAAGTCCCACCCTATGCCCCCGGTCACCGTTATTGTGTTCCATTTCACCGGGACAGAGCGCTCTTCCAGGCCGTTGCTCGCTACGAACGTCGGATCGTAGCGGCTGTAACCCACGGTGCCCTCGAGGTAGAGCGGGAATGTCTTGCTCATCGTGAAGCCTCCACCGAGCGAAGTCATGGCCAGGTCGGGGTTCCCCGTCGGCTCGTTGGAGAAGGAGAGCGAGCCGGTGGTGACGTCCGGCGTCAGCATATAGCCCATCAGCCCGAGCACGCCGTTCACCGCCTTCTCGATGTTTACGCCGATCGGCTCGAACGTCTGCCCGATGGCAAGCGCTGGAGCGAGCGCGAATGCGGCACCCAGTGCCAGCGCTGCGACCACTGAACGAGGCTGGTACACCGACGCCCTCCGGGTTGCAGCGGCCATGATGCTATGTCCGCATGTAGTTATCACGCCGTGTCTTCAGTCACGGTATTGTTCCTCAATTCAGCTTCTCGATGTCCGGCAGCGAGCAAGCCAGTCCAACTCCTCAAGTCTTTGCCATGCGAATCCGCTTTTCCCTGGCCGACTTGAGGAGGTCGTCGTAATCGCGCGGAGGGCTTTGCCCGCGGCATCGCGCTCTTCCACCAATGGCACCGGGGCCGTGAAGAGAGCCTGACACCAGCGACACGAAAACCGGGGCGCGCAGGCCACAAGCGCTGTAGAGGTGAGACGAAAGACAAACCGGCGCGCTCACGCGCGCCATGAACTCCTGCGCCTCATTGACCGGAGGCGGCTAATCGGTCACCCCATAGGTTCATAGGTTTGCTCTGTTTGCTCCTGTTACATGTGCTTCTCAGAAGAGATACCTCGCGTACATCAGCAATCCGGTGAAGTTGAACTTCAGCTCCCCGTTCAGGTCCGTACCCCCGCTGTTGTCGCCATCGGACTCGATCTTAATGCGCACGCTGTTGATTCCGAGGCCGAAGGCCGCGTGCTTGAACGGCAGATATTCCACGGCCAGGCTGGTATCGGCCAGCATACCTGTGTACTGGTCGTACTCCAGATAGAATACGTCAGCACCACCTTTCAGGCGCCAGCGCTCGGTGACTGCCACTTCGCCCCGCAGCCCCACCACCGGCAACGGCGCGGTGAAGGTTTGGTCCTCGAAAAGTGCCAGCCCGGGCGAGTCCACCTTGAGGTGCACACCGGTAGTATGCAGGCCCCCGGCAACCGACAGCCGGACGCGGTCGTCCTGGAAGAAGGCGTAGGAATAATCGAAGTTGATGAACTGCAGGTCGAACTGGGTAGAGACCGTAGCCCCAATCGGGAAGGTCGTGTCCCCAATATCGATCGCTTCGTCCAGCACGTTGTTGCCCGAGCGGCGCGAATCGAAATAGTGCAGTTCGACTTGGTGGCGGCGCGTTTCCCCGAAGCGATAGAAGCCGTCGATGCGGAAGGTAGATTTCTCGCCGCCAACGCCAAGGGCGTCCTCGATGTTGACCACGGCGCCTACGCCCCCACCGCTGGAGTTGACGCGCATCTCCGTGTCCGAGGTGGTGACGAACCCACCGATCTGAATGGACCCCTTCTCCCATGGCGTGCCGGCGCTCTGCGCCCGGACGGTGCCCGCGGATACTGCCAGCAGACTACAGGTGATCAATACCCTGGAAAGCCTTGTCATCGCTGTCTCCTTCTGTGTTTTCGGTGTTTTCGCGCCGCCCAAACCCCGGCACCGCCTCGGGCAGCGTCCGGCGTGCACTGCGCTCCTCGCTGTATCACCCGTCACTCTTCACCCATCGCTCATCACCTTTCCCCCGGCGGCTTTGCCGGTGCGGCGTACCACTGAGCCTTCGGCACCACCTTGGGCTTCTCGGGGTCGCCCTCGTAGGCCGGCGTCATGATCTGCACGCCGTGCTCGTTGAAGACGTCCAGGATGTTCCGATGCAGCGCCGTGTAAAGCTTTGCCATCTCCTGCGGGCTATCGCAATAGGCGTTGATTTCGTAGGTCACGCAAAAGTCACCCAGGCTCGTCTGCAATACGAACGGCGGCGGCTCGCGCAACATGCCCTCCGTGCGGTTCGCCGCCTCGATCAGCATCGCTTCGACCTGCCGCCAGGGAGTTTCGTAGCCGATGCCAACTGTCGTATGCAGGATCAGTCCCCGCTCGCGGGCGAGCGTACTGTAGTTGATCACGTGGCTGTTCAGGATCAGCGAACTGGGGATGGTGACCTCCTCGTTCTTCGGAGTCCGCAGTTGCGTTACCTGCTGGCGCATCTCGATGACGTCACCGACCACATCGCCGACTTTGATCCGGTCTCCAATCTTGAACGCACGCCGGTAGATAAGCGCATAGCCGGCGACGCTGTTGGCAACCATCGAAGCCGCCCCAATCGACATCAGCAGTCCGAAAAAAATCGACACGCCCTTGAACGCTTCGGAAGCCGAGCCCGGGATATAAGGGTAGGCCATCACCAACGCAAAGCCAACGATCGCTATGCGCATCAGGCGGTACGTCGGCCACGACCACTCCCTTTCAAATCCCGCCGGCTTGATCGTGCCGTTAGCGATGCCGCCGAAGAAGAGCTGGGTAAGCTTCAGAAAGTAGCGCGTGATGACGACGAGAATCGCGATGAATATCAGTCCCGGCAATGCATCGACGAGCCCGTTCCACATGGTAGTGAGCGGATCGATGAACAGAGCCGCGCCACGCCGCGCGACCGGCCGTGTCCAGGGAAACAGGCTCAAGGCATAGTCCAGGCCTGCAAAAACCAGCAACAAACCCGTGAGAAAGTGAATTGCCCGTAGCCCACTCTGCCAGGTGTGCCTGATCTGCTCGGCCGAAAGCAACCTGTACGACTTCGCTTCCAGCTCCCTCAGGCGTTCCTGCATGCGCCGCTCAACCGCGTGCTCAAGCCTCCGGAAAGTCCAGCGTATCGCCAGCAAGAGCGCGATCAGCAGCCCGATGGCGAGGGCGGCGTGAACAGCCTGCGGGCCCAGATAGGCACGGCTGCGCTCGTGACGGTAGCGTTCGATCGAATTTGCAATCCTGGCCTGGTAGGCCTCGGCCAACTGCTGGCGGCTTGCAAGCTGTTCGGTCTCGGCATCGCCATCGAATACGGACATGATCGGCCGTTCACCCGCGAGAATCTCCGACCGATCCTGGACCTCCACCACCCGTAGGTCGGATACGGGCACGGACTCGTCGCGCGCGATCGCGCTGATCCTTTCGGTGACCCCATTGGCGCGCCATTTCGCCGGGTGGCTGGAAATGCCGCGCAGGCGAAACAGCACTTCGCCGTCGATGACGACAGCGGCTGTCTCACTTGTCTCGGCGGGCGCCTGCTGCGTCTGCGGGGCGGGCGGCGCAGCCGTCGCCGCACCCAAAGGCAGCATCAGGATTGCGATCGCAATCATCTTGCGAATTCGGAGGCAACTGACGAATGGCAGGTAGGAGATCATGGCTTCCTCGGAGTTGTACTGAAAGCGCGCATCGAAATCAAGAATATCAACTGCAAAATTGCACGGACAAGTCGCGGAGAAAAAGTGTCGGAAACCTTTTCCAGGAACGATTCGGCATGCCTCGCGATGAACACAGTGTAAGGCCGCACCCGGATGGAACGGGTGCGGTCCGGTGAGTTGAATTCGCAATTCTAACGTTGCGGCGTCAGTTGCCGCCGGCGTGCGGTTTGGTCACCGCTTCCATGACGCGGTCGAGGTTGAAGCTGCCGGGCTTCTGGCGCAGGGGAAATTCGCCGAAGCTCTGCAGCCACTGCCCGACATAGGCACCCGCGGGCGCGAATGCGTACATGTGCTCGATAAACCAGCGGTTGTAGTCCATGCCTTCATACTCAGCGTGCTCGAAGGGGTCGGTGCGCAGGTTGCCGAGCATGGGCGCGCGCAGGGCCTCGAATGGCTTCTGCCAGACATGCAGCCCGTGGGCGTTCTGCACCAGGAAGGTGATCTTCCACTGGTTATAGCGCCGAGCGGCGACGCTGCCTCAAAGCTACGCGGGGCGCCGGGCAACTTCGTGAAAGCAGGGCAGTTTCCGGCAGGCGAGGAAATTGACTTGCCGCTAAGCGACAGCGCACGCCAGTTCTACAAATCGGGGCCGCCGTTTCTGCAGCGCTGTCTGCCCTTCTGGCCGGCCGCTTCGTGGGGCAATAGCGCGCAAGATGCCGGCTGGAACCTCGCCAATCCGCGGGTGACAGAAACCCGAAAGGCACCCGCCGCACCGGACATCAGTCCGTTCGACGATGCCGCCAACGATCAGGACGTCCGGCGGGCGGGGTTCGGATTGAGCAACGCAGAACCGGGTGGCCGGGTCCGCTCAGAAGAACTCGTAGAAGACGCTGACCCAGACCGCGTCGGACTTTTCGAGTTCGTCGACGTCCATGGTTTCATACTCCGCGCGCACGCCCAGGCCAAAAAGCTTGAAGCTGGCGCCGATGCCGTACAGCGGCGCAGTACCGTCGAATTCGGTCTTGACGCCGGACGCGGTTTTCTCGAGGTCGTACTGGACGGCGCCAACGCGGGCGTACACTTCCACCGGGCCGAGGGCGATGCCGGCAAGCGCGGAGTAGTCGAAGCCGCTGACCGAGTATTCCAGGCCGCCAGCGCTCGAGTTGCCGAGGTCGCGATAGCCGAGTTCCCCCGACAGCTTGACGAGCGGTATCGCGTCGAAGCGATAGCCGCCGAAAAGCCTGTACGCAGTGCTGGACTCGTCGAATGAGTTGCCCGACGGATTGCCTGAACTGTCTTCGACGAATGCAGTGCCGACGCCGCCGCCTAGATAGACGCCGCCGGCAAAGGCAGGGGTGGTGACGAAAATGAAGAGGGCAGTTGCGATCGCAAGGAAGTTTATGTGGCGCATGATGATCTCCTGGTCGGAAAGTACGGGTAGTTAAGGTGACGGAATTTCTCGTGCTTGATCTCACTCTCGAAACGCCCTTTTCGGCTTCCCAGAGAAAATTTTCCCGGGATTACCAAGCGGTGTGGCGTCTGCGTCGTTCAGATTCCGAGATCCGCGTGCCTCCCCCGGGAAGCCTGCGCGGCTCGAAACATCTTGTTCTTTGTCAAGCTACACTATCTATGGGGCAGTGATCAATCCTTCAAACGACGTAATTTCAATTGAATGACCGCGCGCATCGCATCTCCTTCGATCGGCTTGTCCTATGACAAACCGCGGCCCTCGGTAGCAGTAATCAAGAACGCAATCTTACATTGTCGTCGAGCCCCGACAGATCGTGACGGGTGTATGCGAGAGCACGGTAGCCATTGAAGGTGCGCAAGAACGTGTGCCGAAATAAGACCCTACCGGGAAGTTCAGGTTCGACTCGTTTTCGACTGGCGCTACTACCCATAGGCGCAAGTCAGCCGCATTCGGGTCGGTTGTTTACTTCCCTGTTGTTCAGAGTCGGCGCATTGCCGCGTAGGCGCCGATTGTTCGATTCGCCGTGACGACCTGCCGTGCGAGAATGCATTGCAGAACGCCGGTACCAAATTGAAGACCCTTGCCCACGAAGGAAAAGTGCTATCCATGAAGCCCGATCTTCTGCTGATCTGCCCGCTGTTTCCCGCCACCATGTCCCAACTGGATGCGGCCTACACCGTGCATCGCTATTACGAAGCGGCCGACAAGGACGCGTTCATCGCGGGCCTCGCGGACCGCGTGCATGCGGCCGCGACCGCCGGCCACGAGGGTATGAGCGTGGCGCTGATGAACCGGCTGCCGAATCTGAAGATCATTGCCTGCTTCGGCGTCGGCGTGGACGGCATCGACGTGGCGGCTGCGCGGAAACTCGGGATCGCGGTGACCAATACCCCGGACGTGCTGACCGAGTGCGTCGCCGACAACGCCTGGGCGCTGATCCTCGGCACCATGCGGCGCACCGTCTTCAATGACAGATTCGTCCGCGCCGGGAACTGGCTGAAAGGCAATGCACCGCTCGCCCACAAGGTGTCGGGCAATCGTATCGGCATCATTGGGCTGGGCCGCATCGGCAAGGCTATCGCCCGGCGCGCCGAGGCCTTCGGAATGAAGATCGGCTATCACAGCCGCCGGCGCCAATCCGACGTGGCTTACGACTATTACGACAATGCACTTGATCTGGCTCGTTCCGTGAAGATAATCGTGCTGTCGTGCCCGGGCGGCAAGGAAACCGAGCGCATCGTCAACCGCGAAGTCATCGAGGCGCTCGGCAAGGACGGTTACCTGATCAACGTATCGCGCGGCTCCACGGTGGATGAACTCGCGCTGGTTCATGCACTGGTCGGCGGCAGGCTCGGCGGTGCGGGGCTCGACGTGTTCGCGGCCGAGCCGAAGGTTCCCGAAGCACTGTTCAAGCTCGACAATGTGGTGCTGCAACCGCATGTCTCGAGCGGCACAGTGGCGACCCGCACCGCCATGGGGCAACTTGTGGTGGACAACCTGGCGGCGTTCTTCGCCGGCAGGCCGCTCGTGACCCAGGTCTGACCCCCTCTCCCCAGCCCTCTCCCACCGGGGGAGAGGGAGCTCTGGAATCTTGTAAGCACCAAATCCCTCTCTCCCCCGGTGGGAGAGAGCCGGAGAGAGGGGGACGTCATGCCGGCCTGTACACCCGACTGGAAAGATGAAAGCAAGCTCAAGCCGCTCTCGTCACGCTACGTCAATACGGATTCACTGCCGTGGCGGAAGACGGCCTTCCCTGGAGTGGAGATCAAGGTGCTACTGGAAGACAAGGACACCGGCTTGCTGACGTCGCTCACGCGCATGGCGCCGGGCGCCGTGCTGCCTTTGCACGAGCACGCCGATGTCGAGCAGACCTATGTTATCGAAGGACGCCTGGTGGACGACGAAGGCGAGGTCGCGGTCGGCGAGTATGTCTGGCGGCCGAAGGGCAGCACCCACGTCGCCACCGCGCCCGAAGGCGCGCTGCTCCTCGGGATGTTCCTGCGGCCGAACCGCTTCCTGTGATCCACTGCCGGCGATTCATCGCCGGCAGCGTCCGGCCAGAACTGGTAGAACGCGCTGACTACACGTCTGGCCGCTATTTCGCTCCTGCAAAGGCTTCGTTGAGCACTTCAAAAGCCTTGCCGAAAGTGCCGTTGCCGACCGCATCGATCAGGCCCGCCTCATCGCCGTTGGTGACCTTGCACTCGGCGATCCAGATGCCGAAGGTCTTATTGCCCATGGTAATCGGGTAAAGCGTGAGCTGCGCCACGTAGTCCTTAACCGGCAGCGGAGAAGTGAGGATGCAGTATCTGAAGTAGTGTTCCGTGTCGGAAAGTGCCAGCAGGCGCTCGCGTATCGTGCCGCCGCCGCCGGCGATGTCGAAATTGCGCACGCAGCCGACCTGGTCGCTCGGCAGCCCGCCTTCGATATGGCTTCTGGAAAACTTCGGATGCCACTCGGGCAGGTTATTGAAGTCGCGCACCCTGGCCCAGACTTTTTCGATCGGGGCATGGATTACCGCGCTGGTGCAGATCCTGGTGGTCATGGTGATCCCCTATTTTCCGGCGAGCTTGCGGTTCATCGCGGCAAACCCGGCGACAAAGACGTTGTCGCCGATATCGCTCACCTGGGCTTGCTCCGGTCCGGAAGTGACGTCGAACTCGGCCCACCACTCGGCGAAACTCCTGTTGCCTACCGTGATCGGCGTCACCCGCATGGTCGCGACGTAGTTCGCGACCGGCATCGGCGACACCAGGATGTTGTAGGTCAGTTCCCGCGCCGAATCCGACAGCGTCAACAGCTTCTCGCGCAACAACCCGCCGTCTTCCTTGAGGGTGAAGCGGCGCACGCAGCCGACGCGGTCTCCCGGCAGGCCGCCCTCGATCTCCGATTTTCCGATCGCCGGGTGCCACTTCGGCAGCCCGTTGAAGTCCCTTACCAGCGCCCAGACCTTGTCGGCCGGCGCATCGATCACCACACTGCGATATACACTTGCCATTTTTTTCCCCTCCCATTACAAAGGATAAAACCCAACG
Organism: uncultured beta proteobacterium; assembly: GCA_963789945.1. GTDB lineage: Bacteria > Pseudomonadota > Gammaproteobacteria > Burkholderiales > JACQAP01 > JACQAP01. The sequence goes on along the minus strand of CAWBMN010000002.1, from coordinate 97,133 downwards.
CAGAGGCGCAGAGAACGCAGAGGAAAGGCAAGAGAAGGAAAATCAGTTGGGGTGAAAACCTTTCATTGGCTCATGATCTGCCGCAGTGAAAGTTGGCGGCCAAGGTTCACGAACACTCATCCCGCTTTTACCCACAATTTGTTTTTCCTCCGTGTCCTCTGTGTTCTCTGTGCCTCTGTGTTGGGTGTATTTCTAGAATTTTATCGCCTTGAATTTCTTGGTCTGGTCGGTAAGCGCGACCTCGGTCGGCAGCCGCTCCATGCTGCTGGCGCCGAAAAAACCGTGGCAGTTTTTGGTGTGCTTGAGGATGTAGCCGGCATTTTCTGGCGAGGCGATCGGGCCGCCGTGGCAAAGCACTATAACGTCCTTGCGCACCTTCATGGCCGCCTCGGCGATGGCGTCGATTTCCTTCACGCAGGCGTCCAGACTCTTTGCGGAGGACGCGCCGACACTGCCGCCCACGGTCACCCCCATGTGCGCGACCACGATGTCCGCGCCGGCCCGGGTCATCTCCTTTGCTTCGCCGGCATTGAAGACGTAAGGCGTGGTCAGCAGGTCCTGCTCGTGCGCCAGCCTGATCATGTCCACTTCCAGTCCGTAACCCATCCCGGTTTCCTCGAAACTGGCGCGCATGACGCCGTCGAACAGGCCGATGGTCGGAAAGTTCTGCACACCCGAGAATCCCAGGTACTTCAGCTCCGCCAGGAACTGCGGCATCAGCACGAAGGGATCGGTGCCGTTGACCCCGGCGAGAACCGGTGTCTTCTTCACCACCGGCAGCACTTCGCGGGCCATGTCCTTGACGATGTCGTTGGCGTTGCCGTAGGCGAGCAATCCTGCCGCCGAACCGCGTCCCGCCATGCGGTAGCGTCCGGAGTTATAGATGATGATCAGGTCAATCCCACCGGCCTCTTCGCATTTCGCCGAGAGTCCGGTGCCCGCGCCTCCGCCGACAATCGGCACGCGCTTGCGCACCATCTCCTGAAACTTCTCGAGGATTATTCTTCTTTCGATTGCGGGCATGCTCGTGATCCCTCTAATTTGGTGATTTCGTGGAAGCTTGCTGTCAGCGCCGCGGAAAACTGCGGGTCGTTGATGTGATAGGGCAGGCGCGTCAACTGGCGCGACTGCGTCTGCCGGATGGTGCGCTCAAGGGATTGAAACAGCGCGTCGTCGGCCTCCGGGTCGTGGAAGGCCTGGCCAGGCGCATCCAGCGCCGACACGCCTTTCTCCGGGATCAGAAAACGCACCGGGCCCTCGCAGGCATTGAGGCGTTCCGCAATCCAGATACCGATCGCCCGGCTCTCGGAGGGAGTGGTGCGCATCAGCGTCACATTCGGATTGTGCTTGTACAGCTTTCGTCCGCGAAAACGCTCGGGCACCGTATCCATCGCCCAGAAGTTCACCATATCCAGGGCGCCGACCGAGCCGACATAGGGGATGCGGCTGCGCGCTATGGCGCCGAGGCGATCGGGTCCGGCGGAGAGCACGCCACCGACCAGGTGGTCGCAGACTTCGGTGGTGGTCACGTCGATCACCGCTTTCAGCATTCCGCTGTCCGCCAGCTTTTCCATGGAGCGGCCGCCGGTGCCGGTGGCGTGGAACACCAGGCAGTCGTACCGGTCCTCCAGTTGCGCGACGACCTGCGTTACGCAGGCCGTGGTAACGCCGAACATGGTGAGACCGATGGCGGGTTTCACGGCCGCTTCGGGCACTTTGTGCATCGCCATGCCGGCAATCGCGTGCGCGGCATTGCCGAGCACCACCCGGCTGATCCGGTTCAGCCCGGCCACGTCGGTCACCGAATACATCATGGTGATGTCGCCGGCGCCTACGAACTGGCTGACGTCTCCGGCCGCGAGGGTGGATACCATCAGCTTCGGCAGCCCGACGGGCAACCCGCGCATCCCCGCGGTGACAATCGAAGTGCCGCCGCCGCCGCCGATGCCGACAATGCCGGCAATGTCGCTGCGGGTGGTCAGATAGCGCGCAAACGCTACTCCCATTGCCTCGACTGCCACACCTCGATCGGTGCTGCCGAGCACGAATTGCGCGCCCTTCGGGTGTAAGGCCGCGATTTCGGCTGCCGCCACATCGACCGCAACTGTCGGCGCCTTGATGCCCACGTCGACCAGCAGCGCGGGCATGCCCGCCGCCTCGATCAGCGCTTTGACGTACTGCAGTTCCTGGCCCTTGGTGTCGGCAGTGCCGGCGACGTAAACCCGCTTCATTGCGCAATTTTCCTTGCGTACCCCTCAAGGGGGTATTGAAATGAATACTTTGCGTCGATGCATTCAGGGTCTGTGGCGCGCAGCCGCGGCGGCCCGTCGGACCTCCTCCCTGAAGTTCAGGTAGCGCTTCCACATCGCTGCTGCGCCGCAGCGCGGAGAAAAGCAGCAGAGCGGTTGTTTTTTCGTAAGACGCTGGTATCGTATTGAGATGGTCGTCTCAGGTCAAGAACAGCGTCTCACGGATCGGAAGGGGAGGGTGCGGGAAGACAAGGCGCGGACCGACCGAGGACCGCGCGCCCGCATGCGCAAGATCATGCTGGACGCGGCCATGCGCCTGATGCAGGACGGGATCATTCCCTCGGTCAGCGACGTGGCCGCCGCCGCCCAGGTGTCGCGGGCAACGGCATATCGTTATTTTGCGACCCAGGCTTCGTTGATCCAGGCCGCGGTAGACGAGGCCCTGGGCCCGATCCTGGCATGGAAATCGGAATCGCAGGACGCGGAGGAGCGCGTCACCCAACTGGTGACGTTCGCATATCCGCGCATGGAGTTCTACGAAGCGACGCTGAAGGCGGCGCTGCGGCTCGCATTGGACCAGTGGGCGCGCAAACACGCGGGCACGCTCGGCGACGAGGCGCCGATGGTGCGCGGGCATCGCATCGCCTTGCTCCATTCCGCCGTAGCGCCGTTGAAGGGCAAGCTTAACCGTCAGGGGTTCGAGCGCGTGACCCAGGCGTTGTCATTGATCTTCGGGACCGAAGCATTCGTGGTGCTCAAGGACATCTGGGGTCTGGACCGCAAGCATGCGCAGGATGTAGCGTTATGGACCTGCCACGCCCTGATTCAGGCCGCGCTGGCCGAAGAAGCCATTGGAAAGGCGCGCGCGGGCAGGTTGCGCAGGAACGGCGCCCGAAGCGCCAGTGCGCTGTTGAAAAAGGCAAGTCGTGTAAGAGTAAAGTAGGGCTGGGAAGCAGGGATCAGAAAGCGTTTCCGGACGCGGCGGCAAGACCGCGAAAGTTTCACGGGGCAACCGGGCGGCTCGAGAAGTACGGCCGGATGCAATAAAAATGACCAACGTAACTTGTGAGGAGAATCAAATGAGCAAGAAGAAATGGTCCGGCCTGCTGGCCGGCGCTGTTTTCGCGATCGCCGGCAGCACGGCGTATGCCGCGGAGACGCTGACCATCCTGTGGGCGCAGTGGGATCCGGCTAACTACCTGCAGGAACTGGTCAAAGACTATGAAAAGCAAAGCGGCGTTACGGTCAAGGTGGAAACCACGCCATGGCCGGATTTCCAGACCAAGGCCTTCCGTGAATTCGCGGCCCGCGGCGACGCCTACGACATGGTGGTGGGCGATTCGCAGTGGCTCGGCGCCGGTTCGACCGGGGGCCACTACGTCGAACTGACCGACTTCTTCAAGAAGCACGGCGTGGACAAGAGCATGGCACCGGCAACGGTACAGAGTTACGCCGAATACCCGAAGGGCAGCGGCAAGTACTGGGCGATTCCGCTCGAGGGCGATGCGACCGGCTGGTCCTACCGCAAAGACTGGTTCGAGGACCCAAAGGAAAAGGCCGCGTTCAAGAAGAAGTACGGCTATGAGCTGGGCGTGCCGAAAACCTGGGCGCACATGCGCGATATAGCCGAGTTCTTCCATCGTCCAAGCGAGAAGCGTTACGGCATCGCCATCTACACCGACAACAGCTACGACGCCCTGGTAATGGGTTACGAGAACGTGCTGTTCGGCTACGGCGGCGAACTCGGCGACTACAAGACCTACCAGGTCAAGGGCATCATCAACGGCAAGACGGCGGTGGACGCGCTCAGTTTCTACAAGGAGCTGTACCAGTTCACGCCACCGGGCTGGGGCAAGGTGTTCTTCATGGAGAACAACCAGGCGATCACCGAAGGCCTGGCGGCGATGAGCATGAACTACTTCGCCTTTTTCCCGGCGCTCACCAACCCGGCAACCAACAAGCACGCCAAGGTCACCGGCTACTTCGCCAACCCCGAAGGTCCCACCGGAAAGCGCTTTGCGGCGCTCGGCGGACAGGGCATCTCGATCATCAAGTACTCGAAGAAACAGGCCCAGGCGACCAAGTTCCTGGAGTGGTTCATCCGCGACGATGTGCAGGAGAAGTGGGCGGAACTGGGCGGTTACACCTGCAACGCCAAGGTGCTGAAGTCGGACAAATTCCGCAAGGCGACGCCGTACAACGAAGCTTTCTACCAGACCATGTTCATGGTGAAGGACTTCTGGGCGGTGCCGGAATACGCGGAGCTGCTGGACTCGATGAACAAGCGCCTGCATCCCTTCGTGGTCGGCAACAAGGGCACCGCTCAGGAAGCGCTGAACGGCGTGGCCAACGACTGGGAAGCGGCCTTCAAGAAGTACGGACGCATCAAGTAAGCTGCAAGTTCAGTGATCGATGGGGAAGGCTCCGGCCTTCCCCGTTTTCCGCCTGAAGCTGCGCGGGAACAACAAGCTGCCGGAGAATCAGGGGGGAGCAATTCATGCTGGCCAGGCTGGATCCTGGTTCCGCTTCGGCGAAGCGGGGCCTGAGCGATATCGCCATCCGCAACCTGTTCATCATTCCGACGATCGTTTTTCTGATCGCCTTCAATATCTTTCCGCTGATCTACTCGCTCGGATACTCGTTTACCGATTTCCGCGCATCGAGTTCGGCGCCGGCCAATTTCATCGGATTGCAGAACTACCGCGAACTGCTCGCCGACGAGTACATCTGGAACAACTTCACCATCACTGCCAAATACGTGCTGGTTTCGGTGGGCGGGCAGGTGCTGGTCGGCTTCGGCGTGGCGCTGCTGCTCAATCGAAAGATCCCGGCCAAGGGCCTGGTGACCACTTTGCTGCTGCTGCCGATGATGATGTCCATGGCCGTGGTCGGGCTGTTTTGGCAACTGCTCTACAGCCCCTCGTGGGGGATTATCAACTACGCGCTGGGCCTGGAGGACTTCGAATGGCTGTCCGACGCCGACGTTGCGCTCTACGCGGTGGCGCTCACCGACATCTGGATGTGGTCGCCGTTCGTGATGCTGCTGTCGCTCGCAGGGCTGTCTGCGATCCCGCAGCACCTGTATGAGGCCGCAGCGATCGACCGCGCCAGCCGCTGGTACACCTTTACCCGCATCACGCTGCCGCTGGTGACGCCGCTGCTGCTGATCGCGATCATCTTCCGCACCATGGAGGCGTTCAAGACTTTCGATCTCGCCTTCATCATGACCAGCATGGAATCCACCGAGCTGATCGCCATCCGGCTCTACAAGATGGCGTTCCAGGAGTGGCAGACCGGGAAGTCCTGTGCCATGGCCTACATCGTCCTGATCATGGTGCTGGCCATCACCAACATCTACGTGAAGTACCTGAACCAGGCCAAGGCGAGATAAGTATGGCCGCCGTTACTTCCAAGGGGCACAAGGTCTGGAACCGGGCGCTGGTCGGCCTTGTTTTCGTTCTGCTCGCCATCTATCTGGTTCCGCTGTACTGGATCAGCTCCACCGCGTTCAAGCCGCGCAGCCTTGCCACCACCGTGCCGCCCACCGTCCTGTTCGAGCCCGAGCTGACACCCTTCGTGAAACTTTTTACTTCGCGCGTGCAGATGCGCGGCGAAGTCGAGCCGGAGGTTTACCAGAAGGCGCCATGGTACGAAAAGCGCGTGTTCGACGCCGGCGAACGCATCATCAAGGACGCGGACGGCAGGTTCGAAAGCTCGGGCTATTGGAGCCGCTTTCTCAACAGCATCATCATCGCGGTCACCAGCACCTTCCTTGCGGTGGCGATGGGCACGCTGACCGCCTACGGATTTTCCCGCTTCAAGCTGCCGGGCGAGCAGGACTGGCTATTCTTCATTCTCTCGACACGCATGCTGCCGCCGGTGGTGGTGGCGATCCCGATGTTCCTGATGTACCGCACCGTTGGCCTGGTGGATACGCACATCGGGATCATCATTCTCTATACCGCGTTCAACCTGTCGTTCTCGGTCTGGCTGATGAAGGGATTCATCGACGAAATCCCGATCGAATACGAGGAGGCCGCGCTGGTGGACGGCTACACCCGCATGCAGGCGTTCTTCAAGATCGTGCTGCCGCAAGCGGCGACCGGCATCGCGGCCACCGCCGTGTTCTGTTTCATCACCGCTTGGAACGAATATGCCTTTGCGTTGATGATGACCAATTCGAAAGCGCAGACGGCGCCGCCGTACATCCCGTCGCAACTCGGCTCCGGTGTGACCGACTGGACCGTGATCGCGGCGGGCACCTTCCTGTTCCTGGTGCCGGTGGCGGTGTTTACGTTCCTGCTGAGAAAGCATTTGCTCAGGGGCGTTACTTTCGGGGCGATAAGAAAATGAGACCCCACCTCACCCCGGCCCTCTCCCCCCAAAGGGCGGAGAGGGAGATGAAAGGCAAGGCACCGACGCGCGTTACCGGTCACCGGTCACCCGTCACTGCGGGCGAGTTATTCGGGAGCGCGCAATGAATTTTCGCGAACTGAGCGCGCGCGTGCTGGAACCCCTGTCCATGTACACCATGATTTTCGGCATCGTGGCGCTGTGCCAGCCGTGGATCGAGGTGCTGCACCGTTACGGCATCACCATCACGCTGATCGGACTGGTCGGGTTTTCGGTGTTCTCGAAGATCAAGCCGATTCCAAAGGAAGAATAGAGACAGGACTCAGGACTCGGGACTCAGGGGAACAACAGAACCAGGATAGCAACGTAACTACTAAATATTAGCCACCAGCCACCAGTCACCAGCCACCGGTCACCAGCCACCGGTCACCAGCCACCAGCCACCAGTCACTGCTTCGCATGGCCGACATAGTCCTCAAAAACGTCGAGAAGTACTTCGGCGACAACTACATCATCCGGAAGCTCAACCTGGAGATCCGGCATCGCGAGTTCGTGGTGCTGCTCGGGCCGTCGGGCTGCGGCAAGACTACGACGCTGCGGGCGATCGCCGGCCTCGAGGAGATCGACACCGGAGACATCCTGATCGACGGCAAACCGGTGCAGGCATTGCAGGCGGCGGATCGCGATATCGCCTTCGTGTTCCAGTTGTTCGCGTTGTACCCGCACCTGACGGCGTACGAGAACATCGCCTTTCCGTTGCGCGCCATGAACGAGAGCCGGGAGACGGTGGACAAGCACGTGCGTGAGGCGGCCAAGTCGCTCAGGATCGAGCACCTTCTGGACAAGCGACCGAGCGCGCTGTCCGGAGGCGACCTGCAGCGCATCGCCATCGGCCGCGCGCTGGTGCGCCGGCCCAAGGCCATGCTGATGGACGAGCCGATCGGCGCGCTGGATGCCAAGCTGCGCGAGGAAATGCGCACGGAATTGAAGCGCCTGCACATCGAGAACGAAGCGACCACCGTGTACGTCACCCACGACCAGGTGGAAGCCATGTCCATGGCCGACCGGATCGCCATCATGAACGACGGCGTGCTGCAGCAGGTGGGCACACCTACCGAGGTGTACCAGCACCCGGAGAACCTGTTCGTCGCGCAGTTCATCGGCAGCCCGATCATGAACGTGGTGAACGGCGCGGTGCGCCCGGGCGGAGCTGACACGCACGTGATCCTGGGCAACAACGACGCGCAACTGAGTTTCCCGCAGAAGCTCTACCACATGATCGTGGAAAAGAAGCATACGGAAGACGAACTGGCGATCGGCGTGCGCCCCGAGGGCGTGCTGGTGGCGCGGCAGCAGACGCCCGGATATGTCCCGGTCGAGGCGCACATCATCGAGCCGCTCGGCCCCTTCGACATCGTGGACCTGAAGTTCGGCACCCAGATGCTGCGCGCGCGCACGACTTCGGGCTACGTCGCCAAGGCCGGCGACGTGGTATGGGCGAAACTCGAGGAGGCGCAGACCCATTTCTTTAGCACCCGCACCGGGGAATCGCTGCACATACGCCTGTAAGAAAAATGGCCCACGTCAGACTCGCAAATATCACCAAGAAATTCGGCAGCCATACGGCGCTGAGCAGGCTCGATCTGGAAATCCGCAATAGCGAGTTCTTCGTGCTGCTGGGGCCCACCGGCGCGGGCAAGACCACCACGCTGCGGCTGATCGCCGGACTTGATAGTCCGAATGCCGGCACCATTTCGATCGACGGCACGGACGTGTTGAACTGGAGCGCGGCGGAGCGCGACGTTGCGCTGGTCTTCCAGTACTACTCGCTGTATCCGCATTACACGGTGCGACAGAACCTGGAGTTTCCGCTCAAATCCAAAGTGCGGCACATGTCGCAACAGGACAGGGATGCGCGCATCGCCAAGGCCGCCAAGACCCTGCGCATCGAACATCTTCTCGAACGCAAGACCGACCGGCTCTCCGGCGGCGAGATGCAGCGCGTCTCCATCGGCCGGGCGATCGTGCGCGAGCCGCGTGTGTTCCTGATGGACGAACCTCTCTCGAACCTCGATGCCAAGCTGCGCGAGATCCTGCGCGCCGAGCTGAAGGACCTGCAGATGAAACTCGGCGCCACCTTCCTGTACGTGACCCACGACCAGGTGGAAGCCATGTCCATGGGCGACAAGGTGGGCGTGCTCAACCAGGGCCGCATCATCCAGGTCGGCACCCCGCAGCAGATCTACAACCAGCCGCACGACACCTTCGTCGCCACCTTCGTCGGCTCGCCGGCGATGAACCTGATGCCGGCCAACGTGGCCGGCGGGCGGGCGGTGGTGGTGCCCGGCAAGCTCGAAGTGCCGGTGGACGGGACGGTCGGCGGGCGCGCGGTGCGGGTTTCCGGGCCGGTCACCCTGGGCGTGCGTTCCGAGGACATCGTGGTTGGTGCGCAAGGAACAGTTGAAGCCCGGGTCCATGGGGTGGAGAATCAGGGAGTTGAGAAAGTGGTGACCCTGCGGGTGGACGAATGCCTGCTCAAGGCCACCGTTCCGGCGCGCCTGGAACTGGGCATCGATACCAGCGTGAGGTTTTCATTCAAACAGGAAAAGCTGCAGTTTTTCGACGCCGGCAGCGGCATCAATCTGTTCTATGGTGAGGAGGAGAGAAATGTCTAAGGTGCTGTTCAAGAACGTGAATGTCCTGGATTGCAGCGGCGCTCCGGCGTACGCGGGCCAGGTTCTGGTCGAAGGCAACCGAATCAAGGCGGTCGCGCCGCAGGGCTCGAAAATCGCGGGCGAAGGCGCGCAGGTGGTGGACGGCGGCGGGGCGACCCTGATGCCGGGCCTGGTCGAATCCCACTCGCACCTGACCTTCCTCGATACGCCGGACCTGGAATCGCTGGGCTTCGTTCCGCCCGAGGAGCACATCCTGCGCTCGGTGAAGAACGCCAAAAAAATGCTCGACCACGGATTTACCGCGTGCAACAGCGCGGCATCGGCAAAAGCGCGGCTCGACGTGGTGCTGAGAAATGCCATCAACGCCGGCGACTTTCCGGGACCGAGAACGCTGGCCGCCAGCCCTGAACTTGCCACCACGGCAGGGCTGGGCGACGTGCGGCTGATGCACATGCACCGCGAAACTTTCGCGATCATCTGCGACGGCGCCGAAGAGTTCCGCAAGACCGCCCGGGAGATGGTGCGCGAAGGCGTGGACACACTGAAAATCAACCCGTCGGGCGACGAGTTCATTCCGCACGCGCGCGCGCACCATACAGTGATGACCGAAGCGGAAATCGCGGCGGTCTGCGATGTGGCGCATGCCCACGGCAAGCGCCTGGCCGCGCATGCGCGCAGCGCCGAGTCGGTGAAACTGAGCCTGAAGCACGGCGTGGCGGTGATTTACCACGCTACGCTGATTGACGACGAAGCCTGTGCCGCGCTGGAGAAAGCAAAGGACTGGTGTTTCGTAGCGCCGACGCTGGGCATCAGCTACACCACGCTCAACGAGGCCGCGAAGTGGGGCCTGACGACGCAGATCGCCGAGAGTTTGGGCATCCGCAGCGAGCTCGACACGGCCTGCAAGAACATGAAGGAACTGAAGAAGCGCGGCGTGCGCGTCCTGCCGGGCGGCGATTACGGATTTGCATGGAATCCGATCGGCACCAACGCCCGCGACATCGAGCACTTTGTGAACCTGCTGGGCTTTTCGCCCATGGATGCGATCCTGTCCGCGACAAAACTCGGCGGAGAGATTATGATGGCGGGCAACGAGATGGGGCAGATCAAGCCGGGCTATCTTGCCGACATGATCCTGGTGGACGGCAACCCTGTCGCTAACGTGAAAATTTTGCAGGACGCCACCAAGCTGCTGGCGATCATGAAGGACGGGCAATTCCACAAGGAACCGCAGGTCGCGGCGCAGACGCAGCGGCAGATTGCGTAAGAAACTAACTTGAAGAAACAAAAATAAACCTTCTTAGGGAGGGTGGGCGCCCGTTTGCGGGCGTTTTTTTTTGCCCGATAGGGCGTCGAATGGAGAGGGACAACAAAAACATGCAGGTCCGAACCACGCTAGCGCTTCGCATCAGGCAGTCCTGTTTTCTGCTCATGCTGTGCCTGCCGCTGCCTTTGCTCGCGCAAACCCAGCCGGCTACGTCTTCCGCGGCCGAATCAGCGTTGAAGAAGCCCACCGACTTTCGCTCCCGGGCAGAGATACGCAACGAGTATCAGGACCTCGAAGGCGACGGCTATCGCAATCTGGTCATTCCCCGCGTCGAATATGCCGTGACCCCGGCGGTCGCGCTCCGGTTCGAAATACCGTACGTGACTTACGATCCCGGCGACGGCGGAGAGCGCGTCAGCGGGCAGGGCGACCTGCTCGCGCGCATCGCCTGGCGCGCAGTCCAGCGCGAGGGCTTTGCGCTGATCCTGGTGACGGAAGTATTTTTCGATACGGCCGATGATTCGCGACTTGGGCAGGGGAAGACCATCGTCGCACCGCTTGTCTACGCCGCCATCGACGTGCCCAAGCATGACTCGGTTTTCTTCCCCAATGTTCAGCACTACTTCTCGGTCGCCGGCGACGAAAATCGCCAGGATGTGAATTTCACGACCCTCAAACCCAACCTGCTGACCCGGTGGCCCAACAAGATCTACACTTTTCTCGAACCGCAGTTCACCATCGACTGGGAACGCGATGCCAAGGTCGGACTGACGGTCGAACTCGAAGTCGGAAAAATCCTTTCAAAGAACATCGCTGCCTGGGCCCGCCCGGGGATCGGGTTGATAAACAAGTATGAACTGCCGCAGGTCTACAACTGGAATCTTGAGGTGGGGATGCGGTATATCTTTTGAGGGGCGAGGGGCGAGGGATGAGGGATGAGGGATGAGGGATGAAGGGATGAAGGATGAAGGATGAAGGATGAAGGATGAAGGATGAAGGATGAAGGATGAATCCAAGAGCAGCGCGCTAGCTCCTCGGTCACCCGATTCCGCTAACGCCCTTCGGCGACCAACCTTACGAAGTCGGTTTCCGTGACGATGCCGACTAACCTGCCATTCTCGATTACCGGCAGGCATCCAATCTTCCGTTCGATCATCACGCGAGCCGCGTCTGCAACCGGCGTGTCCGGCGTTGTCGTCTGGATTTCCGCCGACATCGCTTCCTTGACCGCCACCTGCTTGAGCATTAACTCCTCCGCCCGCGACCCGTATCCGAGCGCCCGGAGCAACGCGCCGCGGAATAGGTCGCGCTGGCTTACCACCGCACATACTTCGCCGTCTTCGTCGAGGACAGGGAGATGCCGCACGCGCTCCTGATTCATCAACGCATCGGCGATCGCCAGTTCGTCGTTCCGCTTTACAGTGTGAACCTCGCGGCTCATGACATCCCTGACTTGCAATCTTGTCGGTGCCATTCTTGAATGCTCCGTCTGGTCAATTCATCTGCGGACATTTTACTCTGGACAAGGTCCTCGACGGCGCCAAACCTCGGGACTTCCCCGTCGCGCAGCCCACCCAGTTCGAGCTCGTCATAGACCTGAAGAACGCTAGGGCGCTCGGACTCAAGATCCCGCAGTCGATCCTCGTGCGCGCGAAGAGGATGTTTGGGAGATAAGACAGCGAACGACCGCTCTTGGACGGAATGCGACCTGGCGATAAGCGACCTTTAGCTGACTTTCGCTCTACACGAAAGCAGATGTTCAAGTTGTCGCTGCGCCGCGGGTCAGCACGACGGCTGATGAGAAGCGACGCTCGCGGCCCCTCGGCATCAGCGTGGGGTTAGAGACAGGCTTTCCATTACTGCGTGTACTCTCCTCTACCTTTCGGGTATTGCGTTTCCCATTCGCGACCGTTGAACTGACTGATGCTCATCTCCTCTACCGTGCCGGGGTCGAGACAACGAGCATTAACACTGAAACCATCGGGATGCGAACGCGGCACGTAGAACGACTTGACGCCACAAACAGAACAGAACAAGTGCTTCGCCGTGTGAGTGTTGAAGCTGTAGGTGGTCAGCGTCTCACGTCCGGAAAGCAGCTTGAAGCGATCCGCAGGAACGACTAGGTGCAGGTAACCTGCCTTGCTGCACATGGAGCAATTGCACTCCGAGACCTGCAGCTTCGCTGGCGCGACCACCTCGAATCGGACACGACCACAGTGACAACCCCCAGTGTGTCTGATCACGCTTTCTCCTCTGGTCTAAAGTCGTATTGAGCGGCGCGCTTCACCGCGTCCGCTCGAACTGGAGTCAGGCGATTTACTCTGCAACATCCCTGATGACTCGGCATGGATTGCCCGCCGCGAAAACGCCCTCGGGAATGTCACGCGTTACTACGCTTCCAGCGCCGATGACTGCCCGGGATCCGACACGCACGCCCGCCAGTATGAGCGCGCCGCCTCCAACCCACACATCTGCGCCGATCTCGATGGGCTTTCCGAACTCCCGCTCTCTGCGCGAGGCAGCATTCAACGGATGCAGCGGTGTGAGAATTTGCACACCCGGTCCGAACAGCGTGAAGTCTCCGATCCGTACTTCGCACACATCGAGCACGACACAGTTGAAGTTGAAGAACACCCGCGTGCCCAGGTGGGTGTTGGAGCCATAGTCGCAGTAGAAGGGTGGCTGCATCGATACGGTATCGCCACCGGCGCCAAAAAGATCCCGCAGAATGCGCCGGCGCTCCGTCTGCTGCGACTCTCGCGTAGCGTTTAGCGCCTGGCACAAATCTCGTGCGCGTTCGCGCGCCGCCCGCAGCTCGGAATCGAGCGGGTTGTAAAGCTCGCTGGCGAGCATCTTTTGGCGCTCAGTCTCCATCAAGTCGCCTAGCGTCCTGCATAACCCGCCGCGTAGCGGTCGGCGTTGATGCCGCGGTTAGGCCTCACGTCTGCCCGTCTTGGAATGTAGGTGCACCAGAACCTCTGCAAACGCAGGCATCTCTTCATACAGAACCCCTGTAGTTGGCTTCGGCTCCCATGACGCCCTGGAGCCGACAAACAAGTGCAAAACGATTTCCAGACTACCAGGATCCTCAAGAAGACCCGCGGGCACCCAAATATACGATGTGTTTCCGATGAAGTTCCGTACCGGCGAACCGCACCGACTGCAAAAGTTTGATCGGAACCCAGTCGGTTTGACATAGGAAGAGATAAGCCCTCTTCCTGCCTTCCACACGAGCTTTTCACCGTGAACAATGAATGCTGCATTCGCGGCAGAACCACTCTGTTTACGGCAGAGAGAGCAATGGCATTGATAGAGATTCCGAGGCGAATCCTGTACCTCGAACTCAACGCCACCACAAAGGCACTTGCCCCTCACGTTCTTCCCTTTGGGCACCTAATTTCTATTTATCCAGGACCACAACGAATGGGCGCGGGGAAGCAAACATGCGACTTCTAACCGTTTGAAATGTGGCCGACCGAAAGGCGTAGCCCTTTGGGCGTCCCTCGATGGAAGGGGTCACTGCTACCGAGGGGCACGGTTGTACGTGATTGACTGCACGATGCCTGAGCGGAAGCGCACCGTCGCCATGAAGCTTCCGGGACCGCGGTCGTAGAGCCACTCCTCCGTCTGCTGACAAGGTACGTAGATACTTGCAAACGGTTCCGGCACCTGGTGGGGGGTTCCAGAGTAGTACACGGGCGCGCAGTAGCTGTCTGCGAGCAGCGGTTGGCCGCACTTGTACAAGACTGACAGTCTGGAATCACCCTCTTGCGCGAAGTGCCCATTGCAGCGCAGTACCTCGGCATTGACAGGTAAGACCTGCAGTGCAACCAGGGCGATAAAGCAGACACGGCTAAGGACGTTCATGGTCGGCTCCTTTCGCATTGGCCTGCCTATAGTGTGCACCCTTCGCCCCTCGCCACTCGTCTCTTTCGCAGCACGCAGCACTCGCCTTTCCTCGCCCCTCGCCCCTCGTCCCTGCCTTTTCATTCAACTATCGACTGCACCACCAGCGTCTTGAAAGACGTTGCGAACGGCAGCAGTTGCCTCACCGACTGCATCATGTACACGCCGATCAGTTCTTCCTTCGGGTCCACCCAGAAGTACGTCCCGGCATAGCCGGCCCAGTAGTACTCTCCGACCGAGCCGTCCATCGGGTTCAGCGCGGTGGGCGCACGCGGGCCGTCGATGCGGACCGCGCCGAGCAGGCCGTATCCGTGGCTCTGGCCGGGCAGGTAGAACGGGCCGCGGTCGATGCCCGGTCCGACCTGGTCCGTAGTCATCAACTCCACGGTCTTTTTGCCCAGGATTCGGGCGCCGTCCAGCGATCCGTGGTTCAACAGCATGTGCGCGAAGCGCGCATAGTCCATGACAGTCGACGTCAGGCCCTGGCCGCCGGCCTCGAATTTCACTGCCTTGGTGGGATCGGTGTAGAGCAGGGTCAGCCCCTTCTTGTCGTCATCGAAGGGTTCGACGAATCGCGAAACCTTGCCAGGCGCGACCTGGAAAGCGGTATCGGTCATTCCCAGCGGTTTCGAGATGCGTTTCTCGAAGAACTCTGCGAGCGTCATGCCGGACACCACTTCGATCAGGCGACCGAGCACATCGGTCGAATGGCTGTACCACCATGTGGTGCCGGGTTCGTATTTGAGTGGCAGCTTGCTGATGCGCGTGACCAGTTCGGCGTTCGTGATCTCCAGGTCGTTAACGCCGCCGTCGGCATACATTTGCTCGACCGGCCCGCCGCCCGGGAACGGCTTGAAGAAACCGTAAGTGAACCCGGAGGTGTGCAGCAGCAGATCCACCACACGGATCGGATTCGTCGCCGGCCGGGTCTGGATCTCGGCGGCTTCCTTCACGGTTCCGGCATTGGTCGCAACCTTAAGATTCGCCAATTCCGGCAGGTACATCGAAACCGGGTCGGAAAGTCTGATCTTTCCTTCTTCGACCAGGATCATCGCCGCGACGCTGGTGATGGGCTTGGTCATTGAATAGATGCGGAAGATCGCGTCGCGCGGCATCGCCTTCTTCGTGTTCGGGTTCTGCACCCCATACGCTTCGTGGTACACAACTTTGCCGCGCCGGGCCACCAGCGCCACGTAGCCGGGAATGACACCGGCGTCCACCTGCGCCCCGAGCACCTTGCGGATATTCTCCAGCCTCTCCGACGACAAGCCCGACCGACTCCGGTTTAGCGCGTGGAAGGTCTGCGGCCAGTACGGCGAATGCGACGAACCAAAGGGTGAATGCTACGGCGAAACGTCGGGCGAGTGGCATGGCGGTCTCCTTCATTCTATTTGTCGGCACGCAGTGACAAAAATAAACCTGTGCAGCGTTGGAGACAATCGAAACTGGTGATGCGGCGCATCAAGCCGCCGCATGGGGCTCGACGAGGGACTAGGGGAGGGTCAAGTTGAGCTGTCCCTGGTTTGCCGGACAGGTTAATCAAGCACCAGTCATTTGGAAATGCCTCTGAACAGGGGCGCGCATAATAGCACCGATGCATGCGTTCTTGTCTTTCCGTTTCGAATAAGGCATTGGTGCGAAGATCAACATGAGATCAATCCTTCTGGCCTGTGCAGTGGTACTCGTTCTGACGGGCGTCGCGGCCTGCGGTGACGGCCAGTCCTCGTCGACCGCAACGCGCACCTGGCGCATGGGTTTCTCGGCCATTCCGCCGCGATTGACCACACAAGCTGTCATCGAAGGCATCGACCGCTGGAGCCTGCGCGCCGAGTATGCGGCCATCCATGAGGAGTTGCCGTGGACTGATCTGTTGGGCGGCATGTCGCCCGACGATATCCTTGATCGCGACAAGGTCCAGCTCGTCGACTATATGCGCAGCAAAGGCCTGCAACTGTATTTCATGGCCGATCTGACCGACGGCCTGTCGCGCGGGGAAGAGGCTCCACAGTTGCGCGCACTCGGGCGCAGCATTGCGGAGCCCGAAGTTCAGCAGGCTTATCGCAGTTACCTGCTTGCGGTCGAGCGGAAACTGCATCCCGAAATCATCGGCCTCGCGGCGGAAACCAACCTTATTCGTGCTGCGGCGTTGCCGGTAGTCTATGCCGGCGTCGTGACGGCAGCCAACGATGCTGCGGCCGACCTGCTCGCTGCGGGGAGTGCGGCGACGCTTCTATTCAGCGTGCAGGTTGAAACGGCGTGGGGCAGGCTCGGCGGAAACGCCAATTACGTCGGCGTCGTACAAGACTTCGCCGATTTCCCGTTTGTGCAAATGCTGGGCCTTTCGTCGTATCCGTACTTTGGCTTTGCAGAGCCGGAAGACATGCCGGCCAACTATTACAGCCGGTTGCTCGATGGGCGTACGCTGCCCGCGATGGTTGTCGAGGGTGGGTGGACGAGCGCGGCCGCAGGAACCATCCAGTCATCACCCGCGCTGCAGGCCCGCTACATTACGCGCCACGCGCAATTGCTCGACGCCGTTGGCGCTCGCGGTGTGATCCAGTTGTTGTTTGCCGATATCGACCTGGCATCGCTCCCGCCGCCGATTCCGCCGAATCTGCCCCTGTTCGTGAATATCGGGCTTACCGACAGTGACTTCAACGCTAAGCCGGCCCTTGCAGCCTGGGATGCGCTGCACGCGCGGCGCCTGATGCCCTGAGGAAAATCCGGGTCTTCCGCGTGCCCTATTGCAACGAAAATTCCTCAGTACCTGAGCCGGGCCTGGCGGCGCACTTCCACTGGGTCTTCCACTGGGTCATCCCCGAATCACAATTGGCGGGGCTGCTTGCACGGCGATAGCAGAGCCTGTCCGGCTTGGTTATCGACCAGTTTCTCGGCACATCGGTAATGGATTCAACCGGCGTGCCGTCCGGGGCATTCGCGCCCCAGGTGATTTCCACGCCGCAGACGCTGTCAAAGGTGTCTGACACGAGTTTGACGTCGCCCGCCAAAGCGTAAGGCATGAAGCCCAGAGTCAATGTGCAAGCGAATAACGCGCGAAGAAATCCGGTCTTCTTCAGCATTGCAGTTTCCTTTGCGTATCCATGGTAATGGTGGTTCCTGCTGTACTTTCGCCAACGGCTAACAGGCTAACGGGGAAAAGTATAAGCGAACCACAAAAGTGGTCCCAGGAAATCGGCCCCGTTGCTCAACATACCGTTTCCTTCTCGCCGGTTAACGCCTGATTCCTTAAGGCGTATGCTTACACGGCGGCAGTCCAACGATTAGACAGGAGGAGAAAAATGTTCAGATCGATGTCATTCATTGGCGGTGCGAGAACCGCTTTTGCCTTTCTTTCACTCTTGCTGCTCGGCGCATGCCAGACCATGCCTGCGGGCACGACTGCTGAGCAAAAGGAAGGCTATTTCACGACCAGCGACAACGTGCGCCTGCACTACATCGAGGCCGGCAAGGGAAAGCCTCTGGTCCTGATTCCCGGCTGGTCGCAAACGGCGGCGCAGTTCAAGCACCAGATTTCGGACTTGAGCGCGGACTATCGGGTCATCGCCATCGACATGCGCGGCCATGGCGAATCCGACAAACCGAACCACGGCTATCGCATTCATCGGCTTTCGGCCGACGTTCATGAGTTCCTGGTTGCCAAGGATCTTCGCGATGTCACCATCGGCGGGCATTCGATGGGCTGCTCGGTGATCTGGGGCTACTGGGAGCTTTATGGCTCCGACCGGCTGTCGAAAATCCTGCTGATCGATCAGATGCCGATGATTACCGCCAACCCGATTTGGTCGGCTCAGGAAAAAGAGGACGCAGGTGCGATTTTCACGCCGGTGTCGCTTTACGAAACCATCAACGCGCTGGCGGGGCCTGATGGCGTAAAGACCACAGAAGGCTTTCTCACCGGGATGTACACCCCACGCTACTCCCGCGACGAGTTGAACTGGGTGATCCAGCAAAACCTCAAGATGCCGCGCCGGTACGCGGCGGATTTGCTTTTCGATCATTCCACCAACGACTGGCGCGACGTGATCAAGACGATCAATCTTCCCACGCTGGTGGTCGGCGCAAAGACCAGCCTGGTCGGCTGGAAATCGCAACAGTGGGTCGCCAGGCAGATCCCCGGCGCGCAAGTGGAGATTTTTGAAGAAAGCGAAGGCGGAAACCACTTCATGTTCATGGAGAACCCGGAGAAATTCAATCGCCTGGTCAGGAACTTCATCCAGTAAGAATGTCCAGGGCAAGGCCCGACAACGCGGCGGACCCGAATCCGGGGTCCGCCGCGTCTCATTTATCGCAAGGTGAACCTGGATCTCTTCCGCAAACAGACTCGTCGCAGCCGGGGTAGACGTCAGCCGCGACAGCCGACCGGAAAGGATCTGATGAAGTCTGATTTCGAAGAGCTGGACTATTGCAATACGCCTATGGGCGAACTCATCCTGCGGCGGCGTACTGAGCCCAGGCTCCGCGTCGAGGTGTACGAAGTGAAACTTGGCGACGAGTTTCTGATGTCGAGCCTGTTCACCGCCGGCGAGGTGGCGCTGGCGAGGCTTGCACTGGCGGCATGCGAGGCCGGGCCGCTGGACGTTGTGGTCGGCGGTCTGGGCCTGGGCTACACAGCGCGCGCAGTGCTGGACCATGTCGCCGTGCGCTCGCTGTTGGTGGTCGAGGCGTTGCCGGTGGTGATCGACTGGCACCGGCGGGGACTGGTGCCCCTTGGAGCCGGACTGAGTGCCGATTCGCGCTGTGAATTCCTCGCCGGCGATTTCTTCGCGCGGGTGAATTCCAACGGTATCGATCCGCGGGTTCCGGACAAACGGTTCCACGCGATCCTGCTGGACATCGATCACTCGCCCCGTCATGTGCTTCATCCGGATCATGCTGCATTTTATTCGCCGGGCGGTTTGCGCCGCCTCGCGTCGCATCTTCGGCCGCGAGGCGTTTTCGGCCTTTGGTCGAACGATCCGCCGGACGAGATGTTCCGAGCGATCCTGGCCGAAGTCTTTTCTTCAGTGGAGGCAAATCTAGTCAAGTTCCACAATCCACTGCAAGACCGCGAAGCGACGAACACGGTGTACCTGGCTTGGGGAGTGAAGGAGTGAGGGAGTGAAGGTCAGACAATGGCGAGGGGAAGGTCTTGTTTCCTGCACGCAAGCAGGCCCCGGTGAAGTTATGGCGAAACGCGCGGCAGGCAGCACTGGCCGCTATACTCGCGACTTCCGCCTAGCTCGCCGGTCTCCATGTACCAACATTACTTTGGCCTCGCCGAAGCGCCGTTCTCCATTGCGCCGGACCCACGCTATCTATACCTGAGCCATCGCCACCAGGAGGCGCTGGCTCATCTGCTCTATGGCGTGAACGGCGATGGCGGGTTCGTGCTGCTCACGGGCGAGGTGGGAGCGGGCAAGACCACGGTATGCCGCTGCCTGCTGCAGCAGATCCCCGCGAACTGCGACGTAGCCTATATCTTCAATCCCAAGCTGACGGTTGAGGAACTGCTTTCGACCATCTGCGTTGAATTCGGCATCGCTTACCCGCCCGGCAATGCCAGCATCAAGGTATTCGTCGATTGCATCAACGCTCACCTGCTCGACGCACATGCCAGGGACCGCCACACGGTGCTAATCATCGACGAGGCGCAAAATCTTTCGGCCGAGGTGCTGGAGCAGATGCGCTTGCTTACCAATCTTGAAACGAACCAGCGCAAGCTGCTGCAGATCATCCTGATCGGTCAACCCGAGCTTGCGCAGATTCTGGAGCGGCCGGAGCTGCGGCAGCTCAGCCAGCGCATCGTCGCGCGCTACCACCTGGGGCCGCTGACCAGGCCGGAAGTCGCAGCCTATGTGCGGCATCGGCTCGAGGTATCGGGGGCGCAGCGGCAACTGTTTCCGGCCGGCCTGATGGGCCGTGTGTACGACTTGAGCGGCGGCGTTCCCCGGGTCATCAACGTGCTGTGCGACCGAGCGCTGCTCGGCGCCTACGTGCAAGGCAAGGAGCGGGTTGATCGCGCGACGCTCGCCAAAGCCGCGGGCGAGGTTATCCACCAGGCACCGCGCCGCAGCTTTGTGCGGCCTTTGCTGATGATCCTGATTCTTGTGCTGGGCAGTGTGCTGGCGATGACGCTGTACCAGCGGGAACTGCGTAAGACTGCGACAGCGATGGTGCCTGTGACCCCGGCAAAACCCGCTGCTCAGGCGATTGCCACGGGACCGGCCAAAGAGGCTCCAGTGAAGGAGCCCGAGGCGGCAGCGGCGCTGCCGGCTGCGCTGGCATGGCCGGCGAACGTACCGCGCGAGCGCAGTGAGGAGCTAGCCTACGCCGCACTGTTCCGGGCATGGGGCGCGGACTATGCAGGGGCGGACGCGTGCCAGCAGGCTGAAGGTCTGGGTCTGCGCTGTCGCAGCGCCCGCGGCGGATTGGATGAACTGCGTCAATTGAACCGGCCCGCAGCGCTCGTGATGCGCGACGACCAGGGCCGGGAGTTCCATGCCGCGTTGATTGCGCTCGAAGACAAGACCGCCACATTCGTTATCGGCGCCGAAACCCGGAAAGTCGCGCTTGGTGCCCTGGCCGCGCAATGGGCGGGGCAATACATTTTGCTCTGGCGCATGCCGCCGGATGCGCACGAGAATATCCGCTTAGGGGAGCGCGGACCGGCTGTGCGATGGCTGATCACGCAACTCGCGCAGGCGCAGGGACAGGTTGCCGACCCCAGCAAGGCCCCGCTGTTCGATGAGGCTCTGGAGCGTCAGGTGAAACAGTTTCAACTCGCCCAGGGATTGATTCCAGTCGGCCTCGTCGGACCCCAGACTTTGATTCGCCTCGCCGGTGTGGGGGATCGATCGGCGCCGGAATTGCTGCCCCGACAAGGGGGGAAATAGGCATGTCCTATATCCTCGACGCCTTGCGAAAATCCGATCTGCAGCGTCAGCGCGGCGCGGCGCCGACGCTGCTCGCGGTGCAGGAGTCGACGCCAGCGCGCACACGGCCGGCGTTATTGGCTTACGGCTTGCTCGCGGCGGTCCTGGTCGGCGCGGGCATCGTGATCGGCTGGCTGCGCCCATGGCAACCGGAGCAAGCGACGCCTGTCAGGCCGGAGCCTGTCGCCGCCAAGCCGCTCGAATCGACCCCGCCCCAACCGGCGCCCGCGCCATCTGAAACGGTGCCGCAGCCGAAGCCGGAACCGAACTTGCAGAACCCGCCGCTGCCCGCGCAAGCAGCACTCACGCCATCTGAAATAGCGCCGCAGCCGAAGCCGAAACGGAAACCGAAGCCGGAACTGCACGCGCGCGCAAAGCCGCAGACCGATGGCCCACCGCGCGAAGCGGATGCGGCCGCGCCAGGGACAACGGCGGCACCGGCGGCGGAGCGGGCTGTCGACACCGCCGCCGATGACGCGGGCGAACAAGCGGTGATATCGATGGCAGACCTTCCGCCCTCCGTCCGGCAGGAACTTCCGGCAATGAAGATTTCGGTTCATGCTTATTCCGCCAATCCCGGGGGGCGCCTGGTCAGCATCGACAACCGGATACTGCGGGAAGGCGATTTCGTGGTTCCCGGTCTCGAACTGGAGGAGATCACGCCGGACGGCATGATATTCGCCTACAAGGGATACCGATTCCATCGCGGCGTTAAGTAGAGCGGATTTTCGATGGATGCGCTGAACGAAAGGGTCCTGTTTCATCGCACGGATCGAAGGGAATCCGGTTCCGGCTTGCAGAATCGCATTAAAAAAATACGGGCACCAGTTGGTGCCCGTATTTTTGCTTGCTGGTCTTACTTTCTGAAAGAAGTAGTCCCGATCGGATTCGTCGGGATCGCCGGATCTAGTTCTTGGCCGCGTGGTGCCGGGCTTTCATAAAGGTGTGGACCTCTTCCAAAGACACCGTGCCATCTTTGTCCACGTCGATGGCATCGAAGTTCTTGGCCACGCGCGGCATCGCCTTGGCTTCTTTTCGATCCAGTGTGCCGTCGTTGTCCTTGTCGGCTTTCTTGAAGTCGACTTCGCCACGGTCGTGCTTGCCGGTCCCCGGACCCATACCCTTGTCGTGCTTCATCGCCTTGTCGTGATTCATCCCCTTGTCGTGATCCATCGGGTTGGTCATCTCTTTTTGAACCGTGTCCTTGGACTGGGAAGTATTGCCCGACTGTTCTTCAGGCGTGACGTTTTGAGCCAAGGCTGCCGTTGCAGTACCGGCAAACAGTCCCACTACCAACAGCGAAATTATTGAGCGCTTCATAGTGATGATCCTTTTAATGAAAAACAGGGAAATCTGCGGGGCTTGCGGCGCAGGCCCGCAGTGTGCATAAAGATTCATTCGCAGAGTTTCAAACGGCCACCCGCAAGCGACCACAGGTCGCCTGTTCGGATTTTCCGGTGTGACCGACCAGACGCTTCAGCGCAGTCCGAAAAACGACAAAATGGCGATAACGATGACGATTAAGCCGACGATATAGACGATGCTGTTCATAAGATTTCCCCTTTCGCGGGGGTTAAAGGGTTCGCGGGGGTTAAAAGGATCGAATCGCGATCCAGAAGCGATCCACTACACAACTTTGCATTATTCCCTTCCCGGCCCGGAATCTCGGTGCGCCAGCGCGCATATAGACCGATAGTTCCATGCGCAGAGTACAAAGGTAACCGGAACCTCCAGGGGTGAATCAGACTCCAACTTTCAGCTGCGGGTTTCTTCTAAGACTCTTCCCCCGGCTGCTACCTGAAAGAGGCTTCAGCCCGGCGTGATCGTGAATCACGTGTTCCGCCTCCGGAACATGGCGTAGCGCTCGCCACGAAAGACTGCCATGTCGGATTTATCGAATTCCAGCGACGACGCGCCGGCCTCGACGGGCCCGTGGTTCGCCATCAGGAAGGCGGCCAGCCGGCTGCAGGACTGGTTCGTGATTCAGCCGGTGGCCGTGAAGCTGATGGTGCTGGCCACGGCCGCCTTGATCGTGGCCACCGGCCTCTATTCGTTTACGCTCATCCAGAGGCAGGCCGCCGTGGCCGAGCAAGTCAAGACCATGTCCGTTGCGGGAAAGGCGGGCGAGGGGGTCTGGGCGCTCAACGACAAGCTGCCCGTAGTGTTCGGCACCGGTTCGGTACTGAGCTTCCTGGAAGCCAATCCGGTCGAGCGCATCACGGTGATCTACAGGCCACTGATGTGGAACGTACCAGAGCGCATCATCCTGATCGAATCGCAGGGCAAGCAGTACGCCTATTACCCCAGCGACATGGAGACCAAGATCTTTGCCGACAAGGCGGTCACCGCGCTGTGGGGCGGCAAGCTTGTCTTCGTTCCGCGCGGCGAGCTCAGCGCCAGCAATCTCGAATTACTCGAGCGACTGGACCAGCGCTTTGCCGGCGCCCGCCCGCAGTCCGCGAAGGACGGCTGGAAGGCCGGTGTCAGCGGCGCGCTGTCGGCCGCGCTTACGCTCGGCGTGCTGACCTTCCTGTACTTCCAGCTCAAGAGTCAGTTCAAGTCGCTCAAGTTCATCGAGCCGGCGCAGGTGCACGGCTCCATCGCCGACCTGGTGGGCATGGACGACATCAAGGCCGAGGTCGCACAGATCAAGGACCAGTACCAGCGCCGCGCGGAGTATGCCGAGTACGGCATCAGCAAGCCCTTCAACGTGATGTTCAGCGGCCCGGCGGGTACGGGCAAGACCAAGCTGGCCAGCTATCTGGCCAAGGAACTGCGGCTTCCAATCCTGTTCCACTCCGCGGCCAACCTCGAAACAGGCTTCGTTTCCGGCGGCTCGAATACGCTCACCCGCATCATGGCCATGGCCAAGCGGCGCAAGCGCTGCATCGTCTTCCTGGACGAGGCGCAGGACCTTTTCATGAAGCGCGGCGGCCGCCGCAAGTTCGACGACGACACCGCGAACACGCTTCTGTCCGTGCTGGATGGCGTGCGCAGCAAGAACGAAGCCGAGATCATCTGGATCGTGGCCAGCAACTTCAACAGCGAAACCATGCAGATGGACGAGGCCATGCTGCGCCGCTTCCAGATGAAGGTGGACTTCCGCATGCCCAACCGGGAAGAGCGGCTGGCCATCATCGGTCACTACCTGGGTCAGCCGCGCCGACAAGGTGCTGCCCGACCTGGACCTGCGCCACCTGGTGGAAGTGACCGCAGGCCGCAGCCCGGCCGACCTGGAGACGATCGTCAATCAGGCTGGCATCACGGCCGTGCAGGCGGGCGGGATGATCGGCGCCGATACCCTGATGCAGGCCGCCGAGCGCGTGCTAGTGGGCAACGTCAACACCAACACTACCAAGGAACGCGAGCGCGACCGCCGCATCATCGCCGTGCACGAATGGGGCCACTTCCTGGTGGACCTCGAACACGAACGCAAGCTGACCAACGGCAACTGGGATCAGATCCTGGCGGATATGAAGACCATCAAGATTTCGCTCAAGGCGAACCCGCGCAGCAACGCATTGGGCTTCGTCTTCCACAAGCAGGGCGGCCAACCTGCTCAAGACCAAGGGCGACATCGAACACGACGTGCGCGTGCTGCTGGGCGGTATGGCCAACGAGGAACTGTTCTTTGGCGAGGAAGGCACAACCAACGGCGCGCACAACGACATCACCCGCGTGACGGAATTGCTGCACCACGCCGTGGGTGAGATGGGCATGTACCGCAAGACACGCCTGAACTTCGGTGCGCTCGCCCGTGACAACCACGATCGCGGCCACGAAGTGGACGAAGAAACGCGCAACATCATGGAAGCGCAGAGCGAGCGTCTTTACGGCGAAACCAAGGCCGTGCTGGCACGGCACAAGCCGCTGACCGAGCACCTGGTCGGCAAGCTTCTGGAAGCCGGCGAGATGAGCCTTAATGAGGCGCTGTTCGAGATCCGCAGCTTCGAGGCGGCGTGATCAGTAAACGGTGAACGGGGAACGGGGAATGGGGAACGGCAAATGGGAAAACCCGGGCCAGCTCAGGCGTGCATGGTTGCATAAGGAGTTGGGGTCTCCACGTCCGAAGCAAGACTAGGCCGTCGCTTTACAAAACTTTACGTTGGGGAGAACGGGCGTTAACGCCCGGCGGCTAATGTAACGTCGTCGGGCAATGGTGCCCGTACTTCTTGACGGAGACACTCTCATGGAAACCCAGGACACGATCCCCCAATCTTCCGGTTCACGTTGCCATCATTCCGGCGGCGCCCGCTTCGGGCGCGGCGTATTCTTTCTGCTGATCGCGCTTGCCGCGGGCTTTGTCGGCGGTTATGCCGGGAAGACGCTTGCGCACGGACCGGGCCGCCTGTTGTCGGCAACGATGGATCCTGCGCAGATGGACGAACACGTCGAGCGCATGATCAAGCACTTTGCCGTGGAGGTGGATGCTACGCCTGAGCAGCGTGAAAGACTCACCACCATCGCTCAAAGCGCCGCCCGTGACCTCGCGCCACTGCGGGACAAGGTGAAGAGTGCACGCCAGCAGGCCATCGATCTCATGAGTGCCGAGAATGTGGACCGCGCCGCCATTGAGAACTTGCGCGCCGAGCAGATCGCGTTGATGGACGCCACCTCGAAGCGGCTGACCCAGGCGCTGGCGGACGCGGCCGATGTGTTGACAGTGGAACAGCGCAAGAAACTGGTCGAGCGTGCGCAGCGCTTCGGCCACCGGCACCACCACGGCTAACACGTTCCCCCTCTCCCCCTCTCCCCAGCCCTCTCCCGCGAGGGGAGAGGGAGTAACGTCAGGAACGAAAACAAGGCCTGAGCCATGTTCTGGCCTCAAGGCTCCCTCTCCCCTAGAGGGAGAGGGCTGGGGAGAGGGGGGGCCCTTCGACAAGCCCGGCCCGTACGGGTAAATTCAGGCCCACCGTGCCCACCGCAAATACCGCCTCCGGCCGCATCCTGTTAATCGAGGACGACCCCCGCCTGGCCTCGCTGGTCAGCGAATATCTGGGCGAGGCAGGGTATCGGGTCGTCGTCGCCAAAACCGGCGCTGCCGGGCTGGACCGCGCGGCGCGCGAACCCTTCGATGCCCTCGTGCTGGACCTGATGCTGCCCGACATGGATGGCCTGGACGTGTGCCGCAAGCTGCGCGCCGATTCGGTCCTGCCGATCCTCATGCTCACCGCGCGCGGCGACGCGATGGACCGCGTCGTCGGCCTGGAAATGGGCGCGGACGACTATCTGCCCAAGCCCTTTGAACCTCGAGAATTGTTAGCGCGGCTGCGAGCGATCCTGCGGCGCGGCAGGGCAGGCGCGGCGGCAGACGTGCTGCGCTTCGGCCGTCTGGAGATCGACCGCGGCGCCCGCGCGGTACGCGTCGATGGCGTGACGCGCGAGCTGACCAGCCATCAGTTCGCGCTGCTGCTCGCGCTGGGCGAGAGCGCCGGTCGCGTCCTTTCGCGGGAGGCCCTGATGGAAAAACTCAAGGGCGAACCCCTGGAAGCCTTCGACCGTTCCATCGACGTGCATATCTCCCGCATCCGCGCCGCGATCGAGGACGACGCGAAGAAGCCGCGCCGGATCGTCACGGTGCGCGGAAGCGGCTACGTGTTCGCGCGGCAGCAGGATTGAGCCGTCGATGAGACGTCTGTACTTCCGGATCTATCTTGCAGTGCTGGCGAGCCTGATCGTGTTTGCGCTGGCTGCGGGACTGCTTTGGCGCACGCTCGGCGAATGGGGAGGTGCATGGCAAGGCGGCGAAATGGTGTCGCAGTTTGCGCAGAACATTCTGCCCCCGGCCTCCACCGACAAGGCCGGGCAGCAGGCTGCGCTGGAAAGAATCAGCTCCGGACTTCGCGCAGACGTGTCGCTATTCGCGGCCGACCGTAGCCTCCTCGCCTCCGTGGGCGAGTCCCTGTCCGCGCCGGAAGCTGAACTCGAGCGCGGCATGTTTTCATCGCGGATGAGAGGCCACCCGGCGTGGACGGTCCGTCTTCCAGATGGCCGCTGGCTGGTGGCGCGCAGGGTTGGAATGGACCGGCCGTTCCGTCACGTACCGGGACTGGCGCTTGTCCTTTCATTGGTTCTGTTGTTCATCGTGGTCGCGATCGCCGCACACCCGGTGGTGCGCCGCCTCACCCGCCGTCTGGAACGCCTGCAGGATGGCGTGGAAACGCTCGGGCGCGGCGACCTCTCGGCGCGCGTGAAAGTCGAGGGATGCGACGAAGTCGCGCGACTGGCCATGAGCTTCAATCGCGCGGCCGCGCGCATCGAAGAACTGATCAATGCGCACAAGATGCTGCTGGCCAATGCCTCGCACGAGCTGCGTACCCCGCTCACGCGCATTCGCATGGGCGTGGAACTGCTGAAGAAGGATGCCAACCCCGGGCGCAAGGCCGAGCTGGAGCGCGACATTGCGGAAATCGACGGGTTGATCGAAGGCATCCTGCTCAGCAGCCGGCTCGACGCGCTCAGTGAGCCGGAAGTGAAAGAAGAGGTGGACCTGCTCGCGCTCGCAGCCGAGGAATGTGCGCGCTATGAAGGCTGCAGCGTGAGCGGTCAGTCGGTCATCGTGCGCGGCAACCCCACGCTGCTGCGGCGCCTGTTGCGCAACCTGGTGGAAAACGGGCTGCGCCACGGCAACTCACTGGTGACCGTATCTGTGAATCCGGAAAGCGGCCGCGCTGCGCTGCGCGTGAGCGACCAGGGCCCAGGCATCCCGGCGACGGATATCGAAACGGTGTTCGAACCCTTCCGCCGCGCCCGGCAGGCGGACGCGACCGGCACCGGCCTTGGGTTGTCGCTGGTGCGCAAGATTGCCCGGCACCACGGCGGCGATGCGCGCATCGATAGGAACGGACCCGGGGGGCTGACCGTCCTCGTGACGCTCTAGGGAAGTTCTGACCAAGTTCCACATGCGCGACCGGGCGATTCGGGTCGAGGACAAGACGGCGAGGACGCCGTGTAGCCGGCCTACATATGGAGGAGCCGACGCAGACATCGGCCCGAATCGCCCGGTCCCTCAAGGAGTCGAAGTATTGTTGGGTTGTGCCAGGGTGCGGCGCCTGCGTTGTTACGCTCCTTGCTGGGGCTTCAGCCGCATCTGCGGAGCGGCGCCTAGCAGTCATCCGCACCTGGCGCAACGCGCGTCGCGGAACTTGATCAGAGCTTCCCTAGCCGGCAACGAGGCGTTTGAACCGCGCGTAGGATCGCTTGATTGCGCGCGCAACTTTTTCTACCGCCGTGCGCCGGTAGTACGGGCGGTCTTCCGGCGTAATTTCGTCCATTCGGCCCTCGTACTTCAGCTTGGCCCATGCATTGAAGTCGAGGCGCCGGGCGAGGTCGTAGACAAAATGATTCCACGGCGCAAATCCGGCCTTGCGCATCATGGCCGCCCCGAAATCCACAATGCAAGGTATTCGACCGCCGATCACGAGGAGATTGTCCTTGCTCTTGAGATCCGCGTGCGCCACGCCTCGCCGGTGCAGCTCTGTGATTTGCGCGAAAAGGGTGTCGAAGAATGCGCGTCTATCGTCGATCTGTCCCCTCCGAAGGGATGGAGCGTCGATGTACTCCAGCACCAGAAAACGACTATCGACCAGCCCGTAACATCGCGGGCTGCCGGCGAAGTTGGTCAGCCGCTTATACGCTTCGTATTCCCGGCGCAACATCCAGCGCCGGAGCAGGCCCGAGAGGCCGGCAACAGCGGCTGTCTTTACGATGTAGCGACGACCCTCGCGCTCGTAAAGATAAACGGGTCCTTGGTAACCCTCCGCATACGCCGGTTGCCCGGCACGGGTCAGGGCTTCGATCCATTCGCTCAGCGCGCGCTCCGTCGGGACGTCGGGCAAGGCGAGCATGGAAGTGCGTTACGCGAGCCGCACGTACAAAACGTACAAGCCGAGAAACAGCATAGCCGCGATGAGCGGCTCGCCGTTGCGTCCCAGACTTTGCCTGAACGACCATTGCGATACCTGGTCTGAACGATACGGCCTCAGCCGCGGGATCTGCGCATGCGTTTCCTTGCTCCAGGACTCCCAAACGCCGGGAAAGAGTTGGGCGAGGCGTTTATCCTCGTGGGCAATGGTCTGTGGATAGTAAAAGTATGCGAGCGCGATCCATACGTATAAGCTCCACCATAGGCCCGAGGCCAGACAATAGCCGAAAGCTAGAACGTGGTTGGCGAAATACTGCGGGTGGCGCACGTACGCGTATGGCCCCGACACGGCGAGTGCCTTTTCCTTTTGCACGTGCCCCGATGCCCACATCCGCACCGCAATCCCGAACGTGGCGAACGCGAAGCCGAGAAAGTAGAGGAAGGCATTCGTCGGCGTGCCGACGATGGTGAGCATGACGAGGAACGAGATGCCGACGAGCTGCCGGGTACGATGGCGGTTGTACCGGATATCGTGGACGAAACGCGTAAGTCCGATGCGCTCGGACAGAGTCTTTCCTTCTATCTGCATCAATGCCTCTCATTCAAGGTGCGAGCCATTTCAACATAGGAGCGAACATTTTGCGTCTCAAGGCCGCTTCCTGTCGGTCACGGTGAGAAGCGGGGTCAGGCCAAACCAAGCCCCGATCTGGTGGACAGGGACTCAGGATACACCGGAATGATGCTCGAAGAATACGAAGAGGCGCGGTGCTGTCCTGTGCGAACGGAGGATTGACGGTATGGTTGCCGGAGAATCGTGGCTGCTTTTCAATCAGGACCGACTTGACTGCCCGGCCAGATTCGCTTATGCGTGGGTCTGCGACGGTCCCGCCGCGCGCGGTGACGTCTGTTTCGGCTACGATTTCCGGCGTTGAAACGATGGGCCCGGATGTTGCGTTCGGGCGCGGCGTTTTAGTACTTTAGTACCCCCCTTTCCCCTTTTACCTTTCACCCTTCACCGTTTACTTTCCCTCCTCGCCGCGAGCCATTGATCGATGGGACCGCTATTGACTCTGAAAGTACACGAAGTATTGCGCGATGCTGCGCGATCCGGTGTACCCACCGTTGAGTGCTCGCTGGACCTGGAGCGTTCGACGACGACGGTCGAGCCGGGCGTTGCAGGATGGACCTGGCAGGGGCAATGTTTCCCCTGGCTGGATTCCTGCAAGGAGCGCACGATTTACCACTGGGATGGCGAGGCCTTTCAACCGGTGGCGCGTTTTGCAACGTCATTGATCAAGCTGGTGCCGACACAATGGGGGCCGCCGACCTTCGAAATCGATGGCATCAAGATGTTGCCCACGGCGCAAGTCTCGCCCTACGTGGATGCCGAACGCAAGGTCGGCCTGATCCAACCGCGTGGCAAGATCGTTCTGGACACCTGCGGCGGCCTCGGCTACTTCGCAGCGTGGTGTCTGCTGGGTCAGGCCAGGCAGGTGCTTTCCTACGAGAAGAATCCTGACGTGATCTGGCTGCGCAGCCTTAACCCCTGGTCGCCCGGCACTGGCAGTGAATTGACGTTGACCCAGGGCGACATTGCCGAGAGAATCCCCATGCTGCCCGGCGGGTCGGTCGATGCGATTCTGCACGACCCGCCGCGTTTCGGTATCGCCGGAGAACTTTATTCCCAGGTCTTCTATGACCAGCTGGCCCGGGTGCTCAGGCGCAAAGGCAAACTGTTTCATTACACGGGAACACCGAACAAACTCACCAGCGGACGCAATGTGCCTGTTGAAGTGGCGAAACGTTTGCGGAATGCCGGGTTTGTCACGGAATTGACTGGCGATGGCGTGTTGGCGGTGAAGGGGTAAGGCGCGAGGGACGAGGGAAGAGGAAATTAGAGAATAGGGAAAAGCGAAAAGAGAAAAGCAATGAAAGCCTGGCGAACAAATGGCTGAGGCAAAGGTGGAAGCAAGTCCCGAGGGCTTTTCAGAAACGACTGCGAAAGGATGGCCATGGTCCCCAACACCGAAAAAATCAGCAGTCTGGTCCACCAGTTGTTGATCGAGCTGGGTGAAGATCCCGGGCGGGAGGGATTGCTCAAGACCCCGACGCGGGTTGCGGCCGCGCTGGAATACCTGACGTCAGGCGCTCGCACCGACCCCCAAAGGGTCATCAACGACGCCATCTTCACGCAGGAGACCAACAGCATGGTCATCGTTAAGAACATCGAGGTCTACAGCCTGTGCGAGCACCACCTGCTGCCGTTCTTCGGCCGCTGCCACATTGGTTACATCCCCAGCGGCAAGGTCTTTGGCCTCAGCAAGCTGGCGCGCCTGGTGGACGTGTACGCGCGCCGGCTGCAACTCCAGGAACGCCTCACCGAGCAGATCTCGCGGGTAGTGATGGATTCGATCGGCGCGCAAGGCGTCGGCGTCATGATAGAAGCGCGCCACCTGTGCATGATGATGCGCGGCGTGGAAAAACAGAATTCGGTGATGGTTACCTCGTCCGTTGCCGGGACTTTCCGAGACTCGGTTGCGACCCGAGAGGAGTTTTTGGCGCTGGTAGGGAGTCGAAACAATTAGGGAAGCTCTGATCAAGTTCCACATGCGCGACCGAGGCGATTCGGGTCGAGGGCAAGACGGCGAGGACGCCGTGTAGCCGGCCTACATTACATAAGGAGGAGCCGACGCAGGCATCGGCCCGAATCGCCCGGTCCCACGAAAGAGTCGAAATGTCATTGGGTTGTGCCAGGTGCGGCGCCTGCGTTGTTACGCTCCTTGCTGGGGCTTCAGCCGCATCTGCGGAGCGGCGCCTAGCAGTCATCCGCACCTGGCGCAACGCGCGTCGCGGAACTTGATCAGAGCTTCCCTAGCCAATGTTCCAGGATCTGGCCGATGGTTCCGTTATGATGACCAGGAGAACTGCCCTTTCCGGGATTGGATAGATTGTGAATCAGGACGAAAAATACAATCTCATCGCGAAGATAGCGAGATCATTCAGTCCAAGCGCGCCAATCGACAGGAAGGCGCTGTTTGCGGGCCGGGCATCGCAAATAACAGAGGCCATCAACGCGTTTCATCAGCGCGGCCAGCACGCAGTCATTTTCGGAGAGCGCGGTGTCGGCAAGACATCGCTTGCCAAGGTATTGGTCGAGATCCTGGGCCCGCAAGTCAAGTCGCCCGCCTGCGGTGCGATCAACTGCGACCATACCACCACGTTCGAATCTCTCTGGAAACAGATATTTCAGGAAATGCCGCTCTCCAGCGAGCGGCCGTCGAACCGATTCGCATCGGAAAGCAAATCCGAAGATGGCAGCCTGGCCGATCTGCTTCCCAGCGAACCAACCCCTGACGCCATAAGAGCGATCCTTCAGCGGGTCGACAGGTCCATCATCGTGATTGACGAAGTTGACCGGATAAGCGACCGCAACACAACCACCCTCCTGGCGGACACGATTAAGAACCTTTCTGATCACTCAGTCGATTGCACCATCGTTCTGGCGGGCGTCGCCGACTCGGTGGATGCCTTGATATCCGAGCACGAATCGGTCCAGAGGGCACTTGTTCAGATTCGAATGCCGCGCATGTCCGAGGCCGAGTTGTTCGAAATCATCGAAAATGGGTTGAAAGCCTGTGGCATGACAATCGACGAGGTTGCGAAACGGCGCATCAAACATCTCTCGCAAGGGTTGCCACATTATGCGCACTTGCTCGCATTGCATTCTGCACAGGCGGCTGCAATCGAAGGCAGATTGAACATTCAGATTGAGGACACGCAAAAGGCCATCGAAAAGGCGTTGCAGCAGGCGCAGGAAAGTGTCTCCCGGGACTACCAACGGGCGACCATGAGCCCTCGGGATAATCTGTACAAACAAGTATTGCTGGCTTGCGCACTCGCTGACACGGACTCGCTGGGATTCTTTTCGGCCGGTGATGTCAGGGTTCCCATGGGTGCAATAATGGGCAAACCGTACGATACCCTCGCATTCGCACAGCACCTTTACTCATTCTGTGAAAGGGCCCGCGGTCCCGTTCTGCAGAGGATCGGCGCCGCCGGCAGCTACAGGTTCCGCTTCAGGAATCCTCTTATGCTGCCGTACGTAATCATGAATGGCTTGAAGTCGGGTTTGATTACCGAGGCGCAAGTCAACACGTTGACCACGCCACTTCCCGCTTGATCGCAGGGCAAATTGGGGTGTGGCTTGCAGGGCGGCATTGTGCCGCCATGGGATGCCGGCGATCGGCAAACTGAATTCTCTATGCATTGGAGGAATCCATGAAACCTCTCAACCGTTGGGTACTTGTAGTTCTGGCTGTGGTGGTGATCGCCATTCTTCTGGTGTTCTGGAGCCGGCGAGATCAACCGCAGGCGCCTTCCGTTGGCGATGTTGCCAGTCAGCCTGACACGCCGACGCCGCCCCAGGCAGAGGAGCCAGTGGCCGCATCGGTGCTGTTCGATTTCGACCAGTCAGTGCTGCGACCCGGGGAGACCCCGAAGCTCGACGAGCTGACTGCCAAGCTCAAGGGCCGGGCGTTCGATGCCCTAGCTGTCGTCGGCCACGCCGATCAGATTGGCACGGACGCGTACAACCTGCGACTCTCCGGGCAGCGCGCGGAAGCGGTGCGCGCTTACCTGGTCGGCAAAGGTGTGGACGCCGGGCGCATGCGCACCGAAGCCAGGGGGGAGAGGGAGGCCGTTACCGGTGATGCATGCAAGAACCAGGGCCGGAAGCGGATCGAATGCCTGCAGCCCGATCGTCGCGTGGAGGTCACGCTCGCGGCCGCGCGCTGATCAGCCGTGCAAGAACGAAACGGAAACGGACCCCGATGTCCATGACTTGCGAACTCCGGGCAAGAAATATGAACGTGCAACTCTGCAAGGCTGATCTTCTGACGCCGAGTAATTGGCTGATGCGCGGCGGACTCTTGATCGGCGTTCTGGGGCTCGCGCTTCTCGGTGCATGCGCGCAGCAGCCGTCGCGTAACACCGGCTCCATCGTCTCCATGGTGGTCCTGCCCAAGGAAGGCGACGGGCACGTCGGCGCGGTCATGGTGCGGCCCCTCGGCGGTGGCAAAGCGGTGCTTGTGAACAAGCCCTATGTCGAGGCCAGCCTCAGCGATTCGAAAAAGGTGCGGACATCGACCATCGACGCAAAGAGCGTGAATGAATCGTATGGCAAATCTCTGGCGGCGCTACCCGCGCTACCCACGTCCTATCTCGTTTACTTCGTGGAGGGTACTGACGAACTGAACCCCTCTGCCAAGGGCGCAATCGATCGCGTCGTTGCCGAAGTCGCCGCGCGTCCCTCGCCGGAAATCGCCGTCGTCGGCCATACCGATTTCGTCGGCAGCGATCAATACAACGACACGCTATCCCTGCAGCGCGCCTTCAGGGTGAGGGACCTGCTGGTCCAACGCGGGATCCCTGAGAAAATCATCCAGCCCGCCGGCCGCGGCAAACGCGAGCCATCGGTGGTACAAGCTTCCGATGATGTGGCCGAACCTCGCAACCGGCGCGTGGAGATCATCGTGCGTTGATCCCGGATTGGCGGCAAGGAATTGACCTAGCCCTCATCAACTGAGCGCGAGACTGTCAGGAATTCACGTTGCGCCTGCACAGACGGCTAAAAAAAAGCCTGCCATGCGCGGGCGCGAACTGCTGGCGCATAATCACGGCGAGCGCGCCCCGGTGCCGGGTGCCGGCGTTGCTGCGACGCGAAACGGGGGAGGACCTGGGCCATGAAGAGGGTGCTGCTGCCGATCGATGGGTCGGAGTGCTCGTTGCGTGCCGTGCAGTACCTCCTCGACCGGCATGCCGACCAGTCGAATCCGGCCGATCCCGAAGTCCACCTGGTGAACGTTCAGGTCCCGCTTTCGGGCCATATCAGCCAGTTCATCAATCGTGATCAGATCGCCGGTTTTCAGCGCGAAGAAGGCACCAAGGCGCTGCAGGGCGCCCGCGCCCTGCTCGACGCGAACGGCATGCGCTGCGTCGTGCATACCGAAGTCGGATGGACCGCCGAAGTGATCGTGAGGCTGGCCGATTCGCTGCACTGCGACCACATCGTAATGGGCACACACGGACGCCGCGCATTGACCGAGCTTCTGATCGGCTCGACTACGCTGAAGGTGCTGCACCTTGCCCACGTGCCCGTGGTGCTGGTCAAGTAACGGATAATTCGATTCACCTGCGATGAGCAGGTATCCGGAGGACAGCATGGAATTGCACGCCTGGCATTCGATGGAAGTGACCGCCGTCCTGCAAGCGCTCGATTCGAAGCCGGAGCGGGGTCTTGCGCCCGCGGAGGTCGAGAGTCGCCTTCTGAAGTACGGCCCGAACGAGCTGACGCAGGAAGAAAAGGCCTCGGCCTGGGAAATTTTCTTTGCGCAGTTCAAGAACATCCTGATCATCATCCTGATCGTCGCCACGATTCTGTCGGCGCTGGTCGGCGAGTACGTGGATGCCGGCATCATTCTCGTCATCATCGTTTTCTGCGCGGTGCTGGGATTCGTGCAGGAGTATCGGGCCGAGAGGGCATTGGAAGCCCTCAAGGGCATGCTGGCGCCGACGATAACGGTCCTGAGGGGTGGACAGGAGCAGGAAGTGCCCTCCAAAGAGCTGGTGCCCGGCGACGTGCTGTTGCTCGAAGCGGGCGACAAGATTCCCGCCGACGGCCGCCTGGTGGAAATTCATTCCCTGCAATGCGACGAGGCGCCGCTTACCGGGGAGTCGGTCCCGGTCGGCAAGGAGCTGATTCTGCTCCGCGGCGATGCGCCGGTCGGTGACCGCAGGAACATGGTGTTCACCGGCACGATCGCGACGTACGGAAGGGGCGTGGCTGTTGTCACCGCCACCGGCATGCAGACAGAGTTCGGGGAGATCGCCAAGGAAGTGGCGGCGGTCGAGACCGAGAAGACCCCGCTCGAGCGCCGCACCGAGGAACTGGGCAAGTGGCTGGGCATCATCACGCTCGGCATCTGCGTGTTGGTGGTCGGCGTGAGCTTTGCGCGCGACCTGTTGGCGGGCACTTTCGGATTCCAGTCCGCACTCGGCATGGTCATGTTCGCCATTGCGCTGGCGGTGGCGGCCGTCCCCGAAGCGCTCGCGGCCATCGTCACCGGGGCGCTGGCGATAGCGATGCATGAGATGGCCAAGCGCAATGCCCTGGTCCGCAGAATGACCGCTGTCGAGACACTGGGTTGCACCAGCGTGATCTGTTCCGACAAGACCGGTACGCTCACCAAGGGCGAAATGACGGTTCGCCGGCTCCACGCGGGGGACCGGACCATCGAGGTAAGTGGGGTCGGCTACGCGCCCGAAGGGGGCCTGAGTGCTTCTGCGGGGGATTCCGGCATCGCACTGCTGCTGAAGGGTGGCCTGCTTGCCAGCGACGCGCGGCTCGTCGAGAGCGCCGGCCGCTGGTCGGTACGTGGGGATCCGACCGAGGGGGCGCTGGTGACGCTGGCCGCCAAAGGCGGCTTGGACGCGGCGCAAACCCGCTCCAGATGTCCGCGCATCGAGGAATTTCCCTTCAGTTCAGAGCGCAAACGCATGACCACCATTCATACGATGGACGATGGCAGGCGGCTGGCTTTCATGAAGGGCGCGCCCGAAGTCGTGCTGGCCCGGTGCAATTCGGTGCTGCACGGGACGGAGTCGAAACCGCTGGATGCCGGGGCGCGCACGCGCCTGCATCAGGTTGGCGAGGACATGGGCAGGGACGCTCTGAGGGTCCTTGCCGTCGCATTCAAGGTGCTTCCGGCCGGCGGTCCGTACACCGAGGAGGCGGTCGAGAAAGACATGACTTGCCTTGGTCTCGTGGGAATGATGGATCCGCCGCGGGACGAGGCAAAGGAGGCCGTGAATACCTGCCGCCAGGTGCACATCAGGCCAGTCATGATCACAGGCGACCACAGGGTAACGGCTGTCGCCGTG
Organism: uncultured beta proteobacterium; assembly: GCA_963789945.1. Taxonomy (GTDB): domain Bacteria; phylum Pseudomonadota; class Gammaproteobacteria; order Burkholderiales; family JACQAP01; genus JACQAP01. The sequence goes on along the minus strand of CAWBMN010000002.1, from coordinate 59,949 downwards.
GCCCTGGAACTCGGCATATACCGGGACGGCGACATGGTCCTGACCGGACCTGAGCTGGAGAAGATGGATGAGCAGGCGCTTGCCGCGGTGGTGGAGCGCGTTACCGTGTATGCGCGCGTCTCGCCCATGGACAAGCTGAAGATCGTCCGCGCCTGGAAGCAGAAGGGGCATGTCGTCGCCATGACCGGCGACGGCGTGAACGACGCCCCGGCGCTCAAGCATGCCGACATCGGCATTGCCATGGGCATCACCGGCACCGACGTGGCCAAGGAAGCTGCGGACATCGTGCTCAGTGACGACAACTTCGCCACCATCGTCAGGGCTATCGAGCGCGGGCGGTGGGTCTACGACAACATCAAGAAGTACCTGACTTACCTGATGCGGGCCAACATTACCGAGGTGGTGGTGCTCGGCGGCGTGGTGCTGGCGATGGGACCGGAGTACCTCCCGCTGCTGCCGGCCGCTATTCTCTATATCAATCTTGCCACCGACGGGCTGCCGGCCCTTGCGTTGGGGTTGTCGCCCGCCGACCCCGATATCATGCGCAGACCGCCGCGAAATCCCACGGAAAGCGTGTTCTCATTGGAAGTGCGCACCCTGATCCTGTTCGCGGTCATCATCGAATGCCCGATCTTCCTGTGGATGTTCTTCTCCCATATCGGCGATCTGGAATACGCACGCACCCAGATTTTCATGATGTTCGTGCTGATCGAACTGATTCTCGCGCTCAACTTCCGGTCGTTGCGCTACAGCATCGTGGAAGCGCGGCCGCACAAATGGCTGCTGATCGCCATCGCATGGGAGTTGCTGCTGATTGCCGTGCTGCTGCAGTTCGGCGCGGTGCGCGAGTCGTTCGGGATCGCGATGCCCTCCATGCGGGACGTGGGAATCATTGTTGCCATGGGGTTCGGCGTGCTCATCTCGGTCGAGATTGTGAAGGCGTTCCTGCGTGGGCGGACAGTTCCTGAGCAGGCGCTGGCGAGGTAGAACAATCAGGCCGGAGCGGCCACGAGGGCCGGTTTGCCGTGGTAGTAGCGGTGTTCGCTGTTGCCCGGAGCTTCCCTAAGGCCCAATCCATTGAATCCGGGCGCCCCATCCGTGTGCTGCCGCACGGACATCCAGTAACACCTTGCGCTAGATTAGGCCGATCGAGAATTTTTCTCGCATCGGCCGATCTATCGATAGATCGCTTCGATCTGGCTGGAACGTCCATCTCCGATATCCGCAGATCAGGCAGAAGTTCTTGCAGGAGCATGCCATGAAAATCGCACTCATTATTGCAGCCGTATTCTCAGTCCTTGCGCTCGCCGATATCTCTGCGCAGCAGTGGGGATCGAGTCAGATCGGGAATTTGACCGTTTCCGACACGACCAGATTGCCCGACCTGTTGACCATGGGCCCGGACCCGGGCGGCCATACCGGGGCCACCGTCACGCCGGAGACAAGCAAGACGGGGCAGCCTGCCGTGGATAGCGCACGCGCAACGACTTCCGGCGGCAAGACCGAAAGCAGCGGACCGCCGGTCAGCGACCCCCAGCAAGCCAGGAAACAGTAAAGTATCCGCGGGGGCCATTTCAGTGTAAGGACGCTGTGGGTAATGGCATAGTCAGTAAACCGGCATTCCGCAGATTGTTGACGCGGTTGGCCCATTTCTCGCCGGCCTCTTTGACCTATTTGTGGCGTGTGTACCGGGTCCTGATTGATTCGGGGAAAGCCTGGATTGCTCACCGGGGGGCCAGTAAGGGCGCAGCCCTGGCCTTCTATACCTTGTTCTCGATGACGCCGATCCTCATCCTCGCCATCGCGGTCGCCGGTTACTTCTTCGGCGCTGAAGCGGCCCAGGGCGAAATCATTGCTCAAATTCAAGGACTGGTAGGACCGAACGGGGCGCAGGCGATCCAGGCGGTATTGGCGGCTGCACGCGATCCAGCCTCAGGCCTCGTAGCCGCCTTCGTATCCGGCGTTCTGTTGCTGGTGGGAGCCACCAGCGTCTTCACCGAACTGAAAAACAGCCTGGATGATCTGTGGGGCATCGAGCAGCCCAGGCAGTCCGGCATCATGACGCTGCTCAGAACCCGGATATTGTCCTTCGGCATCATCCTGGTTCTTGCCTTTCTGCTGCTCATCTCCCTCATCGTCAGTGCCGCGCTTTCCGTTCTCGCGCGCTACGCGGGCGACGTCTGGAGCAGCTCCGCGCCCGCGCTTGTGACCCTGTCCTCATTCATTTCATTCAGCGTGATCGCCTGTCTGTTTGCGGTGATCTACAAGATGCTTCCCAACGTGAAACTGGCATGGCGCGATGTCTGGACTGGCGCACTTGTCACGGCATCATTGTTCAGCCTCGGCAAGTATGTGATTGGCCTGTACCTCGGCAACAGCGCGGTGGCCTCGGGTTTTGGCGCCGCTGGATCCGTCATCGCCCTGTTGCTGTGGGTCTATTACTCGGCGCAGATCTTCTTCCTGGGGGCGGAGTTCACCAGGCAATATGCGCTTCGGTTCGGCAGTTTGCAGGACCTGGCCATTGCCGGAACGGCTACACGACGACATAGTAAGTAAGCTCAGAAAATCATTTCTGTAGAGCCGGGCCGGCTCGCCGCTGTACGATTGCAGAGATTTCGCGACTGAACGAAGATTGATGAATGTCGCGAACGGAATCCCCAGTCTCCGAAATCGTATAGTCATGAACCACCCCCTGGTCCTTCTGCCCGGCTTGCTGTGCGACGCCGCCTTGTGGGAACCCCAATTGCAGGAACTCGGAGACGCTGCGCGGTTTTTCGTCGCCGATCTCACCGAATATGAAACCATGAAGGAGATGGGCGAATCGGTGCTGCGCGATGCGCCTTGGGAGACTTTCGCACTTGCCGGGCTGTCGATGGGCGGCTACGTCGCGCTCGAGATCATGCGCCAAGCTCCGCAGCGCGTGACCCGGCTCGCGCTGCTCGATAGCCGTGCGCGGCCGGAGCCTCCCGATGAAACGGAGCGGCGGCGGCAATTGATGAAACTCGCTCAGACCGAGCGCGGTTTCACGCCGGTAACGAGCCGCATGCTGCCGCTGATGCTGCACCCCTCGCGGGTCAAGGACGTGCAGCTCACCAGGACCGTGCGCGACATGGCGGAACGCACCGGAATCGAAGCCTACTTGCGGCAACAGCGGGCGATCATCTCGCGGCCCGATTTCCGGCCAGGATTGCCGAAGATAAAATGTCCGACGCTGGTGTTGTGCGGGCGCCAGGATCAGCTCACGCCCGTGGACTGCAGCGAGGAAATGGCAGCGGCGATCCCGGACGCGAAACTGGTGGTGGTCGAGGAGTGCGGTCACCTGTCCACTCTGGAACGGCCTCAAGTCGTGAACAATGCCATGCGAAAATGGCTCCTTGATACTTGAGTCATGGACATCCACGACGATCCTGAAGTCCGCGGAGCCCAACAACGATGGTTGAACGGCGGAAGCGCGCTGCCCGTCGTCGAGTTGATGGCGTCGCGCGGGGCCAAAATCGAGGCGGCGGCGGTTGCCCGGGTGGCGTTGGCGAGGCCCGATTGCCCTGACACGGAGGAGCTGAGGGCGGTTCTTTCCAATTTGGCTTCGCCACCGGCAGGCTGGGAGGCGTCGTTGGCGAAGTTTGCCGAATCGCCTTCCCGCGAGGCGTGGAACAAACTGATGCGCTTTGTGCCGCCCGACCACGCGTATTTGCGATTGCGGGACGTGATCGGCCGTTTGAGGGCACTCGGGGTCGAAGGCGACATGATCTTCCGCTGCGCAAGCGAATCCGGCCTGACGCCGGATCTTATTGAGCTGGTGGAGCAGGGCGGCGTTGCCGTGGAGACGCTGGTTGAACGGGCTGCTCAGTCCGGCGGAGCGAAGACCACTTACCTGGGGTTAGCCGCCGCGGCAGCATTTCTGGCGGGAGACATGCTGGGCACGGTGCGGCTGCTGCGCGAGTCGATGAAGCACGAGAATGAATGGTGTTCCGCAGAACCCCATGTGATATTTATCCGGGAGCGGGCCGCGCCCGAACAGTTGGATTTGCTCGATCGGGCTGGCATCCCGCGAACCTGACTTGAATTTGAACCTACATACGCCTCGGTCGAAAAATTGAATGCAGGACAAGTCCACTGACAAGTCACCAGGTACCGCCCGACGGCATCTCGTACAGGAATACGTGCGCTGGAGCGACGTGGATGTGAGCGGAATCATCCGCTGGGGCACTTACGTGCGCTTCGTCGAGATGGCCGAAACCGAGTTGTTTCGTGCGGTGGGATTTCCGTATGCGACGCTGTGGGACCGGCTGGATATCTGGCTGCCGCGAGTCCAGTTCCACCTCGACTACCGGAATCCGGCGCGGCTGGACGAGTTGCTCGACATCGAGATCTGGGTGGGGCGCATAGGCCGCAGCTCGATCCGTCTCGAGTTCGTGGTAAAGAAGCCCGGTGGCGATCTGGCTGCGGAAGGCTACCTGGTGATCGTCTCGATAGACCGCAAGAATGCCAAGTCGGTGGACGTGCCGAAGGCGCTGCTCGATGCGCTGGCGCCGTACACAACCCCCACCTCACCCCAGCCCTCTCCTGCCACCTCTCCCCGGCACTCTCCCCCTAAAGGCGGAGAGGGAGTGTGAGGCCCAGAAAGCGGGTGATGAATCTATTGCTTCGACCGCTATACTTCGGGCTGGCGACACAATAACAACGGTGCCGCGAGCGAACAACCGGAGGAGATCAGCGTGACAGCACGAACCTTGGGCGCCTTGGCGCTCTGCCTTGCCGCAGCCTGTGGCGGCGCTCTTGCGCAGGACAAACCGGTCGAGTTGAAGTTTTCCCACTGGGTGCCGCCCGCGCACCCGTTGCACAAGACGGCGCAGGCCTGGGCGCAGTCGATCAAGCAGGCCTCGGGCGGCACGATCAGCATCGCGATCTATCCGTCCCAGCAACTCGGCAAGGCCATCGATCATTACGACATGACGGTCAAGGGTATCGCCGACGTGTCGTACATCAACGTCGGCTACCAGGCCGGGCGCATGTTGGTAGCGAACGCGGCCCAGCTCCCGTTCATGATGGACAACGCCGACAACGGATCGCGTGCCTATGATGTCTGGTACCGCCCTTACGCTCAAAAGGACATGCCCGGTGTGAAGCTGTGCCTCATGTTCGTGCACGACCCCGGCACTTTCCACTCCAAGGTCCGCATCAGTTCGCCCGATCAGATCAAGGGGCTGAAGGTGCGGCCGGCGCAGGCAGTGGTTGCCGACTGGGTGAAGCTTCTAGGCGCATCCACGGTCAACGTCAGTGCTCCCGAGGCGCGCGAGGCGCTGGAGCGCGGCGTTGCTGACGCCATTACCTTTCCCTGGGAATCCGTCTATCTTTTCGGCATCAACAAGGTCACGCGCTTCCACATCGACGCGCGGATGTACACCACCGGTTTCGCCTGGATTCTGAATCCCGATCGCTACAATTCGTTGTCGCCGGCGCAACGCAAGGTCATGGACGAGCACTGCAACCCGGACTGGGCCTACCGCGTCGGAGCCGAGTGGGGAGGCTACGAGGCGGCCGGGCGGGAGAAAACGAAAGCGGATAAGGCGCACACGGTCGTGCCCCTCACGCCGTCCGAGCTGGCGGCCTGGAAGAAATCTGCCGAGCCGGTGGTTGGGATCTGGAGCGACGAGGTGCGCAAACAGGGCTACGACCCAGCCAAACTTCTGGCGGAGTTCGACGCAACGCTCCTGAAATTCGGGGCGAAGGCGAAGTAGCGGCGCCGGCGGGATCCGCAATGGATCGCTTCGTGCGCATGGTCGAGGGAACGGCGGGGCTGTTGTTGCTGACCGTCGCCCTCACCACTTTCGCGACGGTGATCCTGCGCAAGCTCTTCAACTACTCGCCGCCGGACTGGTTCGACCTGGCGCAACTGATGCTGGGCATCAGCATCTTCTGGGGCATCGCCTCCGCCTGTTACCGCAACGGCCATATTCTCGTGGACCTGCTCTGGGAGTTCCTCTCCGCGCGAGGACGCCGCGTCCTGGACATCACCGCGACCTCGATCCTGCTGGTGTTCATGGCGGCGCTCACGCTGATGCTCGCCGACGCGATTCGCGACACGGCGGCCGCCAACGTGCTGACGATGGAATTGAAGTTGCCGGTATGGCCTTTCCATGTACTCGCAGGTGCCGGCATTCTGGCCGGCACAATGCTCACCGCAGTGCGCCTTGTCCGGATCTGCAGCCGCGGCGAATGAGCGGGCGATGATCGACAAGGATGTCATTGCCGTGCTTGGCTTTGCACTGATGTTCGTGCTGATGCTGTGGCGGGTGCCGATCGGCGTTGCGATGGGGATTGCCGGCGTGCTCGGCTATGGTGTGGTCTCGGGTTGGGGCCCGGCGCTGGCGCTGCTGGGAAAAGTGCCGCTGTCCACCGTCACCGACTACAAGCTTGCGGTGATACCCATGTTCATCCTGATGGGATCGTTCGCCGCCGCCGGCGGCATGAGCCGCGAGCTGTTCAACGCCGGCAGTGCCTGGTTCGGCCATTTGCGCGGCGGCCTGGCGGTGGGTTCGATCGCCGCCTGCGGGGGATTTGCCGCGATCAACGGCTCATCGGTGGCCACCGTGGCGACGATGACCAACGTTGCGCTGCCGGAAATGCGCCGCGCGGGCTACGATCCCGGCTTCGCGGCCGGCGTGATCGCCGCCGGCGGCACGCTCGGGATCATGATTCCGCCTTCGGTGATCTTCGTGCTCTACGGCATCATGACCGAGACCGACATATCGCAATTGTTCGCGGCGGGCGTGCTGCCGGGTCTGCTGGCGATGGTGATGTACGCGGCCACCATCCAGATCGTCGGCCGCCTGCGCCCCCAGCACATGCCGCGCGGAGTCCGCCACGCCTGGCGGGAGCGCTTCAGCGCACTGAAGGAAATCTGGGCGACCGTCGTGCTGTTTTTGCTCGTACTCGGCGGCATCTACGGCGGATTTTTCCTGGTGGACGAGGCCGCCGCAGTCGGCGCGATCGGGGCGCTGGCCATCGGTCTGGCGCGCGGCCGGCTGTCGCGCCGGGCGATAATGGACTGCTTGGTCAGTTCGGTGCGGGTGTCGGCTTCGATCATGGTGATCGTGATCGGTGCCTATCTGTTCGGCTATTTCCTCACCATCACGCAGGCTACGCAGCAGATCGTCGAGTTCATGGTTCAGCTCCCGCTTGGTGCCTACGGCGTGCTGGCGCTGATCATGATCGGTTATCTGATTCTCGGCGCAATCATGGACGAACTGGCGATGATCCTGCTCACCGTTCCGATCGTGTTTCCAGTTATCCTGCAGCTGGGTTTCGATCCGGTGTGGTTCGGCGTGATCATCGTGATGGCGGTGACGCTTGGCCTGGTCTGCCCGCCGGTGGGCATGAATGTGTTCGTGCTCAATTCGATCGCGCGCGACATCAGCCTGCCGCGCATCTATGCCGGCACCATGCCGTTCATCGCCACCGACCTCATCCGGCTGGTGGTGCTGTGTGCCTTTCCCGCAATCTCGCTGTGGCTGCCCCGGACCATGGGCTAGCGCGTTTACAACGAACCTTTTGCCACAGAGGGCACAGAGAGCACAGAGGAAAGCAGGAGCAAGACGATATGCGGGTGAAATCCGTTCGTTGGTTGATGATCGATCGCAATAAAACTTGGCGCAACAGGTTAGCGAACAGTCACACGTTCATTCCCCCTATTTGCTTTCCCTCGTTTCTGCTTTTTCTCTGTGTTCTCTGTGCACCCCTCAAGGGGGTATTGTGAAGAATCCTCTGTGGCAAACGATCTATTGCTCTAGTTCTTCCAGCGAGCGCAGAGGATGCGAGGAGAGGGGAGCGGGGCGTAGAGTTCCTCCACCAGCGCGGCACGATGCTCGAGCACTGCGCGCTGGTTGATCGAACCCTTGTCCGTGATCTCGTTAGCGTCGATCGAGGGCGGCACGTCCAGCAGCAGCGCGCGCTCGATGCGGGTCGCGCCGCCGGTAGCTTCGCCAGCCACCAGGTCCAGTAACGCCTGGAAGCGCGCGCGCACCGACGAATCGGCGAGCACTTCGGACGCCGAGGCCTGTTTCGGCAATTGCGGGCAAAGGGCCCGGCACTCATCCAAGCGTGCAAACACCATCACGGCAATGTAGTCTCGATCGTGACCCGCGACCACGACGTCCTGAACCAGGGGCGCGCCCGCCGCAATGAATCGCGTTCGCAAGGGACCGACGCTGGCCCAGGTGCCGCTGGAAAGCTTGAAATCCTCTGCCAGGCGGCCGTCGAACATCAGGCCTTTCTCCGGATGGTCCGGGTCGGCAAAGCGCACGGCGTCACCCATCCGGTAGTAGCCTTCCTCGTCGAAAGCGGCGCGAGTAAGCTCGGGCTGCCGCCAGTAGCCGGGGCTTACGTTGGGTCCAAGAAAACGCGCTTCGAATTTCTCTCCGACGGGCGCGAGTTTCATCACCTGGCCCACAGCCGGCAGTCCGATCATTCCCGAGCGTCCCGCCTCCCAGTTGGCGCAGGTGGCGAACGGTGCAGTCTCGGTCGAGCCCAGCCCGGTGATCCAGAGGATGCGCTCGCCGCAGGTCTGCACCGCGAGCTCGTCGAAGGCGTCCCACACCGGTTGCGACAGTCCGGCCCCGGCGTAGAACAGCATGCCGACCCGGCTGAAGAACTTTTCCCGCAGCGCCGGCTCGCGTTTCAGGTAGGGCACCAGTTCCTCGAATCCGCGTGGCACGTTGAAATAGACGGTGGGGGCGATCTCCCTCAGGTTGTGGACGGTGCGCTCGAATTGCCCGGGCAGCGGCCTGCCATCGTCGATGTAGAGCGTGCCGCCGTTGCGCAGGACAAGTCCGATATTGTGATTGCCGCCGAAGGTGTGGTTCCACGGCAGCCAGTCGACGATGACCGGGGGGACTTCTTGCAGATACGGCAATGTCGCGGCAATCATCGCCTGATTGCTGCACAGCATGCGCTGGGTATTGATGACACCTTTGGGTTGTCCGGTGGAGCCCGACGTGAACAGGATCTTGGCAATGGCGTCCGGGCCGGTCGCGGCATGGGCCTGCTCGACGGCAGGTGTGGCCGAGCTGTCGAGGAGCGCACTGAACATCGTGTTGGCGCGTCCGGACATGGGCGCGTCGGTCACGACCAGTTCGGTATCAGGCGCCACTGCCGCGGCGATTGCCTTGGCGTAGCGTTCGCCGTGCGCCGCGAATACCAGTCCCGACGAGAGCAACTGCAGGATGAAGCGCAGTTTCGCGTGGTCGGTGGAAATCAACGAATACGCGGGCGAGATTGGCGCATACGGCACGCCGACGTGCATCGCCCCCAGCGCTAGCAGCGCGTGCTCCAGATCGTTTCCAGACAGGATCGCGACTGGGCGCTGTGGAGACAAGCCGCGATCTATGAGGGCCTGTCCGATGGCGCGCACCTGTTTCAGAGTTTGCGCGTAACTCAGCGTGCGCCAGTCCCCATCGGCATCGCGTTGGGCGATGAAAGTCCGCTCCGGCGCCACGCCTGCCCAGTGCGCAAGGTGCCAGGTCAGCTTGTCGTGATAAGCGGGTAACGAATGCGGCGAGCGGATCAGGATTGCGCCGTCTTCCCTGCGCGTAAACGTCGCGTCCGCAGGGCCGAGGGAGACCTTGCGAATCGGCGCCGTCTGCGCCTTCAATCCAGCGGCGCGCAGTGCACTCTCAGTGATGGGCGACGGCGTCATCCGGGATTGCAGCCAGCTACAGCGAGCATGTTATTCGTGGGTCAAGTTCTTCGACGCAAAGGCGCAGAGACGCAAAGAGATACGAAGCGGATACATGAAACGAAGTTCTCGGCAATGAGATTTACAACTTCTCATCCATGAAATTGGACGGGGATCGATCGACTAAATCCCCCGTGAGTTGCCGTTCTTATCATTTGGGTTTCTTTGCGTACCCCTCAAGGGGGTATTGAAAAGAATCTTTGCGCCCTTGCGTCAGGGGTTACGTATTTTTCTCAGCGACACACCTCGTGACCTTAGTCGCGTCAGAGCGCCTGGTGCGAACGTCCGGCGGATTGACGGCGAAGGTGTAACGCCATGCGCAGCGCGGTTTCCCGCCCGCGGTAGTATCCGACCGCCCATCCGGCTTCCTCGAAGCCCAGGGAACGGTAGAACTGCTGCGCGACCACATTGGTGGCACGCAGTTCGAGCTTGACGACGGCAATGCCGGCGGTCAGTGCCGATTCCCTAAGCCATCCGAACACCTGAGTGCCGATGCCTTCGCGCTGATATCCGGGTTTCACCGCCAGCAGTGAAAGGTGGGCTTTCTCTTCGCCGAACTCCATGATGCCGAACCCGACCACGCAGCCGCAATCGCGGGCGGTCAGCACCATCGTTTCTGCGTCGCCGATTGCCCGCGCCACGCGCTGCTGGCTCCAGGACCATCCAAGGCCGGTCTCGATGAGGTCGCGCGACATTTCGGCGACCGCCATGGCGTCTTCCGGGATGGCAGGCACGAGGTCAATGCTGCGGGATGCTCTGTCGCTCATCTGTGCTTTAGTTTCTGGTTTTTCTTGGGGATTTCCATTGCCGGGCTCCCAACCCCCGGCATGCCGAGATTATGACCCGACTCTGCGAAAGCGGCCAACGTTGATTCATAGGTTCGAGGGCCACGATTTCTCACTTGATGACGTCGTCCAAAGTGAGTTGGTGGCGGCCGCCCTTCACGGCGAGGAATATCTCCCGCAAGAACATCCCCAGCGAGCCGATAAGGGCGAACATTGCCAGGATGAACAGAGTTCCGACGACCTTGGCGATATCCGCGGTAATGAAGACGCCGAGAAACGCGCCCGCGACCAGCAGGCAGACGAGCAGGGCGCACAAAACCGAGAGCATGATGGCGTGATAGATCAGCCTGATGCGCTGGGCCAGCAGGCTCAGCTCTTCGAGATCTTCCTTCACCCGCGCGGCGTCCTCGCCCGGGGGCGTGCGCAGCCTGTCCAGGAGAACACGGCGGCGATCCACGATACGGCCGAGCCGGTTGTTCAATGCCGATAGAATCGTTCCGATCGCGGTCAGCAGGAACACAGGCGCGACCGCAAGCTGGATGATGCGGGCGATATCGGTGACATGGGCGTCCATCATTCCTCCAACCCGGCGCAGCCGGGAACATCTTCGAAGCGGTGATACACGGCTTTGCCGTGCCGGCGCGCGAGTTCGACCATTTCATCGGCGCCTTTCGACGGCCCGCCAATTCGCAGACAGGCGTCGCAGCGCGCAACCAGTTGCCGCGAAATCGGATGGAAGATGCCGTCGAAGACCGGGTCGCCGATGCGCTTGGAGCCGGCCAGTTCGATCAATGGCAGTGCGAACCACTCGCCGAGCACCGGCAGGTGGCCCGCGCGGAACAGGCGCAGCGCCATCGCGGTCATGGCCCGCACATTGGCGGCGATCAAGGCGGGATCGTCGTTTGTCCCGGATCGGTAAGGGCCGGCCACCAGGATCATCAAAGGCTGCGCCATGGTTCGGAAATTACTCGTGGCCGGAATGCTCAGGCATTGCGGAATCGCGTCATCTTCGCGAAACAGGATGGCCAGAAAAGGCAACGCAATGCCGATCACCATCACCGTGATCAGCAGCGCGCCCAGTTGACTGTAGTCGGCGGGTGTGGTGACCTGGCCGGTGGCGGATCCTTGACTTCGCGAGTTGACCGCGAAAATCCCGTTCAGGTACTTGGTGCCGAGTTGCGAGGCCGACAGCGCCAGGTTGGTGAAAGAGGCCATCACCGCAAAGAACGTGGCCTTGAGTTTCTCCGGGCGCCGAGTTGGCGATCCAGGCCAGCATCGGGATCATCGCGATCTGCCCCAGCGGCGACTCCAGCGCCGTATCGATCAGCGCGATGAACCGCGCATCCACCACGCCGTTGGTATGTGCCGCCGTCCATTCGTGCAGCCCGTAATACATGCCGATGATGGGCAGCGAGAGTAGCGCTCCGATGACGGTCAGCACACCGACGACGTAGGCGATCGAATGGTCGGCCATGAAGCGGCGGAAGATGAACAGGCTGGCGAGCGTCAGCGTCGAGGCGATCAACCCCAGCGTGGCCATGAACTGCTGGTCGAAACCCAGCGCGTCGATCACCCACCAGCTCGAGCCGGCGCCCGGACCGGGTATGGCGCGGAATGCGAACACCACGATCGCGGTTCCCACCAGAAAATTTCGCGCCTCGGGCCCGAGTTCGCGCGTCAGCCGCCACATCAGGAAAATGACGATGGCCATGGACGCGCAAAATACGATCTCCTGTGCGGCTGGTATCTGGCCCAGTCCGACGCTCAGCGAAACCACCGCGAACGCCAGTCCTCCGCCCAGTATCCACCAGTTCACCGGCGGCGGATCGATGTGGCGGTCGAGGATCGCCTCGCATTGCGCGCGCGTGTGCCCTTCGGCGGCCAGTCGCGCCAGCGCGCGCCGTCGCAGCCACGATGCCAGGGCCACGCCCAGCACCGAGACCAGCGGGATGATCAGCGCAAGCTCGTAGATGGAAAGATACGCGGCGGCCTTTTGCGCTTCCGGCAGCGCGCCGACGCCCTGCAGCAGAAAAATGTTCAGAATGGACACGCCGACGCTGCCGCCGATGATCGCGACCCGCCCCAGCGTCTGCATGGTCGTGTGCATTGCCTTGCGCTCGGCGGCACCAACGGGCTGGCCGGCGTCGTCGGAGCGCGGCACCGCTTCGACGGTCATCGCATCGGCCACGACGTCCTGCACCACGTAACCGATCGGCGCCAGCAGTGTCGCGAGCACGTACCAGGTCTCGACCGGCGCAACCGAGCGCATCGCGTCGGTGTGGCCCAGCAGACCGATCATGATCAGGAGGCTGAGTGTGATCAGTCCCGCCCCGAGGTACACCAGCAGGCTCTTCCAGCGCCAGACCAGGTCCACCAGATGCCCGAGCGGCATCTTCAGCGCCCAGGGCAGCATCATCCAGAAACCGAGCGCGGCGAGGAACTCGGCGGACAATCCGAGTCGTTCCTTCACGTAGAAGGTGCCGACGATGGCGGTCAGGCCGGAGATGCCGGCAGCGGCGTAAACCATCAGTGGCGGCAGATAGGACAAGCCGCATCTCGCGTCCGAGCGCGAGGATGTTGCGGTCAATCCAGCCGAGTACCGCGGCAGGAAAACCGGATGCAGTGGTAGCCGTCATGCTGTGGACGTTCCCGAAGGGACCCAGCCGCTTTGTTGTTCGTTCCCGTAGGGCACGCGACTCCTGCGGGGCAGAACGAACTCTATCACGCGGCTTGCCCGTCGCTGCACAGGCTGGCCGCCCGCCGCACGATCAATTGGAACCGCCGACCGAAGAACTGGTCGCGCCCGCGTCGCTGCCCTGAGAGTGCTGCGGATCGGACGCGGGAACAAAGGTATAACCCAGGTCCTGAAGTGCGAACGCGATACGTGCCACGTCGTAGCCGTAGATGATTTTCGGACCGATTGCCGAAACCGGGACGCCCCGGCCGCGCAACGTCCAGAAGCCCATCTGGCCCTGCAGGGATTTTTCGACGTCGTGTTCGACGTAAGGTATGCCGCTGGCGGCGAGGCTGGTGCGCAACTTCGCGCAGTACGGGCACCACGCGGTGGTATAGATCACCACCGCCTTCGAGTCCGCGCCCGGGCGATGGGCAAACGCTGCGTAGCGATCGAACCCGAGCAGCACGAGCGCGAGGCCGGCCGCCACGATCAGCAGCACCCGGCGGGATTTTCTGGCCCAGGCTGGTTCCGTCCTCATGCCTTCAGCTCTCCGAACCCGTGTGCGCGCGCCCGACGTCCGCGGCCTCGGACTTACGCATCTCGCGGAATACCAGAACCAGCAGTATCCCGATGATCGTGAACTCGACCGCGGTGAACAGCAGAATCGACAGAATCAGTCTCCACGTGCTTTCGAGCAACATGTTGTTGTCGCGTATGGCGTCGAGCGAAACCCTGCGAAGCTGCTCCAGGTCGTTCGTGGACGCGATCCGGTCCTGCACGTGCATGGGCGTGGGGATCTTTCCGGTGAGCAGGTGGAATCCCGCATAACCCGCGAACGACAGGGCGGAGCAAAAAAAGGCCAGCACCAGGGTGATCAAGGCGAGTTTTTTCATGCCGGCACGTGTGTAAGCTTCAGCGTTCTGTCTTGTTGGCAGCACTTAGCACTTCGCTTTTCGCACTTGGCACCCCGCACCCAGCACTTCGCACCGTGCACCCCGCACCCGCACTTTCTCTTACTCTCTCGCTGCTTCAACCAACGCATCGAAAAGTTTCTGCTGCAACGGATCGCTGGCTGCGCTCAGTTCGGGATGCCACTGCACCGCAATCATCCAGGGATGGGAGGGCATCTCGATCGCCTCGATGGTGCCATCGGGCGCATGGGCGACCGCGTCGAAGCCGGCGGCCGCGCCACGCAACGCCTGGTGGTGCCACGAAGTGGCGTCGAACTGGTCGCGCCCGAGAATTTTTGCCAGGCGTGATCCGGGTTTGAGTTTGACGCCATGAGTGACCGGTTCGCGCGGCGGAGCGCGATGCAGCACTTTCACGCCGACCTCATCCGGAATGTGTTCGATCAGCTTGCCGCCCTGGACCACGTTCAGGATCTGGGCGCCGCGGCAGATGCCGAGCGTGGGAATGCTGGAGTCAATCACGCGCCGGGCCAACTCCAGTTCGAGCGTATCGCGCTCCTGATCGATGGAGTAGTTGGTCTCGTGACGCTTGCCCTCGTAACGGCTGGGGTCTATGTCGCCGCCGCCGCTGAGGACGAGGGCGTCTATCACGTCGAGAATGGCTTCCACGCGCGACTCGCCTGGTGCAATCAACAACGGGACTCCGCCGGCGCGGCGGACGGCATCAATGTAGTCGGCCGGCAGGGTGTAACGGTTGTCGGCGCCGCGTCCGTAGGTGGTCAGGCCGATGAGGGGGTTCTGGCGGCGCGGCATGGCGGCAATGGTCTCCGGACGATAGTTCATGCCATTCTAAACCGGTGTCCTGCCCCGTTGCCCGGTCTCCCGTTATCCACCATACTGGGCGCCGACAGCGTGGGGAGAACGCATCAGGCCGTTGTCATGAAGCTCCCTGCTGCCGCGGCGCCGCACGATACTTCAGGCGCCTCCAGAGCGTGCCGCGTTTCAAGGCGCGGCAATGCGTCCATCACTTCGTTTTCCAAGGGGGAAGCATGGAAAAGAAAAAAGTGGGGAGTGTCGAATACCACGAGGCCGGCGCGGACTATTTCGCCAAACGCCAGTTGCGCAAGCACGCGCGAGTCTGGTCATTGTGGGCGCTGGGCGTAGGCGCTGTTATTTCGGGACACTTTTCGGGCTGGAACTTCGGCCTCGGCGCGGGCGGCTTCGGTGGTCTGTTCTTTGCCGCGATCATCATCGGCATCATGTACGTCTGCCTGTGCTTCTGCCTCGCGGAAATGTCGCCGGCGCTGCCGCACACGGGCGCGGCCTACTCTTTCGCGCGCAGCGCGATGGGGCCATGGGGCGGCTACGTCACCGGGCTGGCGGAAAATATCGAGTACATCCTGACTCCCGCGGTCATCGTGTTCTTCATCGGCGCGTATCTCGGCAGCATTTTCGGGACTTCGGCGGCGTTCCAGCCAGTCTGGTGGATTGCCATGTACGTCGTCTTCGTCGGCCTGAACGTGCTCGGCGTTGAACTCTCTTTCAAGGTTTCGGTGCTGGTGACGCTGCTGGCGCTCGCGGTGCTGGTCATTTTCTGGGCCAGCGCCATCGTCTCCGGAGAGTTGGACTTCTCGCGCTGGGCTCTCAACATAGGCGTCGCTGACGGCAAACCGATCGAGCTGGCGGATGGTGGTGGACCGTTCTTGCCCCTGGGGATCACCGGCATCCTGGCGGCCATGCCGTTTGCGGTGTGGCTGTTCCTCGCCATCGAGCAACTGCCGCTGGCGGCCGAAGAGTCGCACGATCCCAAGAAGGACATGCCCAAGGGCCTGATGCTCGGGATAGCCACGCTGGTGTTCTCGGCGTTCATGATCATGTTCCTCAACTCCAGCATCCCGGTGCAGTCGGCGGACGGCGGTTCGCACGGCGCGTTCCATCTCGGCAGTTCCGGCGAGCCGCTGCTAGACGGTTTCCGGGCGCTCTATGGCACCGCGGCCGCGAACATTCTTTCGCTGTGCGCGGTGATCGGCCTGATTGCGAGCTTCCACACCATCATCTATGCCTTCGGCCGGCAGATCTATTCGCTGTCGCGTGCAGGCTATGTGCCGCACTGGCTTTCAGTTACCCACGGCAAGCACAAGGTGCCGCACGTGGCGCTGGTCGCCGGAGCGGTGCTCGGCTTCGTAGTGATGATGGCGGTTTACCTGATCAAGGGTGAGGGGGCCGGCGCATTCATCGGTGCGCAGTTGCTCAACATGGCGGTGTTTGGAGCGATGCTTTCTTACGCCCTGCAGGCCTTGTCGTTCATCCTGCTGCGCAGGAACTTGCCGAATATCCAGCGGCCGTACCGCAGCCCGTTAGGCGAACTGGGTGCCTACCTCACGATCATCATCGCGCTGGTCACGCTTTACATGCAGTTCCAGGACCCGGCTTACCGCGGTGGCATGATCGGCGTGGCCATCTGGTACATAGCCGGTATCGTCTATTTCGCGGCCTATGGCCGCAAGACGCTGGTGTACTCGCCGGAGGAGGATTTTGCGGTCAAGGCGCGTGCCGCTGCCGGCCTCGATAAGGCCTGATTCCGCCGTACTGCAGGTTCCGCAATAGAATGTCGCGACCCGGCCACTGGCCGGGTTGCGCGTTTCTCTTGGACGCGCTTCAATGCAACTTCAATCGCATTCCCGGACAGCGCCATGAAACCCGAAGACGTCAAGACTGTCGCCGACGCCAGGAAGATCGTCAACGAGCGCAAGCTCACCCATGTGAAAGTCGGCGTCTTCGACATCGACGGCATCCTGCGCGGCAAGTACATGTCGCGCGAGAAATTCTTCAGTTCGCTGGACAAGGGTTTCGGATTCTGCGACGTGGTACTGGGCTGGGATTCGAACGACCAGTTGTACGACAACACGGCATTCACCGGATGGCATACCGGCTATCCGGATGCGGAGGTGAGGATCCTGCCCGACACCTGCCGCGACATTCCCTTCGAACCGGGCATGCTGTTCTTCCTCGCCGAATTCACTGAGGAGGCCAAGGCGCCGTGTCCTCGCGGCGTGCTCAGGCGGGTGCTCGACAAGGCGCGCACCATGGGCTTCGAAGTGTATGCCGGGTTCGAGTACGAATACTTCGTCTTCGACGAAACGCCGGACTCGGTGCGCGCCAAGCACTACCGCGATCTCAAGCCGATGGCGCCGGGATACTTCGGCTACTCGGTGATCCGCAACTCCGTGCATTCCGAGTACTACCTCGAGACGCTGGACCTGTGCGAAAAGATGCGCTTCCCCCTCGAGGCCCTGCACGAGGAAACCGGCCCCGGCGTTCTCGAAGCCGCGATAGCGGTAGATGAAGGCCTCGCGGCCGCCGATAAGGCCGGGCTGTTCAAAACCTTCATCAAGGTGCACGCGCAGCGTCGCGGCCGCATGGCGACCTTCATGGCCAAGTGGAATCCGAACCTTCCGGGCCAGAGCGGTCACATCCACGTTTCGCTCAGAAGCAAAGCAGGCAAGCCCGTGTTCCACGACGCCAAGGGCCCGCTTTTCATGAGCAAGCTGATGCAGCATTTCGTTGCCGGCCAGCAGGCGCTGATGCCGGAATTCCTGGGGATGGTGGCGAGCACCGTCAACTCCTACACCCGCATGGTGCCGGGTTACTGGGCGCCGACGCACGCGACCTGGGGCGCGGAGAATCGAACCTGTGCATTGCGGGTCATTCCGGGCTCGGAAAAGAGCCAGCGCGTCGAGTACCGGATTGCCGCCGCCGACTGCAATCCCTACCTGGGTCTTGCGGTTGCACTTGCCTCCGGCTTGTGGGGGATCGAGCATAAGCTGGCATTGGGCAAACCGATCAGCGGCAATGCTTACGATCAGAAGCCGCCCGCCAAGGGCGCGCTGCCGACCACGCTGTGGGATGCGGCGCAAAGATTGAGGAACTCCAAGGCGGCGCGCGCCTGTTTCGGTGATGCGTTCGTCGAGCACTTCGCCGCGACCCGCGAATGGGAGGAACGCCAGTTCCGCAAGTCCGTCACCGACTGGGAACTGGAGCGCTACTTCGAAATTATTTAGAGCGAATGGCAAATTAGCCACAGAGGACACAGAGGCCGCAGAGGAGAACAAAAACAAGGAAAAGAAAGTTGGGGGTAGAGGCGAGATGACTGTTCACAAACCTGTGCAGTCAACTTATGCTGCGATGGATCATCCACCAATGAATGGTTTTCACCCGGAATTGTTTTCTGTTTCTGCTTTTCCTCTGTGATCTCTGTGTCCTCTGTGGCTGAATTTTGTCCGTTCATTATGATCCGGCATGACTGAAATCCAGAAAACCATCTCCCCCATCGACGGCAGCATCTATGTCGAGCGGCCGCTTGCCACCGGCGCCCATATCCAGCAGGTAGTGGAGCGGGCCAGGCGCGCCCAGGCGCAGTGGAAGCGCGTGCCGATCGCCGGGCGCGCCGCGATCGTCAATCGCTTCGTCGATGCCTTCGTGGCGCGCAAGGACAAGATCGCAGAGGAAATCACCCGGCAGATGGGTCGTCCGCTGGCGCAGTCGCCCGGCGAAGTGCGCGGGTTCGAGGAGCGCGCGCGCCACATGGTGCAAATCGCCGCCGAATCCCTGGCCGACATCGACGCCGGACCGAAACAGGACTTTCGCCGCTTCATCAGGCGTGAGCCGACAGGCACGGTGCTGGTGCTGGCGCCGTGGAACTATCCTTATCTGACATCGGTGAACTCGGTGGTGCCGGCGATCATGGCCGGCAACGCGGTGATCCTGAAGCATTCGAGCCAGACGCCGCTGTGCGCCGAGCGTTACGACGAATGCTTCCGCGAAGCCGGACTGCCGGAAGGCGTTTTCCAGTTCGTGCATTGCAGCCACGAACAGACTTCGATGATGGTAGCGTCGCCCTTGATCGACTTCATTGCCTTCACCGGGTCAGTCGCCGGCGGTCATGCGGTGCAGAAGTCGGCGGCCGACCGCTTCATTGGCATCGGCCTGGAACTTGGCGGCAAGGACCCGGCCTACGTGCGTCCCGATGCCAACATGGCGCATGCGGTCGAGAACCTGGTGGACGGCGCGTTCTTCAATTCCGGCCAGTCCTGTTGCGCCATCGAACGCATCTACGCGCACGAGAAGATCTACGACGAGTTCGTGGAGGGTTTTGCAAAACTTACCCGCCAGTACCGACTGGGCAACCCGCTTGATACTAACGTGAATCTCGGACCGATGGTGCGCACACGCGCCGCCGAGTTCGCCCGCGGACAGGTGAAGGAAGCGATCGCACAGGGCGCGCAGTCGCTCGTGGATCCGAAGGCGTTTTCCGCAGACAAGGAAGGCACGCCCTACATGGCGCCGCAGGTGCTGGTGAACGTGAATCACTCGATGCGCCTGCTGAACGAAGAAAGCTTCGCACCGGTGATCGGCATCATGAAAGTGAAGGGCGACGATGAAGCTGTCGCGCTGATGAACGACAGCGACTACGGCCTCACCGCGGCGATCTGGACTTCCGATCCCGACGCGGCGCTGGCAATCGGCGAGCGTGTCGAAACCGGCACCTGGTTCATGAACCGCTGCGATTACCTCGATCCGGCGCTGGCCTGGACCGGCGTCAAGGATTCCGGCCGCGGCTGCACGTTGTCACGCGTCGGCTACGAACAGCTCACCCGGCCGAAGTCGTATCATTTGCGCCTGAAAACCTAGGTTCGAGGGCCGAGGTACGAGGGCCGAGTAAAATCAATTGCGCTCACTCGAACCTCGGCCCTCGTTTGCGTTGCCATTCACTTTTCTACCAACCCCCAATCGCCGCTTCTCCATGGACGTTAAGTCGCTGACCCGCAACTGGAACTACCCGACCTCGGTGCGCTTCGGCCCCGGACGCATCGCCGAGCTGCCTGCCGTCTGCAAGGAACTCGGCATGAAGCGGCCTCTGCTGGTCACCGATCCGGGCCTGCGCAAACTGCCGATGATCGAAAATGCGCTGGCTTCGTTGCGCAAAGCTGGCCTGGGGGACGCCGTTTTTTCCGACATCCGTGCCAATCCGGTCGGCAAGAACGTCGATGACGGCGTGGCCTTCTACAAGGCCGGCAAATGCGACGGCATCATCGCCTTCGGCGGCGGCAGCGCGCTGGATGTCGGCAAGACCATTGCATTGATGGTCGGGCAGAAGAGGCCGTTGTGGGATTTCGAGGACCGCGACGACTGGTACACCCGCGTTACTGTGGCCGGAATGGCGCAAACTATTGCCGTGCCTACCACGGCTGGAACCGGTTCCGAGGTCGGCCGTGCCTCGGTGATCCTCGACGAGGCCACCCACGTCAAGAAGATCATCTTCCATCCGAAGATGCTGCCGGCGGTGGTGATCTCCGATCCGGAATTGACCGTTGGCTTGCCGCCGCGCATAACCGCCGCGACCGGAATGGACGCGCTCGCTCATTGCCTCGAGGCGTACTGTGCGCCCGGATTTCATCCTCTTGCCGACGGCATTGCGCTGGAGGGCATGCGCCTGGTCAGCGAGTGGTTGCCGATCGCGGTGAAGGATGGCAAAAACGTTACCGCTCGCGCGCACATGCTGGCGGCAGCGAGCATGGGTGCCACTGCGTTTCAGAAAGGCCTCGGCGCGATACATTCGCTAAGCCACCCGGTGGGTGCGATCTACAACTCGCATCATGGCGAGACCAACGGGGTGGTCATGCCCTACGTACTGGTATTCAACCGCCCGGCGATCGAGGAAAGGCTTACGCGGCTGGCGCGTTATCTTGGATTGCCGAACCCGGGATTCCAGGCGGTGCTCGAATGGGTGCTCGCGCTCAGGAAGGAAATCGGCATACCCGACACGTTGGCGGATCTGGGCGTCAAGGAGGCCGATCTCGATACGCTGGTGCCGATGGCGGTGGATGATCCTTCAACCGGCGGCAATCCGCTTCCCGCGGGCCAGGCAGAGATGCGGCAGATGTTCATCAAGGCCATCCGCGGCGATCTGTCCTGACGCATCCAGGGATTCAAGAGATAACACGCTCACCATGGAGCGCACGGAGCCACGCACGTTCAGGTTACTGACTTAGTCGGATGTTTTTTTGCAGCGCGGCCAGGTGGATTTGCCTATTGCTCGGTATCCACCGGGGTGGTGCCGCCGGTGAAGGTGACGCGCGGATTGCGCACGCGCAGCAGCCACAGACGAAACGACTCGCGCGCGTTCTGCAGGCTGAACACGACGTAGAGGGCCTTGAACACCCAGAAGCGCGAGCGGGCGCCGGCGTTGCTGAACACGTCGCCGCAGAGCAGCGAGATCACCGCTTCCTGCACGCGGAATGGATTTCCGGGTTGCAGCATCAGGCGGCGCATGCCGGGGGAGTTGAAGCGCCAGATGAACCAGGAAAAGGTCTCCACGCCGCGCACGACCATGCGCTCGAAATGCCGGAACAGGGATTCGGCGGCGGTATCCTTTCGCAGCCAGGCATCGACCGCCTTCGCACCCTCGACGCTGCTGTTCATGCCCAGCAGCACGCCGCTGGAAAAGATCGGGTCCACGAAAGCGTAGGCGTCGCCCACCATGATGTAGCGTTCGCCGCGCATGCGCGTCGACTGGTAGGAATAGTTGCCCGTCGCGCGCGCTTCGTTGTTGAACAGCGTGGCATTGCGCATGCGGTGGCGCATCTCCGGGTGTCCCAGCGCGATGGTCTGCAGCAGAAACTCTGCCGGGCTGTTCTTGCGGCTCTTGAGATATTCGGGGCGGCAGACCGCACCCACGCTCATGCTGCCGTCCTTGAGGGGAATCATCCAGAACCAGCCGTGCTGAAACCAGTAAATACTGATGTTGCCCGCGTATTCGCCTTCGCGCCGGTCCACATTGAGGAAATGGCCGAAGATTGCGGCGCTGGCGTGGTGGGTGTTCTTCTGCTTGAGGTTGAACTGCCTGGATAGCAGGGTGTCACGGCCGGAAGCATCAACGAAAAAGCGGCAAATCCAGCTGCATTCGCGGCCTAGCTCGTCCACCGCATAGACTTCGGGGTCTCCACCCTTGGGGAAGTCCACACGAGTCACGCGCACGCCTTCCAGCACCTTCGCGCCCTTGGCTGCGCTGTTGCGAAGCAACAGATTGTCGAATTCGGAGCGGCGAACTTCGTAGGCGTAGGGATGGCTCTTGTCCAGCGCAAAGGAAAAATGGAACTGATGGTGGCCACTGACCTCGAGGTTGGAGCTGAAGTCGGCGCCGGGTTTCCTGATGCCGATGGCTGCCACTTGTTCCAGCACCCCCAGGCGTTTGAAGATCGGCAGGTTGAGCGGCAGCAGCGATTCGCCGATGTGGAAGCGCGGGTGGTGCTCTTTCTCCAACAAGGTCACCCGCCAGCCCTTCTCGGCGAGCAAGGCTGCGATGGTCGAGCCGGCAGGACCGCCGCCCACGACAAGGACGTCGCACTCTTGGTGGCCGGCCACAGCAACGCCCGGATCAGGCATGACAGGGGTTTTCGTCTGAATCGATCATCAACAAGTCACATTTGGCGCCGAAGCCTGGATACCCCGGCGTTTACTCGAGCATGGCAATGATAGCATTTCCGCCCTGCCTAACTGATCGTGTCTAAACCAGACATTGGGTCATCCTCCGTCGGTAACGGGTGCGTGCGTCGCTTTGTGCACCGCTCAAGGGGGTACTGAAAATATCCCGTAGCAAAAATGCCGTTCTCTCAATGCCTTTCGACGCCCACCCGATTTGCTATAGGATTACGCTCTGGTCAATTACGGCACGCAGCCTGCGGCGTTCGGCAGGTCTTCCTCGAAGTCGATTTGAACCCGTTGTGGCGGTATTTCACGCGGCAAGACACGTCAAGCCGTCTTTTCAACGAAACCATCATGCGGATGTTTTCTCGCAGTGCCGCCCTGTTGCTGGCGGCCGCCATCACGACGCTTATTGCCGTTGAAGCCGTCGCCGCCGAGGTTTTCGAACTCGAGCCGGAGTACGTCTACGGCAGGAACCGCAAGCCGCAGATGGGCTATCGGCAGCCGGAGGTCTTCGATCCCCTGAGCGACCGGCTTTACCAGTCCGGCTACCGTAATTTCGCGCCGACGGCGATCCCCGATGAATTGAAGGAGGTGCCGGCGATGGAACGCGTGCAGAAGATGGGCCGCATCCTGGCCTGTGCCGATGCCTGGTTCTGGCCCTTCTCCCGCACCGCGCGCAAAAACGAGCCGCCGGGTCTGGAAATCGAGATCCTGCAATCCATCGCCAAGAAGCATGGCTGGGACGTCAGCATCGCATGGGTGAATACCGGGATGCGCTTCGGCGTCGGCGTCACCTTCGGCACGTCCATCGACAGGGGCATCTGCGACATTTTCCTCGGGCTGACGTATACCGGCGACGATCACCACATGCCGAAGCACAAAATGGCTTTCACCAAGGCGTTCATGAGCACCGGATACGTGCTGGTCACCCAGGGCGCGGCCGCGGATGTGAAGACCCTCGACGATGCCAAGGCACAGGGTGTCAAGGTCGGCGTGCCGGCCTATTCCCCGATGAGCGAATACGCGCAGGCCAACGGCATCCCGCACGAAACCTTTTTCCAGAACTACCAGGTCATCGACGCGCTGATCAGGGGGCAGGTCAACGCCGCGATGATCTGGTCGGGTGCGATATCCCAGGCAAAGCTCGAGCACCCGGAAGCGGAGTTCGAGATGGTCAAGGGCTATGTGCCGCCGCCGGAGATGCGCTTCGACAACAACTGGGGCGTAAAGGAGAAGGAAGTGGAACTCATCGGATTCATCAACGAGGCGTTCGCCGAAATGCTCAAGAGTGGCGAAACCAAACGCCTCTCCGAGCGCTACGGCGTGCCTTTCTATCCGCCGATCCACTAGATTAAGTCAAGAGCGTTGACGCAAAGGACGCAAAGAGAAAAGAAAGGTACGCAAAGGAATATGTATGTGGTGAGTGATTCGACTGATTCTTCGACACGCGCGACGTTTCGCACGGTCAGCAATATTTTGTTTGAGGGATGGAGACCATGATTGAAAAACTGATTGAACTGAGCATCATGTCCGGCGGCCTGTTGCCGCTGATGGCAGTGCTGCTGCTGGTCACACTGGCGGTGGTCGTCGAGCGTTCGTACTTCTTTCACAAGGTGCTGAAGTCGGGCCTGGCGATGGAACACGACCTGCAAATGGTCGAGTACCAGAATGTTGGAAAGCTCGAACAGCTCGCCAACCACTACGAAGGTTCGCTGCAACGCTCCATCATCTCTTCGGCGCTGGCCTCGCGCGGCGAGGATGCCGGCACCATGGAGCGCCACATCGAGGAGGCGATCATGTGGCAGATGCCCAAGATCGACAAGCATGTCTGGGTGCTCGATACCTCGGTTACGCTTGCCCCACTGATGGGCCTGCTGGGGACCATCATCGGCATGGTTCACGCCTTCGACATCCTCGGTACGTCGGGTACCGGCGGCGCGGCCACCCGCATGGTGACCGGCGGCATTGCCGAAGCGCTGGTCGCAACCGGGGCGGGACTGTTCATCGCCATCATCGCGGTGCTGTTCCTCAACGACTTCAACAAGCGCGTTCGTCTCGCGCTGCACCAGATGGATTTGCTGAAAGTGATGGTGATCAACCGGTTCTACGGCGGCGGTTCGGCGCACCAGGGCGTCTCAGTGCGGGACGCGCACGCGGCGAGCGCCGCCGAGATCAAGGCAGGGAGGGGACAGTGAGCGGCCACGGGCGCGGCGGATACTTCGACGCCAACCGGCCGCGCGTCGAAGTGATCCCCATGATCGACATCATGATGTTCCTGCTGGTGTTCTTCGTGGTCATCTCGCTCAACATGATCGCCGGGTCGGGCGTGCAGATGGAAATTCCCGGCTCGAAGACCACGCAGCAACTCAAGGTCTCGACCATCACCGTTGGCGTGACCAAGGACGGCAAGGTGGTCGTCGCTGGCAAGCAGGTCAGTCCGGATGAGCTGAAAGCGCGGCTCAACGCGCTCAAGAAAGACGGTCCGGTGGATGTCGTGCTTGCCGGCGACAAGGATGTGCCGCTGCAAATGCTGCTCGGGGTGATGGATACGATCCGCGGGTCCGGGATCTCGTCGGTAGGCATCGCCGCCATCGCCGAGAAGAAATGATTCTTGAATCACCGCAGTCGCGCGGCCCGCTCTGGGCCGATGCGAAGGATATCGACGAGCAGACCCTGCCGCTCTGGCGGGCTGGCATTATCGCGCTCGGCCTCGAGCTGCTGGTGCCGTTCCTGGTTTACGGCGTGGACTGGTCGTTCCTGCCGGACTGGCGGGAGCCGCCCCCGACGCAGGTGATGTCTGTGCGGCTCGAAGAGCCTCCACCGCCGATAGAGCCGCGTCCGGAGCCGGAGAAGAAGAAGGAGCAGAAACCGCCGCCGAAGAAGAAGATCAAGCGCGAGAAGAACCCGGTCCCGATCCAGATCCCGAAGCCGCTTCCGGATGAAGTGCCGGCGAAGATCGAGCTGCCCAAGCCCGAGCCTAAACCGCAGCCCGAACCTCCGAAGGAAGAGAAGAAGCCGGAGCCCGAGCCGGAGTTGCCGCCATTGCCGTCGGTGTTCCGCGACGTCAAGCCGGTGAAGAAGGTGAAACCGAAATATCCGCCGGAGGCCGAAGCCGCGCACATCCAGGGCCGGGTAAAAGTGCGGCTCACGGTCGAAGTAAACGGCAGCGTCAGCAACGTGCAGGTGCTGCTTTCGGAGCCGCCCGGCGTGTTCGACGAGGCGGTGCTGGAGGCAGTGCGCCAGTACATCTTCAAGCGCGATGGCACCTCGTATCTGGCGGACCAGGAGATCGTCTTTCGAATCGACTGATTGACGGGCTATTGAAATCACCACTGGGCACGAAGTGACCCGCAGTCAGGCAACATCGCTGCATCTCATGCAAAGTCAAAAGATTCGACGCAAAGACGCGAAGGCGCAAAGAAAGACAATAACGAATGGTGGTACGAAACCCTTGATGGACCGGCCCACAATTATTCGCCCAAGGGAACGAATGGGAATGGCCCGCCCCGATGAACGTTTTTTCCATCCCAGTTTGGGATTACTTTGCGTCTTCGCGCCTTTGCGTCAAGGTTTTTTCCGTTCTTGGTTGAATGTGGACGGTTGCGACAGAATTGTCGTAGCCTGCCGGTATTGCCGTTAGTCTGTTCATTCTCTGCCCGCTGCCGGATCAGGAACCGCCGAAGCCGGGCGATAACGAATTTGGGGCACCCAAGGGATTTCCGCGATGCCACCCGAAACCCGATACGCAAAGAGTGGTGACGTCAACATTGCCTATCAAGTAGTAGGCAAAGGGCCACCCGACCTCGTGCTTGTGCCAGGCTGGATGTCGAACATCGATGTCTTCTGGGAAGAGCCCGCGATTGACCGATTCTTTAATCGCCTCGCATCGTTCGCGCGCCTCATTCTTTTCGACAAGCGGGGCACCGGATTGTCCGACCGGGTCTCCGATATGCCGAGCCTCGAGGTCCGCATGGACGATGTCCGGGCGGTAATGGATGCGGTCCATTCCGAGCGTGCCGCGCTATTCGGCTACTCGGAGGGCGGACCCATGTGCGCACTTTTCGCCGCAACTTACCCAACCCGGACGGCGGCGCTCATCATGGCCGGTTCCTATGCCCGGCGTACCTCGGCGCCTGACTATCAATGGGGTCTCAACGAAAGGCAGCTACACGCCTTTATTGACCGGGCGGAGCGCGAGTGGGGTGGTACGGTCGGAATCGATGAGCGTGCCCCCAGCATGGCACACGACGAGCGCTTCCGGCAATGGTGGGCGAGGTTCCTTAGAATGAGTGCAAGCCCAGCGGCGGCCGCCACGCTGGCACGAATGAATGGCGAAATCGATGTCCGTCACGTCCTGTCGGCCATTCGTGTCCCGACTCTGATTCTGCACAGCGTCAACGATCTGACGGTCAACGTCGGTGCGGGCAGATATCTGGCCGAGCATATTCCTGGCGCAATGTATGTCGAGTTGCAGGGTGCGGATCACGTTCCCTGGCTAAGCGACGCTGATGTCATAGTCGACGAGATCGAGGAGTTTCTTACTGGTACTCGCCACAGCCCCGAAGCGGACCGCGTTCTGGCCACCGTGCTTTTCACCGACATCGTGGGCGCTACCGAGAACGCCTCGAAGCTCGGCGACCGCCGCTGGCACGACTTGTTGGATAGTCACCATGCGTTGGTGCGTCGCGAACTTACGCGCTTTCGAGGCCGGGAAATCGACACTGCCGGTGACGGCTTCTTCGCCACGTTCGACGGTCCCGCCCGCGCGGTGCGCTGCGCCTGCGCCATTTCCGATGCAGTGCGCTCGCTCGGGATCGAGATTCGCGCCGGCCTCCATACCGGTGAATGCGAAGTCATGGGCGAGAAGGTCGGCGGAATTGCCGTTCACATCGGCGCCCGCATTGCGGCCCACGCCGCCGCGGGGGAAGTCCTGGTTTCGAATACCGTGAAGGATCTTGTCGCCGGCTCGGGGCTGTCTTTCGGCGACCGCGGCGCCCAGAGTTTGAAAGGCGTTCCCGGCGATTGGCGCCTTTTCGCGGTCGAGCGTTGAGCAGTGCACCTTGTGATTCGAAAGTAATGGCGTGCTCCCGCAACTGGACAGTTACGAAGCGATTTGCCGGCGATTCGGGTGGGACATTCCCGAGTTCTTCAACATCGGCCTGGATATTTGTGACAAGTGGGCGGAAGACCCGCAGCGGCTGGCACTGATTCACGAGACCCGAGACGGCCGGACGGTCCGCTACACTTTTGCCGACATCAGACGGCTTTCCAACCAGGCCGCAAATCTTTTCGCGGCCCGCGGTGTCCAGGCGGGGGACCGGATCGGCATCCTTCTTCCGCAGGAACCGGAAACGGCGGTCGCGCATATCGCCGCCTACAAGCTTGGCGCGATCGCGGTACCGCTGTTTACCCTGTTCGGTTTCGACGCGTTGCAGTTCCGACTGAGCGACTGCGGAGCGAAGGTGCTGGTCACCGATTCGACCGGCATGGCAAAGATCGCCCAGATCCGTTCCAGACTTCCGCAACTTCAAGCGGTGCTGTGCACGGACGGTGAATCGCCGGGCGCCGAGAATTTCGGCGAAGCGCTGCGTGGATTCCCGGCCCGGTTTGCTGTGCACCGGACCCGCGCCGACGATCCCGCGCTCATCATCTACACGTCGGGCACAACCGGCAGTCCCAAGGGCGCGCTGCAGGCGCACCGCACTTTGCTCGGACATCTGCCCGGTGTGGAGATGTCGCATAACCTGCTGCCGCGTCAGGATGACCTGATGTGGACGCCGGCCGACTGGGCGTGGATAGGCGGACTGCTGGACCTGTTGTTCGTCGCCTGGCATCACGGCATTCCGGTTGTGGGCCACCGCTTCGAGAAGTTCCACCCCGAGGCGGCCTTCGATCTGATGGCGAAGCACAAGGTGCGCAATGCATTCATGCCGCCGACCGCGCTGAAAATGATGCGCACGGTGCCTCGCGCGAAGGCGCGCTGGGATCTCGAACTGCGTTCCATCGCGAGCGGCGGCGAATCGCTGGGAGCGGAGCTGCTGCAATGGGGGCACGACACCTTTGGGCTGGCCATCAACGAGTTCTACGGGCAGACCGAGTGCAACATGGTCGTATCTTCATGCGAGGCTCTTTTTGCCGCGAAGCCCGGTGCCATCGGCAAGGCAGCGCCCGGCCATCAGGTGGAAATCGTCGATGACTCGGGCCGCGTGCTGCCCGCCGGCGAACAGGGCAATATCGGCATACGGCGTCCGGACCCGGTGATGTTCTTGGGCTACTGGAACAATCCGCAGGCAACTCAGGATAAATTCGCGGGCGAGTACCTGCTGACCGGCGATATCGGACGCCGCGACGTGCAAGGCTACTTCGAGTTCGTCGGCAGGAACGACGACGTGATTACCAGCGCCGGCTACCGGATTGGGCCGGGACCGATCGAAGACTGCCTGCTCGGCCATCCGGCGGTGCGGCTGGCGGCGGTGGTCGGCATGCCCGACCCGGAGCGCACCGAGATCGTCAAGGCGTTCCTGGTTCTGAAAGAAGGCTGGAACCCGAGCGAGGAACTGACCCGCGAGATCCAGAACCACGTGAAAGTGAGACTCGCAGCTCACGAGTATCCGCGCCAGGTCCGCTATGTCGATGCGCTGCCACTGACCAGCACCGGCAAGATCATTCGCCGCGAGCTGCGAAGCCTGAAGGACTGACGGTGCACAACCGGCATCGATGCAGTAACCTGTCGGCCACTCGACCAAAATAACCCAGCCGCCACCCGTAACAGAGCCAGATGCAAGACCAGACCATCCTCGAAACCCGGCAGCTTTCCAGGGCGTTCAGCGGTTTCGTGGCCGTGAACAACGTCAGCCTCAAGGTGCGTCAGGGCAGCATTCATGGTCTGATCGGCCCCAATGGCGCGGGCAAGACCACGGTGTTCAATCTCTTGACCAAGTTTCTGCTGCCAAGCTCCGGCACCATCCTCTACCGCGGCGAGGACATCACCCGCGATCATCCCGCGCGGGTGGCGCGGCGCGGGCTGGTGCGCTCCTTCCAGATCTCTTCGACCTTCCCGCACATGACCGTGCTCGAGAACGTGCGGGTCGCGCTTCAACGCAAGCTGGGAAATTCGTTTCAGTTCTGGCGTTCGCAACGCTCGCTTGCACAACTCGATGAGCGCGCGATGGAGATCCTCGCCAGCGTCGAACTCGCCGAACACGCGCAACTCCTGGCCACCGAGCTGCCCTACGGGCGCAAACGCGCGCTGGAGTTCGCGACCACGCTGGCTCTGGAACCGGAACTGATGCTGCTCGACGAGCCGACGCAGGGCATGGCACACGAAGACGTGGGCCGCGTGGTCGGGCTGATTCGCAAGGTCGCCTCCGGGCGCACCATCCTGATGGTCGAGCACAATCTGAGTGTCGTCGAGGATCTGTGCGACACCATCACGGTATTGCAGCGGGGTGCGGTGCTGGCCGAGGGAACTTACCGGGAGGTGTCCGCCAATCCCCAGGTGCTGGAAGCCTACGTCGGGGTCGCCGATGAATGACGGCGCTCCAATTCTAGAGGTCGCCGACCTGCACGCCTGGTACGGCGAGTCGCACGTCCTGCACGGAATGCAGTTCGCCGTGCACCGTGGGGAGCTGGTGACGCTGCTCGGCCGCAACGGCGCGGGGCGCACCACTACGTTGCGCGCTATCCTCGGGCTCACAGGAAAGCGCAGCGGTTCGATTCTGGTGCGGGGCCGGCAGGCAATCACCATGGCGACGCATCGCATCGCGCGGCTCGGCATCGGCTACTGCCCGGAGGAGCGCGGCATCTTCGCCAGCCTTTCGACCGAGGAAAACCTGAGGCTTCCGCCACGGATCGGCCCCGGCGGCATGAGCGTCGAAGAGATCTATGGCATGTTCCCGAATCTGCACGAACGCAGGAAAAGTCCCGGGAGCCGGCTTTCCGGCGGCGAGCAGCAGATGCTGGCACTGGCGCGCATCCTGCGCACCGGCGCCGATCTGCTGCTGCTGGACGAGATCACCGAGGGGCTGGCGCCGGTGCTGGTCAAGATGTTGGGCCGCGCGGTCCGCAGCCTCAAGGAGAAGGGCTACACGATTATCATGGTGGAGCAGAATTTCCGTTTCGCGGCACCCCTTGCCGACCGCCATTACGTGGTCGAGCTCGGGCGGGTGGTGGAAACGGTCAACAAGAGCGAGTTGGAAGCGCGCCTCGATCTGCTGCACGAGTATCTGGGCGTCTGAGCGGATTGCTCAATATCGGGAGAGAGAAATGATACGAACAAGAACATGCATCCTGTCCTGCGCCGTGGTACTGCTGCTTATCGCGGGCTGCAAGGACGCCGGCCAGAGCGGCGGCAAGATTACCGATAACGTTGTGCGCGTCGGCGTGCTCACCGACCTGTCCGGACTGTACTCCGATATCGGCGGGCAGGGCTCGGTGGTCGCCGCCAAGATGGCCGCCGAGGATTTCGGCGGCACGGTGCTCGAAAAGAAGATCGACGTGGTCTCCGTCGATCACCAGAACAAGGCCGACGTGGCGGCCCAGAAAGTGCGCGAATGGATCGACCGCGGTGGCGTGGACATGATCACCGACGCGCTCAATTCCGCGGTGGCGCTCGCGACTGCAAAAGTCGTCGCCGAAAAGAAGAAGATCCTGATCGATACCGGTGCGGCATCGACCCGGCTGACCAACGAGGACTGCACGCCGTACACCATCCATCACACCTACGACACCTATGCGCTTGCCAACGGCACCGGACGCGCGGTGGTGAAGCAGGGCGGAGATACCTGGTTCTTCCTTACCGCCGACTATGCCTTCGGCCATTCGCTCGAGCAGGACACCATGAATGTGGTGAAAGAAACCGGCGGCAAGGTGCTGGGCGCGGTACGGCACCCGTTGTCCGCGTCCGATTTCTCGTCTTTCCTGCTGCAGGCAAAGGCCTCGAAAGCCAAGATCATCGGGCTGGCGAATGCGGGTGGCGACACCATCAATTCCATCAAGGCGGCCAACGAATTCGGCTTGACCAAGACCCAGAACCTCGCCGGCCTGCTGGTGTTCGTCAGCGACATCCACAGCCTCGGCCTGCAGGCCACGCAGGGAATGTACGTCACCGAAGCCTGGTACTGGGACCTCAATGACCAGACGCGCGCGTGGAGCAAGCGTTTTTTCGAGAAGACCCAGAAAATGCCGACCATGATTCACGCCGGGGTGTACTCGGCGACGACCATGTACCTCAACGCGGTCAAGGCGACCGGCACCGACGACGCGGATGCCGTCATGGCGTGGATGCGGGCCAACAAGCACAGCGACATGTTCGGCACCGATATGACGCTTCGCCTGGACGGCCGTCTGGTGCACGACATGTACCTGTTCCAGGTCAAGAAGCCGTCCGAGTCGAAAGGACCGTGGGACTACTATCACGTCCGCCAGAAGATTGCGGCCGACCAGGCATTTCAACCAATGTCGCTGTCGCGCTGCCCCTTGATCAGCCGATAAGAAAGCAAAGCGACGGTCGGATGCTCGAAGCACGATAAATGACGGAGATTTTCGGCATTTCGATCGATGCGCTGTTCGGTCAGCTCCTGCTGGGGTTGGTCAACGGGTCGTTCTACGCGATGCTGAGCCTCGGGCTCGCGGTCATCTTCGGCCTGCTCAACATCATTAACTTCGCCCACGGCGCGCTCTACATGATGGGCGCGTACGCGGCATGGATCGCGTTGACCTATTTCGGCATCGGCTACTGGCCCAGCCTGCTGCTGGCGCCGCTGATCGTCGGCGCATTCGGCATGGTGATCGAACGCGCGCTGCTGCAGTGGCTATACAAGCTGGATCACCTCTACGGCCTGCTGCTCACTTTCGGGGTTGCACTGATCATCGAAGGCACCTACCGGCATTTCTTCGGCGTCTCGGGCCAACCTTACCCGGTGCCTGAACTGCTGGCCGGCTCCACCGATCTGGGCTTCATGGTGCTGCCCAACTATCGCGCGTGGGTAGTGGTGGCTTCGGCCGCAGTGTGCCTCGCGACATGGTTGGTGATCGAGCGCACCCGGCTCGGCGCTTACCTGCGCGCAGGCACCGAGAACCCGAAACTGGTGCAGGCCTTCGGCATCAACGTGCCACTGATGGTGACGCTGACCTACGGTTTCGGCGTGGCGCTGGCCGCCTTTGCCGGCGTGCTCGCGGCGCCGGTGATCCAGGTGAGCCCGCTGATGGGCTCGAATCTCATCATCGTCGTGTTCGCGGTGGTGGTCATCGGCGGGATGGGTTCGATCCTCGGCTCGATTGCCACCGGTCTGGGGCTGGGCGTGATCGAAGGATTCACCAAGGTGTTCTATCCGGAAGCCTCGTCCACGGTGGTCTTCGTCATCATGGCGATCGTCCTGATGGTACGGCCGGCGGGCCTGTTCGGGCGCGAGAAGTGAGCTGATGACGCGCACCCATGTTGTTTTTCTGGTTCTTCTCGCTGCGCTGCTGGCAGCGCCCTTCTTCGTCTATCCGGTGCTGATGATGAAGGTGCTGTGCTTCGCATTGTTTGCCTGCGCGTTCAATCTGTTGCTAGGATTCACCGGACTGCTGTCATTCGGCCATGCAGCATTTTTTGGCACTGCGGCCTATGCAACGGGTTACGCGATGACGCACCTGCCGGTTACGCCGGAAGTGGGCCTGATTCTCGGCACGCTGGCTGCCGCTGCGCTTGGCGTCGTGTTCGGCGGGCTGGCGATCCGCCGGCAAGGCATCTACTTCGCGATGATCACGCTGGCTCTCGCCCAGATGGTCTACTTCTTCTGCCTTCAGGCGCCGTTCACCGGCGGTGAGGACGGCCTGCAAGGGGTGCCGCGCGGGTCGCTGTTCGGGCTATTGAGCCTCGGCAACGATCTGGTGATGTACTACTTCGTGCTCGCTGTCGTCGTGGCCGGATTCCTCGTCATATACCGCACCATTCATTCGCCATTCGGCCAGATACTCAAGGCGATCCGGGAAAACGAGCCGCGGGCGTTGTCGCTGGGCTACGACGTGGACCGCTACAAACTGGTCGCCTTTGTGCTCTCGACTGCGCTTGCCGGCCTGGCCGGCGCGACCAAGACCCTGGTGCTCGGTTTTGCAACGCTGACCGATGTGCACTGGGGTACCTCCGGAGAAGTCGTGCTGATGACACTGGTGGGCGGCGTAGGCACGGTGCTGGGCCCGATCGCCGGCGCCGTCATTATCGTGGTGCTGCAGAACGAGCTCGCGGACAAGGTCGGCTCGTGGGTCACGGTCATCATGGGAACGATCTTCGTTGTCACCGTTCTGGCGTTCCGGCGCGGCGTCGTCGGCGAGATCGCAGCGCGGTTCCGGGAAAAGCGCGGACAATAGGGAGAGGATGATAGTAAGTTCAAACGCCAGGGAAGAAGCCATGAAGATAATCCGAGTCGGAGCGGCGAGGGCGCTCATCGTTGCAATCGCTTTTGCGACATGCTTATCGATGCCGGCGGCGGCGATTGGAGCGCAGGGCGATAGAATTTCGGACGGCGTGGTCAAGATCGGTCTGATTCTCGATATGTCCGGGCTCTATTCGGACATCACCGGGGAAGCGTCGGTCACCGCAGTGAAGATGGCGGTTGAGGATTTCGGCGGCAAGGTGCTGGGCAAACCGATCGAAGTCGTTGTCGCCGACCACCAGAACAAGGCCGACATCGCCGCCAACAAGGCGCGCGAGTGGTTCGACCGGGACCTGGTCGACGCGCTGATGGAGGTGACCGCTTCGGCTCCAGCGCTCGCGGTCGTGGAAATCGCAAGGCAAAAGAACAGGATCGCCATCTTCAGCGGTCCCGGGTCAACGCGGCTGACCAATGAGAACTGCTCGCCTGTCACCGTGCACTACGCCTACGACACCTACACGCTCGCCAATGTCACCGGAAACGAGGTGCTGAAGCAGGGTGGGGATACCTGGTACTTTCTGACCGCGGACTATGCGTTCGGATATTCCCTGGAGAAGGACGCGGGCGAAGTGGTCAACGCCCACGGCGGCAAGGTGCTGGGTTCGGTGCGCCATCCACTGAACGCGCCGGATTTTTCTTCCTATCTGCTGCAAGCGCAGGCCTCCGGGGCCAAGATCATCGCGCTGGCCAACGCCGGCGGCGACTTGATCAATGCCGTCAAGGCCGCCAATGAGTTCGGCATCACCAGGTCCGGCAAACAGCGACTGGCTGGCCTGCTGGTCTACATCAACGATATCCACAGTCTGGGGCTCGACACCACGCAGGGTCTGCTGCTCACGGATGCGTTCTACTGGGACCTGAACGACGAGACGCGCAAGTGGTCGCAACGCTTCTTCGACCGCATGAAAAAAATGCCCAACATGGCCCAGGCTGGGGAGTACTCCGCCACCTTGCACTACCTCAAGGCGGTGCAGGCGGCCGGCACGGACGAGACCGCGGCGGTGATGGCGAAGATGAAAGAGATGCCGATCAACGACTTCTTCGCAAAGAACGGTCGCATCCGGGAAGATGGCCGCATGGTGCACGAGGTATACCTGTTCCAGGTCAAGAAGCCTTCGGAATCGAAGCGGCCGTGGGACTACTACACGCTCAAGGCGGTCATCCCCGGAGAGCAAGCCTTTCAACCCCTGGCCAGGAGCACCTGTCCTTTGGTGAAGAAATAGCTGTGCACTCCCGGGTGAGGCGTCGTCGCCACCGTTCTGGCGTTCCGGCGCGGGGTCGTAGGAGAAATCGCGGCGCGGCTCGGTGGCAAGTAGCACGAGCCCACTGTCGAGTGCTTGACGGGCCGGTCGCCCGTCCTCCATAGTGGATTCAGGCAATTTTTCCAGTCTCGCATCCGTCCGTCCTGGGTGGAGGGGAATCGTGAGTCCGCGTTGGCAGGGCAGCAGAAAGTCAGTCGTTCTTTCGCTGGTCGCCCTGTATGCGGCCGCTTCCTCCTTTCTTGTGCCCAACGCAAGCGCAGCCGACCAAATTCGAGCTGGTGGTCAACCTCAAGACTGCCAAAGCCCTCGGCATCACGATCCCGCAGTCGATCCTGCTGCGCGCGGATGAGGTGATTCGATGACTCGACGGATTACTCGGCGCGTATTCGTCCGCGACCTTGCGATCTTGATCGGATCTCTAGGTATGACTGGGAAGGGCATCCCACAGCAGCCGGCATTGCCGCGGCACGTCGGGGTGCTTCTGTCGGCCTGGTTACCCGAGGAAAAGGTGCCGCAGGCGTTCCGGCAGGGGCTACTAGACGCGGGGTATTCCGAGGGACGCGATGTTGTGATCGAGTGGCGTTCCGCCAACGGCAATTACGATCGGCTACCGCAGTTGGCCGCCGACCTGGTCCAGCGTAAAGTCGAAGTGATCGTCGTGGAAAGTACGGTTGCCGCCCAGGCGGCCACGCGCGCCACGTCCACCATCCCCATCGTCATGGCAGTCGTCGCTGATCCAGTTGGGTCCGGCCTGGTCGCGAGCCTCGCGCGTCCTCGTGGAAACGTCACCGGGCTCTCGATGATGATTACCGACATCAGTGCCAAGCGGCTGCAACTGCTCAAGGAAACAGATCCACGGCTGGCCCGGGTGGCAGTCCTGTGGAATCCAGAAACGCCGTACAGCCCGAAGGTGATCGCGGAGCTTAAGGCGGCGGCGCCCTCGCTGTCGATGGAACTGAGTTTCGTGGAGGTGCGAATGGCCGAGGAGTTCGGCCCAGCCTTCTCGGCTGTCAGCCGAGCGCACGCGCAGGTGCTGTACGTGATCGACGATCCCTTCTTCTTTACCCAGCGAATAACACTTCTCAAGCTGGCATCAAGGGCCCGGCTACCAAGCATCTATGGTGGGAGGCACTTCGTCGATGCAGGCGGGCTGATGTCGTATGGGGCGAACTTCGGTGATTTGTTCCGCCGATCGGCCGGGTACGTTGACAAGATCTTCAAAGGTGCAAAGCCAGGCGATCTGCCCATCGAGCAGCCAACCACGTTCGAACTGGTGGTCAATCTCAAGACCGCCAAGGCTCTCGGTATCACAATCCCGCAGTCGATCCTGGTCAGGGCGGATGAGGTGATCCGGTGAGTAGCTCGTCAGGCGTGATCTGCAAGTGGCTGACGGTGGCCGCACTGGCCGTGTGTGTGATGCCGGCCGCACATGCAGACCCGGCGCCAGGCGTGGTGCGCATCGGTCTGATGATACCTCTGGTGGCGATCTCGCCGGAGAAAGGTTTGCGGCAAGGATTGGCGGAACTGGGCTACGTCGAAGGCAGGAACCTGATCATCGAGCGGCGACGTGCTGAATCGAGCAAGGCCTTGCGGACCGCAGCCGAGGATCTCGTGAGATCAAAAGTGAATCTGATCGTTGCCTTGAGCACGCCTGCTGCTCATGCCGCATTGTCAGCGACGGCGACCATACCTGTGGTCTTTGTATCGGGCGATCCGGTACTTACCGGGCTCGCCGAAGGTCTGGCGCACCCAGGCGGCAATGCCTCCGGATTAGCGACGCTGTCTACTGAGCTAATTCCCAAGCGGTTGGAGCTACTGCAACAAGTTGCGCCGCACGTTCGACGCGTTATTCTGCTTGGCAATCCGGATAGCCAGCTGCAAGCGGGCGTCCTGAAGGAAGCGCGGAAGGCAGGCGAAGCGCTCCGCATTGAGGTCGTCGCAGTCGATGCGCGCAACGCAGCGGAACTGGACACAGCGCTCCGCGGACTCCAGCATCGCGCGCCCGACGGATTCATGGTCAGCTCCGACGTGCTCTTTCTCGCCAACAGTTCCAAAGTTGCCGCAGCGGTTGCCAGGGCGAAGCTGCCGGGCATGTTCCCCTGGCGGGACTATCACGACGCAGGAGTATTGATGTCGTATGGGGCGAGCCCCAGGGAGATGGGACGTCAGCTCGCGGCGTATGTCGACAAGATTCTCAAGGGCGCAAAGCCGGCCGATCTGCCTATCGAGCAAAGCTCCAAATACGACCTTGTCATCGACCTGGGCGTAGCGCGCGAGCTCGGCCTCAAGGTGCCGCAGGAACTGCTGCTCAGGGCGGATGAGGTGATTCGATGACTCGACGGCTACCCCGGCGTGCCGCTCTGGACTTCGGCGAAACCTGCGCGCGCAACGCGATCCGCCACCCGGTTGACCCCTGCTCCCTGGTCGATGATCCAACCCCTGTACGCATCGACGTCGATCAGCGCTTCGCTGAGGGCGCGCACCGCGCGAGGGTGATCGCCGCGCGCTGTCTTTATCTCCACGCCGATGCGCTGGTCGACCCGCTCTATCAGGAGGTCGATCTCCGCGCCGGCCGCCGTTCGCCAGAAATAGGCCTGCGAGTCGGGGTGGGCCAGTTGCTGCCGTCTGAGCACATCCTCGATCACGAACGTCTCCCAGCTCGCGCCACGAATCGGGTGTGCAATAAGCTGATCGTGCGTCGAGATGTTCTGCAAATGGTGCAGCAGTCCGGTATCCCGCAGATAGATCTTCGGCGCCTTGACCAACCGCTTGCCGACGTTGCGGAAGTAGGGCGGAAGCGGGCGTACCAGGAAGGTTTGTTCCAGGACAGTGAGATAGCGCTGAACGGTGTGATAGGACACGCCGAGCGATGCGCCAAGCTGAGAGGCATTGAGCAGGCCGCCCTGCGAGTGGGCAAGCATCGTGAGCAGGCGCCGAACGAAGACCGGATCGGCAGGCACGCCGTACTGCGGAAGATCGCGCTCCAGGAAAAGGCGCAGGTAGGCCTCCCACCAATCCCGAAAATCCCCTCTCAACGCGTCCGGAAACCCGCCCTTGAGCCAAACTGATCGCCAGTCTGCCGGTTTCTCTCCCGTTACTGCCTCGCAGGCTGTCAACGGAGCCAATTCGAGAACCGCGGCGCGGCCCGCGAGCGATTCGGCGGCGCCGCGTATCAGTGTCGGCTGCGCCGAGCCCAGGATGATAAACCGCCCGGTGCGTGAGCGAGCCTCGTCGATCAGGCCCCGGATCGCGGCGAACACGCTGTTCACCGCCTGGGCTTCATCCACGATGAGCCCGCCTTGTTCCCGGCTGGCCAGCGCGAAGCGGGCGTCCTCGCGCATCGCTGCCGCGGTTGCCGGATCTTCGCAGTCGAGATATGGGAGATGGGGGAAGGCGCGGCGGGCTAGGGTGGTCTTGCCGACCTGCCGCGCGCCAAGAATGACCACGGCAGGGAAGCGCTGCGCGAGTTCCCTTATTCTGCAGGCTGCCAAGCGGTCGTACATACCTTGTATTTTAGAAGCAGTCATTCTAATGTGCAAGGCGATAGAACGTCCTTTGCGGTGGCCGTTTGGGGCACCGTGGGCCGGAACCCCTGCTTCACTGGCCCGCTCGCCGTGCTTGGCGGCTGTTTCAGACCTTGGAGCAGGGTGGATCAGCCGGCAAGGTGGCCAGTTTTGCGAACCGACCAACTGCAGTCCGCGATGCGCCCCCCGGAGGGGGTGCACTTGGATGAGGTGATACGATGAATCGGCGTTTGCTTCTGCACGCCCTCGCGTTGAACCTGGTCTTCGCTTCGACTGTAGCGTGGACGCAGCAGATGAACAATGTTCCTGTCGTCGGTGTGCTTACGGTTGCGGCCGGCCCGGACGACCCGATCGTCGAGGCCTTGCGCCAAGGGTTGCGCGACCTGGGATATGTGGAAGGCCGCAATATCAGGATCGAGTTCCGGACCGCGCAAGATCATCGCGATCGCCTGCCGGGCCTTGCGGAGGAACTTGCCCGGCTCAACGCGGATGTGGTTGTCGTGACGAGTACGCTTGCCGCTCAAGCGCTGCGGCGCGCCACATCCACCATCCCCATCGTTATCGCGTTGTTCGATCCGGTCGCATCTGGTCTGGTGAAGGACCTTGCGCATCCTGGCGGGGGCGTTACGGGGCTTTCGATCATGACGACCGAGCTAAGCGCCAAACTACTGCAACTGCTCAAGGAAACAGTCCCAAGGCTCAGCCGCGTCGCAGTTATTTGGAATCCCGACACGCCGCTCAGCCGAGTACAGACGAAGATGGTTGAGGAACTCAAGTCGGCGGCGTTCTTGTTGTC
Source organism: uncultured beta proteobacterium (assembly GCA_963789945.1). Classification (GTDB taxonomy): domain Bacteria; phylum Pseudomonadota; class Gammaproteobacteria; order Burkholderiales; family JACQAP01; genus JACQAP01. Next base: position 20,360 of record CAWBMN010000002.1, on the reverse strand, counting down.
GATCGAGTTGAACTTTGTGCGCGTGCGAACGCTCGAGGAGCTCGATGCAGCCTTCACGGCTGCCAGTAGCGCGCGCGCCCAGGCCCTTTACATAGTCGACAGCCCACTCTTCTATGTTCAACGAGGGACGCTGACCCAGTTGGCAGCAAGGGCGCGGCTACCGGCCATTTACAGGATGAGAGCCTTTGCCGATGCAGGCGGACTCATGTCCTACGGACCAAGCTGGTTGGATCACGCGCGCCGTTCGGCCGTATATGTCGACAAGATCCTGAAGGGCGCCAAACCAGGCGACCTACCGATCGAGCAGCCAACCACGTTCGAACTGGTGGTCAATCTGAAGACCGCCAAAGCCCTCGGCATCACGATCCCGCAGTCGATCCTGCTGCGGGCCGATGAGGTGCTCAGATGATTTATCGTCTTCGCATACTGGGGATGTGGCTGATACTGTTGGCATGGCCGGCGGGCGCGTACGCGCAGGAAACGGGCGCAGTTCCGGTCATCGGGATCCTCAGATCGTCTTTCGCCACGCAGCATGATTACGCGATGGAGGCAATTCGGGCTGAATTGCGGGCGAAGGGATACGCGGAAGGTCAGAACATTCGCATCGAGCAGCGGTTTGCCAATGGCCGCACGGAGCTACTGCCCAAGCTTGCTGAAGAGCTGGTGCAGATGAAGGTCAAGGTGCTCATCGCGCTGAACGAGGCTTCACTTAGGGCCGCGAAGCAAGCGACCAGCACCATCCCGATCATCGTAGTCGCCTACGACCACGATCCCGTCGCATCCGGCTTGATCGACAGCATGACCCGGCCGGGCGGCAACGTAACGGGAATCTTTTCGCGCCACGTCGAATTGGACGGGAAACGCCTGGAATTGCTAAAGGAGACGGTGCCCACCGCCACGCGAATAGCCGTACTTCACGACCGCGCCAGCCGTGCTACTGACGGCCTGGAGGCTGCGGGGAAACAGCTCGGACTGTCGCTTCGGTTCGTTGAACTGAAGAATCCGAAGGAATTCGAGGGCGAGATGAAATTCGCCGCGAAGAACGCACAGGCTGCGATCTTGTTGTTCTCGCCGATGATCTTCGACTATCGCATCAGGCTCGCTTCTCTTGCCACCGAAGCCCGATTGCCGACCATGACCCAGGCGCGCGAGTTTGTCCTGGCCGGTGCATTGATGTCCTACGCTCCTGACCGCACCGAAGTGGCCGCGCGGACGGCCTATTTCATCGACCGTCTCTTGCGCGGCGCCACGCCCAGCGATCTGCCTGTCGAGGAAGCGGCAACATTCAAGTTGACTGTAAATCTCGAGACGGCCAAAGCCCTCGGCATCACAATCCCGCAGTCGGTCCTGCTCAGGGCGGATGAGGTGATACGGTGATCTGGCGCGGCAGTCTCTTCTTCAAGTACGCGATTCCGCTCGTGGTTTTGGTAATGGGCGGACTGGTCATTAGCGGCCTTGTCCAAATTTACTTCTCGTACCAGGAAAACAAGTCCGCGCTCGCCCGCATCCAGCATGAAAAGGCTGCTGCGGCGGCGATCAGGATCGAGCAGTTCGTGCGCGCGCTGGAACACGATCTCTCGTGGATCGCGCAGACGCCGTGGGGTCCGCGCGGCGTCCCCCTCGATCAACGCCGGCTGGACTCGTTGAGGCTCTTGCGCCAGGTGCCCACCATAACCGAAGTGAGCCACATCGACCCCACTGGACATGAGCAACTGCGTGTGTCGCGTCTGGCAATGGACGTAATCGGCAGCAACGCAGATTTATCGCGTGATCCGAAGTTCGTGGAAGCGATGGCTCGCAGAACATGGTTCAGTCCGGTTTACTTCCGCAAGGAATCTGAACCTTACATGACGATTGCCATGGCGGGGGCAGGGGAGGACGCGGGGGTCGTCGCTGCCGAGGCCAACCTCAAGTTCATTTGGGACGTGGTCTCGGACCTGAAAGTCGGCAAGGGCGGAAATGCCTATGTTGTGGACGAGCGCGGCCGCCTGATCGCCCACCCCGATATCAGCCTGGTCCTGCAGAAAACCGACTTGTCCGCGCTTCCGCAGGTTCGTGCGGCCACCGCAACACTGAGTCGCGACGCTGGAACATCTGTTGATGCAATGATCGGCAGGGACGTGCGCGGAACAGAGGTTCTCTCGGCGCATGCCACCATTACGCCCCTGAACTGGTCTGTCTTTGTCGAACTGCCGATCACCGAAGCGTTCGCGTCGCTGTACGCATCAATCTGGCGCACCGTGGTACTTGTGCTTGTCGGCGTCGTGGTCTCAATTGTCGCAAGTCTGTTTATAGTGCGCCGGATGGTGTCGCCGATCCAGACGTTGCGTGCGGGCGCCGCACGAATTGGCGCGGGAGCGCTCGACCATCGGATTGCGATACAGAGCGGTGACGAACTGCAGGCATTGGCCGACGAATTCAACCGCATGTCCGAACGTCTCCAGGAGTCGTACGCGGGCTTGGAGTGGAAGGTGGAAGAGCGTACGCGCGATCTGACAGAATCATTGGAACAGCAGACCGCGACCAGCGAAATTCTTCGCGTCATAAGTCAGTCGCAACGTGATGTGCGGCCGGTATTTGAGACGATTGCGGCCAATGCGCGGAAGCTGTGCGAGGCAACCTTTGGAGGGGTCTTCACGTATGACGGGAAGCTCATTCATCACGCGGTAAGTGAGGGCATTACCCCGGCTGGGGCCGAGGCGCTACGGCAGTCGTTTCCAAGGCCCCCGGGACGCGGCGGGGCCACTGCCCGCGCCATTTTGACGAGAAAAGTTGTCTACATTCCAGATGTTCGCGAGGATCCAGAGTATGACCTGAAAGAACTGGCTCATACAGTCGGCTATTGCAGCATGGTTTCCGTACCGATGCTGCGTGACGGCGTACCAATCGGAACAATCAGCGTCAACGGCGCGGAACCCCGAATGTTTTCGGAACGGCAGATTGCGATGCTCCAAACCTTCGCCGACCAGGCTGTCATAGCGATCGAGAACACGCGGCTGTTCAACGAGACCAAGGAGGCGCTGGAGCAGCAGACGGCCACCGCCGAAGTGCTGGAGGTAATAAGCGCGTCGGTCGCTGACACCGCGCCGGTTTTCGACAAGATCCTGGAGAGCTGCAAGAAGCTGTTCGACAGCTCCGAGCAAGGTATCGTGCTCGTCACCCCGGAAGGCCATGTTACGCTGGCCGCCCACCACGGCCCGGCCCTCGCGACCCTGCGCGAAATCTACGATGGTGCGAAGGTCCCTGCGGAGCCGTACGTACAAAGCATACTGCGTGGTCGACCCGTGCACTTCGTCGATACGCTGGATCCTGACGTTCACTGGACAGTGCGTTCCATTGCACAGCGGTTGCAGATGGGCCCCTATTCGCAGGTGCTCGCCCCGATGACCTGGGAAGGACAAGCCGTGGGATTTCTCTATGCCATCCGAAAACCAACCACGGGCTTCTCGAGCAAGGAAATCGCGCTGCTGGAGACCTTCGCCAACCAGGCGGTGATCGCGATTCAGAATGCGCGGCTGTTCAAGGAACTGCAGGATCGGACGCAAGATCTGGCGCAATCAGTTAAGCGACTGCAGGCACTTTCCGAAGTGAGTCAGGCGGTCAATTCGACACTTGACCTTCAGCAGGTTCTCTCGACGATTGTCACGCGCGCTGTTCAGCTTTCTTCCACCGATATAGGTGCGGTTTACGAGCACGACGAACAGACAGGCGAGTTGCGGCTGCGCGCTACGTACGGAGCCTCGACTGAGATTGTAGAGCTCATGATCGCGAAATCGCTGCGCGTAGGCGAGGGGGCGACCGGCCGCGCAGTCGCAGAGCGAACACCGGTCGAGATTGTCGATATAGCCGCCACCGGGGCCTACAGTAGTTCTCTACGAGACATCATTGAGCGCGCGGAGGTTCGTTCGATGGTCGCCGTACCCCTGTTGCGCGAGGGGCGGGTGCTTGGCGGGCTTACGGTTTCCCGTAAGATCGCCGGCAGTTTCCCGCCCGGGGTCATCGAAATTCTCCAGACTTTCGCCGCCCAGTCGGTAGTCGCCATCCAGAATGCGCGCCTGTTCCGAGAAATCGAGCAGAAGGGCCACGAACTGGAGATCGCGAGCCAGCACAAATCGCAGTTTCTGGCCAACATGAGTCACGAGTTACGCACGCCGCTCAACGCGATCCTCGGTTATACCGAACTGATCGTGGACCAGATTTACGGCAAGGTGCCGGAGAAGATCCGCGACGTCCTCGAGCGGGTGCAGAAGAGCGGGCGGCATCTGCTCGGACTGATCAACGACGTGCTCGATCTTTCCAAGATCGAGGCGGGACAACTCACGCTGTCGCTTTCCGACTATTCGTTCCAGGATGCGGTGCAGTCCGTTGTGGCATCGGTCGAGTCTCTGGCAAATGAAAAAGGCCTGCGCCTGATCGTCGAAGTTACGCCCAAACTGCCTGTTGGGCGCGCGGATGAACGGCGCATCGTTCAGGTATTGTTGAATCTGGTTGGCAATGCGATCAAGTTCACCGATGCCGGCGAAGTTGCAGTTCGCGTGAGCGCAGTCGATGGTGCGTTCCAAGTGTCGGTTTCCGATACCGGGCCCGGAATTCCAGAGGGCCAATACGAGCGGATTTTCGAGGAGTTTCAACAGGTGGACGGGTCGTCAACGCGCGCCAAAGGCGGTACCGGCCTTGGGCTCGCCATTGCAAAGAAAATCATCGAGCTTCATGGCGGGCGCATATGGGTCGAGTCGACGATCGGCAAAGGCTCCACCTTCACATTCAGTGTGCCGGTACGGACCGAACGACAGGAGGAGGCGGCATGAGCAAACGCATTCTTGTGATCGAAGATCAGGAGGACAATCGTCAGATCGTTCGCGACCTGATGACAGCGAGCGGATACGCGTTGATCGAGGCCACGACAGGTGAAGAGGGGCTCGAGGCGGCTGCACGGGAACGGCCGGATCTCATTTTGATGGATATCCAGCTCCCTGGGATCGACGGCTACGAGGTTACCCGGCGCATCAAGGCCGATCCGAAACTGCGCCAGATTCCGATCATTGCCGTAACCTCTTATGCGCTGAGCGGTGACGACAAGAAGGCCTTTGCGGCGGGTTGCGACGGCTATGTGACCAAGCCCTACAGCCCACGCCTGTTGCTGGCGAAGATTCACGAGTACCTGTCGCCGAAGTGACCGGCCATGCATAGCCCACCGAGAATCCTGGTGGTTGACGACAGCCCCGCCAACGTCGAGATTCTGCAGATGCGACTCCGGGCCCAAGGCTATGAGATTAAGACCGCGGCCGACGGCGAGGAAGCATTGATCGCCGTGCGCGAGCATAATCCCGACCTGATCCTGCTGGACGTGATGATGCCCAAGCTCGACGGCATCGAAGTCTGCCGCCGGTTACGGGCCGATCCGGCACTGCCATTTGTGCCAATCATTCTGGTCACCGCAAAGGCCGACTCAAAGGACGTGGTAGCGGGGCTTGAGGCCGGCGGCGATGAGTATCTGACAAAGCCGGTGGATCAGGCGGCGTTGGTGGGCCGCGTCAAATCCATGCTGCGCATCAAGGCCCTGCAGGACACCGTCCGGGAGCAAGCGCTGCAGCTTCAGGAATCGAACCGCACGCTCGAGAGGCGCGTCGCCGAGCAGGTGTCCGAACTGGAGCGGCTGGGCCGGCTCAAGCGTTTCTTCTCACCCCAGCTTGCCGACCTGATCGTTTCCGGCGGCGCGGATGATCCGCTGAAAAGCCACCGCCGCGAAGTGACCGTCGTCTTCCTTGACCTGCGCGGCTTCACGGCATTTGCGGAAACCAGCGAACCGGAGGAAATCATGGGTGTCCTCCGCGAGTACCACGCGGAGATGGGGCGGATGATCCTTGCACACGAAGGAACGCTCGAGCGGTTTGCCGGTGACGGCATGATGGTGTTTTTCAACGACCCGGTGCCGGTGCCCGATCCGGCCGCGCGCGCCGTGCGCATGGTGCTGGAGATGCGCGAGCGGCTCGCCGAGCTGACGGTGAAGTGGCGCAAACGCGGCTTCGATCTCGGATTCGGCGCCGGCATTGCGCAGGGTTTCGCGACCATCGGTGCGGTCGGATTCGAGGGAAGATGGGACTATGGGGCGATCGGAACGGTGACCAACCTTGCGGCGCGCCTGTGCAGCGAAGCCAGACCCGGACAGATCCTGATCTCGCAGAAAGCGGCCGCCGCGGTCGAGGACTTCATCGAGCTGGAACCGGTCGGCGAACTCCAGCTCAAGGGCTTCCTCAAGCCGGTTCCCGCCGCCAACATTCTGGGGCTCAGGAAATAGCCACCGGTTTCGGGGTTGACCTTGGCAGCGAACGCCGTATTCTGTACACAGGAGTCAAAGGCGCCCGGCCGGCAGATTTAGGAAGGGTCGTGCGCGCGTACCGAGCCAGGACCCAGGAGGAGATCGATGAAACTCAACAGCGAACAGATCGACCGGTTCGACCGCGACGGCTATCTGTTATTTCCGAGCCTGTTCACGCCACAGGAGATGAGAGGCCTTCTTGACGAGGTGCCGGCGCTGTATGCCCAGGACCGCCTGGAGAACGTGCGCGAAAAAGGTAGCGATGCGGTGCGAACCAATTTCGCAGCGCACATGTACAGCAAGCCGTTCGCCAAACTCGCGCGCCACCCGCGCATGGTCGAGCCGGTGATGGAGCTGTTCGGCGAAGCGGTGTACATGCACCAGTTCAAGATCAACGGCAAGATGGCTTTCGACGGCGACGTCTGGCAGTGGCATCAGGACTACGGCACCTGGAAGAATGACGATCTGATGCCGGAGCCCCGGGCGATGAACGTGGCGATTTTCCTGGACGAGGTGACCGAGTTCAACGGGCCGCTGATGTTCATCCCCGGCAGCCACAAGCTCGGGGTGCTCGACGCGCAGCACGATACTTCGACCACCAGTTACCCGTTGTGGACCATCAACCACGACAGCATCCGCAAACTGGTGGAACGCGGCGGGATCGTCGCGCCGAAAGGCCCGGCCGGTTCGATGATCCTGTTCCATTCCTGCCTGGTGCACGCCTCGTCGTCCAACCTGTCGCCGTGGAACCGGGTGAGCGTGTACCTGAGCCTGTGCGCGGTTTCCAACCACATCCGCCGCTTCAAGCGCCCCGCATACATCGCGCATCGCGATTTCACGCCCATACAGTGTTTGCCCGACGACTGCCTGCTGCGCGACTACGACGTGCCGCTGCCCTGGAAGGACGGCACGCCAGAGGAAGCGCTCAAGCCGCTGGTCGCCGCGTAGTCTGTCAGCCGGGATGAACCTCTACGCCAAACTTCAGGAGCGCGAAGCGCAGGGGAAGCGCCTGCGCATCGGGCTGATCGGTGCCGGAAAGTTTGGCGCCATGTACCTTGCGCAGGTACCGAAGACCCCGGGCCTGCATCTGGCCGGCATTGCCGACCTGTTGCCGCAGAATGCCAGGACCAACCTCGAGCGCGTCGGCTGGAAGGCAGAACGCTACGCTGCGCCGTCGCTCGATGCCGCGCTTTCATCGGGGCTCACGCACGTGGGCGAGGATTGGCAGGCGCTGGTTGCGCACCCCGCTGTGGAAATCATCGTCGAAGCCACCGGCAATCCGGTCGCCGCGGTCGAGCACGCTCTGGCGGCGTTCAAGAACGGCAAGCACGTGGTAATGGTCACCGTCGAAGCGGACGCGATGTGCGGCCCGTTGCTGGCGCGCCGGGCGCGGGAAGCCGGCGTGGTTTACAGCCTGGCTTACGGCGATCAGCCGGCACTGATCTGCGACCTGGTTGATTGGGCGCGAGCCGCCGGCTTCAGCGTCGTTGCCGCCGGCCGTGGCCACAAGTGGTTGCCGCATTTTGCGCAGTCCACGCCGGAAACGGTGTGGGGCTACTATGGGCTCACACCGGAGCAGGCCAAAATTGGTGGCCTGAATCCGAAGATGTTCAATTCTTTCCTGGACGGCTCGAAGCCTGCAATCGAGAGCACCGCCGTCTGCAACGCCACCGGTCTGACCCCGGCACCCTGGGGACTGAAATTTCCGCCTGCCAGCGTGGACGACATACCGAACGTAATGCGTCCCGTGTCCGAAGGCGGCCATCTGCACCACAAAGGCCAGGTCGAAGTGATTTCCTCGCTGGAAACGGATGGCCGGGTGATTCCGTACGACATCCGCTTCGGTGTGTGGGTCGTGTTCGAGGGCGAGACCGAGTACATCCGCAACTGCTTCAAGGAGTACATGGTGCGCACGGATTCATCGGGCCGCTATGCCTGCATGTACAAGCGCTGGCATCTGATCGGCCTGGAAGTCGGCATATCGGTTGCGTCGGTCGGGTTACGGCGCGAGCCGACCGGCTGCCCCACCGGGTTCCGCGCCGACGTGGTGGCCACCGCCAAGCGCGACTTGAAAGCCGGCGAAATTTTGGACGGCGAGGGCGGCTACACGGTGGTCGGCAAGCTCATGCAGGCGCAGGCTTCCCTCAGGATCGGCGGACTGTCGCTCGGGCTCGCGCACGGGGTGAAGCTGCTCAAGCCGGTTGCCGCGGGTCAGCCACTGCGATGGACCGATGTTGCCGTCGATGAGTCCAGCCATGCCGTCAAGGTGCGCAGGGAAATGGAACGGCTGTTTGCATCGCACACGGAAGTTACGCTGATGCAATAGCTTATCGAGCTTTCAGCTAGCGGGTTTCTGCGCCAGGTACTCGGAGAAGATCTTCAATTCGACGTGGCGGTGAACGCTCTCGAAGCCGGCACTCTCGAGCGTATGCAGCACTGCGCCCGGTGCCGCGCAGGCATCGATGGTGTCCCAGTAGTAACTCCACAGCAGCGGGGTATCGGTCTGCCGCGCCGCCAGCTTCGCCAGCCACGGTACGACGCCGCGCATATAGCCTTTTAGCAGCGCGGCATGAAACTTATTCTCGGGGCGCGTGATCTCGAGGATGCAGAGCCGCCCACCCGGCCTGAGGACGCGGAAGAACTCGCCAAACGCCACCGAAAGGTCCGCGATATGACGCAGCGCATAGCCCATGCTGACGAAATCGAAACTCGCATCCGGATATGGAATGTTTTCGGCGTAGCCCTCCACCAGCCTGACGCCATCCGGCACATTCGCGTTCTGCAGCATTCCTGGACTGGGATCGAGGCCGGTGACAAAGGCAGGATCACCGACGATCGCGGCCGCCTGGCGCGCCACCAGTCCGGTACCGACGCCGACATCGAGGACCTGCATGTCGCGCCACAAGCCGGCCCTGATCAGGGCGTCGCGACGATAGCGGGAACCCGAACCGAATCCGATTAGGCGTTCGATGCGATCGTAGTCGGCGGCCGTGCCGTCGAACATGCGCCGGACCCAGCCACGCCGATCCTCCGTCGAACCGTAGTAGCCGGTGAGCGGCGGGTGGGGTGCGCGCACGATTTCGCTGTCCGGAGTTTCCGGAGTGGTCACGTGTGGGGTCCGGATCAGTTCTCTGAAACCAGCTTACGCCCGTCTGCGGCGCCGGTCATGCTAAACCCGGCACGAACGCTCGCCCGATCACGGCTGTCCATCGAGCCTGAGACCCTGAAGAATGGCGCTGCCCCGTTCGATGAACCGGGGATCCCTGTCTTCCGGAAAGTACTGGTGTGAGTAAGTAAGGTTGATCCCGGTGTTCCGGTCCTTGGGGTGCGCACAGGTCAGCGTCAGCGTTTCCAGCATCATGTTCGCGGTCTGCCCGGTGGCGCCGGGTGTGGCGCGATCCGCCGCCTCGACGTGCGAGAGCGCACAGGACTCCGCGTCCACCTGCTGTAAGCTGAGCTCGTGCTTGACTATGCGGAAGCGCTTGGGGTCCAGTTCGCGCTGTTGCGTCGCCTTGACGTGTTGCATCAAGGCGTCGGGAGAGGCGAGTGCCGGAAGCCTGATGACCGCCGCCTGCACGATGAAGATCTCGCTTTCGTAATCGCCGGGCTGGCCCAGGACCAGAAGATCGGGCGTTTGCTTTCCGACGCTCCATGGCCTTTCGCCCTTGACCACCGCAGGTGTGGTAACCGAGAATCCCCGCAGTTCAAAGCGTTGCGGCTTGTTGGATGTCGAAGCGCATGCGGCAAGCAAAAGCGCCACGAGAATCGAGGTCAGGGCTATTGGGAGTTTCATTCAGCGCACATTGGAAAAGGGAAGGGCCATCCAACTGGGTTGTGAAAATGGGCAATGGACGTGAAGTTACTTGTAATCAGGAATTGCCAAAGCGTCTATTATCCCAGAAGCAAAAGACTCTTGACGCAAAGACGCAGAGGCGCAAAGAAACCCGTTCAGTTCAGTTTCTAGGCTCAAGGTGATCGGCAGACGAAGAGCCGTAGCAATGCGGCTCTTTTTTTAGCCTGGCACTGAAGCCGGGCAACGCATCGAGACCCGCCGGCTGAAGGCATTGCAACCGGGTCGGTGCGATATGTTACTTGTCGTGTTGTCTGGTAGGTCACGACGGAAGAACCAGTTGTGTCTGGGTAACGACGGCGCAAAGCTTGCCGGTGTCGGTCTTGATTTGCGTCTGCCACACCATGGTGGTCTTGCCGCGATGAAACGCGGTGCACTCCGCGGTAATACGCGAGCCTTCCGGCGCTGCACGCAGAAAGTTTGTCTTCGATTCGATTGTGGTGGTGCGCGTGTCCTTCGGCAGATTCGCAATAGTGGCCACGGCCCCCAAGGTGTCGGCGAAGGCCATGATCGCGCCGCCGTGGAGCACCTTGCCGGTGGTGCACAGGTCTGGTCGCACTTCCATAGTAGCGACGACCCGCTCCGGCGTGACTTCCATCAACTGGATTCCCATCAAGCCGGGAAACAATGGATTCAACACTTCTTGAATCGAGGCTGTAGTGGCCATGCAATTGTCTCCCGGAGATCGAGTTTTCTAGAACCTTGCGTTGTCCCGGTTTTCGGCGCGATCGAAGCCCTTCGCGGCATCCAGCCCGCGCACGCCTTTGAATATCGTCCCGTCAACATTCGCTTCCTCCAGATTCGCGCCCGTCACATCAGCATCGGTCAGGTCCGCGCCGGAGAGGTCGGCACGAAATAGATCGGCGCCGCGCAAATTGGCATATTTCAGGTTGGCAAACCGTAGCAGGGTCCGGTTCAGGTCGGCTTCGGACAGATCGGCGCCCTCGAGATTGGCCTTGATGAGGTTGGTGCGCATCTGTCCCATCCCTTGATTCCTGATGTTGACGCCGAGGCGTGCCTTGGACAGGTTGGCATGCGACAGATCGGCGCCATCCAGTTCCGCGATGATGCGCGCTCCAGAGAGGTCCGCGTTCCTGAAGTTTGGACGGGCGGTGACTTCTCCGCCGAGTATCACGACGGACAACAGCGAAGCGCGAGAGAGATCGGCACCCGAAAAGTCCGTCCCCATCAGCCAGGCCCCGTTCAGGTTGGCCCCGGAGAGCTTCGCCCCGGAAAAATTGCACTGCACGAGTTTGCTGGCAAAGAAATTGGTCCCGACGAGGTTCGCACGCCGGAAATCCTGCCGGCTCAAATCCAGGCGCGAAAGGTCTTTGCGGGCAAGTGCAGTGGTGGTCTCATGTCCCGGTGTCGACAGAACCTGTTTCACCTGATCGGGCGTCAGGTCTGCGCTCACCGCCGGGAACAGCGAGCCCGCGAGCGCCGCAAGGGCAAGACATGCAGGGATCCGACTCATGGCGCATTCTCCCGGAAGGAGGGTGTCGTTTCCGCCGTTCTGGCGGTTGGGATGGTCGCTTGGCGAACAGGGGGCATGATACCTAGACGAACGAAACGATGACGACGGGCAGGAAGAGGGTCACTTCCCGTTGATCATATGGACTCGGCCCCTTCGAGCTGGGAGAACCGGACGGGCAGTATTTCCCTGGTCGACAACCTGCCGCTCGCGTTCTTCTCGACCAGGATCAGTTGTTGGTTATCGGACAAGCCTGCCGGGATCATCATTCTTCCCCCCGGCTTGAGCTGGTTGATCAGCGCCGGAGGGATAAGGTCCGGCGCCGCCGTGACCATCACCTTGTCGTAGGGGGCGTGTTCGGGCAGGCCATGACTGCCGTTGGCGACCTTGATTTCGACGTTGTTGTAGCCGGCGCGACTGAGCCGTTTAGCAGCCTGCTGGGCGAGCGCCTCGATGATCTCGACGCTGTAAACCTTATGCGCAAGTTCGGCGAGAACCGCCGCCTGGTAGCCAAGGCCGGTGCCGATCTCAAGAACGACGTCTTCCTTGCGGATTTCTAGCATGTCCGTCATCAGGGCGACGATGAACGGCTGGGATATGGTCTTGTCGAAGCCGATCGGAAGTGGGCGGTTGAGATAGGCGTAAGGCTGAATCTCGACAGGAACGAATTCATGCCGCGGCACCTTGCCCATGACTTCCATCACCCGCGCATCGAGGTTGTACTTGCCGATCCGTTCACCCGCGAGGACGGTTTGCGCGGCAATCTCCAGGACCATGTGTTGCCGCAGTTCTGCGGCCTGCTGCTCGTTCATACGAGGGCCCCATGGGCTCCATCTGAATTAGGGAAGCGCTGACCAAGTTCCGCAACGAGCGTCGCGGAACTTGGTCAGAGCTTCCCTGGACGATACCCCTTTGGAAGGCAGCGGGACAACCTCTGCAGCCGGATCAACGTGCCATCATGCGACGGGATTGCTGACGCTTTCGATTTGACGCTTCACCGCCATGGGGTCATCGACCATTCTGAAGATAACATTGCTCAACCCGCGCCCGGTCACGCTCACGTCGCCGAAACCGAAGAGGCGTCCGACAATGCCCTGATCGATCTCCACGGTTTCGATTGAGTTCAGCTTCATCTCTTCGGATTTGCGGCTGATGATGCCCTTCTTGTAGACCACGCGCTTGTTGGTAACGCCCTGCTCGATGGACCGGAGCCTGAGGTATTCGTACAAGGCCAAAATCAGCGTGATTCCAACGGTGGGGATGGCGAGCACGATCCACAAGACCATCCAGCTTCTGGCAATCCAGTGGAGCCTGAAGAATCCCATAAGCTGCTCACCGGCGGAAAGCGATTCTTCGATGTATGGCATGGAGGTATCCGTCTCGTTGAGATTACTGCGTGTCGCCGCTCGTTCGCTTACGCAGGCTTGACGCGCGATACCCTGTGCAAATCGCAGAGGATGTCGATCAGTTTCTCATCCGGGCAGCGGGCCCGATCATTGAGTTCTTCCCGGCGCTGATCAAATGCGCTCATCCTGCCCCAATCCGGCCCTGAATGGCGAACCATTGTGTGCCGGCCGAGGACAGCACCCGGGTCGTCGGGATATTCCAGATTCAACACGATATCGATGACGCGACGGCGACTCTTGTCGGAAAGAACGGTCTTTGAGGTTTGCATTGTTTGGTCCCCATTGCGCAGGATAGGCTTGTTACCGTTTCGGTCTGCTTTAAAGGTGCGAACGGATTGACCGTCTCGCAATTGGCGTGCTATAAAGTGCTTCAAATATAAACGCTTACGCGCGGGCACGCCAGTCATTGAGCCCGCTTCCTGATCCAGGAGGAGTTTCCCCGATGCCCGCGGTATCCCGCCGAGCGAACGATCTCGGTACCGAAAACGCTTTCGTTGTCCTGGCTGAAGTCGGCGCACTGCAACGCCAGGGCAAAGACATCATTTCCTTCTGCATCGGCCAGCCGGATTTCCACACTCCGAAGAACATTCGCGACGCAGGCATCAGGGCGATCAACGAGGGAAAGCACGGCTACACGCCTTCGGCCGGCATCCTGGAACTGCGCCAGGCGGCGGCGAATTACCTGAACCGCACGCGGCATATCAAGGTAAGCGCGGACGACATTGTTGTCGGCGCGGGCGCAAAGCCGTTCATCGCCTATTCGGTCCTGTCGGTCACCGACTATGGTGCGGGCGACGAAGTGGTGTTTCCAAACCCGGGATTTCCGATCTACGAATCGCAGATTAAAGCGCATGGGGCGGTGCCGGTACCGATCCATCTGCGCGAATCGCGCGACTTCAGCTTCGACCCGGCCGAACTCGAAACGAAGATCACCCCGAAAACGAAACTGCTGATCCTGAACTCACCGCAGAACCCGACGGGCGGCATCATTCCGAAGAAGGACATGGAAGCGATCGCCGCGATTTTGCGCAGGCATCCGCAGGTCTGGGTGTTCGCGGATGAGATCTATTCGCAGCTCTGCTACGACGGCGAATTCGTTTCACTGGCCCAGTTTCCGGACATGCTCGAGCGCACCATCATTTCCGATGGCGCCTCGAAGACCTGGGCGATGACCGGCTGGCGCCTGGGGTTCACTGCGAACAAGGCGCTGGCGCCGGTTTTCACCCGCTGGGTCACCAACACCGATTCCTGCGCCTCCCAGATCACGCAGTGGGCGGCGGTGGAGGCGATGAACGGTCCGCAGGAAGAGGCAAAAAAAATGCGCGACAGTTTTCTTGCGCGGCGCGATCTGATCGTGGGGTTGCTGAACAAGGTGCCCGGCGTGACCTGCCGAAATCCGGGTGGCGCTTTCTACGTCTGGCCGAACGTTACGGCCGCATGCGAGATGATCGGGTCCAGGGATTCGGAGGAGTTCCGCAAGCGGCTCCTGAACGAAGCCGGCGTGGCGGTATTGGCGGACATCCATTTTGGTCCGCGCGTGCCCAACGAAGGCCAGCACATCCGCTTCAGCTACGCCGCTTCCAATGAAGCAATCGAAAAGGGCGTTGCCCGCATGTCAGATTTCATCCGCGCGAACACAAAGATCAAGAAAAGAGCGTGAAACGCAAAGGACGCCAAGGTACGCCAAGGACGACGAGATACAAGAAAACGGACGGGAGCAGCGGCTAATATATTTGTCCGACCATAAAGGTGTCGTTCTGACCGTACCGATTCCTCTGAATTGGCTACGTGCGGACTGTAGTCAGTTAGTCTGTACCGGGAGTCCGGCGCTGCGCCATTCGGGCAGGCCCGCTTCCAGCCGCCGAGCTTTGTGCCCCCGGCCGCGCAGCATTTTCACCGCAGTGAAAGACATCAGACAGTACGGCCCCCGGCAATAGGCGATGATTTCTTTGCCCTTGGGCAGATCTCGCAGTCGTTTCTGCAGCTCGGGCAGTGGGATGTTGATCGCCCCGGGAACGTGTCCCGCGGCGTATTCCTCGACCGGGCGCAGATCAATCACGGTTACGAGCCCCTTGCGCGCCTGCTTGAGCAACTCCTTCGCGGGAACTGCCTCGATTTCGTCCTGGGTGGTGAAGAAGTTCTGTATGAGCTTGCCGACCTCCGCTATGTAGGTTTCTCCGACCCGACCCAGGGATCCGATCAGCGTGACTACTTCGTCGCCTGCGAGCCGGTAGAAGATGAACTGCCCCTCCCGGCGGGAAGTCACCAATCCCACCTGACGAAGCAACTGAAGGTGCTGGGATGTATTGGCAACCGTCAGTCCACTGAGGCGTGCAAGTCCATCCACGCTGCGTTCGGCCTGGGCGAGCAGTTCCAGGATCTCCAGCCGGGCGGGAGTAGACAACGCTTTCCCGATCCGGGCGAGCTGTTCATAGACCGCTTGCTTCGGCGAGCTTGACACCCTTGATCTCCTCTTCTAGCATTCAAGCAAGTACTTGAATGATACGGCCGCCTCAGGCTGTATGTCGAGAGGGTAGCTGATATGGGCGGCAATGAATACGCGGGTATTTCCGAGGGCATGATTCGCCTGGGCAGTTTCGTGGCCATTTTCGGTTTGATGGGGCTATGGGAGCTGTTGGCCCCTGCCCGTGACCGCTCCTTGCCGCGGTTGCGGCGCTGGCCGAACAATCTTGCACTTGCCGCGTTGAATGTGGCGATCGTCCGAGTCCTGTTTCCCGCCGCAGGGGTCGGACTGGCGGTGGTGGCCGAGGCGCAGGGGGCAGGGCTGCTCCGGTTGCCGGATCTGCCATACTGGCTTGCGGTGCTCGCGGGCGTGGTCGTGCTGGATGTGGCGATCTATCTCCAGCATCTGCTGTTCCACGCCGTGCCGGCCTTATGGCGGCTGCACAGAGTGCACCACGCGGACCCGGATTTCGATGTGACCACGGCTCTGCGCTTCCATCCTGTCGAGATCCTGTTGTCCATGTTCATCAAGGCAGCCGTGATCTTTGCCTTCGGGCCACCTGTGCTGGCGGTGCTGATATTCGAGGTCGTGCTGAACGGCGCTTCGGTATTCAACCATGCCAACGTAAGGCTGCCGCCGCGAATCGAACGCGTCCTGCGATGGCTCGTCGTTACGCCCGACATGCACCGTGTACACCATTCGAAGGACATGCGGGAAACGAACAGCAATTACGGCTTCAATCTGTCCATATGGGACCGGCTCTTTGGCACCTACCGCGCCCAGCCGCGGCTCGGTCATACCGGGATGCAGATCGGCGTCATTGGACTGGAGAATGCGCGACAGTCGGTGAATCTCATGGGTTTGCTGCAGATACCTTTTCTGCCGTTGGTGATTGGCCACGAAGCCCGCTTCGATCACGATGAAGATATTATTCGTACTTAATGACCCGCCTTACGGGTCCGAGCGAAGCTACAACTGCCTGCGTCTCGCCGGTGCGCTCGCCAAGGGGGCTGACAACGAAGTGCGCCTCTTTCTGATTGGCGACGCGGCGGCTTGCGCCAAATCGGGACAGAAAGTGCCTGAGGGGTTCTACAACATTGCGTTGATGCTTGATCGGGTTTCAAAGCATGGCGGCACCATCGGCGTATGCAGCACCTGCATGGACGCGCGGGGTATCACCGATTCTGAGCTGGCGCCCGGAACCAGACGTAGCACGCTCGATGAGTTGGCTGCTTGGGCGATCTGGAACGATAGAGTATTCGTCTTCTGAGATTTGCAACGATCGTGGCGCGTGAGTCCGTCAGGGCTTGGGCAGTCACCCAGTCCCCGAGCCTTGATGGCATGGAGGCATTTCCGCCAAGCCTGCGTTTGCGTACCCATTGAGCAGTTGCAGGAATGAATCCTTAGCGCAAAACGCGTTCAGGTTTCAGATCCAGAAGTACCGCAGGAGCCATAACGCTGCCATGCCTGCCACAATGGTCGGCATTATTTTTTTGAACCGCCACGCCACCAGAATGGCGATCGCTCCGGCAATCAAGCGATGATTATGCAGGCTCACCGCCAGGTGACCGTCCATAATCAGTAACTCCGGAAACACGATTGCGGTCATCACCGCCGGCGGGACGAAACTCAGCGCCCGCTGCGCCCAATGTGGCATTTCCCAGTTCGCCGGCAGCGAAATGAACGAAAGGCGGATGAGGAAAGTCAGCAGACCCGCGACGATCACCACCAGCCAGAGATTCATTTCCCCAGCCTCCAAACCAGCATTCCCGCGCCGATGCCGCAGAATGCGGCGAGGATCAGCCCGAGCTTGTACGGCAATCCGAAGGCCGCTACCGCGACAAAGCCGCCGACCAGGGCCGCAACCACATCGGCGCGAGTCTTCAGCACCGGCACCAGCAACGCGATGAACGACAGCGCCAGGGTGAAATCAAGCGACCATTCGTGCGGAATTTCGGTGCCGAGGAAAATCCCGACCGCGGTGCTCACCTGCCATGTGGCCCAAAGTGCCACGCCGGCGCCCAGAAAATACCAGTGCCGGTTTGGTTCGCCGGCGTTGTCGCGGTAATGCGTGATTGCGACCGCAAACGCCTCGTCGGTGAGCAGGTAGGAAAGCACCCACTTCCACGCCCGAGGCAGATCTTTCACGTACGGCGCAATCGAGGCGCTGTACAGCGCATGCCGCAGGTTGATGATGAAAGTGGTCAGGACGATCACCATTCCGGATGCGCCGGCACCGATCAACTGGGCGGCGATGAACTGCGCCGAGCCGGCAAACACGATCAGCGAGATCGCCTGCGCCATCACCACCGGAATCCCCGCGCCGGTCGCAAGCACTCCGTAGATGATTCCGAAGGGGGCAGCGCCGATCAGGAGTGGGGAAGTGTCCTTCACACCGGCAAAAAACTGCGCGCGGGCGGCGCTCATGGTTGAGGTTTGAGCTGTCACGGTAGGCCGATTTCAGGCAGATGCTCGAATCTGCATCCGTTACGGTTTCGGGAAATCGCGGTCAAAATGGAAAATCGCCCGAACGTTCCAATGTTGCTGCTAGATTCGATTCGCGGTGCCCCATGCACAGCTCGCAGGTACCCGTCGAGCGGGCAGCGAAAAGGTTTCGAAGAGTTTCTTAATGAATCTTATTTTCGATTCAGCGTGTTGGTCGGGTTGCGCTCCTGCAGGATATCCTGCATGCGGATTTCAATCGCCGGTTTGATCTTCTGGTGGGGCAGGATGTAGAACTTCTCCACCTTGATGGATTCGAGAACCAGGTCTGCGACCTGTTCGGCCGAAATGCGCCCGGATTGCACCGCGTGGCGCAACTGTTCTTCCCGTTTCAAGTCCTCCGGGCTTTTCGTTCTGTTTTCGCGCAGCGCTGCGGGACGGTTGCGCTCGGAATCGGAAATGCCGGTAGGAACGTAAGCCGGGCACAGCACTGAAGCCTTTACCCTGGCACCGAATTCAACCAGGTCGTGGTGCAGGCACTCGGTCAGCGTGACGACCGCGTGCTTGGATACGCAGTAAACGCTCATCCCCGGTAGCGACAACAGTCCGGCCACCGATGCCGTGTTGACCACGTGGCAGTCCACGTTCTGCTCGAGCATGCGCGGTACGAAGGCCCGGATGCCGTGAATCACGCCCCACACGTTGACTCCCAGCGTCCATTCCCAATCCTTCTCCGTGTGCTCCCAGATCGTGCCGCCAGGCGCGACGCCGGCGTTGTTGCACAGGATATGCACGCCGCCGAAGGTCTTGAAAGCCTTGTCGGCCAGCGCCTCGACATCCTTGCCTTTCGACACGTCGGTGCGCACCGCCAGCACCGGAATGCCGGCCTGTTCGAATTCGGTTTCGGTTTTTTTCAGGGCATCGGCCTGGACGTCGGCCAGAACGATCTTCATGCCCTCGCGGGCGAAGCGCAGCGCCATGGCGCGGCCGAGGCCGCTCGCACCCCCGGTGACGACCGCGACACGATCCTTGAACTCTTTCATCGGCGTGATTGCAGAGGAGAAACGCAGGGATTCTAGCATGCAGGTTTTCCGCGCCGCGCGCCGCGTTGGCAGGCTCGGAGCGCGAATGGTATTCTCGCCGGGCTTGCAGCAAACGGGGAGAGGGAAGTTCATGAACGAGGAGTTCGTCGGCACGATGCCGGTCCAGGAGCGGCATCGCTTCGATGTCGTCAGTCTGGAAGGCTATCTGCGCGAGCATGTCGCAGGGTTCTCGGGAAACCTCGAAGTCGAACAGTTCAAGGGCGGCCAGTCCAATCCCACCTTCAGGCTGACGGCGGGTGGCAAGCGCTACGTCTTGCGCCGCAAGCCGCCGGGCAAGTTGCTGCCATCGGCGCACGCCGTGGACCGCGAGTACCGCGTCATCACCGCGCTGCACGGCAGCGCCGTGCCGGTGGCGAAAACCTACTGCCTGTGCGAGGACGACGCCGTGATCGGCACCGCGTTCTACATCATGGATTACGTCGAAGGACGGGTACTGTGGGATCCGTCGCTGCCTGGCATGAGCACGGTGCAGCGTGCGGCGTACTTCGACGAGTTGAACCGCGTGATCGCCGCGCTTCACAAAGTGGATTATGTCCGGGCCGGCCTCGCCGACTACGGCAAGCCTGGAAACTACATCGAGCGCCAGATCAGCCGCTGGACCAAGCAGTACCGCGCCTCCGAAACCGAGCGCATCGAGGCGATGGAGTATCTGATCGAGTGGCTGCCGAAGAATATCCCGCCGGGCGACGAGACCACCATCGTCCATGGCGATTACCGGATGGACAACGTGATTTTTCATCCGCGGGAGCCGAGGATTCTCGCGGTGCTCGACTGGGAACTTTCCACGCTCGGCCACCCGCTGGCGGATTTCGCGTATCACTGCATGACGTGGCGGTTGACGCCGGGCCAGTTCCGCGGCATGAACGGGCTCGACTTTCGCGCGCTTGGTATTCCGACCGAGGAGGAGTACGTCGCTGCGTACTGCAGGCGCAGCGGCAGGAGCCACATCCCCAACTGGGATTTCTACCTGGCCTACAACATGTTCCGCCTCGCCGGGATACTTCAGGGCATCATGGGCCGGGTCAAGGACGGCACCGCGGCGAGCGCGCACGCGATGGAGCAGGGCAAGCGCGCCCGGCCCATGGCCGAAGCAGGCTGGCACCAGGTCGAAAAGATCCTGAAGAGCAATTAGCCACAGAGGACACAGAGAACATAGAGGAAAAACTGGAACGAGGAAAAATAAACTGGGGTTAAGAAGGGGAAAACTGTTCGCTCACCTTTGCCGCCAATATTTGCCGCAATGGACCGTGAACCAATGGATGGTTCTCACCCGGACCTGTTTCTTTCTCTGGCCTTTCCTCTGTG
>CAWBMN010000001.1:0-634804 GCA_963789945.1 uncultured beta proteobacterium | reverse complement strand
CCACGCATCGCCTGCTGGTGTCCGTTCGCGCCGCGGGCCTGCCGCCTTCCGCCAGCTCGAACGCATGCGGCAGGTGCTGAAGGAGCATGGGCACGGAAACAGATCCGTCCCGTGCTTCCGTCCGCGTGATCGAAGGAAACAGCAAACCTGCATGAATCCGCACACCACAACCACAGCCGGCGATCCTACCTTTCCGGCGGGACCGTCATCGACCGGACCGGCGCGGGACCGGTTCGTTGCGGATGTCGGATCGACAGCGACCGGATCACCACGATCGGCCGCGACCACCTTGCCGCCGCGGGCGCCGAGGTGATCGATGCCACGGGACTGGTCCGTCGCGCCCGGCTTCATCGACGTCCACACGCACGACGATCAGATCGTCCTTGCAGACCCGAGGATGCTGCCAAAGATCACGCAGGGCGTGACCACGGTCGTCGTCG
The DNA here is from genome assembly GCA_963789945.1 of uncultured beta proteobacterium. Lineage (GTDB taxonomy): Bacteria > Pseudomonadota > Gammaproteobacteria > Burkholderiales > JACQAP01 > JACQAP01. Next base: position 634,364 of record CAWBMN010000001.1, on the reverse strand, counting down.
GCAATTGCGGCATCGGTCTCGCTCCGCTCGTGCATGCCAATGTGCCGCGCCATTGAACCTGCTCGGCGGCACCGACAAGTACGTCTTCCCGACGATGGCTGCCTATGTCGCTGCCATCCAGCGCGCGCAGCCTGCGGTCAATGTCGCGGCGTTGGTTCGCCATTCGACGCTGCGTATCGCCACGATGGACGACCCTTACCACCGCGACCATGCCGAGCGGCAAGGATGGTCGAGCTGCTGCGTGAAGGCATCGGCCGCGGGTGCGATCGGACTGTCGTCCGGCGTCTACTACGCGACCGCGCCGCCGCCGATGTCGATGAGCTGGCCCTCCTCGCCGGCATCGCCGGTGATGCCAGCGGCATTTACACGCACATCCGCAACGAGATGAACAGATCTCGCCGCGCTCGACGAGGCATTTTCGGCCGCGCGGCGCGGCAACGTGCCATGGTCATCTCGCATCGCCGGTGTACCGGGCCGCAGAACTCGGGACGCACGGCACGACGCTGGCCCACATCGACGCGGCGCGATCGCCGCGAACCGATCGGACTCGATGCCTGCCCGTATGTCACCGGATCCACCGTCCTGCGCGCCGATCTTATCGATGGCATCATCGACGTCGTGGTCACCTCTTCGGAACCGCATCCGGAGATCGCCGCGCGCACCTGGCCGACATCGCGGCCGAGTGGACTGCACGCGACAGAGGCCTGCGAGCGGCTGCAGCCCGGTCGGCGCTTGCTATCCAGATGCGCGAGGACGATGTGCAGCGCGTGCTGCGCTACCCAGCCACGATGATCGGTTCAGACGGCCTGCCACACGATCATCATCCACATCCACGCCTGTGGGGAACATTTCCTCGCGTACTTCGTCACTACAGCGGCATCTTGCAATCTTCCCGCTCGAGACCACGGTTCGCGGTGACGGGCTGAGCGCACGCCGCTTCAACCTGAACAGCGCGGCGAGTACGCGCCGGCTACGTTCGCCGACGTGTGCGTATTCGATCCCGCAACGGTGCAGGACGTTGCCACGTTCGAGCAACCGCAGGCAATCAGCCGGCATCGACCATGTTTTGGTGAATGGCGCGATCGCACTTCGGCGCGGGCACGCGGCCCGGATCGCGCGGGGCGCTTCCTGTCTTCCCATCACGAATGATCGCATTTCCGTGTTCTTTGACGCATCCCATTGCCACTGCCCCGCCATGGGCCCAGTGGTATGGACAGCGCCGATCGCTGGCCTTTCGCGGCGTTGTCCTCGGAGCAAGCCATGAGTCTTGGCACCATCTTGGACCTCGTTCACTCAATGCGGGTATGGTTTGGCGCCGATTTGCCGCGCGAGTCAGAATGCCTCAGAGTTCACCGCAGTCGCACCGTTCCGATCGCATCGGCTCGGCTACGCGCTGCCGTCCTCGCGCCAACGACGGCATCGTCTCGACAGGGAGCCTCGTGCTCGGTGTCGCGGCGGCGGGGCGACCCACAATGCCGTCATGGTCGCGGGTGTGGCCGGCTTGGTCGCGGGAGCAATGTCGATGGCGGCCGGTCGAGTACGTGTCGGTGCGCTCGCAGGCCGACTCCGAAGCCGCCGCGCTCACGCTCGAACGTGCAGAACTCGAAGCGGACGACCCGGGCAGAGGCGCGAACTGACCGCGATCTATATCGCGCGTCGGCGTCGAGCCGCAGCTTGCGAAAAAGGTTGCCGAGCAACTGATGACCCATGACGCGCTGGGCGCGCACGCCCGCGACGAGCTCCGGTATCTCCGTGACACTCCGTGCGCGGCCAATTCAAGCTGCGTTCACGTCAGCGGCGAGCTTTGCCGTCGGCGCGGCCTTGCCGATGCTGGCAGTCGCTGCAGTCCCCGCGTCGAGGCTCATTCCCGTGGTGTCGGTAACCTCGCTCGCGTTCCTGGCGATACTGGGTGCGCTGGCCGCACGCGTCGGCGGCGCAGACGTGGCGAAGGGTGCCATGCGCGTTACCTTCTGGGGCGCACTTGCGATGGCGCTTACGGCGGGCATCGGAAAGCTGTTCGAGACGGCGGTCTGACAACATGAGCACGGTTAGGAGCAGCCGATGAAAGTACAAGCGGGGTTGTCGATCGATCACCGTGAGGCGATCGTTGTCTTTATCCGGGACGGCGTTGAGGAAACGAAGCGAATCGGGCGTGGAGAAGCATGTGCGCTTCTGCGGAGGCAATGAGCCGGAAGATAGCGTCTGGCAGCCGGAGGGTTGAGCGGCCGCGTCGTGGCTACTGAGACAGAAGACAAGATGACCGTTCCCCAAGTTGCTGCGAAGGTCCGCGAGTATTTTCTTCGCGGGAGAACGCCGTGCCGAACTGCAGCCCCATCACCATGGCGCAGCGCGCGTTCTGCCACATGCGGCGGTGACCCGTCATTGGTTCTTCGGCATGCGCAGGACGATCTTGCCGACATGGAGGGCGGATTCCATGCGCGCCTTGGCGTCGGCAAGTTCCGCGAATTCCATCACCCGATCGATCCGCGGCTGGATGCGTCCGGACGCAAAATGGGGAATGACCTCGGCAACGAAACGCGGGATGCCTGCCGCCCGCTGCGCCGTCGTGCGAAGCCGGTTGGAAACACCGAACACCGTCAGGCGCTTCATGTGAAGTGCCGCGAGGTCGATGTCGGCGTGCACGACACCGTCCACGTAGCCCACCGTGGCGAGCCGCCCTTCGAAGGCCATGGCGCGCACGTTCTCGGCGAACATGGAGCCTCCGACAGTATTCACGATCAGGTCCGCGCCGTGCTGACCGGTCGCGCTCATGACCAATTGCGCGAAGTCCGGCTTGCGGGTGCACAGCGCGACGTCCAGGCCAAGAGGCGCGAGCGCCGACAGCTTGTCGGCGGAACCCGAAGTGCCGATGACGCGTGCCCCCAGCGCCTTGCCTAGCTGCAGCGATGCAACGCCGACGCCTGACGACACGCCATTGATGAGCAGCCATTCACCGGAACCCAATCGGCCCTGCTGCACTAGCATGTCGTAGGAGACGAGGAATGTCAGCGGAATGCTCGCGGCTTGTTCCCACGACAGGCCGGCCGGTATCGCCATGGCCTCCGCCGCCTCCATCAGCGCGTATTCGGCAAATGCGCCGGCGCAGCGGCCCATCACGCGATCGCCCGGCGAAAATCCGCTGACTTCGGCGCCCACGGCGACGACCTCCCCGGCGCCTTCTCCACCGATGGCCTTCCACGCCCCCGGCTTTCCCAGTTGCGCGTGGCCCGGCAGGAATTCACCGCGGTTGAGTGCGGCGGCATGCATGCGTACCAGCAACTGCTGCATGCCCGCGGCGGGCATCGGGGTGTCACGCAATTCCAGCGGGGCGGCGCTGCCGGACACCTGCATCCAGTAGGACTGCATGATTGGCCCGCCTAGTTGACCGACGGCTCCGACCCCGTCAGCCGTTCGTGGCCGATGTGTGCCGGTTCCATGCGCCTCGACGCGTCTTCGATGAGCAAGTCGGCCTCGGCGGCAGCGTAACCGGCGCGCTCGCCATCGTCGTCCTCCTCGCCCAAGAAGCCGCCGCTCTGGTGCGCCCACAGCCGTGCGTACAGCCCGCCCTGTGCAAGCAGGCTCTTGTGGTCGCCCTCCTCGACGATGCGGCCACGGTCGAGCACGATCAGTCGATCCATCGCGGCGATCGTCGACAGCCGGTGCGCGATGGCGACGACCGTCTTGCCTTCCATCAGGCGATAGAGGCTTTGCTGGATCGCGGCCTCGACTTCGGAATCGAGCGCGCTCGTCGCCTCGTCGAGAAGCAGGATCGGTGCGTCCTTCAGCATCACGCGCGCAATCGCGATGCGCTGGCGCTGGCCGCCGGACAGCTTCACGCCGCGCTCGCCCACATGTGCGTCGTAGCCGTGCCGGCCCTTCTGGTCGGACAGTCCTCCGACGAACTCGTGCGCCTCCGCCCTCTGCGCGGCCCTGATCATGTCGTCATCGGTCGCATCGGGGCGGCCGTAGAGAACGTTGTCGCGCACCGAGCGATGCAGAAGCGAGGTGTCCTGCGTGACCATGCCGATCTGCGCGCGCAGGCTCTCCTGTGTGACGAGCGCGATGTCCTGGCCGTCGATGAGGATGCGGCCGCCCTCGGCATCGTAAAAACGCAGCAGCAGGTTGACGATGGTCGACTTGCCCGCGCCCGAGCGGCCGACGAGCCCGATCTTCTGTCCGGAATGGATCGCCAGCGACAGGTCGTCGATGACGCGCTGCTTGCCGCCGTAGCTGAAGCTCACGTGCTCGAAGCGGATATCGCCGCGCGTGACGACGATCGGCTTCGCGCCCGGCGCATCGACGATAGCGTGCGGACGCGCCAGCGTGTTGATGCCGTCCTGTACCGTGCCGATGTGCTCGAAGAGTGCGGCCATCTCCCACATCACCCAGTGCGAGATGCCGTTCAGGCGCAACGCCATCGCGGTCGCCGCCGCCACGGCGCCCACACCCGCGCGCCCCTCGACCCACAGCCACAACGCCACGCCGGTGGTGCTGGCGATGAGTCCGATGCTCAGCGTATGGTTGACGATCTCGAACCCGGTCACCAGGCGCATCTGCGTATGCACCGTTGAGAGGAACTCCTGCATCGCGGCGCGCGCGAACCCGGCCTCGCGTCGCGCATGCGAAAAGAGCTTGACGGTTGCGATGTTCGTGTACGCGTCGGTGATGCGGCCGGTCATGAATGAACGCGCATCGGCCTGCTCGCGGGCAACCCGGCCCAATCGCGGCACGAACAGATACAGGGCCGACAGGTAAAACGCCAACCAGCCCAGGAATGGCAGCAGCATCCACGCGTCGAACGCGCCGACCACCGCCATCATCGTGGCGAAGTAGATGACGACAAAGACCAGCAGTTCGCCCAGGATCATCCACACGTCGCGCACGGCGAGAGCGGTCTGCATTACCTTGGTCGCGATACGGCCGGCGAAATCGTCCTGGTAGAAACCCATGCTCTGCGCCAGCATCAACCGATGGAAATTCCAGCGCAGCAGCATCGGAAAGTTGGCGGCGAGCGCCTGTTGCTTGATCGCCGATTGCAGCGCGACCAGCGCGATGCTGCCGACCAGCACGGCCGCGAGGAAGAGCAGCGTCGGGCCTTCCTGGATCCACAGCCGCGCCGGCGCAACCGCGGCCAGCCAGTCGACGATGCGCCCCATCATCGCGAACAACAGCGCCTCGAAGGCGCCGATCACCGCCGTCAGCAGCGTCATTCCGAGCAGATACGGACGCAAGCCCTGCGTGCAGGACCAGACGAACGCGGCGAAGCCCCGCGGTGGCGACGCCGGCGGCGTTTCCGGAAAGGGGTTGACTCTTCGTTCGAACCACTTGAGCACAGCGGACTCCAAGTTGTCGTCGCCTAAGACTAGGCGTGGGACGGTTCGGATGATACCGTCAGTACGCCCTCCTGGAGGGCCGGAGGAGTCACTTGATGTCGCGGGCCGTCAACAGGTTCTGTTGCATTGCGCTTTTCCTCATGACGTTCTCGTCAATGGCCGGCGCCGTGCGGGTGCAGGGCATCGAATGGGCCACGGCGGACGACTATCAGGTAATGATCGTCAATGCCTACCGACAGCGTATCGCTCGGGCAAGTGCGTCACCCGTTTCCACTGTCGGTAGCGACCCCCAGCTGTTCCTCATCTCGTTCGCAAAACGAGTGGACGCCCGCGACATGCTTGCCGAAGCGGAAAGCTACGGTGTGGCAGCCAAGGAAATACATGTATCGATCGGGGAGTCCCACAATGCCTTTGCCATGACGTCAACAGTACAGTCGTCCGAACAGATCGCCCAATTGCAGACAAACCTTTTGGGCGAACTTTCCGACAGGGCGCTGGAATTGAAACAGAAGATTGACGACACAAAGAGTGCCAACGAAAAGTCGCGTCGGCAACGAGTACATTGGTGGAAAGAAGAACTCAAGGCAATAGAAGCGTTTCAGCACACCTACGGAACCCTGCCGCTGGTGGCCAATGGCGTCGAAGTCGCCGGATCTGCTGCGTCAGTGGACCGATTTGTGACATCCACGAGAAGCCCCGTGATGGCGCTGGAACCGTCGTCAGTAGGCAGCAAGCAGTTCGCAATCCCGCTGGACGTCTATCGCGACTATCGGGAGGGAGAATGACATTGAACAAAGACGCGAAAACTCCCCGCCACGCGAATCGCCGCCGATTCGTGCGGTCATGTGCGGCAACGATTCTCGGGGCGGCGTTGCCGGTAAGCCTGCGCGCCGCCGAAGCCGACCCTGCCGTCGCTCCCATCCGTGCCTTCTACGACGCGCTTCTCGCGACGATGAAGCAGGCGACGCAACTGGGCGTGCGCGGCCGCTACGACAAGCTGGCGCCGGTGATTCGCACGACCTTCGACCTGCCCGCAATGACACGCATCGCGGTCGGCCCCGAATGGACGACAATTCCGCTCGAGCAGCAGGCGGCGCTGCAGGAGGCCTTTGCGCACCGGACCATTGCAACCTACGCCAATCGCTTTGATGGCTATTCGGGAGAAAACTTCGAGGTCGATCCGGAAACCCTGGCGCGCAACAACGGCCGCATCGTTCGCTCGAAAATCATCCGGCCGAAGGACGAGCCGGTGACGCTCAACTACTTGATGCGCAGCAGTGGCGACACGTGGAAAGTCGTCGACATCTACCTGACCGGCACCATCAGCGAACTTGCGACGCAGCGCTCGGAATTCGCAGCGATCCTCAAATCCGGCGGGCCTGCTGCGCTGATAGACAACCTGAAGCAGCAATCCGACAAGCTGATGATGAAGAAGCCCTGACGGAGAAGGCGCGCGCCGGCCCGATCACTGTGGCGGCGCGCCCGGGTCGGTGAGGTCATCCGGGGATTCCGCCAGACCGCGCGCCGCGCGTAACCGGCCCGCGCGATACTGCCGCGCGATGCTGCGGAACTGCACGTAGTAGTCGAGCGCGTTTTCCTTGATCTGGTCGAGCGTCTCGATGTTGCGCGAGCGCAGGTCGAAACCGTTCACCGTGGACAGACCAGCGTTAATCCAAAGACCTTGCGTGCCCGAGAACCAGTGCGCCGGCGGCGTCGTGTAGAGGTCGACCGCGAGTCCGAACGCGTCGCGCACGTTCGACGGCCCGAACAGCGGCAATACCAGGTAAGGGCCGGTGTCCGCACCCCAGAAATACAGCGTCTCACCGAAATCGCCCGATTGGCGTGGCAAGTCGCGCCCGCTGGCGACGTCGAACAGTCCGCCGACGCCGAGCAGGGTGTTGACATACATGCGCCCGAACGTGATGCCCGCTGCGTCCATGCGCCCCTGCAGCAGGTTGTTCACGAAAATCCGCGGCTCCTCCAGGTTGTCGACGAAGGCGCGAATCCGGTCGCGTACGAACTGCGGGACTACCGCGCGATAGCCTTCCGCCAGCGGCCTCAATATTGCGACGTCGATCGCGTCGTTGGCATTGAACACGACGCGATTCACGGGTTCGAACGGATCGCCATTCCCACCATCTTCTTCGCGCGCCATGCTGGCGCAACCCGCCAGCGCTGCGCACAGCGAAAACGCGGCGAACGCGCGAAGGCTGTTCACTGGCGCCGGGTCACCGAGGCGAGCAGCGCGGGCAGGAAAAGCAGCGACGCGACGAGCGTGAACGCGAGGGAAATGGCCAGCAGCTTGCCCATGCTCGCGGTGCCCGGATGGTGCGAATACCAGAGGCTGCCGAACGCCGTTCCGGTGGTCAGCGCGCTGAACAGCACGGCGCGCGTCAGGCTCGACTGCAGCAGGTTCGCCGCACCCGACCGCCACGCCATGACGAAATAGATGCTGAACGCGACGCCGATGCCGAACAGCAGCGGCAGCGCGATGATGTTCTCGAAATTGAGCGGCAGGTCGATCGCCACGCACGTTCCCAGCGTGACCAGCCCGGCGAGCGTCAGTGGCGCCAAGGTCAGCAACACGTCGGTCGTTCGCCTCAGTGCGAACGCCAACAGGATCGTGATGGACAGCAACGCCCACAGGCCGGCCATCAGGAACGCCCGCACAATGGTGCGGCTCGACTCCTGAATGCCGACCGTGGTGCCCGTGGCCTCCGGGGCAATCTGCCGCACCGCTTCGGTGAAGCGCTGAATGGCATCATTGTCATTCGCGTCGCCCTTGGGAAATACTTCGACGCGCGCGCGGCCGTCGGGTGCCATCCAGTCGCGCTTGAGATCGGCGGGCAGGCTTTCGAGCGTGACAGGCTCCGCCTGCAACGCGGTGCGCAGCTGCTCGAGCGTGACCACAAGTCCGGGGATCAGCGCTTCTCGCAGCCGAGCGCGTCCCGCGGGGTCGCCATCGGCCAGGATCGTCAGCGATTTGGCCAGGCGCGAGGCATCGACGGCAGCAGCGCCGGCCGGTTGAGTTCCCGCCGCCTGCGTGAGCGCCGCCGCCGTGTGCCGCATGGCCGCGACAATCTCCGCGTCGCTTGGCGGCGGCTTGACGTCCGGTGGATTGAGCGTGGGGTCGAGCAACATCGCGGCGTCCGCGATCAGCGCGAGTTTCGGCTCCTGCTGCTCCGGAATGTAGCTCGCCAAGGTCAGCGCGCGGGTGACGTCCGGCAGCGCGGACGCTTTCTTCGCGAGTGCGGCGGCATCGGCCAGCGTCGGCGCCAGGATCTCGATGGTATTGGGCGTCGTGTCCGGACTCTGCATCAGGTCGCGCAGCGTAGCGACCGATTCGGCATGCGCGCTGCGCAGGTTCAACGGGTTGAAGTCGAAGCGCAGTTTCGGCAACAGCAGGACGCTGCACGAGGCCAGCACGCGCGGCTGCGATCAGCACAGCCGATCGTCGCCGCGTAAGGAACCGATCCATCGGCGCGAATGCCGCATAGCCGACGGCGCCGCCCTCGCCGCCGGGACGCAGCAAGGCGAGCAACGCCGGCAGCAGCGTGATGCTGGACACGAAGGCGATCGACATGCCGGTGCCGGCGATCGCGCCCAAGCTCGACACGCCGCGATACTCGGTCGGCAAGAAACGCGTAGAAGCCGGCGGCGGTCGACGCACCAGCGAGTGCCAGCGGTAGCGCCGACCTCCGGCGCCGGCCTCGCGCAGCGCCACGTGCAGATCGTCGTGAAGATGCGCGCTCGGCGCGATAGCGGACGCAGAACTGGATGCCGAAATCGACGCCGAGGCCGATGAACAGCACGGCGAACGCGACCGAGATCAGGTTGAACGCGCCGACCACGAACAGACCGAAGGCGGCGGTGATCGCCAGGCCGACCAGAGGCTCAGCAGGACCGCGACGATCAGGCGCAGCGAGTGCAGCGCGAGCCAGAGCAGCGCCACGACGATCGAGCAGCGTGACCACGCGCATTGAGCGCGGCACCTTCGGCGAGCGTCGCGAATTCTTCGTCGGCGAGCGGCACCGGACCGGTCAGGCGCACGCGCACGCGCGGATCCGCCGCGAAGCCGGTCTCCACGACCGCCTGGCGAATCGCGGCGACGGCGCGCGCCCCGGGCTGCAGCGCGCCGAAATCCAGCACCGGCTGCACGAGAATGAAGCGGCGCAACTCGCGCGGATCGGCCGCGCGGCCCATGATCAGCGTGCGCCATGAGAAGCGCGGCACCTGGCCGGCGTTGATCGCTTCCGTTGCGTCGGCGAAGGCGGCGAGTGGCCGAGCTAGGTCGGCCAGCTTGATCTGCTCGCGGCGAACGCCCTCAGGACCAGCGACAGCGCATCCATCACGCCGCGCAATGTCGGGTCGGCCGCCAGCGTTCCGAGCAGCGGCTGCGCGGCGATCATCTGCTGCGTCGTGCGCGCGACTTCCTCCGTCGACGCGAAGAGCAACCCCGCGCGATTGAAGAACGGGCCGCCGTCCGGCCGCCGCAGCGCGACGAAAGACGTGGTTTGCCGACAGCCGCTGCGCCAGCGTGGCCGTTGTCTGCTCCGCCAACTCGGGCGTCGCGCCGTCGACGACGACGGCAATGACGGCGACGCGCTGCGGTAACGTCCTTGCCAAGTCGATTTCCGGTGGCGCACTACACGTCCGGCGAACTCACGTGGCCGTGTTGGTGTCGATGGCGATAGACGTCGCGGCGTAGGTGGCCGCCGAAGGCGCCGATGGCGGCCGCGACGATGACCACCAGCAATTCATGTCTCGCGCAGGTCCCCACCACACGCGTTATCAGCGATCGCAGGTGTTCAATCCCCTCTCGCGTGAACGGACCGCACTGCCGGCGAAGCGTGGCGGCGAGTCGGCTTGTCGCCGCCGCCGCAACGAGGCATGATTGTACCGAGAGCAGAGAGCGATTCTCCCCGGACGACGGAGAATGTAGAATTCCATCGTCCCGACGGGTTGCTGTACGCCAGGAGCCCGCTGGCGGCAGCCTTCCCGATCCCTCAACCAAACCCGCTTTCGCCGGAAAGAACACCTTGTCGATACCTCTGCTGCAGAAGGCCCGCGTCGGTGCCTACGTCGTCCGCCAGCAGTTGGCGGGTACCAAGCGCTATCCTCTGGTGCTGATGCTGGAGCCGCTTTTCCGCTGCAACCTGGCCTGCGCCGGCTGCGGCAAGATCGACTACCCGGAAGAAATTCTGGACCAGCGGCTTTCGGTCGAGGATTGCCTGAAGGCGGTGGATGAGTGCGGCGCGCCGGTCGTGTCCATCGCCGGCGGCGAGCCGCTGCTGCACAAGGAGATCCACAAGGTCGTCGAGGGCATCATCGCGCGGCGCAAGTTCGTGTACCTGTGCACCAACGCGCTGCTGATGAAAAAGCGGCTGTCGCTGTTCAAGCCCAGTCCGTACTTCGTCTGGTCGGTGCACCTGGACGGCGACCGGGAAATGCACGATCGCTCGGTGTGCGAAACGGGCGTCTACGATCGCGCTGTCGCGGCGATCAGGGCCGCGAAGGACCTGGGCTTCCGCGTCAACATCAATTGCACGCTGTTCAACGACGCGGACCCGGAGCGTGTCGCGAAGTTCTTCGATACCGTCAAGTCGATCGGCGTCGACGGCATCACGGTTTCACCCGGCTATGCCTACGAACGCGCGCCCGACCAGGCGCACTTCCTCAACCGTGCCAAGACCAAGCAACTGTTCCGCGACATCTTCAGTCGCGGACGCGGCGGCAAGGCGTGGTCGTTCAGCCAATCCGGCCTGTTCCTGGATTTCCTCGCGGGCAACCAGCAATACAAGTGCACGCCGTGGGGGAATCCGACGCGCACGGTGTTCGGCTGGCAGCGGCCGTGCTACCTGCTGGGCGAAGGCTATGCGAAGACCTTCGGCGAGCTGATGAGCGAAACGGACTGGGATTCCTATGGCACCGGCAACTACGAGAAGTGCGCCGATTGCATGGTGCACAGCGGCTTCGAGGCCACCGCGGTGCAGGATGCGGTGCGCCATCCGCTGAAGGCCTTCGGGATCAGCCGGCGTGGTGTCGCGACGCAAGGCGCGATGGCGCCGGAAATCCCGCTGGCGCAGCAGCGCCCGGCGCAATACGTTTTCTCGCAGCACGTCCAGCAGAAGCTGTCAGAGATCCGGGTAACCCGAGTCCCGGACCAAGGAGTCGACGGCCGCGTGACAGGGCGCGCAGCGCACGGCGCGCGTCCAGCGCGTTGCGCAACAGTTGCGGCAGCTGGCCCGGCGTGCGCAGCAGCGAGCCCAGCACCGCGCGCTGATTGACCGTTCCATCGGAGCGCATGCCGCGGAAGGTCGCAGGGGCGAGCGCCTGCGTCACCGGATCGGCGACCACGCGGAATACCGCAAACGGCAGCTGATGCGCGGCGGCGAATGCGGCAGCGATGTGTGACTCCATGTCCACCGCGAACGCCCCGGTTGCTACACCCAGCGCGCGTTTGTCTGCCGGCGACGCGATGATCGCATCCGCGCCGGCGATACTGCCCCTGACTGCGCCGGGCAACCCGTGCGCAATTGCCGCAGCCCATGCGGCATCGACCGGCCAGCGCGACGTGCGCGTGACTACGGCGTCGGCGACCAGGCACATGCCGGGGGACGCTTCCGCGGCGACACCGCCGGCAATGCCGAAGCTGATGATCGCGGCCGCGCCGCGGGCAAGCTCGCGCTCGAGCGCGGCGACGAGGCGATCCCGGTCACCACCGCCGGCCAGCGTACGCACGCCAGGCCCAGCGGCAATGCGTGCTTCGAAGTGGAGACCGGTGACGGCGACGACCGAACGGGCGTCGTTCATGGGGCGCGGAGCTGGTCGGGAGGTTGCATGACCTTCCGGCGGCGCAGCTCACATGCCGATGCGCGTGATGCAGTCGCCGGAATGCTTGAGGTTGCGGTAGCGCGCGAGCGCCCAGAGCGGAAAGAACTTCGAGTAGCCGTGATAGCGCAGGTAGAACACGCGCGGAAAGCCGACCGCGGTGAACTCCGGTTCCGGCCAGTGGCCCTCGGCATCGCTGGTGCGCAACAGGTACTCAATGCCGCGCTCGACCACCGGATTGTTCACTTCTCCGGCGGCCATCAGTCCGAGCAAGGCCCAGGCCGTCTGTGACGCGGTGCTCGGCGCGGGCTGGTGATTGCGGTGGTCGAGTTCGTAGCTGCAGCCGTGCTCGCCCCAGCCGCCATCCGGATTGTTGATGAACTCCAGCCATTTCACCGCGCGCCTTATCTCGGGCGCCTGCGGACTCACGCTGGCCGCGTTGAATGCGCAAAGCGCCGACCACGTGCCGTAGATGTAGTTCATGCCCCAGCGGCCGTGCCACCTGCCGTCGGCCTCCTGGTTGCGGCGCAGGAACGCCAACGCGGCCTTGAGCGCATCCCGGTCGGCCGCGCGCCCAGTTGCGCGATCATGCTCGCGCATCGCGCGGTCACGTCGGCGGTCGGCGGGTCGAGCAGCGCGCCGTGGTCGGCGAACGGGATGTGATTCAGGTATTCGCTGGTGTTGTCGGCGTCGAATGCGCCCCAACCACCGTTGCGGCTCTGCAGCCCCAGCACCCACTCGCGACCGCGGGCGATGGCCTCGCTGAAGTCGTCGCCTCCAGAGATGGCAAGGCGATGCGCGCCGCGGTCCATCGCCATGACGACCACCGCCGTGTCGTCGAGATCGGGATAGTGCGGATTCGCATATTGGAAAGCCCATCCGCCGGGGCGCACGTCCGGCCGCTTTTCCGCCCAGTCGCCGACCGTATCGAGCACCTGCCGCGGCAGCAGCCACCGCAGGCCGTTGCGCGCGCTGGTCAACGCAGGCTCGCCGCCAACTTCGATCAGCGCATGGCACGCAGAGCACGGTGTCCCACACCGGCGACACGCACGGCTGGCAGTAGGCTTCATCGCGCTTTTGCACGATCAGCTTCTCGACCGCGTTCCTGGCGGTAACCATGTCCGGGTGGTCGGGCGGATAGTCGAGCGCGTCGAACACCATCACCGTGTTGGCCATGGCGGGAAAGATCGCGCCGAGGCCGTCTTCGCCGTTCAAGCGTTCAGTGACGAACGTGACCGCCTTGGCGATGGCGCGCTTGCGCGGACCCGGGGGAAAGAACGGCTCGGTGAAGCGGATGACGGCGTCGATGGCCGCGAACACCGCGAACCACGGGCGCGACTGATGCGAAGCGCGCGCAGCGCGCCGGATGCGCGCTGACGTGCCGGGAAAGAGTTCATCGAGCGTGACGCCGTGTGGATGGCGCGACGAAGGCTTCAGCGCCTGCAGCACCAGCAGCGGCGCCAGCACCGTGCGGCCCCAGTAGGAAATCCGGAACAGGTGGAACGGGAACCAGCGCGGCAGGTACATGATCTCGACCGGGACGGTCGGCACCGACTGCCACGGCACGATGCCGTGAAGCGCCAACAGCATGCGCGTGAACACGTTGGTCGTCCCGGCGCCGCCGTGGGCCAGGATCGCCTGCCGGGCCTGCCGCATGTGGGGCGCGTCGGGCGAATCGCCGATGACCTTCAGCGCGAAATACGCCTTGACGCTGGCGCTGATGTTGAATGGACCGTCGTGATAGAGCGGCCAGCCGCCGTGCGCACCCTGGATGCGCCGCAGGTAGTGCGCGATGCGCGCCTCGAGGGCCGCATCGGGCTCGCCCACGTAGCGCTTGAGCAGCACGTACTCGGCGGGAATGGTCGCGTCGGCCTCGAGCTCGAAAACCCAGTGGCCGTCCCGGCGCTGCTCGGCCATCAGCGCGCCGGTCGCGCGCTCGATGCAGGCGTCCAGCCCCGACTCGGGAACCTCGTGGGGCCCGATTCGTTCGAGCGGATCCGCGGCGGGGTGCCGGACGACGCGTCCCGAGCCGCGCAACAAGTGCGGCATCAGGTCAGCTTTCCGCAAAGTGCATCAAGCACGACGACTCCCTCCGCGATTCTTCTTCCCGCAAATTGCCGCGGGCGCCGCATGGCCACCGTCGGAATTATATTCTGTTCCCTCGAATGTGCGGGGCGAAAGCTTTATCGCCTGTCCGTAATCGGCGCATGTGCACGACCTTTCCACATGCCGCCCCTGCCGCGTGCGTGCTGGTATGCCGAGTCCAGTGTGAAGGCGAGATAGACCGCCGCGATGGCCGGCAGACCCACGCCCCACCACCGCGAGATGCCGTAGAAGCGCAGCGTCGGCTGAAACACCAAGGCCATCAGCGCCCAGGCGGCGGCGGCGAGCCACTGCGCGGGTCCCGACCCGCCGATTGCCAGCAACGGCGGCGCGACGCAGGTCACCGCGAGGGCGAGCACCGTGCCCAGCAGCAGCCACGGCGAATAGTCGAGCTGCGCGTAAGCGGAGCGGCTGATCATCGGCCTGACGTCGCCGATCTCGCCGAATGCGCGCAGGCTGTGCGCGCGATCGGTCAAGCTGAGCCGGATCGGCCCTTTGGCCTTGAGCGCCCGTCCCAGCGCGCAGTCGTCGATCAGCTCACCGCGAACGGCGGCAACTCCGCCGGCTTCGATCAACGCCTCGCGGCGCACGAGCATGCAGCCGCCGGCCGCCGCGGACGTGCGCCGGTCCGTACGGTTGACCCATGCGAACGGATACAGCAACTGGAAGAAGAAGATGAACGCGGGAATCAGCGCCCGCTCGGCGAAGCTCGTGCAATGCAACTTGGCCATCAGCGAGTTCAGCACGAGACCGTCGCGCTGCGCGCGCGCGACCAGAGTGGCCAGCGCATCGGGCTCGTATCGGATGTCGGCGTCGGAAAACAGCAGGTAATGAGGCGGCGTGGGCGACTCGTCGACATGCGTGGCGCCGCAATGCATCGCCCACAGCTTGCCGGTCCAGCCTGCGGGGAGATCGGGCGCCAACAGTACCGTAAGCGGCGCGGCCCCACCGGGCTGCGCCCGCGGCCACCGCGCGCAATGTCTGCAGTGCCGTCGCTGCTGTGGTCATCGACGACGACGATGTCGAAGGCGCCAGCGTAATCCTGTTGCAGCAGCGACGCGATGCTGGCCGCGATGACCGCCGCCTCATCGCGGGCGGGAACGATGGCGAC
The DNA here is from genome assembly GCA_963789945.1 of uncultured beta proteobacterium. Taxonomy (GTDB): domain Bacteria; phylum Pseudomonadota; class Gammaproteobacteria; order Burkholderiales; family JACQAP01; genus JACQAP01. Next base: position 618,986 of record CAWBMN010000001.1, on the reverse strand, counting down.
GACGCGCGGCCACGCCGACGGCGCAATCGCAATGTCGTCATCGCGCACGGACGCGCGCCAGAATCCGCCGCGAAACAGCAGCAGCCACACCCACGCGGCGCACGCCAGCGCCGCGATGACGACGGTCGTCACTTGAGGTATCCGGCCCGCTCGAACCACGCGATGGCGTCGACGAGGCCTTCGCGTACGGCCGCGCGACGTAGCCGAACTCGCGCGTCGCCTTGGCGCTGCTGAAGAACATGCGATGCTTCGACATGCGCAGGCCGTCCAGGGTCAGGAACGGCTCGCGCCCGGTCACTCGGGCGAGCGCTCTCGGCGGCATAGGCGAGCGGCGTGATGAGCTGGCGGGGCGGCGCCAGCGCGGCGGCGTGCGGCCGACCAGTCCAGCGATTTCGCCGCAGCATGTCGGAGAAGCGGACGTCCTGGCCGCCCAGAATGTAGCGCTCTCCGATGCGCCCGCGGTCGGAGCGCCGCGAGATGCCCGGCAGCGACGTCGTCGACATGCGACGAGGTTGAGGCCGGTATCGACGAAGCCCGGCATGCGGCCGGTCGCGGCCTCGACGATGATGCGGCCGGTCGGCGTCGGGCGAACGTCGCGCGGACCGATCGGGGTGGACGGATTGACGATGACGGCGGGCAGGGCGTCGCTCGGCGACCATCGCCTCGACCAGCCGCTCGCGCCGCGACCTTGCTGCGCTTGTAGGCGCCGATCGCCTCTTCTTCCCTCGAGCGGCAGGGTCTCGTCGCCCGGCACGTCGTCCGGGACGAAAGCCGAGCGTCGCCACGCTGCTCGTGTAGACGACGCGCTCGACGCCGGCACGGAGCGCCTCGCTCATCACGGTCCGCGTTCCGGCGACGTTGATCCCGATGATCTCGCGCGGATCCGGCGCCCACAGCCGGTAGTCGGCGGCGACGTGGAAGACGTAGCGGACATCGGCCATGGCGCGGCGCACCGACGCCGCGTCGCGGAGATCGCCCTCGACGAAGTCGACGTCGATGCCGGCAAGATGCGCGCGGCGGCTCTCCGGGCGCACCAGCGCCCGAACGGCGATAGCCCGCTTCAGCCAGCACGCGTGGTCACGGCCGAGCCGACGAAGCCGCTCGCCCCCGTCACCAGCACATGTCCCGTTGGGGTCACCATTGGTTTTCCAGGCAAGCTTTGTCGCCGGCATGTTTACTCGAGCATCGTCGCGCTGCCGATTGCAATGTGAATAGTCGGCGTGCCATCGGAAATCGAAAGGGCTATGATCTCGGGCACGCCGCAACCGGCAACTCCACCGCCGCCATCGGCATCCCCATTTTCCTACGGAATTGCATCCATGACTCAACGCGGCTATCTGCGTCAACCTACCATTCAAGGCGACGCGATTGTTTTCGTGTGCGACGACGATCTGTGGCGCGTCGACGCGGGCGGCGGCACGGCGCGCCGGCTGACCGCGGGCCTGGGCGAGCCGGCCACGCCGGTGCTTTCGCCCGACGGCAAGTGGATCGCCTACGTCGGTCGCGACGAACAGCATCCGGAGGTCTACCTGATGCCGGCCGAAGGCGGTCCCGCGCGGCGCATGACGTGGCTGGGGCCGGACGTTCTCGTGCGCGGTTGGACGCCGGAGGGCCGCATCCTGTTCGTGACGACGCACGGGCAGCCGTTCTTCCGCAACTATCGCGCGTTCACGCTTGCCGTCAACGGCGGACTGCCGGAAATGCTGCCGCTGGGTCAGGTCAATCATCTGGCGTTCGGACCGGGCAAGGCGAAGGTCATCGGCCGCAACACCGCCGATCCCGCGCGCTGGAAGCGCTATCGCGGCGGCACGGCCGGACACCTGTGGATCGACGCGGCAGGTAGCGGCAATTTCCGGCGCATGACGAGACTTGCGGGCAACATCACGAGCCCGATGTGGATCGGCAAGCGCGTCTATTTCCTGTCGGACGCCGAAGGCGTCGGCAATCTCTATTCGTGCCGCCCCGACGGCTCCGATCAGCGTCGTCACACCGACCACGACGTCTACTACGCGCGCAATGCGCAGACCGACGGCACGCGCATCGTCTATCAATGCGGCGCCGATATCTGGCTGTTCGATCCGGCGCGCAATCGCACCGTGCGCGTCGACATCGACGTGCCCTCGCACCGCACGCAGGCCGCGCGCAAATTCGTCAACGCCGCCGATCATCTGGCGGGATTCAACGTGCATCCCGCCGGTCACAGCCTCGCCGTCGACGCGCGCGGCAAGCTCTTCACGATGGCGATGTGGGAGGGCGCCGTGCAGCAGCACGGCGTCGCCGACGGCGTCCGCTATCGCCACGGGCAGTGGCTGGCGGACGGCAAGACGCTGGTCGCTGTCAGCGACGAGTCCGGCGAGGAGCGCGTCGTCGTCGTGAGCGACGGCAAGACGACGACGCTGTCGTGGGACATCGGCCGCGTGCAGGCGCTGCGTGCCGCGCCGACCGGCTCAGCGCGTCGCAATCACCAACCATCGCAACGAAGTCCTGATCGGCGATCTCGCGACGAAGAAGATCGCGCGTCGTCGACCGCAGCGACGACGGGCGCAGCGAGGACCTCGCGTGGTCGCCGGACGGCGCGTGGCTCGCCTATTCGTTCTGGACCGATCCGCGGCCTGCGCGATCAAGCTGCACGATGTCGCGAAGAAGTCGAGCTCGCTGGTCACGCAACCGGAGTTCCGCGACTACTCGCCGGCGTTCGATCCCGAGGGCAAGTACCTGTACTTCCTGTCGGTGCGCACGTTCGACCCGGTCTACGACAACGTGCAATTCGAGTTGAGCTTTCCGCGCGCGTGCGCGCCCGTACCTGATCGCGCTTGCAGGACGACCAGCGGCCGCCGTTCGACCCGGAGCCCAAGGGCCTGAAGCCCGCCGAAGACCGCCGCAAGGAAGACCAGTCGACGCGAAGCCGCGCGCCGATCCGCGTCGATCTCGCCGGCATCGAGCGTCGCGTCGCGGCGTTTCCGGTGGCCGAAGGCCGCTTCGGCCAGATCGCCGGCACGGCCGGCAAGGTGCTGTGGACGACGTTTCCGATTCCCGGCGCGCATGGTCGCGGCGGCCACAAGGAGTCGCCCGGCCGCCTGGAATTGTTCGACTTCGCGACGCTGCGCACCGAACCGCTGCTCGAGCGCGCCGACAGCTTCGCGCTCGCCGCCGATCACGTGACGCTCGTCGTGCGCGACGGCAAGCGCCTGCGCGCCATTCGCGCGAACGCGCGCCCGGAAGGCAAGGAGCCGCCATCGTCGGACGAGCCTTCGCGCAAGACCGGCTGGATCGACCTGGCGCGCATTCGCCTGTCGGTCGAGCCGCGCCTCGAATGGCGGCAGATGCTGCGCGAGGTCTGGCGGCTGCAGCGCGACCAGTTCTGGGTCGCGAACATGTCGGGCACCGATTGGGACGCGATCTACCGCCGCTACGAGCCGCTGCTCGCGCGCGTGGCGACGCGCGGCGAACTCTCCGACCTCATCTGGGAAATGCAGGGCGAACTCGGCACCTCGCACGCCTACGAGATGGGCGGCGACCATCGCCGGCCGCCGCAGATCGCGCTGGGCCACCTCGCCGCGGATCTGCGGGTCGGTGGATGGCGGGGCGGCGTACGAGATCGCGCGCATCGTCGACGGCGACGCGTGGGACGCGGCGGCGGACTCGCCGCTGAACGCGATCGGCGTGCAGGCCGAAGGTCGGCGAACGCATCGTCGCGGTCAACGGCCAGCCGGTCACGCGCGAGCGGCCGCCGCAGGCGCTGCTCGTGCATCAGGCGGGCACGAAGGTGGAGCTCACGCTGGCCGCGAAAGGCGGTCGGACGGCGAAGTCGCGCAACGTGCTGGTGACGACGCTGGCGGACGAAGTGCCCGCGCGCTACCGCGAATGGGTCGAGCGCAACCGGCGCTGGGTGCACGCCAACTCCGGCGGCCGCGTCGGCTACCTGCACCTGCCGGACATGATGTCGGCGGGCTTCGCGGAATTCCACCGCTACTTCGGCGCCGAATGCGATCGCGACGCGCTGATCGTCGACGTCCGCTACAACCGCGGCGGGCACGTGTCGCAACTGCTGCTGGAGAAGGTCGCGCGCAAGCGCATCGGCTACAACGTGATGCGCTGGGGCAAGCCGGAGCCGTATCCGAGCGACTCGCCCGCCGGCCCGCTGGTCGCGCTGACCAACGAGCACGCGGGCTCCGACGGCGACATCTTCTCGCACTGCTTCAAGCTGATGGGCATCGGCACGCTCGTCGGCACGCGCACCTGGGGCGGCGTGATCGGCATCTGGCCGCGGCATGCGCTGGTCGATGGCAGCGAGACCACGCAGCCGGAGTTCTCGTTCTGGTTCGGCGACGTCGGCTGGGGCGTCGAGAACTACGGCACCGATCCGGAGATCGAGGTCGACAACGCGCCGCAGGATGCCGCGGCGAAGCACGACCGGCAACTCGAGAAGGCGCTGGCGACGGCGCTGCAGCTCGCGAAGAAGTCGCGCGTGCTGAAGCCCAAGGTCGGTCCGCGGCCGAATCTCGCGCGCAAGCCGTTGCCGCCGCGCAGCTGACGCCCACGACGGTGCGCTGCCCGCCCATGCCCAAGCGGAACGACGTGAACTTCCGCCTGCGCATCACGCGTGGCGATGACATCGCCGTGGGGCCGGGCAAGATCGCGCTGCTCGAGGCCATCGCCGAGTCGGGCTCGATCACCGGCGCTGCCAGGCGGCTCGGCATGTCCTATCGCCGCGCGTGGCTGCTGGTCGACACGATGAACCGCTGCTTCAAGTCGGCCGTCGTGGATGCGGAAGCGGGCGGACGCCGCGGTGGTGGCACCGCGCTGACGCCGCTCGGGGCAGAAGTCGTGCGCCGCTATCGCCGCATCGAAAGCGCCGCGGCCAAAGCCGGCGCGGCCGATCTTCGGGCGTTCCTGGCGCTGCTCGCGCGCTGAGGCGCAGCCTTTCGCGAGCGCGACCCCCGCCGGTGAGGTAATGGCGGAATGCCCGACTGAGACATTCGCCGAGAAATTTGTAAGCAGATGTTTTGGCAAATCGGCTGGCGCGCGCCCGTCATGGGGCGTGGGCCCACGGAACTGCGCGCGGCGGAGCGATTTGTTCTCTTTCTGCCAATGCGAATGTCAACCATCCCGGCGCACGCGCGTTTGCTAATGGTTGTAGTCGCGTCGCGTCGTTCCCCTTTTGTACAAGCGTAAAAAATGGCGGCGCGCACGCATAGCGGGAGGGGTCCGTGCGCAGAGGTCATTTTGTAGGACGCTCTTGTAGGACGCTTCGCGGCTTGGATTGCAACTCAGTTTGCAACTCAGTTTGCAACCCACGTTGCGTGACAGCGCATGCCTCGCTGCACCCCAACGCGGGTGCGCGCTGACGCAGCGCAGGCGATCATGCCCTCCGCGACGTTCCTGGCGACGGCATCGCCGTCACCGTCAGTAAACACCTTAGTTGACACCTCGGTTGACCTGCCCGCGCGAGCCCGCGCGGCGCGCGGATTCATCGGGTGGCCGTCGCTGGCCGAAACAATTCTGGCCATAGCAGCAATTGCCGTGATCTTTCCCCGGTTCGCCGGGTTGGGCGTCGATGAGGCCGGACGGGATCGTCGCTTCGCCGATACCGGGTCCATCGCACCCATTGCGCCGCCGGCGACCGCTCATTGCAACATGGCGAAGGATCGCAAGCGCCTTCGAAAAACCCACGGAAGGCATCGAGCCCTGAGGGATCTGCAAGCGCAACCGCGTGAGGGTGCGGACGATCGGCCGCCCCCCGGCGCGGTCGACTCTGGCGTTCCCGCGGCGCCCGGAGTCGCGCTGGTCCGCGCCAAGAACGCGGCCATGCGCGACTTGCTCGCCACCGCGGGCTGGCAATGGGGTGCGTGGATGTTCGCGGGCCTTGTCCTGGTGAAGTTGAGCCGCACGAGGCTGCCTGCCGCCGTCGGTGTTTCGTTCGCGCTCGCCATCTGGGCTGCCGCCGCGTGGGCCGGTCGCGTGCCGTGGCCACTCGCACACAATCGAGCGTTCGAAACAGGACGCCTCGACGCGCGCTGGGACGCGATGCCGGCCAGTTTCGTGATCGCGCTCCTCGTGGCCGCGGGCGTGCTTCTCGCACTCGCGCCCGTGGCTGCGCAAGCCGAAGGTCCCGGTGCCGCAAACGCTCTCGTCGCGATTGGGCTACCCGGGTTTCGTCGTCGCCACCGGAATCGGCTGGCTGCTTCTGCTGGACCTGTCGGCCAACGGCAATCCGAGCAACCGCTATCTGGCGCTGTATCACCACGGCCATCTGTGGCTTGCGATGCTCGTGTTGACGGTGGTGGCGTTCCTTCGTCCTGCCGTCGGCCGCACGCTCGCCTGGCTCTTGTCGGCCGTGGAAGAGCTCGGTGGCCGCGTCGGCCGTCTGCTTGGCCCGCTGCTCGCGCCGGCCGCGGTGGTGCTCGTCATGCTCGTCATCGTGGCTGGGCATCGGCGCGCTGCTCTCGGGAATTCGGCAGATGACCTCGGAACTGGGTCGCGTCTGGCTGATGGTCGGCGTCGCATGGTTCTTCTTCCTTCGCGGCGCTCCGGTGGCCGAACGCATGGCGCGGAGCCGCAATCCCTTCGTGTCGCTGATGCGCTACGCGTGGCCGCTGGCGTTCGTGGCGTTCGTGCTCGTGGGCGCGATGCTCATGCTCCACGACATGGGGCCACTGCTGATTGCCTCGTATGCGGCCGGCGCGTTTCTGGCGGCGTCGATCGCGATGTGGTGGCACGTGCGCACCGGGGCGAGATATGCGCCTGCTGTGCTCGCCGTCAGCGCCTTCACGGGGTGGATCGCAATCGTCACGCTGGCGGTCTTCCAGTTCGGCGCCGTCCACGAAGTCACTGCGGGCCGCCTGGAAAACCTGGCGGCACCGCTCGCGTCCGCCAACGATCAACAGGCACTCGTCGCGTGGTTCCGCGAAGCGGCACCGGCCAACGGGTTCGGATTGGGCGGCCGTGCCTTGGTGCGGCTTTACGAGCGCGACGTGCGCCGGCGTTCCGGCCCAGATCCACAGCGATTACACGTTCACGGCGCTGGTCGGTGTGTTCGGCTGGTCGGCGGCGTGGGCGCTCACCCTCGGCTACCGCGATCTGGCTGCACCGGCTGATCCGGCATCACGGTCGCGTGACCCGCGGCGAACCGCGGTTTGTTCATCGTGCGGGACGCGTCGTTGCCGACAACCAGGCGTTCCTGAGCTGGATCGGCGTGGTGTGGGTGGTGCTCACGCTTGTGCCAGCTTGCCGTGACCGTCGCGGGCAATGTCGCCGTGCTGCCGCTTACCGGGGTGACGTTTCCCTTCGTGAGCTTCGGCATGACGTCGCTCGTCGTCAATAGCGCCTTGCTTGCGCTTTGCATCAACGTGAGCCTGCCGGGTACGGACCATGCGTGATTCCCGGGCCGCGTCGCTCCTCGACTTTGCGATCGCTGCGAGCATCGCGGTCGTGCCCGTGCTCCTCGCCGTCTTGCTTGGCCTCGGCACCGTCGCGCCGTCCGCGCTCCGCAGTACGTCCGGCGACAGTCACGTGAGCGTGCGCCAGGTCGCGGCGCTGAAGACGTTCGAGCGCGCGATCGTGAGGCGCGATTCGGTGCAATCGGGCGCGCCGGACGCGCAGGCCCTGATCGTGCTCATTCCGGAGTGCGGCGCCGAATGGAGTGCGCGGGACCACGCAATGCGGGCGCAGTGGATCGGTTGAAGGAGGTTCTCGGCCGCGCGACCAAGGAGGCGCGCGCGCCTGCGCAGCGCATCGCCGGCGAGCTGCGCGAACTCGACGACGCGTTGTTGCGCATGAGCGTCGGCGGCAACCGCCGCGTCGTCGATGCGGTCGGCTTCGACGGCGCGCGCTGGGCCGAAGCGGCGAGGCAGGCGCTGGCGACGCCGATCGAGACGCCGAGGTACCGGGGACAAACGTTCACCGTGCGCTGCTCCGACTTGGGCGCAGCGGTCGCGATGCTTTCCCGCGGAGGCGGACGGATGCTCGCGACGCTTGCGTGGCGCGGAACCGAGGTGGACCGAACCACCGCGTCGTGGCAGCCCGAGCAGTACGTCGAAATTTCCGCGCGTCATCTCGCGCGCGCCAATCCATGGCGCGGCCTTCCGGGTTGCGTGTACCTGGTCAACGGCGGCGCCGACGGGAAGGACGCGAGCCCGGCGTTCTTCGTCAGGAATGCGGGCGCGGCGAGCCAGCGCGTATGCACGCAGCCGGCGGTCTTCGACGTCTCGGTTGGCGACGCCGGCGCCGCTCCGCCGATCGCCATCGTGGGTGAGCCCGGGCCCGACGTTGCCGCAGACGACCTGCGCTGGGACGTCCCGCCCTCGCTGCAGACGCTGCTCCAGCCGCTCGATGCGCTGCAGCGGCCATGGGGTTCGCTCTACCGGAGCTTCACCGAAGCCGCGCGCGCGCCGGATGAGGCGACCATGATCGATCGTTACGGGTCGAACCGGATCACGCTCGACGGCGCACAAGTCGACGTGGGCTTCTCGGTGGACCTGACGATCGATCCCACGCTGCAGGCGCTCGCGCAGAAGACCGCGGCCTGCTACACGGGTCGGCAGGACGTCTGCCGCTCACTCGGCGTGCATCGCGGCGAGGACGGCAACGACGCGATCGGGCATCGCCTGCTCGAGCACGCCGTCGTGCGCATGGCGGCGATCGCGATCATCGATGTGGCGAGCGGACGCATCGAAGCGCTCGCCGGCGCCCTCTCCCCGTGCACGCGCCAGGAATACGATGGCCCGGGCCGCGAGGCGAATTGCGACACGCGCTTGCCGTATGCGGTCCGCTATCGTCCGGACCAGCTGTTGAATCCGGCCGTGTTCCACGATGCGATGCCCGGGTCGGTCATCAAGCCCGTGATGGCGGCGGCATTCCTTTCGAATGCGAACGTCGGATCGCGTTGGCTCGCGGCCGAGCGTGCCGAGATGCGGACGTCTGCGCAGCCGACGCGCGACAGCTTGCGCGGGCAATTGATGCGGTCGGATTCCGCGCGCTTTCTCGATCGCATGTTCTGCGGCGACCAGGGCTTTCGTCCCTGCGAGCGTCCCTGGGAAGTCCAGTCGATGGCGAGTGCGTTCGGCTGGAACGGCGGATGTGCCGAGCCGAACGAGCGTTGCGGCAAGCGCGACCTGCTTGTTCGGCCGCTCGGTCGCAGCCGCGGCTTCGGATGACCTCGAGTCGTTGGCCGAATGGGTGCCCTATGGCCGGCTCCTCGTCGAACCGGATGGCGGAAAGCTGGGCGCGCCGTTCAGCACGCGCGCCGCGATCGCGCTCGACACGGCGAAGGTCAGACGCTGCGCTGCCGGCGCCGATGGCCGCGCAGGGAGCAAGGACGATTGGGGGAAGTGCGGCGGCGGCGTGGTCGTCGACATCGTCGCCGAAGGCTGGGGCCAGGGGCATGCGCGGTCCACGGCGCTCGGCGTGGCGGGCATGATGGCCGCGCTCGCGGCCGCGGCGAACGGACAGAGCGAAATTCACAAGCCGCATCTGGTGCAGGCGGTGCGAGCCGTTGCCAACGCCGCGCCCTCGACGCTCGGATCCGCCGCGACCCACTGGGCGGCCGCGGGCAGCGAACCGAACGCGTTGTCGCATGACGCCGCGGAAGTGATCTTGAGCGGCCTCTCGTACAGCCATCGCAACGGCACCGCGCGGCTCGCGTGCGAGCAGGTGCTCGACGCGCGCGCGTGTCGCGAGATCGACTGGATCGCCGGCAAGACCGGCACGCCCACCTTCCCGAACGACGACCGTTCGCTCGACGAGCTGGCGAAACTCTGCGCGCCGGGCGTGCAACGCACGACCGTCGAGCAAAAGGCTTGCGGGGGATTGCGTCCGTACAAATGGTATGTCGCCGCCTGGCGAACTGACCCCGCGAATCCGGCGTGGACGAAAGTCATCGGCGTGCTCACCGAGCGCAACTGGCTCGCGGACAGCGGCCGCATTCACGGGGCCGGCGATCACGGACCGAACCCCGCGGCGGAGATTGCCTTCCAGGTGGTCGCGCGGCATGCGGGCATCCTTTCGGGAGACGGCCGGTGAGCCGGGCCGCCGATCGTGCTCGCCGCGCCGCGCCGCCACGCGGCGCGCCGATTTCGTCGCCCCGTGTTCCGCCCTGTTCGCCGCCGCTGACGTGGACGTTCGACGGTCCGTTCGCGGTGTGCCTCACCGACATCGAGGACACGCTGCGCCGCGCGATCGTGCAATTGGGCGACATATCGGGTGTCGCCATCGCAATCGATCTGTCACTTCCCGCGCTCGCGGCGCGGGTGGCGGCGGGGGATGTGATCCAACCCGCATGGAGTCGTTTCCTGACCCGGGTGTCGCAGCGCTACGGCTTGCCGTGCCCGCTGCGCGTCCGGCCTCGCAATGACACCGGCCCGCTTGCGACGCTGGTGATCGTCTACCGGAGCTAGCATGGCGCTCAAGACCTGGATTTTGCAGAGAATGAACCGGATCGGCCGTACCGATCTGCCGCAACGCGCATCGCGCACGGGCCCAATGCCGGGCGGGGCCGGTGTGGAACCGCGTGAGCCGTCGCTGCGCGGCATGCCGGAAACGCACGAGCCGGCAGCGCCGGGTCCCGAGCATCTCGGGGCCTACGGGCCGCTGATCGGCGCGATCCGCGACGAGCTCGAGCACTTCGTCGCGAGCGAACTGCGGCTGCATCTGGCGATCGCCGAGCGCGATCGCTACGTCCTGACCTCGATCGAGGTCGACTGCGCGGATGATGCCGACGGCGCCGATCTCCTGCATCGCTTCACGCGACGAGTTCACGCCCGAGCAGACCAAGCGATTTCTCGCCCGCGACGTGATCGGACGCCTTCCCAATGCGAGCGCGATCGACTTGACGCAGTTCGGCGGACTCAACGCGACGCGCATGCACGGCGGATCTCGCGTCGGACGACGATGCGTATGCCGACCTGCGCGCGCAGCTTCGCGCGTCGACGCCCGGCGAGCAACCGCACGTCTTCGAAGTGACGCTGCTGGGCCGCTGGATCGAAACGGAGTCGGGCACGGCGGCGGCGCAGGGACCGAGGCGAAGAGTCGCGGCGTCGCCGCACACCCCGCTCGCCGGCAGCCGCCTGGAAATCGAGATCGACGACGCGGACGGCCATCGCCACCTGACGCTGTCGTCGGTGGTGCCGAACCGCCGCTACGCGATCGGCAAAGGGGAGGGCTGCGACATCGCGGTCAACGGCACCTTCGCGAGCCGCAGGCATTGCGAAATCTGGCTCGACAACGGCTCGTGGTGGGCGGGCGACGCCGGTTCGACGAACGGCATCCGCGTGGAATCCGCGCAGAGCGTGCTCGGCCGCGCGGGCGTCATCGCCGGCGGCGCCAATGCCAAGACGGCGATCGAGATCGTGCCCGGTGCGCGAATCGTCCTTTCGGCGCTCGCGCGCGGAGAACCGGGTGACTATCCGCGCGTGCTGTTGAACCAGGTCGCGACGCTGCCGTTCGCTCCACGACTCCGGTCAGCTCCGGCCGGCAAGGTGCCGACGACGGCGATCACGCCGATCGCCGTGATGCGACAGCGCGAATCGGGAACTGACGCGCAACTGACGCTGACCGCCAGCATGGCTTCCGGGACGCGCACGCTCACGCTCGGCGCCAAGTCGGCGCCGGTATCGCATTGGCCGATCGCGCAACCAGGACCTGGTCGTGGACTGGGCGCATGAGGGCGTGTCCGGGCATCACATCGACCTCACGAACATCGACGACACGGGCGTCGAGGTCGAAGTCCACGGCGACAATGGCGTCACCGTCGACGGCACCACGCATCCGCAGGGACATCGATTCCGCTGGCGCGTGAACGAGCGCATGACCCTCGGGCGCGCCTCGGGCGAGGAGCCGGAATGCACGTTGATGCTGTCCGGCCGTGTCATGACCGCATGGCGCGGCAGGGGGCACACCAATGACGGCCCACGCCCTGTGAGCCCGTGATCGCGACGCACGAGCGCGACGTCGCATGGGCCGGCGACGACCGTGCGAATGCGGCACGATGGCGACGACCGCGGCGCGGCTCGATCTCGCCGCCGCGTCGTGTTGCGGCCTGCGGCACGATGTCAACGAGGATGCGCACAGCGCACTGAACGGTGCCGCGCCGGTGTACGTGGTCGCCGATGGCGTGGGCGGTGGCGCGATGGCGTCGCGCGCGAGCCGCGAACTCGTGCGCCGCGTGCATCGCGTGCTCGACAACCGCCGCATCGAGGATGCCTCGGTGCGCGCCGCGCTGCTCATTGCGGATCACGAGGTCGCGCGCAGCATCGCGAGCGAGACCGACCAGCTCGGGGCCGCGACCGTCGCCCTGTGCGCATGCGCAGGCGCAGACCTTGCGAACTGGCTCGTCGCGTGGGTCGGCGATTGCCGGGCCTACCGTGTTGCTGCGGACACCGACCGCGAAGCCGGAGCTGTTGACGCGCGACGACACGTACCGGCATCTGGCGGAGACGCCGCCGCCCGGAGGCTCGCCCGACGATCCCGCCCGCATGGTCGGCAACGGTGCCGTGAGCCGTTCCCAATCTCACGCAGGTCGAGTTGGGCGACGACGAGATGCTGATGCTGTGCAGCGACGGCGTGCACAAGCACGTGGACGCGCGCGATATCGCCCGGCTGCTCCGGCGCGGCAGCGCTGCCGCTCGCGCGCCGGTGCACGCGACTGCTCGCGCTGGCCCGCGCGCGCGGCAGCACGGACGACGCGACGGTGCTGGTGATTCATCGCGCAGCCGTTGCGCCGCGCAGTCCGGCCGCCTGCGTCTAGCGGACCGTAACACTGATGCAAGGTGACCCATGACTCCCGAGCAGATCGATCACGTATTCGGACGCGGCCGCTTGAAGATGGAGACGGGCGCGCACGTCGAAGTGTTCCGCGAAGCGGCGCCGCCGGGCGAGAGCCGCCGCTATACCAAGCGCTTCCTGACCACGGCCGACGGCGACTACGCGCAGTGGACCGAGCGCGAATGGCGCATCCTCGCGCTCCTCATCGGGCACGGGTCGCGCTGCGTGCCCGACATCGTGCAATACGACCGCGATGCGCGCGGAACGAAGCTCGTGCAGACCTACGATGCAGGCGCGACCGTCGACCAGTGGGCGACGCTGCTGCCCGTCGAGCGCGGCGGCAGCCTGTACACGCGTGTCTTCGAGGACTGCGCGCACTGGTGGGCGCTGGCACATCACTGCCTCGTTGCGCTGGACGAAATCCATTCGCTGCAGCTGGTGCACCTGGACATCAAGGGCGACAACATCTGCATTCCCATCGGCCCCGCCGAGTTCGACCCGGCGGCGCCCGGCGAGCGGCTCTTCCCGATGTTCGGCAAGCTCCGTCTGATCGATTTCGCGTTCTCGCTGGTCTCCGGCGAGAGCCTGCCCACGCCCTTGCCCATCGGCTGGCAGCAGGAATACGACTACCAGTCGCCGCGGCTCCTGCACGCGCTCGAGGCCGGCCGCGCCGGCGACCTCAGGCCGACCGAGAATCTCGATTGGCGTTGCGACATGTACAGCCTCGCCGCGATGCTCAAGCGCTATCTTCCGGGCGAGCGCAGGTTGTGCCCGCCGGAACTCGCGTTCGGATGGACGGTACAGCGATACGACGCGGCAAAGGCGTTGATCCTGAAGATTCGCGAAGCGCACGACCGCGAACTGACGTTGCGCCGTCCGCATGCCGCGTTGATCGTGGAAACGAGCGCGCACGTTCGCGAGAACGAGTTGGCGCAGTCGCTGGAATACGGCTGGACGCTGGCACGCGATGCGCAGCCCTTTGCGGTGCCGGCAACGCCATTGACGCCGGTCACGCGGCTGGCGCTGCCGCTGCGGCTCGTGATTCCGCCGCGCGATGACCACATTGTCGCCGATGCTGAGTCCGTGCGCGGACGAAGACCGCTGCGCCGTTGCGTCTGGCGAAGCGACGCAACAGGGTTCCGCTCGTCGCCGCCGCAGCGGGCGTCGCGGCCATCGGCATCCTGCCCTTCGTCGCGGACAGCGGCGCCTTCGCTGGGCGATGCAGCCCGGTTCGTCATGGACGCCGGCCGCGCGGTGAGAGCCGCGATGACGCGCGTTGTAGATCCGGAGACGCGCGACCGTCGCGGCCACGTCCTCGCCGCCGGCGCGGACGGAATGCTGCCGGCGTCGCCCGCCGTATTGCCCGTTCCCGATGCGGCCGTCACACCGGCACCGTGGCGGCGACGGCAGGAGCCCGGCGCCGGACCCGAGACGGTCGCAACTGGGGACGTCCGCCGCGCCGCATGACGCCGTCGTCGTCGCGACGGAATCGTCCGAGGCGTCGCCATCGCCGGACGCTCCGCCAATGCGGTCCGAGTCGGCGGAGCAACCCGATCGCATCCGCCTGCATCGCCGGCGCCTGCATCCCTTCCGGACGCGACGGCAGCATCAGCCTCGACGCGGCACGGAAACCTCGCCGGTGCCGCCACCTTCATCGTCGCCCGCGACAGCGGTTCGCGCAGCAGGCAACGCGACGGCAACCGCTTCCAAACCGGTGTCACCGCCGCCGCGCTCGGCCAAAGCGCCGGCGTCGCCGCCGACGACAGTGGCGCGTGCGTTGCCACTCCCGCCCGCGAAGGCAGCGCCTCGCACGCAACTCGCCGCCGGCAACAAGGCGCCGCGTTCGACGACCGCGACGCGTGCCGTCGCGACACGCTCCCCCACGACCGTCGCGGCGAAACGGGCGGGCGAGACCACGTTCGTCGCGTCGCGAGTGCCGGCGAGCGCCGTGCCGACGGCTCGGTCGCGTCCGCCACAACGTCGGTGCCGCTCTCGGGTCCCGCCGCAGAGCGGCCCTCGGACGCGGATCGGCAGCCGCGCAATGCCGCGAAGATCAGCGCACGCCGTCGGCGAACCAGGACGTCGCCACTGCGCCCCCGTCGCCGGAAAGGGTCGCAGCCACTTCGGCCGGCTCCAATCCGGCGCGCCGCGCCGCCGTGTCGCTCGCTGTTGCGCCGCCGCAAGCGCGCGACCGTCGTCGAGACGCCACGCGCTTCGCTCCGCGGTGACGAATCCGCTAGCCGAACTCGTCGCGTCCGCGCCGATCGTCCAGGTGTCGCCGCCCGTCGCAGCGCCGATCGTCCCGCCGGCGCAGCCGCGCCACGCCCGCGTCCGCAGCGCCGATCGTCGATGGCACCGCCCCGCGCAGCTCGCCGCGCCGATCGTCGAGGCGCCGCGTCGCCCCCGTCCGCGCGTGATCGCCGAGCAACCGCGCTCCCGCGCATCGCCCGGCGAGATCCGCGACGGCGACGCTTACCGTGCCCAGGCGTCGCTGGATACTTGAAAACGTCGTCCCGCGCACTGTCGGCGCAATCGCATGCACAGATCTCGCGCGTGCTGTTGATCGCCGCGAGCGCCTTTCATCCCGACCAGGATCGTGGAGTGACCGCCGCGGCCGCAACGCCGGGTGTGGTCAACGATGTAGCCTTCGTGGCGCGCGACTTTGCTCCCCTTGACGCGCGTCGCTGGCACGAGGAAGCGCGGCGCGCCTTCTGGTCGCGGCGCGACATACCGGACGCGCTGGACCTGTCGCTCAAGGCGTTCGGCGCGAATCCCTACGATCCGGAGATCGCCGGCCATCTGGCGTACCTTTACATGAAGGTCCTCCCGGCGCAGCCCGATCGCGCGAGGCAACTTGCGCTTCACGCCATCGGCATGCGCAACAAGCAATATCAGACGGGCCGTACCGAAGACTGGACGACGTTCGCGATCGCGAGCGCCCTTACCGGGCGCGAGATCGACGCCAAGTACGGGTTTTACGCGCTGGTCGCGTTGACGCGGAACGCGGACCTTGCTTGCCACGCGGCGCTGGGCGCGCTCGCGATCTATGGCGAGCGCTTGCGCGAGCCGGTCGATGCATTGCTGTATCGCCTGCATGTGCAGGGGCGCGGCGATGACTCCCACGATTGCACATGGCCGGCGAGCCGAATGGCACGCAACCCGTAAACGCGCCGGACATCCCTTGCCGGGCATCCCGGCATGCGGCGGCGAATTGATCGACGAAGCGCTCGCGAGGGACCTAAGGATGGCGGCAATGCGTTACGATGCTCGCCCGCGTCGCCCACCCCGAAGGCCATGGACGTCGCCTTCATCCTGGACCCGCTGCCCGGAGCTCAAGGCCTACAAGGACTCGAGCATCGCGATGATGCGCGCGCTCGAACGGCGCGGGCATCGCGTCTTCGCGCTCGGGCAGGCCGACATCTTCTGGGAGGGCGGCGTGACGCGCGGCGCGGCGCGCGCGCTGACGCTGTCCGACGACGACCACGACTGGTATCGCGCCGGCGAGCCGGAGATCGCGCCCGCTGCGCGACTTCGCCGCGGTGATCATGCGCAAGGACCCGCCGTTCGACATGGAGTACGTGTACTCGACGTACCTGCTCGAATGCGCCGAGCGCGAAGGCGCGCGCGTCTTCAACCGGCCGCGGGCGATCCGCGACAACAACGAGAAGATGGCGATCACGAAGTTCGCCGAGTTCATCGCGCCGACGCTCGTCACGCGCGATGCGGCGCTGATCGACGCGTTCATCGACGAGCATCGCGGACGTGATCATCAAGCCGCTCGACGGCATGGGCGGCGTCGTCGATCTTCCGCATCGGCCAGGCCGACCCCAACCGCAACGTGATCGTCGAGACGGTGTCGCATCGCGGCCGCGCAGACGGTCATGGTGCAGCGCTATCATTCCGGAGATCGTCGACGGCGACAAGCGCGTGCTGGTGATCGCCGGCGAGGTCGTGCCGTTCGCGCTGGCGCGCATCCCCAAGCCCGGCGAGACGCGCGGCAACCTGGCCGCCGGCGGCCGGGGCGAAGCGCGGCCGCATCACGGATCGCGAACGCGAGATCGCCGCGGCGCTGGGGCCGAAGCTCTGGGCGGAGGGCCTGCTGATCGTCGGCCTCGACGTGATCGGCCCGTGCCTGACCGAGGTCAACGTCACGTCGCCGACCTGCTTCGTCGAGATCGCGCAGCAGTCCGGCTTCGACGCGGCCGGCATGTTCGCCGACGCGCTGGAGCGCGCCTGCCGCTAGGGGCAGCCCCCGGCTGGCCGACGGCCATCGTGCTACCATTTTGGCAGTGGGTGCGGGTGTCATACGCCCGTACACCGGAAGGCCTCATGATCGGCATCCTCATCATCGCGCACGACACGCTGCCGGACAGCCTGGTCAAGGCGGTCACGCATGTGCTGGGCTCGCGGCCGCCGCAGTTCGAGACGCTGTCGGTCGTCGGCGAGCGACGACCCGTTCCACCTGCTGCCGGCGGCGAGGGAAGCGGTGGCGCAGCTCGACACCGGCGACGGCGTGCTGATCTTTTCCGACATCTATGGCGCGACGCCGTGCAACCTCGCGAGCAAGCTGCTGCTGCCCGGTCGCGTCGAAGTCGTGGCGGGCGTCAACCTGCCGATGCTCGTGCGCGCATTCACCTATCGCGCGAAGGGCATGGACACGATGATCAAGAAGGCGATCTCCGGCGGCTGCGACGGCGTGGTGCGCATCGAGGTCGATCCGGTCTATGCAGCAGCGCGAGGTTGAGATCATCAACAAGCTGGGCCTGCATGCGCGGGCCTCGGCGAAGCTGACGCAACTCGCGGCGAAGTACCAGAGCGACGTGCAGATGTCGCGCAACGGCCGCAAGGTCAACGCCAAGAGCATCATGGGCGTGATGATGCTGGCGGCGGGCAAGGGGGCGAAGGTCACGGTCGAGATCGACGGTCCCGACGAAGTGGAGGCGATGGACGCCATCGTCGCCCTGATCGGCGACTATTTCGGCGAGGGACAGTAAGCGGTTACACCCGTCAACCGTCATGGCCCTGCTCGACTGCCGCGGGCCGCCGGTTACAGCTCGGAAACACGATCGGAAGAAGAGTTTGCGGAACCAACGGATGAATCCGCCGACCAACGGAATGTATCCAGTCGCATTGCGGCGCGGATTTTTATTTTCACCCAACGCCGGAGGTATTCCATGCAGACATGCGACCTCGCCATCACCAATCGCCTCGGACTGCATGCCCGCGCGTGCGCAAGGATCGTCCAGATCGCCTCGCGCTTCCATTGCAAGGTGTCGCTCGTGGTCAAGGGCCGGCGCGCCAGCGCGCGCAACATCGTCGCGGTGATGCTGCTGACGGCCTCCGTCGGAACCACGGTCCGGCTCGAGACGGAGGGTCCGGACGAGGTGGCGGCGATGCGCGAGATCGCCGCACTCTTCCACGACGGTTTCGGCGAGCGATCGTAGCCGGCCGCCGCGCGTCACCGAGGCCGATGGTGGCCGACTAAGTGATGGTCAGCTTCGCGCTCCACGGCGTGGGCGTCTCGTCCGGCATCGCGATCGGACGCGCGCAGCTCGTCTCGCACGCGACGCTCGAGGTCGCGCACTACCAGATTCCGCCGGCCAAGGTCGACGGCGGAAATCGCGCGCTTCAAGCAGGCGATCAAGGAAGTCCAGAAGGAACTGGAGGGCCTGCACTCGGCGATGACCAGCGGCGACGTTCCGGGCGAGTTCGGCGCGTTCCTGGACGTGCACTGGATGATCCTGAACGACCCGACGCTGTCCGAGGTGCCGAAGAGGATCATCGCCGAGCAGCGCTGCAACGCCGAGTGGGCGCTGACGCAGCAGATGGGCGTGCTGGTCGAGCAGTTCGAGCAGATCGAGGATCCGTACCTGCGCGAGCGCAAGGCCGACATCGTGCAGGTCGGCGAGCGCGTGCTGAAGCGCCTGCTGGGCAAGCCGGGCGCGCTGCCCGCGCCGGTGGCCGAGGAGCAGACGATCCTGGTCGCGCACGACCTCTCGCCGGCGGACGTGATCCAGTTCAAGCAGCACCGCTACGGCGCGTTCCTGACCGACCTGGGCGGCGTGACGTCGCACACCGCGATCGTCGCGCGCAGCCTCAACGTGCCCGCGGTGGTCGCGACGCACAATGCGCGCGCAGCTGATCCGCGACAGCGAGATGCTGATCGTCGACGGCCAGAACGGCGTCGTCATCATCAATCCCGATCGCGCGGTGCTCGCCGAGTACCGGCTGAAGCAGAGCGAGCTCGAGCTCGAGCGGCAGAAGCTGAAGCGCCTGCGCACCAAGCCGGCCGAGACCATCGACGGCGTGCTGCATCGAACTGCACGCGAACATCGAGTTGCCGGAGGACGTCGAGCAGGTGCTGGAGAACGGCGCCACGGGCATCGGCCTCTTCCGCTCGGAATTCCTGTTCCTCAACCGCGAAGGCCTGCCGACCGAGGACGAGCAGTTCGAGGCCTATCGCGCCGTCGCCGCCGGCATGAAGGGCCTGCCGGTGACGATCCGCACGTTCGATCTGGGCGCCGACAAGCACAAGGAAGGGCTGGACGGCCTGTCGCGCGTCGCGCCCAATCCGGCGCTGGGTCTGCGCGCCATCCGCTTCTGCCTGGCCGAGCCGCGGCTGTTCCTCACGCAGCTCCGCGCGATCCTGCGCGCGTCGCACTATGGCCAGGTCCGCATCCTGGTCCCGATGCTGGCGTCGTCCGGCGAAATCGACCAGACGCTGCTGCTGATCGAGCAGGCGAAGGAGTCGCTGCGCGAGCAGAACGTGCCGTTCGACTCGCGACGATCGAAGTCGGCGGCATGATCGAGATTCCGGCGGCCGTGCTGGCCATGGGCGCGTTCTGCACCAAGCTCGATTTCCTGTCGATCGGCACCAACGACCTGATCCAGTACACGCTCGCCGTCGACCGCGCGGACGAGGCGGTGTCGCATCTGTACGATCCGCTGCACCCGGCGGTGCTGCGGCTGCTGGCGCTGGCGATCGGCACCGCCAACAAGGCCAAGGTGCCGATCGCCGTGTGCGGCGAAATGGCCGGCGAGGTGCAGATGACGCGGCTGCTGCTGGGGCTCGGCCTGCGCAATTATTCGATGCATCCGGCGCACCTGCTGACGGTCAAGCAGCGCGTGCTGACCTCCGAGGTCGCGGCGGCCAAGCCGCAGGTCGACCGGATCCGCCGCGCCGACGATCCGCTGAAGGTTGCCGCGCTGCTGGACCGACTGAACGCCTGACCGTTAGCCCCTTCAGTCCCGTCAGCCCTTCGAGTCCCGGCACCGCGTGGCACGTGCCTTGCGTCCGTGGCCGCTTCTCCGGTCGTAGCGGTCGCCGCGATTTGGGCATAATGCCAATGTCATGAAAATTAACCGTTTTTCCGCCGCTGCTAGCCGCGGTCACTCTGCGGCGCGCCGATCGCCGCGCTGGCCGTCGACGCCGGGCAGCCGGCGCCGAACTTCGCGTTGCCCGACGCGCAGGGCAGCACGGTCGCGCTCGACGCGCTGCGCGGGCAGGTCGTCTACGTCGATTTCTGGGCGTCGTGGTGCGGGCCGTGCCGCCGCTCGTTTCCGTGGATGAACGAGATGCAGCAGAAGTACGGCGGCAAGGGCCTCGCGATCGTCGCGGTCAACGTCGACAAGAAGCGCGCCGATGCCGACAAGTTCCTGGCGCAGTTGCCGGCGAGCTTCCCGGTCGTCTTCGATGAAGCCGGCACGTCGCCGAGCGCCTTCGGCGTGAAGGGCATGCCGAGTTCCTACCTGATCGACGCGCGCGGCAACGTGGTGTTCGTCGAGCGCGGCTTCCTGGAAGCGCAGCCGCGCCGAGCTCGAGGACCGCATCAAGACGCTGCTGGCCAGCCGTTGAGCGATCGTCACCGGAGAAACGCCCGATGCGCCTCATCCTGCTGCTTGCCTGCGCCACTGCCCTCGGCGGTGCGCGTCGATGACGCCGCCGCAGCCGTGGGAGAAGGGCGATCTCGCCAAGCCCGCGATGCAGTTCGACTACGACAAGCTGGAGACGCGCGCGCAGCAGCACATCTACACGAGCAAGGAAGCGGCGACCGGCGGCTATGGCGTCGGTGGAGGCGGGTGTGGCTGCAACTAAGCGCAAGCGCCGCGCGCGAAACACCGCGTCCGCGCGCGCCCAGCAACCGTCAAGGTGCGCCCGCCGGCGCGCTGCTCGCCGCCGCGCTGGCGCTGCCCGGCATGCTTCCCGCGACCGCGCACGCGCAGGCAGCGCCGGACCAGGGCGTGCTCCAGCTCAATTACCTCGAGCTACCGCGACTGGCAGCCCGGCCAGGCGCGGATGAAGGTCGAGTCCCCGTCGTTCTACGCGCTGTATCCGGTGTCGGATACGCTGGTGGTCGAAGGCGCGCTGGTCTACGACGCGATGTCGGGCGCGTCGCCGCTGTACTTCAACGTGCTGTCCGGCGCGTCCGTCGGCGACTACCGCACCGCCGGCGACGTCAAGGTCACCAAGTACTTCGGCTCCTATGCGGTCAGCGTCAGCGGCGTCATTTCGTCGGAGCAGGACTTCCTGTCGCGCGGCGGCGCCGTCGCCGTGCAACTCTTCTCCGACGATCGCAACCGCACGTGGACGTTCCAGTTCGGCGGCAACGCGGACGTGATCAATCCGACCAACGACATCGTCGTCGACGCCAAGCGCGACACGCTGGAGTTCATGGTCGGCGTCACGCAGAACCTGTCGCCGACGCAAGTCGTCCAGTCGAATATCACGTACTCGACCGGACACGGCTATTACAACGATCCCTACAAGCCGCTGGACACGCGGCCCGATCATCGCAACGTCGTCGCGTGGCTGACGCGCTACAACCAGTATTTCGATGCGTACGACGCGACGCTGAAGCTGGGCTATCGTCTGCTCTTCGACTCGTTCGGCAGCGTGTCGAACACGTTCGAGGCGTCGTGGGTGCAGGCGCTGCCGTGGGGATTCACGGTGACGCCGGCGTTGCGCTACTACACGCAGAGCGCGGCCGACTTCTACATGAATCCGCCGTTCCTGAACGGCTATGTGGAAGGCCAGGACTACAGCGCCGACACGCGGCTGGCGGCCTTCGGTGCGTGGACAGCCGGTGCAACGATCACCAAGTCCTTCGAGAAGGGCTGGAGCGTGATGTTCCGCGGCGACTTCTATCGCCAGAAACCCGGCTGGCGCTTGGGCGGCAGCGGCAGCCCCGGCATCGACTCGTTCTCCGCGCGGTGGCTGGAAGTCGGATTGGTCAAGACGTTCTGATTCAGTGAAGGCGGACCCGTCCTCAGTACCGCCCTGCAACGCCTCCGTTGTTGCGCACGACGTTTCGTGCGATGGCGGCGGAAAACGAAATCCAGTTGTGGGCGCCGGACATGGCGGCGCGCAGCGCGCAGCCGACGCCGCGATGGCGGATGTGCGCCGCGATCGAGGCCAAGTATTCACGCTACCTGGCGGACAGCGTCACTACCCGCATCAACCAGGCTGCCGGCGGCGCTGCCGTCGCCATCGATACCGAGACCGCGGCACTCCGCGATCGAGCGATTCCGCGTGGCGACCAAGCGCATGCCGGGGCTGGACGGCGATTCGCCGCTGCGCAACGACTCCAATGGCTATGCGATCAATCGCGCCTTTGCCGACGTGGGGCAGGAAGAGCCCGAGATCAAGGCCGAGCCCGGTTTCGAGAAGGAACTGCACGCGTTCAATCTGTTCAGGTACCTGTCGCGATCGGACGTGACCTGGAATCCGTCGGTGACCTCGGTGTGCAGGAGTAGCCTGTTCTGCCCGACCACCGAGGAGTACATCCTGCCGATCATCCACGGCAACGATCGTGTCGAGTGGTTCGTGCAACTCTCGGACGAGATCACGTGGGAAGTCTCGGATCGTGAGACCGGACGGCCGCGCGCGCGCCTGACGATGAAAGCCGGCGACGTCGCGGCGATGCCGGCGGACATCCGCCACCAGGGATTCTCCAAGAAGCGCTCGATGCTGCTGGTTTGGGAGAACGCCACGCCGGACCTGCCGAAGCGCTACGAGCGCGGCGAACTCAAGCCCTGGCCCGTCGATTTCTGAGACTAAGACAGATTTGCCACAGAGGACACAGAGCACACAGAGAACGGCATCAAATAAACAAATATTTGGAGTGAAGAAACGGGACGCAAACTCTGTCGGCCGTTTTTGCGTGGGCGATGCGTCCATGGCTCGCAGGTTCTTCATCCGAATCCTTTTGTCTCTCTCTGTGCCCTCTGTGTTCTCTGTGGCTAGTTCGCCGTTTCTTGACTGAGAAAAGGATGGATGCAATTCAAAATAGACTGTTCATCGACGGTGAGTTCGTCGATGCCGAGTCGAAGTCGCGCATACCGGTTCTCAATCCGCACGACAACTCGCTCATCACCGAGGTTGCCGAGGCGCAGAAAGCCGATATCGATCGCGCCGTCGAGGCCGCGCGCAAGGCTTTCCCCGCCTGGTCGAAAATGGCCGCCGCGGATCGTGGCCGCCTGCTGCTGAAACTGGCCGAGGCAATCGAGGCGAACGCCGACGAACTGGCCAGGCTGGAATCGCTCGATACCGGCCATCCGCTGCGCGATACCCGCGGCCTGGACGTGGTGCGCACCGCGGTGACGTTCCGCTACTTCGGCGGCATGGCCGACAAGTTCCAGGGCAGCGTGGTGCCGGTGGAGCAGGGATTCCTTAATTACGTATTGCGTGAACCAGTCGGGGTCGTCGGCCAGATCGTGCCGTGGAACTTCCCGTTGATGTTCACCAGCTGGAAGATGGGTCCGGCGCTCGCGGCGGGTAACACGGTGGTGATGAAGCCCGCCGAACTGACGCCGCTCTCGACCCTGAGGGTGGCTGAACTGGCGCGCGAAGTCGGCTTCCCCAAAGGGGTGATGAACATCGTGCCGGGCTACGGCAACATCGCCGGTCAGTACCTTGCTGAGCACGCGGGCGTGGACAAGATCGCCTTCACCGGCTCGACCGCGGTGGGGCGCAAGATCGTGCAGGCGTCCAGCGGCAACCTCAAGCGGGTGCAGCTCGAACTGGGCGGCAAGGGCGCCAACATCGTCTTCGATGACGCGTTCATGCCGGCGGCGATCAACGGTTCGGCGTTCGCGATCTTCCACAACCAGGGACAGGCCTGCATTGCCGGCTCGAGGCTGATCCTCCACGAAAAGATCGCTGAGCAGTTTCTCGATGGATTTCTCAAGCTGGCGCGCTCGATCAAGCTCGGCGATCCGATGAATGCCGACACCGAGATGGGGCCGCTTACTTCGCAGATGCACCGCGACCGCGTGCTCGCCTACGTGAAAATTGCGAAAGAACAGGGCGGCGAAATCCTGCTGGGCGGCAAGCGGCCGGAGCGCGGTGACCTCTCCAAGGGCTGCTACGTCGAACCGACGGTGGTGCGGGCCAAGCCCACCGACCGTGTCTCTCAGGAGGAGGTATTCGGCCCTTTCGTCACCGTTACCACTTTCCGTGACGACGAGGAGGTTCTGGCGATCGCCAACGGCACCGATTACGGCCTGGGCGGCGGGCTATGGACCACCAACCTGCAGCGCGCGCACCGCACCGCCGCGGCGATGCGCAGCGGCATGGTCTGGATCAATTGCTACAAGCGGGTGAATCCCGGTTCGCCGTTCGGCGGCATCGGCAGGTCGGGTTACGGGCGGGAGATGGGTTTCGAGGCGATGCATGACTACACCGAGGCGAAATCGGTGTGGGTGAACGTCGATGCCAAAATCCCTCCCTACTACCCGCGTTAGCGGCAATAAGACTTTGCCACAGAGGACACAGAGGGCACAGAGGAAACCCGCAATCCAGAAACTGGACAAATAACATTGCGATGCGAAATTCGACGCCAAGTCATGGAATCCGTGTGTGATCGCGTACTTGGTATTTCGTCTAGGTCGCCTTTCTCTGTGTTCTCTGTGTCCTCTGTGGCCAATAGGTTTATTCAATGATCAATAAAATTGTTGCGACGGTGGCGGAAGCGGTGGCGGACATCAACGACGGCGCCACGGTGATGATCGGCGGCTTCGGTCCGGCCGGCCAGCCGGCGGAACTGATCGATGCGCTGATCGCGCAGGGCGCGAAGGACCTGACCATCGTCAACAACAACGCGGGCAACGGCGAGACCGGGCTCGCGGCGCTGCTCAAGGCGCGGCGGGTGCGCAAGATCATCTGCTCTTTCCCGCGCCAGGTGGATTCGCAGGTGTTCGATGCGCTCTACCGAGCCGGCGACATCGAGCTGGAACTGGTGCCGCAGGGCAATCTGGCAGAGCGCATCCGCGCAGCGGGCGCGGGCATCGGCGGCTTCTTTACGCCCACCGCCTACGGCACCGATCTCGCCAAGGGCAAGGAGACGCGGCTCATCAACGGCCGCGGTTACGTCCTCGAAATGCCGATCTACGCCGATTTCGCGCTGATCAAGGCCGAGCGCGGCGACCGCTGGGGCAACCTGGTGTATCGCAAGACCGCGCGCAATTTCGCCCCGATCATGGCCACGGCTGCGAAGTGCGCCATCGTGCAGGTGCATGAAATCGTCGAACTCGGCGCGCTCGATCCGGAAGCGATCATTACGCCGGGCATCTTCGTCAAGCGCGTGGTAGAGGTCGAACGCTCCGCGGCCGGGTCGGACGCGGGTGTGCAGGCGGCGTGAGCCGCCGAGAACAGGAGCGAAGCATGAACAAGCTCAATCGTGACCAGATGGCGGCGCGGGTGGCGCGCGACATTCCCGAAGGCGCGGTGGTCAACCTAGGCATCGGCCTGCCGACACTGGTTGCCAACCACTTGCCCAGGGACCGCGAGATCCTGCTGCACAGCGAGAACGGGGTGCTCGGCATGGGTCCGGCGCCGGCAGCAGGCAAGGAGGACTACGACCTGATCAATGCCGGAAAGCAACCGGTGACGCTGTTGCGCGGCGGATCGTTTTTTCATCATGCCGATTCTTTCGGGATGATGCGCGGCGGACATCTGGATTTCTGCGTGCTCGGCGCCTTCCAGGTATCGGCCTGCGGCGATCTCGCCAACTGGCACACGGGAGCGCCGGATGCGATTCCGGCGGTCGGCGGTGCGATGGACCTGGCGATCGGCGCCAAGCAGGTGTTCGTGATGATGGAACACCTCACCAAGCAGGGCGAAAGCAAGATCGTCGAGCATTGCTCGTATCCGTTGACCGGCGTGGGGTGCGTTAACCGCATCTACACCGATCTGGCGGTCATCGACGTCACGCCGCAAGGGCTGCGGGTAATCGAGACCGTGGAGGGTCTGAGCTTCGACGAACTGGTGAAGTTGAGCGGCGTGCCGATGCGGCGCGAGCCGGCAAAGGCTTACGCGTGAGGGCTTTCGTCTACAACGGCCAGCCCTCGCGCGTGGTGTTCGGACGCGGCGCGCTGGAGAAGCTGGGCGCGGAAATCGAGCGCCTGGGCGCGAAGCGCGCACTGGTGCTGTCCACGCCGGAACAGCGTGCTACGGCGGAAGACGTATCAAGGCGCCTGGGCGCGCGCTCGGCGGGCGTTTACGCCAAGGCGGTGATGCACGTGCCGATCGAAACCGCGGAAGCCGCGCGCGCGGTGGCGAAGGAACTCAATGCCGATTGCTGTGTGGCGGTGGGTGGGGGATCCACCATCGGCCTGGGCAAGGCGATCGCGCTGACTTCCGAACTGCCGATCCTGGCGATCCCGACGACTTTCGCCGGCTCGGAGATGACGCCGATCTACGGCATCACCGCGCAGGGGCAGAAGAAAACCGGCCGCGATGCCCGCGTACTGCCCAGGACGGTGATCTACGATCCGCAGCTCACCATGACCTTGCCGGCGAAGATTGCGGGTCCAAGCGGCATGAATGCGATCGCGCATTGCGTCGAGGCGCTCTACGCCGAAGACGCCAACCCGATCACTTCGCTGATGGCGGAAGAGGGCATCCGTGCGCTGGCGCGCAGCCTGCCGAAAGTGGTGAGCGATCCGGCCGATCTCGAGGCGCGTGGGGAAGCGCTGTACGGCGCGTGGCTGGCGGGCGCCTGCCTGGGAAACGTCGGCATGGCCATCCACCACAAGCTCTGTCACACGCTGGGCGGCAGCTACAACCTGCCGCACGCCGAAACCCACACGGTCATCCTGCCGCATGCGGTTCAGTACAACCGTGACGCGGCAAAGGATGCGATGGCGCGGATTGCTCAGGCGCTCGGCAGGAATGGAGCCGCGGGTGGCGATCCGGCCGGTGGACTCTACGACCTGGCCCGAAACATCGGTGCACCGCTGTCGCTGGACGCTATCGGCATGAAAGCCGAGGCGCTCGATGATGCCGCGCAGCTTGCCACGCAGAACCCTTATTACAATCCGCGACCGATCGAGTACGCGGCGATCCGCCAGCTTTTGCAGAACGCCTGGGAAGGTCGAAGGCCGGGCTGATCCACTTTCCTTCACACCGTCACCCACATAACCATAGGAGGAGCAGTCATGCAGAGCAATCGATTCCAGCGCCGTCGCGCGCTGATCCAGGCCGGCGGCGCAGTGGCCGGTGCCGCGGCGCTGGGCATGCCGTCGGCCGTGTTCGCGCAGGCGAAAACCATCAAACTGGGCTTCGTGTCGCCGCAGACCGGCCCGCTCGCGCCTTTCGGCGAGGCCGACAAGTTCATCATCGAACAGATGAACAAATTGTTTGCCGGCGGCATAGATCTCGGCGGCAAGAAGGTCGCGGTGCAGATCATCCAGAAGGACAGCCAATCTAACCCGAACCGCGCCGGCGAAGTGGCGAACGACCTCATACTCAAGGAGAAGATCGACCTGATGCTGGTGTCTTCGACACCGGAGACCACCAATCCGGTATCCGACGCCTGCGAGTTGAACGAAGTCCCCTGCATTTCCACCGTGGCGCCGTGGCAGCCGTGGTTCTTCGGCCGCCAGGGCGATCCGGCCAAGGGGTTCAACTGGACCTATCACATCTTCTGGGGACTGGAGGACGTGATCGGTAATTTCCTCGCCGGCTGGAAGTCGGTGCAGACCAACAAGAGAGTTGGCGGCCTGTTCCCGAACGACGGCGACGGCAATGCCTGGGGCGACAAGGAAAGGGGATTCCCGGGACCGCTGGCGAAGGAAGGCTTCACGCTGCTCGATCCGGGCCGCTTCCAGAACATGAACAACGATTTCTCGGCGCAGATCGCCGCCTTCAAAAAGGACGGCGTCGAGATCGTCACCGGCGTGGTGATCCCGCCGGACGCCAAGACCTTCCTGACGCAGGCCAGGCAGCAGGGCTTCAGGCCGAAGGTGGTGACGCTGGGCAAGGCGCTGCTGTTCCCCGCCGCGATCGAGGCGTTGGGCGACCTCGGCGACGGCCTGTCGACCGAGGTGTGGTGGTCGCCCTCGCATCCGTTCACCTCGTCGCTGACCAAACAAAGCGCGAAGCAACTCGCCGAATCCTACGAGTCCACGGCCAAGAAGCAGTGGACGCAGCCGATCGGTTTTGCCCACGCGTTGTTCGAAGTGGCGGTGGATGCGCTGAAACGCACCAAGGACCTCGGCAGCCATGCGTCGATCCGCGATGCCGTCGCGTCCACCAGCCTCCAGACCGTGGTGGGCGATGTGAAGTGGGGCGGCGGGGGTCCGTTCAAGAACGTCAGCAAGACTCCCCTGGTGCTCGGGCAATGGGTCAAGGGCAAGAAGTACAAGTACGAGCTGGTCATTGTCAGCAACTCGCAGTTTCCTGCGATTCCCGCCCCAGGAAAGCTGAAGTTGATGTAAGCGGCCCCCCCTCTCCCCGCCCTCTAAAAGGGTACTCCGGGCTACGCCAGGGTATCCCGCAAGGGGAGAGGGGGTCCTAAAACAAAAAGCGGGACGTTCCGAGAGAAAATGACCGCCATTCTTGCGCTGGAAAATATCAGCAAGAGCTTCGGCGCGCTCAAGGTGGCCGACGGCATCACGCTGTCGGTCGCCGAGGGCGAGACGCTGGGCATTCTCGGACCCAACGGCGCCGGCAAGACGACGCTGTTCAACCTGATCAGCGGGGATCTTCGTGCCGATTCCGGGCGTGTCGTGTTCGGCGCGGAAGACGTGACGCTGCATCCGCCGCACCGCCGCTGCCGTCTCGGCATCGGCCGCTCCTATCAGATCCCGCAGCCATTTGGCGCGATGACCGTGTTCGAGAACCTGGTCGCCGCCGCATCCTTCGGCGCGGGACGCGCGGAGAAGGACACTTACGGCCACGCGGTGGCAATTCTGCGCGAGACCGGGTTGCTGTCAAAGGCGAACCGCCTCGCCGCCAGCCTGACTCTCCTGGACCGCAAGCGGCTGGAGCTGGCGCGCGCACTGGCCACGCAGCCGAAAGTATTGCTGCTCGATGAGATCGCCGGCGGCCTGACCGAGCACGAGGCCAGGGAACTCATCGAGGAAATCCGGCGCATCAAGTCGCAGGGGGTCACCATGATCTGGATCGAGCACGTGGTGCACGCGCTGCTGGCGGTCGCCGACCGCCTGTTTGTGATCAACTTCGGGCAGAAGCTCGCCGAGGGCGCGCCCTCGACGGTGATGAACGACCCCGAGGTCAAGCGTGTTTACATGGGCCTTGAAGTTTGTGCAAAGTAGACCTTCACCGCAGAGATACAGAGAAGCTGAGAGCACAGATCAAGGGATTCTATAGCTCACGAAGACACAACGAGCTCGAAGCTGACGCAAGAAATGCAGAACACGATAAGGACTCGGTTTTCTTCGTGATTCTTGGTGTCCTTTCGTGCCTTTCTGGTGAGATGTTCGACTTCGGTCCTTTTTGTTGAGTAACTCCGTGATCGATCTGGAAACCGCATGGCGCTGCTGAAGACGACAAAACTTGAAGCCCGTTACGGCGACTTTCAGGCGCTGTTCGGGATCGACTTCGAAATCCATCCGGGCGAGGTCGTTGCGATGATCGGCGCCAACGGGGCGGGCAAGTCCACGTTCCTGAGAACGGTGTGCGGCCTGCTCAAGGCGGATCGCAATGCGGTGGAGTTCGACGGTGCGCCGATCGGCGGGCTTCCTCCGGGGAGCATCGTACGGCAGGGCATTGCGATGGTGCCGGAGGGGCGCAGGCTGTTTCCCAGCCTGTCGGTGGAAGAGAACCTGTTGATGGGCGCCTACGCGAAGCGTCCCGGTCCGTGGAATCTCGAGGCGATCTACACGCTGTTCCCACTGCTGAAGGAGAGACGCCGCAACCCCGGCACCGCGCTGTCCGGCGGACAGCAACAGATCGTGGCGATCGGCCGGGCGCTGATGAGCAATCCGAAGCTGCTGATCTGCGACGAGATCTCGCTGGGCCTGGCGCCGATCGTGGTGAAGGAAATCTACGATGCGTTGCCGAGCATCTGTGCCGGGGGACTGACGGCGATCATCGTCGAGCAGGACGTGGGTGTCGCGCAGCAGGTCTCGAGCCGTTTGTACTGTCTGCAGGAAGGCAAGGTGACGCTGAGCGGGTCATCGAACCAACTCACGCGCGAACAAATATCGCAGGCGTACTTCGGAATATGAGATACAGGGCCGAGGTTCGAGGGCCGAGGTTCGAGTGAAGATCAAGATGCCAATTCAAATACAACGTAATGGCGGGTCTAATGAACTGGAGACTTTGGCCCTTACTCGGCCCTCGTCCCTCGCCCCTCGTCCCTTACCGTCCAATGTTTGACTGGGTCAATACATTGGTTCAGGGCGTCCTTCTGGGCGGACTGTACGCGCTGTTCGCCATGGGGCAGTCGCTGATCTTCGGCGTGATGCGGCTCACCAATACCGCGCACGGCGATTTCATCATCCTGGCGGCGTTCGGCGTGCTCTCGCTGGTTGCTGCGACCGGGTTGCCGCCCGCGGTAGCGCCATGGGCTGCGCTCGTACTGGTGCTGCCGATCGCATTTGCCGCCGGATACGGCCTGCAGCGTTTCGTGCTGAACGGCACGCTCGGCGGCGATCCGCTGCCTTCGCTGGTCGTGACCTTCGGCATGGCGATCGTGATCCAGAACCTGCTTCAGGAAATTTTCACCGCGGATCCGCGCTCGATCGAATCCGGCGGCCTCAACACGGCGAGCATCTCCTTTGCCGACGGCTTGGCAGTGGGGACCTTGCCGCTGCTCATTTTCGTGATCGCCGTGGCGATGGCAGTGGCCATGCAGTGGCTGTTCGGCCACACCGCAATCGGACGCGCGTTCCGCGCGGTCAGCGACGACCGCGATGCCGCCGAACTGATGGGACTTGACCACCGGCACGTGTACGCGCTCGCCACCGGCATCGCGTTCCTGCTGGTTGCCGTGGCCGGCGCGCTGCACGGGATGAAGACCACGGTGTCGCCATCGGACGGACCGGCGCTGCTGCTGTACGCCTTCGAAGCGGTGATCATCGGCGGAATGGGGTCGTTCTACGGCACGCTCGCCGGTGCCATCATTCTCGGCGTTACCCAGGCTATCGGCTTCCGCTTCGATCCGGGCTGGGGAATCTGGTTCGGGCATATCGTTTTTCTGGCGATGCTGCTGTTCCGGCCGTCGGGTCTTTTTCCCAAGACTCGATGACTACACCCAACGATGACTACACCCAACGCAGAGGCGCGGAGAAAAGCATGAGGACGCAGAGGGAGAGGACGTTAAGTGTCGTCGATCAGTGGGATTGTGACGGCGTACCCGCAGACAGCAACTGTACGTGGATTCCAAGAATGCCCGCGTTTTCCCCCCTATTTCAGGTTTTCTCTGTGTCCTCTGCGTGTCCTCTGCCTGGTTCTGCGTTGGGTGTTGCCCTGATGGACTACGCCGTAGAGCGAGCGACGCGAGCGAGCCAGACAGGCGGCGTGCTGGCGCTGATTCTGGTCGCGTTCCTCGCCACATTCCCGTTCTGGGCCGACCACGGCTGGATGCGCGAGTTCAACGAGATGGCCTGCTATCTGATATTCGCGATGATGTGGAACCTGCTGGCCGGTTACGGCGGCATGGTCTCGATCGGGCAACAGGCCTATCTCGGCATCGGCGGGTATGCGCTGCTGGTGATGGGAAACTTCCTGGGCGTGAATCCGTTCGTGGCGGTGCCGCTGGCGGCGGCGTTCACGATGGTCATCGCGTTGCCGGTATCCAAAGTGGCGTTCCGTTTGCAGGGCGGCTATTTCGCTATCGGCACCTGGGTGATCGCCGAGGTCTTCCGCCTCTCGATCGCCAACGTCTCGGCGGTGGGCGGCGGTTCGGGCACCAGCCTGACGGCGCTGCGCGGCATCGAAAGGACCACGCGCGTATCGCTCACGTTCTGGTTGTGCCTCAGCGGTGCGGTGGCCTCGGTGGCGCTGGTGTACGCCTTCCTGCGATCACGGCATGGGCTGGCTCTGCTCGCGATCCGGGACAGCGAGATTGCATCCGAGAGCCAGGGCGTCAACGTGCGCGCGACCAAGCTGGGCGTGTACCTGGTGGCGGCCTTCGGCGCGGGACTCGCCGGCGCGCTCTATTTTCTCGGCAATCTGCGGATCTCCCCGGATGCCGCGTTCACGGTGAACTGGACCGCGTTTTCGATTTTTATCGTGCTGATCGGCGGCATCGGCACCATCGAAGGACCGATCATCGGCGTGATCCTGTTCTATTTGTTGAGCAAGTTCTTTTCCGATTACGGCACCTGGTACCTGGTGGGCCTGGGAATGCTCGCCATTGTCGTGACGATCCGATTTCCGCGCGGATTGTGGGGCTGGATTTCGAGCAAATACGACCTGCATTTCTTTCCCGTTCAGCGGCGGCTGGTGCTGCCGCAGGACACGGGAACCGATAAACACAGAGACTGAGGAAACGGCATGGCTGAAGCATTCATTTGTTCTGCATTACGCACTCCGATCGGCCGATACGGCGGCGCGCTGGCGATGGTCCGTCCCGACGATCTGGCTGCCGTTCCGCTGCGTGCCCTGAAGGAGCGGCACCTATCGGTTGACTGGAACGCGCTCGATGACGTGGTGTTCGGCTGCGCCAACCAGGCCGGCGAGGATAACCGCAATGTCGCGCGCATGGCGCTGCTGCTCGCGGGCCTACCGAAGGAAGTGCCCGCAAGCACCATCAATCGCCTGTGCGGCTCTGGCATGGACGCGGTGGGTATCGCCGCCCGCGCCATCAAGGCCGGGGAAGCTCAACTCGTCATTGCCGGCGGAGTGGAAAGCATGTCGCGTGCGCCGTTCGTGATGCCCAAGGCGGATACTGCGTTTTCGCGCACCAATGCGGTGTACGACACCACCATCGGCTGGCGTTTCGTCAATCCGGCCATGAAACAGTTGTACGGCACCGACTCCATGCCCGAGACCGCCGAAAACGTCGCGGCGGAATTCAAGGTATCGCGCGCGGACCAGGATGCGTTCGGTTTGCGTTCGCAGGCCCGGGCTTCGAGCGCCCAGAAGAGCGGGCGGCTGGCGAAAGAGATCGTCGCAGTCACGATTCCCGCGAAGAAAGGCGATGCCACGGTCGTGGACAAGGATGAACACCCGCGCGAGACCACTCTCGAAGCTCTGGCCAAGCTCAAGCCGATCGTGAAGCCGGAAGGCACGGTCACCGCCGGCAACGCCTCCGGGGTGAACGACGGTGCCTGCGCATTGGTGCTCGCCAGCGAAGCAGCAGCAAAGCGCCACGGGCTCACGCCGCTGGCGCGGGTGGTCGCGGTCGCCACCGCGGGCTGCGCGCCGCGCATCATGGGTATGGGCCCCGTGCCGGCAACGCAGAGGCTGCTGGAGCGTACCGGCATCAAGATCGAAGCGATCGATGTCATCGAATTGAACGAGGCTTTCGCCGCCCAGGGCATCGCGGTGTTGCGGCAGCTCGGCATCCGCGACGACGATGCCCGCGTCAATCCCAATGGAGGCGCCATCGCGCTCGGCCATCCGCTGGGCATGAGCGGCGCACGACTGGTGGCTACCGCAACTTACGAACTGCACGAGCGCAAGGCGCGCTATGCGCTGACCACCATGTGCATCGGCGTGGGCCAGGGCATCGCCGCGCTGATCGAAAGAGTCTGATTTTTTGATGCAGGACGTTTCGCTGTCAACTCACGAAGGAGGAGAAAATGGCTACGCATAAACAGAGACAAAGGAAACAAGGTGCATCACGGCGCGATTTTCTGAAAGTCGCCGGAGCGGGCACCGCGGCCGCAACGCTCGGCGTCATGACCCTTAGCGCCAAGGAAGCCCAGGCGCAGACGTTCGACGCGGAATTCGACATCGTTGTCTGCGGCGGTGGCGGTGCGGGGCTGCCGGTGGCGTTGTTTTCGCGCTGGCTCGGCAACAAGGTCGTGGTCCTGGAGAAAGCGGCCACGCTGGGGGGCACCTCGTTCAAGGCCGCTTATTGGTACTGGGTGCCCAACAATGCCGGCATGCGCAAGGCCGGCATGCCGGACGACAAGCAGCACTTCCTGCGCTACGTCGCGCGCTTGAGCCAGCCCCAGTACTTCGATCCCAAGCATCCCCGCTACGGGCTTTCCGAGTGGGAATACAGCATGTGCGAGGCCATCTACGACAGTTCGACGGTGGGCACCGAACTGCTGGCGGAGAAAGGCGCGTTGCCGTACCGGCATGTGGCGCCGGTGCCGGACTACTTCTCGGAAATGGAGACCATCGGCGCGACCGGCCGCGTGCTCTTTCCCAAGGACGGCGCGCCCTCCATGTCCGACGGCGGGCAGGTGGCGACCCGTACTTTGACCACGGCGTGCCGGCGCGACGACGTGACCATCCGGATCGGGCACCGCGTTCAGAAGGTGATCCGCAACGACCAGGGCGAGATCATCGGAGTCGAGGCCCAGAACGATGACGGCGTGATCCGCATCAAGGCCCGCAAGGCCGTGATCTTCGCGACCGGTGGCTTCACCCACGATCCCGAACTGCGCAAGAATTTCCTGTCTGTCCCGGTTTACGGCGGGTGTGCCGCCATGACCAACGAAGGCGACTTCGTGCGCATCTCGAGCAGCCTGGGCGTGCAGTTACGCAACATGAACTACGCGTGGATGTGCCCGATCTCGTTCGAGAAGGCAATCGCCAAGGACCCTTCATTGATCGGCTGCTTCTCGGTTGCGGGTGATTCGATGATTTTCGTGGACAAGCGCGGCATGCGCGTGGTCAACGAGAAGCTGCACTACAACGAACTGGCGCAGAAATTCTTCGAGTGGGATGGTGCTAACGCGCAGTTCCCTTACCTCATCCTGACTTCGATCTGGGATCAGCGCGCGCAGGACCATTCGGCGAGCCATGAGTACGGCCGCCTGATCGTGCCGCCCGGCATCGACGACCGCCATGTCATCAAGGGTGCCACGCTGGAGGAACTTGCCGCGAACATCGACGCGCGCCTGCAGAAATACGCCGGCCAGAACGGCGGCATGCGCATCACGGACGACTTCGTGAGCAACCTCAAGGCGAGCATCGCGCGCTTCAATGAGTTCGCCAAGACGGGCAAGGATCTCGACTTCCATCGCGGCGAGCGCGGCGTCGATCTGCTGTTCAACGGCAACGTCAAGGAGGAACCGGGACGCAAGAATCCGACGATGTGGCCCATCAGCGGCACGGGGCCGTACTACGCGGCGTTTGTTACCGGCGGCACGCTCGACACCAAGGGCGGACCGAAGACCAACCCGGAGGGCCAGGTGCTCGACATCGCGGACAAGCCGATTCCAGGGCTATACGGCGTGGGCAACTGTGTGGCCTCCGCATCCGGTCGCGCCTATTGGGCGGGTGGCGGCACGTTGGGACCCATCATCGGGTTCGCGTATCGCGCAGCGAACCAGGCCAACAAGGAACCGGTGAGGGGCTGATTGCGCGCGAAAGGTGCCGGGGCGGGCGTGGGTCCGCCCCGGTATCCCGAGCGGGCGGGAGTCATGGATTAATTGTTTCGATCTGGACCATTGGGAGGGGATGATGAGTAAGTTCATTGCTGCCGTGAAGGCGGGCCTGGAGTGTGCAGTCGTCTCAACGTGCGTCGCAACGGCGATGCCCTTGTTCGCGGCGGACGACCTCGCCGCGGCCAAGGAGTACACCATTCGTTACTGCATCCAATGCCATACGTTCGAGCAGGGAGACAAACACGGCCAGGGCCCGAACTTGTTCGGGTTGATCGGGCGTGAGGCGGCGGCCGCGCCCGGGTTTGTCTATTCGCCAGGCATCAAGGAGGCGTTGAATGGAAAGGTGTGGGATCGCGACTTGCTCGACGCCTGGCTGACCGACACCCTTGCCGTCGCGCCCAAGGCACAGATGATCTACTTCCAGGACGATCCGAAGGCACGCGCCAAACTGATTCGTTATCTCGAGTCTCTCAAATAGATGAGCACGAAAAGGACCATCACGGAGAATTGCCCATGAGCGACATGACCGAACAGAAACTCGTCGATGCGGTGCTGAAAAAACTGGAGAGCGCGAAGGATCCGCGCTTCAAGGAGGTCATGACCAGCCTCATCAGGCACCTGCATGCCTTCGTGCGCGAGACCGAACTGACCGAGGCCGAGTGGTTCGCCGGCATCCAGTTCCTCACCGCAACCGGACAGAAATGCGATGGCAAACGCCAGGAGTACATCCTGCTCTCGGACACGCTGGGTGTGTCCATGCTGGTGGATGCGATCAACCACCGAAAACCCGGTGGCGCGACCGAAACCACGGTGCTGGGCCCGTTCTATGTTCCGGGCGCGAAGAACATGCCGATGTGGGCCGACATCGCGCAGGAGGCGCCCGGCGAGCCGGCCTACGTTTTCGGGCGCGTGCTCGACGTGGGCGGCAAACCGATCGCCGGTGCGACCATCGACGTCTGGCAGACCGATGGCGAAGGCTTCTACGATGTTCAACGCCCGGGCGGAAATGAGTCCTACGCCCGCGGCAAATTCACCACAGCAGCAGATGGGCGCTATGGTTTTCGCACGGTGAAGCCGGTGAGTTATCCGGTTCCCACCGACGGGCCGGTGGGCAAGATGCTGCTGGGGATGGGCCGCCACCCGTACCGTCCGGCGCACGTGCACGCGATCATTTCCGCGCCCGGATACGAGAAAGTGGCGACCCATCTGTTCGTGAAAGGCGACGCGTACCTGGATTCCGACGCCGTTTTCGGCGTGAAGCAATCCCTGGTGGTGGACTTCAAGCCGCACCCGGCGGGCCCGACACCCGACGGAGGCAAATCCGCTGCGCCGTACTGCACCGCCGAATACAACTTCAAACTGGTGCGAGGCTGAATCAAGTGCGAACCACCAAGACACGAAGTCACCAAGAAAAGCGAAAGCAGATTGCTTCGCAGGGGTTTTCTCGTGGAAGCCGAATGCACGTTTTTCCTGTGAGCCCTGATCCATGCCCCGGTAGTGTCCACACGCCAGTATCCGGCACCAAACTAACTATCGCGAGTGACATTTCAATTGTGTTTCTTGGTGTCTTGGTGCCTTGGTGGTGAGAATCTCTTCTGGATCGAAATGAGCGACTGGCGCGAATTGCCCTCTGCTCCGGCGCCGGGCACGGTGTTGTGCGCGCTGGCGGAAATAACGGAGGGCGGCGGCAAGGAAGTGGTGTTCGGCACGGGCCACGAGGCGTTCCGTGTGCTGCTGCTGCGCACCGGCGCGGGCGTGGTGGCGTACCACAACTGCTGCCCGCACTTCTCGCTGCCCCTCAATTACGAGCCGGACGTCTTTCACGTTTTCGACGGCGAAGACCTGATGTGCGCGCACCACACCGCAATGTTCAAGATCGCCACCGGAGAATGTTTCGACGGCCCCTGCGCCGGCGCGAAGCTCACAAAGGTTCCAGTCGCCATCGTGGGCGACACGGTGGTGGTTCAGGAAATCTGATCCTACGGAGGAACAAGACTCTTTCAACACGAAGGAACACGAAGGAAAACCGGAAGCACACGAAGGAAACCCCGGGCACGCGATAAGACCGGTAGTCCATGAAGGGGCCGCTTGTCTCGCGGGAACGCTTCACGCCACTATCAGATCCAGTCCCGGATTTTCGATTCTATTTTCCTTCGTGAGTCTTGGTTCTCCCTTCGTGTCCTTCGTGTTAACCGGCCCTTTTTTCAGTCCCCGTTTCTGTCGAGCGCCTTCCGCATTCCGTCCGGATTGCCGATCTTCTCGACACCTTCATGGAACTCCTTGCTCTCGACCCGGAATTGCATGGCGTGCCAGCCGAGCCAGAAGACCAATGCCAGGATGAAAAGAATGAACTCCCATCCGACAAAGGGATAGATCGGTCCAATATCGAGGATTTTTCCCGCCCAGTTCTCAAAATTTCCGGTTGTCATGACGTTCTCCTTGATTGACCAGACAGGGACTCAGCCCACCAGCCCGGCGGACTTCGCAGCCTGCCGCACCGATGCCGATACTTCCTTCGACTCCTGCTCGCTATCCAGGTCCGCCACGATATCGAGTCCGGCAATCTCGACTTCGCGCGGAATGCGCAGCACACCGAAAGCCTGCAGGACTTTCGCCGCGATCCAGCCGGGAATGAAACCGAGCACCCAGAACATGATTACCGCGCCGATGAAGTTCCCCCACGGCGTAACCACGGCGAAGCTGGTGTCGGGCGAGGACGGGTAGCCCCACAGCAGGATGCCGGCCGCGACCACGCCGAGAAAGCCGGCATAGCCGTGCACCGCGACTGCGCCCACCGCGTCGTCGATCTTGAAGCGCCGCTCCACCCAGTAATGCAGCTTGTACACGATGACCGGGATAATGGCTCCGACCAGCAGCGCCTGGACCGGATGGTAAAGATCGTTGCCCGCCGAGGTTGCGATGATTCCCGCGAGTCCACCGGAGTAAGTCCAGAACGGATTGCCTTTCGACACCACGTACGTCGACATCATGCCTCCAGCCAGCGCCATGATGAAGTTGAACGTGATCGCGGATAACGAGGTTGGACCGAGATAGATGTTGGTTGCGGAATAGAACACGCCGTCGCCCGCCTGCACATCGAAGATCGGAATGTTGCAGGCCGCGTAGAACCCCCAGAAGCCGGTGTAGATCAGGAACAGGCCGACGGTAACGAGCCACGGATTGTGGGGATTGATGTTGCGCGGGGTGCCGTCGGCCCGGAATTTGCCGATCCTCGGACCCAACACCAGCAAAATGCCGAGAGCAAATCCGCCGGCGATGGCGTGCACCACTCCGGACGCGTAAGCGTCGTGATAACCGAGCAGCCTCACCATCCAGCCTTGCGGATGCCAGCCCCAGGACGCATCCAGAATCCACAGCACCGATCCGATGAGCGCGGCGAGAACCCAAAACGCGCCCGAGCGAATGCGCTCGATGCACGCGCCGGAAACGATGGATGCGGTGGTCCAGGAAAACAGCAGAAAGGCCGCCCAGAAAACGCCGTTCAAGCGTGCCCACAACGCAGTGTCGGCGGCGGTGACGGCATCGGTCGCGGGTGCGCCGCCCATGTGCGGGCCCATCAGTTCGCTCCATGGTTCCGCAAAAGGCGCGGCGACCATGCCGCCGGTGAATCCGGGGCCGTTGGGAAACGCCGAGTAGATCCACCAGCCGAACAAATAGAACGTGACGGTCACAACGGGAATGACCATCGTGTTCTTCATCAGGGTGTGCATGTGATGCTTGCGCCGCGACGCGCCCACCTCATACACGCAGAATCCGACGTGGATGAGGAACATGATGACGACCGTCACCCAGTAGTAGAACTCGGTGAACAGTACGTTTATAGCGCCAAACTCCGTGTCCATACTTTTCTCCCTCCGCTATTAAAATGGTTCTGGAAAAGTGTCACGTGATCGACTTGAACGTCCTTGCTTCCGCGCCTTTCTTGAGGGTTGAGGGCTTATGTGACGCCGGATGTCGCCGGCGGGAAATCGGCTGGGAACGGAAAAACTGCAGTGGTAAGCGTGAACACCTGCGCGGATCCTCCCGGGATGCTCGAGTTCAAGTGTGCTTCGGCCGAGTGCGCCCAGGCTGTACTCATGTTGCGCTGCAGAACCGGAGCGTTATGACAACGGCAAGGCGCGCGCGTACTCTACGCCGCGCTTTTTGAAAGCGTCAAGCAGTGAATTTAGTTTCTCCGGAAGAAACGAAAGGCGCGGCCTCGGGCTAAACCCACGCCCAATCTTTCCATCATGTCTGTCTCCCGTCGTTGTCCGATGCGGCATCACAAAAAAATTGCCCCGCAAACTTCGCGGGGCGTTCAGACGGACGGTTCTGGATCTACGTTTTTTTTGTTTTCAGGCAACCGTTCCGGAACGTCTTGTATTCCTCGCCTTTGAGGCCCTTGGCCTTGGCCTCCGCGCTGCAGTGTTTCATCCTCTCCTGCTGTGCCGTCAGTTTCTTCTCGCTCGCCGGAAGTGCCGCTAATTTTTTCTGCAGGCAATCTTCCCGGAACGTCTTGGCTTCAGGGCCCTTCAGCCCCTGCGTTTTGGCCTCAGCGCTGCAGGCGTTCCTGATCTCCTTCTTGGTGGTTTGCGCGGACGCCGGTACGGACATCAGCACCAGGGCAAACAACAGGATGAGCTTGCGCATGACGGCTCCTCGTATTTTTTGGACGTTCCTGCAGGCGTACTGCCGGCTCGAGGCTGACTTTCTAGCGGGCGCCCGCCGCTAGCGCAGAGGGCTCCGCGGCGGCGGGAAGCGGGACGAGACGACCTTGCGCATCGAACGTCCAGGGTGCAGGCGGTGAGGCAATCTGGAAACGGTCGGGGCGGGCGCGCACTTCCGCCAGCAGCGGCTCGGAAACCTGGATCTGCGCAAGTTCCAGCGTGTTGCGGATGCGCACGATGCGGCAGTCCCGCGGCTTAACCCGCACCACGGTCTTGACGGCGAGCTGGATAGCTTCCTGGTCGGTATTCATCACCATGGGAATCGCCGCGCCATCGAGGTTCATCGAGGTAATGATGTTGGCGTAAGTGGAGGGGATGTCGATCTCGCGGAACAGGCGCATGGTGATGATGTCCGCTCCGCCCACTCCGGTGGCGTTGCCGCCGGTCTCGGGCGTCAGGCCGAGGATCACGATCTTTTTGGTACGTGGGCCGAAGTTCCATTGCACCGAGCGGCGGTTGCGCCCGGTGATGTTCGGATCGAAACCCGCGCCGCTGATGTTCTTGCCCATCTCGTCGATGACGAGCACGTCGATTTCACTGAAGAACAGTTGCGGCATCAGCTTTTTCGCCATGTCCTGGAGCACGGGCTCGCGCTTGGCGATGTGCTCCGAGGGAATGACTTCGATCACTGCAGTCTGGTCGTGCGCGTTTTCGACGATGCCCACGCCGAACAGCACGTTGCGTTTGGCCAGGTTCGCATCCCGCACTTTCGGCAGGAGTTCGGGAAAGGTGTCCATGCCCTGCTGGTGATAGGTCGCCGCGCCGACGATCTTGCCGATGCCGATCGCCAGCATCTTGGTGATGCCGCTTTCGGTGGCGCCGCGAAACGCGGTATGCGGCTTGATGCGGTTGATGACGACGATGCCGTCGGCTTCGGCGGCGTACCGGTCCATGTGCACAGGCGTGCCGTCGGCGAGCGTGCCGACGATCACCGTGTCCATGGTTGCCCGGACCGGAACCCCGGTGCTGGCTTCGGTGATACCGTAGCCCTCCAGGACTTTCTTCTGGCCTTCCGCGGTCGCCGCGCCGTGGCTGCCCATCGCCGGGAAGATGAACGGCTTGGCGCCGAGCGCCTGAAGCTCGCGGATCACGCACTTCACGATGGTTCCGATGTTGGCGATGCCGCGGCTGCCGCAGCCTACCGCAATGGTCTGGCCGGTTTTGACTCGCGCACGCACCTCGGGACGCTGGAATTCCTTTGCCACCGTGGCCGCCAGGTCGCCCAGATGCACGGCTTCGAACTTCTGGCGCACGTTGACCATGCGCGGCAGCGGTACATCCAGTCCGCCGGCGATGTTGACCTCGATCCTGTCCCCGATCATGTCGACTCCTTAGTTATGCAGGCTGATACACCGGCACCACGTATGGTCCTTCCGGGATCACGGCGACCGCCGTGTCGCCGCTTGCTTCCACGCATCGGTGCAGCGCTTCCTCCACCGAGTCGATAAGGTTCACCCCGGTAAGGTCGCGGTCGCCGGCGCCGAGTCCGTCGCTGTAAAGATGCACGCTGCCGGCATTCATCGGCTTGAGCTGCATCTGCGTCTGCCACTCGTCGATGCCGGCGAACTGCTTGCGGCTGATGTCCGCGAAGAAACCGTCCACGCCCATGCTGATGAGCCGGCGCTGCGCATCGGCGTATTCCTTCGAGCCCAGTCCTTCAGAACACTCGGAGACCACAACCAGGTCGCCGCCCGGCTCGAGAATGTTCACCGGGCCGACCATGCCCTTGACCGTCTGATAGTACGTCGTATCGAGCGGATAGCCGGCGGCGCTGGTGACCACGGTCCTGAAGCGGCGCGCGACCGGCACTTGGACATAGCTCCGAGTGAACTCAACGGCATCAAGGTGGCTGGCGATGATCTCGCCGTAGTTTACGAACGACAGCCGCCGATGCTCGTCGATCACGGTGTTCACGGCCAGCACGTGGCCGAGCTTGCGTACGATCTCGAGTTGCTCTTCGTGCAACGGGTTGCCGTCGAGCACGCAGTTGTCCGCCTTCGGATGCGACATGAAGCGGGCGCTGTGGAAGGTCGTAATCGTGTCCTGATGCGCTACACCCGGTGCGATCACCTTGCGCCCGCCCGAGTAGCCGGCCATGAAGTGCGGCTCCACCAGGCCGGTGGCGATTCTCACATCCGCTTCAACAAAGCGGCGGTCCAGTTTCACCGGCGTGCCGCGCGGGGTCGGTCCGAGATCGACGTGGTCGGCGTCGTTGCGGGCGAAATGGTTCGCCACCTTGACGGTGCTCAGCACCCAGGGGTCGCCGATCAGTTCTTCCAGTTCCGCGCCCTCGTTCGGACGATGCAGCCCCGTGGCAACCAGGACGGTGATGTTTTCCGGCTTCATGCCGGAATCGAGCAGTTGCCGGACAATTTCCGGCAGCAGCAGGCCGTTCGGTACCGGACGCGTGATATCGCAAATGAGGATGCACGCCGTCTTTCTACCCCGCGCTTCCTCCGCCAGGGGGCGGGCATTCACAGGCCGCGACAGCGCAGCGCGCACGGCTGCTGGCGCGTCGGACTGAATCGGCATCGCCGGCTTGCGGATCACGGTGACGTCCCAATGGTCCGGCAGATCCAGGGGGTAACTGCCGCGACCGTAGTTGAGATCGAGTCGCATGGGGGAAGGGTGCGTACAGGAATTGCTTGAACTATAGCACCGGCCGGGCGGCAGCGTACTTCCGGCAAGACAACCAAGGCGGTAGCATCGCATCTCCATGAATATCTCCGACCCAGTAATGGCGGCTGTTATCGGCGCCGTGGCTACATTTGTCACTGCGGTAATCCAGTTGACGGCCAACGCCCGTCGGCACGCCGCGGAGCGGGCTGCGGGCAAACCGCTTTCACCACGCAAATCCGGATCCTGGCTGACGACCTTTGTGTTGGTGCTGGCTGCGGTGGCGGGCGGCTATGGGCTTTCGGAATATCAAACCTATAGCCAACGGGACGACGACAGGGTGCTGCGGGAGGAGATGCAGATGCGGTTGCGTGACCTCAGCGCCGCCGCGGTGCGGCTGGAGCGCGCCGGACTGGAGAAAAACGACCAGACTGAGGCGGATGCGCGTTTGGCGGTCGAGCGCCGGCGCGGCGCCGCAGGTGTGGCCGCGATCATCAACGTTCCACCCTGCCGGACGCCGAAGGCGGGGCTTGCGCAGGCGCCGGGGGCCTGCGCCGAAGCCGAAGCGTTGCGCACGACGCTATGCGCGGTGGTGCCGGCGTCGGCAACCGTGATCGAGGTACAGATGTTCACGCGTGTCGAGGATGCACAACAGCCCTGGGACGAAGCGCGGGTACTGGCAGGACAGGACGCCGGCGCGGCAAGATTCGTCGACGCCTGGTTCGAGCGCGCGCAGGGCAACGAATCGAAGGAAAT
This sequence comes from uncultured beta proteobacterium, assembly GCA_963789945.1. GTDB lineage: Bacteria > Pseudomonadota > Gammaproteobacteria > Burkholderiales > JACQAP01 > JACQAP01. The sequence goes on along the minus strand of CAWBMN010000001.1, from coordinate 575,373 downwards.
CTGCCAGCACTTTGCGCACTGGAACAGCCAGAAAGGCCGCAGCGCGCGCATCCTTGTCAAGTACACGCTCTAACCAGCAAGCAGCCGCAACGCCAATCCGGCGATGCCGCAGCCCGCGATTACAGCAACAATCCCGATGCGGAACCGGAACAGCGCGATGAGCGCTGCCGTCCCGAGCGCGAGCAACGGCCATTCGAAGCGGCCTTCGAAACCGGCCGGCCACAGCACGTGCCAGGCAAAGAACAGCGCCAGGTTCAGGATGACGCCCACGATCGCGGCGGTGATGCCGGTGAGCGGGGCGGTCAGGTGCGGCTGCCGGTGCGTGCTCTCGACCAGCGGTCCGCCGATCAGGATGAACAGGAAGGACGGCAGGAAAGTGAAGAACGTCACTACCAGCGCGGCGGTGGCGCCAGCGAGCGCCGCATTCTCCGGCCCGAACACCTGAGCGGTCCACCCCCCGACAAAGCCGACGAACGCGACCACCATGATCAACGGGCCCGGCGTGGTTTCGCCGAGGGCGAGCCCGTCTATCATCTGGCTCGCAGTGAGCCAGTGATAGTGGTCCACGGCGCCTTGCACGACATAGGGTAGTACCGCATAGGCGCCGCCAAAGGTGAGCAGCGCCGCCTTGATGAAAAACCAGGCCATCTGCGTGAGTGTTCCACCGGTCCCGTAAAGCGCCAGCAATCCGGCGATTGCGGCCACCCACAGACCCAAGCCGACGATCAGCGCGCGGGCGACGCGCGACCACGCGAAACGCGCGTGCTCGGGAGTGGGCGTGTGGTCGTCGATCAGCGCAGGGCCGTAATTTTTGCCCGACTCGCCGTGCCCGCCGGTGGCGAAGGTCCGCGGCGAGATGCGCCCGCCGATCGCGCCGATGATACCGGCGCCGAGTACGATCCACGGAAAAGGCAGCTGGAAAAAAAAGATTGCGATGAATGCCGCTGCGGCGATCCCCCACAGCACCGGATTTTTAAGTGCCCGCGTGCCGATCCGGTAGGCGGCGAACAGCACGATCGCGGTGACGGCCGGCTTGATGCCGTAAAGGATGCCGGCGACCAGCGGCACGTCGCCGAATGCGAGGTAAATCCAGGAAAGCGCGATCAGGATGAACAGCGACGGCAGCACGAACAGGGTGCCGGCGACGATCCCACCCCAGGTGCGATGCATCAGCCAGCCGATGTACGTGGCGAGCTGTTGCGCCTCCGGACCCGGCAGGACCATGCAGTAGTTGAGCGCATGCAGAAAGCGCCGCTCGGAAATCCAGCGCCGCTTCTCCACCAGTTCCTGGTGCATGATCGCGATCTGCCCGGCCGGGCCGCCGAAACTGATGAATCCGAGCTTGAGCCAGAACCGCAAGGCCACGCGAAACGACACCGGAGCCGGCACTGGGCCAGATCGAGGTTGCGCAGGATTTCCCGTGGTGTCTGATTGGGCTGTCATTGCTGAATTCGGGTGGCTTTCGTGGCGGCTATGGCGCGCTGAAAGCGCGAGGCAGATTCTGCCCGGATAATGGGTTCATTGTTGCCATCGTCATGCAGCCAACCACGGTTGGCGCTGGGAAAAATGGGTCGCCAGGATGCCGCCGCGCGGCGCCGAGTCTTCGGCCAAACCCACCTGCGTTTGCGCAGGCGGGTCTTTTCTATTGGGTTTTACTTGCCGCATCACAACCCATGCGGGACCGGAATGGATGATATGCGCGGCCCATTCTTTTTCCTGTCATGCGGCACGGTTAGATTGCCGCCTTGGCGCCCCGACGGTGTGAGCCAAAGACTTATTGACCGTGCGAGCGCCACGCCTTTATATTACTGACCAGTCAGTTACTTTCTGGCGGCAGGCGGGGACGAAGAAAATGAATGCACCTTACGATCCGGCATTGATTTCGGCTGTGGGCGCGGCGGCTGCGAAAGCGCCTGTGGATGGTTTCAGCGTCATGCCGGACAGCGTGCGCATATCGAGCCTGTCGCTTGGCTGGTATCCGCTGAACATCGAGCGCCGCGAGCTGGAGCCGGGAGACAGCAGCCTTCCGGGCGGAACCAAGGAGCATCTGATTTTCGTGAGTCTCGCCGACGGTCGCTGCGTTCGCGAGAGCGGCGGCGGCGTTGCGGAGAGCGAACTCGCCGCCGGGCTGGTTTCCGTGCTTCCCAGCGAGACTCCGGTACGCTGGTCGTGGGACACGCGCCTGTCGTTCGCGGTCATGGCGCTGGAACCGGAATATCTGGACAAGGTCGCACGCGAGACTTTCGGCCTCGACCCGGCCGGAGTGCGATTGCTCACCGTCGAAGGCCAGCGCGATCCGCTGATCACCGGAATTGCCGGAAACCTGATGCGCGAAGCGATGAACGGTGATGCCGGCAGCCGCCTGTTCGCCGAGTCGCTCGCCGGCATGCTGGCGGTTCATCTGCTGCGCAACTACTCCGAGCGCGCGCAGCCCATCGTGACCGACAGGATTTCCACTCAACCACGGGCGGTCACCCAGGCGGTCAATTTCATCCATGAGAACTATGCCAGGGAGCTCAGCCTGTCGGACATTGCGGCCGCGGCGCACCTGAGCCCGTTTCATCTTTCGCGCATCTTCAAGAAGGTCACCGGCGTCACGCCGCACCAGTACCTGCTGCAGGTGCGGGTGAACAGCGCCCGCTCGTTGCTCAGCGCCGGCGCCGGCGACCGGTCGCTGGCAGAAGTCGCGGCCGCGGTCGGATTTGCCGACCAGAGCCATCTCACCCGGCACTTCAAGCGCTTGCTGGGCGTGACGCCCAAGCAACTGCGCCAGTAAGTCAGGGCGCCCTCCGGGCGCCATTGGGTATGGACGCCCTGCGGGCGTCGTGTGCGCTGGCGTTTCGGTGGATGGGTTTGCGACAATCCGCCTTCGACGCAACGGGGCCGCGACATGCTGCTCGACCACTTGCAACTGACCGGCCGTTCCCGGTCCCACGTGTTTCAATCGGACGAACCGCGTTTCGCCATTCACGCGGACGTGGTGGAGCCCTTCGCGCGCATGCGCGAGGCGGCGGCGCGGGAAGGCCTCGATATCGCGGTGTTCAGCGGGTTTCGGGATTTCGAATCGCAGGCAGAAATCTGGAACCGGAAATTCTGCGGCGAGCGCACGCTTTTCGACGCCGGCGGCGGCGCGCTCGACTACCACGCCCTGTCGGAAGCGGAGCGGATGCAATGCATACTCAACTGGTCGGCCCTGCCAGGCGCGAGCCGCCACCATTGGGGTACCGATATCGACGTCTACGATCGCGCGGCGCTTCCCGAAGGCTACCGGGTGAAGCTGCTGCCGGAGGAGACGCAGCCGGGCGGCATCTTCCATCGGTTGCACCAGTGGCTGGACCAGAACATGGCGCGCTTCGGTTTCTTCCGGCCGTATCGTGAATACCGCGGCGGTACGTTTCCCGAGGCCTGGCACTTGTCCTACGCGCCCATTGCGGTGCCTGCGCTCGAGGCACTGAGCATGGATGTGGTGGCGCAGGCGCTGCGCGACGGCGACGTACTGGGCAAGGACCTGGTGCTGGAGCGCCTGCCCGAAATTTACCGGCGCCACATCCTCAACATTTCCATGCCGTGAGTGGTCAGGCGGCGACCGCGCGAATCTGGGCGACGTCGGTATGGCCTTGCTGGATCTTTTCGATGCCATCCTGCTTCAAGGCGAGCATACCTTTCCCGAATCTGCGGAGGCGCTGTGATCAGACGGTTGTTTCGGGCGTGGAAAGAAAGGGTTACAATGTCTTTCTCGACCAACTTCCCAAAATGGAGGAAAGCGATGAGTAAGCTCATGAAACACGGCCTGGTGATCGCGGCTTTGACGGCTGCGATGGCAGGACAATCAATCGCCGGGAACGAACAACTCCCGAAAGATCGCGCCGGCGGCGACATGTTCCTGGACGCGGTTTTCGCGCGGCCGATGGGGTTGGTTGCGATCGTGGCCGGTTCGGTGGGTTGGGTAGTTGCGCTGCCGTTCACTCTATTCAGCGGCAGCGTGGGTTCCTCTGCCGATGAGATGATCAAGAAACCGGTCGAATACACCTTCAAGCGCCCGCTCGGACAGCTCGAGGAACAGGAGTAGCGTTTCAACGCCGGCACTCGCCGGCAATCGCGCGCGGTTGGCTGGCGCGTTCGAGCGCGCCGAGGAGTGCCATGCCCGTAGGCTCCGGAGGCGCGGGCCCTTCTCCCGCTTGCAGCATTACACCGCCCCAGGCTAGCAATGGCGCCGGGGAAAAACTCCTCTATACTTGCCCGGCATTCGGCCGCCCAATGCGGCAACAGGCCGACGATGCCAAAACAATAAGGCAGCAGGGGAGGGGGCAGTCATGATTTGGTCTCAGGTCTACGACCCGTTCGGCAACACCATCCTTTCAACGCTGGTCTGCGCGATCCCCGTGATTGTGTTGCTCGGCGGGCTCGGAATCTTTCATATCCGCGCCCACTACGCAGCGCTCGCCGGCCTGGTTGCGGCCGTGCTGATAGCGATGTTCGTCATAGGTATGCCTGGTGGCCTGACCTTGGGGGCCGGCTTCTACGGTGCGTTGTTCGCCGCCACCACGATCTGCTGGATCATCCTGAATCTGATTTTCCTGTACCGGATGACGCTCAAGGCGGGGTTGTTCAAGATCCTTCAGGACAGCATCGGCGGCATCACCAACGACCGCAGGTTGCAGTTGGTTCTGATCGCCTTCTGCTTCGGTGCTTTTTTCGAAGGCGCGGCGGGTGGCGGTACGCCGGTAGCCGTGACCGGCGCGATCCTGATCGGACTGGGTTTTCATCCGCTCGCGGCGTCGGGCCTGTCCCTGATTGCCAACACGGCGCCAGTGGCCTACGGCGGACTCGGAACGCCCATCATCGTCTTGCATTCTGTCACGCAGCCGGAAAATCCCGACTATCTCTTCACGCTTTCCGCCATGGTGGGACGGCAGCTCCCGTTCTTTTCCGTGATCGTCCCGATCTGGCTGGTGTTGACGTTTTGCGGCTGGCGCCGCACGGTGGAAGTCTGGCCTGCGATCCTGGTCGCGGGCTTGTCTTTTGCAATTCCGCAATTCCTGATCTCGAACTACCACGGCCCGTGGCTGGTGGACATGCTCGGCGCGATGATCTCGATGGTCATCCTTGCCGCATTCCTCGCCATCTGGAAACCGAAGTCGGTCATGCTGGATGCTTCCGGCAGCGGGATTACCGTACCCACGGCCGAAGCCGCGAAGGAACATCACGGGCACAGCCGCGACATGGTGATCAAGGCGTGGACACCTTGGGTGATTCTGACGGTCATCTTGTTCCTGTGGGGCCTGCCCGTGGTCAAGGCATTCCTCAACCTCAAGGGAATCACCTACTGGGAGTGGCAGATTCCGGGTCTGCATAACCTGGTGCAGCGCGTGGAGCCGGCGGTTGCCGCCGCACGCGTCGAACCCGCCGTGTGGAAGTGGGGCATCATCTCGGCGACCGGGACGGGAATCTGGATTGCCGCGATAATTTCCGGCTTCCTCATGGGTTTCAAGCCGCGAGAAATGCTCAGAACATGGGTCGAGACCTTCGGGCTGATGAAGTATTCCCTGCTGACGATCCTTGCGATGCTGGCACTGGGCTACACGACGCGCTACTCTGGGATGGATGGCACGCTTGGCCTCGCGTTTGCCAATACCGGCTGGCTATACCCGTTCTTCGGCACGTTGATCGGATGGATCGGCGTCGCCCTGACGGGGACGGACGCCGCCTCCAATGCGCTATTCGGCAGCCAGCAGGTCATCACTGCGAACAAGCTGGGCCTGAACCCGACCTTGATGGCGGCAGCAAACAGTTCCGGCGGGGTGATGGGCAAAATGATCGATGCGCAAAGCATCGTCGTTGCTTCCGTGGCGACCAACCAGCAGGGGAGGGAAGGCGTAATCCTGCGCTTCGTTTTCTGGCACAGCGTTGCGCTGGCGTCACTGGTCGGGGTGCTCGTCATGTTGCAGGCCTACGTGCCGTTCTTCCAGGCCATGGTCCTGAATTGACCCGTGCCAGGGAAGCTCTGCATAGGTCCCACGACGCGCGTTGCGCCAGGTGCGGATGACTGCTAGGCGTCGCTCCGCAGGTGCGGCTGAAGCCCCAACAAGGAGCGTAACAACGCAGGCGCCGCACCTGGCACAACCCAATATCATTTCGACTCTTTCGAGGGACCGGGCGATTCGGGCCGATGCCTGTGCCGGCTCCTCCTTATGTAGGCCGGCTACACGGCGTCCTCGCCGTCTTGCCCTCGACCCGAATCGCCTCGGTTGCGCATGCGGGACCTATGCAGAGCTTCCCTTGGGCGGCGAATCGGCACGGCAGCTTTGGCGGCCGTGCCGTTTTGTTTTTGCGGAGACCACATGAGCGAAATAATTGAGCAGAAACTCGCGAAACTTGGAATCGTGCTGCCGGCGGCAACGGTCCCGGCGTTTCAGTATGTCCCGGTCACGGTGCACGAGCGACAGGCGTTCGTCAGCGGCCAACTGCCGCGCGAAGGTGACGACGTGCGCATCGTAGGCAAGGTCGGCAATGAAGTAAGCATCGCGCGCGCGCGGGACGCCGCGCGCCTGTGCATCCTGCAGGCACTCGCCTGCCTGAAGCAGGCACTGGGCTCGCTCGATCACATCGAGCGCATCCTCAAGGTCACTGGATTCGTGGCTTCGGCGCCCATGTTCAACCAGCAGCCGAAAGTGATCGACGCCGCCTCGGAACTCCTGGTGCAGGTCTTCGGAGAAAACGGCAGGCACGCGCGCAGTGCGATCGGGGTCGCGGAGTTGCCGCGCAACGCCTGCGTTGAAATCGAAATGATCGTGGCGTTGCGGCCCTGATGAGAGCCGCCGCGATGGTGCTACCATCGCATGATGACGTCCGGGAGCCTGCCGGCACCAATTATATTCCGGCAATATGCGATGCCGCAGGTGCGCTACACATGAGCACCCGATGACCCGACCGTAAAGACATGCCCAGCTCGGAAAACATCACGGCAATTCTGCGCTCGACGGGCATCGTCGAGAACAGCCCGTCCGAAGAGACCTATCGGGAGGTTCGGGCCCAGCAGATCGCCCTGCTGTTTAGTCAGCTTCCTGCCGCACTGACGGCGACGCTCCTGATCGCATTGATCGTGGTCGGTGTGACCTGGCCTGTCGCGGACGCGAAGTTGCTGCTCCCGTGGTTCATTGCCGTCTGTGCGCTGACCGGGCACCGGTTCCTGCTCTGGCGCCGTTTCACCGCGAACGCGCCGCGGGTCGAGCAGCTGGAGCCCTGGTTGCGGAGTTTCTTCGCCAGCACGCTGCTGTCCGGCATCCTCTGGGGTGCTGGCGGCGTCATGCTGGCCGGCGAGGAGCTCATTCACCAGTTCTTTTTCGGACTGCTGCTTGCCGGACTGGCCGCGGGCGGTGTTTCCACGCTGTCTTCCTATCGCGGCGCCTACGCCGCATACCTGCTGCCGAGCATGGTGCCGTTTGCCGCGCGCATGGCGTTGTACCTGGATCCGGTACACGTCGCGATGGGCTCGATGATATTGCTGTTCGTTGCGTTGATGCTGGGGATTTCTGCACGCATTCACGCCACCATCGCCGAGTCGCTGCGGCTGCGCTTTCGCAACCTCGGCCTGGTGGATACGCTGTCCGCGACCAAGGACAACCTGGAAGAGGCGAACACCGCCCTGCAGTACGAGATCGGCGAACACCGCAAGGCGCAGGAAATCCTGATGAAGTCGGAGCAGAAGCTGCGTCTGCACGCACACCAGGCGCCGCTGGCCTTCATCGAGTGGGACCTGTCGTTTCGCGTGGTCGAATGGAATCCCGCAGCCGAGCGCATATTCGGCTACAGCCGGCAGGAGGCGCTGGGGCGGCACGCCGCCAGCCTGATCGCCGCGGAGCGCAGTTGCGACACGATCGCCGCGCAGTGGAAACGGCTTCTGATCGACAAGCACAGCGCCCAGCTCACGATGGAAAACCGCACCAAGGACGAACGCAGCATCGCCTGCGAGTGGTACTACACGCCGCTGGTGGATGCGCAGGGCAGGGTGCTGTCCGTGATGACGCTGGCGCAGGATGTGACTGCCAACCGGCAGGCGCAGGAACGTCTCAACTATCTTGCCTATCACGACGAACTCACCGGTCTTCCCAATCGATCACTGTATAACGACCGCCTGTCGCAGGCGATGATCGAGGCGCGCCGGCAGGGGCGTAGCGTCGGTGTGATGCTGCTCGACATCGACCATTTCAAGATGGTCAACGACACCTTGGGCCATGAGGCCGGTGACGAGCTGTTGCGCGACATCGGCAGGCGCCTGCAGGTGTGCGTGCGCGAGAGCGATACGGTGGCGCGCTTCGGTGGCGACGAGTTCGGAATGGTGCTGGGCGACATGGCTGATCCGCGCGACGCAATATTCGTGGCGCAGAAGATGCTCGACAGCTTCGCTCCGCCATTTTTCGTGGGCGGACGCGAATTGTTCGTCGGCCCCAGCATCGGCATCACCATTTATCCCCTGGACAGCGTAGATCTTGACGCGCTGACCAAGAACGCGGACTCCGCGATGTATCACGCCAAGGCGCAGGGGCGGAACAACTTCCAGTTCTATTCCGCCGAACTGACGGCGCGTGCGCAGTCGCGCCTTGACGTGGAAACCAGTCTGCGGCGCGCGCTGGAGCGGCGCGAATTTCTGCTGCATTACCAGCCCAAGTTCAGTCTGGACACCGGCGCGATGAGCGGCGTGGAAGCGCTGATACGCTGGCAGCATCCCGAACTCGGGATGGTGTCACCGCAGGACTTCATCGGCATTGCCGAGGAAAGCGGGCTGATTCTGCCGATCGGCGAATGGGTTTTGCGCGAGGCCTGCCAGCAGGTCAGGCAATGGCACGACGAAGGCCTGGGGCAGGTCAAGCTGGCGGTCAATCTGTCCACCAGGCAGTTCCGTCACGGCCGGCTGATGGAGACGCTGGCTGGTGTCTTCGCGGAAACCGGATTCGATCCGCGCAACCTCGAGTTCGAGATCACCGAGAGCGTGTTGATGGAAAGCAGCACCGCGGTAAGCGAGGTGCTGGCCGGCCTCAAAACGATGGGCATCTCGATATCCGTGGACGATTTCGGTACCGGCTACTCTTCGCTGTCGTATCTGAAACGTTTTCCCATCGACGCGCTGAAGATCGACCGGACCTTCGTTCGCGACATCCCTGCGGACCAGGACGATGCAGCGATCGTGCGCGCGATTATCGCCATGGCGCGCAGCTTGCGCATGAAGGTCATCGCCGAGGGCGTGGAAACCGCGGAACAGCAACAGTTCTTGCGCGCCGAGGGTTGCGACGAAATCCAGGGCTATCTCTCGGGTCGCCCGGTTCCGCCCGGGGAATTCCGGCAGATGCTGCAGTCCCTAATAGCGCCAGTCTGATCCCAGAATGAAGTACAACAAGCTTGGATCGAGCGATCTCGACGTGTCGGAGATCTGCCTGGGCACCATGACCTGGGGCGAGCAGAACAGCGAAAAAGAGGCACACCAGCAACTCGATTACGCCGTTTCCCGCGGCATCAATTTCGTCGACGCGGCGGAAATGTACCCGGTCCCGCCCAGGGCGGAGACGCAGGGCCGTACCGAGTCCTTCCTTGGCACCTGGCTCACCAGGCAGCAGCGCGACAAAGTGATCGTTGCCACCAAGATCACCGCCCCGGGCCGGGGATTCAACTGGGTGCGCGGCGGCCCGAAGGCGGTGGACAGGAAAGGCATCCAGGAGGCGCTGAACGGCAGTCTCAGGCGCCTGCAGACCGACTATGTTGACCTGTACCAGATCCACTGGCCGGACCGCTATCTGCCGCTGTTCGGCAATATTTTCTACGACCCGGTGCAGGAACGGCCCTCGGTACCCATCGAAGAGCAGCTCGAGGCCTTTGCCGAGGTCATCAAGGCCGGCAAGATCAGGTACTTGGGATTGTCCAACGAGTCACCCTGGGGTGCCTTGGAGTTTGTCCGCCTGGCGCGGCAGAAGGGGCTGCCGATGGTGGCCTCGATCCAGAACGCCTACAACCTGCTCAATCGCAGTTACGAAACCGGACTATCGGAGGTGACGCGGCGCGAGGGCGTACCGCTGCTGGCATACAGTCCGCTCGCCTTTGGCCACCTGTCCGGCAAATATCTCAATGGCGCCAAGCCGGAAGGTGCGCGGCTGACCCGGTATCCGCCGTTCGGACAGCGTTACGACAAACCCAACGTGATGCCGGCGGTTGCCGCCTATGCCGATCTGGCCAGACGCGCCGGCCTGCACGCGGCCGCCCTGGCGATCGCGTTCGTACGCAGCCGCTGGTTTTGCGCCAGCACCATCATCGGCGCGACGACCCTGACGCAACTCGGCGAAAACATCGACACCGAAAACCTGGACCTCGGCGCCGCTGTTCTGGCGGATATCGACGCGGTCCACCTGCGCTATCCCAACCCGGCCGTGTGACCGCGCCTGGCGCGGATCCGGGAGCCATCCGGGGTTCGCGGAGCGCGCCTGCGAATGCCGCCGGATGTTTGACATCCCTTCGTTTATTATCGATAATCCGCCGTTTCGTTCGGAGGGGTTCCCGAGCGGTCAAAGGGATCAGACTGTAAATCTGACGGCTCTGCCTTCGAAGGTTCGAATCCTTCCCCCTCCACCAAGCATTGAGCGACGGGGTCGGTCTGGATCAGCGGCGGGATCGTCAAAGCTTCTTCTGAGGTACCAACGGCAGGCAGATTCGGTGTGGTGAGCCCGGATTCAGGCGGGTGTAGCTCAATGGTAGAGCAGAAGCCTTCCAAGCTTACGACGAGGGTTCGATTCCCTTCACCCGCTCCAGAAAGAAATTCGGACAGGAGTTGCGGCGACCTGGTTGAAGCGGGGCAAAGCCGGTCGGCAACAGCGTTTCGATCCGCCCATGTAGCTCAGTGGTAGAGCACTCCCTTGGTAAGGGAGAGGTCACCAGTTCAATCCTGGTCATGGGCTCCAAAGGATTCTAGGGTTATACAAGGTTCAAGGTCACTACTTAAAAAAGCCAAGACGAGGACAGCGAGATGTCAAAGGGAAAGTTTGAGCGCACCAAGCCGCACGTGAACGTGGGGACGATTGGTCACGTGGACCATGGCAAGACCACGCTGACGGCGGCACTGACGCTGGTGCTGTCGAAGAAGTTCGGGGGCGAGGCCAAGGCCTACGACCAGATCGACAATGCTCCGGAAGAAAAGGCCCGCGGGATCACCATCAACACCGCGCACGTCGAATACGAAACCGCCAAGCGCCACTACGCGCACGTGGACTGTCCCGGGCATGCCGACTACGTGAAGAACATGATCACGGGGGCGGCGCAGATGGACGGGGCGATCCTGGTGGTTTCGGCCGCCGACGGCCCGATGCCGCAGACCCGCGAGCACATTTTGCTGGCACGCCAGGTGGGCGTTCCCTACATCGTCGTGTTCATGAACAAGGCCGACATGGTCGACGACAAGGAACTGCTGGAACTGGTGGAAATGGAAGTACGCGAACTGCTCTCCAAGTACGAATTTCCCGGCGACAAGACCCCGATCATCATTGGCAGCGCCCTCAAGGCCCTGGAAGGCGACAAGACCGACATGGGCGAAGGGGCGATCTTCAAGCTCGCCGATGCGCTGGATTCCTACATCCCCGAACCCAAGCGGGCTTTGGACGGCCCGTTCCTGATGCCGGTGGAAGACGTCTTTTCCATCTCCGGTCGCGGTACCGTGGTCACGGGCCGCGTGGAGCGCGGGATCGTCAAAGTGGGCGATGAACTGGAGATCGTGGGATTGAAACCCACCATCAAGACCGTGTGCACCGGGGTGGAGATGTTCAGGAAGCTGCTGGACCAGGGGCAGGCGGGCGACAACATCGGGGTGCTGCTGCGGGGCACCAAGCGCGAAGAAGTCGAGCGCGGCCAGGTGCTGGCCAAGCCCGGCTCCATCACCCCGCACACGAAATTCGCGGCAGAAGTCTACGTGCTCTCGAAGGAAGAGGGCGGGCGGCACACGCCGTTTTTCAACGGCTACCGGCCGCAGTTCTACTTCCGCACCACCGATGTGACCGGGGCGGTGGAATTGCCGGCGGGCACCGAGATGGTGATGCCCGGGGACAACGTGGCCATCACCGTGCAGCTCATCCAGCCCATTGCGATGGAAGAGGGCTTGCGCTTTGCCATACGCGAGGGCGGCCGCACCGTGGGCGCCGGCGTGGTGTCCAAGGTCATAGAGTAGTTCAGCGATTAAGTGATTCAGCGATTGAGTAATCTGGCGATTGAGGGACTGGAAAAATCACCTAATCGCCGTTCACCTAATCACCAGAATTTAATAGGCCAGTAGCTCAATTGGCAGAGCGTCGGTCTCCAAAACCGAAGGTTGGGGGTTCGAGACCCTCCTGGCCTGCCACCCCGAGAGCCCGCAACCGGAAGCTTTTTCATTGCCAAGGTTGCGGGTTGCCATTTTAAGAGGGTGGCTCAAAAGGTTCTTTAGATGGCAGACAAGATCAAGTTGGCGCTGGCGGTACTGCTGGTCATCGCGGGAATCGCCGGCTTCTATTATCTGGAAGACAAGGCGCTGATTCTCCGGGTCGCCTCGGTGCTCGGGGGGGTGGTCGCCGCGGTGTTGGTGGCATGGATGACCGAGCCGGGCCGGCAGTTCCATGCCTATGCCCAGGAGGCGGTGGCCGAAACCAGGAAAGTGGTGTGGCCGTCGCGCAAGGAAACGGTGCAGACCACCGGAATGGTGCTCGCCTTCGTGCTGGTAATGGCGATCTTCCTGTGGATCGTGGACGCGGTCCTGGTGTGGGGCGTTAAATTCTTGATGGGGCCGGGGGCGTGATGTCGAAAAAGTGGTATGTGGTTCATGCCTACTCGGGCTTCGAGAAGAGCGTCCAGCGCGCGCTGGTGGAGCGTATCAGTCGGGCCGGCATGGCAGACAAATTCGGCCAGATCCTGGTCCCGGTGGAAGAAGTGGTCGAAATGAAGAGCGGCCAGAAGAACATCAGCGAGCGCAAGTTCTTCCCAGGCTATGTGCTGGTCGAGATGGACATGACCGACGAGACCTGGCACCTGGTGAAGAACACGCCGAAAGTGACCGGTTTCGTCGGCGGCGCACCGGGGCGCCGTCCGCCGCCGATCAGCGAAAAGGAAGTCCAGGCGATCCTGCACCAGATCCAGGAAGGCGTGGAGAAGCCCAAGCCCAAGGTGCTGTTCGAAGCGGGCGAGGCGGTGCGCGTGAAGGAGGGACCGTTCACCGATTTCCACGGCTCGGTGGAAGAAGTGAACTACGACAAGAACAAGCTGCGGGTTTCGGTTTCCATATTCGGGCGCGCCACGCCCGTCGAGCTGGATTTCAGCCAGGTCGAAAAAGCGTGAATGGGAAATGGTAACGGCTGGCCAGGGGGTAGGTTCTTCGATTCGCTATTCACGATTTACCATTCACGGATTTTGAACGGGGAGCGCGCCTGCGGGCGTGCGCTAGCACCCACTCTCTAGAGGAGTCTTATCGTGGCAAAGAAAGTCGTCGGCTTCGTCAAGCTGCAGGTTCCTGCAGGCAAAGCCAATCCGAGCCCGCCGATCGGCCCGGCACTGGGCCAGCGCGGCCTGAACATCATGGAGTTCTGCAAGGCCTTCAACGCCCAGACCCAGGGCGTGGAACCGGGTCTGCCGCTGCCGGTGGTCATCACGGCTTATGCAGACAAGAGCTTCACCTTCATTATCAAGACTCCGCCGACCTCGGTGCTGATCAGGAAAGCGGTCAAGGTCGAGAAAGGCAGCGCCAAGCCGAACAGCGACAAGGTCGGCAGGCTGACCCGCGCGCAGGTCGAGCAGATCGCCAAGCAGAAGCAGCCCGATCTGACCGCCGCGGATCTGGAAGCGGCGATGCGCACCGTGGCCGGCAGCGCGCGCAGCATGGGCGTGGAAGTGGAGGGTTTTTAAGATGGCACATATTTCCAAGAGAACCAAGGACTTGCGGGCCAAGATCGACCCCAGCAAGGCCTATCCGATTACCGATGCGATCAAATTGGTGAAAGAAGGCGCCAGCGCCAAGTTCAACGAATCCGTGGACGTGGCCGTCAATCTCGGCATCGACGCCAAGAAATCCGATCAGACCGTGCGCGGCTCGATCGTGCTGCCCAAGGGCACCGGCAAGTCGGTGCGGGTGGCGGTGTTTGCGCAGGGTGAAAAGGCGCAGGCCGCCAAGGATGCCGGAGCCGACATCGTCGGCTTCGAGGATCTGGCCGCCCAGGTCAAGGAAGGCAAGATCGACTTCGACGTGGCGATTGCCACGCCCGACGCGATGCGTGTGGTCGGCCAGCTCGGCCAGGTTCTGGGTCCGCGCGGCCTGATGCCCAACCCGAAAGTGGGCACGGTCACGCCAAACGTCGCCGATGCCGTCAAGAACGCCAAGGCCGGACAGGTCCAGTACCGCGCCGACAAGTCCGGCATCGTCCAGTGCACCATTGGGCGCGCCTCGTTTACCGAGGACGCGCTGAAGGAGAATTTTCTGGCATTGATGGACGCGTTGAACAAATCGAGGCCCTCGGGGACTAAGGGCATCTATCTCAAGAAAGTCTCGGTTTCCAGCACCATGGGACCGGGCGTGCGGGTCGACCAGGCCAGCCTGGGGGCCCAGCAGCAGCAGTAAGGACTTTGGTAACTGGCGGCCCGCCTGTTCGGGGGCGGCCAGGGCTGTCAAAGACCGTTGGGGTCGAGCCGGTGAGGCGAGAGGCGTGAGGCGCAAGTTCGTGGCCGCAGCCGAACGAAGATCCGGAGAGACTTAATCGCGGAGGTCGAAGAGCCGGGCATCGGGGTTACCCCTCACGCCTTACTCCTCACGCCTCACGCCCAACGCAGATAGCGCACTCAAGAGACAGATATCGGGCAGGCGGGGAAATCAGCGCCGGCTCCTGGATCGAAGGTCGCTATGTCTGAAAGGGTAAGGCCGATCACCTCGGGTGAAGGCCTCTTGTTCAACTTTAGGAGGGTAGACCTTGGGTCTCAATCTGGACGACAAGAAAGCGGTAGTGGCGGAGGTCAGCGCGAAGGTTGCGAAGGCCCAGGCCATCGTACTCGCCGAATACCGCGGCCTCGAAGTCGGAGACATGACCTCGTTGCGGGCGAAGGCACGCAACTCGGGCGTGTACCTCCGGGTTCTCAAGAACACCCTGGCGCGTCGCGCCGTCACCGGCACACCGTTCGAGAGCCTGGCCCAGCACATGGTCGGTCCGCTCGCATACGGCATATCCGCGGATCCGGTGGCTGCGGCGAAGGTGCTCAACGAGTTTGCCAAGGCGAACGAGCGGTTCGTCATCAAGGCCGGCGCAATGCCCGGACAGGTCATGACCCCGAAACAGGTCGCGACCCTGGCCACCATGCCGAGCCGCGAAGAACTTCTGGCAAAACTCATGGGCACGATGCAGGCGCCGATCGCCAAGTTCGTCCGGACACTCAACGAAGTGCCGGGCAAGTTTGTGCGCACGCTGGCTGCCGTCAGGGATCAGAAACAGGCCGCGTAACAACAGCGACTCAACCGTTTACAAGATTTCAGGAGATACGAAATGGCAATGGCAAAAGCTGAAATTCTCGACGCCATCGGCAACATGAGCGTGCTCGAGCTCTCCCAACTCATCAAGGACATGGAAGACAAATTCGGCGTTTCCGCAGCCGCCGCGGCCGTTGCCGTCGCTGCTCCCGCGGGCGGCGGCGCAGCGGCCGCAGCAGAGGAAAAGACCGAATTTTCCGTGATCCTGGCCGCGACCGGCGACAACAAGGTGAACGTCATCAAGGTGGTGCGCGCGGTCACCGGCCTGGGCCTGAAGGAAGCCAAGGACCTGGTGGACGGCGCGCCCAAGCCGGTCAAGGAAGGCATTCCCAAAAAGGATGCCGATGAAATCAAGAAGCAATTGGAAGAAGCCGGCGCGAAAGCCGAGATCAAATAAGGCTGGCACAGGCATGCGGGGAGGCTGGCGGCTGCGGTCGCCGGCCTTTTTCTGCAAACAGTACGGCGAAAAGAGGCCAAAGAAAAACCCCCGGAAGGCGGTTTCTCTTTGTCTTCTGAAGCGACTGCAGAAGGCAGGTATGGTCGGATGGCGGGGTTCCCTGCCATCGTCCGCCAGCGGTTGGTAGCGGCCAACCACCACGCCCATCACCAGTCGATGAACGCAGCGCGCGATCCCCGCGCCTGCCGTGAATCGGAGATGTCATGGCTTATTCCTTTACCGAAAAGAAACGCATTCGCAAGAGTTTCGCAAAGCGTGCGAGCGTATTGCCGGTGCCGTTCCTGCTGGCGACGCAGATCGATTCCTATGCGCAGTTCCTGCAGGCCGATGCGGCGCGCGGAAAAGCGCAAGAACCAGGGCCTGCAGGCCGCTTTCCAGTCGATCTTCCCGATCGTCAGCCACTCCGGCAATGCCCGCCTGGATTTCGTCAGCTATCAGCTCGGCACCCCGCCTTTCGACGTCAAGGAATGCCAGCAGCGCGGACTGACCTATTGCGGCGCCGCTGCGCGCCAAGGTGCGCCTGACCATCATGGACAAGGAAGCTGCCAAGCCCACGATCAAGGAAGTCAAGGAGCAGGAAGTGTACATGGGTGAAATTCCGCTCATGACCACGACCGGCTCGTTCGTCATCAACGGCACCGAGCGCGTGATCGTGTCGCAGCTGCACCGTTCGCCTGGCGTGTTCTTCGAGCACGACCGCGGCAAGACCCACAGTTCGGGCAAGCTGCTGTTCTCGGCGCGCATCATTCCCTACCGCGGCTCCTGGCTGGACTTCGAATTCGACCCGAAGGACTTCCTGTATTTCCGCATTGACCGTCGCCGCAAGATGCCGGTCACCATCCTGCTGAAGGCGATGGGCTACACCCCGGAACAGATTCTTCCGGCTTCTTCATGATGGATACCTTCCACATCACGAAGAAGGGCATCCAGTTCGAACTGGTGCCGGACCGCATGCGCGGTGAAATCGCGCGTTTTGACATCTGTACCAAGCAGGGCAAGGTCATCGTGCCAGAAGGACAAGCGCATCACCGTCAAGCACGTCCGCGAACTGGAAGAAGCGGGGGTCACCAAGATCGACGGTGCCCGAAGAATTCCTGATCGGACGCATGCTCGGCCGCAGCCGTGGTCAACAAGGAAACCGGCGAAATCGTCGCGAACGCCAACGATGAAATCACCGAAGACCCTGCTGGACAAGACTGCATCGAGGCGGGCATCGACAAAATCAAGACCATTTACACCAACGAACTGGACCACGGCGCATACATTTCACAGACCCTGCGCACTGACGAAACCGCGGACCAGATGCAGGCGCAGGTTGCGATCTACCGCATGATGCGTCCGGGTGAGCCGCCCACGGAAGATGCGGTGCACACGCTGTTCAACGGCTGTTCTTCGCCGAAGACCGCTATGACCTGTCGGCGGTTGGCCGCATGAAATTCAATCGCCGTGTCGGACGCGATGAGCTGACCGGAACGGGAACGCTGTCGAATGAAGACATCATTGGCCGTCATCAAGATCCTGGTCGAACTGCGCAATGGCCGCGGTGAGATTGACGACATCGACCATCTCGGCAACCGTCGTGTGCGTTCGGTGGGCGAACTGGCGGAGAACCAGTTCCGTGCCGGCCTGGTGCGGGTTGAGCGCGCCGTCAAGGAACGTCTCTCGCAGGCCGAATCCGACAACCTGATGCCGCATGATCTTATCAATGCCAAACCGGTATCGGCGGCGATCAAGGAATTCTTCGGTTCCAGTCGCAGCTGTCGCAGTTCATGGACCAGACCAACCCGCTGTCGGAAATCACGCACAAGCGCCGTGTTTCCGCGCTGGGCCCGGGCGGTCTGACGCGTGAACGTGCCGGTTTCGAAGTGCGCGACGTGCATCCGACCCACTATGGCCGCGTCTGCCCGATCGAAACGCCGGAAGGCCCGAACATCGGCCTGATCAACTCGCTGGCGCTGTTTGCCCGCACCAACGAGTACGGTTTCCTGGAAACGCCCTACCGCAAAGTCGTGGGCGGCCGGGTCACCGACGAGATCGAGTTCCTGTCGGCGATCGAGGAAGGCAAGTATGTCATCGCCCAGGCCAATGCCGCGATCGACAAGAAGGGCAAACTGCTCGACGAACTGGTGTCCTGCCGCCACCACAACGAATTCACGCATGGCGACTGCTCGACCGCGTCGAATACATGGACGTGGCGCCGTCGCAGATCGTGTCGGTGGCTGCTTCCCTGATCCCGTTCCTGGAGCACGACGACGCGAACCGCGCACTGATGGGTTCGAACATGCAGCGCCAGGCAGTACCCTGCCTGCGCGCGGAGAAGCCGCTGGTCGGCACCGGCATCGAGCGCACCGTGGCGGTGGACTCGGGCACGGCGGTGCAGGCGTTGCGCGGCGGCGTGGTCGATTACGTCGATGCCTCGCGCATCGTGGTGCGGGTCAATGACGAAGAAACCGTTGCCGGCGAAGTCGGCGTGGATATCTACAACCTGATCAAGTACACCCGTTCCAACCAGAACACCAACATCAACCAGCGTCCGATCGTCAAGGTCGGTGACGAGATCGCCCGTGGCGATGTGGTCGCCGATGGCGCCTCGACCGATATGGGCGAACTGGCGCTGGGCCAGAACATGCTGGTCGCGTTCATGCCCTGGAACGGCTACAACTTCGAGGACTCGATCCTGATCTCGGAGCGCGTGGTGGCCGAAGACCGCTTCACCTCGATCCATATCGAGGAGCTGTCGGTGGTGGCGCGCGACACCAAGCTGGGGCCCGAAGAAATCACCCGCGACATTTCCAACCTGTCCGAACGCAATGCTGGCGCGGCTGGACGAATCCGGCATCGTCTACATCGGCGCCGAAGTCGAAGCCGGCGACGTGCTGGTCGGCAAGGTCACGCCGAAGGGCGAAACCCAGCTCACGCCGGAAGAAAAACTGCTGCGCGCGATCTTCGGCGAGAAGGCCTCCGACGTGAAGGACACCAGCCTGCGCGTGCCCTCCGGCATGTCCGGCACGGTGATCGACGTGCAGGTGTTCACCCGCGAGGGCATTGAGCGCGACAAGCGTGCCGCAGCAGATCATCGACGACGAGCTGAACCGCTACAAGAAGGACCTGGCCGACCAGATGCGCATCGTCGAGGACGACGCTTTCGGCCGGATCGAGCGCCTGCTGCACCGGAAAGACCGCCAATGGCGGTCCGAAGAAGCTCGCCAAGGGCACCAAGGTGACCAAGGCCTACCTGCAGGATATCGAACGCTACCACTGGTTCGACATTCGTCTGGCCAATGAAGAAGCCAGCGCAGCAGCTGGAGCAGCTGAAGGACAGGCCTGGAGCAGACGCGCAAGCCTTCGACGCGGCGTTCGAGGAAAAGAAGCGCAAGCTGACCAGCGGCGACGAACTGCCGCCCGGCGTGCAGAAAATGGTCAAGGTGTACCTCGCGGTCAAGCGCCGCCTGCAGCCTGGCGACAAGATGGCCGGCCGCCACGGCAACAAGGGCGTGATCTCGAAGATCGTGCCGATCGAGGACATGCCGCACATGGCCGATGGCACGCCGGTGGACATCGTGCTGAATCCGCTGGGCGTGCCGTCGCGGATGAACGTCGGCCAGATTCTGGAAACCCATCTGGGCTGGGCGGCCAAGGGACTGGGCAAGCGCATCGGCGAAATGCTGAAGGCGCAGGCCAAGAGTCGCCGACATTCGCAAGGTTCGCTCGACGTGATCTACAACACCAGCGGCAAGCCCGAGGACATCATGAAGTTCATCTGACTGACGAAATCCTCGATCTGGCGCGCAACCTGAAGAACGGCGTGCCGTTTGCGACGCCGGTATTCGATGGCGCCACCGAGGACGAGATCAAGACCATGCTGCGAACTCGCGCGGCCTGCCGAAATCCGGCCAGATCGACGCTGTACGACGGCCGCACCGGCGAGGCCTTCGATCGTCCGGTGACCGTGGGTTACATGCACATGCTGAAGCTGCATCACCTGGTGGACGACAAGATGCACGCGCGCTCGACCGGCCCGTACTGCCTCGTCACGCAGCAACCGCTGGGCGGCAAGGCGCAGTTCGGTGGTCAGCGTTTCGGCGAAATGGAAGTCTGGGCGCTGGAAGCCTATGGCGCTGCCTACACGCTGCAGGAAATGCTCACCGTCAAGTCGGACGACGTGGGCGGGCGCACCAAGGTGTACGAGAACATCGTCAAGGGCGAACACAAGATCGACGCCGGCATGCCGGAGTCCTTCAACGTGCTGGTGAAGGAAATCCGCTCGCTGGCGATCGACATCGATCTTGACCGTTATTGATCCGCGCAGTGCCCAACGCACTGCAAGGATCATGCATGAAAGCATTGCTCGATTTGTTCAAGCAGGTCACGCAGGAAGAAGAATTCGACGCCATCAAGATCGGCCTGGCTTCGCCGGAGAAAATCCGTTCCTGGTCCTACGGCGAAGTGAAGAAGCCGGAGACCATCAACTACCGCACCTTCAAGCCGGAGCGCGACGGCCTGTTCTGCGCCAAGATCTTCGGCCCGGTCAAGGATTACGAGTGCCTGTGCGGCAAGTACAAGCGCCTGAAGCACCGCGGCGTGATCTGCGAAAAATGCGGCGTGGAAGTCACCCTGTCCAAGGTGCGCCGCGAGCGCATGGGCCACATCGAACTGGCGTCGCCCGGTGGCGCACATCTGGTTCCTGAAGAGCCTGCCGAGCCGCCTGGGCATGGTGCTCGACATGACGCTGCGTGACATCGAACGCGTGCTCTACTTCGAGGCTTTCGTCGTGACCGATCCGGGCATGACGCCGATGAAGCGCGGCGAACTGCTGTCCGAAGATGACTACCTGGCCAAAGTCGAGGAGTACGGCGACGAATTCCATGCGGTGATGGGTGCCGAAGGCGTGCGCGAACTGCTGCGTCACCTCGATCTGAACAAGGAAATCGACACGCTGCGCAAGGAACTCGAGGGCACCGACTCCGAAACCAAGATCAAGAAGATCGCCAAGCGTCTGAAAGTGCTCGAAGGTTTCCAGAAATCCGGGCATCAAGCCCGACTGGATGATGATGGAAGTGCTGCCGGTGCTGCCGCCGGAACTGCGTCCGCTGGTGCCGCTGGACGGCGGTCGTTTTGCGACTTCCGACCTGAACGACCTGTATCGTCGCGTCATCAACCGCAACAACCGGCTGAAGCGCCTGCTCGAACTCAAGGCGCCGGAAATCATCGTGCGCAACGAGAAGCGCATGCTGCAGGAGGCGGTGGATTCGCTGCTGGACAACGGCCGTCGCGGCAAGGCGATGACCGGTGCCAACAAGCGTCCGCTGAAGTCGCTGGCCGACATGATCAAGGGCAAGGGCGGTCGCTTCCGCCAGAACCTGCTGGGCAAGCGCGTCGACTACTCCGGCCGCTCGGTGATCGTGGTCGGTCCGCAATTGAAGCTGCACCAGTGCGGACTGCCGAAGAAGATGGCGCTGGAGCTGTTCAAGCCCTTCATTTTCCACAAGCTGGAAGTGATGGGCATCGCCGGCACCATCAAGGCAGCCAAGCGCGAAGTCGAGAACGAGAACCCGGTGGTGTGGGACATCCTCGAAGAGGTGATCCGCGAGCATCCGGTGATGCTGAACCGCGCGCCGACGCTGCACCGCCTGGGCATCCAGGCGTTCGAGCCGGTGCTGATCGAAGGCAAGGCGATCCAGCTGCATCCGCTGGTGTGCGCGGCGTTCAACGCCGACTTCGACGGCGACCAGATGGCGGTGCACGTGCCGCTGTCGCTGGAAGCGCAGATGGAAGCGCGCACGCTGATGCTGTCCTCCAACAACATCCTGTCGCCGGCCAACGGCGACCCGATCATCGTGCCGTCGCAGGACATCGTGCTGGGTCTGTACTACATGACCCGGCAGAAGATCGGCGCACGCGGCGAGGGCATGATTTTCCGCGACGTGGCCGAAGTGCAGCGTGCCTATGACAACCGGCTGGTCGAGCTGCACGCGCGCGTGCTGGTGCGCATCAAGGAGTTCGACAAGGACGAGGCCGACAACGTGACCGAGCGCGTCACCCGCTATGACACCACGGTGGGCCGTGCGCTGCTGTCCGAGATCCTGCCGCCGGGACTGCCGTTCGAGCTGATCAACAAGGCGCTCAAGAAGAAGGAAATCTCCAAGCTGATCAACGCCGGCTTCCGCCGTTGCGGCCTGCGCGAGACGGTGATCTTCGCCGACAAGCTGATGTACACCGGCTTTACCTACGCGACCCGCGCCGGCATCTCGATCTGCGTGGACGACATGGAGATCCCGCCGGAGAAGGAGCAGCTGATCGATGCCGCCGAGAAGGAAGTCCAGGACATCGAGTCGCAGTACACCTCGGGCCTGGTGACCCAGGGCGAGCGCTACAACAAGGTGGTGGACATCTGGGGCCGCGCCGGCGACATGGTCGCCAAGGCGATGATGGAGCGCCTCGGACAGGAACCGGTGGTGGAATGGGACACCAAGAAGAGCGACTGGGTGCCGATGAAGGACAAGAAGGGCAACCCGATGTCGCAGGAATCGTTCAACGCCATTTACATGATGGCCGATTCCGGCGCGCGGGGTTCGGCTGCGCAGATCCGCCAGCTGGCCGGCATGCGCGGCCTGATGGCGAAGCCGGACGGGTCCATCATCGAAACGCCGATCACCGCGAACTTCCGCGAAGGCCTGAACGTGCTGCAGTACTTCATCTCGACGCACGGCGCGCGCAAGGGTCTGGCCGACACGGCGTTGAAGACCGCGAACTCGGGTTATCTGACCCGCCGTCTGGTGGACGTGACCCAGGACCTGGTCGTTACCCAGGACGATTGCGGCACGACCAACGGTGTGGCGATGAAGGCCCTGATCGAGGGCGGCGAGGTGGTCGAGGCCTTGCGCGAGCGCATTCTCGGCCGCGTGGCCGCCAACGACGTGGTCAATCCCGAGAACAGCCAGATCACCTATCGCGGCCGGCACGCTGCTGGACGAAGAGGCGGTGGAGCGCATCGAGACGCTGGGCATCGACGAAGTCAAGGTGCGCACGCCGCTCACCTGCGACACGCGTTATGGTCTGTGCGCCAAGTGCTACGGGCGCGATCTGGGCCGCGGACAGATCGTCAACGTCGGCGAAGCGGTCGGCGTGATCGCGGCGCAGTCGATCGGCGAGCCGGGTACCCAGCTGACCATGCGCACGTTCCACATCGGCGGTGCGGCTTCGCGTACCGCGGTGGCGAGCCAGATTGAATCGAAGTCCAACGGCACGGCGCGCTTCTCGCCGCTGATGCGCTACGTGACCAACGTGCGCGGCGAGCAGGTGGCGATTTCCCGTTCCGGCGAAGTGCTGATCCTGGACGACAACGGCCGCGAGCGCGAACGCCACAAGGTTCCCTACGGCGCCATGCTGCACGTGACCGATGCGAGCGCGGTCAAGGCCGGCAAGGTGCTGGCCGCATGGGATCCGCATACCCGGCCGATCATCACCGAGTACGCCGGGACGGGTGAAGTTCGACAACGTGGAAGAAGGCGTGACCGTGGCGCGGCAGATCGACGATGTCACCGGGCTGTCCACGCTGGTGGTCATCGATCCCAAGCGCCGCGGCGTGGCGCAGGCCAAGGGGCTGCGTCCCGAGCGTGAAGCTGGTCGACGAGAAGGGCAAGGAAGTGAAGATACCGGGCTCCGAGCTGCCGGTTAACATCACCTTCCAGATCCATTCGGTCATCACGGTGAAGGACGGACAGCAGGTGGGCGTGGGCGAAGTGCTGGCGCGCATCCCGCAGGAAACGTCCAAGACCCGCGACATCACCGGCGGTCTGCCGCGCGTGGCCGAGCTGTTCGAGGCGCGTTCGCCGAAGGATGCCGGCGTGCTCGCGGAAGTCACCGGCACCGTGTCGTTCGGCAAGGACACCAAGGGCAAGCAGCGCCTGGTGATCACCGATCTGGACGGGGTGGCCCACGAGTACCTGATCCCCAAGGACAAGCACGTGATGGCGCACGACGGCCAGGTGGTGAACAAGGGCGAGAGCATCGTCGACGGCCCGGCCGATCCGCACGACATCCTGCGCCTGCTGGGTGTCGAGGCACTGGCCCGCTACATCACCGACGAAGTGCAGGACGTGTACCGTCTGCAGGGCGTGAAGATCAACGACAAGCACATCGAAGTGATCGTGCGGCAGATGTTGCGCCGGGTGCAGATCGTCGACGTCGGCGATTCCGAGTTCATCACCGGCGAACAGGTCGAGCGTTCCGAAGTGCTGCAGGTGAACGACCAGCTGGAGGCCGACGGCAAGAAGCCGGCGACCTACGAGTACCTGCTGCTGGGTATCACCAAGGCGTCGCTGTCCACCGACTCGTTCATCTCGGCGGCCTCGTTCCAGGAGACCACCCGGGTGCTCACCGAGGCGGCGATCATGGGCAAGAAGGACGACCTGCGCGGCCTCAAGGAAAACGTCATCGTGGGCCGGCTCATTCCCGCCGGCACCGGTCTGGCCTACCACAAGAACCGACGTGTCCGCGGTCAGCCGCCGGAGTTCGCGACCGAGCCCCTGATCGGCTGAACCGGTGGCGGCGGAGGCAGCAGGAGACGAGCAGGTTGCTTGACACTCCAGACGGCGGCCCATAGAATCTGCCGTCTTTTTACCTGCCGTTCCGGCGGCAATCCCGGGTCGGCAGTGATCGCAGTAAACAACCGTGGGACGGCGGCGACGCCGTCCCGGGTTTTTTAGGACCGGAAATAATGCCAACAATCAACCAGTTAGTGCGAAAATCGCGAGCCTTGCCGAAGACCAAAAGCAAGGTTCCGGCGCTCGCAGGGTCCCCGCAAAAACGTGGCGTTTGCACGCGCGTCTATACCACGACGCCGAAGAAGCCGAACTCGGCGCTGCGAAAAGTGGCCAAGGTGCGGCTTACCAACGGTTTCGAGGTGATCAGCTACATCGGCGGCGAAGGCCACAACCTGCAGGAGCACTCGGTGGTGCTGATCCGTGGAGGCCGCGTGAAGGATCTGCCGGGCGTGCGCTACCACATGGTGCGCGGCAGCCTCGATACCCAGGGCGTGAAGGACCGCAAGCAGAGCCGTTCCAAGTACGGCGCCAAGAAACCGAAGGCCGCATAGCGCGCGCCGGACCAGAATCCCGAAGAACCCAGGACCTTATGCCACGACGCAGAGAAGTACCGAAGCGCGAGACGCTTCCGGATCCGAAATACAGCAGCCAGGAGGTTGCCAAGTTCGTCAACGTGCTGATGACCCGCGGCAAGAAGTCGGTCGCGGAGGCCATCGTCTACGGCGCGCTGGAGCAGATCAACAAGAAGATCCGGCAAGGATCCGCTGGAAGTGTTCAACCAGGCGCTCGGCAACGTGCGCCCGATGGTCGAGGTCAAGAGCCGCCGCGTCGGCGGCGCCAACTACCAGGTGCCGGTGGAAGTGCGTTCGGTTCGCCGCAACGCCCTGGCGATGCGCTGGCTGCGCGATGCGGCGCGCAAGCGCGCCGAAAAATCGATGGATGCGCGCCTGGCCGCCGAACTGGCCGAAGCCGCGGAAGGCCGCGGCGGCGCGATGAAAAAACGCGAGGAAGTGCACCGCATGGCAGAGGCCAACAAGGCCTTTGCGCATTACCGGTTCTAAATCGCGAGACTCCCGGAAAATACCATGTCCCGCGTCACCCCTATCGAGCGCTACCGCAACATCGGCATCAGTGCACACATTGACGCCGGCAAGACCACGACCACCGAACGCATCCTGTTCTACACCGGCGTGTCGCACAAGATCGGCGAAGTGCACGACGGCGCCGCGATCATGGACTGGATGGAGCAGGAACGCGAGCGCGGCATCACCATCACTTCCGCGGCGACCACCTGTTTCTGGAAGGGGATGGACGGCGGCTATCCGCAGCACCGCATCAATATCATCGACACGCCGGGCCACGTGGATTTCACCATCGAAGTCGAGCGCTCGATGCGCGTGCTCGACGGCGCCTGCATGGTCTACGACGCCGTTGCCGGCGTGCAGCCGCAATCGGAAACGGTGTGGCGCCAGGCCAACAAGTACAAGGTCCCACGGCTCGCATTCATCAACAAGATGGACCGCCAAGGCGCGGACTACTTCAAGTCCTATGACCATATCCGCACCCGGCTCAAGGGCAACCCGGTGCCGATCCAGATCCCGATCGGCGCGGAGGAGAAGTTCGAGGGCATTGTCGATCTGGTCAAGATGAAGGCCATCTACTGGGACGACGCGACGCAGGGCACCAAGTACGATCTTCGCGAAATTCCGGCCAACCTGGTCGAAGAGGCGAAGAAATGGCGCGAGAAGATGGTCGAGGCGGCGGCAGAGGCCAACGATGACCTGATGCACAAGTACCTCGAAGGGCACGATCTTTCGGAGACGGACATCAAGGCCGGTCTGCGCACGCGCGTCATCAAGAACGAAATCGTGCCGATGCTGTGCGGTTCGGCATTCAAGAACAAGGGCGTGCAGGCGATGCTCGACGCGGTGATCGACTATATGCCGTCGCCGGTGGACATCCCGCCGGTCAAGGGCGAAGACGACGACGGCACAGATGGTGGCGCGCAAGGCCGACGACAGCGAGCCGTTCGCCGCGCTGGCGTTCAAGATCATGACCGACCCCTATGTCGGCCAGCTCACCTTCATCCGCGTCTATTCCGGCGTGCTCAAGTCGGGCGACACCGTCTACAACTCGGTGCGCGGAGCGCAAGGAGCGCATCGGCCGCCTGTTGCAGATGCACGCCAACCAGCGTGAAGAAATCAAGGAAGTGCACGCCGGCGACATCGCCGCCGCGGTCGGCCTCAAGGAGGCATCGACCGGCGAAACGCTGTGCCATCCGGACAAGGTCATCACGCTCGAGCGCATGGTATTCCCCGAGCCGGTGATTTCCCAGGCGGTGGAACCGAAGACCAAGGCCGACCAGGAAAAGATGGGCGTGGCGCTCAACCGCCTGGCGCAGGAAGATCCGTCGTTCCGCGTGCACACCGACGACGAATCCGGCCAGACCATCATTTCCGGAATGGGCGAATTGCACCTGGAAATCATCGTCGACCGCATGAAGCGCGAGTTCGGCGTCGAGGCCAATGTCGGCAAGCCGCAGGTGGCCTACCGCGAAGCCATCAAGAAATCGGTGGAAGTCGAAGGCAAGTTCATCAAGCAGTCCGGCGGTCGCGGCCAGTACGGTCACGTGTGGCTGAAGCTGGAGCCGAACGCAGCCGGCAAGGGATACGAATTCATCGACGCCATCAAGGGCGGCACGGTGCCGCGCGAATACATCCCGGCGGTGGACAAGGGCCTGCAGGAAACGCTGCCCAACGGCGTGCTGGCCGGATTCCCGGTGGTGGACGTCAAGGTCACGCTGTTCGACGGTTCCTACCACGACGTGGACTCGAACGAAAACGCGTTCAAGATGGCCGCTTCGATCGCCTTCAAGGACGGCATGCGCAAGGCCAGTCCGGTCCTGCTCGAGCCGATGATGGCGGTGGAAGTGGAGACGCCGGAGAACTTCGTCGGCAACGTCATCGGCGACCTGTCTTCGCGCCGCGGCATGATCCAGGGCCAGGAAGAAGTGGCGGGCACGATGGTGATCAAGGCGGAAGTGCCGCTGGCGGAAATGTTTGGTTATTCGACGACGCTGCGCTCCGCCACCCAGGGCCGCGCCACATACACGATGGAATTCAAGCATTACGCCGAAGCGCCGAAGACCGTCGCCGAAGCGGTGATCAATAAGAAGGCTGCGTAAGCGGGAAGGAACGGCGACATGTCAAAGGGAAAGTTTGAGCGCACCAAGCCGCACGTGAACGTGGGGACGATTGGTCACGTGGACCATGGCAAGACCACGCTGACGGCGGCACTCACGCTGGTGCTGTCGAAGAAGTTCGGGGGCGAGGCCAAGGCCTACGACCAGATCGACAATGCGCCGGAAGAAAAGGCCCGCGGGATCACCATCAACACCGCGCACGTCGAATACGAAACCGCCAAGCGCCACTACGCGCACGTGGACTGTCCCGGGGCATGCCGACTACGTGAAGAACATGATCACCGGTGCGGCGCAGATGGACGGCGCGATCCTGGTGGTCTCGGCTGCCGACGGCCCGATGCCGCAGACCCGCGAGCACATTCTGCTGGCGCGCCAGGTGGGCGTTCCCTACATCGTCGTGTTCATGAACAAGGCCGACATGGTCGACGACAAGGAACTGCTGGAACTGGTGGAAATGGAAGTGCGCGAACTGCTCTCCAAGTACGAATTTCCCGGCGACAAGACCCCGATCATCATTGGCAGCGCCCTCAAGGCCCTGGAAGGCGACAAGACCGACATGGGCGAAGGGGCGATCTTCAAGCTGGCCGATGCGCTGGACACCTACATCCCCGAGCCCAAGCGGGCGCTGGACGGCCCGTTCCTGATGCCGGTCGAAGACGTCTTCTCCATCTCCGGTCGCGGCACCGTGGTCACGGGGCGCGTGGAGCGCGGGATCGTCAAAGTGGGCGATGAACTGGAGATCGTGGGATTGAAGCCCACCATCAAGACCGTGTGCACCGGGGTGGAGATGTTCAGGAAGCTGCTGGACCAGGGGCAGGCGGGCGACAACATCGGGGTGCTGCTGCGGGGCACCAAGCGTGAAGAAGTCGAGCGCGGCCAGGTGCTGGCCAAGCCCGGCTCGATCACCCCGCACACCAAGTTCGCGGCCGAAGTCTACGTGCTCTCCAAGGAAGAGGGCGGGCGCCACACCCCGTTTTTCAACGGCTACCGTCCGCAGTTCTACTTCCGCACCACCGATGTGACCGGGGCGGTGGAGTTGCCGGCGGGCACCGAGATGGTGATGCCCGGGGACAACGTGGCCATCACCGTGCAGCTCATTCAGCCCATTGCGATGGAAGAGGGCTTGCGCTTTGCCATTCGCGAGGGCGGCCGCACCGTGGGCGCCGGCGTGGTGTCAAAGGTCATCGAGTAGAGAAAATGCAAAACCAGAAAATCCGCATTCGCCTGAAGGCCTTCGACTATCGCCTGATCGACCAGTCGGCGATCGAAATCGTCGAGACCGCCAAGCGCACCGGCGCAGTGGTCAAGGGCCCGGTTCCGCTGCCCACCCGCATCGAGCGTTTCGATGTGCTGCGCAGCCCGCACGCGAACAAGACTTCGCGCGACCAGTTCGAGATCCGCACCCATCTGCGCCTGATGGACATCATCGACCCGACCGACAAGACGGTGGATGCGCTGATGAAGCTGGATCTGCCGGCCGGTGTGGACGTAGAGATCAAGTTGTAGGAGTGAGGATTGAGGATCGAGTGACTGAGCGGGCTGAATATCGTCAGTCTGCTCGATCACTGGTCAGCTCAGTCCTAATACTTGGAACTGCCGGCCAATTGCAGCCGGCGCCTCTGCAGAGGAAATAAAAATGAGTTTAGGACTAGTCGGTCGCAAGATCGGCATGACGCGACTGTTTACCGATGACGGCGATGCCGTTCCGGTGACGGTCGTGGACGTGTCGAACAATCGCGTGACCCAGATCAAGACGCCCGAGACCGACGGCTATTCCGCGGTGCAGGTGACGTTCGGCAAGCGCCGCGCCAGCCGGGTTTCCAAGCCCGCGGCCGGCCACTTTGCCAAGGCCGCCGTCGAAGCCGGTCACATCCTCAGGGAATTCCGTGTCGAACCCGATCAGCTCGCCAGCCTGAAGGTCGGCGGCCAGGTCGGCGTCGACATCTTCAAGGTCGGCCAGTTTGTCGATGTGACCGGCACCGCGATCGGCAAGGGCTTTGCCGGCGTCATCAAGCGCCATCACTTCTCGTCCAATCGCGCCAGCCACGGCAACTCGGTGTCGCACAACAAGCCGGGCTCGATCTCGATGGCGCAGGATCCGGGCCGCGTGTTCCCGGGCAAGAAGATGTCCGGCCATCTGGGCGCCGTGCAGCGCACCGCGCAGAAACTGGAAATCGTGCGCATCGACGCCGAGCGCCAGTTGCTGCTGATCAAGGGTGCGGTTCCCGGCTCCGAAGGCGGCGACGTGATCGTGCATCCTTCGGTGAAGACGAGGGCGGCGTAATGGAACTCAAACTGATCAACGACAAGGGTGAGGCCACCGCCAGCGTCAAGGCCTCCGACGAGCTGTTCGGACGCGCGTACAACGAATCGCTGGTGCACCAGGTGGTCACCGCATATATGGCCAACGCCCGTCTCGGCACCCGTGCCCAGAAGGGTCGCAGCGATATCGCCAAATCCACGCGCAAGCCCTGGCGCCAGAAGGGCACCGGCCGCGCGCGCGCCGGCATGGCGTCCAGCCCGTTGTGGCGTGGCGGCGGCAAGATTTTCCCGAACAGCCCGGATGAGAACTTCAGCCACAAGGTCAACCGCAAGATGTTCCGCGCCGGCCTGGCCTCGATCCTGTCGCAGCTGGCCCGGGAAGGCCGTCTCGCCGTGGTCGAGAACTTCAAGCTCGATTCGCCCAAGACCAAGCAACTGGCGCAGAAGGTCAAGGGCATGGGCATGGACAACGTGCTGATCATCACCGACAACCTCGACGAAAACCTGGTGTTGTCGGCGCGCAACCTGATCAACGTGCTGGTCGTGGAACCCGGTCAGGCGGACCCGGTCAGCCTGCTGCGCTTCAGCAATACGCTGATCACCAAGGGCGCAGTGGCGAAGTTCGAGGAGATGCTGGCATGAACGCAGATGCGGTCAAGAAGGACGCTGCCAAACCGGGCGGCATCAAGCCGGGCTCCGTCAATCAGGAGCGGCTGATGCAGGTGCTGCTCGCGCCGGTCGTGTCTGAGAAAAGTACATTCGTCGCCGACAAGAACGAACAGGTGATCTTCCGCGTCGCGCAGGATGCCACCAAGCCCGAAATCAAGGCTGCGGTGGAGCTGCTGTTCAAGGTGCAGGTGAAGAGCGTCCAGGTCGCCAACGTGAAGGGCAAGGAAAAGCGCTTCGGCCGTTTCATCGGCCGCCGCCGGCACTGGAAGAAGGCCTATGTCTGCCTGAAGCCGGGCCAGGAGATCAACTTCGCAGCAGGGGAGGCCAAGTAAATGGCGCTCGTCAAAGTCAAACCGACATCCCCCGGCCGGCGCGCGCTGGTCAAGGTCGTCAACGCCAACCTGCACAAGGGCAAGCCGGTTGCCGCTCTGGTCGAGAAACAGAGCAAGCGCGCCGGGCGCAACAACCGCGGCCACATCACCACGCGCCATCAGGGCGGGGGCCACAAGCATCACTATCGCATCGTCGATTTCGTGCGCGACAAGGACGGCATTGCCGCCAAGGTCGAGCGCCTCGAATACGACCCGAACCGCAGCGCCAGTCTGGCGCTGCTGTGTTACGCCGACGGCGAGCGCCGTTACATCATCGCCCCCAAGGGCGTGACGGTGGGACAGGAGGTCATCAACGGGGCGCAGGCGCCGATCAAGGCCGGCAACACGCTGCCGCTGCGCAACGTGCCGGTGGGCACCACCATCCACTGCGTCGAAATGCTGCCCGGCAAAGGCGCGCAATTGGCGCGTTCCGCGGGGACTTCGGTGCAGTTGCTGGCGCGCGAAGGCACCTATGCGCAGTTGCGCCTGCGTTCCGGCGAAATCCGCAAGGTGCACGTCGACTGCCGCGCCACCATCGGCGAAGTCGGTAACGAAGAGCACAACCTCGAGTCCATCGGCAAGGCAGGACGCGTGCGCTGGCGTGGCGTGCGTCCGACGGTTCGCGGCGTGGCGATGAACCCGATCGACCACCCGCACGGCGGCGGCGAAGGCAAGACCGCTGCTGGTCGGGACCCGGTGAGCCCGTGGGGCACGCCGACCAAGGGTTACAAGACCCGCCGCAACAAGCGCACCCGCGGCATGATCGTGCGCGATCGTCACGGCAAGTAAGGGGTAAGGACAACATATGGCACGTTCGATCAAGAAAGGCCCGTTCGTCGATCATCACCTGGTGGACAAGGTGAATGCGGCGCGCGCCACCAACGACAAGCGCCCGATCAGGACCTGGTCGCGCCGTTCCACCATTCTTCCGGATTTCGTGGGGCTCACCATCGCCATCCACAACGGCCGGCAGCACGTGCCGGTGTATGTCAGCGAGAACATGGTCGGGCACAAACTCGGCGAGTTCGCGCTTACCCGCACATTCAAGGTGCACACCGGCGACAAGAAGGTCGTTGCGCCGACTACCGGCGCACCGCCTCGGCACCGGGGTCGGCATCGCCGTCGGCACCGGCAGCAGCCGGTAAGAAGTAAGGGCGATGGGAGAAATGACGATGAGAACTTCTGCCATTTTGCGCGGCGTGCGCCTGTCGGCCCAGAAGGGGCGCCTGGTTGCCGATCAGGTCCGCGGCCTGCCGGTGGACAAGGCGCTGAGCCTGCTCGCCTTCAGTCCGAAAAAGGGCGCCAAGATCATCCGCAAGGTGCTGGAGTCGGCGATCGCCAATGCGGAGCACAACCAGGGCGCCGACATCGACGAGCTGACGGTCACCACCATCCACGTCGAACAGGGTACGAGCCTGAAGCGTTTCATGCCGCGCGCCAAGGGCCGCGGCTTCAAGATCACCAAGCCTACCTGCCACATTTACGTGACAGTCGGGGACAAGGAGTAAGCATGGGACAGAAAATTCACCCGACCGGGTTCCGGCTGTCGGTGCAGCGCAACTGGACTTCGCGCTGGTACTCGAACACGCAAGAATTTCCCGGCGATGCTGCAGGAGGACATCAAGGTCCGCGACTTCCTGAAGAAGAAGCTGGCACACGCCGCGGTCAGCAAAGTGGTGATCGAGCGCCCGGCGAAGAACGCCAAGATCACCATGTACAGCGCCCGTCCCGGTGTGGTGATCGGCAAGAAGGGCGAAGACATCGAAAATCTGCGCGGCGAACTGCAGAAGCTGATGGGCGTGCCGGTGCATGTGAACATCGAGGAAGTGCGCAAGCCCGAAATCGATGCTCAGCTGATCGCGGATTCCATCGCCCAGCAGCTCGAGAAACGCATCATGTTCCGCCGCGCCATGAAGCGCGCGATCCAGAATGCCATGCGCCTGGGCGCGCAGGGCATCAAGATCATGAGCGCGGGCCGTCTGAACGGGATCGAAATCGCCCGCACCGAGTGGTACCGCGAAGGCCGCGTGCCGCTCCATACCCTGCGTGCCGACATCGACTACGGCTTCTCCGAGGCCAAGACCACTTACGGAGTGATCGGCATCAAGGTGTGGGTATTCAAGGGCGAGGTGCTCGGTCGCGGCGAGCAGCCGGTAGTCGCACCAGCGCCGGAGCCGGAGAAGAAGGCAAGACGAGGAGCCAGGCATGCTGCAGCCAGCTAGAAGGAAGTACCGCAAGGAGCAGAAGGGCCGCAACACCGGTGTCGCTACCCGCGGCGCCAAGGTGAGCTTCGGCGAGTATGGCCTGAAGGCCGTCGGCCGCGGCCGTCTGACGGCGCGCCAGATCGAAGCCGCGCGCCGTGCCATGACCCGCCACATCAAGCGCGGCGGCCGGATCTGGATTCGCATCTTCCCGGACAAACCGATCTCGCGGAAGCCGGCGGAAGTGCGCATGGGCAACGGCAAGGGTAACCCGGAGTACTACGTGGCGGAGATCCAGCCCGGCAAGGTGCTCTACGAGATGGACGGCGTGGACGAGGCGCTGGCGCGCGAGGCATTCCGGCTGGCCGCCTCCAAGCTGCCGATCCTGACCACGTTCGTAATCAGACAGGTGGGATAAGCGATGAAAGCGAGTGAACTCCGCGCCAAGAGCGCGACCGACCTCAACAAGGAGCTCAATGAACTCCTTAAGGCGCAATTCTCGCTGCGCATGCAGCTTGCCACCCAGCAGTTGAACAACACCAGCGAAATCAAGAAGGTGCGCCGCGACATCGCGCGCGTGCGCACGCTGATCGGCGAGAAGGCGAAACAGTGATGAACGAGAAACAGCAAACCAACGCACGCAAGCTGACCGGGCGCGTGGTCAGCGACAAGATGAACAAGACCGTCACCGTCCTGGTGGAGCGCAAGGTCAAGCATCCGCTCTACGGCAAGTTCATCCGCCGCTCCAAGAAGTATCACGCGCACGACGAGAACAATGAATTCCATCCGGGCGACCTGGTACTGATCGAGGAAACCCGCCCGATGTCCCGGACCAAGACCTGGAAAGTGGTGAAACTGGTGGAGAAAGCCAAGGAAGAGGTCTGAAATCCTTGCCTCGGCGGAGTTTTTTCCCTAGAATTGCGCGTTTTTCCCGGGACGCCATTGTCCGTTGCGTCCCGGTTTCCGACCCGGACGGGTTCCAAAACTGGTCTGCCGAAGTAGAAAACACGGGGCGGGCGAAGTTGGAGAGAGAGTAAGCAGATGATTCAAATGCAATCCAGGCTGGATGTCGCCGACAACACCGGCGCGCGCTCCGTCATGTGCATCAAGGTGCTGGGCGGTTCCAAGCGCCGTTATGCCGGTGTAGGCGACGTCATCAAGGTGAGCATCAAGGACTGCGCGCCACGCGGGCGCGTCAAGAAGGGCGAGATCTACCACGCGGTGGTGGTGCGTACACGCAGCGGCGTGCGTCGCCAGGACGGTTCGCTGGTGAAGTTCGATAGCAACGCCGCCGTCTTGCTCAACGCCAAGCTCGAGCCCATCGGCACCCGCATCTTCGGGCCGGTGACGCGCGAGCTGCGAACCGAGCGTTTCATGAAAATCGTCTCACTCGCCCCGGAAGTGCTGTAGGGAACAATCATGCGCAAGATCCGCAAGGGCGACAACGTCGTCGTCATTACCGGCAAGGACAAGGGCAAACGCGGCGCTGTGCTGCGCGTGCTCGGCGATGACCATGTCCTGGTCGAGGGTGCCAACCGCGTCAAGAAGCACCAGAAACCCAATCCGATGAAGGGCACCACCGGCGGCATCATCGACAAGGAGATGCCGATCCACGTTTCCAACGTGGCGGTGTTCAATCCGACCACCCAGAAAGCGGACCGCGTCGGCGTAAAGCAGATGGACGACGGCCGCCGCGTTCGGATCTACAAGTCGAACGGCGAAATGCTGGACGCTTAAGAGGAAGACATGGCGAAGGCCAAGGAAGACAAGGCGAAGTCCAAGGAAGACACGGCAAAGGCCAAGGAAGGCATCGGCCGAAGGCCAAGGAAGACATGCCGAAGGCCAGGAAAGCAGCGCCCGCGAAGACCGCGACCGCAAAGGCGGCAACTGAAAAGGCCGCATCGGTCCAACCGGCGCGGCTGCAGCAGCATTTCCGCGAAGCGGTGGTGCCGGCTCTGATGAAGCAGTTCGGCTACAAGACTGCCATGCAGGTGCCGCGCATTGACAAGATCGTGCTGAACATGGGCGTGGGCGAGGCGGTCAACGACAAGAAGATTCTCGATAACGCAGTGGGCGACATGACCAGGATCGCCGGCCAGAAGCCGGTGGTGACCAAGGCCAAGAAATCGATCGCCGGCTTCAAGATTCGCAAGGATTATCCGATCGGTTGCATGGTGACGCTGCGCCGCGGCCGGATGTACGAATTCCTGGATCGGCTGGTCGCGGTGGCGATTCCGCGCATTCGCGACTTCCGGGGCATTCCCGCTCGCTCCTTCGACGGCCGCGGAAATTTCAACCTGGGCGTGAAGGAACAGATCATTTTCCCCGAGATCGAGTACGACAAGATCGACGCACTGCGGGGCCTGAACATCACGATCACCACGACAGCGAAGACCGACGAGGAAGCGCGTGCGCTACTCGCCGCCTTCAAGTTCCCGTTCAAGAACTGAGGTCGCCATGGCAAAAACCGCATTGGTCAATCGCGAAAAGAAGCGTCGCGCCACCGTGAAGAAATTCGCGGCCAGGCGCGCCGAGCTGCTCGCAATCATGAATAACAACAGGGCGTCCGACGAGGACCGCACGGAAGCCCGCGAGAAGTTCCAGAGGCTGCCGCGCAACGCCAGCCCGGTGCGGCTGCGCAATCGCTGTGCGCTGACCGGGCGTCCGCGCGGGGTGTACAGTAAATTCGGTCTGGGCCGCAGCAAGCTGCGCGAGATCGCCATGCGTGGCGAGATTCCCGGTGTGATCAAGGCAAGCTGGTAGCGGGAGACTTTGGATGAGCATGAGTGATCCCATTGCCGACATGCTGACGCGCATCCGCAACGCACAGCTAGCGGAGAAAACCTCGGTTGCGGTGCCCGCGAGCAAGCTCAAGGTGTCGATTGCCAAGGTTCTCAAGGACGAAGGCTATATCGAGGACTTCGCGCTGCGAGGAGAGGGCGCCAAGCGGGCCCTCGAGATCGGCCTGAAGTACTACGCCGGCCGCCCGGTGATCGAGCGCATCGAGCGGGTCAGCCGTCCGGGGCTGCGCATCTACAAGCCGGCCAAGGACATTCCGCAGGTGATGAACGGCCTGGGTGTCGCGATTGTGTCCACCTCCAGAGGTGTGATGACCGACCGCAAGGCGCGACAGACCGGCGTCGGCGGCGAAGTGTTGTGCATAGTGGCGTAGCCGCAGGCGAGGAGCAGAACAGATGTCTCGTATTGGAAATCTTCCGGTTACTCTTCCCAGCGGGGTGGAAGTGACCTTGGTCCCGGGCCAGATTTCGGTCAAGGGCCCGCTGGGCGTTTTGTCGCAAGGCCTGGGTACCGGCGTGGAAGTCAAACGCGACGGTGACAAGGTGGTGTTCAAGCCGCTCGACGATTCGATCCATTCGAACGCGCTGTCCGGGACGCTGCGGGCGCTGGTGGCCAACATGGTGCAGGGTGTGACCAAAGGCTTCGAGAGGAAACTGCAACTGGTCGGCGTGGGCTATCGGGCCCAGGCGCAGGGCGACAAGCTGAACCTCACTTTGGGTTTCTCGCATCCGGTGGTTCACAAGATGCCCAAGGGCATCAAGGTCGAGACGCCGCAGCAAACGGAAATTGTGATCAAGGGCATCGACAAACAAGTAGTCGGACAAGTAGCGGCCGAAGTGCGCGGTTATCGTCCGCCCGAGCCGTACAAGGGCAAGGGCGTGCGCTACGCCGAAGAACGCGTTGTGCTCAAAGAGACCAAGAAGAAGTAAACGGGACCGGACATGATCGACAAGAAGCAGGCACGCATGCGGCGCGCGCGCCAGACCCGCGCGAAGATTGCCGAATTGAAGGCGGTGCGGCTGGCAGTTTACCGCTCCAACGGACACATCTATGCGCAGGTGATCGACCCGACGGCGAAGGTGCTGGCTACCGCCTCGACGCTCGAGCCGGAGGTGCGCAAACAGGTGCTCAATGGCGCCAACGTCAAAGCCGCCGCGGTGGTGGGCAAGCGCATTGCCGAAAAGGCCAGGGCGCAGGGCGTGGAGCAGGTGGCCTTCGACCGCGCCGGATTCAAATATCACGGCCGCGTGAAAGCGCTGGCCGAAGCGGCGCGTGAAGCCGGGCTCAAGTTCTGAAGGAATAGACCATGGCCAGAATGCAGCACCACAAGGAAGGCAGCAGCGACGGCCTGCGAGAGAAGATGGTTTCGGTCAATCGTGTCACCAAGGTGGTGAAGGGTGGCCGGATCCTCGGCTTTGCCGCGCTGACCGTGGTGGGCGACGGCGATGGCGGCATCGGCATGGGCAAGGGCAAGGCCCGCGAAGTGCCGGTGGCGGTGCAGAAAGCGATGGACGAAGCACGCCGCAAGATGGTCAAAGTGTCGCTCAAGAACGGGACCCTCCAGCACGCGGTGGTCGGCCAGCACGGCGCCGCGAAGGTGTTCATGCAGCCTGCTTCCGAGGGTACCGGGAATCATCGCCGGCGGCCCGATGCGGGCGATATTCGAGGTGATGGGCGTAACCAACGTGCTCGCCAAGTGCCTCGGCTCGACCAATCCCTACAACGTGGTTCGCGCCACGATCAACGGTCTGCAGGGGATGAGCACCCCCTCCGAGATTGCGGCCAAGCGCGGCAAGACCGTAGAAGAGATCCTGGGGTAAGCCATGACGGAAAAAAAAGCGGCCGACACGGCAACGGCCAGGAAAGCGCCGGCAAGGAAAAAAACCGCCAGCAAAAAAGAGGCGGAGTACTCGGGCAAGAAGGTCAGGGTCACGCTGGTGCGCGGCCTGATCGGTACCCGCGAGAGCCATCGTGCCACGGTGCGCGGCCTGGGCTTGCGGCGGATCAACCACACGGTGGAACTGGAAGACACCCCATCGGTGCGCGGCATGATCAACAAGGTGAGCTACCTGCTGAACTGCGAGGCGTAAATGCGTTTGAACCAGATTAAACCGGCCGCCGGCTCCAAACACGCCAAGAAGCGTGTCGGTCGCGGCGTCGGCAGCGGCACCGGCAAGACCGCGGGCCGGGGCCACAAAGGCCAGAAGGCGCGCTCCGGCGGCTTCCACAAGATCGGCTTCGAGGGCGGCCAGATGCCGCTGCACCGGCGCCTGCCCAAGCGCGGCTTCGTTTCCCTGACCGGCGGCGATACCGTCGAGGTGCGACTGTCGGCGATCAATGAATTGCCGGGGGACGACATCGACATCCTGGTGTTGAAGCAGGCCGGCGTGGTGCCGAACGCTGCGCGCGCGGCCAAGGTCATCCTGGCAGGCGAGATCAAGCGCAAGGTGAAACTGCGCGGCTTGCTGGTCACCAAAGGTGCGCGTGCGGCCATCGAACTGGCCGGCGGCGTCATTGAAGGCTGAATAGAGCTTGGCAGAGAACTCATTGCTGGGACTGTCGGGGAAGTTCGGTGACCTGAAGCGCCGGCTTCTGTTCCTGCTCGGCGCACTGATCGTCTATCGGATCGGCGCGCATGTGCCGGTGCCGGGCATCGATCCTGTGCAACTGGCAGAGCTGTTCAAGTCGCAGCAGGGCGGCATCCTGGACATGTTCAACATGTTCTCGGGCGGTGCGCTGTCGCGGTTCACCATCTTTGCGCTGGGGATCATGCCGTACATCTCGGCCTCGATCATCATGCAGCTGATGACGGTGGTATCGCCGCAGCTGGAGCAGCTGAAGAAGGAAGGCGAGTCGGGACGCAGGAAGATCACCCAGTACACGCGCTACGGCACGTTGTTCCTGGCGACTTTCCAGGCACTGAGCATCGCCATCGCGCTGGAATCGCAGCGCGGTCTGGTGCTGGAGCCGGGACTCGCGTTTCGGTTTGTCACCGTGGTGACGCTGGTGACCGGCACGATGTTTCTGATGTGGCTCGGCGAGCAGATCACCGAGCGCGGCATCGGCAACGGCATATCGCTGATCATCTTTGCGGGCATCGCGGCCGGGTTTCCGCGTGCGGTCGGCGGCACGCTGGAACTGGCGCGCACCGGAGCGTTCTCGATCCCGCTGGTGCTGCTGCTCCTGGTAGGAGCGGTGCTGGTGACCGGACTGGTGGTGTTCGTCGAACGCGGCCAGCGCAAGATCCTGGTCAACTACGCCAAGCGCCAGGTCGGTCGCAAGGTCTATGGCGGGCAGAGTTCGCATCTGCCGCTGAAACTGAACATGGCCGGAGTGATCCCGCCGATTTTTGCCTCGAGCATCATCCTGTTCCCGGCGACGCTGGCCGGTTGGTTCGGGAGCAACGAGGGCATGAACTGGTTGCGGGACATCAGCGGAACGCTGTCCCCGGGGCAACCGATTTACGTGTTGCTGTATGCGTCGGCGATCGTGTTCTTCTGCTTCTTCTACACCGCCTTGGTGTTCAACCCCAAGGAAACGGCGGAGAACCTGAAGAAGGGCGGAGCGTTCGTGCCGGGGATCCGGCCGGGCGAGCAGACGGCAAAGTACATAGAGAAGATCATCATGCGGCTGACGCTGGTGGGCGCGATCTACGTGACGCTGGTTTGCCTGCTGCCGGAGTTCCTGATCGTGAAGTGGAACGTGCCGTTCTACTTCGGCGGCACCAGCCTGCTGATCATCGTGGTGGTGACGATGGATTTCATGGCCCAGGTGCAGGCTTACGTGATGTCGCACCAGTACGAGAGCCTGCTCAAGAAGGCGAACTTCAAGGGCGGGATGTTCCCGACCCGTTAGCGGAGAAGCATGGCCAAGGAAGAGACGATCCAGATGCAGGGCGAGATTCTCGAGACCCTGCCGAACGCGACATTTCGCGTGAAGCTGGAGAACGGCCATGTGGTACTGGGACATATCTCCGGCAAGATGCGCATGCACTACATCCGCATTCTGCCCGGAGACAAGGTGACGGTGGAGTTGACGCCTTACGATCTGACGCGCGCACGCATCGTGTTCCGCGCCAAGTAGGGCCGGCCGCTCCGGTTCGAGTGCAGGCAGGTATACAGAGCGGTTGAAGGAGACAGAAATGAGAGTACAGGCATCGGTCAAGAAGATGTGCCGGAACTGCAAGATTGTCCGGCGCAAACGCGTGGTGCGCGTGATCTGCACGGATCCGCGCCACAAGCAACGGCAGGGCTAAACGGGCGGCAACGCCACTTTATTAACTTAGGACGCACGACGACTATGGCTCGTATCTCCGGTGTAAACATTCCGAATCATCAGCATGCCGGGATCGCGTTGACCGCGATTTACGGCATCGGGCGCGCGCGCGCGCGCGCGATCTGCGCCGCTGCCGGGGTCACCTTCTCGACCAAGATGAAGGACCTGTCCGACAACGACATGGACAAGCTGCGCGAACAAGTGGCCAAGTTCACTGTCGAAGGCGACCTGCGGCGCGAACTGTCGATGAACATCAAGCGTCTGATGGACCTCGGTTGCTATCGCGGGGTACGCCATCGCCGTGGCCTGCCGGTACGCGGTCAGCGTACCCGCACCAATGCCCGGACCCGCAAGGGCCCGCGCAAGGCAATCCAGCGCGGCGGCGGCGCAGCGTCGGCCCCGGCCGCCGCCCCGAAGTAAAACATGGCGAAGTAAACGCATCGAGTACAGGGATTTCAAGACATGGCAAAGGTAACGACTACCGCAGCAACCCGGGTCAGGAAGAAGGTCAAGAAGAACGTGGCCGAAGGCATCGCCCACATTCACGCCTCCTTCAACAACACCATCATCACCATTACCGACCGCCAGGGAAATGCCCTGTCGTGGGCGACTTCCGGCGCCGCCGGTTTCAAGGGTTCGCGCAAATCGACGCCGTTTGCCGCCCAGGTCGCCGCCGAACAGGCCGGCCGTGCGGCGCAGGAGTGCGGCGTGAAGAATCTGGAAGTGCGCATCAAGGGCCCCGGACCTGGGCGCGAGTCCGCGGTGCGCGCATTGAACGCGGTTGGTTTCAAGATCACCAGCATCTCGGACGTGACGCCGGTACCGCACAACGGCTGCCGCCCGCCCAAGAAGCGCCGTATCTGATTGAAGGAGACTGCAGTGGCAAGAAATCTGGATCCCAAAGTGCCGCCAGTGCCGCCGTGAGGGGGAGAAGCTCTTCCTCAAGGGCGAGAAATGCTTCACCGACAAGTGTGCCATCGAGCGCCGCTCGTACGCGCCCGGCCAGCACGGCCAGAAGAATCTGCGCCGTTCCGGATTATGGCACGCAGTTGCGCGAGAAGCAGAAAATCCGCCGCATTTACGGCCTGCTGGAACGCCAGTTCCGCAATACCTACAAGGAAGCCGCGCGCGCCAAGGGAGTGACCGGCGAGGCGCTGCTGCAAATGCTGGAAAGCCGGCTCGACACGGTCGCGTACCGGATGGGCTTCGGTGCCTCGCGCACCGAAGCGCGCCAGATCGTGCGCCACAACGGCATCCTGGTGAACGGCAAGCGGGTCAACATACCCTCCTATCAGGTGCGCCAGGGCGATGTAGTCGAAGTGGCCCAGAAGGCGAAGGGCCAGCTGCGCATCAAGGCAGCGACTGAAGCTGCGGAAGGCCGCGGTTACCCTGAATGGATTGAAGTGGACATCAAGGCGCTCAAAGGCACGTTCAAGGCGAAGCCGCAGCGTTCCGAACTGCCCGTCCACCATCAACGAATCGCTGGTTGTGGAACTGTACTCGAAGTAACCGCGGCCTGATCGCGAGCCCGCCGTCAAGTGACCGGCCGGGCCGTGCGTTTTCTGGGCCGTAACTGATTCCGAATTTCTCGTAGAGGGTCACACTTTATGCAAAGCAGCTTTCTGAAGCCGCGAATTATCGATGTTCAGACCATCTCGCCGTTCCATGCGAAAGTGACGATGGAGCCGTTCGAGCGTGGCTATGGCCATACGCTGGGCAACGCGCTGCGCCGGGTGCTGCTGTCCTCGATGCCGGGCTTCGCGCCGACCGAAGTCAAGATCAACGGCGTGCTGCACGAGTACTCCACCATCGACGGCGTGCAGGAAGATGTCGTCGACATCCTGCTCAACCTCAAGGGCATCGTGCTGAAAATGCACAACCGCGACGAGGTTGTGCTGAATCTCAAGAAGCAGGGCGAAAGCGTCGTGACCGCGGGAGACATCGAAGGCTCGCACGATGTCGAGATCATCAATCCCGATCACGTGATCGCGCATATCGCGCCGGGCGGCAAGCTCGACATGCAGATCAAGATCGAAGGCGGCCGCGGTTACGTGCCGGCCACCACCCGGGCGCTTGCCAAGGAAGGCCGCGTCATCGGCAACATCATGGTGGACGCCTCGTTCAGCCCGGTGCGGCGGGTGAGCTACGCTGTCGAATCCGCGCGCGTCGAACAGCGCACCGACCTGGACAAGCTGATCATGGACATCGAAACCAACGGCGTGGTCGAGCCCGAGGAAGCGATCCGCTATGCGGCGCGCATCCTGGTCGACCAGCTGTCGCTGTTCGCGGACCTCAAGGGCACGCCGGCGCCGATCGAGCAACCGAAGGCTCCCGCAGGTGGACCCGATCCTGCTGCGTCCGGTGGACGACCTGGAACTCACGGTGCGCTCGGCCAACTGCCTCAAGGCTGAGAACATCTATTACATCGGCGATCTGATCCAGCGCACCGAGACCGAATTGCTGAAGACGCCGAACCTCGGCCGCAAGTCGCTCAACGAGATCAAGGAAGTGCTCGCCTCCCGCGGATTGACGCTGGGGATGAAACTGGAGAACTGGCCTCCGGTCGGCCTCGAGAAAGTTGAGCAAGTGAAGGCGGAAGGTGGAATGCGCAAGCAAGGTGAAGTGAAGGCGGACGACGGAAGTGCCGGTAGCGGGTATGCTCTCTCATCCTTCATTATGCCTTCATCCTTCATCCTTTGATAGGAACGAATCATGCGTCACCGTCTGGGACTGAGAAAACTCAACCGCACCAGCAGCCATCGCCTGGCGATGCTG
Source organism: uncultured beta proteobacterium (assembly GCA_963789945.1). GTDB lineage: Bacteria > Pseudomonadota > Gammaproteobacteria > Burkholderiales > JACQAP01 > JACQAP01. The sequence continues at coordinate 532,308 of CAWBMN010000001.1, read as the reverse complement.
CGCAACATGACCAACTCGCTCTTACGCCACGAGGTCATCAAGACCACGTTGCCGAAGGCGAAGGAGTTGCGCCGCGTGGCCGAGCCGATCATCACGCTGGGCAAGAAGCCCTCGCTCGCCAACCGGCGCCTGGCGTTTTCCAGGCTGCGCGATCGCGACATGGTGATGAAGCTTTTCAACGAACTGGGACCGCGCTTCGCCCAGCGTAACGGCGGCTACCTGCGCATCCTCAAATTCGGTTTCCGCAAGGGTGACAATGCACCCATGGCACTGGTGGAGCTGCTTGATCGTCCCGCGGAAACCGAGGAAGCCAAGCCCGCTGAAAAGTAAGGTCGATGAGAATCAGCAAGGAAAAGCCGGGCGCTGCCCGGCTTTTTTGCTTTTCTGGAGCGGCGCGGACGTTCAGCGCGCGCCCGAAGCGCGCTTCTCGACCTTGTCCATGCCGAGTACCGGCCGCAGGTAACGCCCCGTGTAGCTGTCGGAGTGGCGGGCGATTTCCTCAGGGGTGCCTTCGGCGACGATGCGCCCGCCGCCGTCGCCGCCTTCCGGACCGAGGTCCACGACCCAGTCGGCGGTCTTGATCACGTCCAGGTTGTGCTCGATCACCACCACGGTATTGCCGTGGTCGCGCAATCGGTGCAATACCTTCAGCAGCATCTCGATGTCCTGGAAATGCAGGCCGGTGGTGGGTTCGTCGAGTATGTAGAGCGTGTGCCCGGTGTCGCGTTTCGACAGTTCCAGCGCCAGCTTCACCCGCTGCGCCTCGCCGCCGGAAAGCGTGGTCGCGCTCTGGCCGAGGCGTATATAACCCAGGCCGACTTCGAGCAGCGTGTCGAGCTTGCGCGCGATCACCGGCACGGCGCTGAAGAACGCGTGCGCCTGCTCCACCGTCATTTCCAGCACTTCGTGGATGTTCCTGCCCTTGTACTGGATCTCCAGCGTCTCGCGGTTGTAGCGGCGGCCGTGGCAGACGTCGCAGGGCACGTAGATGTCGGGGAGGAAATGCATCTCCACCTTGATGACCCCGTCGCCCTGGCAGGCCTCGCAGCGGCCGCCCTTGACGTTGAAGGAGAAACGCCCCGCTCCGTAGCCGCGTTCACGGGCCAGCGGCACGCCCGCGAACAGGTCGCGTATCGGCGTAAACAGCCCCGTATAAGTGGCGGGATTGGAGCGCGGCGTGCGGCCGATCGGACTCTGGTCCACGTTCACCACCTTGTCGAAAGACTCGACTCCCTGAATCTCGTCGAACGGCGCCGGCTCAGTGGCGCTGCCGTAGAGATGCTGAGCCACCGAGTGATAGAGCGTGTCGTTGATCAGCGTGGACTTGCCCGAGCCGGACACGCCGGTCACGCACACCAGCAAGCCGACCGGAAGATCGAGGTTCACGCCCTTGAGATTGTTGCCGCGCGCGCCCAACACGCGCAGCATGTTCTTCGCCTGCGGCTTGTGGCGCAGTCGCGGAATGGCGATCTGCCTCCGGCCGGACAGATACTGCGCCGTGAGCGATTTGGTGTGCGCCATCATCGCTTGCGGTGCGCCTTCGGCGACGATATGGCCGCCGTGCTCGCCGGCCCCGGGGCCCATGTCCACCACGTAATCCGCACTCATGATCGCCTCGAAGTCGTGCTCGACCACGATGACCGAGTTGCCCAGGTCGCGCAGTTCCTTGAGGGTTGCGAGCAACCGGCCGTTGTCGCGCTGGTGCAGTCCGATGGATGGTTCGTCCAGCACATACATCACGCCGGTAAGGCCGGAGCCGATCTGCGATGCCAGCCTGATGCGCTGTGCTTCGCCGCCGGAGAGCGTGTCCGCGGAGCGGTCGAGCGTGAGGTAGTCGAGGCCGACGTTGATCAGGAACTGCAGCCGGTTGGCGATTTCGCGCACGATCTTCTCGGCGATTGCCAGCCTCGCACCCTTGAGATCGGTCTCCTGGAAGAACTGCTGCGCCCGTTTGAGCGGCATGGCGCTGACTTCGTAGATTGGCTTGCCGGCCACAAAGACGTAGCGCGCTTCGCGGCGCAGCCGCGTCCCTTTGCACTCCGGGCAGGGCTGGTTGGCGAGAAACTTCGCCAGTTCCTCGCGCACCACGATCGAGTCCGTTTCCCGGTAGCGCCGTTCCAGATTGGGCAGGATGCCTTCGAACGGGTGTTCGCGCTGGTACTTGTTGCCGCGTTCGCCGACGTAGAGGAAGCGCACTTTGTCCCGCCCCGATCCGTACAGCACCAGGTCCTGCACGTTCTTCGGCAACTGCTCGAACGGCGTGTCGACGTCGAAACCGTATTGTTCGCCGAGGCTGGCCAGCATCTGGAAATAGAACTGGTTGCGCCGGTCCCAGCCCTTGATGGCGCCGGCGGCGAGCGACAACTGCGGAAAGGCCGCCACTCTCTTGGGATCGAAGAAGGTGATGTTCCCCAGTCCGTCGCAGCGCGGACACGCCCCCATCGGATTGTTGAACGAGAACAGGCGCGGCTCGAGCTCGGGCAGCGAATAGCTGCAGATCGGGCAGGCAAAACGCGCCGAGAACAGATGCTCCCGGCCTCCGTCCATCTCCACCGCCAGCGCGCGCCCGTCGGCGTGGCGTAGCGCAGTCTCGAACGATTCGGCCAGGCGCTGCTTGGCCTCTGGCCGGATCTTCAGGCGGTCCACCACGATTTCTATGGTGTGCTTGCGTGTCTTGGCGAGTTTGGGCACGGAGTCGATGTCGTGCACCTCGCCGTCCACGCGCAGTCGCACGAAGCCCTGCGCGCGCAGGTCCTCGAACAGTTCCAGGTTTTCGCCCTTGCGGCCCACCAGCAGCGGCGCCAGGATCATCAGCCGGGTGTCTTCCGGTAGTTGCAGGACGTGATCCACCATCTGCGACACGCTCTGCGCCGACAGCGCGATGCCGTGGTCCGGACAGTGCGGTTCGCCGGCGCGCGCGTACAGCAGCCGCAGATAGTCGTGGATCTCGGTGACGGTGCCAACGGTGGAGCGGGGGTTGTGGCTGGTGGCTTTCTGCTCGATCGCGATCGACGGCGACAGGCCTTCGATCAGGTCCACGTCCGGCTTTTCCATCAACTCCAGGAACTGCCGGGCGTAAGCGGACAGCGATTCGACGTAACGGCGCTGACCCTCGGCATAGAGGGTGTCGAAAGCAAGCGAGGACTTGCCGGACCCGGACAGCCCGGTAATCACGATCAGCCGGTTGCGCGGCAGGTCGAGATTGATGTTCTTGAGGTTGTGGGTGCGTGCGCCGCGGACGCGGATGTAGTCCATTCTCTGGAAGGGGGATGGGTCAACCTGCTAATATACTGCAGTTCAATTTCTTTTCCCAATCCGCGGTTTACCCCTTTCGCAGAATGCCCTTCCCGGACCGGATGACGCCCCAGGAACTGCGCGCAAGTGTCGGCCTGGCCGGCATTTTCGGGTTGCGCATGCTGGGGATGTTCATCATTCTTCCGGTGTTCGCGCTGTACGCGGAGCGTCTTCCCGGGGGCCAGGACCACGCGCTGGTCGGTCTCGCGCTCGGGGCCTACGGCCTGACGCAGGCCTGCCTGCAGGTACCGTTCGGCTGGCTCTCCGACCGTTGGGGACGCAAGCGCACCATCTATCTCGGGCTGTTGATCTTCGCGCTCGGCAGTTTCATGGCCGCTGTGGCGCAGGACATCGCCACGGTGATCCTGGGCCGGGTGATACAGGGCGCGGGCGCGATTTCCGCGGCGGTAATCGCACTCACCGCCGATCTTACCCGCGACGAGCAGCGCACCAAGGCGATGGCGATCATCGGCGTGACCATCGGCGCCACGTTCGCGCTTTCCATGGTGGCCGGTCCGGTGCTGGATCAGGTGATGGGCGTGCCCGGTATTTTCGCGCTGACCGGATTTCTGGCGCTGACGGCAATTGTCGTGGTGCGCTTCGTCATTCCCGATCCGGCGCAGAGTCGTGCCGGCAGATCGTCCGCGGGCCCGGCGGTGCCGGTCGGCAGGGTGCTGCTGGATCAGCAGTTGCTGCGGCTCAACTACGGCATATTTGCGCTGCACGCGGTGCTGATGGCGCTGTTCGTGGTGGTGCCGTTCTCGTTGCGCGCGCACCTGCCCGCGGGCAGCCACTGGATGGTCTATCTGCCGGTAATGTGCGGCTGCTTTCGTGCTGATGCTGCCGCCGATGCTGGCCGCGGAGCGCAAGGGACTGCAGAAGACGGTGTTCATCGGTGCGGTCGGCACGCTGATCGCCGCGCTGCTGCTGCTCGCCCTCGGCAGCGACGGTCTGGCGGGACTGGCCGCCGGATTGCTGGTGTTCTTCACCGCGTTCAATCTGCTCGAGGCGACACTGCCTTCGCTGATTTCGAAGCTCGCTCCGGCCGGCACCAAGGGCACGGCAATCGGCGTGTACAGCAGCGTGCAGTTCATCGGCACCTTCACGGGTGCCGCTGTTGGCGGCTGGCTGTCGCAGCATTACGGTGCGCAAGCAGTTTTCGAGTTCTGCGCCGCCCTGGCGGTGGTCTGGCTGCTGCTGGCGCTGGGCATGCGCGTGCCGGAAAGCCTGGACACGCGCCGTTACCAGTTGCCGAAGATGGATTCGCAGGCGGTCCCGGGTTTGACGCGGCGGCTCGCAGGCCTGCCGGGCGTGCGTGAAGTGACGCTCTCGGGCGAAGGCGTGGCCTACCTCAGGGTGGACAGCCAGGGCTTCGACGAACAAAATGTCATCAAACTTCTAGGCGGGGAGACATGAAATGGCTTCGGTAAATAAAGTGATCCTGATCGGCAACCTCGGGCGCGACCCGGAAGTGCGCTACATGCCCAGCGGCGACGCCGTGGCCAACATCAGCATTGCCACCACGGAGACGTGGAAGGACAAGAACGGCGAGAAGCAGGAAAAGACCGAGTGGCATCGCGTGGCGATGTTCGGCAAGACCGCCGAGATCGCCGGCGAATACCTGAAGAAGGGCTCGCAGGTCTACATCGAGGGCAGGCTGGAGACGCGCAAGTGGACAGACAAGGAAGGCCAGGAGCGCACCACCACGGAGGTTCGCGCCGACCGCATGCAGATGCTGGGCTCGCGCTCGGGTGGTTCCGAGCGCATGGCGCCGCCGGAGGACGACGCTCCCCGGGCGGCGGCCGCAGCGCCGGCGAAGAAACCCGCCGGCGCAGCCAAGGGCAGCAGCCTGGAGGATCTTGAGGACGATATTCCCTTTTGATGTACGTAGATTTTCGAGACCGGCCGGCACCAACAACGATGTTTTCTGTCTCACTGCGGCGGGACGCGCGCATCCGCGGTCTCCGAACGTTTCGTAGAGGATAGTCATGGCACTGGTGCAAGTTTCGCTCGACGACAAGTACACGCTGCAGGAAGGCCGCGTTTTTCTCACCGGCACGCAGGCGCTGGTGCGCATGCCGATGATGCAGTACCTGCGCGACAAGGCCGCGGGCGCCAACACTGCATGTTATATCTCCGGCTATCGCGGCAGCCCGCTGGGCGGCTACGACCAGCAATTGTGGGCGGCCAAGAAGCAGCTCGCCGAACACCACATCGTGTTCCAGCCCGGCGTGAACGAAGACCTTGCCGCCACGGCGTGCTGGGGCACGCAGCAGGCGCATTTCGAGGGCGACAACAAGTACGACGGCGTGTTCGCGATCTGGTACGGCAAGGGCCCGGGCGTGGACCGCACCGGCGATGCCTTCCGCCACGGCAACCTGGCCGGCTCGGCCTCGCTGGGCGGCGTGCTGTGCCTGATGGGCGATGACCACACCTGCGAATCCTCCACCACCGCGCACCAGAGCGAATTCGCGATGGTGGACGCGATGATCCCCATCCTGAATCCCGCCGGCGTGCAGGAAGTGCTCGACTACGGTTTGTACGGCTGGGCGCTGTCGCGCTACTCAGGGTGCTGGGTGGGGCTGAAGTGCATGAAAGACACGATCGACGCCAGCGCCTCGGTGGACGTCAGCCCGGCACGCGTGAGCATCGTGATCCCGGCCGACTTCCAGATGCCCGCGGGCGGGTTGAACATCCGCTGGCCGGACGCGCCGCTGGAGCAGGAGGCGCGCTTGCACACCTGGAAGCTCGAGGCCGCCAAGGCGTTTGCGCGCGCCAACAGCCTGGACCAGGTCGTGATGGATTCCCCGGACGCAAAGCTCGGCATCGCTACGTGCGGCAAGTCCTACATGGACGTGCGCCAGGCGCTTGCCTATCTCGGCATCGACGACGCGGAGGCCGCGCGCCTGGGCCTGCGCATCTACAAGGTCGGCATGACCTGGCCGCTCGAGCCCACCGGTGCGGTGAAATTCGCCGAAGGGTTGCAGAAGATCATCGTCGTGGAAGAAAAGCGCGCGCTGATCGAAACCCAGTTGAAGGAAACACTGTACGGCAGAGCGGCCGCGCCGGAAGTGATCGGCAAGCGCGATGAGCTCGGCAAGATCCTGTTCCAGTCGAACGCCGCGCTCGATCCAAACGAGATCGCCATCGCCATCGGCCGCCGCATCCTCGAGCGCGTGAACGATGCGCAGCTCGCAGCGCGCGTGGCGGAGCAGGAACAGCTCGCGGCGCGCGTGTCGGAGAAACCGGCGATGGACCGCACGCCTTACTTCTGTTCCGGCTGTCCGCACAACACCGGCACCCGCGTACCGGAAGGGTCGCGTGCGCTCGCCGGCATCGGTTGCCACTTCATGGCGCAGTGGATGGACCGCAACACCGCCGGCTTCACCCAGATGGGAGGCGAAGGGGCGAGCTGGGTCGGCGAGGCGCCGTTCGTGAAGACATCGCACATGTTTCAGAACATCGGCGATGGCACCTATTACCACTCGGGGCTGCTGGCGGTGCGCGCGGCCGCCGCGTCGGGTGTGAACGTCACCTACAAGATCCTCTACAACGATGCCGTCGCCATGACTGGCGGCCAGCACGTCGATGGTCCGCTGACGGTGCCGCAGATCACGCTGCAGGTGTATTCCGAGGGCGCGAAGAAAATCGCGGTGGTTACCGACGAGCCGGAGAAGTATCCCTCGACCGTCGAGTGGGCGCCGGGCGTCACCATCCATCACCGCGACGACTATGACCAGGTGCAACGCCAGTTCCGCGAAGTCCCGGGCCTGTCGGTGATCATCTACGACCAGACCTGTGCGGCGGAAAAGCGCCGCCGGCGCAAGCGCAACCAGTACCCGGATCCGGCCAAGCGCGCGTTCATCAACGACCTGGTGTGCGAAGGCTGCGGCGACTGCGGCGTGAAATCGAACTGCGTGTCGGTGCTGCCGCTGGAAACCGAGTTCGGCCGCAAGCGCATGATCGACCAGTCGTCATGCAACAAGGATTATTCCTGCGTCAACGGCTTCTGCCCGAGCTTCGTCACCGTCCACGGCGGCGGCGTGCGCAAGGGCAGGAGCGCGCCTGCCGGGCAGAACGTCGACACGCTGTTCGCGGCAGTTCCCGAGCCGCGCCTGCCGTCGCTGGATCAGCCTTACGGCATCATGGTGACCGGCGTCGGTGGCACCGGGGTGGTGACCATCGGCGCGATCGTCGGCATGGCCGCGCACCTGGAAGGCAAGGGTTTCGGCGGGCTGGACATGGCCGGTCTGGCCCAGAAGGGCGGCTCGGTGTGGAGCCATCTGCAGATTGCGGCCGATCCGGACGACATCAAGACCGTGCGCCTCGGCTCCGGCGGCGCCAGGCTGGTGCTCGGTTGCGACCTGGTGGTGTCCGCCAGCCAGAAGACCCTGGATACCGCGCGCACCGGCACGCGCGTGGTCGCCAACATCCACCAGCAGATGACCGGGGACTTTACCCGCAACGCCAACATGCAGTTTCCGGCGCAGTCGCTGAAGCGCACCATCAGCAAGGGTGTGGGCGAGGGCAACGCTGAATTCGTGGATGCGACGCGGATCGCAACGGCGTTGATCGGCGACTCGATCGCCACCAACATGTTCATGCTCGGTTACGCTTTCCAGAAAGGCCTGGTGCCGGTTTCGAGCGCGGCGATCAACAAGGCAATCGAATTGAACGGTGCCGCGGTGAAAATGAACCAGGCGGCTTTTCTCTGGGGACGACGGACCGCAGTGGACCCGGCCGCGGTCGAGCGGCTGGTCGCGCCGAAACCGGAAACGGTTGCGGCCACGGCAATGTCGCAGACGATCGAGGAAATGGTCGCGCGGCGTGTCGAATTCCTGACCGGCTACCAGAACGCAGCGTACGCGGAGTGGTATCGTTCCCTGGTCGAGCGTGTGAAACAGGCCGAGATCGCAAAGGCGAAGGGCCTCACCGGGCTTGCCGAAGCAGTGGCGCGCTATTACTTCAAGCTGCTCGCTTACAAGGACGAATACGAAGTCGCGCGCCTGTATGCCGATCCGGCGTTCATGGAAAAAATCAGATCGCAGTTCGAAGGCGACTACAAGTTGCATTTTCATCTGGCGCCGCCGCTGTTCTCGAAGCGCGATCCGGTGACCGGCGAGTTGCGCAAGTCCGAGTACGGCACCTGGGTGTTTTCCGCATTCAAGGTGCTGGCAAAACTGCGCGGATTGCGCGGCACCGCGCTGGATATTTTCGGCTACACCCCGGAGCGCAGGATGGAGCGGCGGCTGATCGGAGAATACGAAGCCGTAATCGAGGAAATCATCGGCAAGCTGGGGCCGGACAACCACGCGCTGGCGGTGAAGATCGCCTCCATTCCCGAAGAAATCCGCGGCTACGGCCACATCAAGGACCGTAATCTCAAGACCGCCAAGGCGAAGGAAGTCGAACTGCTCGCAGCCTTTCGCTCGCCCGAGAAGGTGCGGTCGGCAGCGTAAGCAACAACGCCTCACCCCCCGCCCTCTCCACTGCGTGGAGAGGGAGCCAAAAATGAGGAGACGGCCCCAGGTCGTCTGCAATCCGCCCTTTCACCCTCTCCGACTTGTGAGAGGGGCGGGGTGAGGCCAGGGAGAGGGCCGGGGTGAGGTGGTTATCATCTTCCTGTAACAATGCTGCGCTAGGCTTGGCCCCATGCACGCAATCACTGCGAAGGGCCCAACGCTGAAACCCAACGATCTCGGATTTGCCGGCGACACCATCCAGGCCGCGCTGCTGCGCGTCGGTCCCGGCTTGTTTCCCGCCGTCCAGGCCAAGGGCACTTCGAACAAGACGCCGCGGGTGCGCTCGATCTTCATTTCCGACGTTCATCTCGGCACCCGCGCCTGTCAGGCCGAGCGCCTGCTATCCTTCCTGCGGCACTACGATTCGGAGTACCTCTACCTGGTCGGGGACATCGTGGACTTCTGGGCGATGAGCCGCGGCATCCACTGGTCGCAGCAGCAGAACACGGTGGTGCAGAAGGTGCTGAAGCGCGCCCGCCAGGGCACCAGGGTGATATTCGTCCCGGGTAACCACGACGAGGCGCTGCGCGAGTACGTCGGCACTTCGTTCGGCGATATTGATCTGGTGCAGGAACACGTTCACGTCGCCGCCGACGGCCGGCGCTACGCCGTCCTGCACGGCGACGAGTTCGACCAGGTTACGCGCCACCATCGCTGGGTGGCGATTCTCGGTGACGTGGCCTATCACCTGTTGGTGCGGCTGAACGTGTGGCTGTCTCTGGCGCGGCGCACCCTGGGAATTTCCGGCTACTGGTCGCTGTCGGGTTACGCCAAGCGCAAGGTCAAGAGCGCGGTGAGTTTCATCTACGACTTCGAGGACTCGGTGATGCGTGCGGTGCGCGACCGCGGCATGGACGGGGTGATCTGCGGCCACATCCACAGCGCCGCGATCAAGGCCATCGAGGGTATGACGTACATCAACTGCGGCGACTGGGTGGACAGTTGCACCGGCATCGTCGAGCACCACGACGGCCGCATGGAACTCGTCAACTGGATCGCCGAGCCGCTGCAAGCCGCCGACTCGAACGCCGACCTGACGCTCGAAGCAGTCAACGCCGACTAGATTTCCATCTGGTGCGCGTTAATGCGCACGTCAAGAGCGTTCGAAACAGTCACCGGATCAAGGGTCGTGAACTCTTATACGTCGTCCGCTCCGGCGCTGGCTACACCTTTGTTTACGCTAGCCGTGATCGACAAGGTGATCGTTCACCACACTTTCAAGTCCTTCTGGCACTTCCTAAAGCGACGGTCGTAGCTCCCTTGTGTTACGTGCATGAGGAATTGCGCGGTCCGTATGCACCGGCGCCAACGACAGGAACCGGCCGATTCTGTTGAAAAACTCCAAAATTGCATTCACCCCGAATTCTTGCGGGGGTGCATTGCAATCGACAATTCACTCGATGAATCGGCGGAGCGTTTGTTAGAGGGCTCCAGGTCCCGCGCAACAGAAGATCGCGCGTCCCTTCGCGTCCGAGAAGGAGCGGCGCCTCTACAAACCTGGGATCTTTCGAGTAGCTCCGGAAAAGGAGTTTTTCAACAGAATCGACCTTGGATTCAACCGGTGGACGCAACACACTAGAAACTGCGTAAGCAGGAGGAGTGTTGCAGATGAGGCAACGGCCACGGATCTATTACACGGAAAGCCAGAAGGCGCTCATGTGGGAGCGCTGGCAGAAGGGCGATTCTCTCCAGCAGATTGCCCAGCTGTTTGATCGAAACCACTCGTCGGTGCAGGGCATTCTGGTGCAGACGGGTGGGATACGTCCCGCGCAACGACACCGCTCGAGATTGGCGCTGACATTGGCCGAACGAGAAGAAATATCGCGCGCGGTAGCCGCAGGTCACTCGATCCGGTCGATAGCGTCCCTACTCGGGCGAGCGCCATCCACCATCAGCCGCGAAATCCAGCGCAACGGTGGCCAGCAGTGCTATCGGGCGAGTCAAGCGGATGAGGCGGCGTGGGACAGAGCGCAGCGCCCCAAGACGTGTAAGCTGGTTAAGAATCGAAGCTTGGCCAGCGTCGTGGCGGGTAAGCTCCAGTCGCTGTGGTCGCCGGAGCAGATTGCTGGATGGCTCAAGCGTACTTACCCGGACGACGAGACCCACCAAGTGTCACACGAGACCATTTATCGTAGTCTCTTCATCCAGGCTCGTGGTGCCTTGAAGAAGGAATTGTTGCAGCATTTGAGGCGCACACGAGTCATGCGCCGTTCGCGCCACCACACCCAGAAAACAGCCAATCACGGCAGAATCACTGGCGCGGTGTCGATCAGTGAGCGTCCGGCCACGACCGAAGATCGGGCATTGCCGGGTCACTGGGAAGGTGATCTCCTATTCGGCAACCGCAACAGCCAGATTGCGACCCTCGTTGAGCGCCATACACGCTATGTGATGCTGGTGAAGGTCGCCGGCACAGATACCGAGACGGTCATCAATGCCTTGATCAAAAATGCGCGCAAGTTGCCGCAGGAACTCTACAAATCACTGACGTGGGATCGAGGTAAAGAGATGGCCGCCCACAAGCGTTTTACCTTAGCGACGGACATCAAGGTCTACTTCTGCGATCCTCATAGTCCTTGGCAGCGTGGGACGAATGAGAATACGAACGGGCTCTTGCGGCAGTATTTCCCCAAGGGGAATGACCTCTCTGGCTACTCGCAAGCCAAACTCAATGCGGTGGCCAGGAAGCTAAATGATCGCCCCAGGAAGACCTTAAACTACGAAACACCCGCTGAGCGATTCAGCCAATCCGTTGCGTCCACCGGTTGAATCCAAGACCAATAGCGGACATTTGGCCAACCAAAACCACGTTTCGTGCGCCAGCTGGTCGCGCGAGGCGGGGCAGTGGCGCCAGAGAAGCCGACAGTGCACGGTGAGCAGGGTGAAATCGCCCGGATTTATGCCGCGCGACATCGTGCGTTGGCGCAGTCTTCGTCAGGGACTTGACTGAGGATAGTTTGAGAACCCCGTTTATATTTCCTATACTCTGGCCAGCTGAAACAAGCGCGACGAACCACCCGCATCGGACATGTCTACCCGCCCCCCGCAATGGCAAGCGCGTTATCAACCGGAGCCTCTTGTGGGACGTTGAACCGCGCTGAGCAAAAAGGCCGCGCCGGCATCAGATGAATACACAATTCTGGCTGGCCCGGGAACCGCATCAGCCACCGAACGTATAACCAAAATATTCAATGTCGACCCGGAATTTCTGCGCGATAATATCCCGCGTCTTCTGGTCATAGTATTCCGTGTAATGACGCGCATTGTGCGGATTCTGGCGGGTGTGCGGCAAGGTCACGGAGACTCCCAGACGCGCGCACACATGAGCCCAGTCCCGCTCAAGGTTTTCATACGTCCCGATAAAATCGGCCAGAACCCTTCCGTGTTCGTCGACGAACCAATCCAGCTGATTTTTGTGTTTCGACGGGAAAACACATGTGTCGCTGCTGTACTCGATCCAGCCCACGAATTCTTCGAATCCCATCTTGCTTCTCAGCTGGATCCCCTCGTTACGGTTGTACAGGGATACCGTACGATCCCAGGGATTGCGCACGAATCCGAACTTGAAGAAGTCCTCGATACGCAGACCAATCGACATCAGGGCATCGCGTATTTCCCTGATGTTCCTGTGCGGCCTGATGACATGCTCGCAACGCAATGCCTGGGCCATGCTGGTGCCCGCGGTCTTCGGGACCTTCACCAGGATGCAGTTGTTTTCCATGGAAATCATGGGGCACCTGGGCAAATTGACGGGATCGAAACAGCCATGCTGCCACTCACGATACACGAACACGAGGGCGGCTTCTCCATGGGGGTGTGGGGTTGAATGGGGTCGGTGTGAATGGGGTCAGGCTTGGTATATTGCATAAAGATGTTGGTTGAGAATGTTGGCGAAACTGTCGGAGTTTCGCGAACGTTCTTCCACAGCGGAAACAGCATGACTGATGGTGGAGATCTCGCGATGAAAGTGTGTGGCGACCTGGGTCAAGGTGGCGGCCTTGCTCTTGACACAGAGCCAACCGATCAGCGCCCGCGCCTGTGCCGGGGATCGGCCTTTGCCTGGCGCTTTGAGCGCCGGTTCGCTCAAGGAAGCGCTCCGGCACACGTGCGCCACAATCGCCGACAGGGAAGGGGGCCGGGTTGCGTGGGCCTTCCTAGGCAGCACCTTCTTGACGAAATCCTCCTCCCCCACCACCCGGGGGTCGTCCTTGCCGCCGTAGAACAACTCCGAATGTCCATCGCTGATGCCTTCCTCCACAAAGGCCGCAAAGCGCTGCCTGGCCTGGCCAAGCCGTTCGCCGAACTGCCCCAGCACCCAGTCCGTCGTCAGCCAGGGCAGTGCCTGCGCCCCGAGATAGGCCCGATGACTGCTCCAGGCGTAGACTCCGGCTTGCCTGACCATTCTGGCGCGCACCGGATTCAGGTGGATATAGCGCACCAGCGCCAGCCCATAGCGGTCCTGATCCACCAGGAAAGACTTGAAACGGCCCTGGAACACATGACCCACCCGACCCAATCGGGTATTCAGGTAACGGGTGTAGCGGAAGGACAGATTCTGCATCCCGGCAGACAAGCCCTCATTGCCGGCCTGCAGCGCCAAGTGCAGATGATTGCTCATCAGGCAGAAGGCGTGCACCCGGTAGCCGAAGCGGGCCACACCCTCGGAAAGCAACTCATAGAAGAACTGCCGGTCACCCGGGGAGAAGAACACATCCTGCCGGGCATTGCCGCGAAGGATGACGTGGTACAGACCGCCGGGAACGTGAAGACGGGGCTTGCGGGCCATGCGTCAATACTACAGAGGAGCAGCCAATATGCAACATACCAAGCCTGACCCCATGTGTTCCCCGAAGGATGACGTGGTACAGACCGCCGGGAACGTGAAGACGGGGCTTGCGGGCCATGCGTCAATATTACAGAGGAGCAGCCAATATGCAACATACCAAGCCTGACCCCATGTGTTCACCATGTGTTCACCCTACAGAGGAGCAGCCAATATGCAACATACCAAGCCTGACCCCATGTGTTCCCCACGCCTGGCCAATACCGCTGGAGCAGCTACCGGGCCAACGCACAAGGCAAGGCCGACGCGCTGATTACGCCGCATGCGCTGTACACTGCGCTTGCCAGGAGCCGGACAAGCCGGCAAGAGGTCTATCGGGACTTGTTCAAGGCGCACGTGGACGAAAATGCACTCAAGGACATTCGGGCGGCGTGGCAAACGGGAACGCCACTTGGGAATGACTATTTCCGGGAGAAGATCGAGCGCAAGATCGGAAGCAAGGTGGGACAGGCGAGACGTGGGCGACCTTCTAAAAGGGCTCTGACCCCTTAAAGCTCTGTTAAAGCTCGTAGATACTTGTAGCGCGGGCCGCCGGGCCGAAAGCGGCGCGTGCAATAAATGTGCTTTGCAGGGACCTCGAGCGGATTGCCGCGCGGCAGTGCCGGTTCCCAGCGAAGGGAAGAGTACAGGAAGTGAGTCGGCCTATCAGGCCCTAACCGAAGCGGAGAGCATCGCATGTCCCATTACCACGCAGTCGTCTGGCTGGATCATTCCGAAGCGCACGTATTTCATTTTTCGCCGGACGAGGTCGAGAAATTCAACGCCCACTCATCGAGGCCGCGAGCGCATCAGCACCACAAGCGCGGTGCAGTCGGATCCGGCCACGCGCAGGAAGACCATGCCTACTATCAACATATCGCCGAACTGCTGAAAGGCGCGCACGAAATCCTTGTGGTCGGGCCGGCGAAGGCCAAGCTGGAGCTTATCAAGCACGTCCACAAACACGACAACGAACTGGTGGACAAGGTGGTCGGTGTGGAAACCCTGGATCATCCGACCGATGGCCAGCTGGTGGCCTACGCCCGCAAGTACTTCCACGCCAAGGATCGGATGATTCAGTAAGGACCTCTCCGTCAGGCGAAATTGGGCGCAATGACGTCGAGCTGATCCGTCACCAGCGCGTCCACCCCCCATTCAAGCAGTTCCAGCGCCAGTACCGAGTCGTTGACGGTATAGGCCAGCACGCCGTAGCCGGCGTCGTGCACCGCCTTGACCAGTGCGGCGTTCAGGTACCGGTGGCTGGCATGCAGCGACACACACTGCAACCGTTGCATCTGCGCCTGCCAGTTCACCGGGACTTCCACCACCAGCAGCGCGCGCGGCAGTTCGGGTGCTTCGACTGCCGCGGCTTCGAGTGCTATCGCGGAGAAGGATGACAGCAGCGGCGGCAGATCCGCGCCGCTCCACAGCAACTTCGCCATCCTCGCCACGACCTCGCCGGTTTCGCGCTCCCGTCCGGGGCAGGGCTTGATCTCGACGTTGGCCCACAGGCCGGCCTGCTGGCACAACGCTGCCGCGGCGGCGAAGGCGGGCACCGGTTCGCCGATGAATTCGTTGCCGAACCATGACCCCGCATCGAGATCGGCGATATCCTCGTACGCATGGTCCGATACGGGTCCGTGGCCGTCGGTGGTGCGATCCAGCGTGTCGTCATGCATCAGGATCGGCGTGCCGTCCTCGCTGAGCTTGACGTCGAACTCCACGCCCTCGAACCCGAGATTGCGAGCGAGTTCCAGGCCCGCAAGTGTGTTTTCAGGGGCGAGTACGCCACCGCCGCGGTGGGCGATGACGCGGGGATAGGGCCAGGTGGATCGGGCCCGGCTCGCGCTGTCATTGGCGAAATTCATGGTGCCTGATTATAACGATTGGCCGCCGGACCCCGTCCTGCCTTGATTTCGGCGCTGCAAACCCTGTTCTGTTTACCGGGTGCATGTGCTTGATACGGTATAATTTCCGCTGTTTTGCGAGGGATACCATGCCCATCTACGAATATCGATGTACGAGTTGCGGGCACGAGAAGGAGGTTCTGCAGAAGCTGTCTGACCCGCCTCTGACCGAGTGTCCCGCCTGCGGCAAGTCCACGCTGCGCAAACTGGTGAGTGCCGCCGGATTTCATTTGAAGGGCAGCGGCTGGTACGCGACCGACTTCAAGAGTGTGTCCAAACCCAAGGAAGGGTCGCAGGAGGCGCAGGACAAGAGCGCGAGCAAGGACAAGCAGGAGGCCAAGGCAAAGGAACAGCACGCCGCAAAGGAAGACGCAAAGACCACGAAAGAGCCGGCACCTGCTGCGACCACGACTCCGACGAAGGCGCCACTGCCGCCTACGACCGCCGGTAAGGCGGACAAGTGAAAAAGTACCTCATCACCGGGCTGCTGATCTGGGTCCCGCTGGTCATCACCGTGTGGGTGCTGAGTTTTCTGGTCGACACCCTCGACCAATCGCTGCTGCTGCTTCCGGTGTCCTGGCAGCCGCGTTCCTGGATCGGCTTTCACATTCCCGGGCTGGGCGTTCTGATGACCCTTGCGGTCGTGCTCGCCACCGGAGTGTTAGCCGCCAATATCATCGGCCAGCGAATGGTTCAGTACTGGGAAGGCTTGCTCGCCCGCATCCCGATCTTCAAGTCGCTTTATTTCAGCGTCAAGCAGGTCTCGGACACTTTGTTTTCCTCCTCCGGGCTGGCATTTCGCAAGGCGCTGCTGGTGCAGTATCCACGCCAGGGTTCATGGACCATCGCTTTTCTGACCGGGCAGCCGGGCGGCGATGTGGCAAACCATCTGAAAGGCGACTACGTGAGCGTGTACGTGCCGACCACACCCAACCCGACTTCCGGATTCTTCCTGATGATGCCTGCAGCGGATGTCGTGGAACTCGATATCAGCGTGGACGCCGCGCTCAAGTACATCATCTCCATGGGCGTGGTGCCGCCGGAAACCAGGAGCGCGACCAGCGACGCGGCGTGACCGCTTTGCGTGCTGCCGTGCGCGCAAAGGCGCGCTGTCCCATTCGATCCCCAATCTTCAATCCCCGATCCTGAACTTATGCGCACCGAATACTGCGGACTCGTTTCCACCCGGCATCTCGACCAGATCGTCACGCTCTACGGCTGGGTGCACCGGCGCCGCGACCACGGCGGGGTGATCTTCATCGACCTGCGGGACCGGGAAGGCCTGCTGCAGGTGGTGTGCGATCCAGACAACGCCGGGACTTTCGCCACCGCCGAGAAGATTCGCAGCGAGTACGTGGTGAAGGCCACCGGACTGGTGCGCCGCCGCCCCGCAGGGACCGTCAACACGAACCTGGTCTCCGGTGAAGTGGAAGTGCTGGCGCGTTCGCTGGAGATTCTGAATCCCTCCGTCACGCCGCCGTTCCAGATGGACGACGACAACCTGTCGGAATCGGTGCGGCTGGAGTATCGCTACCTCGACCTGCGCCGGCCGCAGATGCAGAACAACCTGCGGCTGCGCTACCGGGTGGCGATGGCGGTGCGGCGTTTCCTCGACGCGCAGGGCTTCATCGACGTCGAGACGCCGATGCTTACCAAGTCCACCCCCGAGGGCGCGCGCGACTACCTGGTGCCAAGCCGCGTACATGCCGGAGAGTTCTTCGCGCTTCCGCAGTCGCCGCAGTTGTTCAAGCAATTGCTGATGGTGGCGGGCTTCGACCGTTACTACCAGATCACCAAGTGCTTCCGCGACGAAGACCTCCGGGCCGACCGGCAGCCGGAATTCACCCAGATAGACATCGAAACGTCCTTCCTGGGCGTGGCCGAGATCACGCTGCTGATGGAAGAGTTGATCCGCAGCCTGTTCAGGGAAGTGCTGGATGTGGCGTTGCCGAACCCTTTTCCGCGCATGAGCTTCGCGGAGGTAATGTCGAAATACGGCTCCGACAAGCCTGACCTGCGCGTGCCGCTTATGCTCACCGAACTCACCGACGTTATGCGCGAAGTCGAGTTCAAGGTATTCCGCGAGGCAGCTGTTGCGCCGGGCGGCCGCGTGGCGGCGCTGAGGGTGCCGGGCGGCGGCACGCTGTCGCGGAAGGACATCGACGACTATACGCAGTTCGTCGCCATCTACGGCGCCAAGGGCCTGGCGTACATCAAGGTCAACGAAGTCGCCAAGGGCCCGGAGGGGTTGCAATCGCCGATCCTCAAATTCCTGCCCGGGACCGCCGTGAAGATCATCCTGGAGCGCACCGGCGCCAGGGACGGTGACCTGATTTTCTTCGGAGCCGACAAGGCCAAGGTGGTGAACGAGGCGCTCGGCGCGCTGCGCGCCAAGGTCGGACACGAACGCGGACTGGCTGAGAAGGGCTGGCGGCCGCTTTGGGTGGTGGATTTTCCGATGTTCGAATGGAACGAGGAGGACAAGCGCTGGGACGCGCTCCATCATCCTTTTACCAGCCCGATGGACGGCCACGAGGACTTTCTCGACGCCGATCCCGGCAAGGCGCTGTCGAAGGCTTACGACGTGGTGCTCAACGGCTGGGAGATCGGCGGCGGATCGGTGCGTATCCATCGCCAGGACGTGCAGTCCAGGGTATTCAGGGCGCTGGGGATCAGTGCCGAAGACGCGCAGAAGAAATTCGGTTTCCTGCTGGAAGCGCTGCAGTTCGGCGCGCCGCCCCATGGCGGGCTGGCCTTCGGCCTGGACCGCATCGTCACCATGATGGCCGGAGCAGAGTCCATCCGCGACGTGATCGCCTTTCCCAAGACCCAGCGGGCACAGGACCTGATGTGCAAGGCGCCCAGCCCCGTGGACGAGAAACAGTTGCGCGAGCTGCACATCCGCCTGCGCAACGTCGAACAACCGAAGGCAAATTAGCCACAGAGAACACAGAGAGCACAGAGAAAACCAAGATCAATATCGTCGAGAAAAACCACAGAAATGCGAAGAAATATTCTCCTGCTGTCCTTTGCAAAAGTTCCGTTGCGATTTGGTTTTGCATTTCCTTGTGCTCTCTGTGCTCTCTGTGACCTCTGTGGCCCGTAAGAAATGCAAGATCCCGATTTCGGTGCTGGTGGTGATCCACACCCCCGACCTGCAGGTGCTGCTGCTGGAGCGCGCGGATCACCCGGGCTTCTGGCAGTCGGTCACCGGCAGCCAGGACGAGGGCGAGACGCTGCGCCAGACCGCCGTGCGGGAGGTGGCGGAAGAAACCGGCCTGGATGCCGGGGCCTTCGTACTTACCGACTGGAACCTGCGCAACGAGTACGAGATCTACCAGGAGTGGCGCTGGCGTTATGCGCCGGGCGTCACCCGCAATGTCGAGCATGTTTTCGGCTTGTGCCTGCCCGGGCCGCTGCCGGTCAAAGTTGCGCCGGGCGAGCATCTTGGCTATGTCTGGATGCCGCATGACCAAGCCGCGGACAAGGTCTTTTCCTGGAGCAACGCGCAGGTGCTCAAGACCCTGCCGGAGCACGTGTCAAACCGGTTGAACAATGATCGCGATTTGCGGTCGTAATATGGTAAGGTTTTCGTTCGTGATTTACCGGGGCTGACAAGGAGCCGCACACCATGCAAGCCAGCGCAATTGCCTTCGACCAGTACAGCCGCCTGCAGGATGACGACTGCGAGGCGCGCATTGTTGCGGCCAAGAAGAAGCTCGGCAAGCGTGCAGCGCTTCTCGCCCACCATTACCAGCGCGCGGATGTCTACAAGCATGCCGACCTGACCGGAGACTCGCTCAAGCTTTCCAAGCTGGCATCGCAAACCGACGCCGAGTACATCGTGTTCTGCGGCGTGCACTTCATGGCCGAAGTCGCGGACATCCTGTCCAAGCCCGGCCAGATCACCGTGCTCCCCGACATGGCCGCCGGTTGCTCGATGGCGGACATGGCCAGCGTGTCGAAAGTCGAGCGCGCCTGGCGCGAGCTCGGCGAAGTGCTTGATCCCGACCAGCACGTCACGCCGGCCACTTACATCAACTCGGCCGCGGACCTGAAGGCCTTCTGTGGCGAGCACGGCGGCATCGTCTGCACGTCCTCGAACGCGAAACAGATCCTGGAGTGGTCGTTCGCGCGCCGCGAGAAGGTGCTGTTCTTTCCCGACCAGCACCTGGGCCGCTGGACCGGCTACAAGATGGGCATCCCGCTCGAGGAGATGCTGGTATGGGACCCGGACGAACCGATGGGCGGCCTGTCTGCCGAACAGATCAAGGCTGCCCGCCTGCTGCTCTGGAAGGGTCACTGCTCGGTCCACCAGATGTTCCAGCCGCAGCACGTACTGAAGTTCCGCAACCAGCATCCGGACGGGCTGGTGATTTCGCACCCGGAATGCAAGTTCGAGGTGTGCAAGCTCTCGGACTACGTGGGCTCGACCGAGACCATCATCAACACCGTCCGCGATGCGCCGGCGAATACGCGCTGGCTGGTGGGCACGGAGCTGAACCTGGTGAATCGCATCGCCGAAGAATTCAAGCCGCAGGGCAAAATCATCCAGTTCATGGCGCCGCTGGTGTGCATGTGCTCGACCATGGCCCGCATCGACCCGCAACACCTGGCCTGGACGCTGGAGAACCTGGCGGAGGGCAGGGTGGTGAACCGGATCAAGGTGCCGGCGCGCGACGCGGAGCTCGCCAAGGTCGCACTCGACCGCATGCTTGCGGTGTCCTGATCCACGCCGGCGCCGCTGTCTCGCCGGTGCAGGGTTCCCGATAAGGCAGCCGCAGGCAGACGATGCGCCGACTCCTGTGGTTTGCGCTGGCATTTCCGGCCCTTTGTTACCCGGCCGATATCAGCTTCCAGGTTGCTCGTCATGGCGACAGCTTCGAAGTCGAGGCCGCCGCCGAATTCGAGGCGGAAGTGACCCTGACCTGGGAAGTCCTGACCGACTACGACCGGCTCTCGGAATTCATCCCCGGCATGCACTCGAGCCGGATTGTTTCCCGCGACAAGCGCAAAGTCATCGTCGATCAGAGCGGCGACGCCAAACTGTTGTTCTTCTCCTTTCCGATGCAGGTGCGGCTTGAAATTGAGGAGTATCCCTACGAGCGCATCTTCTCGCGCGCGATCGAAGGCAACTTCAAGGAGATGTTTGGGGCCTACACTCTCGAAGCAAGAGGTCGGCGCCTGCTGCTGCGCTACACCGGCTCGCTGACGCCGGACTTCAGCATCCCTCCGCTGGTCGGTACCATGCTGGTACGCAACACCATGGAGAAGCGCTTCGGCGCGATGGTGGACGAGATCGTGCGCCGGCAGCGACTGCGCGACCTTCCCGCGGTCACGCCCTCCGACAGCGTAAGCTGAACCGGGCCAGGGCGAGGCGCGGCGGCACAGTCCGTCTGCGGGTAACATGGGATCGTCGTTGGCGTCCGAGTCCAGCGCCGGCAGGTCACGATATCGGGCTCAGCGACAGGGTATCCATGGAATCACTGCACGTCGTCACTTACAACATTCACAAGGGCTTCTCGCAGTTCAAGCGGCGCATGTCCGTTCACGACCTGCGCGACAAGCTGCGCACTATCGGCGCGGACCTGGTATTTCTGCAGGAGGTCCAGGGATTGCACGAGCGCCACGCCGAGCGCCACCACAACTGGCCGGTCAACCCGCAGTACGAATTCCTGGCCGATTCGATATGGAACGATTTTGCCTACGGCAGGAATGCCGTCTATGACAACGGCCATCACGGCAACGCCATCCTCAGCAAGTACCCGATCGTCAGATGGGACAACGAGGATGTCTCGATGCACCACGCCGAACGCCGCGGCCTGCTCCATTGCGAGATTGCCATTCCCGGCTGGAGCCAGCCTTTGCACTGTATCAACGTGCACCTCGGATTGCTCGGCCACTGGCGCGTGAAACAGATCGCACTTCTCAGGACCCGCATCGAGCGCCTGGTACCGCCCGATGCCCCGTTGGTCGTTGCCGGCGATTTCAACGATTGGCGCAGGCGCGTGAGCCGGGCCCTGATACAGCCCCTCAACGTCTCCGAAGTGTTCGAGACGACGGCAGGCCGCCCCGCGCGCAGCTACCCGGCCCTGTTGCCGCTGCTGCACCTCGACCGCATTTACGTGCGCGGCTTCAAGATCCGCATTGCCCATGCGCACCATGGCCGCGCCTGGTCCCGGGTTTCCGATCATATTGCGTTGTCGGCGCTGCTGACCCGGAAGGCATGAAACTCCGGCGCGGGAACCGGATCCGGCTGCTGCGTAACGTCGAGGAGTACTTCCCGGCGCTCGAGCGGGAGATCGACGCCGCGGCAAGCGAGATTTTCCTGGAGACCTACATATTCGAGGATGACGACACCGGTCAGCGCATCGCCGCGGCGCTGATGCGCGCGGCACGGCGCGGGGTGCTGGTGCACCTGATGATCGACGGCTTTGGCTCGCACCTGTTTCCGGAAGCCCAGCGCCGGCAACTTCTGGAGTCCGGGGTTCAACTGCTGGTGTACCGTCCCGAACTGTGGACATTCAGGATCAAGAGCACGCGGCTGCGGCGTCTGCACCGCAAGCTGGCGGTGGTGGACGGGCGCATCGGCTTCTGCGGCGGCATCAACATCATCGATCACGGGGACTTGCGCGGGAACGCACCGCCACGCCTGGATTATGCGGTGAGCGTCGAAGGCCCGCTGGTTGCGGACATGCACGCGGCCGCGCGCACTTTGTGGATACGCACCGCCTGGACGCAACTGCGGCGCCAATGGCGGCCGCTTGCAAAACCAGCACTGTCAGTGGAGCCGCGCGGGGCCCAGCGCGCGGAGTTTCTGGTGCGGGACAATGTCCGCCATCGCCACGATATCGAGGAGGCCTACCTGCGCGCGATCGCGCGGGCGCGTCGCGAAGTGGTGATCGCGAACGCCTACTTTCTGCCCGGCCGCAGTTTCCTCAAAGCGCTGTGCGACGCCGCCCGGCGAGGGGTGCAGGTGACGCTGCTGCTGCAGGGAAGGATGGAATATGTCCTGGTGCACTATGCCTCGCGCGCACTGTATCGCGAGCTACTCGACGCGGGCGTGCAGATCCACGAGTACACCCGCAATTTCCTTCACGCCAAAGTCGCCGTGGTGGATGATTCCTGGGCGACCGTGGGCTCGTCGAACATCGATCCGGTCAGCCTGCTCCTGGCGCGCGAGGCAAACGTGGTGGTGCGGGATCGCCGCTTCGTGCGCGAATTGCGCGGCAGCCTGATGGATGCGATCGAGGCCGGCGCAAGGCCCGTGCAGCGTGAACGCTGGGCGCGCATGGGCCTGGCGATGCGCATGGCCACGGGGGCGGCCTATGCCCTGCTGCGGCTCCTCACCGGCATTTCGAGTTACGGCCGCGCGCAGGATTTCATCTGAACCATTGTTCCATCGCGGATTTACAATTTTTAACAACATCGCGTGGCTCCGACGGGCAATAATTTGTCCGCAGACCAAGGATCGGGCCGCCAACTGCCCGTTTCCCCTGCAGTTCCTAGCCATGTTCTTACGCGGATTGCGTGCGGGCGCAGATAATGCGCCCGTTTTCTTTTCCGGCTAGCGCGATCTTCCTTTGCGCCTTTCTTTTTTTCCTTTGCGGCCTTTGCGTCGAACGCTCGTGTCGCCGGCCAGCGGCCGGCTCACTTAAGTAGTTGCGATCAGGTTTCCATTTGATTTCTTTACCGCGCCCGCACGTTCCAACTCGCCGACGATCAATTCGGCCAGCGCCACCTCGTTGAGCTGGAAATAGCGCGCATTGAAATCCGCGTATAGCGGAACCGTTGCCAGGTATTCGGGAACCCGGCCGAGCGGCAGACGTTGCCGATCCAGCAGCGAGAACACGAACATGACCTTCAGCACGTGACGCGCCATGCGCAGTTCGTCGCGCTCGAACGCTTCCAGCCGCCGGAGGCTGCGCTCCAGCGCTTCGGTCACATTGCTGAAGGGAGCCCCATGGCCGGGGATGACGGTGCCAACGTCAAGCCCGGCGATGCTCTCCAGCGTGCTGCGTGCTGCCGCCAGTCTTTCCTCGCGCCCCGGCCCGGGCAGCAGCACACCGAAGCCGTTCTCCCACAATGCGTCACCGGTAATCAGCACGCGTTTTTCCTCGCAATGGAACATCAGTGCGCCCATGTCGTGGCCGGGTGCCGCGATGGCGCGCCATGCGAGATCACCCCAGTCCAGTACATCACCGGGGGCGATGGTGTCGTCGAATGCGAAGCGCTCGCAGCGCTGGTCGGCGTAGGAGAGCCAGAGCGTCTGTTCGTCCCAGGCGTCTATCAGTGGCGCCTCGCCGACGGGTATGCTCAGGCGGCACCCATGTGCCCGGCGCACCGCCGCGTTGCCGCCCATATGGTCGGAATGGCAGTGGGTATTGACCAGCCAGTCCAGCGGCCTGCCGGCGAGTTCCGCAGACACTTTAGCGAGCGTAATGGTCGCATCCCTGCCATAGCCGCTGTCCACCAGCACAGTGCGGTCGCGGCCTTTGAGCAGGATGTGGTTGGCGTTCAGCCAGTCGCGAGCGATCACCCGAACCTGCGGCGGCAATGTGCCGGGTGCGGCGGACACAGAGCGCCGTGCAGCAAGAACGCCGTTCTTCACTGCTTCGGTGGCGGCGGCACTGTGGCCGGTTGCGCCGCAGCCGGCTGGGATGGCGGAGAAAGTGGCGCCGGATCCTCGATGACCCTCACGTCGCGGACGAAGTGGCGCGTTTCCGCAAAGCATGTGGTGGGCACGCCGATATGCTCCTGGTAGGTGAGCGTTACGCGTTTTCCCAGGGATTGATTGATTTTGTGCGCCACCGCGTCGTCGGGAACACTGAAGAAGAACTTTTCCCCGACGGTACCCGGCATTGTCACCAGCGCCAGCTCGCCTTCCCAGGTCTTGCAGAGCCAGCCCTTCTTCGACAGCTTCTGCACGTAGCCCGCGCGTTCGCCTTCGGAGTAGCTCCAGTTCAGCACGATCCAGGTGTAGGCGGCGAACAGCAAACCCAATCCGACCAGAACCGCGACCAGCCAACGTAGCGCTTGTCCCATGTTGTTCTACCCCCTCAATGGTGTCCTACGACGATGGATCAATATACATCACCGGAGCGTCGGGCCGCGGCGACATCTCCGGTCCATACGCTCCGGCAGCTTTCTTGCGGCGCGGGCTCCCCCTTTGCCATTGCATGGGATCGCGTCGCGTTTTGCTTCGAGCAAAACGCACATCAAGGTTTAGAATTGCGCTTCACCATGAACGATCGCCCGTCTTTTTGAGAGACCACGCATCCCGGCCATCCGGCACGCCTTCGGCGAGCCGCAACGACTGGCACACTGTTCTCAGGCTGCTGCCCTATCTGCTGGAATACAAGGGACGGGTGATGGCCGCGCTCGCCTTCCTCGCCGCGGCGAAATTCGCCAATGTTGGTGTGCCGCTGGTGATGAAGGAGATCGTCGATTCGCTGGACCCCAGGCAGGCGGTGCTGGTGCTGCCGTTCGCGCTGCTGGTGATCTACGGGGTGCTGCGGCTATCCAATACGCTGTTTGCCGAACTGCGCGACATTGTGTTCGTACGCGTGGCCAAGCGCGCGATCCGGCGGGTCGCGCTGCAGGTGTTCCGCCACCTGCACGCTCTGTCGCTGCGCTTCCATCTGGACCGCCAGACCGGCGGAGTGTCCCGCGACATCGAGCGCGGCACGCGCGGCATTTCCACGCTGTTGAGCTACATGCTGTTCTCGATCATCCCGGTGGTGCTGGAGTTCGGCCTGGTGGCGGCGGTGCTGCTGACCAAGTTCGACTGGCGCTTCATGGCGGTAACCACGGTCGCGGTGGTGATCTACCTGGCGTTCACCTTCACCGTGACCGAGTGGCGCATGGAGATCCGCCGTCGTGCCAACGAGCTCGATTCGAAGGCCAACACCCGCGCCATCGACAGTCTGTTGAACTATGAGACGGTGAAGTATTTCAACAATGAGGAGTTCGAGGCGCGGCGCTACGACGAGAACCTGCAGAAATTCGAGTCGGCCGACGTCAAGAACGAGGTGTCGCTCGGCCTGCTCAACATCGGCCAGAGCCTGGTCATCGCGACCGCGGTGACGCTGCTGATGATCCTGGCGGCACAGGGGGTGGTGAAAGGGGCGCTGACGCTTGGCGACCTGGTGCTGGTTAACGGTCTGCTGATCCAGCTCTACATCCCGCTGAATTTCCTCGGCATGGTGTACCGGGAGATCAAGCAGGCGCTTACCGACATGGACAAGATGTTCCGGCTGCTTTCCGAGAATCGCGAGATCGAGGACCGGCCGGACGCGGTGCATCTGGCGGCGGCGCATCCGGCGGTGCGCTTCGAGGACGTGGACTTTGGCTACGATCCGCGGCGCCAGATCCTGCATCAGGTGAGTTTCGAGATCCCGGCCGGGCACACCGTCGCGGTGGTGGGCGCGAGCGGCTCGGGCAAGTCCACGCTGGCGCGGCTGCTGTTCCGTTTCTACGACGTGAGCGGTGGGCGCATCATCGTCGATGGTCTCGACATTCGAGACGTCACGCAGAAGAGCCTGCGCGCGGCGATCGGTATCGTGCCGCAGGACACGGTGTTGTTCAACGACACGATCTACTACAACATCGCCTACGGCAATACCGAAGCCAACAGGGAAGAGGTGATTGCAGCGGCACAGTCGGCGCATATCCACGACCTGATCGAAAGCCTGCCGGACAAGTACGAAGCGATGGTGGGCGAGCGTGGCTTGAAGCTCTCCGGCGGCGAAAAACAGAGGGTGGCGATTGCGCGAGCCCTGCTGAAGGATCCCAGAATCCTGATTTTCGACGAGGCGACTTCCGCGCTGGATTCAAAATCCGAGAAGGCCATTCAGGCGGAACTTGAGCGCATTTCAGCCAGCCGCACCACGCTCACCATCGCGCACCGGTTGTCCACGATCGTCGATGCCGATCAGATCCTGGTCATGGAGAGTGGGCGCATCGTCGAGCGCGGCAGCCATCGCGAATTGCTCGGCAAGGCCGGGGTGTACGCCCACATGTGGGCCCTGCAGCAGGAGAAGGAAAGGGTCGAGGCTGCAGAGTTGGTTTTGCCGCAGGCCAAACTTGCCTGAGGCCTGTCCGGGAGATGCAGCTTTTGGGCTTTCGGCAGCCCATACGCGCCGGGAGCGTGCGGGTCCTGATCCTTGAATTTGTCGCTAAATGAAGACGCCACAGCCCTTACCTTAAAAACTTTATTGAGAAGCTTGCGTTAGTCATTGATTCTTGTTATATTCTTTCCCGTCAAAGCAAGTGTGTGCGTGTGCTGAAGATCAGAAGTTAAGGTTTAATAACAATACCTTAAGGGCGCTCAGTCGCATTCTCCAGATATGAAGACATTCTTCAGCATGCTCTTTGTTTGTCTCGTCGCAGCGAGCCTGCCCGCCCGGGCGGCCGGTGAGCTGCAGAAGACTGCGGCCAAGCCCTCGCAATACTCGGCAAGACCGGCCCCATTGGCGTTGCGCTCGGGTGCCGTGCTGGTGCTCGATCAGGAAACCGGCGAGCCGTTGCTGGCCAAGAATATGGACCAGGTACTGCCGGTAGCCTCGATCACCAAGCTCATGACCGCAATGGTCATCCTCGACTCGGAATTGCCGTTGCTGGAGTCCATCAGCATTGACAAGGCCGACGTGGACCGCATGAAAGGGTCGCGCTCGAAGCTCGCCGTGGGCACCACGCTGATGCGCGCGGAAATGCTGAAGCTCGCGCTCATGGCTTCGGAAAATCGTGCTGCCGCGGCACTGGCGCGCAATTACGCGGGCGGCACGCCGGCGTTCGTTGCCGCGATGAACCAGAAGGCCGCCGAACTCGGAATGTCCAATTCGCGCTTCGTTGACGCCACCGGCCTGCACCCCGGCAACGTTTCCACTGCGGGAGACCTCGCCAAGCTGGCTGCGGCGGCGCATCAGTATCCGTTGATCCGCGAATACACCACAACCGACAACTTTCGCATCGAGTCCGAAGCAAAGCGCCGCCGCCACGTGCTGGCGTTTGTAAATTCCAATCGGCTGCTGAAAAGCCGCCAGTGGGAAATCGGTCTGTCCAAGACCGGCTACATCAGTGAAGCCGGACGCTGCCTGGTCATGCAGGCCATGATCGGGGACAAGCCGAGGATCATCGTATTGCTCGACTCCTGGGGAAAACTTTCCCGAATCGGCGATGCCAATCGCATCAAGCGCTGGATCGAAGCCGACGTAATGCGCGTCCGCGGTTAGGCCGCTAGGCCGCCTTCACTCCTGCGCGGTATCCCAGCTCGCGGGAGATCTCCTCCGCCACTGCTTTCACTTGCGGCCCCCAAGCCTTGTCCATGCGGTTCGACGGTGCCGACAGCGAAAGTCCCGCCACCAGCCGGCCTTCGTCGTCGTAGATGCCGGAACCGATGCAGGACACGCCTTTTTCCGCCTCCTCGTTGTCGAACGCATAGCCGAGCTTGCGCACACGCTCCAGTTCGCGCATCAGCGTGCCGAGATCCCGTATGGTGTTCCTGGTGAATACAGCCAGACCCGAGCGTTGCGCGTATTCGCGGCATTTTTCCGGGCCGTCCTCGAGCAAAAACACCTTGCCCACGGCGGTAATGTGCAGAGGCGCCCGCGCGCCGATCAGATGCACCACGCGCATCGCAGTGCGGTCGGAAAGCAGGCGTTCGACGTAGACCATTTCGTCGCCCTGGCGCACCGACAGATTCACCGTTTCGTGCAGCTCCTGATGCAGGCGCTGCATGAACGGCAACGCCTCCTGCCGCAGATTGATGCGCGACTTGACCAGGTTGCCGAGTTCCAGCAGCTTGATGCCCAGCCGGTAGGTGCCGGGCTCGACCCGGTCAACCATGCGGAACTCCACCATCATGTTGAGGATGCGGTGAGCGGTGGACGGATGCAGCCCGGTGGAATTCGCCAGCCGTTTGAGATTCACCGGTTCGTTGTTGCGGGCCAGCGCCTCGAGCAGATCCATCATGCGCTCGATAACCTGGATCGAGGTCTTGCCGTTGCCTTCGGACACGATTTCCCCCACTTTTCGGTGGCATTGTGCAATGCGGCAATTTAACATGGAGAAACCCGGAAGAACAACCCGGCCGCGCAGGACCCGAAACCCCTTGTGCTATGATTCGCGCCTTGTTGCGCTGCGCCTCAACCCCTTGTTTCGTTGCCCAGATCGCGTTCTCTCCCGCTTACTGATCCAGACCTCAGCGCATGAAAGTCGGGCTATTCGTCACCTGTTTGGTTGACCTGATGCGGCCGAACATCGGGTTTGCGGCGATCAAGCTGCTCGAAGCAGCGGGATGTGAAGTCGTCGTACCGGCCGCGCAGACCTGCTGCGGGCAGCCTGGTTACAACTCCGGTGACCGAAAGGCCGCGCAAGCCCTGGCAAGAAAACTGATGCGGGAATTCTCGGATTGCGACTATGTCGTCCTGCCTTCCGGATCCTGTGGCGGCATGATTCGCGCGCACTATCCCGAACTGCTGTCCGAATTTCCTGAACTCGGGGAAGAGGTCGAGGCCTTCGCACGCAAGACCTACGAACTCACCGATTTCCTGGTTAACGTCGCCTGCCTCGAACGCGTGCCAGGCCGGTTCAGCGGCAGCATCACCTATCACGATGCCTGTTCCGGCCTGCGCGAACTGGGCGTGAAATCCCAGCCGCGCGCGCTGCTGTCGAAAGTACCCGGTCTGACGATCCGGGAAATGCAGCAGCCCGAGCAGTGCTGCGGGTTCGGCGGCACTTTCGCGGTGAAATATGGCGATATTTCCACGCGCATCGCCGATCTCAAATGCGAAGACGTGCAGTCTAGCGGGGCCGACGCCTTGGTACTGGGCGACCTCGGCTGCATGCTGAACATCGAAGGCCGCCTGCGGCGGCGAGGCGATGACCAGACCCGGGTGCTGCATGTTGCCGAGATTCTGGCCGGAATGACAGACAGCGCGATTGACGCGTAACGCGGGCGGCGGTCTGGTTTTGTCACTCGTCACGCGTCACTTGTCACCATCCGAAGGAGAATAGGTGCAAGTAACATCCCAACAATTTAAGCGATCTGCCAGTCAGAAGCTTGCCGACCCGAAAGTCCAGAAAGCGCTCAGAAACGCCAAGGGCAAGCTGGTGGTGGCGCGCGCCAAGTCCATACTCGAGCTCGACAACTACGAGGAAATCCGTGAGGCGGCGGCGCGCATCCGCGACTTCAGCCTGTTGAATCTGGAAGCGCTTCTGGAGGAATGGGAGAAGAACGCCAAAGCCGCCGGCACCATCGTCCACTGGGCTGAAACGCCGCAGGACGTCAACCGGCTGGTGATTGAGATTGCGCAGAAGCACAAGGTGCGCAAGATCATCAAGTCGAAATCGATGCTCGGCGAGGAAACCGATCTCAACCATGCCCTGGAGGCGGCCGGCCTGGACGTGCGTGAGACCGACCTCGGCGAGTACATCATCCAGCAGTTCGGCGAAACACCATCGCATATCATTGCGCCGGCGGTGCACAAGTCCATGGACGACATTGCCGACCTGTTCACCGAGAAGCACAAGCGCCCGCGGCTCACCGATATCGCCGCGCTGACCCACGAAGCTCGAGAGATCCTGCGTCCGCACTTCCTCGATGCGGACATGGGCATCAGCGGCGCAAACTTCCTGGTGGCCGAAACCGGCTCCACGATGATCGTCACCAACGAGGGCAACGGGCGCATGACCACCACCATGCCCCGGGTGCACGTGGCGATCGCGGGGATCGAGAAGATTACTGCCACGCTGGAAGACGTGTCGCTGATACTGCGGCTGCTGACCCGCTCCGCGACCGGACAGTCGATCAGCAACTACCTTTCGTTCACCACCGGACCCAAGCGCCCGGGCGACCAAGACGGGCCCGGGGAATTCCACGTCATCATCGTAGACGCCGGGCGTACCCGGATACTCGGGTCCGAGATCCGCGAGGCGCTGCGCTGCATCCGTTGCGGGGCCTGCATGAATCATTGCCCGGTGTATCAAAACATCGGTGGCCATGCCTATGGCTGGGTCTATCCCGGCCCGATAGGCTCGGTCCTGACGCCGGCCTATGTCGGTATCGAGAACGCGCTCGATCTGCCGAACGCGGCGACGCTGTGCAACCAGTGCGGCGTGGTATGCCCGGTCAAGATCCCGCTGCCGGAGCTGATGCGCAAGCTGCGCGAGAAGCAGGTCGAGCGAAATCTGCGTCCGTGGGCAGAGCGCCTGGGACTTAGGCTGTGGGCCTGGGCGGCGACCCGTCCCGCGCTGTATGCATTGGCGACGAGAATTGCGGCACGCATTGGCAGGATGATGGGCGGGAAATCCGGGATGTTGCACAAACTGCCGGCCGCAGGAGCAGAGTGGACCAGAGGCCGTGATCTGCCCGCTCCGAAGGGCAGGACCTTCCGCGAATTGCACGCGCAGCAAAAAGGCCGCTGACGGAGAACGCGATGAGTGCGAGAGAAAACATCCTGCAGCGCATCCGCGCAGCCAATGGCCGGACCGGGGCGCTCAGCAAGGCAGAGCGGGAAGTGGCGCTATCGAGGTTGCGTGCGCATCCGCGCGGCCCGCTTCCCGACATGAGCTGGGAACTGTTGCCGCGCTTCAGGGAACGCTGCATCGCCATGATGTCCAGCGTTGCCGAAGTGGCTTCGCTGGCGGAAGTCCCGCAGGCCGTGGCGAAGTACCTGACCGGGAACAAGCTGCCGCTGACCGGGGTGTGCTGGACGGAGTTCGCGGACCTGGACTGGGCGAGCGCGGGCCTGCAGATCGCAGCGCGTCCCGCCAACGGCGACGACAAGGTCGGCATCACCGGAACCTACTGCGCGCTTGCGGAAACGGGCACGCTGATGCTGTTGTCGGGCCGGGACAACCATGCCACCACCAGCCTGCTTCCGGACAACCACATCGCCATCGTCCCGGCATCGCGCATCGTGCGCGCAATGGAAGACGGCTGGGATCTGTTGCGCAGGGAATACGATGGCGCGCCGCGCCAGGTAAACTTTGTGTCCGGCCCGTCGCGCACTGCGGACATCGAGATGACGATGGTACTCGGTGTGCATGGGCCTTTCCGTGTACATGTTGTCATTGTCGTCTAGGCTGAAAAACATATTTGCCACAGAGGACACAGAGATCACAGAGGAATAACAGTAGTTGGGAAAAATACGCCGGGCATAAAAGCGCGATAAGTGTCTGTTAGCCTTTGCCGCCAATTTTCGCGGCAATGGTTCGTGAACCCATGAATGGTTTTCACCCGGACCTGTTTTCTTGTTCTTGCCTTTCCTCTGTGATCTCTGTGTCCTCTGTGGCGGAAGTGGAACAGAGTTGCGAGCGCGGATGTTAAAAAATGTAAATCGCTTTGATCGGCTTCCGCACGGCACCTAGAATTCGCCCGACACGGGGCAATTAGCGCTTTCGCGCGCTGTCAAACTGCGGTATTTTCACCGCTCCCCGCGCCGGCTTCCGGCGCCCTTCCCGAGACTGAATTGCATGGACGACGTGAGCTTTTTGCCCACCTTCCCGCTGTTTGCCGCCAACATGATGCTGGTCGGGGCGGTGCTTCTGTCCGGGCTTGCGGCCGGACAGGTGTTCGCGCGCTACCTGCGGTTGCCGCGCATTACCGGATTCGTCGCGGCCGGGCTGGCTCTCGGTCCCGACGTGCTCAACCTGCTCGACGCACCGACGCTCGCGGAGTTGTCGATCTTTGTCGATTTCTCGCTGGGACTGATCCTGTTCGAACTGGGGCGGCGGCTGGATCTGCGGTGGCTCGCGCGCGATGGCTGGCTGCTCGCCAGCGGCATCGGCGAAAGCCTGCTGTCTTTCCTGTTCGTGTACTGGACACTGCGGCACTTTGACGTGGCGGCGGTGTACGCGGCGACCGCGGCAGCCATCGCGATGTCGACATCGCCCGCGGTCCTGCTGATGATCGTGCACGACCAGCGGTCCAAGGGGCCGCTCACCGGAACGGATGCTGACGCTGACCGCGCTCAACAACGTCGTCGCCTTCCTTGTGGTCACGCTTCTGTTCGGTTTCGTCCATTTCGAATACAAGGCCCATTGGGCGCGCGCTTTGCTGCACCCGCTCTATCTCATCGCCGGTTCGGCCGCGCTCGGTTACCTCGCTTACATGGTGGCGCGCTGGATGGCGCGCTGGTTCGGCAAGCGCGAGGACATCCAGTTCATCATGCTGCTGGGATTGATTGTGGCCACCGTAGGGCTGGCCGTGTCGTACAAGCTCTCGGTGCTGCTGGCCCTGCTGGCGTTTGGCGTGTTCGCCAAGAACCTCGATCGCAACCATGACCTGATGGCGGTGGAGTTCGGTCCCGGCGGGCAGCTTTTCCTGGTCGTGCTGTTCGTCATCACCGGCGCCGGGCTGCAGCTTTCCGAGCTGGCGGTTGCCGGCGGGTTGGGATTGGCTTTCGTGCTGGCGCGCCTGGCAGGCAAGCTGGCCGGGCTGGCGATGTTCGCGCGGCTTTCGGGACTGACGCAGAAGAAGTCGGCATTGCTCGGTGTCGGCATGGTGCCGATGTCGGCAATCGCGGTGGTGATGGTGCAGGGGGCTTCGCAAGTGAACCCGGAATTCGGGGCGAAACTGTCTTCGATCGTCCTGTCCGCGGTAGTGATACTCGAGCTGATCGGTCCGCTCGCCACCCAGTGGGCCCTGAGGCTGGCGGGCGAGATCGATCCGGCTGCGCAGGAACGGCCATGACGCTGGAGTTCAGCCGTTCCGAACCGCTTACGATGGGGATCGAGCTCGAGCTCATGATCCTGAGCACCCACGACTGGAACCTGATGCGCGGTGCCGCAGACCTGCTGGCACTGATTGAAAAGAGTCCGCATCCGGGCGACATCAAGCCGGAAATCACGGAAAGCATGATCGAGATCAGCACTGCGGTGCACAAGGACTACCGCGAGATGCTGGTCGAGCTTTCGGCGACGCGCGACTTCATGATCCGCAGCGCGCAGCGGCTCAATCTGGCCATCGCCGGCGGCGGCGCCCATCCGTTCCAGCACTGGAGCGAGCAGCGTATCTTTCCCAAGGAGCGTTTCTATCACCTGCACGAGATGTACGGATATCTTGCCAAACAGTTCACGGTGTTCGGCCAGCACATTCACATCGGTGTGCCCTCAGGTGACGACGCCATCTGCCTTGCGCACATGATGTCGCGCTACATTCCGCATTTCATCGCGCTGTCCGCGTCCTCACCGTTCTCGCAGGGAATGGATACCGACTTCGATTCGTCGCGGCTGAACAGCATCAACGCCTTTCCGCTGTCCGGCACCATGCCTTTCGTGCGCAACTGGGACGAATTCAACGGCTACTTCGACACCATGCGCTCACTGCAGGTGGTCGAAAGCATGAAGGACTTCTACTGGGACATCCGCCCCAAACCGGAATTCGGCACCATTGAAATCCGCGTCTGCGATACTCCGCTCACGGTCGAGAAAGCCGCGGTGCTCGGCGCCTATGCGCAGGCGCTGGCGCGCCATCTGATGCTTGATCGGCCGCGCGAACCCTCGCAGGACGTGTACCGCGTTTACAGCTTCAACCGCTTCACCGCCTGCCGCTATGGAATGCAGGCCGGGTTCATCGACGCCTATGCGCGCAGCCGCCGTTTGCTCAAGGAAGACATCGCCGAGACCCTCGATATCCTGGTGCCGCACGCGCTGGCGCTGGGTTCAGGAGCCGCGCTCGCGGAAATCGGTGCGAGTCTGGAAAGTGGACAGAACGACAGCGGCTGGCTGCGCGACACGTTCAAGCAGGCCAAGTCGCTGAGTGACGTCGTGCGCCTGCAAAGCAGGCAATGGGCCGGCGAACAACGGGCGGACGCTTCCCGCTGATGCGCCGGGCGCAGAACCTTGTTGCCGATCTACTCCGCGTGTAGGTACAGCACGTAGGAATTCAGCAGATAGACGCTGAAAAGAAACAGGCTTACCCATCCGACAGTTTTGAGCAGTCGTGTGGCGGGCCGGTACAACAGACCGATGATGGCGATTCCGGTCATCACCATTGCCGACATCGCGGTCGCCGCGTGAAGTTGGGAGACGTGGGAAAGGATAGGGCCCCGCATGAACAAGACGTCGTCCATGGCGATGATCAGGATGTCGAACAGGTTGCTGCCGAGCAGGTTGCCGATGGCCATATCCAGGGCGCCGAGACGCACGGCAGCGATCGTGATGATCAGTTCCGGCACCGACGTAGCGAAGGCAATGAACAGTGTCCCGACGAAGGTCTTATGCCAGCCCATCGTTTCGGCGAGCTCGACACCGATAAAGGGCAGCCAGATACCGGCGCCCACGACGATCAGAGATGCTCCTACATAACGAACAACGGCATGTCGCAAGCTAAGGTCGGGATAGCGCATCGCCACCGTGCCGACGAACTCGGCGCGCTGCTTGCGTTCGTAGACGAACACGCTGCGTACGGCCAGTGCATAGATGACGACGACCAATGGCGTATACAAGCCGACGTGGCCGATTGCAAGATGGTCTACCCGATCCCCAAGCAGTATGTTGAATCCCGCAAAACCGATGAGCACGACCGCGAATGCCGCCGACAGGATGTGTCCCTGATGCGCGCGGCTGTATATCGATCCCTCCCGGTGGAGGAAGTCGAGCAACACGAGGAGGGCAAGATTGAAAACGCAACTGCCGAGCGCGTCCCCGACTGCGATATCGGGCGAATCTGCAAACGTGACAGCACTCACACCGGTAGACAATTCCGGAAGCGAGGTTACCGTGGCGAGCAGGATCAAGCCCACCCAGGTGCGTCCCATCCCGGTCTTCTCCGCGATGACATCCCCGTAGCGGGTGAGCTTGACGCCGGCAAAGCCGATGAGAAGCACCGATAAACCGAATTGAAGCCAGACCGACAGCACGTCGTTCAGCACTTAAGCCCGCTGGATACCATGGCGGAAAACATCAGCCAGCGACACTCTCAGAAGTAGTAGATAACCAGATACGAGGCGAGCAGAATCGCCACCCACAAAACCATGCTGCCAGTCGGCCAGGAGCGCGCGAGAATGCCTTCCGGGCCGTAGTGACGGTGAATGCGTGAAAGCCCAGCGCGTAGAATCCATTCGCTGCGCCAAGCCAGCCAATCAAAGCAACGGCTCAATCCATTGACAAGATTCCCGGCCGCGCGTGCGCCCAGCCTGCGGTAGATCCAGTCAAAGTCAAGATTCACTGAGCGCAATTCGGGCGGATAGACTCCGGTGCGCATCAATACGGCAAACGCCAGCGCGGAAAACACCAGAAGTTGCAACTGTGCCAGCACGTGTCCACCGGTATAAGGCTGGTAATTCGCCGCGTACGGCAGAAGCGCATACAGCACGCCCGGAAAGCTGCCGATGCCGATGCAAAGCGCAGCGGCGAGCGCCATAGCCACCAACATGTTGCGCGGTGCCTCGCTGCAGCGGATGCCTGAATCATGGCCGAAGAATGCGAAGTACGGAATCTTGATGCCGGCGTGGTGAAACACGCCCGCGGAGGCGAACAGGAGCACCAGCCACACCATCACATGGCCTTCGGAAAGCGCCGCGGCCATTATCATCGATTTAGTCACGAATCCGCTGAACAGGGGAAATGCCGAAATCGATGCGGCGCCGACGATGCAGAAGCCGGCGGTCCATGGCATCGACTTGTACAACCCGCCGAGCTGGCTACCATTTGCGGTGCCAGTACGCAGCAGTACGGCGCCCATCGACATGAACAACAGCGCCTTGAACAGGATATCGGCGAAGGCGTGCGCCACCGCCCCGTTCAGTGCGAGTTCGGTGCCGATGCCGATGCCGACCACCATGAAACCGAGCTGGTTGTTCATGCTGTAGGTGAGGACGCGCCGCAGGTCGTTCTCGATCACCGCGTAGAAAATCGGAAAGGCGGTCATGATCGCGCCCACCCAGATCAGCATCTCTGTGCCGGCAAAGCCACGCGCCAGCGCATAGATTCCGAGTTTGGTGGTGAACGCCGAGAGCACTACGGTGCCGGTCTCGGTTGCCTCCGGATAGGCGTCCTGCAGCCAGTTGTGCAGCAGGGGGAAGGCACATTTGATGCCGAAAGCCGCCAGAATGAGCCATGCGCCGGGTTGCTCCAGCGTGAAATGGCCGAATGCGATCGAGCCGCCGTGGTGCAGATAGATCAATGCGCCGGCAAGCAGCAGCATGCCGGAAATCAGCTGAACAACCACATAGCGCATTCCCGCGTGGAAGGCGTTCTCGCTGCGGCGAGCCCAGATCAGCAGCACCGAGGCGACCGCGGTGAGTTCCCAGAATATGAACAGCGTGAGCAGGTCGCCGGCGAATACGGCGCCGAGCGCGGCGCCTGCGTAAATCGGCGCGGCGACCTGTTGCACGGTGTCGTCGTGATGCATCGAGTAGATCGCGTTTAGCGCGGCGGCGATGAGGAATACATAGCCGAACAGCAAGCTCAGACGATCCACTCGCATCAACACCAGTGTTTCGCCAAGCACCTGGGCTTCGCCAAAAGAGCCTGGCTGCAGAAGCAGCAGATGCACGAACGCCAGCACCGGAAGCAGCAGGGTGTAGGTTTTTCGCGCGCGCCCGCGCAGCAGAGGTATGAGAATCGCTCCCAGGATGAGAATGAGAGCGGTGGGGAACTCAGGACTCATAGTAGTCTTCGTCGCGCATCAACAGCCGCCGCAGAGCCTTTGCCGTCAACACCAGCGCCACACAGGCGAGAAAGCCGTAGATGGCATAGAAGCCGAACCAGCCCGCAAACCAGACGCCCTCGTGCCGATGAATTAATAAGTCCGCCACTAAAAGGAGCGTGCCGACCACCCACAACCCGAGATAGAGCTTGGTGACGTTCTCTTTGCGATCGAGCCAATAGGTTTTTTCCGACATCGAACGACTCCTCACTGCGGTGCTTCGACCAACTGCCTGGCGAGGTGGAGCGGCAGATCGGCAAAAAAGAACAATGCCAGGGTCAACAGCGCGGTAGTAACCAACGCGATCAGCATCGGCACCGGCGCTTCGCCATGTACGGGGTCTGTGCCGGGCGGCCGAAAAAATGCGGCGTATACGATCGGCAGGAAGTAGGCGGCGTTGAGCAGCGTGCTGACCACCAATACCGCGATCGCCCAAATCTGACCGTTGCTCGCCGCGCCAGAGATCATGTACCACTTGCTGATGAAGCCCGCGGCCGGGGGAATGCCGATCAGAGACAGTGCGCCTACCGTGAACGCGGTCATGGTTACCGGCATGCGGCGCCCGATCCCGTCAAGTTGGCTCACTTCGGTCTTGTGGGCCGCGGTGTAAATCGCGCCGGCGGCAAAGAACAGCGTGATCTTGCTCGCGGCATGCGCGGCAATGTGGAACGCCGCGCCGATTACCGACAGGGGCGCAAGCAGCGCCGCACCGAGAACCACATAGGAGAGCTGACTTATAGTGGAATAAGCGAGACGACGCTTCAGATTGTCCGAGCGCAAGGCGATGACGGACGCTGCGATGATCGTGAACCCCGCCACCGCCGGCAGCCAATTGACGCTGCTCATGCCGGCAATATTGTCGATGCCGAACACATAGACCATGACCTTGACAATGCTGAAGACGCCCGCCTTGACCACCGCCACGGCATGCAGCAGCGCGCTCACCGGCGTGGGCGCCACCATTGCCGCCGGCAGCCAACGGTGCACCGGCATCAACGCCGCCTTGCCGATGCCGAACATATAGAGCGCCAGCAGCAATCCGACGGTGGCGTCGCTGGCGACGCCGGTAAGTATGCCGCCAGGGCGAAACTCGAGCGTGCCGGTGAGCATCCAGGTCCAGACGATCGCCAGCAGCAGCAGACCGATCGAGGTGCCGATCAGGATGCCCAGATAGACGCGACCCGCGCGCCGGGCCTCCACGGTTCCGTGGTGCGCGACCAGCGGATAGGTGGAGAGCGTGAGCGCCTCGTAAAAAAGAAACAGCGTGAGCAGGTTTCCGGCGAAGGCAATCCCCATCGTGCTTGCCAGGGCGATGGCGAAGCAGACGTAATAACGGGTCTGGTGCGCCTCGCCGTTGGCGCGCATGTAGCCGATCGAGTAGATCGAGTTCACGATCCACAGTGACGAAGCAACCAGCGCGAACAGCATGCCGAGCGGTTCGACACGTAGCTCCAGTGTGAGTCCGGGCATCATCGTGAGCAGCCTAGTCGATGGATGGGCGCCCGCGA
Organism: uncultured beta proteobacterium; assembly: GCA_963789945.1. GTDB lineage: Bacteria > Pseudomonadota > Gammaproteobacteria > Burkholderiales > JACQAP01 > JACQAP01. Next base: position 493,600 of record CAWBMN010000001.1, on the reverse strand, counting down.
GCACCTCGGGAGTGATTGCCGCAACCACCGCCAGCAACAAACCCGCGGTGACCAGCGTCACGGTTTCGCGCAGATTGGGCCAGCGACCCGCGATCGCGATCAGCAATGCACCGGCCATCGGCACGGCGATAGCAAGGTGCGGCGCCACGTTCACCGCGCCGCCCCCAACAACGCTTCAGCCGCCCGTGACGCGGTGCCAACGGTCGCTTCGGTGTCCAGTCCGAAGAATAGGCAGGCTGCCACCAACAGCCATGACGGGATCAGCATCGACAGCGGTGCCTCGCGCACCGCAGCGAGCTGCGCAGAAGGCTCGCGAAAATAGCACAGCTCGATTACACGCCAGACATAAATCAGCGCCAACAGCGAACTGAGAAGAATGAGTACGGCGAGCCACGTCCAGCCTCGCTCGAGAGCCGCAAGCACCAGATACCACTTGCTGACAAAACCGACGGTCCCGGGCACGCCGATGAGGCTCAGGCCGCCGATAACCAGCCCGGCAGCTGTCCACGGCATGCGCCGGCCAAGCCCGGCCATACGCTCGATACTGGGCTGCCCGATGCGCAACGCCACGCAGCCCAGCAGCAGAAAGATCGCGCCCTTGGTGACTGCATGGTTGAACAGGTGGACGATCCCTCCGGTCAGTCCCGTCGTAGTTGCGAGGCTCGCGCCGAGCGTGATGTAGCCGATCTGCGCGACACTGGAGTAGGCGAACAATCGCTTGACGTCGCTCTGGAATATGGCGACGACTGAGGCGACAAACATCGCCGATACCGACAAGACCAGCAGGAACTCACCCAGCGGCAGCCGGACGAACACCAGCGACTGTCCAAAAACGCTGTAGCCGAAGCGCAGCAGCAGATAGAGCGCGACCTTGGTGGCAGTGGCGGCGAGGAACGCGGTTGCCACCGAAGGCGCATAGGCGTAGGCGTTTGGGAGCCACAGATGCAGGGGAAACAACGCCAGCTTGAGCGAGATGCCGACGGTGAGAAACGCCAGCGCCGCAAGCTGCGGGCGATCCAGCGGCGCCTCTGCAATGCGCGCGGCCAGGTCGGCGAGGTTGAGCGTGCCGGTGAGCAGATACAACAGGCCGATGCCGATGACGATGAATGTCGCGCCGATCGTACCCATGATCAGGTACTGGTAGGCGGCGACCAAAGCGCGCCTGTCGCGGCCCATGGCGATCATGACGTAGGACGCGAGCGAGGAGATCTCCAGGAACACGAAGATGTTGAATGCGTCGCCGGTGATGGTTATGCCCAGCAACCCGCACAGGCAGAGCAGGAAGGCTGCCCAGAACAGATAGTGCTGTTCTTCAGGAATCTCGGCGGCAACGCTCCTGCGTGCATAAGGGACCACCACCGCGCCGATCCCCGAGACCAGAAGCAGAACGAACGCATTGACGGCATCGATTCGATACTCGATTCCCCACGGCGCGGGCCAGCTTCCGAGCATGTAGGAAATCGGTCCCGATTCGAGCACGCGGAGCCAGAGCGCCGTGGCGATCGCTGCGCACGACCAACTGGCAGCCAGTGCCAGCAACCAGGCTGCGGATGCGTGCCGAAACAGCACGCACAAGGGCGCGGCCAGCAGCGGCACTACCACCTGAAGCGCCGGAAAATGGCTGCCGATCATTGGTCGTCATTGTCCCGCTTGTGGATCTCGTCTTCTTCGATCGTGCCGTAGGTTTCGTTGATACGGACCACGAGGGCGAGCCCGAGAGCGAGTGTCGCGACGCCGACCACAATCGCGGTGAGAATCAGCACATGCGGAAGCGGGTTCGAGTAGATGCTGAAGCCGGGCGCTACTATCGGCGCGGTGCCGCCAAGGATCTTTCCCGGCGAAAGATAGATCAGGTAGACGGAGGTCTGGAACATGCCCAGGCCCACCAGTTTTTTCACCAGGTTGCCACGCGCGATCACGATGTAAATGCCGATCATCAGCAGCAGGATCGCGATCCAGTAGTTCACATGGTGAAAGGCGCTCATTTCTCGCTGTGCTTTCCGCGTCCGCGTCCGGCAAACATGTAGAAAATCATCAGCATTACGCCCGCAACGGTGATGCATACGCCCGCCTCGACCAGAAAGATCCCCCGGTGCTGTCCATGCACCGGATCATGCGACAGCACGAAGTAGTCGAGAAAGTTGCCGCCCAGCAGGATGCCCGCGACGCCGACTCCGGCATAGATCAGCACCCCGGCTGCAATCGCAGTCTCCACCACCCATTCCGGCACGACGCGCCTGGTGGTGGGCAGGTCGTAGATGAGCGCATAAAAAATAACCGATGCGGCGAGAATCACGCCGGCCTGAAACCCGCCGCCCGGCCCGAAGTCGCCGTGAAACTGCACGTAAAGCGCAAACAGCGTGATGAAGGGGATCAACAGCTTCGCGATCACGCGCAGCACAATGTCGCTTCTCATCGCTGCTTCTCCTTGCCCTGGCCGTGTCGCCGGCGTCGCAGCAGCGCAATCACCCCTACCCCGGCGGTGAAGATCACCGTGGTTTCGCCGAGCGTATCGTAGCCACGGTAGCTCGCGAGCACTGCGGTGACGACGTTCGGGACACCGGTCTCCTGCTGCGCCTGTTCGATGTAGCGTGGTGCAACGTGATGGTGGATGACGCTGTCCGGGGAGCCGAACTCTGGCAGTCCGAGCGTGCCATACACGAGCAGGCCGCCGGTGACCAATGCGACCGCAAGCGGCAGGAACGGGGGGTGCGAAGGCGGGGCTTCGTCGCTGTTGGTGAGGTAAAGCGTTCCCAGAAGCAGCACCATGGAAATTCCTGCTCCGACCGATGCCTCGGTCATTGCGACATCGACTGCGTCGAGCACCACCATCACGGTGGCCATCAGAAAACTGTACAGTCCGCTGAGCACAACGATGGAGAACAGGTTGCGCAGGCGCGCGATGGCGAGCGCCGTGGCCGCCATCATCGTCAGCAGTGCGGTGTCGATCAGTGTTTCGATGGTTCGTTTCCCTGCGCCGCCAGTTTCGGCTCCACGCCCCGCAAGTGCGCGGCGCGCGCAAGCGCGTGTGTCGCGGTCGGGCTGGTAAAGAACAACAAGACGCCGATGATGAGAAGTTTGACCGAGATCAGCGTCAGCCCCGCCTGCAACATCATGCCCAACAGCAGCAACCCGGCGCCGAGCGTTTCAATTACGCTTGCCGCATGCATCCGCGTGTAGAAATCCGGCATGCGCAGCAGCCCAAGTGCGCCGATCATGCAGAACACGCCGCCCGAGGCCAGCAGTACCCAGCTGAGAATATCCCGGAATGCTTCCATCAGCCGGCGTCGCGGTCCTGATCGTGTCCCGGATCGCCCAGATCGCCATAGCGGAAGAACTTGAGGACGGCGATGGTGCCGATCACGTTGAGGAGTCCGTAGACGATCGCGATGTCGAGAAAATCGGGCCGACCGGTAAGGAAACCGATCAGTGCGAGCAGCAGTACTGCCACGGTACCTGCAGTGTTGACCGCCTGGGTGCGGTCGAACACAGTTGGGCCGCGCAGCGCCCGGGCCAGCGCACCGGTGAGCGTGATCAGCATTGCCGCGACGGCGAACTCGAACATCAGAAAGCCCGCTCGAACGCGGTGACCCGCCGGTCCATCTCGCCCCCGGCCAGGCCGTCGGCGGCGGAACGGGTAAGCGCATGCACCAGGATTTCGTTATTTCCGACCTCGACCGAGATCGTGCCCGGGGTAAGCGTGATCGAGTTGGCGAAAACGGTGCGCCCGAGATCGGACTTCTGTGTGCTCTTCACGTTCAGCATGGTCGGACTGATGGGCAGGCGCGGCTGAACGATGATCTTCGAGACGTCCCAGGCCGACTTTACGATTTCCATCAACAGCCACGGCCAGTAGCTCACCAGGGCACGCGGGGCGAGATGCACCGGGTGTCCTTCGTGATCTACCACGTCCATGCGCCGCGCGAAAAGAACCACTGCCACCGCACTCACGAGACCCGCGCCGATCAAAAACGCGGTGAAGTAGCCGGACAACAGTAACCAGAAGAAAAACAGAATGAAAGTAGTGCTGACGAGACGCAGGCGCCGCCCTCCCTGGCTTGTGCTTTTACTCGACCAAAACCATGAATTGCCGAGTCGGTCGGATTCTATCGACTCGGCCGTGAGTGAACAAGAACAATTGGCCCTCGCGCGGGAACGTTTCCGCTTTCGCGCGCGAAAAACCATTCGACCGCGTGCCGGCCCTGCCGCCCGGGAGAAATCTGCATTGTTCATGAGCGTGGCCGGGCCTTTGTAAGCTACACTCGCCCCTGCGTGTCGCGGGAGCGCCTTGAGCACATCGGCGGCCGCCGTGTCGGTCCCGTCCGAGGTTCCGCGCTTACGCGCGGTATCGAAGGTCCGGAGGCGTGGACTTGTCGATCAAAAAAACGAGGAGGAGATTCCAATGGCAAAGACCAAACGTACCTTCAAACCTGCCGGCGCTGCACCGGGGTCCCGGCGTCGTTTCCTGAGCGGTGCCGCGGCCATGGGCGGCGCCGCGACGCTGGCCTCCTTGAGCGCATGCGGCGTCGGTCAGGATTCGAAGCAGGCCGCAGTCGGAACCGGCGGCGATTCCAAGGACATGCCGAGTATCACTCTCAAGTTCCAGGGCGGATTTCCGGCAAAGGATCCGCTTTTCGACGTTGCCCAGGATTTCTACCGCTTACTTTCCGAGGTTTCCGGCGGGCGCATCAAGGTCGACCTCCTGCCGGCGGGCGCAGTGGTGGGTGCGTTCGACCAGGCGGACGCGGTGCACAAGGGCATCCTGGACGGCTCGCACGCGGTGCCCGCGTTCTGGTACGGCAAGGACAATGCCCTGTCCCTGTTCGGGACCGGGCCGGCACTGGGACAGGACGCGAACACGGTGCTTGCCTGGATGGAGTATGGCGGGGGCAAGCAGTTGTACGAGGAGATATACCGTGACGTCCTGAAGCTCGATGTCGTGGGCCTGATGTATGGCCCGATGCCGACCCAGCCGCTCGGCTGGTTCCGCAAGGAGGTGAAATCGGCCAAGGATTTCCGCGGCATCAAATACCGCACCGTTGGTTTGTCGATCGACGTATTCAAGCAAATGGGCGCCGCGGTTGTGGCGCTTCCCGGCGGTGAGATCGTGCCGGCGCTCGAGCGCGGCGTGATCGATGCCGCCGAGTTCAACAACCCGGGCTCCGACCAGGCGCTGGGTTTTCCCGACGTGGCCAAAACCTGCATGGTGCAGAGCTATCACCAGCCCGGCGAGTTCTTCGAGGTGCTGATCAGCCGGCGCGTGTGGGAGGGACTCCCGGAGCTCTATCGCGCCATGTTCCGGATCACCGCCAAGGCGGCGAGCGCGCAGATGAACTGGAGGACGCTCGATCAGTGGTCCAAGGCTTACGAGGAAATGCGCGACAAACGCAAAATCCGTTTCGTCGAGACGCCAAAGGACATTCTCGAAGCCCAGCTCGATGCGTGGGATGTGGTGATCGCCGAGAAAAGTTCAAGCAATCCTTTCTTCGCCAAGGTTCTGAAATCTCAGAAGGAGTTCATGAAGCGCGTGGTCGCCTACCAGGTCAAGTTCATCGTTGACCCGCGCCAGGCCTACGAGCATGTCTTCGGCAAGATAGTCTGACAACGAAGCGAGCTGCCAGGTTTGGAAGGACGGTGCTGATGCCGACCTGGCGCTCGCTCGCTGATCCGCGGGTTCATTCGAGGGACAAATGTGAATAACTATTTGTTGGCGATCGACCGCATCAGCGCATGGTCCGGAAAGGTGTTCGCCTGGACCTGCGTATTGCTGACCGCGGTGATGTGCTATGACGTGGCGCTGCGCTACATCCTGAATAGTCCGACGCAGTGGGGATTCGATGCGGCGTATATCCTTTATGGGACCCTGTTCATGATGGCGGGTGCCTACACGCTCTCCCGCAATGGCCACGTGCGGGCCGACATGATGTATCGCACCTTCAGGCCGCGGACACAGGCCTGGATCGACCTGGTGCTTTATTTCGTGTTTTTTATTCCGGGCGTCGTCGCGCTCGCCTACGCCGGAATCGAATTCACGAGCATCTCCTGGGCCATGAAGGAAACCTCCAGCGTAACTTCCGCGGGGACCCCGATCTATCCGTTCAAGCTGGTGATTCCGGTTGCCGGGTTCCTGTTGTTGCTCCAGGGGCTGGCGGAAATGGTGCGCTGTGTGATCTGCATCCGCACCGGGAAATGGCCGTCGCGGTTGCAGGACGTGGAGGAAGAGGACATCGAGCAACTCAAGGACATTCTTGGCGCCGGCAATGTCGGGAGCGAAAAATGATCAACGCCCTCAAAGCCGTCAAGTTCGAAGCCCGCACCATCGGGTTCGGAATCATTGCGATCATCGCGATCGCCTACATCCTGCTGCTGCCGCCCCCCTCGCAGATCACCAATGCACACCTGGGAATGATCATGCTCGGTGTAATCGTGGCCGCCATCCTGATGGGGTTCCCTATTGCCTTCACGCTCATGGGACTGGGCATCCTCTTCGGCCTGGCGGCCTTTCATCGGCCGGGCGTGCCGCTGCTGGAGAATCCGGTCTTCGACAACATGGTGCTGCGCACCTACGGCGTCATGACCAACGACGTGATCATCGCGGTGCCGCTGTTCATATTCATGGGTTACATCGTGGAGCGTTCGGGCATCATCGACCGCCTCTTTCGCAGCCTCGAACTGGCCATGTCAAGAGTGCCCGCGGCACTGGCCGTGGCGACCATCGCGACCTGTGCCGTGTTCGCAGCCGCAACCGGCATCGTCGGCGCGACGGTCACGCTCATGGGACTGCTGGTCCTGCCGCCGATGCTCAAGGCGGGCTACGACGTAAAAATGTCGGCCGGCGCCATCGCCGCCGGCGGCTGCCTGGGAATTCTCATTCCGCCCAGCGTGATGCTGATCCTCTACGGCGCCACGGCAGGGGTGTCGGTGGTCCAGTTGTACATGGGCGCGATCATTCCTGGAATCATGCTGTCGCTGATGTACATCGGTTACGTCATTATCCGCGCCATCCTGAATCCGAAACTTGCGCCCAAGCTGCCCCTGGAAGAGCGCAACGTGCCCGTGCGCCAGATCCTGCGCATGTTGGTCACATCGTTCTTCCCGCTGGCCATCCTGATCGGCGCGGTGCTGGGCAGCATCCTGTTCGGCGTGGCCACGCCGACCGAGGCGGCAGCCGTAGGGGCCCTGGGCGCGGGCCTGTTGGCGCTGGCCTACGGGAAGATGAATCTGCGGCGGCTGAAGGAGTCCGCATTCCTGTCTGCGCGTACCACGGCGATGGTGTGCTGGTTGCTGGTGGGATCCTGGGTGTTCGCGTCGACTTTTGCCACGCTTGGAGGGCAGACGGTCCTCGAGAACTTCGTGTACTCGATGGATCTTTCTCCGGGGGGCTTTCTGTTTCTCTCGCAGTTCATCATCTTCCTGCTCGGCTGGCCGCTGGATTGGACGGTGATCATCATCATCTTCATTCCGATCTTCCTGCCGATGCTGGCCAATTTCGGCATAGACCCGCTGTTCTTCGGGCTGCTAACCGCGCTCAACCTGCAGACCGCATTCCTGTCGCCGCCGATGGCAATGGCCGCGTACTACCTGAAGGGCGTGGCGCCTCCGCAGGTGACTCTTGCCCACATTTTCCTCGGCATGATTCCCTTCATGCTATTGCAGCTTACGGCGGTGTTGTTGCTGGCGTTCTTTCCGCAGATCGGCATGTGGCTGCCCAGCGTGTTCTATCAGTAGGCGCAGCATGAGCCGCGGGCGGTCTGACGTCTGCCTTGATATGGATAACCTACGGCACAAGGACCGGAAGGATGGATAAAAGGAAAGTACTGGTCACGCGCGAAGTGTTCGATGAAACCATCGCGTTTCTTGGGCTCCATTTCGAGGTCGACTCCAACCAGACCGACCGCCTCTATGGCCGCGAAGAACTGGTTGCCAAGCTGCGCGGAAAGGACGGGGTACAGACCTCGTCCAGCGACCGCGTGGACGGCGAACTCCTCGACCTGTGCCCTACGGTGAAGGCCGTCTGCAACACGGCAGTCGGCTACAACAACATCGACATGGAAGCATGCACTAAGCGTGGCGTGATGGTAACCAACACCCCGGGCGTGCTGACCGACAGCGTCGCCGACTATTCGATGGGCATGGTCATTGCCACCTGCCGGCGCATGACCGAGGGTGAGAATTACCTGCGTGGAGGCGAATGGAAGGGCACTTTCCTCAAGCAGATGCTGGGCCAGGACGTGCACGGCGCCACGCTCGGAATCATGGGTTTCGGCCGCATCGGCCAGGCCATCGCCCGGCGCGCCCGCGGCTTCGACATGAAGATCCTGTACCACAGTCGTAACCGGGCTGCACTTGACGCCGAAAAGGAATCCGGTGCCGCGTACGTCGGCAAGGAGGAACTGCTACGCCGGGCAGACGTGGTGCTGCTGATCCTGCCCTACACGCCGGAGACCCATCATTACATTGGCGCAAAGGAACTGTCGCTGATGAAGCCCACTGCAGTGCTGGTCAACATGGCGCGCGGTGGCATCGTCGACGACGCGGCGCTGATCCAGGCGCTGAAGAACAAGACCATCCGGGCGGCGGGGCTGGATGTGTACGAGAACGAGCCGAAGTTCAACCCCGGCTTCCTGGAACTCAAGAACGTGGTGCTTTCGCCTCACATCGCCAGTGCTTCCGAACCAACCCGCAAGGCGATGGCGATGACTGCGGCCAAGAACCTGGTGGCGGCGCTTTCCGGCGAAACTCCACCCAACCTGCTCAACCCGGACTACCGGGGGTTTTCCAAGGCGTAAACCTTGTCACCGCAAAGATTCTTTTCAATACCCCCTTGTGGGGTACGCAAAGAACGCAAAGGAATCCCGGAAAATGATAATGAACGCCTTATAACGTTCGCGGCCTGAATAGCCGATGCTCGCGACGATAGCGAGTTCCGCACTTTGCAGGTTTTCCCAGACTATATTTTTGCTTTTCTTTGCGTTCTTCGCGCCTTTGCGGTGAAAATCGCTATACATATGACTGAACTATTCAAACTTAGCCTGCGGGAAGCCGCCGAACGCATCCGTTCAGGCAGGCTCACCAGCACCGATTACACCAGGAGCCTGCTGGCGCGGATCGTGGCCCTGGAAAAGAACGTCCAGGCCTGGCAATGGCTGAGCCTCGATCGCGCGGTGACCTTGGCGGCGAAGGCCGGACAGGCCGACGGCCCGATGCGCGTGGCGCACCCTCTGCATGGCATCCCGATCGGTGTGAAGGACAACTTCTATACCGCCGGCATTCCCACGGAGATGGGCTGCCGCGCCTACGCCGGTTACGTCCCGGATGAAACCGCCGACGTGGTGAAGCGCCTCGAAGCGGCCGGCGCGATTATGCTCGGCAAGACGGTCACCACCGAAGCGGCGTTCATGGTTCCGGCCAAGACCCGCAACCCGTGGAACAACGCGCACACTCCCGGCGGCTCCTCCAGCGGTTCAGCCGCGGCGGTCGCCGCGGAATTCGTGGCCGGCGCGATCGGCACGCAGACCAACGGATCGGTGATCCGTCCGGCGGCTTTTTGCGGCATCGTCGGATACAAGCCCAGTTCCGGGCAAATGTCGGCGCGGGGCGTGATGCCGTTCTCGCCGACAATGGATCAGCCCGGCGTGTTCGCGCGCAGCGTAGCCGATGCCGCGTTCCTGGCTTCCTGCCTGACCGCGCACCGTACCGCGATCACGCCGGTGGTCAAGCCGCTGAGAACGGTGCCACGCATGGCCGCGGTGCGCTCGCCGGTGTGGCACCTTGCCATGCCCGAACAGCGGGCGCAGTTCGAGGCCGATATCGCACGGCTGCGCGAGGCCGGCGCGTCGGTGGACGTGCTGGAGATCCCCGGCGAGTTTGACGGCGCGCACAAGGTCCATCGCGCCATCATGCTGTTCGAGGCGGCGCGCGCGGCGAAGAAGGCGCGCGCGGCGTATCGCGACAAGTTCTCCGACTATCTCAATGCTGCGCTGGATGAGGGCGAGGGCATTCGCGAAGCGGATTACCGGGATGCGATGAAGACCCGGACGCTGTTGCAGCAGAGCCTGGCGCAGTTTTTCGACCGCGGCTATGCGGCGATCATCACTCCGCCGGCGGCGGGCGAGGCGCCGGCAACGCTTGCCAACACCGGCGATCCAAGCTTCTGCACCATCTGGACGCTGATTGGCGCGCCGGCAATCACCATTCCCACCGGCAAGGGCCCGAACGGCATGCCGCTGGGACTGCAGATCGTCGGCGCAGCCGAGGAAGAGAACTATCTGCTCGGTACCGCCGCATGGTGCGAGCGGCATTCGCCTTTCCGCGGTCTTGTCTAAGGACAACCTCTTTGCCACAGAGTACACAGAGAACTACAGAGAAAGAAGTTCAATGGCGTTGACGCAAAGTGCGCAAAGGGGAAGAGAAAGATACGCAAAGAATGGCCTGAGCAGATGATTCACGAACACAACGGGCGAACACGATCACGGGCAATAACTGACCGAACCGCCTCAATCTACTATTCACACTCCTTTTTCGGTTTTTCTCTGTGACCTCTGTGTCCTCTGTGGCAAATTTGTTTTGCATGCTTTCAGGAAGGAGTGAAGCGTGAAGGTGGGATTCGTTGGGCTGGGAATTATGGGGCGCCCGCAGGCGTTGAACCTGATGAAAGCACGTGATCTGGCACATGAACGGCCGCGCGGCGTGATCTGGCCATCCGGAGCTTGCCTTCCATACCGGAAGTGCAATACTTTGACGATCGGCACCGCGAGAAGCCGGCGTTTGAAGTACCGCGAGGTGACACGTTGCGTGGGCCGAACGACGAACGGGTTTCATTTTTCAGGAGACGAGAGTGAAGAGATTCGTTGCAGGTGCGTTTCTTTTCCTGGTATCCGGCACGGCGGTATGGGCTGACGTCGGGGTATTGCTCAAGGCCGGGACGCTCGGCGCCGGCCTGGATGTGAGCGTGGGCATGAGCGAGTCGCTCGGGCTGCGCCTGCAGGCGAACGCGCTCAGTTACGAAGATGATTTCACCGAGAGCGACGTGGACTACAGCGGCGATATCGACCTCAAGTCGGCGGGACTCCTGCTCGACTGGCATCCTTTCAGCGGCGTATTCCGCGTCAGTGCCGGCGCTTACTGGAACGGCAACGAGGCGACAGCAGTCGGGCGGCCGACTGGCGGCTTTTACGAAATCAACGGCACGACTTACGCCAGTGCCGAAATCGGTTCGTTGAACGGGCAGGTCGACTTTCCCAGCGTTGCGCCCTACCTCGGCCTCGGCTTCGGGTCGGCGCCAAAAGCAGGAAGCGGCCTTTCGTTCTCCTTCGACGTGGGAGTCCTGTACCAGCAAGAAGCGAACGTCGCGTTAAGCGTGGCCTGCGGAACCACGGTCCGTTGCGCCCAATTGCAGAGCGACGTCGCGGCGGAGGCGGTATCCCTGCAGGATGACCTGAAGGACTACAAATTCTATCCCGTGGTGTCGTTCGGTATCGGCTACCGCTTCTAAGGCGGCCGCCCTCAAAAGCGTTGACGCAAAGGCCGCAGAGCAAAAAGAAAGACACAGAGAACGGCGGATCAGATTCTTCGTGACCCGGAATACCGAATCGGCAAGCGGTCCTTAGAGGTTGTTGTTTTCTTTGCGTTCCTTTGCGTACTTTGCGTCTTTGCGTTGAGGTTTGCTTCTCCGTTGCGATTAACGATCGTCTGCACGGAAGTCCGGTGTTAGGTACGGGGCAAGTCGTCTAAAATTGCGGTCTAGGTCGTTCCCGGTACCGCCGTCAAGCCTCCCCCATGAGTTCCACTCCCGCCGTCCCGAGATCCGTGGCTGCGGCCGCCAGGTGGCGCGAGCTGCGCGAATCCATCGATCGCGGCATGCTGCGCGCGCGCGGCTCACTGCGCGCGCGTCTCAAGCAGCTCGATGAGTCGGCCCGCGGCGGCAAGGACACGTCCACCGAACTCGACAAGCTCGCTGCCGATGCGAAGCGCTCCGTCGAACAGGCAGACCAGCGGCGCGCGAGGCTGCCGCGGATCACATTCCCGGAAGAATTGCCGATCAGCGCGAAGCGCGCCGACATCGCGGAGGCAATTCGCGCGCACCAGGTGGTGATCGTCTGCGGCGAAACCGGTTCGGGCAAGACCACCCAACTTCCCAAGATCTGCCTCGAACTCGGACGCGGCGTGCAGGGCATGATCGGCCACACGCAGCCGCGCCGCATCGCCGCGCGCTCGGTGGCCGCCCGGATCGCCACGGAGCTGCGGACCTCGCTCGGCGACGCTGTCGGCTACCAGGTGCGCTTCAACGACAAGACCAGCAGCGAAAACTTCGTAAAGGTGATGACCGACGGCATCCTGCTCGCCGAAACCCAGGGCGACCGCTGGCTTGCCCAGTACGACACGCTGATCATCGACGAGGCGCACGAGCGCAGCCTGAACATCGATTTTCTGCTGGGTTACGTCAAGCAACTGCTGCCTCGCCGGCCCGAGCTGAAGCTGATCATCACCTCGGCGACTATCGATGCTGACCGATTCTCGAAGCACTTCGACGACGCGCCGGCGATCGAGGTGTCGGGACGGCTGTACCCGGTGGACGTGTGGTACCGCCCGTTCGACGAGGACGACGAGGACGAGCACGAAATCGACCTGCCCGAAGCCATTGTCAGCGCAGTGGACGAAGTGACCGCCCGCACCAGCAGCGGCGACGTGCTGGTGTTCCTGCCGGGGGAGCGGGAAATCCGCGAGGCCGCCGAGGCTCTGCGCAAGCACCATCCGCAGGGCGCGGAGATCCTGCCGCTGTTCGCGCGGCTGTCCGCAGAGGAGCAGGAGCGCATATTTGCGCCCGGGGGCGGCACGCGGCGCATCGTGCTTGCCACCAACGTGGCCGAGACTTCGCTCACGGTCCCCGGCATCCGCTTCGTGATCGACTCCGGCCTCGCCCGCATCAACCGCTACAGTTATCGCAACAAGGTGGAGTTGCTGCAGGTCGAAAAAATCTCGCAGGCCTCTGCCAACCAGCGCGCGGGGCGCTGCGGGCGGGTGATGAACGGCATCTGCGTGCGCCTTTACAGCGAGGAGGATTTCAAGGCCCGCGCCGAGTTCGGCGACCCGGAAATCCTGCGCTCCTCGCTCGCTTCGGTGATCCTGCGCATGAGCGCGCTGAAACTCGGCGAGATCGAGGACTTTCCCTTCGTCGACGCGCCGGCCTCGAGGATGATCGCCGACGGCTATCAACTGCTGACCGAACTCGGCGCGGTGGAGGAGTCGCGCAAGCTCACGCCGGTCGGCGAACAGCTTGCGAAATTGCCGATCGATCCGCGGGTGGGGCGCATGCTGGTCGCGGCGAAACAGGAGGGCTGCCTGAATGAAGTGCTGATCATCGCCGCTGCGCTGTCGGTACAGGACCCGCGTGAGCGGCCGATGGACAAGCAGGAAGCGGTGACGCAGGCGCACGCGGAGTTTCTCGACGACCGATCAGATTTCCTGTCCTATCTGGAAATCTGGAAATGGTTCGAGGAAGCGCTCAGGCACAAGAAGTCGAACCGCCTGCTGGTGCGCGAGTGTCACGAGCGCTTCCTGTCGTATCTGCGGCTGCGCGAATGGCGCGAGCTGCACGGCCAATTGCACGCATTGGTGGCGGAGATGGGCTGGCGGCTGAACGAAAAGGCGGCACGCTACGAGGAGATCCATCGCGCGCTGCTGGCCGGGCTGCTGGGCAACATCGGCTTCAAGTCGGAGGAAGCGGGCACCTACCTGGGCGCGCGCCAGATCAAGTTCGTGCTCAGCCCGGCCTCGGCGCTCAGGAAGAAGGGGCCGAAGTGGGTGATGGCGGCGGAACTCGCCGAGACCACGCGCCTGTTCGCCCGTTGTGTCGCGGCGATCGAACCGGAGTGGATCGAGAAACTGGGCCAGCACCTGGCCAAACGCAGCTATCGCGAGCCGCACTGGTCCAAGGACTCGGGCAGTGTGGTCGCCTATGAGCAGGTGACGGTGTACGGCCTGGTGGTGGTGCCCAAGCGGCGGGTGCAGTACGGCCCCATAAGCCCGAAGGAGGCGTGGGAGCTGTTCATCCGCGGCGCGCTGGTCGCCGGCCACTTTGCCGGAAGCGCGCCGTTCCTGGACCACAACCGCAGGCTGATCGGGGAAGTTCAGGAACTCGAGCACAAGTCGCGCCGCCACGACGTTCTGGTGGACGACGAAGCCCTGTTCGCGTTTTACGGCGAACGCATTCCGCAGGGGATTTACAGCACGGTGGATTTCGAGAAATGGCGCAGGGAAGCCGAGCGCGACAACCCGAAGCTGTTGTTCCTCACGCGCGACTACCTCATGCGCCATTCCGCGGAGCAGGTGACCGAGGATCTTTTTCCGGACGCGTTGGCGGTGGGAATGCAGACTTTCGATCTTGTCTACCGGTTCGAGCCCGGCCATGCGCTCGACGGCGTGACCATGATCGTGCCGCTGCACCTGCTCAATCAGCTCGACGAACGCCGCTGCGAGTGGCTGGTGCCGGGACTGTTGCGCGACAAGATCACCTACCTGATCAAGGGTCTGCCCAAAGGCGTGCGCAAGCATTTCGTGCCGGTGCCGCAGGTGGTCACCGGTTGCATGGAGATCCTCGACCCCGACAGCGGGCCGCTCACCGAGGCGCTGTCGCAAGTGCTGTTCAGGAAGACCGGCGTGGAAGTGCCGGCCGAGGCGTGGGATCTGGCCGAACTGCCACCGCACCTGCAGATGAATTTCAGCGTCGTGGATGAACATGGCAAGGAGATCGGCGCCGGACGCGACCTTCCGCAACTGCGCAGCCAGCTCGGCGTAAAGGCGCGGCGCACCTTCAGTGCGGCAGCGAGCGCAGGATTCGAGCGCAAGGGGCTGACCTCGTGGGATTTCGACGAGTTGCCCGAGCAGGTCGAGGTGGACCGTGGCGGGCGAAAGCTGGTCGGCTATCCGGCGATCGCCGATGAGGGGAAGTCGGTGGCGCTGACGCTTCTGGACACCGAAGCCGAGGCCGAGGCCGCGACCCGCAAGGGGCTGCGCCGGCTGTTCCAGCTGGCGTTGCCGGAGCAGATGAAGTTCCTTGCTCGCAACCTGCCGGGATTTACCGAATTGCAGTTGCGCTACATGTTTATGAATCAGGCGCTGCTTGGCGAGCGCGAAGGCGGCAAGCAGGACAAGGGCGGCCGGCATGACAAAGGCGAAATGGCCGAACGGCTGCGCGAAGAGCTGATCACCGCCATCTGCGATCGTGCTTTCTTCGTCGAGGACGAGCCGGTGCGCAATCGCAAGGCGTTCGAGGTGCGGGTGGCGAAGGGAAAGACGCGGCTGATGGATGTGGCGCAGGAGATCTGCCGCATCGCCGCCGAGATCCTGGCCGAACACCATACGCTGCGCTCCAGGCTCGACCAGCCGCAGCACGCGGCATGGCCGCGCGCGGTTGCGGACATCCGCAGCCAGTTGCGCGAACTGCTCGGACCCGGATTCCTGGCCTCGGTGCCGTTCGAAAGGCTCAAGCACTACCCGCGCTATCTGCGGGCGATCGCCGTCAGGCTCGACAAGATCGCCTCCAACCCGGAGCGCGACGCCAACTGGCAGCAGCAGCTCGCGCGCTACTGGCAGGCTTACCAGGCGCGGCTTGCCGCCGACCGTTCGCGCGGATTGCGCAACCCGAAGGTCGAGGAAATGCGCTGGATGCTGGAGGAATTGCGGGTGTCGCTGTGGGCGCAGCAGCTCAAGACACCCTATCCTGTTTCCTTCAGGCGGGTCGAGAAATACTGGAGCGAGGTTTAGTTCTGACTGCTAGCATCGCAAGACACGGATCCGAAAGTCGTCATGGAAAAGTCCTTCAAGAAGGAAATCGAGTTGCTGCGCCTGGGGAACGGACAGGTCTTCCACGGCGAAGGCATTCTCGCGATCACCAAGGCGTTGCTGCAATCCGGCGTGGCCTACGTCGGCGGCTATCAGGGGGCGCCGGTCTCGCATCTGATCGATGTCATGGTCCAGGCCGAGGACCTGCTGGGCGAACTCGGCGTGCACGTCGAGGCCTGTTCCAACGAGGCCTCCGCCGCCGCAATGCTCGGCGCGTCTATTCACTATCCGTTGCGCGGTGCGGTGACCTGGAAGTCCATCGTCGGCACCAACGTCGCCGCCGATGCGCTATCGAATCTTTCCTCGCCGGGCGTCACCGGCGGCGCGCTGATCGTCGTTGGCGAAGACTACGGCGAAGGCGCCAGCGTGATCCAGGAGCGCACCCATGCCTACGCGCTCAAGTCCTCTATGCTGATGCTGGATCCGCGGCCGGAGCTATCCAACATGGTGCGCATGGTGGAGGACGGCTTCCGGCTTTCCGAGGCCTCGAACATGCCGGCGCTGCTGGAACTGCGCATCCGCGCCTGTCATGTGCGCGGCAGTTTCGTCTGCAAGGACAATGTGGCGCCGGCGGTTTCGACCCGGCATCTGATGGAAGAGCCGGCGAAGTTCGATTACACCCGGCTTGCGCATCCGCCGGTGACCTTCCGCCATGAGAAGCTCAAGGGGGAAGCGCGCATTCCGGCCGCGCGCCGCTACATCGCCGGGCACGGACTGAACGAGCTGTTTGCCGGCAAGCGCGACGATGTCGGACTGATCGTTCAGGGCGGGCTGTACAACTCGCTGATCCGCGCGCTGCAGCAGTTTGGAATGGCCGATGCCTTCGGCGAATCCGAGATACCGATCTTTGTGCTCAACGTAACGTTTCCGCTGGTGCCGGAGGAGATATCGAAGTTCTGCCTCGGCAAGCGTGCGGTGCTGATCGTCGAGGAAGGCCAGCCGGAATACATCGAACAGGAAATCCTGGCCACGCTGCGCCGGCTCGACGTGAACACGCCGATCCACGGCAAGGACATGCTGATGGCAGCGGGCGAATACACCGTGGAGGTCATCGCGGGCGGGTTGGAGAAATTCGCCGACCGCTATCTGCCTGCCGCCGTCGCCGAGTCCGGAAAGCGCTGGCTGCAAGCCAACGTGCAGCGCCGCCAGGACGTGGCGCAGCAGTTCTCGGCACCGCTGCCGGCGCGGCCGCCGCAGTTCTGCGTCGGCTGCCCGGAGCGACCGGTATTCGCCGCGCTCAAGCTGTCGCAGCGCGATGTCGGCCCCACGCATATTGCCGCCGACATCGGCTGCCATTCGTTTTCCACCTTCGAGCCCTTCTCCTTCGGCCACTCGATTCTCGGCTACGGCATGAGCCTGGCGAGCCGCGCAGGCGTGTCGCCGATGATGAAGCGCAGGGTGCTCTCGATCATGGGTGATGGCGGGTTCTGGCACAACGGACTGCTCACCGGCGTGCAATCGGCCTTGTTCAACGGCGACGACGCGGTGCTGATGATATTCAAGAACGGCTACACCTCCGCAACCGGCACGCAGGAGCTGATCTCCACACCTGACGAGGAGGAAAAAATCGCGGCTGACGACAAGCAAAAAAGCTTGGTGCACCGCAATCTCACCATCGAAAAGACGCTGACCGGCATCGGCGTGAAATGGATGCGCACCGTCCATACCTACCATGTGGACGAGATGCGCAGGACGCTCGACGAAGCCTTCACCACCGATTTCAGCGGGCTCAAGGTCATCATCGCCGAAGGTGAATGCCAGCTCGAACGGCAACGCCGCATCAAGCCCTGGATCGCCGGCCTGCTCAAGGCGGGGAAACGCGTGGTGCGGGTAAAGTACGGCGTCGACGAGGACGTGTGCACGGGCGATCACGCCTGCATCCGCCTGTCAGGCTGCCCGACGCTGACACTGAAGGACAGCCCCGATCCGTTGAGGGTCGATCCGGTCGCCACGGTCATCGACGGCTGCGTCGGTTGCGGCTTGTGCGGCGAAAACGCGCACGCTGCAACGCTGTGCCCGTCGTTCTACCGCGCCGAGGTGATACGCAATCCCGGGTTGCACGAACGAATCATCGACCGGCTGCGCGGCGCCATTTTGCGCCGGTTGCAAAGCGTATGAACCTCGCTGCCCGGCGCCCGGTCAGTCTGTTGATTTGCGCGCTCGGCGGCGAGGGCGGCGGCGTGCTGGCCGAGTGGCTGGTGGAAACCGCCAGGCAGTGTGGTTACAGCGCGCAGAGCACTTCGATTCCCGGCGTAGCCCAGCGCACCGGCTCGACTACTTATTACTTCGAAGTCTTCCCGGTGCCGATCGCGGAACTGGCCGGACGCAAGCCGGTGTTCAGCCTCTATCCGGTGGCCGGCGCGCTGGACGTGCTGGTGTCTTCGGAACTGCTGGAGACCGTGCGCCACATCGGCAACGGCATGGCGGACGCCGACCGCACGCTGGTCGTCACTTCCAGCGCCCGCACGCTGACCACGTCGGAGAAGCTTCAACTCGCCGATGGCCGCGCGCCGTCCGCGGAATTGTTGAACGTGGTCAAGCGCTACAGCCGCGACGCCCGCATTTTCGACATGGCGGCGGTGGCGCAGGAGACGGGTACAGTATTGAGCGCGGTCTTGTTCGGCGCGATCGCGGGCAGCGGCGCCTTGCCGTTTCCGCGCGAGGCCTTCGAGCGAACCATCCGCAGTTCCGGCAAGGGCGTGGACGCGAGCGTTCGCGGCTTCGCGCGCGCCTGCGAGATCGTGGCCCAGGGGCAACCCGCACCGATGCCGGTTGTTTCGAAGCCGCGGACAACCGCCGCAATGCCTGCAGATCTCGCCCGCGAGTTTCCGGTGGCGACCCATGAGATGCTGGCTGCCGGCTACGCCCGCATGCTGGAGTACCAGGATCACGACTACGCGCAACTCTACGTGCAGCGGCTCAGGAGCATCCTGGCCGCCGAGCGCGCGGCGGATGCGGCCGGAGTGGGGAAATTTGCGACGACCAGCGAAACGGCGCGTTACCTGGCGTTGTGGATGGCCTTCGACGACATCGTGCGCGTGGCCGATCTGAAATGCCGATCCAGCCGATACCAGCGGGTGCGCACGGAAGTCAAGGCTGCACCGGACGAAATCCTGCGCATCTATGACCACTTCAAGCCGGGAGTGCCGGAATTCGCCGCGCTGTTGCCGGCGGGCCCCGCGGCTGTGCTGATCCGCTGGGACCGGCGCCGCCAACTGGCCGGCAAGTCCGCGCTCGCACTTCCGCTCAAGCTCCCTGCGCACACCCTGACCGGATTCCTGATCCTTCGCACCCTTGCCGGCCTGAAGTGGCTGCGCAAGCGCGGCAGCCGCTTCGCGATCGAGCAGTCCATGATCGACCGCTGGCTGGAAGGTGTGGAACAGTGCACGCGCAGCCACTGGCAGCTTGGCCACGAAATCGCCCTGTGCGGGCGCCTCATCAAGGGCTACGGCACCACCAACGAACGCGGCAAGGAAAACCTGCTGCACGTGCTCGATCATCTGGCCGCCGCGGCATCTTTCCCGACAGATGCGGCCCGTGCGGAGGCGATTCGCGCGGCGCGCGTAGCGGCCCTGGCCGACGACGCGGGCAAGGCGCTCGACCATGCATTGGTCCAACACGGCGCGCCGGCGCGCCCGGTCAAGGCCCAACCGGTCATGTGGGTGAAGAAGCGGCCGGGCCAGCCGGCCTGAGCGCGAATATTGCACGCAGGCCGCGTTGACAAGTGCGGCTTGTGGGCTAAACTGGACCGAAAAGAGCCGCCCAACCGGCTGCTTCTGCGCAGAGGAGACCATGAAGACAGTTCAACAACTGCTGGACTCGAAACGCCATCGCCTCATTTCGGTGTCGCCCGATAGCACGGTGCTGGACGCGTTGAAACTGATGGCGGAGAAGGAGATCGGTGCGGTGCTGGTTCTCGACGGCGAGCAACTGGCGGGGATATTTTCGGAACGCGATTACGCACGCAAGGTGGTACTCCAGGGAAAGTCGTCGAAGGAAACGCCGGTGCGTGAAATCATGACCGAAAAAGTGGTGTGCGTGCACCCGGAGCAGACCATCGAGGATTGCATGGGGCTGATGACCGACAAGCGCATACGCCATCTGCCGGTGCTCGAGCACAAGAAAGTGGTCGGCGTGATTTCCATCGGCGACGTGGTCAAGGAAATGCTCTCGGAGAAGGAATTCGTCATCAAGCAGCTCGAAAGCTACATCCACCACTGAAGTTGTCACCGTGGCCCGCCGCGTGCCGCCCGGGTCTTCGCGGTCCTCGCATCCGGTATTCCGATTTCATGTTCAAACGAATGCTTCTGCTCGTTGCGCTTGCTGGCGCGGTCGCGGGCTGCAAGACCCAGACCGGGCTCACCGCGGGAGCCACTGGCTGTGGCGTGACCGAACTGGACGTGATCGAGAGCCGTTACTCGAGAGAAGGCACGACCACCGCGTGGTGTGCAAAATGCAAGGAAAAGATCTATCACTGTGTGTCGAATCCGGAGCGCAGCCGTGTCGAGTGCAGGCCGGCCAATCCCTCGGACCCCTGCGGCTGATGGCGCCGGCATCATCGCGGCACTCGCACGGATTCCAGCCCCTCCTCAGCCCTGACCGGTCAGTCTCATGTTCGGCGCCTTGATCATCGGTGATGAAATCCTCTCGGGAAAACGCCAGGACAAGCACTTTCCGAAAATCATCACCATTCTGAAGGCGCGCGGCCTGGACCTGGGTTGGAGCATGTATTTGCCGGACGAGCCGTCAGTGATTACCGCGGTGCTGTCCAGCACACTGGCGCGCGACGACATCGTGTTCTGCTTCGGCGGCATCGGCGCCACGCCCGACGACCACACGCGCCAGTGTGCGGCCAAGGCCGCTGGCGTGGGACTGGCGCTGCATCCGGATGCCAAACGCGAAATCGAGGCGCGCTTCGGCGCCGAGGCCTATCCCAAGCGCATCGAGATGGGCGTATTCCCGGCCGGCAGCCGCATAGTTCCCAACCCCTACAACCGGGTTCCCGGTTTCAGCTATGCGCGCCATCACTTTTTTCCCGGTTTCCCGGAAATGGCCTGGCCGATGCTGGAGTGGGTGCTCGATAACGAATACCCGCAGCTATATAACCAGAAACCGCCGGTGGATGTGGCGATCGTGGTGAAGGACGCCGGCGAGAGCCAGTTGATCGACCTGATGAACGCCTGCATCGCGCGCTATCCCGGTGTGAAGCTGTTCAGTTTGCCCAGCTTCACGCCTGACGGCCGCCGTATCGAGCTCGGCGTGAAAGGCGAAGCGAACTTCGCCAACGAGGCATTGGCGTTCCTGCAGAAGGGTGTTGCCGCGCTCGGTTTTGCCTGGGAAGCCAGAAAATAAGGTCCGAGGGCCGAGGACGGAGGTTCGAGTGTTTTTTCCCGGCCCTCGTACCTCGGCCCTCGTTCCTGATGTTTAACCCCATTCCCCCGAAGCGTCCGTTTATAGCCGGTGTCCCCCTTGAAAGGAGTGCACCATGCAACGCTTTCTGCTGTTTCTCTGTCTTTGCCTGAATGCTGCCGCTGCCTTGGCGGCGGGCAACCTCGCCGATGTGCAGATCTACGACCGCGCCAGCCGCCGCACGCTGCCGGTCTACGAGAGCGGAGGCCGCTGGTTCGTCGCCGGCAAGCCCGGCAACGAATACCAGGTCACGGTTCGCAACCGGGCGGGGGGTGACCTGCTCGTGGTGGTGTCGGTGGACGGCGTCAACGTCGTTACCGGCGAGACTGCGGCTGCGTCGCAAAGCGGCTACGTGATTGACCCCGACCGGGCACTGTCTATCAAGGGCTGGCGCAAGAGCCTGGAAAAGGTGGCGGCCTTCTACTTCACCGATCTCGGCGATTCCTACGCGGTGCGCACCGGGCGCCCGGACAACGTCGGCGTGATCGGCGTGGCGCTGTTCAAGCGCAAACCGGAACCCGCGCTCGAACTGGAGCAGCCGCGGAATCGCGGCGAATCCGGGGCGGCGGCGGATGGCGCCGCGCGATCGGAGGCACCCCGGGCGGCGGAGAAAAGCATCGGCACCGGCCACGGCCGCAGCGAAACTTCGCAGGCGCGCTATGTCGCGTTCGAGCGCGAATCGGACGCGCCCAACGAAGTGGTCGTCATTCACTACGACACCTACGCAAACCTGTTGGCGCGCGGGGTAATTCCGCAGTCGCCGCGCTGGCCCTCGCCGTTTCCGGGCGGGTTCGTGCCCGATCCGCCGGGACGGGGTTGAGGGACCCGGGTTACCGCGCCGGCGTCGCGCATCGTGCTGAGGTTGATTACACTTCGAGCCGGAATGGACCAGCCGGTTGCCGACGAGGACCTGATGCTGCGCTATCGCGATGGCGACGTGCGCGCGTTCGAGGATCTGTACGCGCGCCATCGCGGCGGCGTGTTCCGCTACGTGCTGCGGCAGGTCGGATTCCGCTCCGCCGCCGAGGAAGTGTTCCAGGAAGTGTGGACCAATATCATTTCCTCGCGCGCCCGCTATCGGGTCGAAGCCCGCTTTGCCACGTTTCTGTACCGCGTGGCGCACAATTGCGTGATCGACCATTTCCGCCGCAAGCCGCCGCTGCAGTTGATTGCCCTCGACGATGATGCCGAAGAAGCGCTGCAGGTGCCGGGTCCGCAGCAGGATCAGCCGGAACGCGCCGTGGCCCGGCGGCAGACGGCAAGACAGCTTCTGCGGGCGCTGGCGTTACTGCCGGACGAGCAGCGCGAAGCTTTTCTGCTGCGCGAGGAGGGCGGATTGACGCTGGAGGAAATTGCCGAGGTCACCGGGGTCGGCAGGGAAACGGTGAAAAGCCGCCTGCGGTACGCCTTGGGCAAGCTGCGCCAGGAACTGAACGGATCCGGGATGAACCATGAAGCCGATGTCGCCTGACGAGCGGGAAATGGAAGACCTGCGGTCGGGCCTGTCCGGGCATTATCGTGAAGGTTCGACCGACGTGCCTCCTGCGCATCTGGACGCCGCAGTTCTCGCGACGGCCCGGCGCGAGGTCGCGCGCTCCCGCTTCCGGCGCAACTGGACCCTGCCTGCGTCGATTGCGGCCGTGCTGGTAATCGGCGTGAGTCTGGCATTGATGACCGGTGAGATCGAGGATGCACTGCCGCCAGCGGATACGTCGGCAGGCATTGCGGCAAACCAGGCCAGGCAGGCAGCGCCCGCGCAGGCGATGAAGCAGGAGTCCGAGGTCCGGCCCGCGCCGCGCCCCGGACTCGAGCGTGAGATGGCACGGCCTTCGCGCGAACGCCGCGCACGCGGTGACAATGAGGCGGATGGCCGGCAGAAGTTGGCTGCCGGAAAGGCCGAATCCGCTGCAGGCGCACCTTCGGTGGCGGCGCCGGCTCCTGCGCCGGCGTTACAGCAATTCGAGGCTGCCGCGCCGATGGAACCGGTTGGGGAGCAGAAGAGTGTGCTGGCGGATGCGGCGCATGAGAGCCGCGCCAGCGCCGCGCTGCGCAAGG
Organism: uncultured beta proteobacterium; assembly: GCA_963789945.1. Taxonomy (GTDB): domain Bacteria; phylum Pseudomonadota; class Gammaproteobacteria; order Burkholderiales; family JACQAP01; genus JACQAP01. The sequence goes on along the minus strand of CAWBMN010000001.1, from coordinate 470,293 downwards.
AAGCGGCGCCGTCCTCGGCGGCGCCGCCCGACGCACCTGAAGAATGGTTGAAGAACATCCAGGACCTGCTGCGCAAGGGCGAGACTGCACGTGCGCGGGAGCAACTGGCGGAATTCAGGAAGCGCTATCCCGATTATCGTGTGCCGGAGACCCTTCGTGGGCTGGAAGCGCCGGGGAAGCCCGACCCGCAATAAAAAAGCCCCGGACGTCCGGGGCTTTTTACTGTTGCGGTGCAGCGGGCTTAAGCGGCCTTCTTCCGGGTCGCCACACCCGCCTGCGATGCAGCGGCCGTCAGGTTGGCTTCGGTCATAGCGGCCAGCTGCTTGCTGGCTTTGGCGATGCTTTCATACACGCTGTTCGCGGTGCCGATCACGGACTTGACTGCGGCGACCGCGGGCTCGGAACCGGCAGGGGCGGACTTCAGCGCCGCGTCCAGGGCAACGACGACATCCTTGCTGAAATCGGCGATCTGCGCTTCCAGGGCTGCGCTGATTTCCGACTGGGTGCCGGCGGCAACTTCATACAGGCTGCGGGCGTAGGCGGTGGCCTTGTCGATGCCCGGCTGAAACGTGGAGCTGGTCCAGGTCGGCAGGTCGGAGAATTCCTTCACTTCGGCAAGCGCCTTGGCGTTCCTCATGCCTTCGTTGAACGCGGCCTTGCTGTTCTTGATCTGAATGTCGAACAACTTTTCGGTGCCTTCGGCCGCGATGGTCACGAAGCGCAGGGCGGTGTCCAGTTGCGCCTTGCCAAAAGCGGAGAACTGTTCGGGTACGGTTGTCATCTTGAAACTCCTTTAGAAACAATCGATAAGATATTCCGCTTCAGCTGCCGGCGGTCGTAATGCTGCAATGCAACAATGCCATTATTGATACGGAACTGATTGATGTCAAGGCATTCCGAGGGCATAGCCAGAAATATATACTGCGTTGCACAACGAACCGCTGCGGGAGGCGCCCGTAATCAGGCATAAACCATTGACAACAATGGACTAAATTGAAATTACAGCTTGAGGGCGAGGCTGAGGCCGTCGCCGATCGGGACCAGGCACTGCTGCACCCGCCCGTCGTCCCGAAGATGCCGGTTGAAGTCGCGAATGGCCTGGGTATCCGCGTCACGCGCCGTCGGATCGGCCACCCGGCCCTCCCAGAGGGTGTTATCGATCGCGATCAGCCCGCCCACCCGGATCAAAGTAAGCGCCCGCTCGTAGTAGGCTTGGTAACTGGTCTTGTCGGCGTCTATGAAGACGAAATCGAAACTGCCGCCCCCGCCTGCGCCGATCAGGCCGTCCAGGGTCTGCAGCGCCGGGGCAAGCCTGAGGTCGATCTTCCCGGCCACGCCCGCTTCGGCCCAGTACCGCCGGGCCACCCTGGTCCAGGTATCGGAAATGTCACAGGCCAGGATACGACCCTCGGCGGGAAGGGCGAGCGCCACAGCCAGGCTGCTGTAACCGGTGAAGACCCCGACTTCGAGGTAACGCCGGGCGCCCATCAGGCGCACCAGAAGCTGCATCAACTGACCCTGCTCGGGCGCGATCTGCATGCGCGCCATGCTGTCCCGGGCGGTTTCCTCGCGCAGGCGCCGCAGGATGTCGGGCTCGCGCACCGAGTTCTCGAACAAGTACGCGTACAAATCATCCGACAACGTAAAGGTCTTGTTGGACATGGCCGCCTTAATGACTTAGATAGTCAGCGAACTTGGCCCGGAGACCGTTCAAGCAAACGGGGCCGGAACGGTCAGGGTAATCGGGAAACAGGAGACTAGACAAAGAAATGTGCCAACTGCTGGGGATGAACTGCAATGTTCCCACCGATATCTGCTTTTCGTTTCGGGGCTTCCATCAACGCGGCGGGCGCACCGGCGATCACGCCGACGGCTTCGGTGTGGCTTTCTTCGAAGGGCCCGGCTGCCGCATATTTGTTGATGCCCGGCCGGCGACGAACTCTCCGGTGGCCGAACTGATTGCCAACTACCCGATCCGTAGCCAGAACGTGATCGCGCACATCCGCAAGGCGACCCGGGGCGAAGTCGCGCTGGTCAACACGCATCCGTTCATGCGCGAACTGTGGGGACGTTACTGGATCTTCGCCCACAACGGCACGCTCGAGAACTTCCACCCGGAACATGGCAACCGCTACCGGCCGGTAGGCGCAACCGACAGCGAAAAGGCGTTCTGCTACCTTCTGGACACCTTGCGCCTGCGCTATCCCGATGAACAGCCGCCGCTGGCCGAACTGTACGGCACCCTGGCCACGCTCTCTGCCGAGATCGCCGGGCACGGCACGTTCAATTACATCATCTCCAACGGCGATTATCTGTTCGCGCACTGCACCGACAAACTCACCTACTTGCTGCGCCACGCGCCCTTTGCGACCGCACATCTGACGGATCAGGATATTGAAGTGGATTTCAGCGAAGTCACCACCCCGATGGACCGGATCGCGGTGATCGCCACCGAACCGTTGACCGACAACGAGACCTGGACCAGGTTTGCCCCCGGCCAGTTGCTGGCGTTCCACGACGGTGCGCCGCTACTTCTTTGACTATCGGCCGGCCAAAGACCGGCGACAAAAGCGTTTGACGCAAAGAGCGCAAAGGGAACGGAAAGACGCAAAGAAAAGTCGAAAATTGATGTGCGGGAATCCTGAGCTTCGCAGCGGCGGATGAATGATGTGCAAGACGCGGTCGCGTGGAAACTCCTCCCCTGCCGACTTGCTTTGCATACCTTTGCGACTTTGCGGGGAGATTCGGGGTTTGCCTTGGGTCGTGTTCACGGGTGCAGCGTCACGATCCGGTGGCCACGATGGTCCGGACGCGCGGCAGGCTCTCGCGCCGCCAGTTCTGTATTGCCCAATCCTGGAGTTCATTCAGACCCGCGCCGCGTATATCAGCGGGAGGCGGGAAACCCAGAAAGCGCAGCACGCGATCGAGCGTGGCAGCCGGATCGGACCGGTCTACCGCATGCGCGCGCGTCTGCTTCGAAAGTTTTTCTCCCGCGCCATTCACCGCCACCGGCAGGTGCAGGTAGGCCGGCGTCGGCAACCGCAGCAACTTCTGCAGATGGATTTGCCGCGGTGTCGAGGCAATGAGATCAGCTCCGCGCACGACGTTGGTGATGCCCTGTTCGGCATCATCCACGGCGCAGGCAAGGTGGTAGGCGAACACATGGTCGGCACGGTAAACGATGAAATCGCCGATGTCTTCCTGCAAAGCCTGGCGCACATGTCCCTGCAATCCGTCGTGGAATTCGACCACCGCGCCGCCGGTGCGTACCCGCAATGCGCGAGCTTCGCGTCCGGCTGCCAGCCCATTGCGGCAGGTGCCGGGGTAAACCGCGCCTTCTACGCCCGCGAGACCCGCGTCGCTTATTTCCTTGCGGCTGCAGGCGCAGGGATAGGTGCGGCCTGACTGTCGCAACTGATGCAACGCTGCGTGATAGGCGTCGCTACGCGTGCTCTGGTACACCACTTCGCCATCCCAATGCATGCCGAATGCATCCAGGCAGCGAAGGATCGCTCCAGCGGCTCCGGGAACCGTGCGCGGCGGATCGAGGTCGTCGATGCGCACCAGCCACGTGCCCCCGTGCGAGCGGGCGTCGAGAAAACTTCCCACAGCCGCCACCATCGAACCGAAGTGCAGTGGTCCCGACGGCGTCGGTGCGAATCGTCCTCGGTAGATTGTCACGACACCCTCGTTCCGGATTAGAACTTTAAATCTTCACCGCAAAGACGCAAATGCGCAAAGGGATCGCAAAGGAAGAATGGTTTCGGATGATTCTTGATCAAAATATTCGGCGGCGTTGCACCAAGAGCAGATCTCTCACCGCATTCGATGTGTCAACTGCGTACTTGTTTCGCTCTTGTTCTTCTTGGCGTTCCCCTTGCGTCTTTGCGCCTTTGCGGTTAAGGAGATCTAATGCGGCAGTGCGTGCGTGAAGCGGGTATAAAGGATCGCGGCGGTGAAGAACACAACCGACAGCATGATCTCGGCGAGCGCCAGCGCCTGGCTTGCACCGCGCTCGCTCCAGGCGCGCACCACGCCTTCGGTGAAGTAGGCGAGGATCAGCATCGCCGACCACTGGTAGGTATAGCGCTTTCCCCGCAGCACGCCGAACAGTGGCAACAGCAGTGGCAGCGCCTTGAAGGCCAGCGACGAACCACTCGCGCGCAGCGGTGCCAGCCACAGTTCCCACGCGAGGCACAGGAAGATCAGCGCCACCAATGCGGCGCTGGACACCACCTGCAGCAAGCGCGTCACGCGCGGCTTGCCTTTGCCAGATTCACCAGTTCGGCGCGGGCAGCGCCGGCATCCTTCACTTCAGCGTCGAAGTCGAAGCGCAGCACCTCTGCATCCGCGAGGACGTCGAAGCCGTCGCAGTCGATTCCGATCATCCGTGCGTTCTGAACGGTCCGCTGATGCACGTGCCGGCAATAATCGCGCAGGTTGTGGCCGTGATCGGCGTTCATGTGCGCAAGGATGTCGCTTTCGGCTTCGGCGATCGCGAGCCGGGGCGCGAGAAAGCTTTCGCCCGGAACGGTATGGATGCTGCCGAAGCCCGCGATATAGCGCAGAGACAGCGGCTCGAGCACGAAGAAGCGGAAGCCGCCAATACCCAAATAGCGTTCGCCTTCCGGAAAGTAGCGCAGGTAGCGCGCCGGCACGTCGGTGTACCCCTCAAGGGGGTATAGAAAAGAATCCTCGGCCGGCGCGAGGTCGCCGATCAGCGTGACGCGCGCCTGCTCCTGCAATGCCGCCCCCGAAGGCGCAACCAGGAAGCTCACGCGCCGGTCGTGGTCGGCATTCTGGGTATGCTCGGCGAGGTGGCTGATCAGCACCACCACACGACCTTGCTGGTCGGTGCAGAAGGGCAGGGCGGAGGCGTACGGATAGCCGGGAAATTTCAAAGACTGCGTAGCGAGCACGCCGCTGCGAAAGTGGCGCACCATCCTGCGCGCTTCATCCCCTCTGGTCATCGTCTTTGACTTTTCACCCTGCAAGGAACCTCTGCGGTGAGCGTTGAAGGATCATGCTTTGGCGAGCTTGAGCGCCACTTCGGCCAGCCGCGTCCCCAGCGCGATGCACAGCCGCCGCTCGGCTTCACTGATCGGCTGGTCGGCATTGGCCCCGGCGAGATGACTGGCTCCGTAGGGCGTGCCGCCGCTCTGCGTCGTCATCAGATCGGCTTCAGAGTAGGGCAGTCCGACGATCAGCATGCCCTGATGAATGAGCGGAAGCATCATCGACAGCAGGGTAGCCTCCTGGCCACCGTGCAGTGAGGCCGTGGAGGTGAAAACCGCGGCGGGTTTGCCCGCCATCGCGCCCCTGAGCCATAGCGCACCGGTGCCGTCAAGGAAGTATTTGAGCGGGGCCGCCATGTTGCCGAAACGCGTGGGGCTGCCCAGCGCCAGGCCGGCGCACTCCTCCAGGTCCTTCAGTTCGACGTAAGGGGCACCGGAATCAGGAATCTCCCCTTCAGTGGCTTCTGCGACCGTGGAGACTTTGGGCACCGTCCGCACCCTTGCCCGCATGCCTGGCACCTTTTCCACGCCGCGGGCGATCAACTGCGCCATCTGCTTTACCGCGCCGGTGTGGCTGTAGTACAGCACCAGAACTTCCTGCATAGCTGTTTTCCCGCCGGAGAAGCCCGTATTATATCGGCGAAAGCACATCCGACCCCCCCATGAAACACCGAATCAGATCGCTCCTGGACGTCGTTCGCCAGTTCAAGCTGCTGGCGAATTTCGTCGTGCTCGTTTACCGTCGATTCAAGGAAGAACGCTGCTTCCAGTTGTGCGGCAGCCTGACCTTTACCACGCTGCTGGCACTGGTGCCGTTGATCACCATCATGCTCACCGTCGTGACGGCGTTTCCAGTTTTCAACGACATCGTCGCGACGCTGCGCAGCTTCGCTACCAGCAACCTGGTTCCGGAAGCCTCGTCGAATCTGATCTCGATTTACATGCAGCAGTTTTCGGACAATGCCGCGCGGCTCACGGCGCTCGGCATCGTATTGCTGGCGGTGACCTCGATCATGCTGATGCTCACGATTGACCGCGCCTTCAACACCATCTGGCGGGTGAAGCGGCCACGTCCGCTGATCCAGCGCGTGCTGATTTACTGGTCGGTTCTGACCATCGGCCCGTTGCTGGTGGGCGGCAGCCTGTCGCTGACTTCCTGGCTGGTTACGCAATCGATGGGCTTGGGAAAGCAGGCGCCCGAGCTGACAATTGCGGTGCTGAAGCTGGTTCCGCTTATGCTCACGTCGGTCGCGTTCGGGTTCCTGTACCGTACGGTGCCGAATCGGCAGGTCACCGTGCTCGATGCCGCGGTCGGCGGCATCATTGCGGCGTTCGCCTTCGAGGCCATGAAAATCGGCTTCGGTCATTTCGTCGCCCGGATCGCCACTTACAAGCTGGTGTACGGCACGTTCGCCAGCCTGCCGATCTTTCTTATGTGGATCTACCTGTCCTGGGTGGTGGTTGTGTTTGCTTCGGTGATCACCGCGGTGCTGCCCTACTGGCGCACCGGCGGCGTGCTGCTCAAGCAGCCCCCCGGCGCGCAATTCGTCGAGGCGGTGGAGATTCTCAAGATGCTCTGCCGTGCCTACGTCGACGGCCGGGTTCTCAACCTGCAGCAGTTGCGCATGGCGGTGAAGCTGTCATGGGAGGATGCCGAAACCATTCTCGACAAACTGGTGGCCGCGGGTTGGGTGGCAAAGCTGCAAGGCAACGGCTGGGTTCTGGCGCGCGATGCCGGTGGAATCCGCGTGGGTGACGTATTCCGGATGTTCGTGTTCGGGCGCGACGCCGCCGACGTCAGCGAAGACTCCACCCTCCGTCGCCTGGTATCCAGCATCGCGGGTAATGTGGACGGTGAACTGGACTTCAGCCTGAAGGAACTGCTGGCGGGCGGCGGCCAGCGTGCCGCGAGATACGCCTGAGTCAATGATGAGGCGTGGCCTGTTTCGTGCCGCCTGCGCGCTGCTGCTCGCGCTCGCAGCGTTGCCGGCCGCGAGTGCAGAATTCAGCCTGACCGACTCGGATGGCAAAGTGCATCGCCTTGGCGACTACCGCGGCAAATGGGTGATCGTGAATTTCTGGGCGACCTGGTGTCCGCCCTGCCTGGAAGAGATACCCGATCTGGTGGCGGTCAGCGACTCGCGCAAGGACGTGCAGGTGTTCGGCGTGGCGATGGAATTCCAGGATTCGAAGCAGGTGCTGCAGTTCGCCGAGGGCATGTTCGTCAATTATCCGATCGTCCTTGGCGACAGGAATACTGCCGATCAGGTCGGCAAGGTCGTGGGTCTGCCGACCACGTTCATTTACGACCCGCAGGGCAAACTGGCGGTTCGCCACGTCGGCAAGATTACCCGCAAGCAGATCGAGCGCCTGCTCGATCGCAAAACCTAAATTTCTAAGTCTTTAGCCATAGAGGACACCCACCTCACCCCACCCCTCTCCCCCCGCTAGCGGGCGGAGAGGGTGAAGGTCACGTTGCTTTCGGGCACCCTCTCCAGCTTGCTGGAGAGGGGCACCGCCGACTCGGCGTTGGGGGAGCCATCCGGGGCGGGAGGCGGTGCTTAGGTGCGCGCCCCGGACTCGTTAGGCGTAGCCCAGTTTGCGGGTAGGGGCGCACAAGGCTGTGTGCACAGTGTTGATCGGGGCGTTATGCGGCTGCTCCCGCAATCGGGCCTACGGCTAACGTGTCACAGCCGCCCCGCAAACGGCTGACTTCGTCAGTAACGTGTCCGCGCGCCGGGGTGAGGAGTTTCTTCTCTGTGGCCTCTGTGTCCTCTGCGGCATATGTTTCAGACAGCCGAAGGCACAGCGAGAGAAAGCGCTAGCGGCTTTCGCCGACGTAGACCGTAGGCGTGGCGACCACACGGTCGCCGGCCCTGTAATCCCACTTGCCGGACCAGGCCCGCAGTACCGCATTCGGATAGCGCGATTTGCCGAGCGAGCCGTTATATCGGCCGAGGGCACGGAAGGTGTCGCCGCGCTCGATGTCGAGATAGTGGCGCAGAATGGTGCAGCCGTAGCGCAGGTTGGTTCGCAGATTGAAGAGGTTGTGCCCGGATTCGCCGATCAGCGTCATCCAGAATGGCATCACCTGCATGTAGCCGCGAGCGCCGGCTTTTGAAATGGCGTACTTGCGAAAGTCGCTTTCCACCTGGATCACGCCCAGCACCAGTTGCGGATCCAGCCCCGCGCGGGTTGCTTCGTAGTGCACGGTGGTAAGAAGATCGACGCGCGCGGCGACGTCCGGGACATGCTTTTCCATGCGCTTGGACATCGCGGCCAGCCAGGCAATGCCTTCCCCGTCGGAGGCAAATGCGAGCCGCGGGCTGGCCTGATCGGCGACCGAGCGATGCAATGCCGCCTGCACACTCGCAGACAGCGGTTCGTACTTCTGATCGCCGGCCACGGCGATTGCCGATGCGGCCACGCATGCCGTCGCAACCGCGAGGCGCGCGATGATGTCCCGGCCCGTGGGCCTTCCCTTTACCCTCATGACAAGGATTTTAGGAGGTTCGGCAGCGATTGCAACTCTATTGCCTTCGCCGAAGCATCGCCTCTCTCCTGATATTCGACTTTGCCGTCTTTCAATCCGCGCTCGCCGACGGTGATGCGATGGGGAATGCCGATCAGTTCCAGGTCGGCAAACATCACGCCCGGACGTTCGTCGCGGTCGTCCAGGAGCACCTCGATTCCGTCCGACTGCAGCTCGTCGTGCACGCGATCTGCCACGTCCCTGACTTCTGCGTTTTTCTTGTATCCGATCGGCGCGATCGCTACCTGGAACGGCGCCATTGGCGACGGCCAGATGATGCCGCGCTCATCGTTTCCCTGTTCGATCGCCGCGGCGACGATGCGCGACACGCCGATTCCGTAGCAGCCCATTTCCATCACCTGCGCCTTGCCGGACTCGTCCAGGAATGTTGCATTCATCGACTTCGAGTACTTGCTGCCCAACTGGAAAATGTGCCCGACTTCGATGCCGCGGCAGATTTCCAGGCGGCCCTTGCCGTCAGGGCTGGGGTCGCCAGCCACCGCGTTGCGGATGTCGGCGACCAGCGGTTCCGCGAGCTCGCGGCCAAAGTTCACGCCGGTGAGGTGATAGCCCGCTTCGTTGGCGCCGCAGACGAAGTCGTTCATCGCCGCGACCGAGCGATCGGCAATTACGGTGATTTCCCTGGGCAGGTCCACTGGACCGATGTAGCCGGGGCGGCAGCCGATGCGCGCTTCGATCTCCTTTTCGCTGGCGAAACGGAACGGATTCAATCCGGGAAGCTTCGCCACCTTCGTTTCGTTCAGCTGATGGTCTCCGCGCACCAGCAACATGAACATGCTGTCTTCATGCATGACCGCGAGCGCCTTGACCGACTGCGACAGCGGCAAACCCAGCATCGCGGTGACTTCCTCGCAGGTGGTCATGCCCGGAGTGGGGACCTTCTGCATCTTTTGCGCTGCCGGGCCGCGCGGTGACTGCGGGGCAACCGCTTCGGCGAGTTCGACGTTGGCGGCGTAATCCGAAGCAGGCGAGTAGGCAATCGCGTCCTCTCCGGAGTCGGCAAGCACGTGAAATTCGTGCGAGCCGGTGCCGCCGATGGCGCCGGTGTCGGCCGCGACCACGCGGAACTTCAGTCCCAGGCGGGAAAAGATTCGCGAGTAGGCGTCGTACATGTTGCGGTATTCGCGCTCCAGGTCCTGGGCGCCGATGTGAAAGGAGTAGGCGTCCTTCATCACGAATTCGCGTGCACGCATCACCCCGAAACGGGGCCGGATCTCGTCGCGGAACTTGGTCTGAATCTGGTAAAAATTGAGCGGCAGCTGGCGGTAGGAGCGGATCTCCTTGCGCGCGATGTCGGTGATGACTTCCTCATGGGTCGGACCGAAGCAGAAGTCGCGTTCGTGGCGGTCCTTGATCTTGAGCATCTGCGGGCCGAACTCGTCCCAGCGCCCGGACTCCTGCCACAGTTCGGCGGGCTGGATCGCCGGCATCAGCAGTTCCACGGCTCCGGCGCGGTTCATCTCCTCGCGCACGATGTTCTCGACATTGCGCAGCACGCGCAGGCCGAGCGGCATCCAGGTATAGAGGCCGCTGCCGAGTTTCCTGATCAGCCCCGCCCTGAGCATCAGCTTGTGGCTGAGGAGTTCCGCCTCGCTGGGCGCCTCCTTGAGGGTGGAGATGAAGAATTGCGAAGTGCGCATGTCTTGCCCGCGTTCGAAAAGCCGCTATTCTACGGTACGGAGACATCCGGAAGTGGAGAGCAGCGGTGTTCGGAAAATGGAAGATTCATCGTTCGGCCGATCGGGAAATCAGCGTCGAAGTAAGCGAGAAAGACGGCATCCGTTCACTGCATCTGGGCAGCGAGACGGTGCAGAGCTCGATGAAGCTCGCCGACCCCACCGAGCTGGTGCTGTCGTACACCAGGGCCATGATGGCGTTCCTGCTCTTCGATCCGCACCCGCAACGCATTGTCATGATCGGACTGGGGGGCGGGTCGCTGGCCAAGTTCGTCTATCGCCACCTGCCATCGGCGCAAATCACCGTGGTCGAGTCGCAATCGCGGGTGATCGCGGCGGCGCGCCAGTATTTTCATGTGCCGCCGGACGACGCCCGTTTTTGCGTTGAACTGGCGGAAGGCAGCCAATGGGTAGCCGCACATCCGCGCAGTTGCGAGGTGTTGATGGTGGACGGTTTCGATGGGCACGAACAGGTCCCGGAGCTTTCCTCGGAGGGTTTTTACGCAGATGCGCGCGCGGCGCTGACCGACGGCGGCATGCTGGTGGCGAATCTTTGGAGTTCCGATACCCGCTTCGACGCCTACCTGCAACGCATCGAGCGGGTGTTCGAGGCCGTGGCGTGCGTGCCGGCAGAAAGGCGCGGCAATGTCGTGGCTCTGGCCTTTTCCCGCTCCCCGGGCCGCCCGCGCTGGGACGATTTGCGCGCCACGGCGCGTGCCCTGCAGGCCCGGTACGGCCTTGAATTCCTGCAGTTTGTCGGAGGTTTACGCGAACTCAACCCGCATACGGAAGGCCGCCTGACGCTCTGACCCCGTTCGCTGGTGCCTTCCTTCGCTGCTGTTTTTATGGAAGAATCCAGTCAACTGAAATTGTGATTGGGGTGGCTGACATGATTGACCGTGACGGCTATCGCCCGAATGTGGGAATTGTTCTGTGCAACGGCAGAAACGAGGTCTTCTGGGGCAAGCGGGTCAAGGAGCACGCCTGGCAGTTTCCGCAGGGCGGCATCAAGGCCGGTGAGACACCCGAGCAGGCGATGTACCGGGAGTTGAAGGAAGAGGTCGGCCTCGATCCCTGCCACGTGAAGATTCTCGGCCGTACCCGCGAGTGGCTGCGCTACGACGTGCCGCAGACCTGGGTGCGCCGCGAAAGCCGCAGCGTGTACCGCGGCCAGAAACAGATCTGGTTCCTGCTACGTCTGGTCGGGCGCGATTGCGACGTCTGCCTGCGCAAGTCCGAGCATCCGGAGTTCGATGCCTGGCGCTGGAACGAGTACTGGGTCCCGCTGGAAAGCGTGATCGAGTTCAAGCGCGAGGTGTACGGCCGTGCATTGCAGGAACTCGCGCGTTATCTGAGTTCCTCGCGCGCGCGAAAGGAGCAGGCACAGCACGCATTGCGCGCAACCAGTCCTATCGTCCGCTGACCTCGGGCAATTCCGGCGCCAGCACCGGCGCCTCCAGCTCGACCACCACCAGCAGGGTTTTCTGCTCGCCTTCCCAGAAGTCCGCGGCGTCCTGCAGCGCGTCCACCGCAGCGGCGAACTCATCGGGCTCGGCGCGTGCAAACCCTGACGCGTCGCGCAGCACCAGCAGCAATCCCTCGCCCTTGCCGTGCTCCAGTTCAACGAGGCAATCGTAAAATGCGTCCCAGTTGCGGCCGAAATAATCCGGGAACGCCAGTGCCCCCGAGACCGCGTTCAGAAACGCATTCTTGTCGCGTGATCCCGCAAGCGCCACCTTTTCCACGCGCATGCCGCGCTGCGTGGCGGCACCCAGCGCCTTTTCCGCCAGCGCCGAATGGCAGCGATAGACGCCGCTCGCGCCGGTATCGACCAGTTGGGAGAAATCTGCCTTCATTCGATGACGCGTCTGAAACTGCGGTAGTGATCCTCAGTGTAGTAGAACTCGCCGCGCCTGACGGCAACAATTCTGCGGGCGCCGCGATCCTTCCTGCCAGGCGTCATGACGGTGTACTCGCGATAAGTGCCACGCGCGGCCGGCGGCAGCAAGCCTTCCCTGTTGGCGAACACGCTACCGTCCCGGGCATGGGGAAAGGGGCCACCGGAGCGGATGAGTGCTAGCGTCTCGCGCGCCTCGGGTGGCAAATCGCCCGCCCTGATGGCGGGAATGGCAGGGGTGAGCGCGCTCCGGTCCTGCGGCTGTGCGGTCAGCGCCGTGAACGCAGCCAGAAGCAGCAGGCCGGCCACTGCCAGCGCGAGGCGCAGGGACTTCACTGGCGGGACGCGCCGGCCGAGAAATATTCTCATGGCATTCAGGGAATTACCTGCATCCGCAGCGGGAGAATGGGGCACACGGCCCATTCCGGTGCCCGACCTGCGAGGAGAAAAAGCGCCTTGATAGGGTTGGGGGCCCGAGGTTACCATGCGTCAATTGTGCGGGCGGACCTCACTGGGCGAGCAATAAGAAAAATGGATCGGCGCAATGACTACGATGTGACCAACCAGGTCCACACCACGGATGCGCCGGCGGTGAACAGCGAGGTCAATCGCATCTTCCTGGAGCTTTATCCGAATTCTTCCACCCACGTGCTCAACCGCTCGTTCAGGGATCTTGGGCGGCTGCACAAGGGCGAGTATCCGGGCTACCGGGCTTGCGATACCGGTTATCACAATCTTCAACACTCGCTCGACGTCACGCTCGCAATGGCGCGGCTGATGGACGGATACGAGCGCTCGCACCACAGTTATCGCACCGAGGCCCTCGGTGCCAAGTTGTTCCGCTTCGGGATCGTCACCGCGCTGTTTCACGACATCGGCTACCTGCGCAAGGTCAACGACATGCACCACAAGAACGGCGCCGAATACACGCTCAAGCACGTGACCCGCGGCGCCAGGTTCCTGGAAGAGTACATCAGCAGGCTGGGCATGGCGGAGCTCGCGCCGATCGCCTCGCAAATCATCCACTTCACCGGCTACGAACGGCCGATCGCGAAAATCCGCGTCCCGAATCTGACGTTCCGGCTGCTCGGCAATATGCTCGGCACCGCGGACATCATCGCGCAGATGGCGGATCGCTGCTACCTGGAGAAGTGCCGCGACCGGCTCTATCCGGAGTTCGTCGAAGGCGGCCTGGCGGCGCGCAACGACGACGATCGTCGCGCCGGCGTAGTGTTCACTTCGGCCGAAGACCTGGTGACCAAGACGCCGAGATTCTACAAGACGGCGACAGTGCGCCTGAACAATCACCTCGGCAGCGCCTACGGCTACGCCGACAAGCATTTCGGCGGCCAGAATCTGTATCTGGAAGAAATCGACAAGAACGTTCACTACGCCGTGGAAGTCGCCGAGCAGCACGATCTGTCGCTGTTGCGACGCACTTTGCCGCAACCCGGCGAAGACAGCGCCGAGGCCCCGAAGGAGACTGTTTAAGTGATCAAGGGATAGAGAAAGCCGTCCATTTCCCGGTCAAGGGATTTCGACGCGAATTTTTCCTTGCGTCAGGGTTTTATTTCCAGAATGATTTTGCCCACGTGCGCGCTGGATTCCATGAGTGCATGCGCCGCTGACGCTTCTTCCAGCCTGAAGGTCCGGTAGATCACCGGTTTGATCCGCCCTGCCTCGATCAGCGGCCAGACTTTCTGCTTCAGTGACTGCGCTATCGCGCCTTTGACTTCGACCGAACGCGCGCGCAGCGTCGAGCCGGTGATGGTCAGGCGCCGGCGCAGGATGTCGGTCATGTCGATCGTGGCCCTGGTGCCGCCGAGGAAGGCAATCAACGAAAGCCGCCCGTCGTCGGCCAGGCAGGCCAGTTCGCGCGGCACGTAGTCGCCGCCCACCATGTCCAGGATCACGTCCACGCCCTTGCCGCCGGTCAGTTCCTTCACCACCGCGACAAAATCCTCGGTCCGGTAGTTGATCGCGCGGCTCGCGCCCAGTTTCTCGCATGCGGTACATTTTTCGGCAGAACCCGCGGTAACGAACACACGATGGCCGAATGCCCGCGCCATCTGGATCGCAGTGACGCCGATGCCGCTCGATCCTCCCTGTATCAGCAACGTCTCCGATGCTTTCAGGCCCGCCCGCTCGAACACGTTGACCCACACCGTGAAAAAAGTCTCGGGAAGCCCCGCGGCTTCGACAAGAGTGAGGCCGCGCGGGATTGCCAGGCATTGCGGCGCCGGTGCGGCGACATACTCGGCGTAGCCGCCGCCGGTCACAAGCGCGCAAACCCGGTCGCCGGTTTTCCATGTATTAGCGCCCGCGCCGGCGGCGACGATGGTGCCGGCCACCTCGAGCCCGGGAATATCGGATGCGCCCGGCGGGGGCGGGTAACCACCCTTGCGCTGCAGGACATCGGGGCGGTTGACGCCGGCTGCGGCGACTTCGATCAGCACTTCATTGGCGGCGGGGGTGGGGACCGGACGCTGGGTGACGCGCAGGACCTCGGGCCCGCCGGGCGCGCTGATTTCGATTGCGCGCATTTGCGTGGGGAGCGTTGCAGGCATGATGGGTTGAATGTCGGGCGATGGTAGTGGCGAAGGAGTCTTATAGCATTGGCGCAACCGTTGCCTCAAGCGCGTTTGCGCAAGGGTCAGGCTTGCGGCATCATCGCCGCCATCGGTAGATCGCAACCCTGGAGGAAAAAAATGGAATACCGCACGCTCGGCAGCAGCGGCCTCGAAGTCTCGCCGCTTTGCCTCGGCACCATGATGTTCGGCGATCGCACCGACGAAAAGGAAGCCGCACGCATCGTCAGTTCCGCGTTCGACGCGGGAGTGAATTTCATCGACACGGCCGATCAGTACGCCAAGGGCGAGTCGGAGCGTATCACCGGCAAACTCATCGCCGGCAGGCGCGACTACTGGGTGCTCGCCACCAAAGTGGGCAACCGCATGGGCGAAGGCCCGAATCGCGTCGGACTTGGCCGCAAGTGGATGATGGGGGCGATCGACGCCAGCCTGACGCGGCTGGGTACGGATTACGTGGACATCTATTACTTTCACCGCGACTTCGACGATGCGCCGTTGGAGGAAGCGGTCAGGGCCATGGACGACATCATCCGCTCGGGCAAAGCCCGCTACTTCGGCCTGTCCAACTTTCGTGGCTGGCGCATCGCCGAGATCATGCACTTGTGCCGCTCCATGAACGTCGCCGCGCCGGTGGTGTGCCAGCCGTACTACAACGCGATGAACCGGCAGCCGGAGGTCGAGATACTGCCGGCATGCCGGTACTACGGCATCGGCGTGGTGCCCTACAGCCCGCTGGCGCGCGGCGTGCTCACCGGCAAGTACCAGGCTGGCGAAACGCCACCCGGTGATACCCGCGCCGGCCGCAACGACAAGCGCATGATGGAAACCGAGTTCCGCAAGGAGTCCCTGGCGATCGCCCAGAAGGTCCGGGCCTTCGCAGAAAAGAAAGGCATGGGCCCGGGGCATTTCGCGGTCAACTGGGTGCTGAACAATTCCATTGTAAGCAGCGTGATCGGCGGCCCGCGCACGCTCGAGCAGTGGCAGGATTATCTGAAGGCGCTCGAATTCAAGCTGGACGCCAAGGGCGAAGCGCTGGTGGACTCGCTGGTGAGCCCCGGGCATCCGTCCACGCCGGGATTCAACGATCCGCAGTACCCACTGTCGGGACGGATTCCGCGCATTGGCTGACCGATGTCGCTGATCCGGGAAGAACGTCCCGAAGACGCGGAAGCGGTTCATGCCTTGCTGGTCGCTGCGTTCGGCCGGGAAGCCGAGGCCCGGCTTGTCGAGCGGCTGCGCGCTTCAGGAAAAATAATCTTTGCGTTGGTTGCCGAAGAGAAAGGCCGCGTGCTGGGACACATGGTCCTCTCGCGGATCGCCATCGAAAGCGGCGGCAGCGAAGTTCCCGTGCTGGCATTGGCGCCGCTGGCGGTGATGCCGGCGTTCCAGCGCCTGGGCATCGGCAGCGCGCTGGTGAGCGCCGGGCTCGAACGCTGCCGGATGGAACGTCACGCGCGCGTGCTGGTGGTCGGCGACCCAGCCTACTACGGCCGCTTCGGCTTCGTGCCGGCCTCGAGGTTCGGACTGAAGTGCCCGTTTCCCGTCCCGGAGGAGGCCTTCATGGCGATCGAACTCGAGCCTGGTGCTTTCGCGCAGGTCTCAGGCGTCGTTCGCTATGGACATGAGTTCGAAGATCTGGAGTAAGGCGATTGGGCCACGGCACGAAGGCAATAAGGCTGGCGGACCGATTCAAACGCGGCGAGGCAATTTCGAATCGTGCGGGACGTAGGCGGGACGTAGGGGTCAGGCCTTGCCTTTTGCCTCCTCTCGGGGTAGCGACGTAGGGGTCATAGCGACGTAGGGGTCAATAGCGACGTAGGGGTCAGGCCTTGCCTTTTGCCTCCTCTCGGCGTAGCGTTGCCGGCATGGCCCGTCCGCTGCGTATCGAATTCCCCGGTGCGGTGTATCACGTCACCTCTCGCGGTGACCGGCGTGAGCCGATCTTTGTCGATGACGAGGACCGGCATGGTTTGCTGGAGGTCGTAGCGCAGGCGCTGTCTCGCTTCGACGCCCAGGCCTTGTCCTATTGCCTGATGGGCAACCACTACCACTTCGTGCTGCACACCCGGCAGGCCAATCTGTCCTTGTTGATGCGCCACATCAACGGGGTCTACACCCAGACCTTCAATCGCCGGCACAACAAAGTCGGGCATCTGTTTCAGGGGCGCTTCAAGGCGATCCTGGTGGACCGGGATGCTTATCTGTTGGAGGTCTGCCGCTACGTGGACCTGAACCCGGTACGGGCTCGGCATGGTGCGCAAGCCCGAGGCCTGGGCCTGGTCGAGCTACCGCGCGCATGTGGGTCAGGCGGCAGCACCGGACTGGCTGGACACCGAGGGCTTGCACGGCTACCTGCTGGGTCGAGCCGTTCGCAGCGCCGCCGATCGCCGCCGCGCGGCCGATCGATACGCCCGACTGGTGGCCTCAGTGCCTGATGCGAGCCTGTGGGACAGCGCGCTGCGCCAGCAGATCTATCTCGGGGACGAAGCCTTTGTGGAGCGCATGCAGGCGCTGGCCGAAACGCGCAACAGCACCGATGTTGACATCCCAAAGATCCAGCGTCGCAAGTCACGCACCCTCGCCCAATGGATGGAGAGCTGCGAGAATCGAGAACAGGCCCTCTACAACGCCCACACGCAAAGCGCCATGACTATGAGTGCGATCGCCCGTGAGCTTGGCTTGTCGATTTCCCGCGTGAGTCGATTAATTGCTCGGGCGGAAGAGGCAAAAGGCAAGGCCTGACCCCATTTTTTCGGTGACCCCATTTTTTCGGGAAGAGGCAAAAGGCAAGGCCTGACCCCATTTCCTTTCGAAACCGAACACCACACCGACCGCGGCCGGCGCGATGACCGACCGGATTCCGCGTTTCTCAATATTGGTCATGTGGACTTCGACGTAAGCGGAACAGCAAAGGGGTCAGGTCTTGTTTCTTGCATGGACGTTTCTTCGTCTGTTCCGGGGGCGTCATCGAGCTCAAAAGACATTGGCACGTTCATTTGCGCAGAAGTTTCAGCATCGCCTCCAGTCCAAGCACGTAGGACTGCACGCCGAAACCGAACACCGCACCGACCGCAGCCGGCGCGATGACCGACCGGATTCCGCGTTTCTCAATATTAGTCATATGGACTTCGACGTAAGGAAATGGCAATGCGAGCACGCAATCGCGCAGCGCGTAGCCGGCATGGTTGAATCCCGCGGGGTTCATCACCAGTCCCTGCACGCCTTCATCCACTGCCCGGTAGAGTCGATTGATCGCATCGCCTTCGATATTGGTGTAATGGATATCGAGCTGGTACTTGTTCGCTTTCGCGTGGGCGAGCAGCATCGCATCGAGTTCGGCCGCAGTCGTCGTGCCGTAGAGTTCAGGCTGGCGGCGCCCGAGAAAGCTCATGTTGGCACCCTGGATCAGCAGGATCTTTTCCATGCTCAGCGGGCGAAGCCGGACTTGATCCAGTCCTCGCTCTTCACGCCTTCCGGCGGATTGACCTGCTCGGCGGCATAGCGCGTCACGTTCGTCATGGTCAGCTTGCCGCCGACCGCCCTGGTCATGCCGTACACCATGGGCTGGATTCCCTGGTGTCCGTTGCCCAGCGCCATCTTCGTTGTCCCGCTCGGCGTTTCGAAACTCAGGCCCTGGAAAGCCGCGATGACCTGGTCCTGGTCCGGAACTTTGCCGCCGGCTGCCGATTTTGCTTTTTCATAGGCGGCCTTGGTGCCGAGAATCGCCTGCACCATGTGATAGGCGGCAAAGGGCGGCGGCGCGCCATACCGTTTCTCGTAGGTGCCCCTGAACCAGCGGTTCAGCTCGTTGTCCGGCGCGAACACGCCGTGCGGGCCGCGCGCGCCGATGATGGTGCCGTCGGGAATTCGGGTGCCGAGGTTGTGGAGCTGCGCGTCGCCGGTGGTAAGCACGACCGTGCTGCGGCCGAACAGGTTGCGCGGGACGGCCTGCAGGATGAAAGCCTCGAGATCGCCGCCCCAGAAACTCGAATGGATGACGTCCGGGTTGCCCGCGAGCAGGGTGGAGATCTCGCTTCCATATTGGCTCGAAAACAGTTTCGGCATCTGCGAGGTGGTGACCTCGATGGCGGGTGCCAGTGCCCTCATCGAAGCCTCGAAGTCCCTCCACGAGTCCTGGCCCCAGGCGTAATTCTGGTTGATACCCGCAATGCGGGTGGCGTTGGGCAGGTGCTCCCGGACGTATTTCGCCGCGGCAACACTGTCCATGGTCGCGTGCGATGCGGTTCTGAACACGTACTTGTAAGTCGCATCTTCGAACAACCGGGGTGTGCCGCAGTCGAATATGACCGTGAGAATTTTCAGTTCTTCGGCAATCGGCGCAACCGCCATACAACTGCCGCTGGAGATGTAGCCGATGACCATGCCGATGTTCTGGCGCTGGACCAGGTTACGGTACTGGGTCACGACATTGCTGGTCGAGCCGGCCTCATCGATCAGCACCATCTCGATCGGGGTGCCGCCGAAGCCTTTGCTCTGATACGGCGCAGGAACGGTCCCGGCGTTGAGGGCGTCGAATGTCAGCTCCGCGGCGTTGCGTCCCGGAATGCCCATCGGCCCGGCGCCGGGGCCGGACAGGAAAGTGACCACACCGATGCGAATCGGCTTGTCATCCCGCGGCCATCCGCACTGGGCGCAAGCCAGGAGAAACGCACATACGCCGATCGTTGCGAGTGATTTTCCTGAAGCCATTGGACCCTCCGATGATAGTGCGCGTCGATCTACTCGTCGGTCGGCGAGGTGACGACGATGAAGCGAAGATCGGTCAGTCCGGTGTTGTAGATTGCGTGTTCCACGCCAGGCGGAATGAAGATCACGTCGTCCTTGTGCACCACTGTGCGCTCCCCCTCGATCTCCATCAGCGCCTCGCCTTCGAGCACGTGATAAACCTGCTCCTGGATGCGGTGGCGGTGCGGCTCGACGAAGGCCCTGGGCTGGTACACGGAAATGCGGTAGTCGATGCTGGCCGACCCGCAGGACTCGGGGCGGACCAGCAGCTTCGAGTAGGCGCCGCCGATGTGCGCCGGCAGTTCATCCCACATCACCGACGCGGCCGGCCGGATCGACGCCTTGCGCTTACCCGCATCTGAATTTTTCTTGCCCATCATTCCCTCCTTCAGTTCTGCAAAGCGGTTTGTTCTTCTCGCAGTGCATTGACATAGGCAGCAAGGCCGGCGCGGATGTCGAAGCGTGGCCGCCAGCCGAACTCCGCAGCGGCGCGGCTCACATCGAGTGCGCCTTTCCTGACGATCTCGATGCGGCCGCCATGTCGATAGGTTCCAGGCCCGACCGAAAGCCCGGCACCGGGGACGAGTTCACGAACGACTGCGATCAGCTCGGAAACCGTGACTGCGCGCCCGCTGCCGACGTTGTAGGCGTCGTACCGATGCTTCGGGTGATCGAGCGCCATCAATATCGCGGCCACCACGTCGTTAATATACGTGTGGTCGATCGCCGTGTCCGCGCCGCTGGGGATATGCAATGGGCGTCCGGCCAGCGCCGCGTCGACCAGGTTCTTCGGAATGCGGTCTCGCGGCAGGCCGGGTCCGTATACCCAGGAAGGGCGCAGGTTGATGACCTCGAGTCCGTGCAAGTCGCGATAGGTGCGCCCGAGATGCTCGACCGCGGCCTTGCAGATTCCGTACGGCATCGCCGGGTCGAGGGGATGGGTCTCGTCGATCCGGTCCGAACGGAAGGCGCCGTAGGCTTCCTCCGAGCTGATATGGATGCAGCGCCTGATGCCGGCGTGGCGCATCGCCTCGAAGACGTTTATCGATCCTTCGACGTTCACGCGTACGATCTCGAGCGGGCTGCCGATCGAAGAGAGCACGCTGACGATGGCGGCGCAGTGAATGACGGCCTCCGGCCTGTGAGCCTGTACCGCCCGGACCAGGCTCTGCGGTTCGGTGATGTCGCCCATTACCTGGATCAGGCGGTCCGCCGCAGCGGCCTGGGCGGAAATGCCGGGCTGCGTGTCGTAAGCGATCGTGGTGTCGCCGCGATCCAGCAGGGCACGGACCACTGCCGCGCCGAGGAATCCGCTGCCGCCTGTTACCAGCACCCGCACTCTTGCCCCTGCCTCAGAGGTTGAAAACGATCAGCCGCTGTTCGGTCATCTCTTCGATGGCGTAGCGCGGGCCTTCGCGTCCGATGCCGCTCGCTTTCACGCCCCCGTAGGCGAGCTGGTCGGTGCGCCAGGTGGAAGTACCGTTGATGATCACGCCGCCGACCCGAAGTCCCCGAATCGCTGAAAACGTGACTTCGTTGGACTTCGTGAAGATGCCGGCCTGCAATCCGTATGGGCTGGCATTGATCGCGGTGAAGGCATCCTGGAGTTTCCGGTACGGGATCACGTTGACCACCGGGCCGAATACTTCCTCGCAGACGACCTTCATCTTCGGCTTGAGATCGGTCAGCAGCGTGGGCTCGTAAGCCGCGCCGTGACGATGGCCACCGGCAGCGACACGGGCACCGCCGAGGACGGCTTCCTGGACCCAGGCGTCCACGCGTCGTGCGGCGGCTTCGTCAATCAGCGTGCCGACATCGGTGGCGGGATCGAGCGGATCGCCCAGCCTCATCTTGCGCACTTCGGCCTCGATCAGTGCGAGAAACGATTCGGCGACGCGCTCGTGCACGTAGACGCTTTGCACCGAAATGCAGCTCTGGCCCGCCAGCCGCATCGAATTTCGCGCGCAGGCTGCAGCTGCCGGCGCGAGATCGGCGTCGTCGTGCACGATGGTGGCGCCGTTGCCGCCAAGTTCGAGCGCCACGCGGCGCAGGCCGCTCGCGGCCCTGATTGCGGCGCCGGCGCGGCTCGATCCGGTGAATGTGATGAAATCGACGCGCGGATCGGAAATCAGCGCCGCGCCGATCTCGGCTCCGCCGTGCACGACGTTGAGCATTCCCGGCGGCAGGCCGGCTTCGACTACAAGTTCGGCCAGGCGGTGCACGATCAGCGGCGCCTGCGGCGGCGGCTTCAGCACCATGGTGTTGCCGACGGCGATCGCGGGCGCAATCTTGTGCGCCGCCAGATTGAAAGGAGCATTGAACGGCGTGATCGCGGCAACGACCCCGACCGGAACGCGCATCAGGAAGGCCATCTTTCCGGCTCCCATCGCGCTTCCGTCGAGCGGCACGTGACGGCCTTCGATGCGGATCGCTTCCTCGGCGGCGAGCGCAAAGGTGTCCATCGAACGGCGGATCTCGCCCTCGGAATCCTTGATCGCCTTGCCGGTTTCGCGGCTCATCAGCTCGGCAAGGGACGCGACGTCGCGTTCGATTAACGTCGCCACGCGACGCAGCAACGCCGCGCGTTCGTAGGCCGGCATCGCGGCGGCCTTTTCGCGAGCCTGTACCGCGGCATCCAGTGCCGCATCGAGATCCGCCTTCGAGGATACCGGTGCCGTGCCGACTACATCGCCGCGATACGGATCGCGAATTTCGACGCTGCGTTCGCCGGCATGCCAGTGGCCGCCGACCAGTGCTCTCGCGGCGACCGGCCGGAAGCCGCTTCCGGCAACCACTGCGCTCATGGTTCGGTGACGACGCTGCGCTTGACCGGCTTGCCGAATGCCGGCTCTCGGAACGGCGTCGGCGGCAGCTGCCAGGTACCGGTGCCGGGCGGTTTCACCTTGTCGTCGACGTGCACGTCGAGCAGGCAGGGCTTGCCGAGCGACAGCGCATGCCGCAATGCGTCGCCAAGCTGGTCGGAGTGCTTCACCGCAATGCCTTCCACGCCATAGCTGCGCGCCATCGCCGCGAAGTCAGGACTGTAGGGTTCGCGTTTCGGGCCGGCATAGAAACCGGTGCCGATTTCACGGCCGCCGAACATACCGTACTGGATGTCGCGGATGGCGGCCCAGGAATAGTTGTTCCATACCAGCCAGACTGCCGGGATGTCGTACTCGACCGCGGTCGCCAGCACGTGTGGCGTCATGGTGAATCCGCCGTCGCCGCACACTGACAGGCAGGGGCGGTTGGGCGCCGCCAGCTTGGCGCCGAGGATGCCGCTTACGCCGAATCCCATCGCCGAGAAACCCCAGGTATTGAGCATGGACTGCGCCCGGCGCGCATCCCAGAACTGCATGAACCAGTTGTGGTGCACGCCGCTGTCCAGCGAGATGATGCCCTCGTCGGGCAGCGCGGTGCGGATTTCCTTCACCACGCGCTCGGGGCGCAGCGGCGAGCCGCTGATGTCGAAGTTCGGCCTGACGTAGGCTTCCCATTCCCGGCGCCAGCCATCGATCGTCGCCTGCCATTTCGCGAAACGCTTGCCGGACGCGCCGCGGCCCGCCGCTTCCTGCGCGAGCTGGCTCAGGAATACCTTGGCGTCGGCGAGGATACCCAGCGTCGGCGGATAGTTGCGCCCGATCTCCGCGGGATCGACGTCCACGTGCACCAGCTTCGTCGGCGGCATGTTCCACGAGTAGCCGGGAATCCAGGACGACGACGAGCGATCATCGAAACGTGCGCCAACGGCGATCAGCAGGTCGCAATGGCGCCCGGCCTGGTTCGCGGGATAGGCGCCGTTGCGGCCAATGAAGCCGAGCGACAGATGGGCGGGAACGGTGCCCATGCCGTTGGGCGAGGTGATCACCGGGATGTTCAGCACTTCGGCGACGCGCGTGAGTTCCGGACCGGCTTCGGCCAGCGTCACGCCGTGGCCGACGAAGAACGCCGGGCGCTCCGCGGCGAGAATGAGGTCGACGACTTTTCTCACGTCGTCCGGCGCGGCCCCGGGACGGGCAAAGCCCGACGCCCGGTCGGAGCGCGGGATCTCGACATCATCCTCTTCCTGGAAAAGGTTGAACGGCACGTCGAGATTGACGGGGCCGGGCCGCCCGGTGAGCATCAGGTTGTAGCTCTGGCGCAGCGCGAGAGGTAGCATGTCGACGCGCGTCGGCTGGAAACTGCGCTTGACGTATGGCCGCAGCGAGGCCGGAAACTCGGCGGCCTGGTTGCGGTGGCTTTCCTGGAACGGGCCGCGGTTGAACTGCGAGGTTGGCACGTTCGCGGTGATGGCGTAGAACGCGGACGAATCGGCGGATGCGCAGGCAGTCGCCATCACCAGGTTGCAGGAACCCGGTCCGGTCGACGTCAGTGTTGCCACCGGCCGGTGGGCGACCCGGAAGTAAGCGTCCGCCATGTGCCCCGCAGTCTGTTCGTGGCGCGGCGAGATCAGCCTGATCCTGTCCTGGCGCTCCCACAGGCAATCGAGCAGGCCCACGTTGCCGTGGCCGCAGATGCCGAAAATGTAGGGCACCTGTTCCTGGATCAGGAAATCGGAGATCAGGTCTCCGCCTTTCATGCGCGGCATGGCGTTTCCTCCATTCGGGATCGTCTTCCGGCCGCGGCGCTGCTTTGCGGCATTTGCGATAATGTCGCATCATTTTCTACAGTATCGCAAGAGTACGCAACCGGGGAGGGACTGGGATGTTGCCGGAAAGCAGCGAAGTCGTTGTCGTCGGGGCCGGCAATGCCGCGATGTGCGCGGCGCTGGCGGCGCGCGAGCGGGGTGCCGAAGTGATCGTGCTGGAGCGCGCGCCCGAAGACGAATCCGGGGGCAACACGCGATTCACGGCAGGCGCGATCCGTTTCGCCTACAACGGGGTGGAGGACCTGCGCGAACTGATGCCCGACCTCACTCCGGCAGAGATCGCGCGCACCGACTTCGGGGCCTATACTGAAGACCAGTTTTTCGACGACATGGCGCGGGTGACGGAGAACCGCGCCGACCCGGACCTGGTCGAGCTGCTGGTCAGGCGCAGCAGGCAGACGATGATGTGGCTGCGCGGCAAGGGATTCCGGTTCGTGCCGATCTACGGCCGCCAGGCGTTCAAGGTCAACGACCGGTTCAAGTTCTGGGGCGGATTGACGGTGGAAGCGTGGGGTGGCGGTCCCGGCCTGATCGAGGCCCACAGGAAGGCGGCGCTGGCCAACGGCGTCCGAATCTTTTACCAAGCTCGCGCAATGTCGCTGCTTAACAGTGACGACGGCGTCCATGGGCTGACGGTGCGCTATCAGGGAAAGACCCGCGCGCTGCGCTGCAAGGCCGTGATTCTTGCCGCAGGCGGTTTCGAATCCAATCCCGAGTGGCGCACGCGCTATCTTGGACCGGGTTGGGACCTCGCGAAAGTGCGTGGCACGCGCTTCAACACCGGCGACGGCATCCGCATGGCGCTCGACGCCGGCGCCTCGCCTTGCGGAAACTGGTCCGGCTGTCATGCCGTAGGCTGGGACCGCAACGCGCCCGAGTTCGGCGATCTCGCGGTAGGCGACGGTTTCCAGAAGCATTCCTATCCGTTCGGGATCATGCTCAACGCCGACGGCAATCGCTTCGTCGACGAAGGTGCAGACTTCCGCAACTACACGTACGCGAAATATGGTGCCGTCATCCTGCGCCAGCCCGGGCAGTTTGCCTGGCAGATCTTCGACAAGAAGGTCACGCACCTGCTGCGCGACGAATACCGCATCCGCCAGGTCACGAAAGTGACCGCGAACACGCTCGAGGAGCTGGTAGCCAAGCTCGACGACGTGAATGCAGACCAGGCGCTGGCGACGATCCGCGCCTACAACGCCGCGGTTCGCGGTGACGTTGCATTCAATCCCAACGTGAAGGATGGCCGGCGCACCGAGGGCCTTCCGGTTCCCAAGTCGAACTGGGCCAACATCATCGATACGCCGCCATTCGAGGCGTATGCCGTTTCCTGCGGAATCACTTTCACGTTCGGCGGTTTGCGCATCACCAACGACGCCCAGGTCGTCGATACCGACGGCGCGCCGATGCCCGGGTTGTACGCAGCCGGTGAATTGGTCGGGGGACTGTTCTATTTCAACTATCCCGGCGGCACCGGACTGATGTCGGGCTCGGTGTTCGGGCGCATCGCCGGCGACAGCGCCGGCCGGGCCGCCAAGCCGGCGTGAGCGCGATCGTAGAAATCTTCGATGTAGTGGTCATCGGCGGCGGCGGATCGGGTCTCGCGGCGGCGATCGAAGCGCAGGCGGCCGGCGCGCGCACTGTGCTTCTCGAAAAGAACGCGAAACTCGGCGGTTCGACCGCGTGGTCGATCGGCTCGGTCACCTCGACCGGCACGCCGCATCAACAAAAGCAAGGCATCCGGGACACGCCGGCAGAGCATTTCGCCGACATGGCGCTGTTCGCGGGCGAACTCGCCGGCCGCGACAACGACGATCTGCGGCGCATCCTCTGCGATGAAATTCCGCACGCCTTCCGCTGGCTGACGTCTCTGGGCGTGCGATTCTACGGCCCGATGCCCGAGCCCCCGCACACCAAGCCCCGGATGCACAATGTATTGCCGAATTCGCTTTCCTTCATCTATCACCTGAAACGCCATGCGCGGCGACAAGGTGTGGAGGTGCGCACGGGTTTGCGTGCCGCTTCGCTGACGACCGAAGGAGACAGGGTCAGCGGCGTTGTCTGCGAAGGCGGCCGGCGCTTCCTGGCCCGCAGCGCGGTGATTCTCGCCGCGGGCGATTTCACCAACGACCCGGAACTGAAATCGCGCTACATGGGGGACCGGCAGGCCAGCGTCGAAGGCGTGAACCCGACTGCGACCGGCGACGGGCAGAAACTGGGGCTGGCGCTGGGCGCGCGCATCGTCAACGGCGATCTTGCGCTGGGGCCGGAGATCCGCTTCATCGCGCCGGCCCGCAGCACGCTGGTCCGCCGCCTGCCGCCGTGGCGATCGCTGGCGCGCGTCATGGAATGGGCGATGGAACATTTGCCGCCCGCGTTGCTGCGCCCCTTCATCATGGGTTTCCTCACGACGGCGCTGGCGCCGTCGCCAAGCCTGTTCGAGCAGGGCGCGCTGCTGGTCAACAGGGATGGCGGCCGTTTCTGCGATGAGGTCTATCGTCCGGCGCTGGCGCTGGCGGATCAGCCGGGCAAGTTCGGCTACATCCTGATCGATGGCCGGCTGGCCCGGAAGTTTTCCGGCTGGCCGCACTTCATCTCGACCGCTCCGGGCATCGCGTACGCCTACGTGCCCGACTATCGCCGCAACCGCCCGGATGTCTACACCGAGGCAGCGGGACTCGCCGAGCTCGCGCGCAAACTGCGGATGAGCCCTGAAATACTGCGTGCCGCGGTGAGTGAACGCAAAGGCGCAGCTCCATTCGTAGAGCCACCGTTCATCGCGTTGGGGCCGGTGCGACCGGTTTTCGTCCACAACGAGGGCGGACTGGCGGTCGATACCCGTCATCGCGTGCTCGACGCGCAGGGAATGCCTATTCGCGGCCTGTATGCGGCCGGTTCAACCGGTCAAGGCGGATTGCTGTTGAAAGGCCATGGCCATCATCTCGCCTGGGCTTTCGTCTCGGGCAGGCGCGCAGGCCGATTCGCCGCGGGTGGCGGTCAGCAGACCTGAGTCAGCCGCGTTTTCTCACGGCGTGCAATGCGTTCGGCTTCCCGTCCGGTTGCTTGAACCCCAGATCGCGCGAAAGGTCCGCGGCAATCGAGGCAACCCGCGCATTCAGCCGCTGCATGTCCTTGAGCGTTACGCGCCAGACCGGCCCGGAGATTCCCAGAGCTGCGACGGTCTGGCGGGTGAAGTTGCGCACCGGCGCCGCGATGCAGCGCAGTTCGTGATTGAATTCCGCGTCATCTGTGGCCGTGCCGGCCGCCGCAACGCGTCTGATTTCTTCCCGCACCGCAGCCGGCGCAGTGATGGTCTTCGGCGTGTATGCCTCGAACGGCCCGTTGCGCAGATAGGATTCCAGCTCCTCGGCGGGCAGCGCCGCCAACAGTACCTTGCCGATTGCGGTGCAGTAAGCCGGCCGTACCGAACCGAGCCGATCGCTGCTGCGAATCGAGGAGCGGGCGTCGACCTTGGCGATCACCGCAATTCCCGCGTCGGCCCTGACCGCCAGATGCGTGGTCTCTCCCGTTTCTTCCGCCAGGCGCTGAAGGTGCGGGGTCGCCAGGTTGACCAGTTCGATCTCGTTGAACGCCCCGGCCGCCTGCATGAACAGGCGTGGCCCGATGCGGTAGCGCCTGGAATCGTCCTGGCAAACGTAGCCGAGCACAATCAGCGTCTTGATCAGATGAAATGTGGTGCTTGTGTGCAACCCGGTGGCGCGGCTGAGTTCGGCCAGACTCATCGGCTGCTTGCTGCCGGCGATGGCTTCGAGGATCGCGAAGGCGCGTTCCAGCGATTGCACGGTGCGCGTGGCCCTTTCGCCGCCGCGTGATGGTGCGCGCGTTGCCGTCCGTGCACGGGATTTCCTAGGCACTCGTTCCCCACTCAGTTTCGCAATCAGGCCGATTGTAGCTCTTCGACTTGCAGAACTGCTGTCCCATGGTGCGTCGAAGTATCCCTGCCTTGCACTCAGGAAAAGATCTTCTTCAGCGCGGCACGCATATCCGGCGGCAGCGAAATGGCGCGGCGAGTGGCGCGATCCACGTAGACGTGGATGAAGTAGCCCTGCGCCGATGCCGTCTGCTCTTCGTTGCGGAACAGGCCGATCTCGTAGCGCACGCTGCTGTTGCCCAGTTTCGCCACCCGCAGGCCCGCGTGCACCACGTCGGGGAAGGTGATCGAGGCAAAATACTGACACTGCGTTTCCACCACCAGCCCGATGACTTTGCTCTCTTCGATATTCAGGACGTGCTGCTCGATCAGGTATTGGTTCACCACCGTGTCGAAGTAGCTGTAATACACGACGTTGTTGACGTGGCCGTAAACGTCGTTATCCATCCAGCGGGTGGGGATCGACTGGAAGTGCCGGTAGGCGTTGCGGTTCTCGGGCGCCGGTCTGTTCATGGATGTTCAGGTCTCAGTGGCTTCCGGATTGGTCGCTTGCATTGCTCAAACGCGAGTCTGCGCATGGTGCGGCGGTGGTGGGCTTCTCCGAAAGTCATCGAAAGAGTGGCGGGCGTTGCTGATGCCGCCGGTCAGGTTCGTGAATATCGTGAAGATCGTGAATGTCGTGAATACCGGGAATATCGTCAAGGCTCGGAGGTTTACCAGTCACGATATTCACGTTATTCACGACTTTTTTGTCCCGGCAGTACGGTCCGCCCGGCAAAGACGGCGCTGGCGCCGAGCGCTTCCTCGATCCGCAGTGCCTCGTTCCACTTGGCCATGCGCTCGGAGCGCGAAAATGATCCCACCTTGAGCTGGCCGGCGTCCCAGCCGACCGCGAGGTGGACGATGGTGACATCCTCGGTTTCGCCCGAGCGAGCCGAGACTATGGTGCCCCAGCCGGCGCGCTTGCCCGCGTCGAGCGCGGCCCTGGTTTCGGTGACGGTTCCGGCTTGATTGGGCTTGATCAGCACCGCGTTGCAGGCCCCGGCGGCCGCTGCGCCCTTCACCCTCGCGGCGTTGGTAACCAGATAATCATCGCCGATGATCTGGACCCGGCTTCCGGCGGCGGCGGTGAACTTCTTCATGCCTTCGCCATCATCCTCGGCAAGCGGGTCCTCGATGGAAACGATCGGGTAGCGCGCAAGCCAGCCGAGCAGCAATTCGCACAAGCCGTCGCTGTCGAGTTCGCGGGACTCGAGTCCGAGCCGGTAACGTCCGTTGCGGCCGAACTCCGAGGCGGCGACATCGAGCGAGATGCCGATGTCTTCGCCGGGACGGTAACCGGCGCGCTCGATAGCGCGCATCAGAATGGTGAGCGCTTCCTCGTTGGAGGCAAATACCGGCCAGAAGCCACCCTCGTCGGCGACGCCCTGAAGTCTTCCGGCTTCCTGCATCAATTCGCCGGCGGCACGGTAGACCTCCGCCGTCATCGCGAGCGCGTCGTCGAAGCTGCGTGCGCCCAGTGCCATCACCATGAAGTCCTGGATATCCACGCGCCGTCCGGCGTGCGCGCCGCCGCCGAAGATCTGAACTTCCGGCAGCGGCAGGCGCACGCTCTTTCCCTGAGCGAGGTAGGCGTACAGCGGCATGTGGTGCGCAACCGCCGCGGCGTGCAGTACCGCCATCGAAGCGGCGATCATGGCATTGCCGCCCAGCCGTGACTTGCCTGGGGTGCCGTCGAGCGCGATCAGCTCGTCGTCAATCTCGGCCTGGCGCAGCGCGTTGCGTCCGATCAGCAGGCGGGAGATTTCGCTGTTCACGTGCGCGACCGCCTTGCTTACACCCATTCCGCCGAATACCGTGCCGCCATCACGGAGATCGGCCGCTTCGCTGGAACCGCGCGACGCGCCCGCCGGGGCGATGGCGCGCCCGGTCGAGCCGGCGGCAAGCTGAATTTCCACTTCCACGGTCGGGCGACCGCGCGAGTCCCACACCCGCCGGCCATGCACCCTGGTGATCGTCGTGTCGGTCATGTCCGGCTCAGACCGTCAGTTCGATCCGGTTGCCATCGGGATCGAGCACGACACTTTCGTAGTACCCATCTCCGGTGACCCTTGGCCCATCCACAATCGTGTATCCATCCGCACGCAGCCGTCGCGTGAGCGCGTTCACGGTCTCACGCGATCCTGTCGAGAGCGCGAGATGCGCGAGCCCGATGGTGCTGCGGCTGCGGTCCGCGTCGGCGAGATCCGGCAGGCGCATGAGTTCCAGCCGCGCGCCGGAAGCAAAGCTCAGAAAATAGGACTCGAACGGACGCTTCGTACTGGCGTACTTTGCGCCGGCTGTCACTTCAAAGTAGGTCTCGTAGAAGGACTTGAGCCGCTCGAGGTCGCGTGTCCAGATCGCCACATGTTCGATACGCATGTCGTACCTTACCTATTCCAGGTGGCGATTTCGCGCTGCCAGACAGCACGCACATCGGAGAGCTTGTCCACCGGCTGGATCAGAAGTTCGCGAGCGACACGGCGGACTCGATCGCGTTCTTCATCGGAATTGATGTATTCGACCGGCGACTTGCCGTCCACGCGGCCGAGAAACAGTCCCGGCAGCAGATGCGCGGTGCGCGCTTCGATGTCGCTGTGCGACTCCCAGGTTACGGCCGCGAGATAAGCCTGCGCCAGCGCGTCGAAACAGACCAGGTAGCGCGCCTGCCATCGCGGCCGCCACACGCACTTGAGCAACAGGTGATTCAGGCAGAACGCGAGGTCGAATGCGGGGTCTCCGTACCATGCGCACTCGGCGTCCAGGAAGACCGGTCCGTCCGGTCCGGCCAGGATGTTTTTAGGGCTGACGTCGCCGTGGACCAGCGCTTTCCTGGTCGCCGCGGTCACCCGCATAAGACTATGCAGGCGTTCCGCGCAGTCGGGGTGTTTGTCCGCGGTGGCGGCGAGATAGGGCTCGAGCCGGATCGGAAAGAAGATGTGATCGGTGGCGAATGCGTGCGCCACGGCGGTGTCGCCTGCGGTGCGCGCATGAATGGCCGCCACGCAGCGGCCGACATCGCGTGCGGTGTCGGCGGAAATCTCGCCGTCGCGCAGTTGTGCCTTCCACACCGGATAGGTCGCCGAATCCAGGAACTGCATCGCAAACATTCCTGTTTCGCCGGTCTTCGCCGAGAATGCGTGGCACCGCGGCCGGGACGATGCCCGCCGCGACCTGCATCCATTGCACTTCATAGCGATTGCGCTCGACCGGCGCCTGCCAGTCGGCTTCGACCTTGAGTTTCGGCAATGCGCGCTTCACGCAGATCGGTCCGCTTGCGAGGTCCACGCGGACGATGTCCGAAGATACACCGCCGGTGAGCGGCGTGATGGTGGGGCGTTCCCCGGGCTGCAGCAACCCCATGCGCGCAAGGGCAGTGAGGAAGAGATCGTTGCGCATTTTTTATTCGAGGTTCCCGCGCTTGGCCGATGCCGCACTCTTGGCGCATCATGTGTGCGTGGAAAACGAGATGCGCACTTTATCACAGCCATGAGCGCCATCCTGGCCCTGGATCAGGGCACGACCAGTTCGCGCGCGATCGTATTCGATGAGGCCGGGCAGGTGCTCGGCACCGCGCAGCAGGAACTCACCCAGATTTATCCGCAGTCCGGCTGGGTGGAGCAGGATGCCGAGGAAATCTGGTCAACCCAGCTTGCCACAGCGCGTGCGGCGCTGGCACAGGCTGGCCTGAGCGCCGTAAACATTGCCGCGATCGGCATCACCAACCAGCGCGAAACCACTGTGGTTTGGGAGCGTGCGACCGGCCGGCCGATCGCCAACGCCATTGTCTGGCAGGACCGGCGCACCGCCGGCTTATGCGAGCAATTGCGCGTCCAGGGCGTGGAAGCGCTGTTCACGGGGCGCACCGGGCTGCTGCTCGATTCCTATTTCTCCGGAACCAAGGTGCGCTGGCTGCTCGACCACGTGGAAGGCGCGCGCGCACGCGCCGACAAGGGCGCCCTGGCGTTCGGAACGGTGGATGCCTGGTTGATCTGGAAGCTCACCGGGGGGCGGGTTCACGCCACCGACGTCAGCAATGCCTCGCGCACCATGATGTTCAACATCCACACGCGCGACTGGGATGACAAGCTGCTGGGTCTGCTGCGCGTGCCGCGCGCGCTGTTGCCGAAGGTTGTGGATTCGAGCGCAGTTTGCGGCGAGTGCGATTCGGCACACTTTGGTCGTGGCATCCCGATTGCCGGCATCGCCGGGGACCAGCAGGCCGCGCTATTCGGCCAGCAATGCACCCGATCGGGGATGGTGAAGAACACCTACGGCACCGGCTGCTTCATGCTGATGCACACTGGCACCAGGCCGGTGGATTCGCATAATCGGTTGCTCACTACCGTGGCCTGGAAGATCGGCGAAACCGTCGAATACGCGCTGGAAGGCAGCGTGTTCATCGCCGGCGCGGCGGTGCAGTGGCTGCGCGACGGGCTGGGCATCATCCGCACTTCCGGGGAAGTCGAAGCGCTGGCGCGCTCGGTGGTTGATACCGGCGGCGTCTATCTGGTGCCGGCGTTCGCCGGCCTGGGTGCGCCGTATTGGGATCCGCATGCGCGTGGCACCATCGTCGGCATGTCACGTGGCACCACTGCCGCGCACATCGCGCGTGCCACGCTCGATTCCATCGCCTACCAGACCGCGGACGTGCTGGAGGCGATGCACGCCGACTCCGGCATCGCGGTCACCGAATTGAGAGTGGATGGCGGCGCGACGCAGAACGACCTGTTAATGCAGTTCCAGGCGGATGTGCTGGGAGTGCCGGTGGTGCGGCCGAAGATCTACGAAACGACCGCACTGGGTGCCGCCTATCTGGCCGGGCTGGCGGTGGGATTCTGGAAAAACACCGATGCACTGGCGGCACAGTGGCAACTGGACCGCCGTTTCGAGCCGGCGATGTCCGCGGCGCGCAGGGCGGCGCTCAAGGCCGGCTGGATCAAGGCGGTAAAGCGCTCGCGCGCCTGGGTCGAGGCCGTCGAAGGAGATTGAAACAAGGCTTAACTTAGATTGACAAGGGGCTGATTTTATTAATATTATGGGCATTCGTCGCGGCCGTCCAGGCCGGCGGCGCAGCGTCGGGCAGCCATGGCCAAAATTGCCGTTTTCAATCAAAAGGGTGGGGTCGGCAAGACCACGACTTCGCTCAATCTCACTGCCGCCCTGGCCCGCCGCGGCTATAACCCGCTGTCCATCGACCTCGACCCGCAGGCGCATCTTTCCTATGTTTGTGGCAGTTCCGTCGGCAATGCCGACGATTCGCTATTCGGTTTCTATCAGAACACCAAACCGCTTACCCAGTTGATCCGTCCGGCGCTGGGTGGCTGGCTGGTGATCCCTGCACACGTGGAACTCTCAAGAGTGGACACCCAGTTCGGCAAGGGCCCGAATATCCTGAACCGCCTCAACCTCGGCATCGTCAAGGAAAACCTGAATACCGGGCGGCCGATCGTGCTCGACTGCTGCCCGATGCTGGGCGTTCTGAGCCTGAGCGCGATTTTCGCGTCCGACCGCGTGCTGGTGCCGGTCTCGGCCGACTATCTGGCCGTGCAGGGCGTCAACCAGGTAGAAAAGACATTCAGGGCGCTAGAGCACGTGCTGAAGAAGCGCGTGCTGAGGCGCTACGTAATCACCCGCTTCGACGGCCGGCGCAAGATGTCGCACCAGATCTTCGAAGAGCTCAAGGCCCGTTACGGCGACGAAGTCTGCGATACCCGGATTTCGGAGAACGTCAGCGTGGCGGAGAGCCCCGCCTCCAAGAAGGATGTATTCGCACATTCCCCCGACAGCCGCGGCGCCCAGGATTACGAAGCGCTGCTGAACGAGCTGGTGGATTCCGGTTTCATCGAAGCCCGGAGCTGAGGGCGGAGGCGGCCGCCCGGGGCGTTCAGGATTTTCCCTCGTCTCCCTGCCGGGAGATGAGCGAAATGATTCCATCGAAATCGGTTGCGTCGTCCCTTGCCGCTGTCTGAATCTGCCTGCACTCGAGGATCTCGCAGTGCATGTACATCTGCGTGACTTTGCGCTCGGCCTCGGCCTGGTCGCGCGCGTGCACCACCAGGTTGTCCACCGGCAACCCGCTGCGGGTGCGGATCTTCAACCCGAACTTCATCATTGGCGCATTGGCTAAAGGCATAAGCCGGTCATTCTAGGCGCTATCCCGGGTGCCGGGATGAATTCGTGCGCAAGTTCTCTTGAGGCAGATTAACTCACCTCACCTGCCCCTCTCTCAGCAGGGCACGAAAGAGCACAAACGATCGTGGCAACGCGGGTTTTCATGCACCCTCTCCACCCGATCGTGGGGGGAGAGGGAAGGGGAGAGGGGGGTGCTACGCCCGCTGTTCCTTGAAGTCCCGCTGGTAGCGTTTGTAGTTGTTCACATAGTGTTCTGCGTTCCAGAGCAGCCGGGCGACTTCCTCGTCGGTAAGTTGGCGCACTACCTTCCCGGGCGCGCCGACTACCAGCGAGCGGTCGGGGATTTCCTTGCCTTCGGTGATCAGCGCGTTGGCGCCGATAAGGCAGTGCCTGCCGATGCGGGCGTTGTTGAGAATCACCGACTTGATGCCGATCAGGCTGCCTTCGCCGATGGTGCAGCCGTGCAGCATCACGTGGTGGCCGACAGTGACGTTCCGGCCGATGGTGAGCTGCACACCTTCGTCGGTATGCAGCACCGAATGGTCCTGGATGTTGGAGCCTTCGCCGATGGTGATCAGATCGTTGTCGCCGCGCACCACGGCGTTGAACCAGATGCTCACGTCCTTCTCGAGCACCACCGAGCCGATCACTGTAGCGTTGTCCGCGACCCAGTGATCACCGTGGTTGATCACTTTTCTGTCGCCCAGGGAATAAATCATGCTTTTCTTGATCCGGGTCAGGGTTGAGGTAAAAAAGGCTTCAATTATAGCGGCACGTTTACGCCCGCCAGCCGTAAGGGGGATAATCCGGTCAACAGACTCCTGGAGGATCACAACCATGTCATCAGTTATCGCAGCCAGAACGGCGGGCGGCACCAATATCGCCACATTGCTGGGAGCAGACGCGGACAAGCTGCTCGGCCACGTTTGCAAGGGCATTCCGAAGGAATCGCTGCACCTGCCGGGACCGGATTTCGTGGACCGGGTGGTAGCGCAGACCGACCGCACCGGCCCGGTAATGCGCAGCCTGCAGCAGATGTTCGGCCACGGGCGGCTGGCCGGAACCGGCTATCTGTCGATCCTTCCTGTGGACCAGGGCATCGAGCACTCCGGTGGTGCGTCGTTCGCCAAGAATCCGGCCTATTTCGATCCCGAGAACATCGTCAAGCTTGCCATCGAGGGCGGCTGTAATGCGGTGGCCTCGACTCTGGGTGTACTCGGCTCATGTTCCAGGAAGTACGCGCACAAGATTCCTTTCCTGATGAAGTTCAATCACAACGAATTCCTCACCTATCCGAACAAATATGACCAGATCTTCTTTGCCAGCGTGAAACAGGCGCGTGACATGGGAGCTGTGGCGGTTGGCGCGACGATCTATTTCGGTTCCGCCGAATCGGCGCGGCAGATCGTCGAGGTGACGAAGGCCTTCGAGATCGCGCATGAAATGGGAATGGCCACCGTCCTCTGGTGTTACTTGCGCAATCCGGCATTCAAGTCCGACAAGGATTACCACGTGTCCGCGGATCTTACCGGCCAGGCCAATCACCTCGGTGTGACCATCCAGGCGGACATCATCAAGCAGAAGCTGCCGGAGAACAACGGCGGCTATAACGCGCTCAATACCAAGGAAAACCCGTACGGCAAGATCGACAAGCGGGTGTACACCGAACTGACCTCCGACAATCCGATCGACCTGACGCGCTACCAGGTGGCGAACTGTTACATGGGACGTGCGGGGCTGATCAACTCCGGCGGTGCTTCTTCCGGCGAGAGCGATCTGGCGGAAGCGGTGCGTACCGCGGTGGTCAACAAGCGCGCCGGAGGGATGGGCCTGATCTCCGGCCGCAAAGCGTTCCAGCGGCCGATGAAGGAGGGCGTCGGCATCCTGAACGCGATTCAGGATGTCTATCTCTCCAAGCAGGTGACCGTCGCTTAAGTGACGGACATCTGAAAAAGGAAAACGGCCCCGCAGGGCCGTTTTCTTTTTCCGGTTCGCGAACCGCAGGCAGGCAGTAGCCCCGCGCCGGAATTCCGCAGTCTGCAGCTTGTGCCGTGCTCGAACGATCGATGTTCGTTGCATTCGCAGCCGGACCGGGTCGCCGATCGGCGACAATGAACTCCAGAAGAAACAGCAGATTGTCGGCGCGCTCGCAATTCCCGTCGTAGTTTGGCGACAACAAAGCGTGGAATTGCATGTTCAACCGGTCCCCGGGCTGGCATAGATGGCGATCCTGCGCTCAAAGATCCTGCCGCACCCACTGAGCGAGTATCGCCAGCAATTGCCTGGGCGATCCATAGTTGAAACGCCATTCGCATTCCTTCAGGTAGAGGTGCAGATGATGGCGTGGAACCCCGTTGTATTTGCG
Source organism: uncultured beta proteobacterium (assembly GCA_963789945.1). Lineage (GTDB taxonomy): Bacteria > Pseudomonadota > Gammaproteobacteria > Burkholderiales > JACQAP01 > JACQAP01. The sequence continues at coordinate 433,736 of CAWBMN010000001.1, read as the reverse complement.
CAGATGCCTACGTGCCTGATTCCAGAAGTTCTCCATGCCGTTCATATGTTCGGGACCGGGTGCGAAGCGATCGCTGTGACCGACCTGCCGGTGATGCAGGCCGAGTAAACCGAGAGCGTCGGAAACACCGGCGGCGTCGGTATAGACGATCGCCTCCGGGTCTATCGTGGTCCTCAGAATCGGCAGCAACGTATCCCGCCGGGTATTCGGCACCATCACCGTCTGGATCTTGCCTCCGCGTGAGAGCAGGCCGAATACCGGCCTGTTGCTCGCCGGAACCCGGCTTGCCCTGGTCTTGCCGGCACTGCAGAAATACACCTCGTCGATTTCCACTTCCCCGCCGGCGCTGAGCGGGCCGGTGCGTTCCAGTCGTGCCGCGATCAGCTTGCGCAGACGGTGGTAGAAGTGAGTGGCCGTGTTGCGATTGACGCCGATGAGTTCTGCCGCAGTACGCGCCGTCGTGCCGGCCACAAAATGTTCGAGCAGGCGCCGTGTCTGTGCACTGTTCAGTCGCGAGTTCTTAAGCTTCATTGCCATCCATGGAGCCCCCGGTTTGCAGCTACTTCACGCCAGATCTATGCCAGCCCCTCTTGCAGAATTTCTCCGGCATGGATGTCGCTAGTGGTGCTGTCGGGCGATATCTGAACAACCAGCCGGCGTCGGGAACGATTTGTTCTTGTTCTTGAAGAATTCTTTGAACCGGCTCAAGTAGCGAGGGGGAGAGAGACCATGAAAGAAAAGGAAAAGTCTGGCGTTCTTGTGTTGGTGTCGCTGCTGGCGACGATCGGGTTCTTCGTCATTGATATTCAACTTGCCTCACCGGTGGATCGCACGACCAGAGCCCGGGACCCCGGGGTCCGCTCCGGAACCGGAGCCGCCGGCGGGCCAATCGCCGGCCTGAGTGCCAAAGAGCACGCGTTCTTCGAGCTTGGACTGGAGGACTTCGCCGAAGAGGAGGACGTCGCCGACGGGCTTGGGCCGCGGATGAACCTGGATGGCTGCGGCGGTTGTCATGCGCAGCCGGCGGTCGGTGGCTCCAGCCCGGCCGTCAATCCTCAGGTGGCGTTCGCTGTCAAAAACGGCGGTACCGACCGCGTTCCCTCGTTCATCACGAGAACTGGACCGATCCGCGAAGCGCGGTTCGTGCGCAATGCCGACGGCACGCCGGACGGCGGCGTGCATGCCCTGTTCACCGTCAATGGTCGCGAGGGCAGGATGAACTGCAACCTCGCCCGGGAGGACTTCGAGCGCGAGCTTGCGAACCGCAACGTGATCTTCCGCATCCCCACACCGCTGTTCGGCGCCGGACTGATCGAGATGATCCCGGACGCGGCGATCCTGGCCAACCAGGCCGTCGACCAGGCCCGTAAGCGGGATCTGGGGATACGTGGACGCCCGAACTTCGTGAGTCCGGGCAACCGCATCACCGGTGCGCCAAACCGCAACGGCAATGACGGGACCTTCGCCCGTTTCGGCTGGAAGGCGCAGAACGTGTCGCTGCTCCTGTTCTCGGGCGAGGCCTACAACGTCGAGATGGGTATCACCAGCGAGCTGTTCCAGAACGAGCGCGACCAGACCCCCGAATGTCAGTACGCCACAGTGCCCAACGACACGCAAGACTTCGAGGCCCCGGACGCCCTGACGGGCACCACGGCAATTCAGAACTTCGCCAACTTCCAGCGCTTCCTCGCGCCGCCCAAGCCTTCCGACGACACGCCTGGGGGCGCACCCTCCATCTCCAGGGGCAAGAAGCTGTTCAACGACAACGACGTTGGCTGTGCGGCCTGTCATACGCCCACGTTGCGCACCGGCATTTCCTCGGTCGCGGCGCTGTACGATCAGCCGGTGAACCTCTTCTCCGATCTGATGATTCACGACATGGGGCCGGGTCTGGCCGACGGCGTTTCGCAGGGGCAGGCTGGGCCGAGCGATTTCCGAACCGCGCCCCTATGGGGGTTGGGGCAACGGATCTTCTTCCTGCACGACGGGCGCACCAGGGACCTTCTGGTCGCGATCCAGGAGCATAAGAGCGGTAGCTCCCGCAGTCGCGACGCGTCCGAGGCGAACACCGTGGTTGACAATTTCAATCGCCTGTCCGAAGGCCAGAAGCAGGATGTCCTCAATTTCCTGCGTTCGCTCTAGCCCGGTCTCCTTCGTGAACACACCACCCGCAACTGCCCCAGACATGCTGCCGCCCGCGTCGGGCGGCGGCCTTGCGCCAGTCTCAATTTGAAGAAAATGCGGGTGATGACGGAGAAGTTCCGGGACAGCTTGGCGATCTGACCAGGGGTCCCCCTTATCGCGACGCGCGCCGAAAATCTGCGGCGGTCGCATCGCGATGCTGCCTCCGATTCTTTCGTGGGGCGGAAGGCGCAGCCGCCGGGACGCACCCTTGTCGGCCCGGTCACGCGGATAGGGCTCGTGTGTATATCTCCTGGCGGTGCTCGTTCTTGCAGGTGCCGCGGCCTATGCGGCGTGCAGGCGCGCCGCAAAACGGGGGTAGGCTTCGGCAATGTCGCCGCGGACGGTGTCGCGGATTGCCGACAGCGTGCCGGCATCGGGTGGCGCCGTCACCGGAACGCGTTCCGGGCAATCGAATTCGAAGCCGGTGTTGTCGCGGATTTCTTGCACGCTGCGACCGGGGTGCACGCTGTCGAGCCTGAAGCGGCGGCGTTCGCGGTCGAAGAAAAACAATCCGAGCTCGGTCAGCATCGCGTACGGGCCCGCACGGCGATGCACGCCGGGCTCACTCAATCCCGGCGCGCTGATGAAGTCCACTTTCGGCACCATCACCCGGCGGCTGTGCTCTTCGCGGAAGAGAATCACTCGAGGCACCAGAAAGTACAGATAGGACGAGCCGAAGCAGCCCGGCCAGCGCACCTCGTTGTTCGGGTACGCGCCGGTACCGACCAGGTTGATGTTGGCCTGTCCGTCAATCTGGCCGCCGCCGAGAAAGAATGCGTCGATGCGGCCCTGTGCGGCCATGTCGAACAGTTCGACGCCGCCGCTGGTGAAGCCTTCATGCCGCAGCGAGCCGAGCACGGTAACCCGCATCGGCTCGCGCGATTGCGTTCGCGCCAGCAACGCGCCTGCACCTGGGATCGGGGAGGATGCGCCGACCGCGACGTGGCGGCAACCGCGTAACAGCCGCGCAATCACCGTTATCAGCAATTCGGTGCTGCTAAATTCGCTCATGCAACCGCGCGGCGGGTGTCGAGCCAGGAATCGAGAAACCTGCTAAACCCTGCGGCCGTGCCCGCGGCCGCGACATAGTTCGCCAGCGCCGCTTCGTCATCCGGATACAGATCCCAGAATGCCAGCGGCCAGGCTCCACGCCTGGCCGTGGCAACCCGCGTGACGTAGATTGCGGGCAACACGCCGGCAGCCCGTTGAGGGTCGTTCAGGAGATCGTCGTCGGTGATTTCCTCGACCGTCACCAGGGTTTGCATGGCGGCATGCGCCATAAGCATGAGTTCGCGTTTCGCGCCGACGAACACATTGCCGTGACGATCGGCCAGCGGCGCGTGAAACAGCGCGACATCCGGGCGGATCCCGGGAAGCACAACGATCCGGTCCTGCTCGGCAAACGGATTATCGATCACTTTCCAGTCCTGCCGGTAACGCAACAGGTCGGTCCCGATGAGGCCGCGCAGCGGCATGAAAGGGATGCCCTTCTCGCCCGCCTGCAGCGCCGCATAGATCGCCGGACAGGTGGCGTCGAGCACGCGGATCGTGCTTTCGCGAACCGCGTCGGTGAAGCGCGGCGCGGCTCCGAATTCCCCCAGCGTTACCGCGGAAGTTTCGATGGTCGCGACTGCGCCGGCACCGATCAGGATGTCGGCCTGCAACCCGCCGACTGGTACGCATACCAGGTGCAAACCGCGCACGCCGCGGCGCACGATCTCGCGCGTTGCAGACATGGCAACACCCGACGAGTCCTTGGGTACGGCAAGCAGTGCGCCATCGGGTATGGCGGCGGCAAGCGTTTCAAGCGACGACACAACGTCTGATTTCAAATTCGGCTCCTGCTGATCCCGGGACATCGCAACGGCGTCGATCGTTGCCGACGGGGCATTATGACGCGGAAGCTGCTCAAGCGTCTAACGATAAGACCACGACCGGTTGTCGCGGTACCGGCACGGAGCGATGTCCGTCAGCGTTGAAGTGACGGTGCTTTCAAAGTCACGGGACCGAGTTCGATGACCTGATCCTTGTCGGATATCCAGATCTGGCCTTCCTGGATGGTGAATTGCAGCTGCATGCTGCGAAGTGCCAGCTTCGCCAACGCCTGGGTGGAGACCGCTGGCAGGCCGATCACGGACAGATTCCTTGCCTGTCCGAGTTTCGCGTTGACCTGATCCCACCAGAGCTCGGCACCGCGGCCACCGTAACTGTAAACGAACACCTGCCGGGCGCGGCCGCAGGCCCTGCGAATGCGTTTCTCATCGGGCAGGCCGACATCGATCCAGATTTCGATGCTGCCGGTCAGGTCCTTCTGCCACAAGTCGGGTTCGTCGTCGGTGCTCAATCCCCGGCCAAACGACAAGGCCTCATGGGCGTGCAGTGCGAACGCCAGCAGCCGCACCATCATGCGCTCGTCAGTCTCCGACGGATGGCGGGCGATGGTCAGCGTGTGATCGCCGTAGTAGCGGCGGTCCATGTCGGCGATCTTCAGATCCGCCTTGAAGATGGTTGCTTTGAGGGCCATGGGTCCAGTTTCCGTTTTCGCGTGTGCTTGCATTGTTACCCCGGCGCATGAAATAGTTGAAATCACCGGCTCGGCCTGGGGAGGACATGTACTCGACCATCCGCATCCTGCTTGCGATCACCCTGTCACTGGGGATTGCACCCATCGAAGGGCGTGGCGACGAGCCCGGCGCAACGGCATCGTCGCAGCTCGAGAAACTGCGCAGGGAAATTGCCGAACTTATAGGGCCCGCGCGCTGCATGAACCTGGTGCAATGCCGGATCGCCGCAATCGGAATGAATTCCTGCGGCGGGCCGGCCGAGTACCTGGTGTATTCCTGGCTGTCTACCGACAAGGGCACGCTCGAGACCAGGATAGCGGAGTACAACTTCCTGCAGGAGGACCTGCAGAAGAAGCAACAACCAGTCGCAAACTGTGCGGCGCTGTCCGAGCCGACCGCAGCGTGCGTCAACGGCCGCTGCGTGCTTCCCGGCAGCCGTTAGCGCAGAGTTGGACGATTATCTGAAGGCAATACCGGGTGCGCGCCTGAAGTGAAAGCGCCGGCCTGCATTACTCCGAATGTCGAAAGCCTCACGACGATGACGGTTTGTCGACGCAATTTCTGCGGTCCAGCGCAGCGCGAATGTCTTCGATCAGGCACGACGCGGTATAGACGTTCTCCATGGCTTCCAGGCTGGAGCCTTGCTGAATCGCGATAAGTCCCTGATCCAGAAGAGAATCGGCATCCATCAGTTTCTTCCGGATGTCGTTCATGGGCGTTGGCGTTACGGTTGCAGTCCTCATATCGCCCTCCTTGGGCGTCACACCCTCAAAGATTGCAACCCCCATGCCGGACCGCCGACCGTTGGTCGGAAAAGGCGACAAAAATCCCGGGGGGCCTGAGCCAGCCGGGATTCCTGGTTTGCAATTGAGTCTGGGAGCGTTTACAGCACCGGCACCAGCAGAAGTGCGACGATGTTGATGATCTTGATCAGCGGGTTCACCGCGGGCCCGGCCGTGTCCTTGTAGGGATCGCCGACGGTGTCGCCCGTTACTGCGGCCTTGTGTGCGTCGGAGCCCTTGCCGCCGTAATGTCCGTCCTCGATGTACTTCTTGGCGTTGTCCCACGCGCCACCGCCGGTGGTCATTGAAATCGCCACGAACAATCCGGTGACGATGGTACCGATCAGAAGGCCGCCCAGCGCCTTGACGCCCGCACCCGGCCCCATCAGCCAGTTCATGCCGAAGGCAACGACCACCGGAACCAGTACCGGCAGCAGCGACGGCACGATCATTTCCTTGATCGCGGCCTTGGTCAGCATGTCCACCGCGCGCGAATAATCGGGCTTGGCGGTGCCTTCCATGATGCCCTTGATCTCGCGGAACTGGCGGCGCACCTCGTTTACTACCGAACCAGCGGCGCGGCCCACTGCTTCCATCGCCATTGCGCCGAACAGATAGGGCACCAGTCCGCCGATAAAGAGCCCGATGATCACCGCCGGATCGGACAAGCTGAACTCCACCAGCTTGCCCTGGGCTTCGAGGTTGTGAGTGTAGTCGGCGAACAGCACCAGTGCGGCCAGTCCGGCGGAGCCGATGGCGTAGCCCTTGGTCACCGCCTTGGTGGTATTGCCCACAGCGTCCAGCGGATCGGTGATGTCGCGGATCTTCGACGGCAACCCGGCCATCTCTGCGATCCCGCCGGCGTTGTCGGTGATCGGGCCGTAGGCGTCCAGCGCCACGATCATGCCGGTCATCGACAGCATCGCAGTGGCGGCAATGGCGATGCCGTACAGGCCGGCTAGCGAGTAGGAAGCCCAGATGGAGGCGCACACCGCCAGCACGGGCAATGCAGTCGCCTTCATCGAAACGCCGAGGCCGGCAATGATGTTTGTGGCGTGGCCGGTCTGCGACGCTGCCGCGACGTGACGCACCGGAGAGTACTCGGTGGCGGTGTAGTACTCGGTGATAACTACCAACGCCGCAGTCAGCGCCAGGCCCACCAGCGAGGCGTAAAACAGGTTCATGGCGCCGATGGGGCTGTCGGCCATCATCTTCGTGGTGATGAAGTAGAAGGCGATCGCGGCGAGCACGCCGGAGACGATCACGCCCTTGTACAGCGCGTTCATGATCTTGGCGCCCTCGGAAGTCTTCACGAAGAAGGTGCCGACGATCGAAGCGATAATGGAAGCGCCTCCCAGAACCAGCGGATAGAGGATGCCGTTCGCCCCGACCGAATCCACCATCAGGCCGCCGAGCAACATGGTGGCAACGATGGTGACCGCATAGGTTTCGAAAAGGTCGGCCGCCATGCCGGCGCAGTCGCCGACGTTATCGCCGACGTTATCCGCGATCACCGCGGGATTGCGCGGATCGTCTTCCGGAATGCCGGCTTCAACCTTGCCTACCAGGTCGGCGCCGACGTCGGCGCCCTTGGTGAAGATGCCGCCACCCAGACGCGCAAAAATCGAGATCAGCGAACCGCCGAAGGCCAGCCCCACCAGCGCGTGCAGCGCCTTGGCCTCACCTGCGCTGGGCAGGATCGCCGCGTAGTAACCGGCCACGCCCAGCAGGCCCAGTCCCACCACCAGCATGCCGGTGATCGCGCCGCCGCGGAACGCCACATTCAGTGCGGCATTGATGCCGTGATTGGCGGCTTCGGCAGTGCGCACGTTGGCGCGCACCGAGATGAACATGCCGATGTAGCCGGTGGCACCGGAGAGCACCGCGCCGACCATGAAACCGATCGCGGTATACCAGTCGAGCCCGAAGGCGAGCACGACGAAAAGCACTACACCGACGATGGCGATGGTGGTGTACTGGCGATTCAAGTAGGCTTGGGCGCCCTGCTGGATGGCACGCGCGATTTCCTGCATGCGCGCATTGCCGGCAGGCCTGCCCAGTATCCACTTGATCGAGATCGCACCGTAAATGATCCCGATGATCGCGCACACCAGCGCGAAGATCAGTGCTGAAGACATGAGTCCCCCTTTGTCTGTTTATATTTTCAGGGCCGAATCACGGGCCGGCCCCTTGACCCTGGAATGAACGAACGCTGCATCGCTTCCCGCCGGTAAACCCGGGAAGGGGGCGGCGGGTCAACGCGCGATTTTATCCGAATTCGCCCGGCTGATTGACCGTTTTGGACGGCCGGCGAGGTTCAGAGTTTGAATGCGGCCAGTTTCTTCGCCACCGCGACGTTCCTGAGCGTTACGTAGCTTGGTAGCCCGTCCTTGAACGGCGGAAAATCCTCGCCACGGATCAGCGGCGCCAAGTAGTCGCGGCACTTCTGCGTGATCTGAAAGCCGTCTTCGCTGATGAAATCGCGCGGCATGAACTTCTCCTTGTTCGCCACGTCCTTCAGCTCGGCCAAGCCTATGGTCCATTTGTAGGGTTTCTGCGATTTGCGCACGATTGTCGGCATGACCGCGTTGCGGCCCTTGAGTGCAAGCTCCACCGCGGCTTTGCCCACTGCGTAGGCCTGCGCGACATCGGTGCCGGAGGCGATGTGGCGGGCGGCGCGCTGCAGGTAGTCGGCCACTCCCCAATGGAATTTCAGGTTCAATGCTTCCCTGACCATGTTCGCAACCACCGGCGCCACGCCGCCGAGTTGTGCGTGGCCGAAGGCGTCGCGCAATCCCTGGTCGGAGAGAAACTTGCCGTCCGTGCCCTTTACGCCTTCCGACACCACCACCGAACAGTAGCCGTACTTTTTCACCGTGGAATCCACCCTGGCGAGAAACTTCGCCTTGTCGAACGCGATTTCCGGAAACAGGATCATGATCGGCAGATCGGTTTTTGCATCGGCCGCCAATGCACCTGCGGCTGCAATCCAGCCGGCGTGGCGCCCCATGACTTCCAGCACGAACACCTTGGTCGAAGTCTTCGCCATGCTCGCCACGTCGAAGCTGGCTTCGCGCACCGACACCGCGACGTACTTCGCCACCGAGCCGAAACCGGGGCAGCAGTCGGTGATCGGCAGGTCGTTGTCCACGGTCTTGGGCACGTGTATCGCCTGGATCGGATAGCCCAGGGTTTCGGAAAGCTGCGATACCTTCAGGCAGGTATCAGCGGAATCGCCGCCGCCGTTGTAAAAGAAATAACCGATGTCATGCGCCCTGAACACGTCGATCAGGCGCTGGTACTGGGCGCGGTTCTCGTCCAGGCCCTTCAACTTGTAGCGGCACGAGCCGAATGCGCCGGCGGGCGTATGGCGCAGCGCCGCGATGGCCGAAGCCGATTCCCTGCCGGTGTCAATCAGGTCTTCGGTGAGCGCGCCGATGATGCCGTTGCGGCCGGCGTAGATCCTGCCGATCCTGTTCTTGTGCCTGCGCGCGGTCTCGATGACGCCACACGCCGATGCATTGATGACGGCGGTCACTCCGCCGGATTGTGCGTAGAACGCGTTTTTCTTTGCCATGGCCTAACCCCTTAATCATCTGCCACAGAGAACACAGAGCACACAGAGAAAAACTGAGGATCGATATGGAAACCCACAATTGCTATTGATGTTGACCCATTCCGGAATCGTCGCCTGGGTAAACACCAATTTCTATGTGTCTGACCCGAATATGCCTATCTCGAATTTCTCTGTGTTCTCTTTGTCCTCTGTGGCTCGATTGTTTGAGTTCTATTTCAAAGCCGCGAAGATGCGATCGCGGATGGCATCCATCGAGCCGACGCCGGCGATCCTGACGTACTTCGGCGCGCCGGGTTTGCCGCTTGCCGCCCATTTCGAGTAATAGGCCACCAGCGGCTTGGTCTGCGAGTGATACACATCGAGACGCTTCTTCACGGTTTGTTCCTTGTCATCGTCGCGCTGGATCAGGTCTTCGCCGGTGGCGTCGTCCTTGCCCGGGACACGCGGCGGGTTAAACGCCACATGATAGGTACGTCCGGAAGCGGGATGCACGCGGCGGCCCGACAGCCGCTTGATGATCTCGGCGTCGTCCACGTCCACTTCTATGACGTAGTCGAGATTCACGCCGGCGTTCTTCATGGCATCGGCCTGCGGGATGGTGCGCGGGAAACCGTCGAACAGAAAACCCTTGGCGGAATCCGGCTGCTTGATGCGCTCCTTGACCAGGCCGATGATGACCTCATCCGGCACCAGCGCGCCGGCGTCCATGAATCTCTTCGCTTCCCGGCCCAGCGGCGTACCGGCCTTGACCGCGGCGCGCAGCATGTCGCCGGTGGAAATCTGGGGAATACCGAACTTCGCGGCGATGAATGCAGCCTGCGTGCCTTTGCCCGCGCCGGGTGCGCCGAGGAGAATGAGTCGCATGTCGTTCCTGTTGTAGAGAGTCGGACCCGCGTGATCGCCGGCCATGCAATCCGCAGCAACCTGCCGCGCAGCGCGAATTATAAGGGTTGATTCAGCGTGCCACGGCCGCAAAGGCCTTGCGCATGTTTTCGAGGTCGGCGGGTGTATCCACTCCGGGTTCCGGCGCCTGATCGGTGATCGCCACGCTGATGCGGTGCCCGTGCCACAGGGCGCGCAATTGCTCCAGCGCTTCCATCTGCTCGATTATGGCGGGCGCGAGCGTTGAATAGGTCCGGAGAAAGCCGCAGCGGTACGCGTACAGGCCGAGGTGGCGATACGCTGTCAGTGTTGCCGGCATTCGCGACCGGTCCGACCCGAAGGCATCGCGCGCAAACGGGATCGGCGCGCGCGAGAAATACAGCGCGTAGCCATCCTTGTCCATCACCACTTTTACCGCGTTCGGATCGAACATTTCTGCGGCGTCGTGGATCGGGTGACAGGCTGTGGCGATCGCCGCATCGGTACGTCCGGCGAGTTGCTCTGCGACGGCACGGATCAGCGCCGCTGCAATTCGCGGCTCGTCACCCTGGACATTGACGACGATCTGCTGTTCGGGCCAGCCTCGCCGGGCCGCTACTTCGGCGATGCGATCGGTGCCGGAGGCATGATCCTCGCGCGTCATCATCGCGCAGTGGCCATGGCGGCCGACCGCATCGAGGATCCTGTTGTCGTCGGTGGCCACGATGACTTCGGCTGCACCCGATTCGCGGGCGCGATCGGCAACGTGCACTACCATCGGCTTGCCGGCGATGTCAGCGAGCGCCTTGCCCGGCAGCCGTGAAGACGCGTAACGGGCTGGAATAACTACAGTGAACTTCAAGTGGTTAGTGGCTAGTAAAGAATCCCGATGTCCAGGAGGAAATACCAGTCACCCGCCACTGGACACCAGACACTCAAACTTCTTCCGCAGGAGGAAGTTTGCGTGCCTCGTCCTCCAGCATCACCGGTATGTCGTCGCGGATCGGGTAGGCGAGACGGCAGGGCTTGCAGATGAGTTCCCGTTCCGCCTTGCGATAGACCAGCGGACCCTTGCACAGGGGGCAGACCAGAATATCGAGAAGCTTAGAATCCATGGCGCGATTTCAGTGTGTTGAGGATGAGTTGGCCGAGTTCGGGATCGACGGTGGCATCCACCGACAGAGCCCAGTGGTTTTCCCGTGCGAAGCGCTGGCATTTTATCGCATCCTTCTCGGTCATGATGACCTCGTCTGCGTCCTCGAAGGCGAGATCGGCGGGCGAGAATGGATGATGATCGGGGAAAGCATGCGCGGTGAAGCTCAACCCCAGCCGCTGCAGATGCTCGAAGAATCGCATCGGATTGCCGATTCCGGCCACCGCATGCACGCGCCGCCCCTGGAATTCCGGCGCGCCTGCGCTATGGCCGGGATTGAGCAGGTTGTGGAATTGGCCGCCTTCGAGGGACATGTCGAATCGCGACGCCATGCGTAGACCGGGATCGCCGGGTCCGTTGATCACCACCGCGTCCACGGTTTGCAGTCGTGCCGCACCTTCGCGCAGCGGACCGGCCGGGAGCGGCAGCCCGTTGCCCAGACCGCGTCTGCCGTCGAGGACAGCGATTTCGAAGTCGCGCTGCAGGCGGTAGTGCTGCAGTCCGTCGTCGCAGACGATCACATCGCACCCGGGATTTGCGGCCAGAAGCGCGCGCGCAGCCGCAACCCGGTCGCGCCCTATCCACACCGGGCAGCTGCTGCGCCGCGCCAGCAGCACCGGCTCGTCGCCGGCCGCGACCGGATCCGAGTCTGCGGTCACCGCCTGCAGCCTGGCGTGCCCGCCGTAGCCGCGGCTGACGATGCCCGGCTTGAATCCCTGTTCCTGGAGAAAACCGCACAACCACAGCGTGAGCGGTGTCTTGCCGGTTCCGCCGGCAGTGATATTGCCGACCACGATGACCGGCACCGGCAGGCGCTCCGGGCGCAGCACGCCGATCCTGAAAGTAAGCCTGCGCAAACCGGCAAAGATCTGGAACAGCGCCGCCAGCGGCAACAGGGTGACGGATAGCCAGGACAGGCGATACCAATGGCGATCGGAGAAAGGCACGCGAGCTCCCCTGGGATCAGGTGCAATGGTACCGCGGCGCGCAACGCGCGCCGGAGGTCAGCGCGGCAACTGTGCCGTAAACGTGATCTTGCCGAAGCCCGCGGTCTGCGCGGCTTCCATGACATGGATCACCGCCTGATGCGTGGCGTTGGCGTCGGCGTTGATGATGATCACCGGATCGGCAACGCCGCCTGCGGCGCGTCGCAGCTCGTTGGCGAAGGCCTCGCGGGTGGTGAACGTCACCGCCGTGCGATTGACCATGTACTGGCCAGAGGCCGATACGCCGACATTGACCTGGTTGGGCCGCTCGGCCGGTCGGCTGGCATCGGCCGTGGGCAGGTTGATCTGCAGTTCGGAGAATTTGGAGTAAGTCGTCGTGACGGCAAGGAAGATGACGATGACGATCAGCACGTCGATGAAAGGCACCAGATTGATTTCGGGCTCTTCCTCAAATGAACCACGGCGGAAATTCATCGCGTGCCCCTCAGTCGGTTCAGGCCTTGCGGTCGCCCTGGATGATCTCGACCAGTTTAATGGCCTGGATCTCCATCTCCACCACCAACGAATCCACCCGCGCGCGGAAGTGCCGGTAGAACACCAGGCTGGGGACGGCGACAATGATGCCGAACGCGGCGTTGTACAACGCAATCGAGATGCCGTGTGCGAGTTGGCCCGGATTGGCCATCCCGGTCGGTCCCTGGACGCCAAAGATCTCGATCATGCCGATGATGGTGCCCAGCAGGCCGAGCAGCGGCGACATGGTGGCGATGGTGCCGAGCGTGGTCAGAAACCGGGCGAGGTCATGCGCGGCGCCGCGTCCTACCTCTTCTATGGACTCACGCATGATTTCGCGCGTGCTGCCGACGTTGCGCAGCGCGGCGGCGAAGATCCTGCCCATCAACGAAGACTGGGCAAGCCGGTCCAGCATGTCCGGCGACACACCCTTCTGGCGGTATTCCTGCACCACCTGCGTCAGCAGGCCGCGCGGCGCGACTATCTCCTGACGCAAAGACCAGAAGCGCTCGCCGATGATGCCGACGGCGATGATCGAACACAGAATGATGGGCCAGATTGGCCATCCGGCGGCTTCAATTATGGCTAGCAAGTAGTCTCCATTGCGTCAGAAAAATCGCGACACTTTAAACCGCATCGCTACCACGGGCAAGTTCGCACGATCGCACTTGACAGCATTGACAAAGCGCAGTAACGGCCGAAAAAACTGTCCACAATCTTTGTGGATAACACTGTGGATCGATTGTACAAAGAGAAGGTAAGTGGAGTTGCCACAAGCATATTTTGTTCGGCGATTAAAAAATACGCGTCCAGGTTTAAGTATTGTTTTCAATAGGTTGTATTCGAGGGCCGCGTGGTTATGCGGTTTCCGGGGTACTGCCAGGACGGTTTCGTGACTATTGTGGATGAAGACCTGCTCCCGGCGTGCATTGTCAAGACTCGAAAACAGGCTGAATCGGCGAATAAAATTCCGGCAACGTGGCACGCGCACCGAAGTATGCGCCGGACCGGCCGCTGCGCACGCGTCCTGGTCGAATAGAATGCGGCGCATGAACCCGCAGAACCCGGCCAGCGTCGTCATTAGCGTCTCGGAACTCAACCGGCGCGCGCGCGCGCTGGTCGAGTCCGGCTTTCCGTTGCTTTGGGTCGCCGGCGAGATCTCCAACTTCACGCGCGCGACCTCGGGGCACTGCTATTTCCTGCTGAAGGACGCACAGGCGCAGGCGCGTTGCGTGTTCTTCCGCCACAAGGCCGCGGCACTGGACTGGCCGCCCGAGAACGGCATGCAGGTTGAAGTGCGCGCGCTTCCCACGCTGTACGAAGCGCGAGGGGAGTTTCAGCTCAACGTCGAGACCATGCGCCGTTCGGGGCTGGGTGCCCTGTTCGAGGCGTTCGAACGGCTGAAGAAAAAACTGGAGCAGGAAGGTCTGTTCGAGACCTCCCGCAAGAAGCCGATACCCGAATTTCCCCTGGTCATCGGCATCGTCACCTCTCCCAAAGCCGCGGCGCTTCGCGACGTGCTCACCACGCTGGCGCGGCGCATGCCGGCAATCCGCATCGTGCTTTATCCGGCGCCGGTGCAGGGCGAGGGCGCGGGCGAAAGGATCGCGCAGGCCATCCGCAGCGCTTCGGCGCGCGCCGAGGCAGACGTCCTGATCGTCTGCCGAGGCGGCGGCAGCATGGAAGACCTGTGGGCATTCAACGAGGAAGTAGTGGCGCGCGCGATCGCCGATAGTGCGGTCCCGGTCATATCGGGAATCGGCCACGAAACTGATTTCACCATCGCCGATTTCGTAGCCGATGCACGGGCGCCGACGCCCACCGCTGCCGCCGAGCTGGCGAGCCCGAACCGGGCAGAGTTGCTGGCACGGTTGCGCGCGCTGTACCTGCGACTGAAACGCGGTGCCGAGCGCCTGCTGGAAGCGCGCATGCAGCAGCTCGACTACCTTGGCAAACGCGTGGTTCATCCCGGGGAGCGCGTCCGCAATCAGACACGGAATCTCGCCCATCTCGCCACGCGGCTCAAGTCGTCCATGGCCAGAGTGCTGGACGCGGCATTGTGGCGCAGCTCCGACCTCGTGGGCAGGCTGCGGGCGACGCGGCCCGACCTCGGTGCGGCATTGGGGAGGCAGCAGGACCTGGCGCTGCGCCTGAAACTCGGTTACGCGCGCCTGTTGGAGCTTCACGATGTGCGGCTGCGCCGGCTGGGCGCAAACCTGGAGCACCTCAATCCGCAGTCGGTTCTGGAACGCGGCTACAGCATCGTCGCCAGGGAAGACGGCCGTATCGTGCGCGCGGCGGCCGAAGTGCAGACCGGCGAACGGCTGCGCCTGGCATTTGCGCGCGGCGCCGCGCGGGCGCGCGTTGAGAGCAAGGAAGACGGGGAATGATTGCGGCATGCGGGGGGGAGGGGTATCTTTGACATGGCAACAGTCATCCGCCCGCTGAAGAAGCCCGTCTATGCTCGACCGCTGACTCGGGCCGGATCCATCAACCAGATCAAAAATGAGGAGGAGTCATGTCGTTTGTAAAGAGGATGCTTTCCCTGATCGCCCTGGCCGTGTTTGCGGCGTTGTCGGTGAACGCGAATGCCCAGCTTGCCGACAAGAAAGTGCTGACGCTCGAAGCCGCGAAGAAAATTGCCGTGGCGGCGGAAGCCGAAGCCAGGAAGAACAACTGGAACGTGGTGATCGCCGTGGTGGACGACGGCGGGCATCTGGTCTATCTGCAGCGCATCGACGGCACGCAAACCGGCAGCATTGATGTGGCCATCGGCAAGGCCCGCACCTCGGCCGCATTCAAGCGCCCGACCAAGGTTTTCGACGAGTTGGCCAAGACGCGGCCGTCGATCACATCCATCTCGCCGAACGCCGTGCTTCTCGAAGGCGGCGTGCCGGTCATGGTGGGCGGGCAGTTGGTCGGCGCCGTCGGGGTAAGCGGAGTCACCTCGCAGCAGGACGCGCAGGTTGCAGAAGCCGGCATCGCCGCGCTCGGAATGTAATTCAGTCCCTAAGCCGGGGCGTTCTCGCCCCGGCTTTTTTCTTCAAGTGTTACCACAAAGGCGCAAGTCTCACCACGAAGGCACGAAGGACACGAAGAAACACGAAGAGATGCGAGAGGTGGTGCGTCGGTGCTGACGTTGTCCGTGGCGCAACTGCAACGAACGGGTTTTTTCTTGTCTTGCTTTTCTTCGTGTCCTTCGTGTCTTCGTGGTAAGATTTTGACCTTGAGTTTCGTTAGCTGACAGCCCGGTCTAGATTCCGTTTCAGCCACTCGCCGACCTGTTCGTGCAGGTCCTCGGCAAGGCAGTCGAACGTTGTCACTTCCTGCGTCGCCCGCATCCAGGTGAGCTGGCGTTTTGCCAGCTGCCGCGTCGCGGCGACCGCTTTCTCGCGCAACGCCCCCAGCCCGAATTCGCCATCGAGGTATTGCCACGTCTGCCGGTAGCCAACGCAACGCATCGAGGGCAGCGAAGGCTCGAGGTCGTATTCCTCGCGCAGCGCGCGAACCTCGTTGATCAGCCCCATTTCCAGCATCTCCTCGAAACGCGCCGCGATGCGTTGATGCAAAACGGCGCGGTCGCCTGGAACAAGCGCGACAGGGATCAGGCGAAACGGCAGGCTTGCGCTCCTGCCGGCGGCGATCAGTTCGGACATGGGCTTGCCGGTCAGGTAGAAAATTTCCATTGCACGCTGGATGCGCTGCGTGTCGTTCGGGTCGAGGTGTTCGGCGGTGGCCGGATCAATGCGCTCGAGTTCGCGATGTATGGCGGGCCAGCCGGCCTGCACGGCCATCGCGTCGATCACCATGCGGATGTCCGCATCCGCCGCCGGCAGGTCGGAAAGCCCTTCCCGCAGTGCCTTGAAATAAAGCATGGTGCCGCCGGTGAGAAGCGGAACGTGCCCGCGTTCGACGATGCCTCGCATCGCTTCCAGCGCGTCGTCGCAGAACCGTGCCGCCGAGTACTTTTCGGTGGGATCGATGATGTCGATCAGGTGGTGCGGCACCTTTAGCCGTGTCGCCAGGTCCGGTTTGGCGGTGCCGATGTCCATACGGCGATACACGAGCGCGGAATCGACGCTGACGATCTCCAGCGGAAATTGCCGCGCCAGTTCCAGCGCGACCCCGGTCTTGCCGCTGGCGGTGGGACCCATCAACAGAATTGCCGCGGGCAATTCGTGGTTCGTGGTTCGTGATTCGTGATTCGTAGGGTGAACGGGCATTCAAGCACCGGGTGGTTAGCGAGCCACGTGCCACGACCCACGTATCACGGCTTCATTTCCCCCTCATGAACATCTTGTCCAGCTCGCCAATCGTGACCTGGAACCAGGTCGGCCGCCCGTGGTTGCATTGGCCGGAGCGCTCGGTCGCTTCCATGTCGCGCAGCAGCGCGTTCATTTCGGCCAGCGTGAGCAGGCGGTTGGCCCGGACCGCAGCATGGCAGGCCATGGTGGAAAGCATTTCGTTCTGGCGCTCGGTGAGCGCGCGGCTGCCGCCGAATTGCGCGACTTCCCTGAGCACGTCGCGGGCGAGCTCAACTGCGTCGGCCTGGACAAGTGTCATTGGCACCGCGCGTACCGCGATCGCATTCGGCGCGATGACCGCAAGCTGGAAGCCGAGTCTGGACAGGGTCTGCGCATTGTCTTCGACCGTCACCACTTCGAGCGCACTTGCCGCCATCGTGGCCGGGATCAGCAGTTGCTGCGTGGGGATGCGGTCGTCGTCCAGCGCGCTCTTGAGCTGCTCGTAGACGATGCGCTCGTGTGCGGCGTGCATGTCCACCACCACCAGCCCATTTTCGTTCTGAGCCAGGATGTAGATCCCGGCCAGTTGCCCCAAGGCAAAACCAAGCGGATGCGATGCATCCTGCGGCAATGGCGAGGGTGCCCGTGCCGGAGCTTCCAGCGTGACCTGGTTTGCGCCGAACAGTGTTGCATAGAACGTTGCCGGTTCTGCGGCACGCAGGTCCATTCCCGACTGGCGGAAGGCGGTCGCGTCGGCGCGCGGGTATGCCCTCGCCGTGCCGGACTCCTGCGCAGGGAACGTTCCCGCAAGGGTGCCAGCCAGCGCCTTCTCGAGAGCATGAAAGACGAACTGGTGGATGCCGCGCGAGTCCCTGAATCGCACCTCGATCTTGGTGGGGTGAACATTCGCATCCACGAGGGCCGGATCCAGGTCCAGAAACAGCACGTAAGCGGGATGGCGCTCGTGATGCAGCACATCGTGGTAGGCCTGGCGCACCGCATGCGCCAGCAATTTGTCCCTGACGTAACGGCCATTGACGAAGAAATATTGCGCATCGCGGGCTCCGCGCGAATATGTTGGCTGGGCGACCAGGCCGCGCAGACGAAAGCTGCCGGCCTCGACCTGGACCGGAATAGCGGCTTCACGGAACGCTTCTCCCAGTACGGCATGGATGCGTTCCTCGCTGCTGGCCGGATGCAGGTGCGATTGCGCCCGGCCATTGTGCGTAAGCGTGAAGCGCACTTCCGGCCGCGACAAAGCCACGCGTCTGAACGCTTCTTCGCTGTGGGCGAACTCGGTCGCCGGACTCCTGAGGAATTTGCGCCGGGCAGGGGTGTTGAAGTACAGGTCGCGCACTTCGACCGTGGTGCCGGCGGCCGCGGCGGCGGGCTCGGGTGGCGACAACGCGCCGCCGCTCGCGTCCAGTTTCCAGGCGTGCGGACTGTCGCCGGTCCGGCTCAGAAGGCTGAGATGGGCAACAGCCGCAATGCTGGCCAGCGCTTCACCACGAAATCCCAGGCTGGCCACGCGCTCCAGGTCTTCCAGCGATGCGATCTTGCTGGTGGCGTGGCGGGCAAGCGCGAGCGGCAGGTCGTCCTTGCTGATGCCTGCGCCGTTGTCGGCAACACGGATCTGCCTGATGCCGCCTTCTGCCAGCTGCACCGTCACATCGGAAGCGCCCGAGTCGAGGCTGTTCTCCAGCAACTCCTTGAGCGCGGAGGCGGGCCGGTCGACCACTTCCCCAGCCGCGATCTGGCTGATCAGAAGGTCGGGAAGCAGGTGGATGGCGGGCATCGATGCGGGTCTGGGAACGGAGTGATTATAGCCGCAGGCTCGCACCCGGATTCGCGAGGCATCGTTGTTCAGGGTGCGCACTCGTGTGGAGTGCCTGCGCTCGCAAACCCGCGGCCGGCCGGATTCGTTCCGTGTTGTCCCTCGCCTCGCACCTTGGCTTTCACATATAATTGCCCACTTTTGCGACACCCACCCTGGCCTCCATGACGAGCGCATCGTTCCGCCGGAGTCCAGCTCGACAGGGAGGTAATTCCATCCATGCAGATTGGCATACCGGCGGAAATTCGCGCGGGCGAATCGCGGGTCGCGGCGACCCCGGAAACCGTCAAGAAACTTGCCGGCCTCGGACATCATAAGTTGCTGGTCCAGAGCGGCGCGGGGGCCGGCTGTTCGATCCCGGACTCCGAATTCACGGCCGCCGGTGCGACAATCGTGCACAGTGCGGCCGAGGCCTATGGTTCCGACATCGTACTGAAAGTGCGCGGACCCGAAGCGGTCGAACTCGGCATGCTCAAGTCGGGCGGTATCCTGATCGGGCTGCTTGCGCCCTACAGGAAGGACGGTATCGAAGCCATCGCCAGGACCGGTGTCAGCGCGTTCGCGATGGAATCCCTGCCGCGCATATCTCGGGCGCAGAGCATGGATGTGCTGTCCTCGCAGGCCAATGTGGGCGGCTACAAGGCGGTCATGCTGGCTGCTAACGCCTACCAGCGTCTGATGCCGATGATGATGACTGCGGCCGGCACTATCAAGGCGGCGCGGGTGGTGATCATGGGCGTGGGTGTGGCGGGCCTGCAGGCGATTGCAACCGCCAAGCGCCTGGGCGCGGTGGTCGAAGCCACGGACGTGCGGCCCGAGACCAAGGATCAGGTCGAGTCGCTCGGCGCCAAATTCGTCGAGGTGCCGCTCACCGACGCCGAGAAGGAACTGGCAAAGGGGCAGGGCGGTTATGCGCGCGAGATGGGTGAGGACTACAAGAAGCGCCAGGCGGCGCTGATTGCGGAACGCATCAGGCAGGCGGACATCGTCATCACCACTGCACTGATTCCGGGACGCCCGGCACCGGTGCTGGTCACCGAGGACATGGTCAGGACCATGAAGCCGGGCTCTGTGATCGTGGACATGGCGGTGGAGCAGGGTGGCAACTGCCCACTCTCGGAACTGGACAAGACCGTGGTCAAACACGGGGTGCAGATCATCGGCATCGCCAATCTGCCTGCGCTGGTGCCCGCGGATGCCAGCGCACTGTACTCGCGCAACCTGCTCAACTTCCTCAACCTGTTGCTGGACCCCAAGACCGGTGAGCTGAAACTGAACCGCGACGACGAGATCATCGCCGGTTCACTGGTATGCATCGGCGGGGACTTGGTCAAAAAACAGTGACAGGTGACAACGGACGAGTGACGCGGAAAACCTGCGGTTCATGGCTCGTCACCTGTCACTTGTTACACATCACGTTCTTGGAGGCATGAATGGAAGCTGTTGACCCGATTGTTAGCCATCTGACGGTGTTCGTGCTGGCCATTTTCGTCGGCTATCACGTGGTGTGGACCGTGACGCCGGCGCTGCACACCCCGCTCATGTCGGTGACCAATGCCATCTCCGGCATCATCATCGTCGGCGCCATGCTGGCCGCCGGACCGCAACCAATCGACTGGGGCACCGTTCTGGGTTTTGCCGCGGTGGTGCTCGCCAGCGTCAACGTCTTCGGCGGATTCCTGGTGACCCAGCGCATGCTGGAAATGTTCAAGAAGAAGGACAAGAAGCCAGGTCGCTAGTGTTCTGTTCCGCTAATTCGTGGGGTAACTCTCAAACCGTGGAAGGCAGTCCATGATTAATTTGATAGCAATCCATCATCGATCGGAAAACCTGCGAAATCGGTGTCAGGCAAGGCGCGAGTCCTTGACAGTGGCGGGCACCACGGCGAGGACTCGTAACACCGCATGGCGCCGATTCTCGTCGGGTTTTCAGCCGCGAATTAGCGGAACAGGACACTAGTACCCGGCCCACGTCCCACGCAAGCGAACCCGTCCCGGAGAACTGAATGTCTGCAAATCAAGTGGCGCTGGCTTACCTGGTCGCGTCGGTGTTTTTTGTCCTGTCCCTCAAGGGGCTGTCGTCGCCGCTGACCGCGCGCAGGGGCAACCTGTTCGGCATCATCGGCATGGCGCTTGCCGTTCTCACCACGCTGTCGGTCACGCGCAACTGGATGCTGATCGTGCTCGGCATTGCGGTGGGTGGGACGGTCGGCGCGGTGGTTGCGCGGCGCATCCAGATGACGGCGATGCCCGAACTGGTGGCGGCGATGCACTCGCTGGTGGGTCTGGCGGCGGTGCTTATCGCCTTCGCTGCGGTACATAATCCCGGCGCTTACGGAATCCTGACCGCGGACGGCATCATTCCGCGCGGAAACCGGCTGGAACTTTTCATCGGCACCTTCGTCGGCGCCATAACTTTCAGCGGTTCGGTGATCGCCTTCGGCAAGCTTTCCGGCAGGATACGCAGCGCCCCGGTGATGTTCGGCGGACAGCACTGGGTCAATCTGGCCCTGGCGGTCGCCATGATCGCTTTTGGCGTCGCCTTCATGTTCAATCAGAGCTGGACGCCGTTCGCCGTCATGACCGCGATCGCGTTCGTGCTTGGCGTGCTGATCATCATCCCGATCGGCGGGGCAGACATGCCGGTAGTGATCTCGATGCTCAACAGCTATTCCGGCTGGGCCGCTGCCGGCATCGGCTTTTCGCTCAACAATCCCATGTTGATCATCTCCGGCTCGCTGGTCGGAAGCTCCGGCGCGATCCTGTCCTACATCATGTGCAAGGCGATGAACCGCTCGTTCTTCAACGTGATTCTGGGCGGCTTCGGCGGCGGCGATGCCGCGGCGGCGAGCGGCGACGCGGTGCAAAAGAATTATCGCAGCGGCAGCCCGGAGGACGCGGCCTTCCTGATGGGCAACGCCGAGTCGGTCGTCATCGTCCCGGGATACGGACTGGCGGTGGCACGCGCGCAGCATGCGGTGAAGGAAATGTCGGAAAAGCTGCACGAGAAGGGCGTGAAAGTCCGTTTTGCCATCCATCCGGTCGCCGGACGCATGCCCGGACACATGAACGTGCTGCTGGCCGAAGCAGAGATTCCCTACGACCAGGTGTTCGAGATGGAAGAGATCAACAACGAATTCCCGACCACCGACGTGGTGCTGGTCTTGGGCGCCAACGACGTGGTCAACCCGGCCGCCAACGTGCCCGGAAGCCCGATATACGGAATGCCCATTCTGGAAGTGCACAAGGCGCGGACCGTGCTGGTGGTAAAGCGTAGCATGGCGGCAGGCTATGCCGGCCTCGACAACGACCTCTTCTACATGGACAAGACCATGATGGTGTTCGGAGACGCCAAGAAGGTGGTGGAGGAAATCGTCAAGGCGATTTGACCTCGTAAGAGTCCTGTTCGGCCAGTTCGCGGATTTTTGGATCGAAGTTGGATTGTCGTCAACTGCCCAAGTGGTCCGGCTTCCAGGGTTTGCAGGTTTTCCCACGAATCAGCGGATCAGGACACTGGACGCGCGCGCCGTCAGGCCTAATAATTAGACTAATTGCCTGAAACAACGGCGCTTCTCGGGAGAGAGGTCGTCGCTGATTTGCCGCATCGCCGTTCCAGGGTTCCTCGGTCGATGTCCGGTCGCTAGTCCGTTGTTGTGTTTCCTCATTCCCGGGTACTGAGATAGAACAAGATGGACAAGAAGACGATCTACTCCAAGACCGGCAAGGGGGTTCTGGAGATCAAGAACAAAGCGGGCAAGCTTGCCAGGGACCTGCTCAAGGTCCTGTCTCTCATTGACGGCAAGTCCAGTGTCGCGGAACTCATCGCCAAGTCCAGACTCGGCGATGCCGAGATGGATCGTTCGTTGATGCAGTTGTCGGCCGGCGGTTATATCAAGGAGTTTTCCAACACCTCGGGCAGCGCGCCCAGCGCTCCGCTGGAAAGCTCGTACGTCGACGATCTCGACTTTACCTCCTCGCTCGCTCCCGGCAAGAACCCCTACCAATCGGCGCAGACCGAATTTCGCCAGCGCGAGTCAGCGGACCGTGTCAAGGCGGAGCAGGAAGCCAGAAAGAAGCGCGAGGAAGAAGAGCGGCTGAAAAAGGAGCAGGCGCTACGCCAGGCCCGTGATGAAGCGGCACGGCTTGCCAAGGTCGAGGCCGAGCGCAAGACCAAGGAAGCTGCGGCGCTCAAGATGCGCGAGGAAACGGAGCGCAAGGCCAAGATCGAAGCCGAGGCGATGGCAAAGACGCAGCGCGATCTGGGAAAAATTCTCGAAGTCGAACGCAAGGCGCTGGAGCAAGCCGACCGCAGGAAACAACAGGAGTCGGAGCGCGAGGCGCGGGAGAATGCCGAGCGCCGCAACCTCGAGGACGGTGAACGCCAGCGCAAGGAAGGCGAGGAAAGCAGGAAGCGCGAGGAGGAAGAGCGCCGCCGTCGCGAGGAATCGGAGCGCAAACGCAAGGAAGAGGAGGAACGCAAGCGCCGGGAGGAAGAGGAGGAACGCAAACGCCGGGAGGAAGAGGAACGCAAGCGCAGGGAAGCGGAAGATCGAATGCGCAGGGATGAAGAGGAACGCAGGCGCAGGGAAGATGAGGAGCGCAAACGCAAGGAGGAAGAGGAACGCAAGCGCAGGGAAGCGGAAGAACGCAAGCGCCGGGAGGAAGAGGAGGAACGCAAACGCAAGGAGGAAGAGGAAAGCAGGCGCAAGGAGGAAGAGGCGCGTAAACGCCGCGAGGAAGAGGAACAACGCCGCAAGCGCGAAGAGGAGGAGCGGCGCCAGCGCCGCGAGGACGAGGACCGCCGTCGCGCGGAAGAAGACGAACGGCGCAAGCGCGAAGACGAGGAAAGGCGGCAGCAAGAGGAGGGTCCGGGCGGGCGGGAAGACGACGAGCGCCGGCAACGGGCGGAAGTGGAGGCGCGTCGCCGCCAGGAAGAGGACGCCCGCCGCGAACGCGAAGATGCGGACCGTCGCCGGCGCGAGGAGGAAGAACGCAAGCGCAAGGAAAAAGAGGAACGTGCGCGCAGCGAGGCGACCGCAAAAAGCGATCTTCCGGAATTCGACCTCTCGGGCCTGAGGTCGATGGAAAGCCAGATCGCTTCGGAGTTCGAAAAGCAACAGGAGGCATTGCGCCGTCGCGAAGAGGAAGAAGAGCGCCGTGAACGCGAGCAGGATGATTTGCGTCGAGCCACGGAGCGTGCCGAGCGCGAGGAAGAAGCGAGGCTGGAGGCGGAGCGGCGCGAAGCCGAAGACCGCGAGCGGCGCGAACGCATGGAGCGGGAGCGTCAGGACCGGGAAGAGCGCGAACGCAAGCGCCAGGAGGAGAAAGAAAACCGGATCAAGGAACAGGAAGAGCGCAGGATCAAGTCTGAGCAGGAGCGCCAGCGCCAGGAGGAGGCGAAAGTCGAAACCGCGCGCAAGGCCCGCGAAGAGGAATTGTCGCGGCGGCGCAAGGAGCAGGAGGAGCGCGACCGCAAGCGCGCCGAAGTCAAAGCCCTGAAAAGGCAAAAGGCGATTCGTACGCCCCTGGAGCGCTTTACGCCGCTCATCATAGGCGTCGTCGCCGTTGTCGCGGTGGTAGTCGGCGGCATCCAGTTGTTGCCGATGAATACCTATGTTCCGTCGATCGAGAAAATGGCGTCCGACCACATCGGGGAACCGGTCACGATCGGCTCGATGCGAGCCTCGGTGCTCGGTGGATTCTCGATGAGCCTCGACAATGTGAGGGTCGGCACCACGCAGGACGTCAAGATCGACAGGGTCGAGCTGTCGCTGGATCTCGGATCGGTGTTCGGGGACATCAAGGTCATCAGGAACATCACGGTCGACTCGGCGAGCGTTGCTCAGGAAGTGCTGCCGCGCCTGCCAAAGTGGATGGACGCGGCCCTCACCGACAAGAACGTGCAGGTCAGGCGCATTGTCCTGAAAAGCGTGAAACTGGAATCCGTGGCGGCGACTCTGCCGCACTTCGACGCGGAGTTCGACCTTTCTCCGGAGGGCGCCATTGAGAAGGTGGCACTGGACACTGTCGACGGCAAGCTTTCCGTAGAGATCACGCCGCGCGGCGGGGAATTCGATATTGCCGTGACGGCCGGAAAGGGCTGGGTCCCTCCGGTCGGCCCGCAGATCGAGTTCACCGATTTCTCGGCCACCGCGGTGGCCTCGCGCACTCAGATCCGGGTCAGCGAGTTCCGGGCCCTTCTCTATGGTGGCGCGGCAAAAGGCAGTGCAGTGATCAATTGGGGCGGGCCGTGGTCGATCGAGGGCCAACTGACTTCACAGCGTGTCACTCTGCAGGAATTGATGCCGATATTCACAAAGGACGCGAAATCGAGCGGGCAACTGGAAGCCACTCTGAATTACTCGATGGTCGCTCGCGACCTCGTCACGGTGTTCGATGAGCCAAAGATCGACGGGACGTTTGTCATCAGGAAGGGAGATCTGGATGGCGTGGATCTGGTGCGCGCGCTGCAGATGGGGGGGAGGCAGAACGTGCAGGGGGGCGCGACCAGGTTCGAGGAAATCTCCGGCGCGGTCGGCGTCGCCAGTGGCCGCTATCAGTATCGCAATCTCAAGCTCGCCTCCGGGCTGCTGTCGGCAACCGGCGCCCTAGAAGTATTCCCCAGCAAGGACGTAACCGGGCGCGTATACGTCGAGTTGAGGTCGCAGGCAGCGCAGATCCGCGGCAACTTCATCATCGACGGCAACCTCAAGGCCGTCGTCCTCAAGCCGAATTGAGCGGGCTCAGGCAGCGTCGCCCGGCGTGTCGATGTCTCGCAGGATGCCGGCATCGTCGCAGTCGACGATCTTGACATCCTGCGCGTGACGCCTGATCACAGCGCGCGCGCCTTGGTCACCTTCCAGGCCGAGCAACTCGGCACGAAAGCGACTGCCGAAACCCACCGGGAGGCCGCGCTTGCCGCGGTAAGCGGGCACGACGATGCCACCCGATTGCTCGAGCCCTCTGGCGACCGCGCTAATCGTTGCCGGCGCGACGAAGGGCATGTCCCCCAGCGCGATCAGCCAGCCCCTGGCGTTCAAGCTGGCGCGGATGGCGCAAGCGAGGCTGTGCGCCATGCCCAAGTGTGCATCTTCACAAAGTGTCACGGCAACGCCCTCGCGCTCAAGCAGTTCCGACAGTTCATCATCCCCTGTGCGCACCACGGCGATGACGTCGGGCAGCGCCTTCCTGAGATTTCGCAGCGAAGCCACGCCGATAGGTGTGCCGTCCTGGAGCCGATGCAGCAGTTTGCGGCCGCCGAAGCGGCTGCCGCTGCCTGCGGCGAGGAGAATTCCAATGGTCGGCATGATGCTAGAGGCGCCGCCCCAAGGATGAAGTATGAAGGATGAGGGATGAAGTGAAGCGTGCGCAAAGCGCGCACCTGACCTCCGCCTTCATCCTTCCGCCTTCATCCTTGCAGTCAGTTCTGAGCCAGCTTGGAACGGGCAAGTGGCGGATTCGCGGCGAAGTATTTGCGGATACCCACCAGCATCGCCTGCGCCATGCTGTCCTGATACTTTTCGTCCCTGAGTTTTCTTTCCTCGTCGGGATTGGTGAGAAAGGCGGTTTCGACCAGGATGGAAGGAATGTCCGGGGCCTTGAGAACCGCAAAGCCGGCCTGCTCGACGCGCTCTCTGTGCAGGTCGTTGACTTCGCCGATCTCGCCCAGCACCGCCCTGGCGAGTTTAAGGCTGTCGTTGATGGTGGCCGTTTGCGAAAGGTCGAGCAGCACCTGCTTCAGGGTCGGGTCGTCGACGTCAATGTTGACCCCGCCGATCAGGTCGGCCTCGTTTTCCTTCTTCGCCAGCCAGCCGGCGATGGCCGAGGTCGCGCCGCGTTCCGAAAGCGCGAATACCGATGAGCCTCGAGCGTGGGGTTTGATGAAGGCATCGGCATGGATCGAGACGAACAGGTCGGCCTGGACCTTGCGCGCCTTGATGACGCGGTTGGCGAGCGGAATGTAGTAGTCGCCGTCACGGATCAACACGGCACGCATGTTCGGCTCGTCGTCGACAAGCGCTTTCAGTTTTTTCGCGATTGCCAGCGTGACGTGCTTCTCGTAGGTGCCGCTGCGCCCCTTTGCGCCCGGATCCTCGCCGCCGTGTCCGGCGTCAATGGCGACGGTGACTAAGCGCGCTACCTCTGCCGCCGGCTTTTTGGCGCCCTGCACCCGTGCTGCGCCGCTTGCCTGCTGCTCCGGCTGTGCAGCCGGTGTTGCGCCTCCATTGGCCGGCGCCGGAACGACTTTCTTCTCGAGCAGGGCAAGCAGGGGATCCACCGGATCGACCGGATAGACGTCCAGCACCAGCCGATGGCCATAATCCCCGACCGGCTTGAGTGTGAAGACCTGCGGCTTGACCTGTGCCTTCAGGTCCAGCACCAGGCGAATGACGCCGGGCTTGAAGCGGCCGATGCGCACGCCGCGCACATGGGGATCATCCGCAGAGATCTTGCTGGACAGCACATCGAGGGCGGTGCTCGATTCCACGTTCTCGAGGTCGAGCACCAGGCGGTCGGGATTGGCAATGGTGAAGACGTTGTGCGCGATCGGCGCTCCCGATTCCAGCGTGATGCGGGTGTATTCCTGCGCCGGCCAGATGCGTGCGGAACTCACCTGCGTGGCGGCATGCGCATCGCACAGCGCCGCCGGAAATGCGGTAAATGCCGTGGCCAACAGGACGACGCAGCGGCGGGACCGCGTCCACCCGCAGCTCTTACCCGTGCGATCGTTCAACTGCGTCAGGTTGCGATCCGTGCCAGACAATTTTTTCCCGACTCCGTTTGTGCGGCGATCCGCACGCGTCGTCCGCCGCGTTCTTCCGCAAGCGAAACGCTGAGGTCCGCGATGGGCAGCAGATCCTTCGCCCGTTCGGGCCATTCGACCAGGCAGACGTTACGGGAATCGAAGTCGTCCCGAAAGCCCGCCTCCAGTAATTCTCGCGAATCCTTGAACCGATATAAATCAAAGTGATATAAGTCTAACCTAGAAAGTTCATAAACTTCAACCAGTGTGTATGTCGGACTTTTCACTTTTCCCTCATATCCGAGTCCGCGCAGGATGCCGCGGGCGAGCGTGGTCTTGCCGCTGCCCAGTTCGCCGGAGAGTGCGACGAACAATCCCGGTTGGAGCACCTGCGCCAGCTTTTCTCCAATTCGAAGCGTAGCCGCCTCGTCCGGCAGAAACGCTGAAAGCTCAACGAGGGCGTCGCTCACGCGGTTGACCTCCCGGCCCTGACCTGAGGCCTGGAACCGGCGGCCTGCAGGGCCAGATCAACGAACACGCGCAGCGCCGGCAGATCGTCGCCCCGCCGCCAGGCAAGATGGATTTCGGTGAGCGGGCTCTGTTCCCTCAGCGCCTTGTAGGTGACGCCGGTTCGGCGCAGGTTGGTCAACGAGGCAGGGATGAGCGCGACGCCGAGTTCGGCCGACACCAGACTGACGATGGTCTGCATCTGTACGGCTTCCTGTTCCACTCGCGGGCTGAACCCCGCGGCCCGGCAAAAGCTCACCACGTCATCGTACAGTCCCGGCGCCATCGGCCGCGGGAACAGGATGAAAGGCGCGTCCTTCAGGTTGGCCAGCGCCAGCTTGCCTGTTCGTCGCGCCAGCGGATGGCGTTCCGGCAACGCAGCGACCAGCGGCTCGCGCACGATGCACGCCGACTGGAGCGCCGGTTCATCAATCGGCGGAAGCACAAAGCCAACGTCGATGCGGCCGCCAAGCAGATCGCGAATCTGGGCGTCCGAGGTGGACTCGCGCAGGGTCAGGTTCACCAGCGGAAAGCGCTGGCGGAATTCACGCAGGACTAACGGCAGTACGTTGTAATCCGCGACGCTGATGAAACCGACCGCGAGTTCGCCGATCTCGCCGCGGCCAGCACGCCGCGTCATCAGGACAGCCTGCTCGAGCCGTGCCAGGATCTGCCGCGCTTCCTGCAGAAATGCGTGCCCGGCCTGGGTCAGCGATACATGCCTTTGGGTGCGATGGAGCAGGGTTACGCCCAGTTCCTCCTCGAGCGAGCGGATCTGCATCGACAGCGGCGGCTGCGAGATATGCAGTTTCTCCGCGGCCCGGCCGAAGTGCAGTTCCTCGGCGACCATGACGAAATAGCGCAGGTGGCGCAATTCCATTTGATTCGATATGAGTATCAAAAGTCGTCAAATAATATATTAGACACCTGTAGGCGGCGCGTCCAAACTTGCGACCTTCGACTTTGCCGCATCCGCATTCCGGGCAGGGTAATCCGCAGGCCGCATTCAACAGTACCAGGGGAGAACATGGCAGATAACTGGCGCAGCAAATTGATCACCGCGGGCGTCGCCCGATCGCCCAACCGCGCGATGCTTCGCGCCGTCGATTTCAAGGACGGTGATTTCGAGAAACCGATCGTCGGGGTGGCCAATGGGCACTCCAACATGAACCCCTGCAATGCCGGCATCCAGCCTCTGGTGGATCGCGCCATGCAGGCGCTGCGTGAGGCCGGCGCCATGCCGCAGGTGTTCGGCACGCCCACCATCACCGACGGCATCGGCATGGGCACCGACGGCATGAAGTACTCGCTGGTGTCGCGCGAGGTGATTGCCGACGCCATCGAAACCGCGGTCAACGGCCAGATGATGGATGGAGCCCTGGTGATCGGTGCCTGCGACAAGAACATGCCCGGCGGAATGATGGCGATGGCGCGCATGAACGTGCCGGCAATTTATGTCTACGGCGGTACCATCATGCCGGGCAACTGGAAGGGTCAGGCTCTGACCATCGCCAGCGCCTTCGAGGCAGTGGGCTCGTTTTCAGCCGGCAAGTTGAGCCAGGAGGACTTCGACGGCATCGAAAGGAACGCCTGTCCGACCGTGGGCGCGTGCGGCGGCATGTTCACCGCCAATACCATGTCGTCCTCGTTCGAGGCGCTCGGACTGAGCCTGCTGGGGTCCTCGCAACTTGCCGCAATCGACCCGGAGAAGGCCGACTCCGCCGCCGACTCGGCGCGCGTGCTGGTGAACGCCGTCAGGAAGAATATTCGCCCGCGCGACATCATTACCCGCAAATCCATCGAGAATGTGGTCAGCCTGGTGATGGCCACCGGCGGCTCGACCAACGCCGTGCTGCACTACCTGGCGATTGCCTCGGCCGCGGAAGTCGAATGGACCATCGATGATTTTGAGCGCATCCGCCGCAAAGTACCGGTGTTCTGCGACCTCAAGCCCTCTGGAAAGTATGTTGCGGTGGACTTCCACAAGGCCGGGGGCGTGCCGCAAGTGCTGAAGATGCTGCTTGTCAACGGGCTGCTGCACGGCGACTGCATGACCATCACCGGCCGTTCCATTGGCGAGGAACTCGAGAAAATCCCCGCCGAGCCGCGCAAGGACCAGGACGTGATCCGGCATTTCAAGCAGCCGATGTACAAGCAAGGCCACCTCGCCATTCTCAGGGGAAATCTGGCGCCCGAGGGCTGTGTAGCGAAGATCACCGGGCTGAAGAACCCGGTCATCACCGGGCCGGCGCGGGTTTTCGACTCGGAAAAGGAGACCATGGAGGCAATCATGGCCAAGAAGGTCAAGGCCGGCGACGTGGTGGTGATCCGTTACGAGGGGCCGAAGGGCGGGCCGGGCATGCAGGAAATGCTGTCGCCGACATCGGCCCTGATCGGCCAGGGACTCGGAGACTCGGTCGGCTTGCTGACCGACGGCCGTTTCTCGGGTGCGACTTGGGGCATGGTAGTCGGCCATGTCGCGCCGGAAGCATTCGTGGGCGGCACCATCGCGCTGGTGAAGGAGGGCGACTCGATCACCATCGACGCGCACAAGCAACTGATCCAGCTCAATGTGCCCGATGACGAACTGGCCCGGCGGCGCGCTGCGTGGAAGCAGCCCAGGCCGCGTTTCAGCCGCGGGCTGCTGGCGAAGTACACGCACCTGGTGTCTACCGCGTCGATCGGCGCGGTTACGGATCTGAAGCTGTTCGACGAACGAAAATAGGCCGCGAAGCCGCGCGTTTTCCATCAGCGCCAGTCCCCGGCGGGGACTGGCGTTTCTCTTCCAGTGCGCCGGTTTTCCTGCGGTGCGGGGACTGACGGCATTCACCGGCGAAGGGCCGGTCCCGGATTTGCCGGCCCATTACGGGCGCTCACTTCTGGACGCCGCTGCCTTTGCCCAAACTCTCGTAGCGCATGCGGTGGAACTCGATGAACTCAGCGAGCGCTTTCTTCTGCAACGCGTCGAGCGCCGGATCGGGCGCCCCATCCGCGTGCAGTTGCGCGAGTTGCGAGCCGCTCAAGCCCACCGTGAAATGACTGCTGATGCTGGAGATCCCTCCACTCGTTGTGATGTAGTCGTGAAAGCGCGCATTCTCGATTGTTGCGACGATTTCGGCGGGGGGCTTGCCGTCCTTGACCATTTGGGCGACTTGATCGACTGTGATTGGCGGAGCGCCCACCTTGCCGGGGAGCGCCGTTACCCAGTCGGGCAGGCCGTGCGGGCGGGAAAAAGTGGTGTACCTGAAGGTGTTGCCCGGGTCCGCCATACCATTGCCGTCCTGTGCCAGGGTCGAAAGGTCTACAGGTTGCGGATAACACCAGGTGCAGCCGCCCATCGATTCGCCCAGTACCCAGTAGCGGGTCAGCAGATCGACGTCGTTGTAGAACGATTGCTGCAGGTGGTCGAGCACTTGGGGCGGTACGCCGGCTTCGGCGAGCTTGCCGAAGTCGGAGCCGCGCAGAGCATAAGTGGTCCGCGAAGAGCGGATGCGGCTGATTGCCTGCTCCGCGGGTCCGCTCTTGCTCCAGTTCACGACTTCGGAAATGGGCGTGACCGGACGTGGCGAAAGTATCGAGCAGGCGCCGAGAAGGAATATCGCAAACAGCGCCGGCAACAGCGCCGGCGTACTCAGGAAACCTGATGATTGCCTTGGCGACATTTTTTGTCTTCCTTCCATGTCAGATGCGGGCACGCCCCGCGGAGCCCGATGGCTGCACTAACGCTCACCTCGGCACGACGATGACAGGACGGTGATAGCAGTAGAAGCAGTCGTTCCAGTAGAACGAGTTATCGTAGCGCAGCCAGGCCTCCCAGCGGATCCTTTCAGCGTAGGCGTTCTGCAGATAGTCCAGCACCGTGTCGGCCACGCCCTGGTCATGCAGCCGGGCGATCTGTGATCCGGTAAGCGGATAGACCGCGTGCGTGTCCTGCAACTCGCGGATGATCTCTTCCGCGGGTTTACCAGCCTGGCTCATTTCCACGACCTGCTCCAAGGAAGGTGGCGGTCGACGCTCCATGCCGGCGCATCCGCCAAGCACGGCTATCAAAAACAGGGCCGCTACATTTCTGGAAATCCGGCAGGACTCGCGCAGCATCTCGGACATTATCGGTTGTTTCTTGCCTGATAGACTAAACTAGCCGGCGCAAGGTTCAATACCCTTGATCGACATCAAACGTGTGTCCGCGCCTGCGGTTAGTTTGGAGCGTGTTTCTTGATACAGGAGAGCCATATGAAGTTGCGCATTTTGGCGTTTGCGGTGCTGGTCGCGGCCACATTTGATGCCCGGGCACAGGAACCGCCACCGGGCCAAATCCTTCACGATACCTATTGCGTCTTTTGCCACGACACTCGCGTCTACACCCGCGAAGACCGCGTCGCCCGCGACTACCGGGAGATCTACGCGCAGGTCCGGAGATGGCAGCAAAACGTCGGCCTCAAATGGAGCGATGCCGACATCGAAAAAGTTTCCAACTACATTGCCGCAAAGTACTACAAGCTGCCGTGCCCGGACGCGTGCTGACCTCCGCATCAGGCCGGTATGTCGGGGACCAGCTGGCTCTCCAGCAGTGCGATCTGGTCTTTCAGCAGCAGCTTGCGCCGTTTCAGTCGCCGAATCTGCAGTTCATCCAGGTTCGGATCCCTGGCGAGCCGCTCGATGATGTCGTCGAGATCACGATGCTCGACCTTCAAGGCCTCGATCTTCCCGCGGATGAGCTGGGCCTCTTCGTCCGTGAGATCCATCATTGTCCCCATCTGCGACGACCGGTCATTTGCCAACTATAGATCAACCCCGGCCTGGTCGCATTCAGTACCTGTTGTAGATTTCCAGGGCTTTCAGCATTGATTTCTCGCGTTCGATGATCGGAATCATCTTCGATTCCTTGTCGTCGTACTGTTTGAGCAGCGTGACCACTTTTTCCGCCGCCTCAGCGGGAACCACCACCACGCCGTCCGGATCGCCGACAACGTAGTCTCCAGGCCGTACCAGTATTCCGCCGCATTTCACCGCAATCTGCTTGTCCACGCTGACCATGCGCCCGACGGAGGTGGCCGGGCTCACGCGCCGCGACCAGGCCGGGAATCCCATTCGCCGCAGTTCAGCGATGTCGCGAACGGCGCCGTCGATCACCGCACCGGAAAGCCCGCGCACCTTTGCCGTGGTGGCCATCAGATTGCCCATGGCGGCGATCTCCAGGCCGTCTTCCATCACGTATACGAGCACGCTGCCCGGCGGGGCCTCGTCCAGGATCTCGAGCAGATGGTTGCGATACTTGCGCTCGTCGGTTCTCAACACCGGGCGCATCAGCGCAGTGGCGGCACGCCCGACCATCTTGGTGTCGTAGATCGGCTTCATGTCCGACGACATCCAGCCGCGTGCACCGGTCGCTTCCTCCACGGCGTCGGCAATGTTGCCGGTGCTGTTTTCGGCACGCTTCAGCGCCGAGATGATCTCCTCGGGGGTCATCGCGCCGGCGAAGGTCGTCGAAAGGAAAACGGCTGCGCCGAGCAAGGCGTTGCACATATACGCGATGTTCATTCAATCTCCTGTTCGTGCATGGTTGAGAGCGAAAAAAATAGTACACCGAATCGGTAGGCTCAATTGAGCCGCGCTGCTGCGTCCCCTATGATGGGCAATTTTCGGGGGGCGGGAACGGATGGACAAAATCACCACGCCGCGCGGCATCTACCCGATGCTCTACGCGTTTTTCACGGCGCAAGGGGGGCTGGACCGCAACGCGACACGGCGCCAGGTGCAGGCGTTCGTGGATAACGGTGCCCACGGCATGGCGATGCTGGGCCTGGGCACGGAAGTGAACAAGCTCTCGGATGCGGAGCGGCGGCAATTGGTGCAATGGGTGGCAGAGGACCTGGCGGGGCGGCTGCCACTGGCGGTGACGGTGAACGCGCCAACCGTCGATTCGCAGGTCGAGTTCGCGAGATTCGCGCAGGCGCACAGTGCTTCGTGGGTGATTCTGCAGCCACCGCCCGATCGCGGCGTGCCGGAGGAGTTCTTCGTGCGATTCTTCGGGGCGGTGGCCGACCGTCTCGACATCCCGGTCGCCATCCAGAACGCGCCCGAATACCTCGGCGTGGGCCTCACCGCCGCGGGCATCAACACGCTCGCGCGCAATCATGCGAATTTCCGCATCCTCAAGGGCGAGGGCCCGGCGCTCACGATACGCCGGGTGATCGAGGAAACCGGTGGTCGGGTAACGGTGTTCAACGGCCGCGGTGGACTGGAACTCACCGATAACCTGCGCGCGGGCTGCGCCGGAATGATTCCGGCCGCCGACACCTTCGACCGGCAGGCGCGCATTTTCGATCTGATGGAAGCGGGCAGGGAAGCCGACGCTGAGTTGATCTACCGGGAAGTGCTGCCGGCGATCGTTTTCGTGATGCAGTCGCTGGACACGTTGCACTGTTACGGCAAGCGCCTGGCCGCCCTGCGGCTCGGATTGGCTGGGGTCCATGACCGCAAGCCCGCGCTTGCGGCGGACGCATTCGGCCTGCAATGCGTCGAACGTTATGCCGCGGCGCTGGGGCCGCTAAAGTAGTTGGGTGTCCGAAACGAAAACGCCCGGCGGATTTCTGTCGGGCGCCATTGCTGTCTTGCGCCGCAAATGCCTTCAGTGCGCTTTGCCGCGGCCCGCTCTCGCCGCCGTGACCTTCAGCGGCTTCCTCTTCTTCCTGCCCTTCGGGCGGGTCTTGCCATGGCTGCCGCGAAAGATCTTTCCGCGGCGGGTACGTGCATCACCACTTCCCATCATCTCCTCCTGGTGCCCTGTTCCACTGATTCCATTGATCGTGGTGGCGCTGCAACTTAACCCTTGGTCGTGGTCTTGCGGATTTCCTTCTCGTCGGTCCATTCCAGCAGACCGTTGCGGACATTCCAGAGCTGCAGATTGAACTTGTAGTACACGTCCTTCACGTCTTTCACCTGCTTCACGATCGAGGTAATGTTGCCCTCCATGCGGAAGGCCGCCCCGACCATCTTGCCGGTTTCGGCGGATTTGTTCGGGTCGTAGTACTCGCTCTGCTGGCGCTCCAGTTCCTCGATCTGCTGCTGCATCGCCGCCGCATCCACGGCGAACCGTATCTGACCGCTTTTCTGAAGCTCTGCGCGGATGCTGTCGGTGATGGCGCGGGTATCGATGTATTCGCTGGTCTTGTTCTTCACTTCCTGCACGGTGACAATCGGCAGGTTGCCGCCGGCCACAACCGGCGCGCCAAGCATCGAACGCGTCATCGATTCGGCGATCATCTGCAGGTCGGTGGAGCCGAATTCGTTGGTCACAGTCTCGACCCCTCGCGCATCGCCATAGCGGACCGTGTCCTTGGCGCAGCCGGCGGCAATCGCCACGGCAGCGAGCAGCGGCAGCAGTACAAGGCAGCGGGGGCGGCTCACATCGATCATTGGACACTCTCCATTTCGCAAAATTGGCTTCAGGTGCACGAGGGCCATCGTTCCGTTTGTCGACGATTCCGCGGTTGGCGCTACTCCTGGCTTAGAAGAACGAGGCGGAAGTCCACAGCTTTGTTGGTCGGTGCCACGGTGCTGACCGTTATGTTGCTGTTCTCGTACATAAGCAGCGGCTTCCAGGTTTCCTCCTCCCAGGCCCGCATCCCCTCGCGGTCGATCCAGCGGAACTTGTAGTTGATGCGCTTGATGTCGGAGCTGTCATTGTTGAGGTTGACGTCAACCTTGTACAAATCACCGGTCATCGTGCAGCGCATCTCGGTCGCCAGGATGGTCGTGCGCTTGCCTTCTTGTACGACCTTGAGTTTGACCAGGTCCTCCATCGAGCTTACTTTCGCGTCGCCGATCGGGCAACCGAAGGAGAAGCCGGGCTTCTCGAAGCCCTTCTTGGCGGCGCAGCCGGTGCCGAGCGCAGCCACAAGCAGTGCGATGATCGTCCATGTACGGTTCATTTTGAGGTCTCCATCTGTCGGGGCTGCCGTTCCAACGTTTCCGGCCTGCCATCAGTTGACGGCGCCGGTGCGGCCAGGGCATCAGTCGATTGCCGGGCGCCCCCCGGGGCCACCCCTTCCGGGGACTGCACAAAAAGCTCACTGCGCAGCAGGCGTAAGCCTACCACGGTATAGCGGCCAGCCAGGTTCAGTTGCACGCTGCGCACGCCTTCGGGTGTCTGCAGCGTGATGGTATGTTCACCCGACGGTATGCGCGCACGCGCGATCGCGATCTGCGCCGGCAGCGAACGCCATCCGCGTTCGTCGGCCGACTCCGTGATTATCGAGCCGATCGCGATCGCCAGCGCAGCCAGCCCGGAATCATCGTGCATGCCCGCCTGGTTTTGTGCAACCGCCTTGGCAGTGGAGCGAATGATACCTCTGAGCACGATTCCCGGCATCTCTTCCTGCAGCGCCTTGCGCGCCATCAGGTCAATGCTGGTTATGGCGACCACGTCTACCGGGTTTTCGCCTTCGATCTGCAACTGTGTCGGCATGAAGGACGGTTGCGCCGGGACGATGACCGGGAAGGACACCGGCACGATCAGCAGCCGGTTTCCCTGCGGAAAAGGAAGATTGAACTGTTGCGATCGGCGCGCCGGCGCCGTTCCCGACTCGACCACAAACAGCACGTCGGTGTAGCTGCCGTCCCGGGTACCGGTGCGCGCGTCCAGCCCTTCGAGCGCCTGTTCCATCAGCGGCTGGTTCGGCTGCAGTTCGATCGCCTGACGGTAGCCGGCGGCGGCAAGGCTGGGTTCCCCCAGCGCCTCGTAAACGAAGCCGGCAAGGTAGTGGCTGAACGCGCTCTGGTAACTGTTTCTGAGCGCGTTTACTTCCGGATTGTCGATGGACTGTACCGGATAGCCGTTGAGTTCCTTGAAGCTGGTCTGCACACCTCGCTTCTGCGCTTCCTCCTCGGTCTTGCGCAGTTCCTTGTCCCGCAGCCCGGCGATGACGGCCTCGCGCTCATGGGTTCTCTTGATGTCCACGCGCGCGCTATCGAAATCGCCGCGGGCCAGATGATCGAGCGCCAGCCGCGTGGTCAGCATGACTTTCTCGTAGTCGTGGCCCTGGTACGGGCGCGTCTTGTCGTTGATGAAAACGCTCGTCATGCTGCCAACCAGCTTCTCGGGGTTGGCGGCCGCCGCACTCTCCCACGCCCGCACCCGCGCGTCCGCCTCCATCCAGGCTTTCCGGCTTTCGTCGTAGCGGTTTCTGAGGCGTTCCAGTTCGCCCAGCTCGAAGTAATAGAGCAGGTCCTTCTTGCCGTGCCTGTTGGTGCGTTCGAGCAGGTTGATCGCGCCGTCCACGTTGCCGCCCGCCGCCAGGCTGATCGTATTGTTCATCTCCGCGTCATAGCTGCGGAAAGTGGCGCACCCGCAAAGCGTCAATGCCAACAGCAGCGCCGCTGTGCCGCGTATGGAGACGGGGAGGGAGGGCAAGGGTACGATCAACGGGGTTCGTTCGAGCCAGAACGCCGCAGCCGCGTCTCAGTTGACGGTGCGGTTGGTTTCTTCCTCGACGGTGGGCGCCAGCGCCGGGACCGCAAGCGTGAGGTCCCACTCCGCCTTCGACGCGGTGTCCTGCATGAGCTTCAGGAAACCATGCAGCAACGTGTCGCCGAGCGCGAGATCGACACCGTTGCCTTCGCGCGGGGACAGCGACAGGACGGTCTGGCCTTTCTGGTTGCGGCGCGCGCGCACCTTGCTTACCAACATCGGCACACTTCCCAGCGGGTGCTCGCGGCCGGGTTCCTGCGTCGCCTTGGAAAACTTCACTTCCTGCAACGCCTTCTCGTGCTGGAATCCGAGCAACGCCTTGCGCGCTTCGGGATTGGGCTGCATCTGGATATCCGGCTTGGCCTGCGCCATCTGAAGCAGCACCGGCCAGATGCGCTTGACCAGGCGCCGCGTAAGCCAGAACTGGATTTCCAGCTTCCTGTCGAAGAAAACCCGCACCATCAGGCGGTCTTCCTCGGCGTGGAATTCGACGGTGATGCGTTCGAGGTTCATGGCGACAATATAACGCGTATGCGCGCATCGAAAAAGAATGTCGAGCGCGATCCCCGGGCTGTCGCGGCGGGCATTGACTTTCCTTCAACATTTCCATGATACTGGAAATATGAAAACAAACGACGCCATCAGGGCGTTGGCGGCGCTGGCGCAGGGAACCCGCCTCGAGGTGTATCGCCTTCTCGTACAGAAGGGACCCGAGGGCATGCCGGCAAGCGCCATAGCCGAAAAGTTCGACCTGCCCAACGCCACCCTGTCCTTCCACCTGAAGGAACTCCACCAGGCCGGCCTGGTAAGTGCCCGCCAGGACGGCCGCTTCATCCACTACGCGGCCATCTATCCGGCGATGGACGCGCTGGTCGCGTACCTGACCGAGAACTGCTGCGGCGGTGAGGGCGGCGGCCTCGCCAGTGATTCCGTCAAGACTTCGAAGAGGAGATCAGCATGAAACGCTTTCACGTGCACGTATCTGTTGATGATCTGGATCACAACATCCGCTTCTACAGTTCGCTGTTCGGCGCGCAACCATCGGTGAAGAAGGACGATTACGCAAAGTGGATGCTGGATGACCCGCGGGTGAACTTCGCAATTTCCCGGCGCGGCGACACCCCGGGAATGAATCATATGGGCATCCAGGTCGAGAGCGACGAGGAGCTCGGCGCCATGCGCGAGCGGCTTGTGCAGGCCGACCAGCCGGTCGTGGAGCAAGCCGAGGCTGCCTGCTGCTACGCCGAGTCGAACAAACACTGGGTTCAGGATCCGCAGGGCATCGCCTGGGAAACCTTTCATACGCTTTCGAATATTCCCGTCTTCGGGCGCGACACCCAGTCCAGCCTCGGACGCATTCCGGTCAAGGCGGCGGCCTGCTGCGTGCCGAAGATCGGATAGGACACCGCCATGGCGGGCAAGACCTTCAACGTGCTGTTCCTGTGCACCGGCAACTCGGCGCGCAGCATCATGGCGGAGACGCTCTTGAACGCGATGGGCAAGGGGCGATTCAAGGCGTTCAGCGCCGGCAGTCATGCGACCGGCAAGGTAAATCCCCAGGCGCTGGAACTGATCGTAAAGAACAGGCTGTCCACGGAAGGACTGCGCAGCAAGAACTGGGACGAGTTTGCAGTTGCGGGTGCGCCGGAAATGCAGTTCGTGTTCACCGTTTGCGATCAAGCCGCAGGTGAAGTCTGTCCGGTGTGGCCGGGACAGCCGATGAGCGCGCACTGGGGGGTGGACGATCCGGCCGCAGTGACGGGATCCGATGAAGACAGGCGCAAGGCTTTTTTCAAGGCCTACAACCAACTCGCCAACCGCATCTCCATTTTCCTGAATCTGCCGCTCGACAAGCTCGACAGGCTGGCTTTGCAGAAGAAGCTCGACGAAATCGGCAATACATGAATCTGGCGAAGCGGGCCGCGGCCGAGGGCATCGGTACCGCGTTTCTGGTCGCCGCTGTGGTCGGTTCGGGCATCATGGGCGAACGGCTGTCGGACGGCAATCCGGCGATCACGCTGCTCGCCAATTCGCTGGCCACGGGAGGGGCACTTGTTGCCCTGATCCTCGCCTTCGGGCCGATCTCGGGTGCGCACTTCAACCCCGTGGTGTCGCTGGTTGCGCGAATGCGACGCGAGCTTGCCGGGGGCGAGATGCTGGCGTATGTCGCCATGCAGGTGGCAGGAGGACTGGCAGGCGTTGCCACGGCACACATGATGTTCGGCGAACCCGTATTCACCCCGTCGTTGCGCGCGCGCGTGGGTATTGCGCAGCTTTTCAGCGAAGGTATTGCGACCTTCGGTCTGATTGCCGTGATACTCGGATGTGCACGCACCAGGCCCGCCGCCATGCCCTACGCCGTGGCCGCTTACATTATTTCAGCTTACTGGTTTACCGCCTCCACGTCATTTGCCAATCCGGCCGTAACGCTTGCCCGCTCGCTTACCGACAGTTTCTCGGGAATCCGTCCGTCCGATGTTGTTGCGTTTGTCGCCGCTCAAGTGATCGGCGGTCTCATTGCCGCAAGAGTCTTTGGCTGGGTTCAGCATTCTCCTTCAGCCACCCCGGAGAAATGACTCGAACGGTGCGTCGCCCGTTCTTCCGATTTTCGCAATCCATTCCGTACGGGAACCAAAAAAGAAGCCCCGCCGAAGCGGGGCCCGACTCGATTGCGTTTCGCGCGGTGTGTATTAGAGCGCGCCCTTGCGCCAAGGTCCGGTGATCGCGCAGGTCATGCCGCTGCCGACTGCTCCGGTGCCGAACACATTGACGAAAAGTATGTCTCCATCCGGGCTGAAGCAGGCGCCGGCAAACTCGCTGTCGTTGAGAATGTTTACGGCGAATTCGAAGGGTTCGCCGCTGCGGCCCATGCCGATCAGCCGGTTGATGTCGGTGATCCCCGGCGCGAGCGGATGCGTGTCACTGTCACCGCTGGCATCGTCCTCGCAGAAGAGAATGCCGCCTCTCCGCGTCACGCACAGGTTGTCCGGCGAATCCAGCACACTTCCGTTTGGCGATTCGAACACCAGCACCAGTGTGCCGCCGCCGGAGAAGCTCGGGATGAACTGCCACAGTTGACCACGGGCCGCGTTGCCGCCGCTGGTAGAGACGAAATACACGCTGCCGTCCTCGCCGCGGAAGATGCCTTCGAGCCGGTTCCAGCGCGCGCCGCCCTTGGCGAAGCCCTGCGCGAAGCAACTGGTGGATGAGGTGACAGGATCGGGATCGGGAGTATCAATCGTGACCCATTCCACCGGCAGTTCGGCATCCACAGTTTGATTCGTGCGGGTGTCGTAACCGTTGATGCCGCGTATCTTCGCCATCTGGAGCACGCCGCCGGCAAGCAGGTTTTCCGGATCGTTCGGCATGAACCGGTACAAACCGCTGTTGCCGCCGGAGTCCTCGGTCTGATAAACGATACCGCTTTCCGGATCTGCGACCGAGGCCTCATGCGCGAAGCGGCCCATCGCGAGCAGCGGCACCGCGGGCAAAGGTGCATCGCTGTCGGCGCGTACCAGAAAGTTGTAGCCATGCTTTCTTGTATAGCCGTT
The DNA here is from genome assembly GCA_963789945.1 of uncultured beta proteobacterium. Taxonomy (GTDB): domain Bacteria; phylum Pseudomonadota; class Gammaproteobacteria; order Burkholderiales; family JACQAP01; genus JACQAP01. The sequence continues at coordinate 392,805 of CAWBMN010000001.1, read as the reverse complement.
GACTGCCGCCTGGGTGGTTTCTTCCGACGTAATCCAGCCAATGTCCTTGTATGCAAGGCCGCCGGAGCAGTTGACGATGGTGCCGTTGATGCTGATGAAGTCGCGTACCACCCGTTTGTATTTCGGATCGTAGTCCACCGTCACGCAGCCTCCGGTTCCGGCAACGTCGTATCGCGTGGATTCCGGGCCGATCACGCCCAGCGTGAAATCACCGGCTGCGTTACGCACTTCGTGGTTGCGGATCAGGCGGACCGTGCCGTGCGGTCCTGGAAGCGCGGTCATGCCGTCATGATTGCGCGGGGTGGGGTAGCTGTCGCTCATGATGTCGCCAATCTTGCCGAACGTGGTGTAACGAAACCCGTCGGGCAGCGCCAGGATGAGGGCGCCGTTCTGGTCCGGGGTCGGCTTCAGGGATCCGTAATCCTTGCTGTTGCCCCCGCGAGGCTTCCTGCCCGGACCACAGTTGTCTCCCTTGCCACGCTTCCAGTCGTCGTCGCGGTCCCTCGCCCATGCGGAATGCGCGGCGAGTGTTTGCAGCGTGGTGGCTGTAACCATGCCGCCGGCAACCAGCGTCGAGCGTTTGAGAAAACTGCGGCGGTCCATCTTGACGTTTGTATCTTCCATTCAGGCCTTCGAGATTGTGAACTGAATCAAAGTCCGCGACTTCGATCGAGCCGGGCCGCCCGACACGCGCATGCGCACCCAACGGAGGCGAATGCCAGGAGTTGCGTTTTACATCTTCATGAACGAAATGAGACAGTAGAAAGTGAAGGCCGCAATCTTGCAGGCATACGAAGCTGGTGTGGCCCTATGTTGGCAAGGCCTGGTAGCCGACGGCAATGCGTGACCACGGGCGAATCATCCAGCTAAAGACAGTCACCGCCTTTCCTTGGTTTGCTTCGGTCATTCTCCGCGCAACAGAGCGGATGCTTCTCCCGCGGCGCGCACGCCTGACAGCGCGGCGCCTTCCACGTAGCGGCGGTTGGAAGCCTGGATGTAGATCCCGTTTGGCCGGCGCATGCCCTGGACCAGATTGGCTTCGGGGGTTTCCACCAACAGATGGTAGTGATTGCCCATGAGGCAGAAGGCATAGAGCACCCAGCGTTGCTGCAGGACCTCTTTGGCAAGCAGGTCGAGAAAGACGAGCCGGTCGGCGTCATCCTCGAAGATCGGCTCCTGCCGGTCACCCCGGGCGGTGAGGTGGTAGCAGGCGCCAGGGAATTCCAGGCGCTGGGGGCGAACCATTGCCGCAGGCTACGCCAAATCACTATAAAGTATAGCGCTGACCCCTTGGTTTCTGCTGGCCCCTTAGTTTTTTTGGTTTTTCTGCACAGATCAGCTCCTGCAGGTTGATCTCGGCGTCACCGCCCGCGACTGGAACTTTCACGGATTCGCGCCCACGCTAACGTTGAGTGCTGGGCGCGACGACTCGATTATTCCTTTGTGTACACCTATACGCGGCGCTTCGTTGGCGTCGGCATCAACCGGGAGTTCTGGGTGTAGAGAGCATCAAGAAGTTCTCGACCCGCCACCTCATTGAAGGGCGGGGTATGGGCTCTCCTGGCCGAAGCTGACTCGGATAGCGCGATCACGCGCCTGCAAGCGGCGGCCGGCACCTATCGCATTGCGCTCAGATAGTCACGCTTGGTGCGTTTCACTTACTATTGGCGACGCCTATGAGAGCGAACGTTTGCCACGGCGGAAGCCGAGCCCGGCTAGAGCGATACCCAGCAGCGCGAGCGTGCCCGGTTCGGGGACCTGGGTGACGCCGACACCGAAAAGGATATCGTCAATTCCGGTAGTGTCACCTGTATTTGAGTTGACATCGGTAAACACAAGTGAGCGAATGTTGTTTTCGCTGCTGGTTACGCCGAGAAAATACATGTTGTTATTCTGGAAATTGAACGCTACAGAAGAAAATAACCCCAGCGAAGTTCCGGTACCATTCGGCCCGTCGAACGCTTCGATCGTGAGTGGGTTATTGAAATCAGTTGGATTGAAATAGTCAATTACGTGCAATCCGACACCGAAGACTGCCTGGTCAAAACTGATGGCCAATGACGAAGGGGCTCCGTCATCGAACAAGAAGTTCGACGCTGAATGAGACCCTTCCCCGGTAGACAGCGGCGTGGAAGAAGTGTTTCCCTGAGCAGGGCCGGCACCGAACATGACCGTGTTGGAATCTCCAGTCGCCGTTAGCGTGACGCCGGGGTAGAAGTTTGGATTAAGCAGGCCGAGCGGATGAGTGTCGAAGTTGATGCTCGAATCGATCGTGCCGCCGAGGCCGGTGACCGAAGCCGTGAATGCAGCGGTATTGCCTGTCGGGCTGGAGTTGCCAAACGCAATTACCACTGCTGCGGCAGGTAGTGCCGAGCCCATAAGCGTGGCCAGTGATAGTGCCTTGAGCAGTTTGGAAGTGTGCATCACGTGTCTCCACTTTTGAGAAGTAACTCACGGCAGTTAGACGCAATTCGCGCGCCAATTACTAAGTACTTGATTATTAATTTATATATTCATCTCTAGGATTGCGGATGTAAATTAATCCGACGGGGTACAGGCCGACATCGAGGAATTGATGGGGTCTACCCCGGTGACCCCGGTTTACGCGTCGGTTTCCCGCTGAAGTACGAGGGGTTTGACGGCAAGGCGCGCTGCAGCGAGTGGCGATTCGTGTACGTACCGGCTGCGCCTGCAATTCACGCGGGGCCGCAGCCGGCGCCTGTGCCCGAGAAGGACTAGGAAGTAGTGCGGTATTTCCTGTAGTAATTCATCACCCGCGGTACGTAGGTCATGGTCTCGCTATACGGCGGGATGCGGTTGCCGTGCCTCACCACGGCGTTTTCTCCGGCGTTGTAGGCGGCAACGGCGAGTTGGAGATCGTTGTTGAACATGCGTACCAGATCGCGCAGGTAACGCGCGCCGCCGTGGATGCTTTGCGCCGGATCCAGCCGGTTCTTCACGCCGTAGCGCTTTGCTGTTTCCGGCATCAGCTGCATGAGCCCGGCGGCACCCTTGTGCGAGCGCGCCAGCGGGTTGTAGCCCGATTCCGCTGAAATCACCGCGTGGATCAGTGCCGGTTCCAGCCTGGTGAGCCTTGCCGCGTCGTGGATGTGCCGGGAATAGCGCGAACGCGCCTGATCGTCGTAGTAACGCAGTTCGCTCGCCAGTGTCTGCGCGACCGGATCCGGCTTCGCCCTTTTTTCCTTCAGATAGACCTTGTAGCGGCTGTCCAGCGGCACGTTGGTGAACTGCACCGCGCCGTCGGCATCTACATACCGGTAGATGTCGGCCTGCGCAATTCCGGCAGAAACCGTCAAAACCAGTAAGAGAAAGAACCCGGTTCTCATGATGAATGAGAATACAGCAACTTCCGGGCCAATTGTCCCGTGAAAACCATGGGTTAGCGCTATCCCGCGGCCAGTCCCGCGGGCCGCGGGCCACCGCGCCTGCAAGACGGACTACTTGGCAACCTGTCTTGGCGGTACCAGGACAGTCGCGAGCGCGGCGATCACCAGCACCAATGCTGCGTACTCCTGCCATTGCGGACGTTCGCCGAGAATCAGCATGCCGCTGAACAGGCCGACGATCGGGATCATCAGCGTGGAGAGCGCAGCCATGGTGGCGGGTACGGTGGTGGCGATCTTGTACCAGGCCCAGTAACAGAAAATAAAGACGAAAAGCATGTTGTATCCGAGCCCGATCGCGGCCCCGACGCCGATTGGCCGCCACTCGCCCCATTCGAGAATGAGCGCCCCGACCATGATCGGTACGCCGCCGATCAGCAACTGCCACGCGGTAAACGAGGTCGTCGGCAAGTCGGTTGGATAGCGGCGCATCAGGACCGTGCCGACTGCCCAGGAAAATGCCGCACCGAGGGCCAGTGCCGCGCCGATGGGCGCGGCTTCCATGGCGGCGAATTCGTCGCCAATCAGAAGCGCCATGCCAGCCATGCCCAGCGAAACGCCGAGCACGCGGCGCGGCGTCAGCTTCTCGTGAAGCACGAACCTGGACAACAGTACGGTCCATAGCGGCATGGTGTAAGCGAGGATCGCGGTTCGCCCCGATGGCAACAGCAGCAGGCCGTAGCCGATCAGCACGTTCCACATGGTGACGTTGGCAATCGCCGTGTACGCAACGCGTGGCAACTGACCCGCCGGTATGCGAACTTGCTGACCGCCTGCGCGCGCGATAATGAAAAGTCCGATGGCGCCCGAGGCGACGCACAGACCGCGAAATGTCCAGACCGGAATGTCCGCCAATGCCAGTTTCATCAACGGCCAGTTCAGTCCCCAACCCAGCGTAAGCAGCACGGTCAGGACCCACATCGAACGGGGAAGGGTGGTCATGGGCAAGGATGAAGGCGGAAGGATGAAGGAGGAACAACGGCAAGTGCTTAGTGCTGGGTGCGCAGTGCCCGGCAGGGGCAAGGATGACACCCCTCCGGGTGCATGTGAGGCGGAAGTATTAATTTCTAGGAGCGGCGGAGTTTACAGCATCATGAAGCGGTACGAGGTTCGAGTAAAACTCATGGGCCACAAGAAGCTTTGACCTCGACCCTCGCACCTCGGCCCTCGGCCCAGCACGCAGCGCGTCAGCGCTGCGTGCTAACATCGCCGCCATGAAAATCACCAATCCACTGGTCCGCTTTCTGATTTTCTGGGCGGTGAACACGCTGTCTCTCTGGGTGGCCGACGATCTTTTCGACGGCATGACCTTGCAGACGGCGCAGTCGTTGTTCATCGCCGGCCTGCTGCTCGGTATCGTCAATACCTTCCTGAGACCGCTGCTGGTGATCCTGACGCTGCCGCTGTCGGTGGTGACGCTGGGCCTGTTCGTGCTGGTGATCAACGCGCTGATGCTGTTGTTGGTGGCCTGGCTGGTTCCCGGGTTCTACATCGCAGGGTTCTGGGCCGGATTCTTCGTTGCGCTGTTTGTTTCGGTGTTCAGTTTTATCCTCAATTCGCTCATCGGCTACAACAAGGTTACGATCCGACGCATCGGATGAGCTCCCGAGCGCGGGAGCTCCGCGCTCACGAAAAGTTCCGGGTGCGGTAAGCTAGGCCCCAGGCCAGTTCAAAAAATTCAACTAAGGAGGAGCAATGAAAACAACCGGATTTCTCGCCGCGACGGCAGCGCTGCTGGTACTTTGTTCGGCTTCCGCAACCGCGCAGACCTGGAGTCCGCCGGCTCCCGAGGCGCGTTGTCCGTCGAAGTGGGGTGCGGGGGACGAGCGCGGGGCGGCGAATCTCATGAGCCCGGAGCTGGTGCTGCGTGCTTCGCGGCTCGTCAAGACGGGTGAAGTCATCGAACTCGGCCGCGTCCTGGCGATGGACATGCCCTTCTTCGGCACGCGTCGTTTCGATATCCATACCAAGCGCACCGGCGGTCCTATGGGGACCAACAAGCGCTACACCAACGAGGAATTCGTCATCACCGAACTCGGCCAGGTCGGCACCCAGTTCGACATGTTCTCGCACCAGAGCATCGACAACAGCCACTACAACTGCTTCAAGACGGACGAGATCACAACGCGCAACGGGTTCACCAAGCTCGGCGTCGACAAGATTGGCGCGATCTATACGCGCGGCGTCCTGATCGACGTGGCGGCATCCAAAGGCGTGGACATGCTTCCGACAGGCTACGAGATCACGGTTGATGACCTGCAGGCGGCGCTGAAGAAGCAGGGCGCGACGCTGCAGAAGGGCGACGCGGTCCTGATCCACACGGGATATGGCAAGTTGTGGGGCGTGGACAACGCCAAGTACAACAGCAGTAGCCCGGGCATCGGTGTTCCGGCGGCGGAATGGCTGGCGCAACAGGATCCGATCCTGTTCGGTGCGGATACCTACCCGGTAGAGGTCACGCCAAACCCCGACAAGAGTATCAACCTGCCGATCCACCAGCTTGCGCTGGCCGTCTACGGCATCTTCCTGCTCGAGAACATGAAGCTCGACGAACTGGCGGCGAAGAAGGCCTACGAGTTTGCCTTCGTGGTGCAACCGCTCAAGATCAAGGGTGGAACGGGTTCGACGGTGGCGCCGATCGCGATTCGCTGAATCGCAGGTGCGAGGCACGAGGGGCTAGGCTCTAGGCGCCAAGCACCAGGCTCTAAGTTCGTTCCTCGCGCCCAGGGCCTCTTGCCTCAATAAATGGAGAATCGAATGCAGAAGTATCAAATGTACATAGGCGGCGAGTGGGTGGCGCCGTCGTCGGGCGAGTGGTTCGAGAGCTACAACCCGTTCACCGGCGAGCCCTGGGCCATGATCGCGCGTGGCAACGCCACCGACGCGGATCATGCGGTGCGCACCGCGCATGCTGCATTTACCGACGGCCCGTGGCCGCAGATGACGGCCACGCAGCGCGGCGCGCTCCTCAGGAAACTCGGCGACCTGGTGGCGCAAAACGCCCAGCACCTGGCCGAAATCGAGGTGCGCGACAACGGCAAGCTGTTCGCCGAGATGTCGGCGCAGCTCAACTACGTGCCGCAGTGGTACTACTACTTCGGCGGACTGGCCGACAAGGTGCAGGGCGCGGTCATTCCGCTCGACAAGAAAGGCTATTTCAATTTCACCCGCTATGAGCCGCTGGGCGTGGTCGTGGCCATCACACCATGGAACTCGCCGCTGATGCTCACCGCCTGGAAGCTGGCACCGGCGCTAGCCGCGGGTAACACGGTGGTGATCAAACCTTCGGAATTCACTTCGGCTTCCGCGCTGGAGTTCGTCAAGTTGGTGGAGCAGGCCGGCTTTCCCGCCGGCGTGGTCAACGTTGTGACCGGCTTCGGCAAGGAAGTGGGCATGCCGCTGGTCGAGCACCCGCTGACTACAAAAATCGCCTTCACCGGGTCGGACGCGACCGGCAGAGTGATCGCGGAAACCGCTGCGCGCGGATTCAAGAAAGTCGGACTGGAACTTGGGGGCAAATCGCCGAATATCGTCTTCGAGGACGCCACGATGGAGGATGCTGTGAACGGTGCCGTATCCGGCATCTTTGCCGCGACTGGGCAGACCTGCATCGCCGGTTCGCGTTTGCTGCTGCAGGAATCCATCCACGATGCCTTCGTCGAAAAGCTGCTGGCGCTGGCCAAGACAGCGAGGATGGGCAACCCGATGAGTCTGGAAACCCAGGTCGGGCCGGTTACCACGCGGCCGCAGTACGACAAGGTGTTGTCCTACATCGACATTGCCAGGAACGAAGGCGCGAAATTGCGCATGGGCGGTGGACCTGCGACCCGCCCGGAGTGCGGCAAGGGCTGGTTCGTCGAGCCCACCATTTTTACCGGCGTGGACAACCGGATGCGCATCGCCCAGGAGGAAGTGTTCGGCCCGGTGCTGTCGATCATCCCGTTCAAGGACGAGGACGACGCGGTGCGCATCGGCAACGACGTGCGCTTCGGTCTCGGCGCCGGCGTCTGGACCCAGGACGTTGGCCGCGCGATCCGCATGTCGGAGCGCATCAAGGCCGGCACGGTGTGGGTGAATACCTACCGTGCAGTGAGTTTCATGTCGCCGTTCGGCGGTTACAAGGACAGCGGAATGGGCAGGGAGAACGGGGCCAGCGCCATATACGAGTACCTGCAGATGAAGAGCGTGTGGATCAACACCGGGGTGAAGACCGGTAACCCGTTCGTCATGCGTTAGGGGCCCAGCTCACCCCTTCTTCCTAACCCCCGCCCGCGAGGGGAGAGGGATTTGGAAGTTCAAGACCACCACAGACCCGCAGGGTCGGCAAAGCCGCCGGGGTCACGGGACGACGGCGGGTTCGTGCCGTTCGCAACTCGGTGCGGGTATCCATGGTTGCGATTGCGTGGCCGCACGCGGCTCGATGATGGTGAGTTCGGTAGCGCTCAGCGCGCTTACCAGTGTCAACCCGGGATAGCTGAGCGTGAACGATTCGCCGGCCGTTATTACGGCGTCTTTCACATCGCACTCCTGGGTAATCCAAAGGCTGCCGGCGCGACAGACGACACGGGTCCCCTGGCCGTCGCGGATTGCCACCAGGCCGTCACGGGCCAGGCTAAGGGTGGAACGATTGGTCTCGATTTGCATGGTCAACACCTCCAGTTTCGGCCAGGCGGCGCCATTGACGCGCCAGCCATTCCGGGAAATCATTACGCCATGCATTTTCCGCAGTGCGGGCTGGGGCACAAACGATATTTCAGAATGCTTCGCATGAGTTTCAAGAATGGCTAGGCAACCCCCTCCGCTGCCGTCTCTGGATTTCTTCAAGGGCTTCGAGGCCGCCGCCCGGCACCTGAGCTTTACCAGGGCCGCCGAGGAACTGTTCGTCACTCAGTCGGCGGTCAGCCGCCAGATCCAGGCGTTGGAGAGCCGCCTGGGCGTGGCGCTGTTTCAGCGGCGCAATCGAGGATTGGCCCTCACCGACGCGGGTGAACAGATGTGGCGCGCCGTCGACGGCGCGTTGCGCACCCTGCGCCAGGCGGTCGAGCAGGTTTCGCCCGGCGCGATGCCGAAAATGGTGACGGTGACTTCTTCGATGGCGTTCAGTTCGCTGTGGCTGATACCGCGGCTTTCGGGCTTTCGCAGGCGGCATCCGGACGTGGACGTGCGCATTTCCGCGAACAACCAGGTGCTCGACCTCGATCGCGAGCGCATCGATCTTGCCATCCGCTACTGTCCGTCGCGTGCCGCGCCCCCCGGATCCGTGCGTCTGTTCGGTGAGGAAATCCTGCCAGTGTGCGGTCCGGCGCTGCTGAGGGATCGGAAGCGGCCGCTGAAATCGCCGCAGGACCTGCGCCACCATGTGCTGTTGCATTTCGACGAACCGCACCGTCCGACCCCATGGCTCACGTGGAATGTCTGGCTGGAGAGCGCGGGCGTACCCGATCTCGAACCGGCGGACTCACTGCGCTTCAACCACTATGACCAGACCATAGGCGCGGCACTGGGCGGGCAGGGTGTGGCACTCGGGCGCCGGCCGCTGGTAAGGAAGCTTCTGGCCGACGGGGCACTGGTTGCGCCATTTCCGCTCGGATCGGTCACCGACCGGGCCTACTTCATCGTAAGAACAGCGCTCACATCGGGACGTTCTGAGGTGAACCACTTTGTAGAGTGGCTGATCGCCGAAGCCACGGCCACGACCGCCAGGGAAGGGGACGGCGCGGTTTCAAAACGCAAGTCACGTCGCCGAAGCAAATAGGTTGAATTTCACGGTGATGGTGCAATCCACGAACGCGATCCGGTTTCAACGGCCGCGTGTGGAAAAGGAGAAGAAATGGAAAATCCGGTAATGCAGATGAACGATTCTTCACGATGGACGAGGTTGTTGTACATGATCCTGTTCGCGGTCTTGTACAAAGTGGCCGAATTCATCATGTGGGTCGTGGTGCTGTTCCAGGTCATTGTTACTCTGGTAACGGGCGGTCCAAACGAACGCGCGCTAAGGTTCGGGAAGCAGCTTGCCGTTTATGTTTATGGTCTGTGGGCCTACCTGACCTACAACACGGAGAAGAAGCCCTTCCCGTTTTCGGACTGGCCGACCACCACCGCGCCGCCATCTGCTCCGCATGGCGAAACGGGAGCGTAAAGCAGGCGCAGAGCCATGACCGAACTGCTTTTCTACGCAAATGCGTACTTGAAGAACTGCGAAGCGCGGGTGATCACTGCGGACGAGCGCGGCATCGTGCTCGACCGCACCGTGTTCTATCCGCTCGGCGGCGGGCGGCCCGGCGATGTTGGTTCCCCACCTCTCCCCGACCCTCTCCCCCTGACCTCGCGCCGGCCCTCTCCACAAGTGAAGGGAGGAAAGGTCAAGATGCGGAGAGGGGGAGATAAATGCAAACGGGCGATGCCTTGATCGCCCGTTCTTTCACGGCCATAGAACCCGCATCTATCCGCTGATCTTTCGGACTTCTGCGGTTCTCGGAACCCTTTTTGGCAGTACGTCCTTCAGTTTCTGACGGATCTCGCGCAGAAGCTTCTCGGTGGCTGGCCAGTCAATGCAGGCATCGGTGACGGACACCCCGTACTTGAGCTGTTTCAGGTCGGCCGGTATGGATTGATTGCCGGCGTTGATATTGCTCTCCAGCATCAGGCCTACGATGGACCGGTTGCCTTCCATGATCTGGTGGGCGCAGTCGCTGGCCACCAGCGGCTGCAGGTTGTGGTCCTTGTTGGAGTTGGCGTGACTGCAATCCACCACGATATTGGCGGGCAGCTTGTTTTTCGCCAGTTCCTTTTCCACCACCGCGATCGTCACCGAGTCGTAGTTCGGGCCCTTGGCTCCGCCGCGCAGAACGATATGACCGTAGCCATTGCCCTTGGTGCGGATCACCGAAACCTGGCCGCCCTGGTTGATGCCCAGGAAACTGTGGGGCCGTGACACCGACAGCAGCGCGTTGATCGCCACCTGCAGCCCGCCGTCGGTGCCGTTCTTGAAGCCGACCGGCGTAGACAGACCGCTCGCCATCTCGCGGTGCGTCTGCGACTCGGTGGTGCGCGCACCGATCGCGCTCCAGGCCACCAGATCGCCGAGATACTGCGGGCTGATCGGATCGAGCGCCTCGGTGCCGGCGGGAAGTCCCAGCTCGTTGATGTCGCGCAGTACCTTGCGGGCGAGTTGCAGGCCTTCCTCGATCTGGAAAGAGTCGTTCATGCGCGGGTCGTTGATCAGGCCTTTCCAGCCCGTGGTGGTGCGCGGCTTTTCGAAATAGACGCGCATCACGATGAACAGCGTATCGCCCGTTTCTTCGGCGATTCCCTTCAGCCGCCTGGCGTAATCCATCGCCGCCACCGGGTCGTGGATCGAGCACGGACCGATCACGACCATCAACCTGTGATCCTTGCGATCGAGGATGCGCTCGAGCGCGTGCCGGCCTTTCAGGACGGTCGCCTCCGCCTGGTCGGTCAAGGGTACGCGGCGCTTGATCTCCTCCGGGGTGGGGAGGACGTCCAGGGCCGTGACGTTGACGTTATATACGAGTTTCTCGTTCATGCTGAGCGCCTGCGCTGCGGAAAAAACGGGCCGCGATGCGCGGCCCGGATGGAGCATTCTACTTAATGCCGGAAGCCCGTCAAAGACCTCGTTCCACCACCTCACCCTGACGCGCGGACACGTTAGTGATGAAATCACCCGCTTGCGGGTAGCGCGTCACCGTTTCGTCTCCCGCCCCAAGGTCAACCCCCTTTCGCCGTGTCGACGAAACCTCTCCCCCGCCTCACCCCGCCCCTCTCCACAAGTGGAGAGGGAGGAAAAGTCAAGATGCGGAGAGGGAATGGTGAAACTCAAGAGAATACGCGCGACCAACTGGTCGCCCGTCTCTATTTTCACTCCTTCTCCGCCCATTTGGGGGGACTCAGTTTAGTACCCCCTTGAGGGGTGGAAGGCCGGGATGAGGTGGGTGGGGTTCGGTGGTTCTACCGCATTTTCGAGTATGCGGTCGGCGTCAGGATCATGTTGGTGATGTGGTTCACAATCTGGCCGTCCTTCTCGGTTTCGGCACGGATTGCCAGCCAGTCGGGATGCGTGGCGAAGGCGTTCCACTTCTGTTCGCGCTCCGCCAGGTTCTCCCATTCGAGGATGTAGTAAAGGGCATTGTTGCTTTCGCCGATGACGGTCGTCCAGAAGCCCACTTGGCGTATGCCGAAGCGTTCCCATAGTTTCAGGGTGTGATTGGAGAAGCGGGCATTGAGGACCGGCAGTTTGCCCGGGCAGGCGTGGTAGATGCGCAATTCGTAGATCATCATTCCTCCGCGATCATTGTTCTTGTGGCCTGAGGCGTTCAGGTGCGCAGACATTAACAGATGCCGATTTTGCGTGTAGGACGGTCGGGTCCCGGGCGCCAACGGCAGAAGCGTCAGTAGCGTCAGTAGCGCTTGGTCAGCGTAAGGCTGTTGCCTTCCCGGCGCATTTCCAGTTGGCCTAGGAAACTCATGCCCAGCAGCACGACCGGAAGCGAGCTGCTCTCGTGAACCAGGCCATCCACGTCGTTGAGCGTGATGTCGCCAAGCCTCACGTTACCGAGCCTTACTTTGTACACCGGCACGATTCCGTTGGCGGTCTGCGAGTGACCGCGTGTCCCGGCGAGGTAGTTGACGCCCGCGCGGCGCGCATCCTCGATACCCATCGATACCATGGTGGCACCAGTGTCGACCAGAAAATTCATTGCCGCTCCGTTGATGCTGCCGCTGCTGACGAAATGCCCCCTCGTGTCGGAGTTCAGCGTGACCGTGGCGTGTCCGCTTGGCAACGTCAGAGTGCTGTAAATGCCCTCGCCGAGTTTCAGCCGCTGGCGTTTGCCGCCGACGGAAACGACGGCCTCCTCGCTGTTGGCGCTGATGAGTTTGACCCCGGCGTAGGTTTCCCCGGCGCGAACGGTGCGCGGCTTGCCATTGTCGACGGAGAGCAGCGCCTTGCCTTCGAACAGCGCTACTACGCTCACCTCCTGCGCGGCCGCCGGGATGGTTATGAGGGCAACCAGAATTGCAGTAACATTCGCGGCCTTGAACCGCATGAGAACCCCTTTGGCGATGAGACCTGTTGCAATATTCCGCCATTCGCCCACTGAAGGGCCGGGATATTTTGCCACGTATCTGGAATCGCGGAACATTCCCTGGCGCCTGATAGCGGTGGACCAGGGCGATGCGGTTCCGGCCGATCCGCGGCTGTTCGGCGGTCTGGTGTTCATGGGCGGGCCGATGAGCGTCAACGACGATTTACCCTGGATTCCGCCGGTGCTGCAACTCATTCGACAGAGTGTCGCCGCCGGCGTTCCCGTACTCGGCCATTGCCTGGGCGGCCAGCTGATTTCGAAGGCATTGGGCGGCACGGTCGGCCGCAATCCGGTCAAGGAGATCGGCTGGGGCGAAGTCCTGATCGCCGACAATCCGGTCGCGAGGCGGTGGTTCGGACCCGGCATCGAGCGATTCGAGTCGTTTCACTGGCATGGCGAGACCTTCACCATTCCACGAGGCGCAGTGCGAATCATGGGCAACCTCCACTGCCAGAACCAGGGCTTCGTGATCGGCAACAGCCTCGGCATGCAGTGCCACGTCGAAATGACCGAGGAACTGGTGAAAAGCTGGTGCGAAACCGGTGCGGGCGAGATTGCGGAGAGCGGCGGTCCGGCGGTGCAGTCGCCGCAACGGATGCAGCACGGGATGCAGGAAAAGTTGGCGGCGCTGCGCGGCGTCGCCAGCCGGCTTTACGACCAGTGGGTCAAGGGACTGAAGGCGTAGAAGCAGGGCTCAGGACTCAGGACGCAGGACCGCCAAAAGCCTCCCGTGGCGGGCCTGCTCGGGCGGTGGTGAAATCGGGTTTGCGTCACTGTTGCGATTGCGAACAAGGGATGCGGTGCAACGGGCGGTTTTCTTTCTTGCTCGGCCCTGAGTCCTGAGTCCGGATTTCTCAATCGCGGAAATTGGCGAACTGTAGCGGATAGTCCGTCACGTTCTTCTTCATCATCGTGATCACCTGCTGAAGATCGTCGCGCTTGGCGCCGGAGACTCGCACTACGTCTCCCTGGATGCTGGCCTGGACCTTGAGCTTGCTGTCCTTGACCATCTTCTGGATCCTCTTGCCAAGTTCCTGGTCCACGCCGACCTTGACGGTAATCACCTGCTTCATCTTGTCGCCGCCGATCTTCTCGGACTTGGCGCGTTGCAGCGCGCGCACGTCCACGTTGCGCTTGGTCATCTTGCCGATCAGCACGTCATAGACCTGCGCGATCTTGAAGTCGTCGTCGGCGAACACGGTCAGCGCCTTGTCCACGAGTTCGACTCGCGCGTCCGACCCCTTGAAGTCGAAACGGTTGGTAATTTCCTTGTTGGTCTGGTCGATGGCGTTTTTCAGCTCGACCTGGTTGACTTCGGAAACGATGTCGAAACTGGGCATGATGTTTCCCTCCAGGATGTTTCGGCTGCCTGCCGCCGATCGGTGTTCCGCGGCGGCACGGACCGTCGCTATTTCCGGTTCCTGCGCCTGGCCCCGATGCGCAGGCGCAGCGCGTTCAGCCGAATGAAGCCGGCTGCATCGGCCTGATTATAGGCACCCTTGTCGTCATCGAAAGTGGCGATCTTCGAGTCGAACAGGGAATCGGCCTTCGAGGAGCGCCCGACGACCAGCACCGTACCCTTGTACAGCTTGACCCGCACTATGCCATTGACGGATAGCTGCGAGTTGTCGATCAGCGATTGCAGCAGCACGCGCTCCGGGCTGAACCAGTAACCGTTGTAGATCATGCGCGCATAACACGGCATCAGGTCGTCCTTCAGCGCGAGCACTTCCCGATCCAGCGTGATCGATTCGATTGCACGGTGGGCGCGCAGCATGATGGTGCCGCCCGGAGTCTCGTAGCACCCGCGCGACTTCATGCCGACATAGCGGTTCTCCACGATATCGAGCCGGCCGATGCCGTGTTTGCCGCCAAGCTGGTTGAGCCTGGTAAGCACTTGCGCCGGTGTCATTCTGCTGCCGTTCACGGCGACGATGTCGCCCCTGCGGTAGGTCAACTCCACGTATTCGGGCCGGTTCGGCGCCTTCTCGGGCGAAACGGTGATGCGCCACATCGATTCCTCGGGCTCGAAATCCGGGTTCTCAAGAATCCCGCCCTCGTAGGAAACGTGCAACAAATTGGCGTCCATCGAATACGGGGCGCCGCCGCCTTTTCTCTTCTTGAAGTCTACCGGGATGCCATGCTTGTCGGCATACGCCAGCAGCTTGTCGCGTGACAGCAGGTCCCATTCGCGCCAGGGAGCGATCACATTGACATCCGGCATGAGCGCGTAGGCGCCGAGTTCGAAGCGTACCTGGTCGTTACCCTTGCCGGTCGCGCCGTGGGAGATCGCGTCCGCACCGGTCTTGCGCGCGATCTCGACCAGGCGCTTGGCGATCAGCGGGCGCGCGATCGAGGTGCCGAGCAGGTATTCCCCCTCGTACACGGCGTTGGCGCGAAACATCGGGAAGACGAAATCGCGAACGAATTCTTCACGCAGGTCTTCGATGAAGATCTGCCTGACGCCGAACTTGAGGGCTTTCCGGCGCGCCGGCTCGAGTTCCCCGCCCTGGCCGATGTCGGCGGTGAACGTGACGACTTCGCAGTCGTAGGTGTCCTGAAGCCACTTCAGGATTACCGATGTGTCCAGCCCGCCGGAGTAGGCGAGCACCACTTTCCTGACGGGTTTCGTTTTTGCTTTTCTCTTCACGATGTTTCGGATCTCTTTCAAGTCCTGTTGGGATCGTTTTCCATATCGCCTTCGTACACGCCGTTCTGCCAGGTGCCGCTGAATAGGCGTCCGTCCGGCGTCTGGTACTGTCCGTACCCGTGCGGCTGGCCTTCCTTCCACTCGCCCTCATACCAGCTGCCGTCGGCTGCGTCGTAACGGCCGTTGCCGTCCTGGAGGCTGCGCTTCCATTCGCCGACGTACTTGCCAGCTTCACGTAGCAGCGTTCCCTTGCCCTCGGCCCAGCCCAGCTGGAGCGTGCCTTCGTACCGGTCGAAGGGTTTGCCGTTGACGAACCACTCCAGTATGCCGTTGCCGTCAGCCAGGCCGTTCTTGCAGGAACCGCTCCATTTGATGCTCTCGCCCGGCTGCGGGAACGGGTTGGCGACCTTGCAGCCGCGATCATCGGCGATCCAGGCGACGTCCTCGTCGCCGGCGGCAAGAGCACCAAGGGCGGAAAGCAGCAGTGCAAGCAGTAGAAAAATGCGGGATAAAACGATTCTGTCGATCATGTTCGGCTCCTGATAATACTTGCGTTGTTCCAGATCACGACGCTCTTAACACGCCGTGACCGCCTTTCCCCCCGGACCGGATTGTTGCCAATCAACATCCTGCCTTGATTATTTAGATTTCCGATTTTCTTCAATACGTCCCAGAAGCAGGTACTCCATCAGCGCTTTCTGAGTGTGCAGCCGGTTCTCCGCTTCCTCCCACACCACGCTTTGCGGGCCATCGATCACCGCGGCGGCGACTTCCTCTCCGCGATGCGCCGGCAGGCAGTGCATGAACAGGGCATCGGGATTGGCAAGCCGCATCATGTCCGCATCCACCTGCCAATCCTCGAAATCACGCTTGCGCTCGTCGTTCTCGGCCTCGAAGCCCATGCTGGTCCATACATCCGTGGTCACCAGGTCGGCGCCGCGTGCCGCAGCCATGGGATCTTCGAACTCCTCGTAATGATCGGTGCCGTAGAGACCGGCGCGTTCCGGCTCGACTTCGTATCCAGGCGGGGTGGAAACGTGCACGTTGAACTCCAATACTTCGGCAGCTTGCAGCCAGGTGTTGCAAACATTATTGGAGTCCCCGATCCACGCCACCGTTCTGCCGCGAATCGGCCCGCGCCGTTCGATGTAGGTGTAGATGTCGGCCAGAATCTGGCAGGGGTGGTATTCGTTGGTCAGCCCATTGATCACCGGTACGCGCGAATGTTTGGAAAAACGATCGATAATTTCCTGCTCGAAGGTGCGGATCATCACGATGTCGCACATGCGTGAAATGACCTGTGCCGCGTCTTCCACCGGTTCGCCGCGGCCGAGCTGCGAATCGCGGGTGCTGAGGAAGATCGCCGAGCCGCCGAGTTGGTGCATGCCGGCCTCGAACGACAGCCGGGTGCGGGTGCTCTGTTTCTCGAAGATCATTACCAGCGTGCGGTCGAACAACGGGTGGTGGGGCTGGTATGCCCTGAACTGTTGTTTGATCCAGCGCGTGCGCCCGAACAGATATTCGAGTTCGTCCCGCCCGAGGTCCTTGAACTGCAGAAAGTGCTTCGGCGACGGCATGAAATGATCCGTTAATGCGCGACGGCGGCATCGGTCTTGCTGGCGGTCAGGTAGGCCCTGATGACGCTGCTCACGCCGTCGATAAGCAATTGCACTTCCGCGTCCTTCATGTTCAGTGGCGGCAGCAGCCGCACCACGGTGTCGGCGGTGACGTTGATCAGCAGGCCGGCCTCGAGTCCGCGCTCGACCAGATCGCCGCAGGGACGATCCAGTTCGATTCCGATCATCAGGCCCTTGCCGCGGATTTCCCTGACGCCGGCCACGCCCGCGAGTCTTGCGGCGATGCCTTCGCGAACGAGGTCGCCAAGCTTGCCGGCACGCGCCACGAGGCCCTCGTCTTCGATGACGGCGAGCGTGGTCAACGCCGCAACGCAGGCCAGGGGATTGCCGCCGAAGGTGGAGCCATGCTTGCCCGGCGTGAAGACATCCGCGGCCGCGCCGCTCGCCAGGCATGCGCCGATCGGAAAGCCATTTGCCAGTCCCTTGGCGAGCGTGACGACGTCGGGCTTGATGCCGGTATGCTGATAGGCAAACCACTTGCCGGTACGCGCCATGCCGCTTTGCACTTCGTCGAGCATCAAGAGCCAGCCTTTTGCGTCGCAGACCCTGCGAAGGTGCTCGAGATAACCGTCGTCTGGAATGTTGATTCCGCCCTCGCCCTGTACCGGTTCCACCAGCACGGCGACAACATTGGGATCGAGCGCCGCCACCTGGTCGAGCGCAGGAAGGTCGTTGTACGGCACGCGGACGAAGCCGCTGAGCAGCGGTTCGAAGCCGGCCTGCACCTTGCGGCTGCCAGTGGCGGAAAGGGTGGCGATGGTGCGGCCATGGAAGGCTTTTTCCATAACGATGATTGCAGGCGATTCGATGCCCTTGTTATGACCGTGGAGGCGCGCAAGCTTGATCGCCGCTTCATTGGCCTCGCATCCCGAATTGCAGAGGAACACCTTGTCCATCCCCGCGAGCGCGCACAACCTGGCCGCGAGCAGTTCCTGCTCCGGAATGCGGTAAAGATTGGAGATATGAATGAGGCGTCCGGCCTGTTCCCGGATGGCCGTGGTCAGACGGGGATGCGCGTGTCCGATGCCCGAGACCGCGATGCTGCACAGGCAGTCCAGATAGCGCCTGCCCTCCAGATCCCAGAGCCAGGAACCCTCGCCACGTGAGAATGCGATGGCCTGCCTGCCGTAGGTGTTCATCAGGTGTTGCATGGTTGTACCCACCCGGGTGTTTTTGCCCGCTCGAAAAAGCACACGGCGGCAAAAAGCCGCCGTGTGTGTTGTTGAATATGTTGGGGTTTTCAGCCGCTATATTTATCCGATTCGGTATGTGGATGCAAGCGTTTTCACCCATGCCCGGCCCCGCGAACCCACTGCTGAATGCAAGCTTTTCCTGCGGTATGCATTCGGACTTGCGATATTTTGTTCAGTGCACTCTTGCAGAGCGAAAGCAGAAGTCCCAGGAACAAGTATTAGTCATATAAAACAATGAGTTTATATCATGTCCGGCAGCCTCTCAGGCTCGTTGCTGCGTCGCAATAATATCTGATAGACTGAACGCAACTTCCGAGGATCGCATCGTGTCCGGGCCACATCTGGAAATCGTCATTGTCGGCGTTGCCCGCAATGGTCAGACCTTTCGTCCCAGCGACTGGGCCGAGCGCTTGTGCGGTTGCATGGCGCTGTTTGGCGAAAACCAGCGCATTAATTACTCGCCCTACCTCAAACCAATTATCTGTGCCGGCATCAAGTGTGTGGTCATCGACCGCCGCCTCGAGGAAACAAATCCCGAAGCCTTCAGTTTTCTCATGTCCTTTGCACATGACAACGAGTTGCAGGTGCGCGAGGGTCGCCACCAGGTTCGGCGCACGATTCAGCTGCGAGCCCAGGCCGCCTGAACCGCCGATACAAAACATAAAGGCCCGCAGCAATGCTGCGGGCCTTTCGTTTTCTTGTCTTCCTTGCTGATCAGGCCATCGCCTTGATTGCCGCGGCAAGCCGGCTCTTCTGACGCGAAACGGTGTTCTTGTGCACGATCCTCTTGTCGGCGATCGAATCGATCCGGCTCTGCGCCTGCTGAAACTGTGCCTGGGCGGCCTTCTTGTCGCCTGCGGCGACCGCCTTCCTGACATTCTTGATGGCGGAGCGCAGTTCGGAGCGCTGACCGACATTGTGGGCGCGGCGTTTTTGCGCCTGGCGCGCACGTTTCTTGGCTGAAGCGATGTTGGCCATTAGATCTTCCTTAACCGAGGGGCATGCGAAAAAGTGGGCTATGGTACTGGCTCGACAGGCTGTTGGCAACCGGCAATCCGGCCTCAGCAGACCGAGCCAGGCCCCCCGCCCGCCAAGGTACGCTGCGGACCGTTGGGCTGCCCCCTGGGGGCGGGCGAGAGATAACCACTCGGTTACAATGCCCGCGCAGGCGGCAGTCTCCGACCGGTACGACTAAACAATGAACCTGCTCAAGGCGCTGGCCACCGTCAGCAGCATGACACTGCTGTCGCGAATACTCGGTTTCGTCCGCGATGCCGTCATAGCCCGCGCTTTTGGTGCGGGGCTCTTTACCGACGCTTTCTTCGTCGCGTTTCGCCTTCCCAACCTGTTGCGGAGGTTGTTCGCCGAAGGGGCGTTTTCGCAGGCCTTCGTGCCCATACTGGGCGAGTACCGCAGCAACCGGACGCAGGACGAGACCCGCGCGCTGGTGGACCACGTCGCCACACTGCTGGCCCTGGCGCTCATGGTCGTTTCGGTGCTCGGGGTGCTTGCGGCACCCTGGATCATCTACGTCACTGCACCCGGCTTCAAGGCCTCGCCGGACAAGTTCCAGGTCACCGTCGAACTGCTGCGCATCACCTTTCCCTACATTCTTTTCATTTCGCTCACGTCGCTAGCTGGCGGAATCCTGAATACCTGGAGCAGGTTTTCGGTTCCGGCGTTCACGCCGACCCTGCTCAACGTCGCCTTCGTCGTCTTCGCGCTGTGGCTCGCGCCGTACTTCGATCCGCCGGTTAAGGCGCTGGCCTGGGCGGTGTTTGCCGGCGGCGCTCTTCAACTCGCGTTCCAGCTTCCCTTCCTGGCCAGGATCGGCATGCTGCCGCGCTTCAGGCTGGAGCTGAGGGATCCAGGGGTGTGGCGGGTCCTGAAACTCATGGGGCCCGCCGTGTTCGGCGTGTCCATCGGGCAAATCAGCCTGTTGATCAACACCATCTTCGCTTCATTCCTGGTCACAGGCAGCGTGTCATGGCTCTACTACGCCGACCGGCTGATGGAATTTCCGACCGGGCTGCTAGGGGTCGCGCTGGGCACCATCCTGCTGCCGAGCCTGACCAAGAGCTTTGCCGAAAAGACCACGGAAGAATATTCGCGGCTGCTCGACTGGGGATTGCGGCTTACGTTCGTTCTCGCGCTTCCGTGCGCAGCGGCGCTGGCGCTGTTGGCGGTGCCGCTGATTGCGACGCTGTTCCATCACGGCGCATTTACCTGGCAGGACACCATGATGACCCGGCAGGCGCTGGCGGCATACAGCATCGGCTTGCTGGGCCTGATCCTGGTAAAAGTCCTGGCCCCGGCTTTCTATGCGCGCCAGAACATCAGGACGCCGGTCAAGATCGCGGTCATCACGCTGGTGGCCACCCAACTCATGAACCTTGCCTTCATCTGGCAGCTCCGGCACGCCGGGCTGGCGCTCGCAATATCGCTCGGCGCCTGTATCAACGCCAGCTTGCTGTTCTACAAGTTGCGCCAGCACGGCATCTTCCAACCCCAGCCCGGATGGCTGGCGTTTCTGTCCAGGATTGTGGCCGCGCTGTTGCTGATGAGTGGGACGCTGTGGCTGGCGATGGGCTCGGAAAGCTCCTGGCTCCTTGACCGGGCGTGGGTACGCGTTGGGCGGCTGGCGCTGCTGGTCGTGCTGGGTGCCGTCGTCTATCTCGGCAGCCTGTGGCTGCTCGGGTTCCGGCCGCGCGACTTCGTCAAGAAAGTTTCTTAAGGTACGTTCACCGCTAAGACGCAAAGAACGCGAAGAGATTCCGAAAGGGGTACAGAAATCGGAATCGAGTACAGGCATGCCGGCTGGGCATGTGGTCGTAACAACTGAAATATGGCGTTCGGCCCCCGTCCCTGTTCCTTGCCTTTCTTTGCGTCCTTTGCGTCTTTACGGTGAAAAGGTCTAGCACGCGTTTGCGGTGAGAAGGCCTAACCCTTGGTGTGCATGGCGTCGTCCACCACTTTGCGGGTGAGGTGGGGCGCGAACATCTCGATGAATTCGTAGGTATAGCCGCGCAGGTAACTGTTCTTGCGAATGCCGATGCGCGTAGTGCTGGGTTCGAACAGATGGCTGGCATCCATCGCCCGCAGGTGCGTATCGCGCTTCGGGTCGTAGGCCATCATGGCCACGATCCCGATTCCCAGCCCGAGTTCCACGTAGGTTTTGATCACGTCGGCGTCGATGGCGGTGAGCACCACGTTCGGCGTCAGGCCCTTGTCGGCAAAGGCCTGGTTCATTTTCGACCGGCCGGTAAAGGCGAAGTCGTAGGTGATGATCGGGAAGGCCACCATCGCCTGCAGCGTGAGCTTCTTCGCCTTCAGCAACGGGTGCCCCGGTGGCACCAGCACACATCGGTTCCACTCGTAGCAGGGCAGCATTATCAGGTCCTCGTACAATTCGATCGCTTCGGTGGCGATGGCGATTTCGGCCTCCCCGGAAGTCACCAGCTCCGAAATCTGGGTCGGGCTGCCCTGGCGCAGGCTCAGGCGCACGCCGGGATAGCGCTTGGTGAACTTCTGGATTACGTGCGGCAGCGCGTAACGCGCTTGGGTGTGCGTGGTCGCGATGGTCAGGTGGCCGTTGTCCTCCTCGGTGAATTCCTCGCCTACCTGTCTGAGGTTTTCGACGTCCTTCAGCACCCGCTGGGCAATCTCGAGGATGGCCTTACCCGGTTCGGTGACCGCCACCACGCGCTTACCGTGGCGCACGAAGATATCCACACCGAGTTCGTCCTCGAGGCTGCGGATCTGCTTGCTGATGCCGGGCTGGGAGGTAAACAGCGCCTCCGCGGCATTGGAAAGATTGAGGTTGTGGCGCGCCACTTCACAGATATAACGCAATTGCTGGAGTTTCATGTCTGCTTATGCAAATAAGGAAAACGTATTTAATACTAACAGAATAGTCATAAGGGCTATAACGCGCGTTGCTAGTATTGCGCGACGTTCTTGCAAGTGACGGGCGCGGCCGTACGCGCAACCCCAACCGGAGCAGAGGCGGCAACAGGACATGGAGTTTGCGTACACGGTTTCCGGATTCGTGGTCGGATTCATCGTCGGCATGACCGGCGTCGGCGGCGGTTCATTGATGACCCCGCTGCTGGTCCTGGTATTCGGCGTAAACCCGGCGACGGCGGTGGGCACCGATCTGCTGTACGCCTCGATCACCAAGGGTGCCGGGGTCTGGGTGCATTCGAAGCGCGGCAACGTGGACTGGAAAGTCGTTGGCTTGCTTGCCGCGGGGAGTCTGCCAGCCGCATTGGTTTGCGTTGTGCTGTTACGAGTGCTCGGTGTGGAGACCTCGCGCGTGTCCGGAATCATCACCGGCTCACTCGGCGTGGCCCTGATCCTGACCGCACTTGCGCTGCTGTTCAAGGATCGTTTGCAGCGGCTGGCCTCGCGCAAGGCGAGCGAGGGCGAGAGCTGGCGTCAGCGCCACGTGGAGGCAGTGACGGTCGTCACCGGCGCGGTGCTGGGCGTTCTGGTCACGCTGAGTTCGGTGGGGGCGGGCGCGCTGGGCGTCACCGCCCTGTTGTTCCTGTTCCCGTTGTTGCCGGCGGCACGCATCGTCGGCAGCGACATCGCCCACGCCGTTCCGCTGACCGCGGTGGCGGGATTGGGTCATTTGTCGATGGGTACGGTGGACCTCGCTCTGCTTGGCAGCCTGCTGGTAGGGTCGCTGCCTGGAATCTACCTCGGCAGTCACGCCAGTTCGAGGGTTCCGGAGCGGTTCCTGCGGCCGGCGCTGGCATCGCTGCTGGCAATCATCGGCGGCAAGCTGGTTTGGTGACGCCGCCGTTGTTTTTTTCAAGAAACGAAGGATCCAGTGTCCTGTTCCGCTAATTTGTGGAATTACTCTCGAACCTTGGAAGCGAGCCCCATGACCTATTTGACAGCAATCCACTATCGATCGGAAAACCCGCGAAATCGGTGTCAGGCAAGGCGCGAGTCCTCGACAGTGGCGGGGGCCGGTGGAACGTGGAGCAGGGGCCCCGCTTGCGGGGATGCGACCGAGCAACCGGCCAACAGCGTGTCGACCACCGGCCTTACGCGTGTCTCCGCGGTCAGATCCCCAGAGGGGCCCCTCTTCCGCGCTCCGACACGCACGGCGAGGACTCGTAACACCGCATGGCGCCCATTCTCGTCGGGTTTTCACCCGCGAATTAGCGGAACAGGACACTAAATGTACGTATACGATCAAGTTGACCGCAACCTTGTCGCCGAGCGCGTTGCGCAGTACCGCGATCAGGTACGGCGTTTTCTCGCCGGGGACCTGACCGAGGACGAGTTCCGGCCGCTGCGTCTGCAGAACGGGCTCTACATTCAGCGTTACGCGCCGATGTTGCGCGTGGCGATTCCCTACGGTCTTCTGTCGGCCACTCAGTTGCGCATGCTGGCGCACATCGCGCGCCGATACGACCGCGGCTACGGCCATTTCTCCACGCGCCAGAACATCCAGTACAACTGGCCCCGCCTCGAGGATTCACCGGACATCCTCGCCGACCTCGCGTCGGTGGAGATGCACGCCATCCAGACCAGCGGCAACTGTGTTCGCAATATCACCTCGGACGAGTTCGCCGGTGTAGCGCCCGACGAGATCGTCGATCCGCGCCCGCTGTGCGAAATCCTGCGCCAGTGGTCCACTTTCCACCCGGAGTTCAGTTTCCTGCCGCGCAAGTTCAAGATCGCGGTCAACGGTTCCGTAGAGGATCGTTCCGCCACCGCTTTCCACGATATCGGCCTGTATTTGCGGCGCGCGCCGGACGGCGAACTCGGGCTGAGGGTTCTGGTGGGCGGCGGCATGGGCCGCACGCCGGTCGTTGGCACGGTGATCCGCGAGTTCCTGCCATGGCAGCACATGATGACCTACGTCGAGTGCATCCTGCGCGTCTACAACCGCTACGGGCGCCGCGACAACATCTACAAGGCGCGCATCAAGATCCTGGTGAAAGCCCTCGGCGCCAAGGAGTTCGCGCGCCAGGTGGAGGAGGAGTGGGTTCTGGTGAAGGACGGCCCGGGCACGCTCACCGAAGAGGAACTCAAACGTGTCTCCGCACATTTCACTGCGCCGGACTATCAGCCGCGGTCGTCAGATGAAGGCGAACTGGCGCGCCGGATCGCCGAGAGTCGCGGCTTCGACCGCTGGACGGGCCGGGCGGTGCGTCCGCATCGCGTTCCGGGTTACCGGGCGGTGGTCCTGTCGCTGAAAAAAACCGGGGTGGCGCCGGGGGATGCGACCGCCGAGCAGATGGAGTGCGTGGCCGACTGGTCCGAGCGCTTTGGTTTCGGCGAGATTCGCGTTTCGCACGAACAGAACCTGATCCTGCCCGACGTGCGCGCAGGCGAGCTGTTTACGCTGTGGGAAGAGGCCCGGCAGGCCGGGCTGGCCACCCCGAACCTCGGACTGCTTACCGATATCATCGCCTGCCCCGGCGGCGACTTCTGCTCGCTTGCCAACGCCAAGTCGATCCCGATTGCCGAGGCTATCCAGCGTCGCTTCGACGACCTGGATTTTCTGCATGACATCGGCGAGTTGAATCTCAACATCTCCGGCTGCATGAACTCGTGCGGCCACCATCATGCCGGACACATCGGCATTCTCGGCGTCGACAAGGACGGCGAGGAGTGGTACCAGGTCTCGATCGGCGGCGCCGACGGTTCCGATGCCGGGCACGGTCGCAGCGCGATCGGCAAGGTGATCGGGCCGTCGTTCAAGGCCGAAGACATGCCCGACGTGGTGTCCCGTCTGGTGGAGATCTACCTGGAAAGACGCGAAGCCGACGAACACTTCGTGGACACCGTGGAGCGGCTGGGCATTGCCCCCTTCAAGGCGGGAGTTTACGGAACGCCGGTGCGCACGAAGAAAGAACCGAGTGAAGGAGTGGTCAGCGATGCCTGAGATCATTCGCGGCGGTGCCGTTGTTGCGGACGATTGGCAAATCCTGCGACCCACTCCGGATACGCCCGTCGCGGAGATCGATATCCACGCGGGCCATGTCGTGGTTCCGCTTGCCCTGTGGCTGGAGCGGTACGGGGAGTTGATCGCGCACGGCGACGTCGGTGTGTGGCTCGCCGGCGCGGACGATCCCACACTGATAGCGCCGTGGCTGCCGCAGTTGCCCTTGGTGGCGGTGGATTTTCCCAAATTTACCGACGGGCGTGGCTATTCCGTTGCATTCTTGCTGCGATCGCGATTGGGCTTTCGGGGCGAATTGCGTGCAATCGGCGACGTGCTGCCCGACCAGCTTTTCTTCATGCGCCGGGTGGGCTTCGATGCATTCGCCGTGCGCCCGGACAAGGACATACGTCAGGCGCTGCGTTCCCTGCAGCCGTTCTCGGACGCCTATCAGGGTTCGTGGGACAACGCGGTACCTGCATTCCGCCGCCACGTGCGCGCCTGGCCGGCGCCGCCCCACGGCAACTGACGGGAGACTGCGGAAATGAACGCACTCTCTCCCGTAATTGCAGCCGCCGCCATCAGACCGTACGAGACTCTGACCGCGCGGCTCGAAGCCGTCGTCGCCGAATTTCCCAATGCCGCTTTAGCCAGCAGCCTGGGTGCGGAAGACATGGTCGTGACCGATGCGATCCTGAGTGCCGGCCTGCCGATCGCGATCTTCACCCTCGACACCGGACGCCTGCATCGCGAAACGCTGGATCTGCTGGATCGCGTGCGCAGCCACTACGGCCATGAGATCGAAGCGTTCCGCCCGGACCCCGATGCGATGGCGCACTATGTGAAGGAACACGGCCTGAACGCATTCTACGAGAGTGTCGATCTGCGCAAGCGTTGCTGCCACATTCGCAAGGTCGAACCGCTGGCGCGGGCGCTGGCCGGCAGGGACGCGTGGATCACAGGACTGCGCCGTACGCAATCGGTTACCCGGACCGACCTGCCATTGCGTGAGCATGATCGCGTGCACGGCATCCCGAAATTCAATCCACTTTCCGACTGGAGCGAAGCCGAGGTCTGGGCCTGCATCAGGGACCGCGGTGTGCCCTACAACGCGCTGCACGATCGCGGCTACCCGTCGATCGGCTGCGAGCCCTGCACGCGCGCGATCAGGCCCGGTGAGGATATCCGCGCCGGACGCTGGTGGTGGGAAAGTTCGAACGCGAAAGAGTGCGGACTGCACGTTTCACCCCTGGGCAAACCGAGCGAAGGAAAGACATTGTGAGTGCCGTGCTGAAAATAATAGAAGAATCGTCATCGCGCATCGACCATCTGGATTGGCTCGAATCCGAGGCCATCCACATCCTGCGCGAGGTGGCGGCCGAGTGCCGCAACCCGGCATTGCTGTTTTCCGGCGGCAAGGATTCGATCTGCCTGTTGCGGCTGGCGGAGAAGGCGTTCCGTCCCGGGAAATTCCCGTTTCCGCTGCTGCACATCGATACCGGGCACAACTTCCCCGAGGTGATCGCCTTCCGCGACGCGCGCGCGGCGGAATTGGGCGAGAGGCTGGTCGTCGGCCACGTCGAGGAATCCATGCGCAAAGGCAGGGTGCGGCTGCGCTCCGAAGACGAGAGCCGCAACAAGCATCAGTCGGTGACGCTTCTTGACACCATTGCCGAGCACGGCTTCGACGCCTGCATCGGCGGAGCGCGCCGCGACGAGGAGAAGGCGCGCGCAAAAGAGCGCATCTTCTCCTTCCGCGATGAATTCGGCCAGTGGGATCCGAAAAATCAGCGGCCGGAACTGTGGAGCCTGTTCAATACCCGCGTTCACCCGGGCGAGAACATGCGCGTGTTCCCGATCAGCAACTGGACCGAACTGGATGTATGGCAATACATCCTGCGCGAAAAGCTTGCGGTGCCATCGATCTATTACGCACACCGCCGCGAAGTGATTCGCAAGCCCGGCGGTCTCTTGCCATTGTCGGAATTGGTGCAACCCAAACCCGGCGAGATGGTGGAAACGCTCTCCGTGCGCTTCCGTACAGTCGGCGACATGACCTGCACCTGCCCCGTGGAGTCCACCGCTTCTGACGCGCAGGAAATAATTGCCGAGACCGTCATAACCAGAATTACCGAACGCGGTGCAACGCGGATGGACGACCAGACCTCGGAAGCGTCGATGGAACTGCGCAAGAAGGAAGGCTATTTCTAGGAACAGTCATGTCTGCAATAGAGAACCTTCAACCCATCGATACCGGCATGCTGCGCTTCACCAGCGCAGGCAGCGTGGATGACGGCAAGAGCACGCTGATCGGCCGGCTGCTGTTCGATACCAAGGCGATTTTCGAGGATCAGCTTTCTTCGATCGAGACGTCCACCCGCCGCCGCGGGCAAGAGGGCATCGATCTGTCCCTGCTGACCGACGGCCTGCTGGCCGAACGCGAGCAGGGCATCACCATCGACGTGGCTTACCGGTACTTCGCCACGCCTACGCGCAAGTTCATCATCGCCGACACGCCCGGCCACGAACAGTACACGCGAAACATGGTGACCGGCGCGTCCACTGCCGATCTGGCGATCGTTCTGGTGGATGCACGCAAGGGACTGCTTACCCAATCGCGCAGGCACGCCTACATCGCCAGCCTGCTGCGCATTCCGCACCTGGTGCTGGCGGTCAACAAGATGGATCTTGTCGAATATTCCGAGGAAGTGTTTTCTGCAATCCGCCAGGCGTTTGAATCGTTTGCACTTGATCTGGCCTTTCACCGCATCGATTTCCTGCCCATCTCGGCCTTGCGTGGCGACATGGTGGTCTCGCGCGGCGAGAACCTGTCCTGGTATCGCGGACCGACGCTGCTGGAAATCCTCGAGAGTGCCGAGGTCGCTCGATCAGCGTTGCACGGGAAGTTCTACTTTCCCGTGCAGTTCGTGGCAAGGCCCGGGGACAGCGGTGTGAAAGGGGCGCGCGGGTACGCCGGGCGGATCGAAACCGGAGCCATCGGCGCTGGAGATGCAGTAGCCGTGCTGCCGTCTGGACAACGCTCGAGGGTGCGAGAGATCCGCACCTTCGACGGATCGCTGACTGAAGCGCATGCGCCGCAGTCCGTAACCATCGTGCTCGAGGACCAGCTCGACATCTCGCGCGGCGACGTGCTGGTGTCTGCGGGCGCCGGGTTCGGCGTATCGCGCGAGCTGGAGGCCACGCTGTGCTGGCTAGCCGAGGAGCCGTTCAATCGCAGCCGCCCATACCTGATCAAGCACGGCACGCGCACGGTGAAGGCCCTGATCAACACGCCCCGCTACCGGGTCAATGTCAATTCGCTGGCGCAGGAGGCGGCCGATACGCTTGCGCTCAACGACATCGGGCGCGTATCAATCAAGACCGCGCAACCGTTCGCGTTCGAACCCTACCGCAGCAACCGTACCGCGGGCAGTTTCATCGTCATTGACGAAACGACCAACAACACAGTGGCCGCGGGACTCATCGAATGACGGCCGCGGTTCATCGGGAAAACGGAATAGAAATGGCCTACGTCGTCACTGAATCGTGCATCAAGTGCAAATACACCGACTGTGTGACGGTGTGCCCGGTGGATTGTTTCGTTGAGGGGCCGAATTTTCTCGCGATCGATCCGGAGGCCTGCATCGACTGCATGCTTTGCGTGATGGAATGTCCCGTGGAAGCCATTTGCACCGAGGAGGAAGTGCCGGACGATCAGCTCGACTTCATCCGTATCAACGCCGAGGCCGCCAAGGTGTGGCCGCGGATCACGCAGAGGATACCTGCACCCGAAGACGCAGACGAATGGGCGAAGGTCAAGGGCAAACACGCGTTACTGGAGTTCGCATGATGGGCAAGGTTTATCTTGTGGGCGCAGGGCCGGGAGCCGCGGATCTGATCACGTTGCGCGGCGCGGAGATTCTCAAACGTGCCGAGATCGTGTTTTACGATGCTCTTGTGCATCCGGATACGCTGGCGCTCGCCCCACACGCCAGACTGGTCGCGGTGGGCAAGCGCTGCAGCCGCATCTCCACCGACCAGCGCTTCATCAACCGGAACCTGGTCGAGGCTGCTGCGAAGTACGCGGTTGTGGTCCGGCTCAAGGGCGGCGATCCGATGCTTTTCGGCCGCGCGCAGGAGGAAATCGAGGCGCTGGCGGCCGCGGGCGTGGCTTGCGAAGTGGTTCCCGGCGTGACTTCCGCACTGGCCGCCAGCGCGGAAATCGGCATTTCGCTGACGCGGCGCGGCGTGAGCCGCAGCGTGACTTTTGCCACGCCGCGCGTTGGCGAGGGCGAGGACACGAGCGACTGGGCACCCAGCGTGGCCAGTGCGGATACCGCAGTGCTGTACATGGCGGCCGGCCAGGCAGCTGAAATTGCGCGGGTGCTGGAAGGGCAGGGCATGGCTCCCGCGACCCCGGTGATGATTGTCGAGAACGCCTCGCTTCCCGATGCGCGCCAGACCGGAACGACGTTGCGCGGTTTGAGAGAAAGCGCCGACCTGCACATCCACGGCCCGGCGCTGCTGTTCTTCGGCGAGGTCTATCGGGCGCGGGCGCACGCATTGATCGCGGCCGCGTTGCTCGAGCATGAAGGGGCCGATGAGCTGCCGCAAATGCGGGCATTGCCGCGCTGAACAACGGTTCATTGCGTGAAGGGACGCCGGCTTGATGCCGGCGTTTTATTTTTCTGACAACGGTGACGCGACATAGCAGGAAAAGATATAAGAAAATGAACTTATATTATTTCCTATCATAAAGAACAACCAGTAATGTCACCTTCGTACTTATTCACTCCTCCCTTGTGAAGAAGGGCGCCGGTTGTCCGGCGCCTTCTTTTTGTCGACTGGGCTCGCTTACGTGGCTGCGCAGCAATGATGGTTCGAATACTGGTCGCCGGGCTGTTGCTGGTCGGCGTGGTGCAGGCGGCGTGGGCGCAAGCCACGCTGCTCAACGTTTCCTATGACGTGACGCGCGAGTTCTACAAGGACTATAACCCTGCATTCGCGGCTTTCTGGAAGAGCAGGACTGGCGAAACGGTCACGATCAACCAGTCTCACGGCGGATCGAGCAAGCAGGCCCGTTCGGTGGTCGACGGTCTGCAGGCGGACGTCATCACCATGAACCAGGCGAACGATATCGACATGCTCGCCGAGCGCGGCAAGCTGATTCCGGCGGATTGGGCCAAGCGTCTCCCGCACAACAGCGCGCCGTACACCTCGACCACGGTGTTCATGGTGCGCAAGGGCAACCCGAAACGCATCCGCGACTGGGTCGACCTGGTGAAGCCGGGTGTGTCGGTGATCATTCCCAATCCCAAGACCTCCGGCAACGGCCGTTACAGCTATCTGTCCGCCTGGGGCTACGTGGTGCGAAAAGGCGGCAACGAGCAGTCCGCAAAGGATTTCGTCGGCAAGTTGTTCGGCAACGTTCCGGTGCTCGATGCCGGTGGCCGGGGCGCGACCACTACGTTCGTTCAGCGTGGGATCGGCGACGTACTGCTGACTTTCGAAAACGAAGTCTTCCTGATCGAGAAGGAGCTGGGCGGCGAGTTGTTCGAGGTGGTTTACCCGTCCGCAAGTGTACTTGCGGAGAACCCGGTCAGCATCGTTGACAAGGTGGTAGACAAGCGCGGCACACGCAGGGTCGCTACGGCTTACCTCGAGTACCTCTATTCCGAGGAAGGGCAGGAACTGGCCGCCAGGCACTACTTCCGCCCGCGCGATGCCAGGGTGCTGGCGCGTCACCAGGCCACGTTCAAGAAGCTCGACCTGTTCACCATTGGCGACGTGTTTGGCGGTTGGAAGAACGCGCAGGCCGTGCATTTCAACGACGGCGGCCTGTTCGATCAGATCTACGGCGTCAGGTAGGGAACGGTCATGCCCGATCAGGAGGCGAAGCGAGTTGCAGCAGGGCGGATCGATAGCTCGGTTTCCGCAACGGTCGAGCAGGAAATCCTGCGTGCCGTCGCCCGCATCGAATACGGCTCGGTCGAAGTGGTGATCCACGACGGCAAAGTTGTGCAGATTGAGTGCCGGGAAAAGATTCGCGTGGTCCGGGACGAAGCAGGACGCCAGACCCCGGTCCGTCAAATTCGTTAGCCGGCAATCGGCAATGCACGCCGACCAGAAAGCTGGAGGCAGAGGGAAACAACAGATTTCGGAGACCTGACCGGAATACCGGAGGGCCCGTTCTTCATGGGAGCTCCAGGATGAAACCGTTCCGGTTACGGACGATGGCCAGCGTGCTGGCCATCAGCGTGTTCGTTGCATCGCCCTTCGCGAAGGCGCAGGAGGATGTGACGCAATTGAAACAGCAGGTCGAAGAACTCGACCAGAAGATACGCGTGATACAGAGACTGCAGGAAATCGACAAGGAGAGTGCGGCGACGAAGGCCAAGGAGACGCCGGGCGTGACTTTCGGCAACTCCGGTATCGGCCTGCGCTCGGCTGACGGGGCCAACGAGCTTCGTCTTCGCGCGCTTCTGCAGGCGGACTCGAGGTGGTATGGCGACAGCGTGGTCGGGCCAGCAAGGGATACGTTTCTTCTGCGCCGGGTGCGACCGACCTTCGAAGGCAAGTTCGCAAAGATCTACGGCTTCCGGATCACCCCGGACTTCGCCGGCAGCGCGACCAGCGTCGTGGATGCCTACGTGGACGGCAATTTCACCGATCCTTTCAAGATCCGTGTCGGCCGCTTCAAGCCGCCGTTCGGTCTGGAGCGCTTGCAATCCGGGGCCAACCTCGCCTTCAACGAGCGGGCCTTCCCGACCAACCTGGCGCCCAATCGCGACAACGGCGTGCAGATCTTCGGCGATGTTTTCGGCGGCACCACCGAGTATCAGATCGGCGCATTCAACGGAGCGATCGACAATACCGTCGGCATCACCGACAACAACGGCGCCAAGGACTTTGTTGCCCGCGTATTTGCCCACCCTTTCAGGAACAGCGACGCCGACGCCTTGAAAGGATTGGGAATCGGAGTGGCCTATGGCAATGGTACGCAGTTCGGCACCAGCGCGGCGGGCAGTTCTGGCCTGCCCACCTTCGTGACACCCGGGCAGCAGACCTTTGCGTCGTATGCAACAGGCGTGTTCGCCAACGGTGACCGCGAACGGATTTCGCCGCAGTTCTACTACTACACCGGGCCATTCGGCGTGCTCGGCGAATATGTCGTATCCACGCAGGACGTCGCGCTCGGTGCGGCCACCCAGGAAGTCGAGAACGATGCCTGGCAGGTTCTATTATCCTGGGTCGCTTTTGGCGGTGACGCCTCTTTCCGTGGGGTGACGCCCAAGAACTCGTTCGACTGGGCTGCCGGCACTTGGGGCGCGCTGGAACTGGTGGCGCGCTATTCCGAACTGAACATCGACGACGACGCCTTCACCGCCGGTCTGCTCAGTCCCGCCTCGTCCGCGAAGAATGCGCAAGACGTTGGCGTGGGGGTCAACTGGTACCTTAACCGCAACGTCAAGCTGCAGGTGAACTACGACCAGACCAGCTTCGATGGTGGTGCGCCTGCCGGCGCTGACCGCAAGGACGAGAAGGTGCTGTTTACCCGCGTCCAGCTTGCGTTCTGACCTGCCCGAACAACGGAGATCCGAAAATGCCATTCAAGAAAATTCTTGCCGCCGCCTCTGTAGCGGCCATGCTGGGCGCGGCGCCTGCGCGCGGCGACGTCATGCTGCTGAACGTGTCCTACGATCCCACCCGCGAGCTCTACCAGGAATTCAATGCGGCATTCGCCAAGCATTGGGCCGTGACGAACAAGGAAAAAGTGGAAATCAGGCAATCACACGGTGGTTCAGGGAAGCAGGCGCGGTCTGTAATCGACGGGCTCGAGGCCGATGTGGTAACGCTGGCGCTGGCAAACGATATCAATGCGATCGCCGAACGGGCCAGGCTGCTGCCGCTCGACTGGCAGAAGCGTATGCCGCTGAACAGCACGCCTTACACCTCGACCATCGTGTTCCTGGTGCGCAAGGGCAACCCCAAGGGCATCAAGGACTGGGATGATCTGGCCAGGCCCGGCGTATCGGTGATCACGCCGAACCCGAAGACCTCAGGCGGTGCGCAATGGAATTACCTGGCCGCATGGGAATACGGAAAGAGGAAGTACGGTGACGAAGCCAAGGCGAAGGACTTCGTCGCGCGGCTCTACAAGAACGTTCCGGTGCTGGATTCCGGCGCGCGCGGATCGACCACGACATTCGTAGAACGGGGCGTGGGCGATGTCTTCATCTCGTGGGAAAACGAAGCCTTCCTGGCAATCAAGGAACTCGGGCCCGGCAAGTTCGAGATCGTAGTGCCATCCATTAGCATACTGGCCGAGCCACCGGTTGCAGTCGTGGACAAGGTCGCGAACAAAAAGGGCACGCGCAAGGTCGCCGAAGCCTATCTCCAGTATTTATATTCTGAGGAAGGTCAGGAAATTGCCGCAAGGAATTTCTATCGGCCTACCGACCCGAAGATCGCTGCAAAATACGCGAGCCAGTTCCCGGCGATCAATTTGTTCAGGATTGACGAGGCATTCGGTGGCTGGAAGAACGCGCACAAGGCACACTTTGCCGACGGCGCCTCGTTCGACCAGATCTACCAGAAGTAGGTCATGCCTTTCACTTTCCGCCAGCACACCGTACTGCCGGGATTCAACCTGGCTCTGGGCTTTACGCTTCTCTATCTGAGCCTGATCGTCCTGATTCCCCTGTCGGCGGCGTTCATCAGGACTGCATCCCTCACCTGGCCGCAGTTCTGGGATACGGTGACCACCCCCCGGGTGGTTGCCTCGTACCGGCTGACCTTTGGCGCATCGCTGGCCGCGGCGGCGGTGAATGCGGTGTTCGGCCTGCTGGTGGCTTGGGTGCTGGTGCGCTATCGGTTCCCGGGTAAGCGTATCGTCGATGCGCTGGTCGACCTGCCCTTCGCACTACCCACTGCGGTCGCAGGCATCGCCTTGACCGCGCTCTATGCAGGCAACGGCTGGATCGGCCGGTATTTCGAGCCGCTCGGAATCAAGATCGCCTTTACGCCGTTGGGGGTTTTTGTGGCGCTGACTTTCATCGGCCTTCCATTCGTAGTGCGCACCGTGCAGCCGGTGCTGGAGGATATCGAATCGGAACTGGAGGAGGCGGCGGCTACGCTGGGCGCGAACCGGTTGCAGACCTTTTCCCGGGTGATTTTTCCCACGGTATTGCCGGCGCTGATGACCGGGTTTGCGCTGGCATTTGCGCGCGCAGTCGGCGAGTACGGTTCGGTGATTTTCATCGCCGGCAACATGCCGATGGTCTCCGAGATCACGCCGCTGCTGATCATCACCAAGCTCGAGCAGTACGACTATGCGGGTGCGACGGCGCTGGCGGTAGTGATGCTGGTGATTTCATTTGTGATGCTCCTGATCATCAACCTGCTGCAATGGTGGAGCCGCCGCCGCAGCGCCATGGCATGAGGAAAGACGCATGAGCGCGATTGCCCTTGCCATGCCGACCGCTGCGCGGCGTGCACGCGCGACGCAGGAGCCTGCCTGGGTGCGCTGGACCCTGATCGGGCTGGCGCTGGCGTTTCTGACGTTGTTTCTGTTTGTGCCCCTGATCTTGGTGTTCTTCGAGGGGCTGAAAAAGGGCGTACAGGTGTACTTCGCCGCCATCACCGAGCCGGACGCGCTGTCCGCGATTCAGCTCACCCTCGTCACCGCAGCGATCGCCGTTCCGCTGAACCTGGTGTTCGGGCTGGCGGCGGCGTGGGCAATCGCCAAGTTCGAGTTCCGTGGCAAGAATCTGCTGATCACGCTGATCGACCTGCCGTTTTCGGTATCACCGGTGATCTCGGGACTGATCTACGTCTTAATCTTCGGCCTGCAGGGCTGGCTCGGTCCGTGGCTGGCCGAGCACGATATCAGGATCATTTTCGCGGTGCCGGGCATCGTGCTGGCAACGGTCTTCGTGACCGTTCCGTTCGTTGCCCGCGAACTGATTCCACTGATGCAGTCGCAGGGTACCGAGGAGGAGGAAGCCGCGGTGGTATTGGGCGCCAGCGGCTGGCAGACTTTTGTCCGCGTTACGCTGCCGAACATCAAGTGGGGACTGCTGTACGGAACGATCCTCTGCAATGCCCGGGCGATGGGGGAGTTCGGCGCCGTGTCCGTCGTGTCGGGTCATATCCGCGGCCTTACCAATACCATACCGCTGCACGTCGAGATTCTCTACAACGAGTACAATTTTGCAGCCGCCTTTGCCGTGGCGTCGCTGCTGGCGCTGCTCGCTTTGGTTACGCTGGCGCTGAAAACGCTGATCGAATCCAAAGTCACACAGGACAGGACTGAGGGATCCCATGAGCATCGAAGTACGTAATCTCTCGAAGCAGTTCGGCACCTTTGCCGCGTTGCGCGACGTCAGCCTGGAGGTGCAGGCCGGCGAGTTGCTCGCGCTGCTCGGTCCTTCGGGGTCCGGCAAGACCACGCTGCTGCGACTGATTGCTGGACTGGACGTGCCGGACACCGGGCAGGTGTTGTTTCACGGCGAGGACAGTACCGATCGGCATGTGCGCGACCGCCGCGTCGGATTTGTCTTTCAGCATTACGCCTTGTTCCGGCACATGACGATCTTCGAGAACGTCGCTTTCGGCCTGCGGGTGCGGCCCAGGAAGGTGCGCCCGGCGGAGGCGCAGATCCGCGAACGCGTCCTTGAACTGCTGACACTTGTGCAGCTCGACTGGATGTCGGATCGATATCCGCATCAGCTCTCCGGCGGCCAGAGACAGCGCATCGCGCTGGCCCGCGCGCTGGCGGTCGAGCCGAAAGTACTGCTTCTGGACGAGCCGTTCGGCGCGCTGGATGCCAAGGTGCGCAAGGAACTGCGCACGTGGTTGCGCCGATTGCACAACGACATGCATATCACCAGCGTGTTCGTCACTCACGATCAGGAAGAAGCACTGGAAGTGGCGGACCGCGTGGTGGTGATGAACGAAGGCCGGATCGAACAAGTCGGCACGCCGGACGAAGTGTACGATCGGCCGGCAAGCCCGTTCGTCTACGAGTTTCTGGGACACGTGAACCTGTTTCACGGCAGGCTGCACCAGGGCCGGGCCTGGATAGGTGACATTGAAGTGGCGGCACCCGAGCACGCCGAGGCCCAAGAACAGGAAGCGGTAGCCTATGTGCGTCCGCACGACATTGAGATTGAGCGCGTTGCCAGCAGCGACACCGCGCTGCGCGCCCGCGTCAGCCATGTTCTCAGCATCGGCCCTTCGGTTCGTCTCGAACTCATCCTGGAAGGTGACGGCCAGCGTGCCCCAATCCAGGCCGAAATCAGCAAGGACCGCTTCCGCGAGCTCAAGCTGGTCCAGGGCGACAACGTGTTTATCAGACCGCGGCGCTTCGAGCTGTTCCCGAACCGGATTCACTGACCGGCCGTTTGTCCAACTCGCAGGTCCGCGGATGGCCACGAGATCGTCCATCATTCTTTTTGCGCACGGTGCCCGGGATCCCGAATGGGCGGCGCCGTTCCGCCGTATTGCCGCGCGGCTGCGCCAAGCACGCCCGAACCTGCCGGTTCAGCTGGCTTTCCTGGAATTGATGCAGCCGGCGCTTGCCGATGCGGTGGCGGGCATGGCGGCCGAAGGCATCACGCGCATTACTTTGGTGCCGCTGTTCCTGGCGCAGGGCGGCCACCTCAAGGAGGATCTGCCGCGTCTGCTGGAAGACATTCGCCACAGCCACCCCGGCATCACGATCGACGTCACCGAGGCGATCGGCGATTCCGAAGTGCTGTCTTCCGCCATCGCCGACTGGGCTCTGGCCCAGCATCTCTCCTTCACCGCTTGAAGCGGTAGGGCCCTCAAGCTCCCTGAAAACCGCGCGTCGGGATCGCAAAAGCCGCTAAAATTCAGGCTTTTCGATGATCGGGTATGCGGGTCTTTCGGGGTATCCCGGCGCGGGCGGACACGCCCATCGCGCTCACCATCGGCAATTTCGACGGTGTCCATCCCGGGCATCGCGCCATGATTGCGCGGCTCTCCGAGGCGGCGCGGTCGCGCGGCCTGTCGGCCGCGGTGATGACTTTCGAGCCGCAGCCGCAGGAATTCTTTGCCCCGGACCAGGCGCCGGCGCGATTGACCTCGCTGCGCGAAAAACTCGAACTGTTACGTCAATGTGGCGTGGCAGGCGTATACGTGTGCCGCTTCGACTATGCGTTCGCGCAATTGACGGCGGACGAGTTCGTCAGGCGCGTGCTTCGCGACGGCCTGGCGGTGAAATGGCTCCTGGTCGGCGACGATTTCCGTTTTGGCGCGCGCCGCGCCGGCGACTTTGCCCATCTCAAGTCGATGGCGCCGCAAGCGGGATTCGACGTCGAGGCGATGGGAAGTGTGGTGGTCGCCGGTGCACGGGTTTCCAGCACAGCGATCCGGGCCTGTCTGGAACTGGGCGACCTGGACGGCGCCCAACGCCTGCTCGGAAGGCGCTATGCAATTACCGGAAGAGTAGTGGACGGCGACAAGCTAGGTGCGAAGATCGGCTACCCGACCGCGAACGTACAGTTGAAGCGGCTCAAGGCGCCGCTGTCAGGAATTTTCGTCGTCGACGTGGAGGGCCTGGGCGCGGCGCCGCTTCCGGGTGTTGCGAGTCTGGGCGTGCGGCCGACCGTCAAGGAGCGCGGCCGGCCGACGCTGGAAGTTCATTTGTTCGACTTCGACGATCGCATTTATGGCAAGCGCATCACAGTGCGGTTTCTTCAGAAACTGAGGGAAGAGCAGAAGTTCACCGATCTGGATTCGCTGGTCGCTCAGATGCGTCTCGATGCTGCCGCGGCGCGGGACTATTTCTTAAGGGTTTTGAATGGCTGATTACAAGCAAACACTGAATCTTCCCGATACGGCATTCCCGATGCGCGGCGATCTGGCCAGGCGCGAGCCCGAATGGGTGAGGCAATGGCAGGACGCCAGCCTTTACCAGCGCATCCGCGAGGCCGCCAGGGGGCGGCCGAAGTTTATTCTTCACGACGGCCCGCCGTACGCGAACGGCGATATTCACATCGGCCATGCGGTGAACAAGATTCTCAAGGACATCGTGGTGAAATCGAAAACACTTGCCGGTTTCGATGCGCCCTATGTCCCCGGTTGGGATTGCCACGGTCTGCCGATTGAGCACCAGGTTGAAAAGGTACACGGCAAGAACATTCCGGCGGCGCAGTTCCGCAAGCTTTGCCGCGAGTATGCGGCCGAGCAGATCGAGCGCCAGAAGGAGGGGTTCATCCGTCTCGGCGTGCTTGGCGACTGGCAGAACCCATACCGCACGATGGATTTCAAAACCGAGGCGGACATCATCCGTTCGCTCGGCCGCATCCGCGAACGAGGTTTTCTGTACCAGGGCGCAAAGCCTGTGCACTGGTGCATGGACTGCCGCTCCGCGTTGGCAGAGGCCGAGGTCGAATACGAGGACCGCGCCTCCCCGGCGATCGACGTGGCGTTCAAGGTCGCGGACAACAAGGCGCTGGCCCGGCTACTGCGTTTCTCGCACATCTACGAGCCGGTGTTTGCCGTGATCTGGACGACCACGCCGTGGACGTTGCCGGCAAACCAAGCAGTAGCCGTTCATCCCGAATTGGAATACGTGCTGGTGCGCTTCGCTGCGGGGATGTTCATCCTTGCCAAAGAACTCGCTGACAAGTGCATGGATGCCTACCGGGTCGCCGATCGCCAGGTCGTCGCCGAGTTCAAGGGTGCGGATATCGAGGGCTTGGCTCTCCAGCACCCGTTCTACGATAGGCGGGTTCCGGTAGTGCTCGGCGAGCATGTGACGCTGGATGCCGGTACCGGGCTGGTTCACACCGCGCCTGCGCACGGCCTCGACGACTACGTGATTGGCTCGCGCTACGGGCTGCCCGTGGACAACCCGGTGGACGATGACGGCGTCTTCTTTACGAAGGTGCCGCTGGTCGGCGGATTATCGGTGTGGAAGGCGAACGACGTTGTCATCAAGGCGCTGGAGGATAAACAGCGCCTGGTCCGCATCGATTCGGTCAGGCATAGCTACCCGCATTGCTGGCGCCACAAGACCCCGATAATCTTTCGCGCCACCCGCCAGTGGTTCATCGGCATGGAAGCGGGCAGTAAACGTACCCTGCGAGAAATCGCCAAGGCGGCGGTGGACGCGACCGCGTTCTATCCGGCCGGAGGCCGGGCGCGGCTCGAGGCGATGATCGCCACCCGTCCCGACTGGTGCGTGTCACGCCAGCGTAATTGGGGCACGCCCATGGGATTCTTCGTGCACAGGCAAACCGGCGAACTGCATCCGCGCACCGACGAGCTGCTGGAGCAGGTGGCACAGCGCGTGGAGAAGGAAGGCATCGAAGGCTGGTTCTCGCTGGAGCCGGCCGAATTGCTAGGCGGCGAGGCTGCGACCTACCGCAAGGTGCCGGATACCCTCGACGTCTGGTTCGATTCGGGTACTACCCACGTCGGAGTGCTCGAGCGGCGTGCGGAATTGACCAAGCCGGCAGACCTCTATCTCGAAGGCCACGACCAGCACCGGGGCTGGTTCCAGTCGTCGCTGCTCACCGGCTGTGCGATCGACGGCAGCGCCCCCTTCAAGGCGCTGCTGACCCATGGCTTCGCGGTGGACGGCCAGGGCCGCAAGATGTCGAAGTCACTCGGCAACGTGATCGCGCCGCAGAAGGTGATGGATACGCTGGGCGCGGATATTCTGAGGCTATGGGTGGCGACGACTGATTACTCCGGCGAGTTGTCGATCTCCGACGAAATCCTCAAGCGGGTCGTCGAGAGCTACCGCCGCATCCGCAATACGCTGCGTTTCCTGCTGGCCAACCTGGATGATTTCGATCTGCAAAGCCACCGTCTGCCGGTTACCGAGTGGCTGGAAATCGACCGTTACGCGCTGCAATTGGCCGCGCGCCTGCAGGACCAGGTTGTCCGGGACTATGACAACTACGAGTTTCATCTCGTCATGCAGAAGTTGCAGGCCTTCTGTTCCGAGGACCTGGGCGGGTTCTATCTCGATATCCTCAAGGACCGGCTCTACACCGCGGGCAAGGATTCGAAGCCGCGGCGCTCGGCCCAGAACGCGCTGCATCACATCACCCACAGTCTGCTGCGGCTGATGGCAGCGGTGCTCTCGTTCACCGCGGACGAAGCCTGGGCGATTTTCACCCGCGATCCCGGCGACAGCGTGCTGCTGCATACCTGGTATGAATTTCCTGAATCCGGTGCGGATCTGCTTGGCCGCTGGGAGAAAATTCGTGCAGTCCGCGCGGAGGTGCAAAAGGAATTGGAGGCTGTCCGTGCCGCCGGCAAGATCGGCTCGTCGCTGCAGGCGGAAGTCGAAATCCACGGCGACGGCGAACGCTACGAGCTGCTGCGGTCGCTGGGAGATGAACTGCGCTTCGTACTGATCACCTCGCAGGCTGGAATGATCAGAAGTGCCGACGCG
Source organism: uncultured beta proteobacterium (assembly GCA_963789945.1). GTDB lineage: Bacteria > Pseudomonadota > Gammaproteobacteria > Burkholderiales > JACQAP01 > JACQAP01. The sequence continues at coordinate 352,474 of CAWBMN010000001.1, read as the reverse complement.
CGGATCGTGGTGAATGCCAGCGCACACCGCAAGTGCGAACGCTGCTGGCACTACCGTGCCGACGTGGGACATGACCCGGCGCACCATGACATCTGCAGCCGCTGCACGTCCAACCTTTATGGTGCTGGCGAGCCCCGCACCCATGCGTAGCATCGCGGTATGGCTGGGCCTGAGTGCGCTGATTGTCGTGCTCGACCAGATCACCAAACAGGTCGTCCTGCACGCCATCGTGCTGGGCCAGACGCTGGAGGTGTTGCCGCCGGTTTTCAGCCTGGTCCTGACCTACAACCCCGGCGCCGCGTTCAGCTTCCTGGCGTGGGCTTCGGGCTGGCAGCGTTACTTCTTCATGGCGGTTGCGCTGGCGGCGTCGATCCTGATTGTCTACATGATGAAAAGGCATGAGCGCGATCGCTTCCTGTGCTTTGCGCTGGCGCTGGTGCTCGGCGGGGCGGTGGGCAATCTGATCGACCGCACCATTTACGGGGCGGTGGTGGATTTCCTGCTGTTGCGCTGGCCGGGAGGCCCGCGGCTGCTGGATCCCTGGCCCGCCTTCAACCTGGCCGATTCGTGCATCACCGTCGGCGCGGCGCTGCTGATCTGGGATAGTTTCCTCCGTTCCCGTGTCAAACCCGCGAATGTGACTAAACCACAGAGACACAGAGACACAGAGAAGAACTGAACAGTATTGATCCGGCGCTCGACGGGATTCTGGTGAGGTGAATACGCCCTCGGGCGTGCCTGGAATATCGAGTGCGTAACAGGCAGTCGTCTGCGTCTCAGTGCCTCTGTGGTGAGAATTGTCCGAGAAAAGTCGCCATGCCAAACTGGATGAAAATGATCGAAGCCAAGACCGCGCTGGCGAAGCGCGGCGCCAAGCCTTCCCGGCCGGGGGACAACCCCCGCATCCCGCCAGGGCAGAAGCAGGTCCACGACTTCCCGATCCTCGACCTCGGGAAGGACCCCGATGTCTCGGCCTCGAACTGGATGCTCAGGCTGTTTGGCATGGTCGAGGCGGAGTTGGAACTGGACTGGAAGACTTTCAACGAACTTCCGCAAGCCGGGCTGACCACCGATTTCCACTGCGTCACACGCTGGTCGCAGCTCGACATGAACTGGAAGGGCGTGCTCGCGCGCGAAGTCATCATGCGGGCGCGTCCGCAGGAGAATGCCAGGTTCGTGACGCTGCACAGCGCCGACGAATACACCACCAATCTTCCTCTGGAAGCGTTACTCGACGATGACGTCATCCTTGCCCATAGCGTATTCGGCAAGCCGCTCGCACCGGATCATGGCGGCCCGGTGCGCCTGGTCGTGCCGAAGCGCTACGCCTGGAAGAGCGCAAAGTGGCTGACCGGCATCGAGTTTCATCAGGAAGACCGTCCGGGCTTCTGGGAAGTGCGGGGATACCATAACGATGCCGATCCGTGGAAGGAACAGCGTTTCTCCGCAGCCGAATTGTGAGCGAACGCCGCTACCTTGACGGGGGCGTATAATTTCGCCCGTTCCCGACTCCATCCCTGTTCATGCAAGTCATCCTCGCCAATCCCCGCGGCTTCTGCGCCGGCGTAGACCGCGCCATCGAAATCGTCGAGCGCGCGTTGCGGCTTCACGGCGCGCCGATCTATGTCCGTCACGAGGTCGTGCACAACAAATATGTAGTGGAGGATCTGCGCATCAAGGGCGCCGTGTTCGTCGAGGAGTTGGCGGAAGTCCCGGAGGGGGCCACGGTGGTCTTCAGCGCCCACGGCGTGTCGCAGGCGATCCGTCGCGAGGCGCAGGCGCGCAAGCTGAATGTATTCGACGCGACGTGTCCGCTGGTGACCAAGGTGCATGTCGAGGTGGCCAAGATGCACGACGGCTGGCGCGAGATCATCATGATCGGTCACGCCGGACATCCGGAGGTCGAAGGAACGATGGGGCAGGTTGCCGGCGACATGTACCTGGTCGAGTCGATCGAGGATGTCGACAAGCTCCAGGTCAAGGATCCGGACAATATCGCTTTCGTCACCCAGACCACGTTGTCGGTGGACGATGCCCGCGCCATAACCGAGGCGCTGCGGCGGCGTTTTCCCGCCATCGTCGGGCCCAGGAAGGATGACATCTGCTATGCCACGCAGAACCGCCAGGACGCGGTCAAGGCGATGGCCGCTCGTTGCGACGTGGTGATCGTGGTCGGATCGCCGAACAGCTCCAACTCCAACCGGCTGCGCGAGGTGGCGGCAAATCTCGGTGTGCCGGCCTACATGCTGGACGATGCGAAAGACCTGAAGCCCGGGTGGTTCGAGGACAAGCAGGTTGTCGGCGTGACAGCGGGCGCGTCGGCCCCGGAGGTGCTGGTGCAGGCCGTGATTGCCAGGTTGAAGTTGCTGGGTGCCGACTCGGTGAGCGAAATGGAAGGCATTTCCGAAAGAGTCACTTTCCCCCTGCCCAAGGCGCTCGCCGGCTAGGCTGAATCGGCGGCTCCGCTAACTCGTCGGTAAGAAAAACGGCTCGCAGTGCGAGCCGTTTTTTTGTCTCGTGCTTGTCGTGGTTGGCAGATGGTTGACAGGACGCCTGCAGCAACGCACCGACGGTTCAAGCAGGGGGGCGGGGACCCGTGCTCGGCTGGGATTGCGGCACGGGCTTGCGTGGCGGCCGGGGCGGGGCGCCGATCTCCTTGCGCACCGGTCCCGGCAGCTGGCCCGCAGGCAGCGGGGTCACGCTCCGGCATCGGGGTGGATTGGTGCCGGCCACAAGGACGTAGCCTTTATTGCACTCACGGAAACAATATGCGCCCAGAGAAAGCTCGTCGCGTCCGCAGGTTTCGCGCCTCAATCGTTTCCGTTTGCTTGGCTCGTACATGTCGTAGTAGTTCTTTCCCGATTGTTGCGCCTGTGGCGGCCTCGGCGGCGGCGGTTTTCGCGGTTGGGCCTGCTGCGCCAGCGCCACCCCCGCCTGCGCCGTGACCAATGTTACGGCGGCCAGGGCAACCAACAGGCGTCTCCGGTGTGTGGTCATGCAGTCCTACTCGATGAGTTCGCGCCAGGATACGCGACGCCCGGCGCCGCCGCCACCGCCGACGTTCACCCCGACCGTCGTCTTGGTTCCAGTGGCCCCGGTCGCAATACCCTTCAGCACTCCGCTTGGCAGTCGGACCACGACCACACCGACGAGGGTCTGCCCGGTGAACTTCTGCGCGACCTGGTCTCCCGGGGCGGAAGCGATGAAAGTGCCCGACCTGTAGTCAAACTGGTAAATCCAGGCATCGCCGCCGACGGTGCAGGCATTGTTATTGGGCACGTTGGTGACAACCACGAGCGTTCCGAGTGCCAGCAGGGGATCCAGGTTCACGCGCTCGCCGGGAGAGGTGTTACCCGGGTTGAAGTCCACGTACCAGCCGTCCTTGGTGGCCCAGTCCACGACGTTTTCGGTTGTGCTTCGCGAATCCGCGGACAGGGCAGTGATGGTCTGCTGCTGCAGCCCGGGAGTCGCAGTGCGAATGTTGCCATGGACCACGTTCTTGTCCTTGATTGCGTAGAAGGACTGCTGATAAGCCCAGGGCAGCGGCGGCACAAGCGTGGCCGGGTCGGACAGATCGTCTTCGCCGAGATAGCGCCCGGTCCCGACATAGACCACCCGGTTACCCTCGACAACGGCAAGTTCCGGCCGCGTGGTGATCGACTGGGGATTACCTGATCCATCCTTCAATTCGGCCATTAGGAGAACCGTCGGCGGATTCGCACTCATATCGAACCGCCACAGATTGCCGAGCAGGTCGCCGCCATAAACGAAGGTCGCGGTATTGTCGACGATGAAGTTGTTGGCATAGGCGCTGATCTTGGAGAAACCGCTCGGCGTGGTGGTATCGCCCGTAAGGGTGCTCACTTTCTGCAGGACCGCACCGGTAAGCGCGTCCAGAACGTAGAGGTAGCCGCGTCCGGTTCCCGGCCCGACGTTGTTCATCCCTGAGGTGATGAGCACGACCCACTTGCCGTCGGTCGCGCGCTTTGTGATCACCGGATAGCCAAAACTGTAGCCGATGTCATTGTCGCTCACTGCGCACAGGGTCGCATCAGAGCAGATCTCCCACAAGCCTTTCGGTGTCGAAGCGTTGGTGATGTCCAGGGCGTAGAAGCCACGTCCGCCCTTGCCCAACCCGGCGACGAGCAAAGTCTTCCATTCGCCGGCGCCGCTGTCGTAAATGTCCATGACCTGGGGCGAACCGTCCACGCTGTACTCGTGCCTGACGTCCCAGTTGTCGGTGGCGAGCGCGTGCAGGTTCGGGAAGACCATGCGCGGAACATAGGCCCACATTTCCTGGCCGGTGTCGCCATTGAAGGCGTGCAGCATGCCGTCGTTTGCAGCGATATAGAGCACACCCTGGCGCGAGGCCTGCGCATCCTTGAAGTCCTGGTACGTCGGCGTGACCACGTCGCTGAAGTTGAAGCGAGGCGCCTTGACGAACGCCGGGGTGGCGTTCACCGGGTCGCCGAGCACATGCTCGCGATCGCGGAAGACTGTGGCCTCATGGGTGGACCTGCCGCGCAGGAAATTGACCATGTCGTCGCCGTTGTTGGCAATAGCCTGCTGGCTGAGCGTAAGCAGCGGGCACTGCGACAGCGCCGTGCACTTGTTCACGAAATGGGCTTTCTCCGCGGCAGTGAGGTTGGCAAATTCGAAGGATTTGAGCTTGTTGGTGCCCGACGGGTCGAGCGTCCAGATATTGCGTCCGTCTCCCGGGGGGATCAGAGCTTCCGCCGTGCCGACTTTCGCATCGAGCAATTCCTGCGCTCTCCAGGCGTCGCCCGGCAGGACAGCGCCGGAGATGGTATCGATCCGCTGCGCGGTGATTTCCCCGTCCCATTTCACCGTCCTGAATGTCGAACTGTAGATGAAGTTGTCGGTCTCGGTGATGTTCGGGCTGCTGGTGGCCGACGCGGAGGCCGCCGCAGTCTGGACCTTCAACGCGGCGAGCGCCCCAGACAAACCGTCCGCGAGCGTGTTCGGATCGGACGCGCTGTAGTAGTTCCCCCGGCCGTTCACCGCGGCATGCCACAGGTCGTCGAGAGTGCTCGGCGCGCCGCTGGAGGGCGTGGGCCAGTTGCAGGTGCCGGTGGTCCAGGCACAGGTGGTGTCCGCGTTCTTGATCTTGGAGTAATCGCCCGTCGGATCACCGGTGTAATCCGCTACGTAGTCCATCTGGCCCTGAAGGCCGAGCCCCAGCGTAAACGTGACCATGTGCTGATGCTTGGCGATGTCCTTGTCGGTGGTCGGTACGTTTGAATTGTCGGACTTTGAAGTGGGCGCACCTGTGCGCAGGTCGTTCTTGTAGTAGTACATCGCCACGTCGGCCAGCGTGTTGGCGCTGCCGCCCCACGCCGTGGTGGTCGTGGTGGTCGTGCCCGACGTCGTCATCGGATTCGGGCTGATGGTGAAATCCGCGGCGGTGGTCGTCGAACCCGTTGTGATCACCGTGGTTGTGCCCCCGGCGAAGGCCGCAGCCACGTCGTTCAGACTGGTGCCGTTGAAGCAAGTACCACCGGTTGCGGCGGGAAGAGCTGTGAAGGGGCCGCCGTTGGCGATACTGTCTGTGTAGGTAATGACGCCGCCGGTTACGGTGTCGCTGGCCGGCACGCCGTCGACCGAGATCCGGGTACGCGTTGCGCCTGTCCTGGTATAGCGGAACAGTACCTCCCGGCTGGCGTTGCAGTTGCAGGTCTGGGGGGTACCGCCATAGGTCCAGGCGCCTGTGCTGCCGTTGCCCTGACAGTCTTTGGTTTCGGTGAGCGTGACATTTGTCGTGGTCGTCGTGACCAGCGTTGCCTTGCAAGCCGTGATGTCCTGGAAGGTATCGGCCCCGACGGTGGTCGTATTGCTGCTGGTTTGAATTCCATCAGTTTTTGCCACGGTCTGCTGTTGGGGGCGCGTCCGCTGCTTGACGCGCTTGAAGTTCGACCCGGCGGCACAGTCGCAGTTGTTGCTGCCGCCCAGGACGCTGGCGTCGCCGGTGCAAACGATCTGCTCACGTAGCGTGAGCGGTGTGACGTCCTGCGTCTGCGTTCCCACGCCGTCGAGCGTGACCGTGGGCCGGCTCACGTAGATCGGATCAGTGGTGTTCGGAACGTTGTCCTGGTTGCCGACCGTGCCCGTGGCGCTGGTATCCCGAGCGTCCGAATCGTTGTCATTCCAATAGCCGTCGGAGGTCAACAACGCAAAGTTCTGCTGGCAGGAATTCGTGATCGGATCCTGCGGCATGCCGGAGTTGATGCCGGTCGTGACGTTGGCGTAGTGCCGTCCCACGCGCGCGAGGGCCTGGCGCAGCGGCGTACTGCCGTGGCTGGTCTGATCGTAAAGAATGTCGTAAAAGTCGCTCTTGTGCGTCGAATCGTAGGTCGCGAGCGGCAGGTAGCGAAAGTCGGACCCGACATTGGCCGTACTGCGAACCGGGCTGCCCGGGTTGATGGTGATGAAGCCGACGCGGTAGCGGTCGTCGATCGGCAGGAAGGCCCGCCCTGTCGCGGTCTTCATCATTGCCAGGCGGGTACGGTAGTAGGAGTACCAGTTGGCGACGTTCTGCAACTCCTCCGCGTACGTGCAGTAGCTTGCGTTGGCGCAGTCGGGACGGATGGCGTTCGCGCCTTTCGTGTACGTCGCAGTTGTGGGAACGATATCCGTACGGGTAAAGCGGCCGTAGCGCGGATAAGGGTAGCTCGAAGCGTCGAACTTTCTGCGGCACTTCGGTGAAGTGCTGCTCGCGGCGTCGGACATCACGGCTGTGCTTGAGGCGTTCCCGGTCGAACTGCAGTAGCGGATCGGCGCTGGGATCGTAAACGCTCCGGTGGGCGTGGCCGAGAGCGTGCAGTTGATGAGGTTAGTGTCGCTGCAGTGCTCGTGGGGCGCGATGGTGAAGTAGTACGGATGGCCGGTGTTCCGGACGATCTGATGCCTGAACGTGGTAGAGGTCGTGCCTGTCGCGTTCGGGAATCCACCGTCCGCGCTGCTGTTCTTCCAGTACAGGAAATAGCCGCTGCCGACGTTGTTGATGCCGTTGCGGCGGCAAACCGCAGTATCGGAAAGGTTCGCGGTGGTCGGCGAACTGGTGGTGCAGTAATAGATCTCGGTATACGTCGTGGTCAGGTTCTTGGGCGTTGCGTCGAGGGAGAAGTCCTTTGGCGCCGCTGTAGGGGAGATGTTGCCCAGGGTCCCGCCGGCCGCATCGACGCCCGGCGCGTAGCTCACGTCCGGGTTGTAGTAGATCTGGTTGAACTGTGCGCTTGCGTAAGGCGGCTCGAACCAATCGGCGGTGTAGCCGTCGGACGAATCCGGATAGGCAAGCGCGCACTGCACCGCTGCGATCGAGCAACTTCCGGAATCGCAGGACTTGCAGTTCTCGATCACGTCGTTGTTCGCGGTCCGATGCACGTTGTCGGGCATGTAGTCCCACCTCATGCTGTTGGAGTCGTCGATGATATACATCAGATTGGGCAGCACCGCATCGGAGGGCGAAGTCGCAAGCGGGACGTCGGAGAGGTCGGCGAGTTCGGCGCGCGCCGCCCCTGCGATTGCGATTACCAACCCGAGGGCGATAATCGTGGTCCGGATGATCTTGCGGCTGAAGAATGCGTTCATTGTCGACTCCTTGAAATTAAGCTGTGATGCGTTCCGGCCATCACACCTGGATCAGGACGGATACCTGGGTAATGCTGATCGTGTTTCGCGGTCCGTCCACACGGGTGGTGACGCGGTAGAACAACTGCGGAATGCCCTCGAACGTGGTTGAGCCCACGGACATGCTGCCACCGCTTGTGGCCGCGGTAATCGGGTAATAAAGCGCGCACTGGTTGGGGACTCCGGCGTTGGAGCCGTTGTAGACGGTATTCGGTTCCGTGCACATGCGGTGGATCACGTAGCGCACCACGTTGCCGGCGGCATCGGGCGCGCCGCCGTTCAGCGTAACGGCACTACCCCAACTTGCTTCCTCGAACCAGTTCGGTTCGACCGCCGGCCGCGACGAGAGATAGCCGCTGGCCGTATTGCTATCCTTGAGAATGGTCCCGGCGCTGTTGGCCGAAAGCCAGTCGTATGCGCTTTTGACGCCGAGATCGCTGCTCTGGATGCTCGCCTGCTTGAAGGCCATGTTGCCGGCAATGCCGAGCGTAGCGTCCATGGAGCGGACCATCGCGACACCCGCGAGCGTCATCGCCACCAGCACGATCAGCGCGATGAACAGCACCACGCCCCGCTGTTTGCGGATCACGGTACGGCCGGGAGAAAATTTGCGACAGGTTTTCATGATCTTCATCTCGGGTCAGGGTTGTGTCCAGATCAGGTTCCTGAGCGGCACCAGGGTTTCGAACACGCGATAGCGATAACATGTCCAGTCCGTAGCGGCGGTAGTCAGATAGGTGACATCGAGGGCGCCGCCGGCCCATTTCAGCCGTTTCGTCGGGTCGGTGAGGGGTTTGATTGGATCATCGGGGTCGTTGACGTCCCTGCAGATGCCGTCGGCGGGGGGCTTTTCCGGCAGCGTGCTGCGGGCGACGACCGCGATACGAAGCGCGAGAACGCGGGACCAGTCATCGGGCGTGATCGGAGCCGTCGTGTCCCAGGCATCCACCGAGCCGTCGGCGACCACGCTGGTATCCTTGCCGTATTGCGCCTGCAACTGCACGATGCCGTCGGCGAGGGCGTCTGCTGTGCCGCTGGTCACCACATTGCGCACCATCAACTGCCCGCTTGCGGCGTCTACCGAATACAGCATGGCCCCGGGAGCCGCGCCGATGCTGTAAAGGCGCCCTCCGCTCTGGGAGGTGTTATTCCAGGCGTCGTAGTTGTCACTGAGGTTGTCGAGGTTGAAGTTGCCGCCAACGCGACCGACCTGGTCCTTCTGTCCGACCACTGTCGGCAAGGTGGCCGCTTGCGCGAGGCTGCAGACCTTTCCAACCTCGCCGACGATGACCAGGTCGTTGATATTGAAACCGTAGCGGTTATCCACCTTCATGATTGGCGAGTTCGTGAGAACGGCCGTGAGCAGTTTCGGTGGAGACGCCAGCAGGTCGGAGTTTCCGTACACGAAGCTGATGCTGTCCCCGGCTGGGGATACCTCGTCGGCGATCTCGGCGGCGGTAAGCGTGAAGGTGATGTTGCGTCCGGATTCGGTCCCCTGCACTACGCAGCCGAGCAGCGGAGGGTAGTTGATGCCGAAACCGGAAATACGTGCGTCACGCTCCAACGCGACCAGAGCCAGCAGGCCATTCTGCTGTGCGTCGCCGCCTCCGGTCGAAGTGCGCTTGATCCCCTCCGACACTTCGAAGACCTGGAAGATGATGAGGATGCCGAGCAGCGAGATGATCATCGCCACCAGAATCTCGACCAGACTGAAACCTTGAGAACCACGATTCATGATAGTTGGTCCTTCAGCAGCAATTGATCGAGGTGATGACGCGGTACTGATGGGGCGGAGGCCGGGGTGTAAGGTTTGCCTCCTCCGGGTGCTGCCAGAAGATCGTCACCGTGACCGTGTTGGCCACGTCGACATCGATATCGGGGGGACTGACTGTTGCTCCTGGAAGCGCGCCTTGCACTTTTGCCACCCAACTAACCAGGACCGCCGGCGGAGTCCCGCCGGAGTAATTGTAGGTCGCGATATTGGCGCGGTTGACCCACATCTGCCCGATAATATCGTTGGCCAGAAATCCCGCGTCCATTCTGTATTTTGATTCGGCGACCGTCTTGACTGCCATGGCCTGCATTCCGACCACCGCCAGGATTCCGAGCGAGAAAATCAGAATCCCGAGCAGGGCTTCGAGAAGCATGACGCCCTCTTGCCGGGATTTCAGATGTGGAAGCGGTTTCATGAGTCCTCCGTGGTACGCCTAGGACGCGGAATCGGGGCAGGCTCGCGGGTCGCCGGTTGCGACCGCCGGATCGCACATCCTGGCCGAGCCACTGGCTGTGACGACGGTGCGCATGCACCGCATCGGCCCGCCGTTCACGTGCTTGCAGGTTCCGCCGACCGGATTGCGCAGATCCATCCGGTTGACAAGAGGACTGGCATCGCCATTCGCCACTCTCCAACCCATGCCGTTGAAGGTGATGCGGTCGGCATCGGGATCGTCGCTGACCCCGTTTCCGTCTTCGTCATTCAGGATGAGCACCACGGCTCCCGCGCCTTCCAGCGCGGAGCGCTGTTGAATCTGCGCCCCGCTGGACACCACGGAAACCGTCCAGCCGGTACCGGGTCCGAATACCATCTGAACCGGAAGATTGCGGCTGATTGCTTCCACTCGGGCGATCTGTATGCCGTTCGCGATCGACTCGGCGGCGTTGCGGATCTCGGTGTTTCGAATCCAATTCCCGAATGCCGGAATCGCCATGACCGTGAGGATGCCGAGAAGCGCGAAGCCGATCAGCAATTCGATCAGGGTGAAGCCGCCTCCGTTGCGTCGATTGCCTAGCACAGCCCGGCCTTCTTCCTTATCCAGCAATTGCCGGCCGGTGCGGTCCAGCCCGGGGGCGGAGCGACCGTCATGCGGGTATTGCTCTGGTCTACTGATAGGGCCAATGGGATCAGGCCGCCAAGGCCGGTTGCGGTGATGACGTAGCTCGTGGCGTTGGGAATGTTGCACGAGTAATCGAAATTTTCGGTAGTGGGAGGTTCGGTGGCGACTGTGCCGGCGGCGCAGGCGCCGACATAGGTGCGGTTGTCCTGGAAAAACTGTTCCATCTTTACGCGATGCCCTGCCAGCGTTGCCGTGGCTTCGGTGATTTTTCCCCGTATGAGGTATTCGTTGTAGGCGGGCAGCGCGATCGCGGAGAGAATCCCGATGATCGCGATCGTGATCATCAGTTCGATAAGGGTGAATCCGAACTCGCTGATCGGATGATGACGTTGTGCGGCTTCGAATCGCATTGCTGTTTCTCCTTGGAGATGTGGCAATCCTATTGAAGTGAAACCACGCCTGGAAGCGTGGCCCGACCAAAGGGCCGGTTGGCATATCGAACGGTCGGCAGTTTCCGCCGCCGCCTTTCGCCGAGACGTGTCCTGCGCGGCTAAGTATTCCGATTTCTCATGGCGTCAATAGTTTAGCGACCGGATAGCGCGATGACGGGAAGGCCGATGAACGGACGGTTTTCCGGAATGAGCGGCAGGTGAAAATTGGAATCGAACACCGAAGGCCGTGCTCATGGCACCGGGGATCGTCGACTGCTGTGGGAGTAGCGCGGCGAATGGCGAGAATCTGCCTCGTTCAACTTCACGCACTGAAAACAGTATCAGTGGTTTGAATTAGACAGAGTCCAATTCGCAACTTATAATCCCCGGCATGGAATCCACCCTGTTCACCCGCGACAGCCTTGTCGACAAGCTACGGGCCTGCGGCATCAATCCGACCCACCAGCGCATCGAGATCGCGTTCGCGCTGTTCTCGCGTCACGAGCATCTTTCGGCGGACCAGGTGATGGCGATCGTCAACGAACGCCACTCCGAAACCTCGAAGGCGACGGTTTACAACACGCTCAATCTGTTCCTCGAGAAAAAGCTGATCCGCGAAGTGATCGTGGACCCGAACAAGGTGTTCTACGACCCCAACACCGAGCCGCACTATCACATGTATGACGTTCAGGCCGGCCGGCTCACCGACATCGATGCCTCCGACGTGCGCGTCACCGGTTTGCCGGCGTTGCCTGCGGGGATGGTGACCGAAGGCTTGGACATTATCATCCGCGTCGCGGTCCTCCGGCGCCCCGCAGTGAATCGCTAACGCCCGGTGAATTTTGCCGGACGTTTTTCCTTGAACGCCGACACGCCCTCGCGGAAGTCCTCGCTGATTGCGGCTTCACCCTGCAGGTTGCGCTCCAGGTCGAGCTGTTGCTCGAAAGTGTTCCCTGCCGAAGCGTAAATCGCCCGCTTCATCAGTCCCAGCGCCTTGGTGGCTTGGGTCGCAAGGTGCCGCGCCAGGGTCTGCGCTTCGCCGGACAACATTGCATCGTCCACGCATTTCCAGATCAATCCCCACTGCTCGGCGCGCTCGGCGCTGATCGGTTCGGCAAGCATGGCGGCGCCCATCGCCCGGGCGGTCCCGGCCAGACGCGGCAGGGTATAGGTGCCGCCGGCGTCCGGGATCAGGCCGATGCGTGCAAAGGCCTGCAGGAAACTCGCTGACCTTGCCGCGATCACGATGTCGCAGGCGAGCGCCAGATTGCAGCCGGCGCCGGCGGCCACGCCGTTGACCGCGCACACCACCGGTATCGGCAGCGCGCGCAGGGTCTTGAGCAGGGGGTTGTAGTTCTTCCCCAGTGAATCGCCGACATCGACCCGGGCGGTGGCCGGAGACATCATCCGCTCTGAGAGATCCTGGCCGGCACAGAAGCCGCGCCCGGCGCCGGTAATCAGCAGCGCGCGGACGCTTGGATCGGCCTTGATCATGGCCAGCGCTTCACGCAATTCCGCGTGCATCTCGCCGGTGAAAGCGTTGAGTCTCTCCGGGCGATTGAGCGTCACGGTTGCGACGCCCTCGGCGATATTCAATAGAATGTTGTTGAGCTTCACTGGTGTTTTCCTCTTCTTGTCCGAATCCGCGCGCAGATTTCTGCGGATTATAAGACCCTATTCGGGAAGGATCGCTTATGGCCTACCAGAACATCATCGTAGAAACCCGTGGCAAGGTCGGCGTGGTCACGCTGAACCGACCGCAGGCGCTCAACGCGCTCTCGCCGGAACTGATGCGGGAGCTTGCCGCTGCGCTCGATGCCTTTGAAAGCGATGACAATGTCGGGTGCATGATCGTCACCGGTAGCAACAAGGCCTTTGCCGCGGGCGCCGACATCAAGGCGATGAAGGAAAAGTCCTATATGGACGTCTTCAAGGAAGACTTCATCACCGCCGAGTGGGAGCGTATCAGCCGCTGCCGCAAGCCAGTGATTGCTGCGGTGGCGGGCTACGCGCTCGGCGGGGGCTGCGAACTGGCGATGATGTGCGACTTCATCATCGCTGCCGACAACGCCAGGTTCGGCCAGCCTGAAATCAACCTCGCCATCATTCCCGGCGCCGGCGGCACACAGCGCCTGCCGCGCTTCGTCGGCAAGTCCAAGGCGATGGAAATGGTGCTGCTGGGGCAGGCGCGAATGATGGACGCGGCCGAAGCGGAACGCGTCGGCCTGGTGAGCCGGGTGGTGCCGCTTGCCGATCTGATGAATGAGGCGATGAAGGCTGCCGGCAAGATCTGCGAACTGTCACTACCGGTGGTGATGATGGCCAAGGAATCGGTGAACCGTGCATTTGAAACCACGCTCGCGGAAGGCGTGCGCTTCGAGCGCCGCCTGTTCCACTCCGGCTTCGCCATCGAAGACCAGAAGGAGGGTATGGCTGCCTTCATCGAAAAGCGCAAGCCGGCATTCAGGAATCGCTGATTCTCTCAAACTTCCGGGGCCGGGTGAAACGTGTTGTGCACCCGCATGCCGTTGTCTCCGGGCAGGTGGAGAGCAATACTCCCTGATAGCAGTCCTGGCCCGGCTCGCGACGGTCCGCCAGTGGGTTAAATCTTGCGTGGGCGCAGCCCGCTCTTTCCCGGCACCGTCTTGTTGATGTCGCTTCCAGTCACTCGCTGGTCGGAGGGGCACCAAAAAAAAGCCCCCGCCACAGGGGCGGGGGCCGAATTGCGCGTTCCGATCGATATGGACCGCGCCTTGCCTTATTATTTGTCGCCGCGTTTGTCGCGATGATTGTTGTCGCGATCATTGTTGTCGCGATGATTGCGCGAACGATACTTCTTGGCTCGCGGATCGACGTTGTGGCGCTTGTGCCAGCCCTGGCCCTTCTCTTTCGATATTTCGAAGGTCCTGAGCACGGCGGTACCTTTTATCTTTCCACCGCCCACGAGGTCGCCAGTGAGGATGGCTTGCACGTCGTTCACTTGGAATCCGGCAACATCAGGTCTGAAGTAGCAGACCAGGTCCTTCTTGCCGTCCTTGACCTTGCCGACTCTGACGTCCTTGCCTTTCTTGTTGCAGCGAAGCAGGCTCCTCTCGGTACCGGTCGCGCCGAACCTGAGGCTATTCTCGTCGATCATCTTCGTCGCTTTGAGGCCGGGCGCCGAAATGATTGCCACGGGAATCGGATCCTTGCCTTTGTACCTGCCCAGCGAACGATCGTCGCCGTGCCAGTACATCACCAGGATCTTGACCGGCAGTGGGTCACCGGAAGACGGGGTCGGCGTCGGATCCGGAGTAGGCGTCGGCGTCGGATCCGGAGTAGGCGTCGGCGTCGGATCCGGAGTAGGCGTCGGCGTCGGATCCGGAGTAGGCGTCGGCGTCGGATCCGGAGTAGGAGTCGGCGTCGGATCCGGAGTAGGAGTCGGCGTCGGATCCGGAGTCGGAACAGGCGTCGGGGTCGGTTCCGGGTCGGGCGCAGGCGGAGGCGGAGGGGTAACGCCCTGCACCACTAGGGTGTACGGCCCGCCCGTGGCAGGTACGTCGAGAGCGGGGTTGACCTGGAAGCCGGCGTCAAGAATGCGGGGGAACGGCGTCACCGCAACGTAGTATCTTCCGGGAGCGGTCGTGTACCAGTCAATGCGCGAGTCAAGCTCGGACACGCTGCCGGGGTTCATCGACTCGGCGTCGAAGTTCATGTCCAGGATGTTGCCGTCCGCGTCATAGAGCACCAGCACCGGATCCCAGCTGCCGTCGGACACGACCATTATGACGGGGGTATCGGCGGTTGCCGTAACGTCGAAGGCATATATATCGAGGTCGGTTGTCTCGGCGCGTGATGCGGTTCCCATCATCGACGACACGCTTGCCCCCGTATCCGTTATGACGAGAGCCTTTGCTTGCTCTTGGGTATTGTTCGGTTCGACTTCAGGCGCAGCACCGACGATTCCGTTTGCGAAGATCAAGGAAGCAAACAATCCGCCGAGCAATGCCTCATTGAGTTGCTTCTGTAGTCCGGTACTCATGGTGAAAATCCCCCTAACGTTAGGAACAACTACGTCACACGCGAAGCGGTGACTGTCCCTGATAAACAGCAATGTCCATACCCGTTGCCGTTGCGCGTCGTGCGTTCTGCCGAAGAGCGTCACCCGACGTCCGATCGAGGATTTGATTGATTTTTTTGCTGCCGCCGGCGGTCACTCGGCGAGGTCAGTAAGTGCGTCGCGGTTGGAACGGCCTGCCAAATGGCAACTGACTGACGAATTTCGCCGTCGGTGAACGGTGATGGACAGGGAATCGGTGAACCGCGTGTTCGAAACCACGCTCGAGGAAGGCGTGCGCTTCCAGCGATGTTTGCTCTACTGCGGCTTCGCGATTGAAAACCGGAAGAAAGGCAGGGCTTCTCCGATTGACGAGCGAAAGCCGGTCTTCAGTAATCGCGAACTGGATTGCCCGAGCGGCGGGCCGGCCTTATAATCCGCGCCTTTGCCGCTGTAGCTCAGTTGGTAGAGCAGCGCATTCGTAATGCGAAGGTCGCCAGTTCGACTCCGGCCAGCGGCACCAATCCCCAGGGCATTTGCAGCGCCGGTTCCAGGCGGCCGGGCAAGTGCTCTTCGCTTTTTCCGGACAAGGGTGTGGTCGTGAACAGACTGGCGATGCTGCTGCTCCTGGCGATCCCGCTAATTGTCTTAGCAGAAGACGACGGCAACGAGCTCCTCGACTTCATGCAGCGGCCGGCGTCACATCACGTGGCGCTCGCTTATATCGACAACGTCAGATTGGAGTGGGACGGCACGCTGTTCTGCATCCCCGGGGATGATCGCAAGGCGCAGGCCTTCGACGCGGTGAAACTCTATCTGGAAGGCAATCCGGAACAACTCTTCCGCCCGCGCCGATACCTGATCATCCAGGGGCTGCGCGCGGCCTATCCCTGCCAGCCGAAGTGACGGGCGCCTGAACCTTCAGGCGCAGTTTCGTCAACGGTACACCAGCACCGGGATCTTGCTGTGCGTGAGTACCTTGGTAGTCTCGCTTCCCAGAAGGAGTGCCGACAACCCGCGCCGTCCGTGCGAGGCCATGAATATCAGGTCGCAATCGCGCTGATTCGCCGCTTCGACGATGCCTTCCCACGGATGGTCGTTTACCAGTGTCAGCGATTCGCAGGCCACACCGGCCGCGCGCGCCTGCTCTTCGAGTGCTGTCACCAGCCGCTCGCCTCGCGCGAGCGCGTCACGCTCGAACTGTTCGGCGAGAACATCGCTGGGTCCCGCCTCGGTGTAGATAAGGTAGGAAGTTGCGGGTACCGCGTGAAACCCGACTACACTGGCGCCCGCGAACTTCGCGAACTCGATTCCCTTCTTGACCGCCGAGTCGCATAACGCCGATCCGTCGGTCGGCAGCAGGATTCTCCGGTACATCGTCCACCCCCTTTTTTCCTCGACAGCTATCAATTTACAGCGGTTTGCGCCACCTGTTGGATAATTGTCGCCGCTCGCGGAGGAGCGGCACGAAAACATAAAGGACCAGAAATGAAAATCACGGATATCAGAATCCACGTTCTCAAGAGCGCACTCGCCGAACCATTCGCGTTTTCCCAGGGCTGGGTGAAACAGCGCTCGGCCACGCTGATCGAAGTGCTCACTGACGAGGGTATCACCGGTTGGGGTGAGGCGTTTGCCCAGGGCCTCGAGCCACCCGAAATTGCCGCCACCGTGATCGACAAGGCCCTGAAGCCGCTCGTGATCGGCGCCGATCCCCTGGACACCGAAGTGCTCTGGCACCGTATGTATCACATGACTCGCGACTACGGCCGCAAGGGCTCGGTGGTGGCGGGGATCAGCGCGGTGGACATCGCACTCTGGGACATCGCCGGCAAGTTCCATCAGGTGCCCGTGTACAAGCTGCTTGGCGGCGCGTTTCGCACCAAAGTCCAACCTTACGCCACCGGCTTCTATCGCATCAAGGGGCAGGGCGAAGCCAGGCGCCTTGCCGAGGAGGCCGTGCGCCACTTCGAAGCCGGGTTCTCGCTGATGAAGGTAAAGCTCGGCTACGGCGTGGATGACGATATTGCATGCATGAGGGAGATCGGCCGAATGGTCCAGGGCAAGCCCATTACGCTGATGGTCGACACCAACCATGCCTATGGCCGCGCCGAGGCGCTGCGGCTTGGGCGCGCGCTCGAGCAATACGACCTGCGCTGGTACGAAGAGCCCGTGGTGCCCGAGGACATCCAGGGCTACGTCGAGATGCGGCAGAAACTTTCGATGCCGATCGCGGGCGGCGAGAACGAGCACACGCTCTACGGCTTCCGTGAACTCCTGGGCGCCGGCGCGGTGGACGTGGCGCAGCCGGACCTCGGCTCCTGCGGCGGCATCTCCGCCGGCAGGCACATCATCGCGCTGGCGCAGTCGCATGGAGTGCAGGTGAACCCGCATGTGTGGGGCTCGGCGATCGCGCAGGCGGCATCGCTGCAACTGCTCGCCGCTGTGCCGGTGGCGCACCATTCGCTTTTCGCAGTGGAGCCCGTTCTCGAGTACGACCGCTCGACGCATCCGTTTCGCCAGCATCTGATCACCCGGCCGATCCAGCAGTTACAGGGGTGGGTTGAAGTGCCGTCAGGTCCGGGGCTGGGCGTCGAAGTGGACCGCGCGGTACTGGAAAAATACCGCTCCTGAGGCGGCCAATCGCATGATTGCTCGCCGACCGTAATGCACGGTGGATCTGGGGGTCGAGGCTATAATCGGGCGGTCGTTTCGGAACTCGTTGCTGCTCTCGCGGAGCGCGTATGACTGATCGTTCGTTCGAGCGCCTTACCAAGGCGGACCTGAAGAAGCTCGCGCGACTGGCGCGGACGGAGCGCGAGGATTTCTTCGGCCGTCACAACGAGTGGGCAATCCTGTACCGCAAGCGCATTGTCTGCTCCGCGCTGTGCCGGGAGGCGGCGTTGCATTACCTCAACGGCACGACCGGCGTGCGCGACTTCAACGTATGGACTTTCTACGCCGAGCATTCTGACGCGCCGTTTCCGTTCCAGCACATTGCCAAGCTGGATTTCGGCAAATCCAGGTTTGGCCAGGACCCGGTGAGCCCCGAAGCCTATGAAGGCAGGCGGGTGGAATTGCAGGGCCGTTCGCTGGACTGCAAGCCCGGCGATGATCCTATCGAAGTGCTACAACAGTACCTCAAGGGCGGCGGTACACCTTCGGCGCGCGAACTGCGCGAGAAGGCCGTAGTGCTGCTGGAACCGGAAAGATTCCTCGGGTACATCGTCTGGCCGTCCCTGGCTGTCTCGGTATCCTGATGCGCCGCCGCAGGTTCGGCAGGCGCCAAACCGGTCGCGTTTCACACCTGCTTCGGTAGCGTAATCCGGCGTTACGTCATCCCGAACGAGCGGCGAAATTCTGACGTTCCGCGCTCGCTTTTCGGCATATCTCTGGGTATTTGCGCCGGTAAATAAGGACAACTTCCCTTCCAGTCGCGGGTTCGGACAGGCGCGGCATCCTATATCTCATTGAATAGCAATGCACCCTCCGGACATGGGCGTGTGTCCATGGCGGGTGCCCGTTTATGGCATGGCGATTGCACCGTTTTTGTCACACGCGCCAATGGGCATGCACAAAGTGCCCGGGGCGCAACCGGACTTGCGTCCGGCAAGTACTCAGACGCCAGGTACCAGTAACTTAAGGGAGCAACAATGAGACCGCAAAGTCAATCTGGGCGCCGCCACATCTGGGCGGTTGCCGTCGCCGTAATTCTGCTTCCCACATCTGTATTTGCCGCACCCGCAGCCCGCGTCGAATTTGCCGTCGGCGGCGTTACCGCTGAGGCTGCCGATGGCCGTGTTCGCACCCTCCAGAAAGGTGCCACTGTGGAAGAAGGCGAAACCGTGAACACCAATGAGGGCCGGGCGCAGTTGCGTTTCGCCGATGACGGCTTCGTCTCGCTGCATAGCGAGACAGTATTTCGCATCGAGGAGTATCGCTGGAGCGGCGTGACCGACGGTTCGGAGCGCGCCATTTTTCGCCTGGTGAAGGGTGGGCTGCGCACAGTTACCGGCATGCTGTCGAAAATCAACAAGAAGGCCTACCGGATGTCCACGGAGGTCGCGACGATCGGCATCCGCGGTACCGAATACACAATGCAGTTGAACGGGGATCTCTCGGGCAGCGTGGCTGAAGGCGAGATCGAAGTGTGCAATGCCGGGGGTTGTCTCGCAGTGGCTCCGGGACTGTCCTATTACGTGCCCGACACCAACACCAGGCCGATCTTCAGCAACAAGCAGACATTGCTGGCGCCTACGCAGCCTCGCAGCGAACGCGCCATGCTTCGTGGCAAGGACAGCGACGCGGCACATCGGCTGGGTGGTCCGGGCCGCAAGATGGACGATCCGGCTAATACTCGCGGCAACCGCCAGCACGCAACGGCCAAAGGATTGGGGAACGCACTGGATGTCAAGCCCGGCAACGCATTCGGTGTACTGGAAAAGACCGAGAACGGGTTGATCGGATTCACCCAGGGCACCGCGGATTCGCTACTCGGCGGAACCGCGCTCGACCAGTCACCGCAGAATTTGAATGGATCCGCCGGGGGCGTCCTGACCGGTGCGACCTGGAAGCTGGATAGCGCAACCGGCGGAGTGCTCGACACCGCCGTCGCCGTTACGCTGGCCAACGGCAACAACGGCATTAACGGCCTGAACGGCAATAACGGCAAAAAAAAGAATTAACGGAATTAACGGCCTTGGCAGTATCAAGCGGGGATTATGACCCCCCAATCGTGCGACCAAAATGACGCGGCCCCATCGGCGGAAGGCTTTTGGATTCCGCTGATGAGGCCGTCGTCTTTCTTATCGAACCAGATGACGTAGTGGGCAGGGGTAGTTGCCTCCGCGTTTTCTGATTCCTCCTCCCCCCGGCGTGTAGCCAAGAGTTCCTTGCCCGCCGCCGCCAAATGCCGCGCCGGCGAATGTTTCGTTTGCTGCGTCCCTCTGCGCGATCAGCCTTATGGGTGCATCGCCTGCGTCCGCGGACACTTCATGCTGCCGTAAGAGCAGAACACGCAGCAGTCACCCGGCCTGGGGCGCAGCACCTCGAGGCAAATCCTGCACTCATAAGTCAGGCGTGCCTTCACGGGGGACATCACTTCCTCCCGCTGGGATCTGCATATCGGGCAGGTCAGGACCGAAATCTGGACTGTTCCGCGTCTCATCGCGCGGTTCATCCCCGGCAGGTTTCAGGGGCGTGATTAAAGCTCTTATTTTTCTGCGGCGTCAATCATGCACCGCATCACACGCATGAATCCGGTCGCCTCTGCGGGCTGCCCCTGGGACTCTTGCGGCGACGGGCTTCGCTTTCGGGCGCTTCAGCCGCGTCCCGGAATCGCCAATCCACGAAACCAAACCTTGCACGATGATGCTGCAAAGCCGTTTCGGCCTTCGGAACACACTGCCTGTGCGTCCGGACCCGTGGCTTCAAAGCGCTCGAGAAACCTGACAGGTCCGAACCTGGCTCCATGTACAGAGGCCCGATTTGGAGCGCCATTGGCACCAATGCCGCGGACACCGAAGGTCCCCCTTAACGTCCATGATCGATTTGTACCGCGACTCGCACGTTACTGGCACTGTATTACAGAATTTCTTATGCCGATGCCATTGCCCGCAGGCGCCCGAAGCTACAGCACTTAAGTCGATGATTGTTTGCGATTGTTGTGTCGGCCTCGGTCAAACCTAACACTTTGATAGATTTGACAAGTTTGCCAGTTTGGCCGATAAGGCACACATCTACGTCGCTTGCTGTGGGTCGAGACGATGAGGCAATACCTATAACAAAGAGATCTTCCGAATGCGCGCAGGTGCGAGACGGCCCTCGTTGCAGGGGCCGGACACCTCAGAAGGGAGGAGTTCGCATGGCGCGGTGCTGCCAAGCGATGCCTTGGTGTGGGCACTTTCTGCGCTTACTCAGGCTTTTCGCATCCCCTTCGACGAGAAGCTGGTCACCGGCCAGATGCCGCCGCCGTACCGGGTCAACTCGATTGCCCTTGCGGCCGACCTACTCGGTCTGCGGGCGGCCTGGACGAAGCGACCGGCCTCTGCGCTGCGGAAACTGGCCCCTCCCTTTCTGGTCTTGGTTTATCCTGCTTTACGCGAGCCGCACCACGGTCTCGTTGCCGGCCGTGAGAGTCTTGCCTCCCTTGACTCCGCGGCGACGAACCAGCGGCTCGCTTTTTTATTGCGAATGGAAGGCGACCGCGTCGCCTTTTTCGAACAGGGGCAGTCCAGCCACACCATCCTGCCCTTCAGCGAGTTCGAAGCGCGCTATGCAGGCCAGGTGCTGCTGGCCGCCCCCAAAGAAAAGCCGCTCACCGATCCGGACGCGCTGGGGGCTGCAGGCGCGAAATTCGGTTTCCGCTGGTTCATCCCCGAACTACTGAAGCACCGCCGGATCTTCCGCGACGTACTCCTTGCGTCGTTCGCCATCCAGTTGATGGCGCTCGCCACGCCGCTGTTCACACAGGTCGTTATCGACAAAATCATCGTTCACCACACGCTCAACACTTTGACGGTAATCGGCATCGGGCTGGCGGTGTTCCTGATATTCACCGCGGCAATGAGCTGGGTGCGCCAGTACCTGATTCTGCATATGGGCAACCGCATTGACGCGGTACTTGGCATGCAGGTATTCGAGCATCTGTTCCGCTTGCCGCCACGTTACTTCGAACGCCGGCCCACCGGCGTATTGGTAGCACGTATCCACGGCGTCGAAACTCGGCATCGTCAAGGACATTCTGGTGGGCGAAGGTGAGGAAGTTCGTGCTGGGCAGGTGCTGATGCGCATGGATACTCAGGTCTCCGATGCCGATTCGGCAACCGTCTATAACGATCTGTCCTTGCGCCGGTTGCAATTGCGGCGCATCGACGCCGAACTGGCGAGCCGCCCTTTTCCGCCGCTTTCGGGAGATCGTGTCGACCTGTATAGGCAGGCCGCCGACCAGTATCGCGCTAACCGCGAGTCGCTAACGCACCAGCTCGACGGCGAGCGCGCGGTACTTGTGCAGGCGCAGCAGGATCTGCGCGGCGCGGAGGAGATGCGCTCACGTCTGGAGCAGACGCTCCCAATCTATAGGGAGCAAGAAACCGCCCACGACAAACTGGTGAGGGACGGATTCATGTCGAAGCTGGCGGCCTTGGAGAAGACCCGCGAACGAATCGAGAAGGAGCAGGAGCTCAAAGCGCAGATCCACCACATGGGTAGCCTGCGGGCGCAGATCGAGCAGTCGCAAAAGAAACTGTCGCAATTGAACGCGACATACAGGCAACAATTGCAGAACGAGCGCGCTGAAGCACAGGCGCACTTCATGAAGCTGGAACAGGAATCCGACAAGCAGGCCTACCGCCGTGGACTGCTGGAACTCAAGGCGCCGCACGACGGCATGGTGAAGGATCTGGCCACGCACACGCCGGGAACGGTGGTCTCACCGGGAACGATTCTGATGACGGTTGTACCGCACAACGAACAGGTGAAAGCCGAGGTCTGGGTGGCCGATGTGGATGCCGGTTTCGTCCAGACCGGACAGGCGGTCAAGATCAAACTCGCCGCGTATCCTTTCCAGAAGTACGGGATGGCCGCCGGCAGGGTCGAGTATGTCAGTCCCGATGCGGCCGAACTCCCCGACACCCGCGAACGGGACCGGAAGGATACGCGGGCGCACGTCATGCCGCCCTCCGGCTTCCGCGCACTGGTCGCGCTGGATTCACCCTATCTGGAGCGCGATGGCAGGCAGTTCCGGCTCAACTCCGGAATGCTGGTCTCCGCCGAAATCCATCTCGGCACGCGCACGGTGATGGAATACCTGCTCTCGCCGGTGAGCCGGACGCTGCACGAGGCGGGACGGGAGTTGTAGCGCTCTTCCCGGGTACAACCATCCTGGAGGCTTCGTCTCCATGATGTCAGCGCGCAAGTGAGAAAACCGTTATGCCAAATGGGTTGCAATGACCTCGCGGAAAGTCTATAAAGGCCAAAAAAGAAGTGTCACGATTGATTTAAACAATAAGAAAACCGGCCGCCGCACAGGCGTGGCGTATCCCTAACCGGACTGGACTCAGTTTCTTTTTCCTGGAGTCCAGTTGCCCGGGTCCCCCGGAGCGATTCCGCTCCTCTCGGCGTATTTTGTCGCCTCGCTGCAACTGAAACTACGAGTTAATTGGCTATCCGGACCGGTGTCCAGCGGTGGGCCGTTCCCATTGTCTCTGTCTTGTGGGCGGCGGTCGCAAGGCTGGCGCCAATTGTCGCAATTCAAACTGATGGGGAGGATTCAATGAAAACCAACACGCTGCTACGTTATGCATTCGCAATGATTGCCGCCTTCGTCATATCTGGATCGGTGCATGCCCAGGATTGGAAGGTAGTCGGCGAATTCGGATGGTTTGGCGTCGGTAAAGCCCATCAGATCGAGAAAGGCCATTTCTACTGGGTGGGTGAATTCAGCGGCACCTTCTTCAACGACAAGGGTAAAGGCAGTCCATTCCATCTGGCCGGTGTGAAATGTCCCGCATTCTTTGACGCCGACTTCAACAACAAGAAGCACAAAGCAGGGGGCTATTGCGTCATCACAGACACGGATGGGGATCAGGCTTACGTCACCTGGCAAAACCAGGGAGACACAGTAACCGGCCCTGGAACCTTCCAGTACGCCGGCGGTACTGGAAAGTATCAAGGCATTAGCGGCAGCAATACGTTTGTCGGGGTCACCCAGGTGAATTGGGCAGACGGGACGACCACAGGTTATTCGACCTGGAATCGCTGATCCTTCCTATCTCCAGCGCCCCCTTTCTCACC
Organism: uncultured beta proteobacterium; assembly: GCA_963789945.1. Lineage (GTDB taxonomy): Bacteria > Pseudomonadota > Gammaproteobacteria > Burkholderiales > JACQAP01 > JACQAP01. Next base: position 328,733 of record CAWBMN010000001.1, on the reverse strand, counting down.
GAGTGATTCAATCTCGTCGCACGGTGGTGCAGGGGGGCTATTTGCCTAGCGCGGCATAGACCTGCCCGGAATACATCGTTGCCGGTGGTTGCCGTCGTTTGCCCAATAAGCGCCCTCGAGCGACCTTTTTTCAGGCCAGACTGTGATGGTCGGCTTTCTGCTGAGTATTCGACAGACACATTCGTCAGTTTTTCGACATTTCCGGTCCCGTTCGGAAACAAAGTGCCCTCTAACAGCGTTCGATGGGGCATTTTTTCGCCTCCCCGAAGTGGCATGGCAGTTGCACATTGGAGAGTGCGTCGGGGGAAGTCCGGAGACTTTGGGAGGTACTGCCCCAATAGGCATGCTGCTCCTGGCATTTCCCCGGCGCACCCTCTTTTGGGTACGTCATCCGCGGGAGACGCAGCAATGGGTAACCATGCAAAGCCATCACAAGCGGCGCTTGAAATAGCCGACAAGGAGTCGGAAACGACAATCGTCTCATCCGCGCAACCGGAGGAGGCGCCGATATTCGAGTTACACACGATAGGCCCCGCCAATCGGGCCTACCTGAAGCAAGACGGCACTGGACGCCTGTCCCTGCATTTCCGAGGACTGCGCTATGGCGTCGACGACTACTTGCCCAGTTCTTTATTTGGCCTGTCAATATCGCCGAGCGTTACTGCGGGGGAATTCGTATGCAGGCAGATGCTCCAGCGCTTTGGAAGCCATGAAGACCAATGGCCAGCTCTTGTCCGCCAGTTCCTGCTGAAGCATAAGACTTGTCAGCCCGATCGGTGTGAAACAGCCGCTCGGCGCTGAGATCTATCCCGGCACACGCACGGTGACGGAATACCTGCTCTCGCCGGTGAGCCAGACGCTGCACGAGGCGGGACGGGAGTTGTAGCACCCGTTCAAGTTCTCCGCTTCAATCCAGTTGTCCGTGTACCGGGCCGGTGATCAACCTGTTTCTGTCCCTGATTAGGTAGCACGCGGCCAGTCCGATGGAAATATTGTCTTCGGACAGCGAGAAGATGCTCACGGTCACCTGCTCGTGGGCCGCAATCGTGATGGGAAACGGCTTGAGCGGTTCGCCGCTGTGCGGTTCGTTCCTCGCGGTGACGCGAATGCGCCGGCCGTCTTCCAGGATGGCACCCGCCTCGCGGATGACGGTTCGGGAATTGGTCTGGTTGTCCACGAAAATGGACAGGCGCTTGCGCTCGGAGACGGAGGGGTCGATCCAGGCGTAAACCGCGATTCTGGATGGATGGCGAAAGTACTCGGATATCGTATACACGGTCAGTGCGACGGCAAGGCCCGCTCCGACGGAGAGGCCGTAGTACAAGACCAGTTCAGACTCGCTCATCAGGCCCAGCCCGGTTCTTGGTTTTTCTTGAGCGCCGGTGGCTCGGGCGAAGTCCGGAGGATAGCCTTGCCGGCAGGAATCGTTGCATCGCCGCACCGGGTTGTCGCAAAGGGAGGTGCGCCCAGGGGATGCGGGAGTCTAGTGTCTTTTAGCAAAACACCGGACCTCCCTTGCTCACCGTATTCCCCAGGCGCGCCCACTATTCCGCAATTGCCGTGCCAGTGGATGGCGGGGTAAAAAAGACAGCATTGCCCCATGGTGAATGCAATCTGTCTTCAGATGAAAGACGGTGAGACGAAAAGCGGACAAACCGCTGACGAGTTTTCAGCAACGGCCATTGCCGCAAAGCCCCAGTGAACGCCGCATTTTTCGGTCGCGGGACGGCGACTCAGGCAGTCAGCTGCAATACAACGCGTGAAAATCTACGGAGCCGGAGCCTCGCGGATGCGATTTGGCGCAGTGCAGCCCGTGCCTGCAAGCCCCTCAGTTGCGGTAGGCGATCCCTTTGCGGTCGAGCAGGCGCAACAGCGCCGGCCATTCCTTGTGCACCTCCGAGCCGCCGGGCCGCTCGAATTGCTCGAAGCCCTTGTGCGCGGTCTGCTCGGAAATGAGCCCGACTTCGACGCGGCCCCCCGCAAGCGCGTCGACCTGGATCTGACAGGCGCAGTCGAGGTAGTACATCAGTTCGAAGGCTTCTCTCACCGTGTCGCCAAGCGTAAGCAAGCCGTGATTGCGCAGGATCATCGTCTTGGAGCGCGGGCCCAAATCGCCGGCGAGACGGGTGCGCTCGTCCAGATCGAGCGCAATGCCCTCGTAGTCGTGGTAGGAGAGCATCGCGTAAACCCGCAGCGAATGCTGGCTCAGCGGCAGCAGGCCGCATTTCTGCGCCGACACCGCCACGCCGGCGCGCGTGTGGGTGTGGATGACGCAGTTGATCTCCGGCCGCGCCTCGTGCACGCAGCCGTGGATCACGAAGCCGGCGAAGTTGACGCCCAGCCCGGTGGGATCGTCGATGATGGTGCCGTCCTTGTCTATCTTCACCAGGGTCGAGGCGGTGATCTCCTCGAACATCAGACCATAGGGATTGATCAGCAGGTGCTCGGTGCCGGGCACTCGCGCCGAGAAGTGCGTGTAGATCAGGTCGGTCCACTTGAACAGCGCCGCGAGCTGGTAGGCGGCGGCGAGATCGCAGCGCATTTCCCATTCTTCCGGACTGACGCGCTGGCGCACCGGCGAGGCTGAGACGGACTTGAGATTGCCTTCTTTTCCGGCCACTTTTGGATCCTCCCCTGATACGTGACCCTGCAATGATACCCCTGCCGCCGCAGCGACGTAACGGCTGCGCATGTTCGGGCTCGTGGTCGGGGTCCTGCGGTTCACTTTGCCTGTCACCCGTCACTGGTCACGAGTTACCGTCTCACGATTTCGCGCGATAGCGGCGGATGACCTCGGGATCGGGATCGAAACCGAGTCCGGGGCCTTGCGGCACCGCGATCGAGCCGCCTGCCGGTATCGCCGCATCGCCGTACAGGCGCGATTCGAGGTCGAAGAATCGCCACTCGACCAGCGAATCCTTGCCCATAGCGGCATTGACATGCAGGCCGCCGAGAAACGCGGGGCCGTCGTAAAAGCTGTGGGGCGCCACCGCCACCTTGTGCTGCGCGGCGAGCGCGAACACCTTGCGAAGCTCGGAGATCCCACCCATCTTGGCGGGACTCGGTTGCAGGTAGTCGACGGCTCGCGCTTCCAGAAGATGTTGGAACTGCGTGAGCGTGGCGGCGTTTTCGCCGGCGGCCACCGCGATGCCGCCCTTGGCGCGCACCTGAGCCAACGCGGCGTAATCCTCCGGCGGCCAGACCGGCTCTTCCAGCCAGCGCAGGTCGAAGGGCCGCAGTTGCTCCGCCATCTCCAGCGCTTCCTGCACGGTCCACGGGCAATTGACGTCGAGCATGATGTCCACGCCGGGGCCGGCGGCCTCGCGCGCAGCGCGGGTCGCCGCGACTTCGATCTCGTGCAGCTTGATGTGGCGAAAGCCCTGCCCCAGGGCGCGGGCGACGTTGGCCGCCACCACTTTCGGGTCGGTGTAACGAACCAGGCTGGCATAGCAGGTGAGTCGCGGGGTATTCGCGCCGCCCAGCATCCTGTGCACCGGCTGTCCGGCTGCCTTGCCCGCGATGTCCCACAGCGCGATGTCCAGGCCCGACAGGCCGAATATAACCGGGCCGCCGCGGCCGAAGATGTGCAGCTTCTGCTGCAACTCCAGCATCAATTCTTCGATTTTCAGCGGGTCGCGGCCGATGCACATCGGCGCCAGGATCTGATCGATGGTGGCCCTGGTGGCGGGGATGACGTTGTAGCCGAAGGCCTCGCCCCAGCCGGTGATGCCGGCATCGGTGCCGACTTTTACCAGCAACACATCCGCGGTCCGCCAGGCAGTGCCCCCCCATGCTTCGGTGCCGGACGGGCCGCCGCTGCTGTAAGGGATGTTCAACACGATGGTTTCGATGGCCGAAATTTTCATTGTTATGGCTCGGTGGTGGGAACGTGAAGCGGGATGATAGGGGAAAAAAACAAGGCCGAGGTTCGAGGGCCGAGGTTCGAGTGAAAATCAGGCCCCGGTAACCGCTGGTCTGGCCCCGCACCGTCTGTTGCGTTAAGGTGCGGCGTAGAGGTGAGTGGATATGGTCGATCGACGTGAATTTCTGCGGCTCGGAACGGGTGCGGCGCTCGGGCTCGCCGCGGTTCCGGTGCGGGGGCAGTCCGATCCCGCGATTCGCCGCTACGTGCGGCTGGGACGCACCGAACTGAAGATGTCCGATATCTCCTTCGGTTCGGCGAGCATGTCCGACCCTGCGGTGGTGCGCCATGCGCTCGCGCGCGGCATCAACTACTTCGACACCGCTGAGAGTTACCGCGGAGGCGGTTCCGAGGAAGCCATCGGCGCGGCCCTCAAGGGCCGGCGCGACCGAGTGCTGATCGCCAGCAAGACCAAGGCGGACACCGGCGACACGCGCGCCGACATGATGAAGTCGCTGGAGCGCAGCCTGAAGCGGTTGCAGACCGACCGCGTGGAGGTGTATTTCAACCACTCGGTAAACGACGTGGCGCGGATGCAGAACCAGGAATGGTGGGAGTTCACCGAGCTCGCCAAACGCCAGGGCAAGATCCGCTACCGCGGCATGTCCGGCCACGGCAGCAACCTCACCAAGTGCCTCGATTACGTCATCGACAACGACCTCGCCGATGTGATCCTGGTGGCCTACAACTTCGCGCAGGACCCGAGCTTCTACGACAAGCTGCGCCACACCTTCCACTGGTCGGCGATCCAGCCGGACTTGCCGCGGGTGCTGGAAAAGGCCAAAAAGAAAGACATCGGCGTGATCGCAATGAAGACGCTGATGGGCGCGCGCCTGAACGACATGCGCCCCTACGAACGGCCGGGCACGACCTTCCCGCAGGCGGCGTTCCGCTGGGTGCTGTCGGCGCCGCAGGTAGATGCGCTGGTGGTGTCGATGAACAGCGCAGGCGAGATCGACGAGTACGTTGCTGCCTCCGGTTCCGCGCAGGTCAGCGGCACCGACATGGAACTGCTCGAGCGTTACGCGCTGCTGCAGTCCGGACGCTACTGCCAGTCCGCGTGCAACGACTGCGCCGGGAGCTGTCCGCAGAACGTCGCCATCGCCGAAGTGCTGCGGACCCGCATGTACGACGTCGACTATGGCGATACGCTGCTCGCCCGCACCGAGTACGCCGCGCTGGGCAACCCGGCCACGGCCTGCCTGACCTGCACCGTGCAGTCCTGCCTGAACGCCTGTACCAGGGGCATCCCGATCGCCGAATACACCCGCGACGCGGCGGAAAGGCTGGGATGAAAGTACAGGACTCAGGATTCAGGCTTCTTTTCATACCCCCTCGAGGGGTACTCAGGTTCGGGCAGGAGCAAGAAATAAGGCTGCTTGCAGGGCAGCGTCGATTGTTGAATAGGTGAATCGACATAGGCGTACGACTTTCCACTGAGCCCTGAGCTCTCTGCGTCGTCCCGAGTCCTCGCTTTTACCCAATCACCGATCACCGATCACTAGTCACCCAGTCCCTGTTTCCATGTCCCGTTTCCTCGCGGATTTCCTTTTCGTGCTTGCAGCCTGGACGCTGGTCATCAAGTACGCCTTTCCGGTGGCGTATGCGCTGAACGAAGGCGTGCCGGTCCTCAGCTACGTGATGTGGGATTTCTGGTGGGTGGCGCACATCTGGCTCGGCTGGGCTTTGATCAATCGGCCGCCCTATACCTTCGCGCTGGCGCTGGTGGTGTCGCTGGCCGAAATCATCATCGTGGTCACCAAGTTCGCCCTGTTCCTTGCCGAGCCGCAATGGGATATCTGGACCACCAACTGGTTCATCAACAAGTGCTTCGTGCTGGCATGCTTCGTCCTGCTGCTGGCGAGCATGGGCGTGAAGCCGGGGGAGTTCAGGAGTCGGACGGCGGACGGCCTTAGGACACAGTAAGGCGCCCAAAAAAAAGCGCACCGCTTGTGCGGTGCGCTTTTCACTAAGCGAGGAGAGCGTCGTACGGTTACTTGACGCTCACCAATTCCGTTCTCAGGAGCGGCCGAACTCGATGACTTCCTTGCCGCTGGTGACGGCGATCTTGCTGTCACCCTTGACGACGTTGCGTCCGGCTTCGGTAACGTTCGCCGGCTGGGTAGCCAGGGTGCTGTAGACCTTAACGTTTGCGACGCCGGATCGGCCGTACACGTTGGCGACGTTGTCGATCTGGCCAATGCCTACGCCGGTTTCAGCAAACGCGCCGGTGGTGGCAACGGCAAAACCTGCTGCGATGATGAGTTTGGATACGTTCATGGTGTTACTCCTCTTGTTTGTGGAATCAATCTTTACGTTGTGCGACTGCACCTGGATTCATCCAGGTTGAGACGAAAACCCTTTCGCCCCACGCATGGCCAGCATTAAACAGCAGTGCCGCGCCGCACAATAGGCCGCGCGTTGCCATAATATTTATGCCTGTGTGGAATGAAATTTTCATTCGGAGGCAATAATCGGGGTGTTTCGGCGGTAGTCGGCGGCGTCCTCTTGGTATGCGAAATCCGTCCGTGAGACAGAAAACGCCTATCGTTCAGGGAGATGCCGGTCATCGGCGCCGAGTTGCTTGGGATGCACAGGTCGCTGGCTTGCCTGTGCGTCTGCGGGCCTCCACAATCGGTTTGGGCGACGAATTGCGGTCTGGTAGGGAAATTGGCGTCGCGTTTTTGCGCGATGAGGGTGCGAAGCGGCCCGACTGTGAAAGCGGCGACGCAAGCCGGGTTCTCGAATATGTGGAGGAGAAAAATGCGCGCGGCAGGCAATAAATTCCTTGTGAATGCGGTTTCTTTTGGCCCTGTCGTTCATTCGTTGGCCATCCTGTTCATCCTGGGCTTCTGCAGCTTCGCAGTGTCCGCAGCCGACCAGGTGAAGATCCTGGCGCCGGACGAGGTCGCGTTCAAGGCCGACGCCAACATACCGGGCGTTGCAATCGCGCTGATCGCCGGCAATCCGAAAGAGGGTGCGTACACGATCCGCGCAAGATTCTCCACAGGCGTAAAGATCCCGGCCCATTTCCACCCGGATGAACGCGTCGTCACCGTGATCTCGGGCACCTATTACTTTGCGGCGGGTGACAAGTTCGACGAGGGCGCGCTCAAAGGCTACGGCCCCGGCACGGTCATCGTGGTGCCGGCAGGCGCGCCGCACTTCAGCGCCTGCAGGGACGATGTGGCGGTGGTGCAGGAAAGCGGGGTCGGACCGACAGGCATCACGATGACCGGTAAGTAAGGCCGGAATCCGGCGAACTCTCCACTCGCGAACAACCATCGATCAGATGAAAATCGCCGTCATCGGCGCCGGTGCGATGGGCTCGGTGTACGCCGGGCTGCTCGCTTCGGCGGGCCACGAAGTGTGGGTAGCCGACACCTGGCGCGAGCACGTCGAGACCATCCGCAGGAACGGTTTGCGCGTCGAGGGCGCGTCGGGGGACCGGACCGTGCAGTTGCACGCGACGACGCGTCCCGCTGACGCGGGCGTTTGCAACCTGGTGATCATCGCCACCAAGGCCATGCATGTCGCGCAGGCCGCCGAATCGGCGAAGCCGCTGCTCGGTCCCGACACGGTTGTGCTGTCAATCCAGAATGGCCTGGGCGGCCCGGACACCGCGGCGCGCGTGCTTGGGCGCGAGCGCGTGGCGGTCGGCGTCGTCGGCGGTTTCGGCGCCTCGATGAAAGGCCCCGGTCACGCCCATCACAACGGCTGGGAACTGGTGCGGCTGGGTGAATTGTCCGGGCCGGTGACGCCGCGCCTCGAGAGAATCGCAGAGGTGTGGCGCTCGGGAGGCTTTAAAGTGAAGTGCTTCGACGACATCGACCAGCTGGTCTGGGAAAAGCTCATCTGCAACGTCTGCTATTCGGGGACTTGCGCGGTGACCGAGCGCACCATCATCGAAGTCATCGAAGATCCAGACGCCTGGCGTGTGGCCTCGGGCTGCGCAGCGGAAGCATTCGCGGTGGCGAAGGCGCGCAAGGTCCACCTGGATTTCGACAACCCGGTGGCCTACGTGCGCGAATTCGGCATGAAGATCCCCAACGCCCGCCCCTCGATGCTGCTCGACCACATGGCCGGGCGCATGTCGGAAATAGATGCGATCAATGGTGCCATTCCGCCGGCCGCGGCCGCGGCGGGCGTGGACGCGCCGTGCAATGAAGTGATCAGCGCCCTGGTGCGCGCCAAGGAGCGGCGCATGGGCGTGCGCAGCCGCTGAGAAGCGCGTGTCTTGCGCCGGCGAAAGCAGGCAGAGGGGTCAGGTTTGACGCGGCTGCGGCGCCTGTCGCATAGTTCGCGCCAGCCAATCCAGCAGTAAAATTCAACCGGAGGAGAAAACAATGCTGAGACAGTACATTCTCGCGCTGCACGACTTTGCGACGCTTCGAGCCGCAGCCGGCGGAGGAGGGGCGCAGGACTGCAGCGGCACGATCACCGTGGAGGAAGCACTGAAGGCGGAGCAGGATCGCTACGCTGCGCAGATGAAAGGCGACGTGGCGGCGATGCAGCGCTTGATCGGCGATGACCTCGTCTATATCCACTCGAGCACGGTGCAGGACACCAAGGCGAGCTTCATCGAGTCCATCCGGTCGGGAAACGTGAAGTACCGCACGATGAAGCGCGGCGACGTGAAGGTCCGCACTTACGGCTGCATCGCCATCGTCAGCGGCGGCGCCAATTTCGAAGTGACGGTGAAGGGAGAGGACCGCACCCTCAATCTGTTGTTCCACGCCGTTTACGCGAAACGCGCCGCGGGCGTGCAGTTCGTGTCCTGGCAGGCGACCAAGCTGCCCTGAGCCGGAAAGCGGCCACAGGTTTCACCTGCTGCATGCGTCGGGCATCGCGCCCAAACCCCCGGTCACCGCATCATCTCATCAGCGACCGGCATGGGCGTCGATACGCATACAGTTAAGCCGCTACAGACATTTGAGAGCTTCCCCGGAGTCAACCCACGCCAAGCAGTTCCACTTCGAAAACGAGCGTTGCATTCGGCGGGATTACGCCGCCCGCGCCGCGGGCGCCGTAACCGAGCGCAGGCGGAATCGTGAGCTTGCGCTTGCCGCCCACCTTCATGCCTTGCACCCCTTCATCCCAGCCGCGGATGACCTGACCCTGGCCGAGACCGAATACGAACGGATCGTTGCGATCCTTGCTTGAATCGAACTTGGTGCCGTCGGTGAGCCAGCCGGTGTAGTGCACGGTGACTCGCTTGCCGACGATGGCGTGAGCACCCTCGCCGATGACGATTTCGTCGATTGAGAGACCGCTGGCGGTTTGCGTGGTGGGCATGGGACCCTCGATGACTGAAATGAGAGTCGGAATTGTAGCCGGAATGCGCCGCGGTCCTGTTCCTCAGGGCGCGCGGGAGGCCGTATAAGCAGCGATCGCCACCATGTCTTCCTCGCTTAACTGGGCCACCACAGCCTTCATCAATTCAGCCCAAGGGCCGTTGCGAACGCCGTGCCGCATGTCGTAGAGCTGGCGCACGATGTAGCTCGGGGAGCGGCCCGCGAGCGCCGGCACCGGTCCGAGGCCCCTCAGGTCGGCGCCATGGCAGATTGCGCATGGAGTAGTCTTGCCCGCGCCGCCGGTGGTGACCAGTGCTTCACCTTTCCTGATGCTGCCGGCCGGCACGTAGGCGACAAACCCGGAACCGGCGTCGCGCAGTTCGGTTCGTTCCAGGTCCTCCGGCATCTCGATAATGCGCTGGCCGATCGGCTCGGTGGCGCCGGCCTCCGAGGCAACCAGCATCCAGCCTGCGGCATGCGTTTTCGGCACAGTGTTGGCTTCTACCACCCTGATCCACGGCTTCTGCCGCAGCGCGGAGAAGTATTCCGCGGCAATTCTCAGGTCGGCGTCGCTGACGGCCTTCGATACCGCGATCATCAGATTGACGGGCAGGCTCTGCAGCTCGGAACTCTTCCTCGTGCCGTTCCTGAAATCGGTGACCTGCTGGACGATGTACTCGGCAGGAAGTCCCGCGAGACTGGAGTTCTCGGGACGTCCCAGCCCGTTCGGCAGATGGCAGTATCCGCACGCAAACACGGCCGGTTTGGCGCCATGCCTCACGATTTCGGGCATCGCCGGATGGTCGTCGGGACGCCAATCCGGCACGCTGAAGAGATCGCGTATCTGGGTCAACGTGAAGGCCACGCTGCTACCGGGAACGCGCCTCAATGTGCCGTCGTCCGGCGCGGGCTGGGTACCGGGAGGATTGACGACGAACGCCCAGGGCGGTGGGGCCTCGTCCGCGCTTGCGGCCGTTGCGGTCAGGCACGCGAGCATCAGGATGGCGATGGCATTTCTCATTGAGTCCTCCCTGTTGTTATCGTCCGCATGATATACCCGGAACGGCGTCGCGCTCTCTGGCGCTGATCGGGCACTCCGTGTAGATTCAATGCGTCGCCACTGAGAAGACTTCGTCATGACCGCTTCTGCCTTGCCGGTGCTGACGCCGCTCGAAATACGCGTGCTCGGCGTGCTGGTGGAAAAGCAGCACACCACGCCTGACTACTACCCGCTTTCGCTCAATGCGCTGGTTGCCGGCTGCAATCAGAAGTCGAGCCGTGACCCGGTGATGAGCGTCGGCGAGGAACAGGCGCAGGGCGCGCTCGACACGCTCAAGGAGCGCAAGCTGGTGACCAACAGTTGGGGCGCATCGCGGCGTGTGGTGCGCTATTCCCACAATTTCCCGCAAGTGGTGGATACCGATCCGGGCACCACGGCGTTGCTGGCGACGCTCATGTTGCGCGGGCCCCAGACGCCAGGGGAGTTGCGCATCGCCTGCGAGCGCATGTACCGCTTCGCGGACTTGTCGAGCGTGGAGGCTTACCTGGCGGAGATGGCGGGCCGCCCCGGCGGTGCGCTGGTGGTGAAGCTTCCCAAGCAACCGGGCGCGCGCGAACATCGCTGGGAACATCTGCTCGGCGGACCGGCGGGCGCCGCGGCCGACCCACCTCCCGCACTGCCTGGCAGTGCGACTAAGTTGGCCGGCGACGGGTTCGAGGCAGAAATTGCGCGGCTTCGCGATGAAGTGGCGGAACTCAGGGCAATGGTGGAAGTGCTAAGGGAAGAGATCAGAAAGCAACTCCCGGATTGAGAAACCCCGGATGACCGACGAAACCCATTCGCTTGCACGGCCGTCTTCCGAGCGGGAGTTGTTCGTCGCCTTCACGCTGCTCGCATTGCAGGGTTTCGGCGGCGTCCTGGCGGTGGCGCAGCGTGTGCTGTGCGAACAGAAGCGCTGGCTCACCAAGGAGCAGTTCGTTGAAATCCTCGCCTTCGGGCAGGTACTGCCCGGGCCCAATGTGTGCAACATCGCGCTGATGGTCGGCGACCGCTTTTTCGGCTGGCGCGGCGCTTTCGCGGCATTGGCGGGAATGATGACCGTGCCGCTGGTCATCGTGCTGGCAATCACGGTGGCGTACTCGCAGTACGCGTCGAATCCAATCGTGGCGGGCGCGCTCAAGGGCATGGGCGCGGTGGCGGCCGGCCTGATCGTGGGCACGGCGCTAAAGCTCACGAGCGCGATACGTACCAACCCGATGGGTATTCCTGCCTGCGCGGTGCTCCTGGCGTCGGCATTCATTGCGGTGGCGATTCTGCGCTGGCCGCTGGTGTGGGTGTTGCTCGGTCTCGGCGCGGTCGCGTGCCTGCTCGCCTGGAGGCGCTTGCGGGCCGGCGCTGCGACCGCCGCGGAAAGCGGGTGATCGGGGCGATGCCGCCTTCAGCCGACTTGCTGGCGTTGTTCGGCCATTTTCTCCTGTTGTCGTTGCTCGCGATCGGCGGCGCGATCACAGTCGTTCCTGACATGCATCGGGTGATGGTCGGCGAAATGGGGCTGCTGAGCGATGCGCAATTCAACGCCTCGATTGCGATTGCGCAGGCGTCGCCGGGGCCAAACGTGTTGTTCGTCGCGGTGATGGGTTACCAGGCGGCCGGCGTGGCGGGAGCTGCGGCCACGCTCACCGGCATCATGCTGCCATCGACGACGCTGGCGCTGGCGGCGGCGCGCTGGAGTCACGCGCGGCGCGACTGGCGCGGGGTACGGGCGTTCAAGGCCGGCATGGCGCCGATCGTGATTGCGCTCATGTTCGCCACCGGATGGATCCTCACTGCGCAAACGCCGGGGTGGTGGCACGTGCTTCTCACCGTTGCGGCTGCGATTCTGGTCTGGCGCACCCGGCTGCATCTGTTGGTGATGATCGCGGTCGGAGCGATTGTCGGCGGACTGGGATGGGTCTAACTGCAAGGATGAAGGATGAAGGATGAAGGATGAAGGATGAAGGATGAAGGTCAAGATCGGCAAGTGATCGGCGCGCACTGCTCAGTGCTTGGGAAGCGCGGTACGCCGGCGGCATAAGGCAGGTCGTCGATTGCCGGAAATCGGCGGCTGTTCAGTGTAGATTGCAGTTTCATTCAGGTTTCGATCCGAGGGTGCGTGGGGTGGAGTCTCTGAAGGCGATCAAACCGTTCCTGGAGTCGATCTGGGAATTTCTGAGTAGCTTCGCGCAGCGGCTGCTGCCTTCGGCCGCAGACGGCATTGCGGCGCTGATGGTCGCCGGCCTGGCCGGTGCGGTAATCGCATGGCTGACCGCGCGGCATCTCTACCTCGGACGCAGCCGCCGTCTCGCAGCGAAGAACACTTTCGCCGCGGGAGCGGCGATTGGCGGCGAAGGCGGCCTGTCCGGCGAACAGTATCACCTCCTCTTCGACCACAACCCGATTCCGACTTTCGTGTGCGAGACGCGCAGGTGGGGTTGCCTCGCAGTGAACGAGGCCGCGATAAACGGTTACGGTTATTCGCGCGAGGAATTTCTCAAGATCAGATTCATGGACCTGAGCCCCGCGGAGGAAATAGACCGGCTGACAACCACGCTGGTGAATCTTGGCGCCGGTAGCAGCGATCTTGGCGTATGGCGCCACAGGAAAAAGGACGGCACGCCGATCGAAGTCGAACTGGTCACCTTCCGGGTGCAGATTGGCAGGCAGCAGGCTCGTGTCCTCATCGCGCGGGACGTCAGCAGCCGCCGGAAAATCGAGGAGGTGATGTGGCGGGATCTCGAGCGATTCGGCCTGGTGTCGAAGGCGACCAGCGACGCTATGCTGGACTGGGACCTTGTGACCGATCAGCTTTGGCGCAGCGACAACTATGAACAGCCTGTTCGGGCATCGAGCGACCGGACGTCGCAGCCGAACATGGAATGCGTGGTTCGAGCACATCCACCCGGACGATCGCGCGCGCGTTCAGGAGCAGCTCCTGGCCCTGATCAAATCCAGCCGACAGCCAGTGGAATGACGAGTTCAGGCTCGTGCGGCGGACCAGAAGGTCGTGCATGTCCTTGCGCGGGGCCATTCGTCAATCGGGACGACGACGGATCGGCGCGCCACGATGCTCGCGGTGCTGCAGGACATCACCGAACGCAAGGAGCAGGAAGAACGCACGCGTTTCCTCGCCGACCACGACGAGCTGACCGCGTTGCCGAACCGCAGTCTGTTCCGGCAGGCACTGAACAAGGCGATGCAGCGCGCCGAGCGCAGCGGCAAAATGCTGTCCATCCTGTTCTTCGATCTGGATCGCTTCAAGAACATCAACGACAGCCTCGGCCACGACGCCGGCGACGAAGTGCTGCGCGCGGTCGCGGAACGGCTCACCGCCTGCGTGCGCAAGATCGACATGGTCGCGCGATTCGGCGGCGATGAATTCGCGGTGCTCACGGAGGGACTGACGGCGGAAGACCAGGCCAGTACGGTCGCGCGCAAGATCCTGGAAGCCTTGTCCAAGCCCATGATCCTCGCCGGCCGGCAGTACCGCCCGGCGGCCAGCATCGGCATCAGCACCTATCCGACCGATGGCCGCGACGTGCAGTCGCTGCTGAAGAATGCGGATATCGCGATGTATCGCGCCAAGGAGGAAGGCCGGGGTACTTTCCAGTTCTACTCGGAGAATGCTGAATACGCATTCGGTGCAGCGGCTGGAGTTCGAATCGAACCTGAGCAGTGCGCTTGAACAATCACGAGTTCGTGCTGTACTACCAGCCGAAAGTGGATCTTGCGACCGGCCGCGTGACCGGCCTGGAGGCGCTGATCCGCTGGATCAGCCCGCAACTGGGATTCGTATCACCGGCGATTTCATTTCCATCGCCGAAGAGACCGGACTGATTGTCCCGATGGGGCGCTGGGTCGCGCAGACCGCGTGCGTGCAGAATCGCGCCTGGCAGAAGGGTGGACTGCCGCCGTTGCGCATCGCCATCAATATTTCCGCGCGGCAGATGGCGGACAAGGGCCTGGTGGAGTTCATTTCCGACACGATCAGGAAAACGGGCCTGACCGCCGAGTCGCTGGAGCTGGAGATCACCGAAAGCGCGGTGATGAGCAACCATGAGCACGCGGAGAAAGTGCTGAACGAACTGAAGGCGATTGGGTTTCCATCTGACGATGGACGACTTCGGCACCGGTTATTCGTCGCTCGCGTACCTGAAGCGCTTCCCGTTCGACAGCGTGAAGATCGACCAGTCCTTCGTGCGCGGCATTCCCGGCAAGCAGGACGATTCCGCCATCGTCGAGGCGATCATAGCGATGGCACACAGCCTGCAACTGGAAGTGGTGGCCGAAGGCGTGGAGACGAAGGAGCAGTTCGAATTCCTGCGCACACTCGGCTGCGACCAGATCCAGGGGTACTACTTCAGCAAGCCGATTCCATCCAGCGAGATTGTCATGCTGCTGTACAAGACCATGACCCGAGGCGCAACCGTTCAAGAAGGAACGTGACTGGCAGGGCCGAGGCACGAGGCCCGAGTGAACGGCGAATAACGGGACGCAAAAGTCCAGTGCTCCGTACTATGGTTCATGCGGTTGTGAGCGTTGCGAGGAACTCCAGCAGCGCGGCATTGACCTCGGCCGGGCGCTCCTGCTGAATCCAGTGCCCGGCTCCATCGATGAGCCTGCAGACGCGCAGGTCGTCCACCCAGCGCTTCATGTACTCCACCAGGTCCACGTTGGGAACGAACCTCAGTACCCCGTCGCGGCTGCCGGCGTGCTGTGCCGCTGCACCCGTTACCGCAAAATCGTAGAGGCAGTGCTGGCGGTCACGCGCGGTGATCTCGACGCGCCCGTGCCGCCGGCTGGCAAGGCGTGGAGGCGCGCGCGTTGCCGAGCTCCACGGCGTCGCCAGGGCGCGGGGTGCCGAGTATTACAGCACCGGCCTGACCAGGTTCGTGCGAGGGGGCAACCTGTGAGGTTTGTTCGAGGGTCGCTCGGTGGTGCGCATGTTCACCGGCGAGCCGAAGTATCTCGACCCGCTCAAGGACGCGATGCCGACGGGCTGGATCGTGACTGGCTACCGGTGAATCCAGATCACCACGCGCGCGGATAAGAAATTTGTGCAGGCCTACCGCAGGCGCTATGACGAAACCCCGCGTCTGGGACCGGTGGTGGGCTACGCCACCTTCATGGCTATCGCCGAAGCGATCAGGAAGGCGCAATCCACCGGCACCGAGAAAATGGTCGCCGCGTTTTCCAGGCGTTGGCCGGATCTTCGTTAGGTTAGACATTAATAATGAACTGTATTATGATGAAAACATTAGAACTTGTGCCTATAAAAATCTTCAAGAGTCGTTTGCACATTGACCAGAAACCGGGGGGCGAATCCTGAGGCTGATGTCGGCCGGCATCGCGTGGTTGCTAGCGAGCGCGGCCTTTGCGTTGCTCGCGCCGGCTGCCCACGCGCAGCCGCCGCCCGAGGAGATACCCGCGCCCCGCTTCGACATCTACCGTTTCGACGTTCAAGGCAACACGCTGCTGCCGGCGGAGGAAATCCAGCGCACGGTGACGCCCTTCGTCGGCGAGGCCAAGGAATTTGCCGACATTCAGCGCGCACTGGAAGCACTTGAGCAGACCTACCGCAACCGCGGCTTTGGCGTGGTGCAAGTGCTCCTGCCCGAGCAAGACATCACCGAGGGGATCGTGCAGTTCCGTGTCGTGCAGCCGCGGGTGGGCCGGGTCGTGATAGACGGCAACAAGTTTTTCGATAGTGATAACGTTCGCCGCAGCCTGCCAACGGTCAAGGAAGGGCAGACGCCCAACTCGCGCGACATCACGCGCAACCTCCAACTTCTGGGCGAGCACCCGGTCAAGCAGACCAACGTGCTGTTGCGCTCGGGCACCGCGGAAGACGAGGTGGACGTCAACATCAATGTCACTGACGACAAGCCGTGGCGGGGGATGGCCACCCTCGACAATACCGGCACCTCGGAGACGGGTTACTACCGTCTGGGCACCGGCTATCAGCACTCCAATCTATTCAACCGCGATCACACGCTGACCGCGCAATACATCACCTCCCCGACCAACGCGAGCAAGGTCGCGATCTACGGCGTGGGCTATCGCATCCCGTTCTACGACCTCAACAGCTCGCTCGATCTCATCGCTGGTTACTCAAATGTGAACTCGGGCAATGTGCAGGGGCTGTTCAACGTGAGCGGCAGCGGCACGATCGGAGCGGCGCGCTGGAACTACGATCTGCCGAAGTGGGGCGAGGTCGAACAGAAGGCCTCGCTAGGGCTCGATTTTCGCGATTTTAATAACGAGGTGTTTTTCGAAGGGCAGGGCATCGTGCCCGACATCACCATACACCCGGTGAGCCTCGCCTACAGCGGGCTGCGGCGCTGGGCCGCGACGGAGCTGTCGGCTTTCGGCGTCGTCTCGACTAATATCCCCGGTGGTAACGATGGCACGGCCGCGGATTTCGAAGCCTCGCGTACCGGCGCCAGCGAGCACTACACCGTCCTGCGCTACGGTTTCAATTACGTGCGGCAATTCCTGAACGAATGGCAAATGCGGTTGGGGTTCAACGGTCAATACACCAATGATTTGCTGGTTTCGGGCGAACAGTACGGCATCGGCGGGCCGGACAGCGTACGCGGCTACCTCGTGCGTGAAATCGCGAATGACCGCGGCTACTCGACCCAGATCGAGCTCTATACCCCGGATTTCTCGGGGAAAGTCGGGCTGTCGGACAAATTCCGCGCGCGGCTGCTCGCGTTCTATGACTATGGCGCCGTGCAGCGCAACGACCCGCTGCCAGGTGAGGTGGATCACGCGGTGCTTGCGAGCATAGGTGTCGGCGCGCGCCTGAATTACGGAAAGCCTTTCAGCCTGCGCTTCGATGTCGCCGAGCTCCTAAAGCAGACCCCGAATTCCGACAAAGGCAGCGCAAGCGTCAGCGCGGCGCTCGTCATCTTTTTTTAGCGATATTCATTCCAATGAAAAATCGCGCACGGTACATGAATGTCCTACGAACGCTGATGCTTACCCACTTGCTGCTCATGAACTTGCCGCGCCGAGCGAAACTGGCGGGCTTGGGGGGCGCGAGAGCGCGTCGTCGCGGACCAGCAAGATGAAGAATTCGAAACGCAAATCGGGGCTTAACCGCAAACTGATCGCCGTAGGGGTTGCTGCGTGCTTTGCGGCTAAACTTGCGCTCGCCGAACCGAGCGGGCCCGCCGTCGTTAACGGCACCGTCAGCTTCCAGCAGACGGGCAATCTCCTCCAGATCACCAACAGCCCCAACGCCATCATCAACTGGCAGAGCTTCTCGATTGGGGCGAGCGAGATCACCCGCTTTGTGCAGCAGTCGGCTTCCAGCGCGGTGCTGAACCGCGTCATCAGTCAGAACCCGTCCTCGATCCTCGGTGCGCTGCAATCCAACGGACGGGTATTCCTGATCAATCCCAACGGCATCGTCTTTGGCGCCGGCGCGCGGATCGACGTCTCGGGGCTGGTGGCATCGACGCTGAATCTTTCGAACCAGGATTTCATTGCTGGGCGCTTGAACTTCGTGGCGGATCCGGCAAAGGCTGCGGCCGTTGTCAACCAGGGCCGCATCGCGGCAGGCGAAGGCGGACGCGTCTATCTCGTCGGCTCCGCGGTCGACAACCAGGGGGTGATCACGGCGCCCAACGGCGAGATCTTGCTGGCCGCCGGCAACTCGGTGCGCGTGACGGAAAGCCCGGGCAGCCGGCTGCAGGTCGAGATCGCCGCGCCCGCTGACAGCGCGGTCAACCTCAGCGAGGCGGTTTACGATTCGCGCGGCATCTATGGGGGCCTGGTCAGGAACAGCGGCGTCATCAGTGCCTACTCCGCAGTACGGCGCGCCGACGGCCGGATCGTCCTCAAAGCGTCGAAGGATGCGACCCTCGAGGGGACCAGCCGCATCACCGCGAATGGCGCGCAGGGCGGAAGCATCGCGGTGCAGGCTGAGAGAGGCACGCTGCTGGTCGATGGCACGATCGAAGCGACGGGCAGCGAGGCGAAGGGCGGGACGGTGCGGCTCCTGGGCGAGCAAGTCGGGCTCGTCAACGCGGTGGCAGTGGACGCGTCAGGCAAAACTGGCGGCGGAACCATCCTCATCGGCGGTGACTACCAGGGCAACAACCCGGAAATCCAGAACGCATCGCGCACCTACGTCGGACCTGATGCGATCGTCAGGGCCGATGCCACTGTTCGCGGCGACGGCGGCAAGGTTATCGTTTGGGCTGACGGCACCACCCGTTATTTCGGCACGATCAGCGCCAAAGGCGGTGCGCTCTCCGGTAACGGCGGCTTTGTCGAAACTTCCGGCAAGTCGTTGCTCGAATTGCTCGGCAACGTTAACGCAAGCGCGCCGAACGGTGCCGCAGGCATGTGGCTGCTCGATCCGAATAACGTCACCATTCAGGCAGCGGGTGTCAACACGAACGTTACCGCTAGCCCGAATTTCACGACGACAGACGACAATGCGATCGTGACTACGGGGAGCATCGTAACGGCACTGAATGCGGGCACGAGCGTCACCGTGACGACCGCGAGCGCGGGCACGAACAGCCAGGCGGGCAACATTACTGTAGCGAATGCCATCGGCAAGACGGCCGGCGGCAACGCGACGCTCACGCTCAATGCCTCTAACGACATCACATTTAACGCCGGCGCGAACGTCACTTCGACCGTGGGCACGCTCGGTCTTACGCTGAACGCGTCGGGTGCGATCAATACGTTGCGGAACGTCAACCTCAACGGCGGCACGCTTACGTTGAACGCTGCGGGGAATGGTAGCCAGGCAGCCGGCACGACAATCCAGGGCACCACTGCGCTGGTGAAACAGGGCGCGGGCACCTTCACGCTTTCGCAGGCCAACACCTACACCGGTCTGACCACCATCAATGCGGGCACGCTGCAGTATGGGGTCAACAATGCGTTGGCCAGCGGTGCGGTCACGGTCAATGACGGCGGGATTTATGACCTGAACGGGTTTTCCGACACCATCGGGGCGCTCACGGTCAATAGCGGGGTCACCGGCGGCAGCGTCACCACGGGCGCCGGCACTCTGACCCTGGGCGGGAACGTCGCCTCGACCGGCGGGGCGACGAACGCCTCGATCAGCGGCAACCTGGGATTGGGCGCGGCCACGCGTACCTTCACCACCACCGCCGCGGCCGATGGCCTGTCGGTCTCGGCCGTCATCAGCGGTGCCGTAGGTCTGACGAAAGCCGGCGCGGGCACGCTCACCCTCTCTGGCGCCAACACCTACACGGGCGCGACCACGATGAATGCGGGGGTGTTGAGCGTGGATACGCTGGCCAACGGCGGCGTCGCGAGCAGCATCGGCCAGTCCACCAATGCGGCCGCCAATCTGGTGCTGGGCGGTGGCACGCTGCAGTACACCGGCGGGACGGTCTCCACCGATCGCAACTACACTCTGACCGCGGCCACCACCAAGTCGATCAACGTGACGACGGCAACCACCAACCTGACGATCAGCGGCGCGAGCACCGCTACCACAGGCGCGCTCACGAAAGCGGGTGCCGGCACCCTGAATCTGTCGGGTGCAAACCTCTACACCGGTCTGACCACCATCAATGCGGGCACGCTGCAGTATGGGATCAGCAATGCATTGGCCACTGGTGCGGTCACGGTCAATGACGGCGGGATTTATGACCTGAACGGGTTTTCCGACACCATCGGGGCGCTCACGGTCAATAGCGGGGTCACCGGCGGCAGCGTCACCACGGGCGCCGGCACTCTGACCCTGGGCGGGAACGTCACCTCGACAGGCGGGGCGACGAACGCCTCGATCAGCGGCAACCTGGGATTGGGCGCGGCCACGCGTACCTTCACCACCACCGCCGCGGCCGATGGCCTGTCGGTCTCGGCCATCATCAGCGGTGCCGTAGGTCTGACGAAAGCCGGCGCGGGCACGCTCACCCTCTCTGGCGCCAACACCTACACCGGTGTGACGACGGTCAACGCGGGCGTGATCGACGTCCAGAATAATACGGCCCTGGGTACTACTGCCGGCGCGACGACCGTAGCGAGCGGCGCGGCGCTGCAAATCGACGGCAGTGGCTTGGTGATCGCCGAGCCGATCACCATTTTGATTGGCACCGGCATCGGTGGTACAGGCGCGCTGCGCAACTTGGCGAACAACAACACCTGGTCCGGGGCCATCGCCCTGGGGGCGGCGGCTGGCGCGCGCATCAACTCGGATGGCGGCACGCTCACCCTCTCCGGCGCAATTACTGGCGCCACTCGACCGCTCACCGTAGGCGGTGCCGGCGATACCGCGATCAGCGGGGTGATTGGCACCACGAGCGGGACCCTGACCAAGACCGGCAGCGGCACGCTGACGCTCTCGGGGGCGAACCTGTACACCGGCTTGACGACCGTGAGCACGGGCACGCTGCAGTATGGGGTCAACAATGCATTGGCCACTGGCGCGGTCACGGTCAATGACGGCGGGATTTATGACCTGAACGGGTTTTCCGACACCATCGGGGCGCTCACGGTCAATAGCGGGGTCACCGGCGGCAGCGTCACCACGGGCGCCGGCACTCTGACCCTGGGCGGGAACGTCACCTCGACCGGCGGGGCGACGAACGCCTCGATCAGCGGCAACCTGGGATTGGGCGCGGCCACGCGTACCTTCACCACCACCGCCGCGGCCGATGGCCTGTCGGTCTCGGCCACCATCAGCGGTGCCGTAGGTCTGACGAAAGCCGGCGCGGGCACGCTCACCCTCTCTGGCGCCAACACCTACACCGGTGTGACGACGGTCAACGCGGGCGTAATCGACGTCCAGAATAATACGGCCCTGGGTACTACTGCCGGCGCGACGACCGTAGCGAGCGGCGCGGCGCTGCAAATCGACGGCAGTGGCTTGGTGATCGCCGAGCCGATCACCATTTTGATTGGCACCGGCATCGGTGGTACAGGCGCGCTGCGCAACTTGGCGAACAACAACACCTGGTCCGGGGCCATCGCCCTGGGGGCGGCGGCTGGCGCGCGCATCAACTCGGATGGCGGCACGCTCACCCTCTCCGGCGCAATTACTGGCGCCACTCGACCGCTCACCGTAGGAGGTGCCGGCGATACCGCGATCAGCGGGGTGATTGGTACCACCACCGGCACCCTGACCAAGGACGGAGCCGGGACCCTCACCCTCAGCACCTCCAATACCTACACGGGACTCACTACCGTGAGCACCGGCACGCTTGCGTTGACGGTGAACAACGCTCTTGGCACGAACGCCACTGGCACGACCGTGGCCTCGGGAGCCACGCTTGACGTGCAAAACGTCAACTACGCCACCACGGAGGGGCTGACACTGAACGGCGGCACGCTCGCCACGAGCACGGGCACGAGCACCTTCGCAGGCGCGGTGACATTGGGCGCCGCCACCACGAGCACCGCCTCCGTCACCGGTACCCAGCTGACGATGAGCGGTACGCTTGATGGCGCGGGCGGGCTCGATATTGCTGGAACAGGAACACTGGTTCTGGGCAATGCGCTGGGAATCACGAGCGCGCTGGCGACGGTAGATCAGAGCGCTACCGTTGCTCTGAACATCAACGGCGGTTTGGTGCGCACGGTCGGCAATCAAACGTACAACGGTACATTGACCACCGGAGGCGCAACGACGCTTCGTACGACCAGCAACGGTGATGTCTCCGTCATAAGTGCGATCAACGCAACGGCCGGCGCGCTGACTCTGGACATCGGCACCGGCAATGCATCGCTGACGACCAATACAAACGATTTCTCCACCGTCAACATCACGAACGCCGGCACGGTATCGCTGGTCGATGCGAATGCACTCAGCATCGGCGGCATTACCGCCACCGGCCTGGTCGATGTGCGCACCCAGACCGGCGACCTGACGCTGAACGGTGCCATAGCGACGAACAGCACGAGCACCAACGCGGTCACGCTCGTTGCGGCGGTTACTTCCGTACCGGACGCCACCGGGACGGGCGGCAACTTCAAGAATCCGGGTTCGAACACCATTACCACTGGCGCTGGCGGCGCCTGGCGCATCTACACCGGCAACCCGACTGGCACCACTCGCGGCGGACTGGTCGAGGCGGGCAAGCGCTACAACGTCGACGACGGCAGCGACCCGATTGCCTCCGGCACGCGGATTTACTTCCGCATTCAGCCTACGCTCACTGTGACCGCTGACGCTGGACAGGGCAAGGTTTATGGCGACGCCGACCCAACCTTGACTTATGTTACGAGTGGCACACTGATCGATGGTGATGCCACGTTTTCCCCGACAGGGTCCTTGACGCGCGCTGTCGGTGAAACCGTCGCGGGTGGCCCATATGCCATTGCCGCGGGAACGCTCAGTTCGCAGGTGGGCTACACCCTGAATTTCGTGGGTGACAACTTTGCGATCACCCAGCGCCCGGTGACGGTGACCGCGGACGCGGGGCAGAACAAGGTCTACGGCGACGCGGACCCGGCGAGCTACACCTACAGCAACACGAGCCTGGGCACGGGCGTGGCGCTGGTGGGCAGTCTCACGCGCGCTGCGGGCGAGCCGGTGGGCAGCTACGCGATCACCCAGGGCGGGCTCACCAACGCGGCGAACGCCAACTACACGATCAACTACGTGGGGGACAACTTTGCGATCACCCAGCGCCCGGTGACGGTGACCGCGGACGCGGGGCAGAACAAGGTCTACGGCGACGCTGACCCGGCGAGTTACACCTACAGCAACACGAGCCTGGGCACGGGCGTGGCGCTGGTGGGCAGTCTCACGCGCGCTGCGGGCGAGCCGGTGGGCAGCTACGCGATCACCCAGGGCGGGCTCACCAACGCGGCAAACAGCAACTACACAATCACCTACGTGGGTGACAACTTTGCGATCACCCAGCGCCCGGTGACGGTGACCGCGGACGCGGGGCAGAACAAGGTCTACGGCGACGCGGACCCGGCGAGTTACACCTACAGCAACACGAGCCTGGGCACGGGCGTGGCGCTGGTGGGCAGTCTCACGCGCGCTGCGGGCGAGCCGGTGGGCAGCTACGCGATCACTCAGGGCGGGCTCACCAACGCGGCGAACACCAACTACACGATCACCTATGTGGGTGACAACTTTGCGATCACGCCGGCACCATTGGTCATCCAGGCAGACGACAAGTCACGCGTGACCGGGGTGCCGAATCCGCCGTTTACCGCGACTTATAGTGGATTTGTATCTGGTGAGACGCCAGCGGTGCTGACGGGTCCGCTGAGTTTCACCACGCCCGCAACAACTGCCTCGCCGCCGGGAGCTTATGCGATTACGCCGTTCGGGCAAACTTCCGGCAACTATACGATCACCTACGTCAATGGCAACCTCACAGTCAATGGCGTGCCCACCGTCAGTCTGCCGCTGCCGCAAGCGATCGAGAATGACCTCCTCCGCCCGCAGTTCGTCGCACTGCAACGGCTCGGCAAATGTCGGATTGCGTATGCGGGGCGAGAGCTTCTGACGTCGCCACCTTGGGGGGGCGTGACCGACCCGGCGGCAAAGCAACAGGATTGCCTGGAATTGGATGTGACCGGGATCCGCCCTCGCACGTCGGTTGTCTGGCAGTGAGGGCGGCAACGCATGGTGTCGGAACCCATCGCAGAACGAATGATGAAGGACACCTGTATCCGGAGGGTATGAAGGGCCGGTGATCGCCAAACCACCGGCAGAGTTTTCCGGCCCGCCGCACGTGACGCTTGTCAATTCGGGAGTGTCGCGAGGAACTCC
Source organism: uncultured beta proteobacterium (assembly GCA_963789945.1). Classification (GTDB taxonomy): domain Bacteria; phylum Pseudomonadota; class Gammaproteobacteria; order Burkholderiales; family JACQAP01; genus JACQAP01. Next base: position 304,749 of record CAWBMN010000001.1, on the reverse strand, counting down.
AGCAGCGCGGCATTGACCTCGGCCGGCCGCTCCTGCTGAATCCAGTGCCCGGCTCCATCGATGAGCCTGCAGACGCGCAGGTCGTCCACCCAGCGTTTCATGTACTCCACCAGATCCACGTTGGGAACGAACCTCAGTACCCCGTCGCGGCTGCCCGCGATGAAGCACGCAGGTCGCGTGATACGCGCGCCGGTCAGCGCAGTCAGGCGCTCCCAGTCGCGTTCCTGGTTACGGTAACGGTTAAGCGGACCGCGAAAACCGGAATGTTCGAACTGCGACACGTAGTAGTCGAGGTCTTCTTCGGTCAGCCACGCGGGCAGCATCGGAGGATCGGGAAGGTCGTCCAGCATCCGTGCGTCAGCCGGCTTGTCGCTGCGGAACATTCCCCTGGGCGCATCGCCAGAGCCCGAGAAGTAGATCTTGCGCAGCGCCGTGCGAATATCGGCCTCGAACTCCGCCTCAGCTCGCCCGGGTTCCTGAAAATACAATTGATAGAAAAAGCGATCTGCGTAGATCTGGCGCCACAGCGCGATCGAGGAAATCTTGCCGCGCGGCGCGTAGGGCACACTCAGTGCCGCTACGGCACGCACCCGCCCCGGATGGAGCGCGGCGGTGTTCCAGACGATGGGGGCACCCCAGTCGTGCCCGATCAGGAGGGCCTGTTCTTCCCCGAAGTGATCGATGAGCCCGAGCACGTCGCCGATCATGTTCTCCATGTCGTAGGCTTCGAGCGCGGCGGGCGCGGCGCTGCCGCCGTAACCACGCACGTCGGGGACCACGACGCGATAGCCCGCCGTGCGCACCGGCGCGATCTGGTGGCGCCACGAGTACCACGACTCCGGCCACCCGTGCACCATGATTGCGAGCGGGCCATCGCCCTCGACCACGCAGCGCAGGCGCACACCGTTGGTTTCAATCATTTCGAATGTGCGGTTCGAGGGCATGTCGGTTCCAGACGGGGTGACTATCGGAATGGTAAATGGTGCAAGATGGATGGGAAAAGAGAAATCAGACCCGCATCGCCCGTCTCTCACCAGTAAAGGCCCGGAAATGGCAAACAATCGCGCCAAGGCGGTACCGACCGTACAGATCGACAACGACCGTGTCATCGTAACCGAGTGGCGATTCGCTCCCGGCGCGGAAACCGGTTGGCATCGGCATGGACACGACTATGTCGTCGTGCCGCAGACGACCGGAACGCTGTTCCTGGAGGAACGCGGTGGCAACCGGGAAGCGCAACTCACGGTCGGCGTGTCCTATTTCCGCAACGTGGGCGTGGAGCACAACGTCGTCAACGCCAACGACTTCGATTTCGTGTTCGTGGAAGTCGAAATCAAGGAAGCGGTGACTGGTGACAAGTGACTGGTGACCAGTGAAGCCCGATTCTGCGGTCGCACGCGATCACTCGAGGCCGGGGTGAGGTGGCGTGTCTATGCTGAGGCCACGCGATAACCGACCCTCGGGAAGTGCACGCAGACCCAGCCCACGCGCCGGTCCTCGCGAAGGATTGCGATGCGGTCGCGGTCAACCAGTCGAACCGTGCCGTATACCGGCGGTTCTCCGCTGTTCATGTCCGGTACCACGCTCACTCGTGCGCCCGGCTCCAGCTTCTGCGGATCACGCGCATCTCCCTGTTCCGGTGTCGCGGGTTCGTTCGAGCGGGCGATCTCGATTGCTTCGGTGGAGCTCATCGGCGCCGGGCTGCCGTGGCCAATGGCCTTGACGCGTTGCTCCCAAGCTTCGAGCGCGGGAAACTCCGAGAGAAACGCCGGGCCGCCCTGCCAGCGCGCGCGCACGAACCACACCAGGTAATAGCCCACCGCGTCGGAAAGGCCCGGCTGCTCGCCCAGCATGAATTTGCGCCCGGTCGCGATGGCGCTGTTCGAGCCAGCCGAACTGCGCGCGCAGTTGCGCGACGACGTGAGGCAGATCAGCCTTCAGTTTTTTCAGATCGCCCTCGGGTCCGATGAAGAGCCGCAGCCGGTCTGCGGCGAAGTCTTCCGGAAGCTGATCCGCGTTCGCGCCCAGCGACAGCCGCACTGCCAGATCAAACAGCCCATCGGCCCAGCGATTGAGCCCCCACGGCACGCCATCGGCCGCCGCCGGGGAAAAACGTCGGTTCGGGATGGCGTCGCTGCAGTTCCCTCAGGATGCACTGGCTGTCGCAGTAGATGTCGGCGCCGATTTGCATTACCGGCGTGCGCCGGTAGCCGCCCGTGAGCGGCATCACGTCCGGCTTGGGCGGCAGCCGCGGAATCTCCACGGAGCGCCACGCAAGCCGCTTGATGCCGAGCGCGACCCGGACCTTTTCGGATACTGGCGACGGCGGATAGTGATGCAGGATGATTTCGGTCAACGAAGTTCCTTGTCCTTTCTAGTTTCCAGTCTCTAGCGTGTCTAGTCTCTAGCTTGCTATCGTCACTCCCCCATCCGCAACAATCGTCTGTCCGGTAATGAACGCCGCGGCGCGCGAAGCCAGGAACACGGCGATGCCGCCGATGTCATCGGGCTCGCCGATGCGGCGCAGCGGCGTGTGCGATTCGTAGTGGCGCAGGATTTCCGGATTCTCCCACAAGGCGCGGGCGAAATCGGTCTTGACCAGGCCGGGCGCGATGCAGTTGACGCGCACGTTGTGGCGGCCCCATTCCATCGCGAGATTGCGCGCGAGCTGCATGTCCGCCGCCTTGGAGATCGCGTAGGCGCCGAGCACGCGCGGTGCCCTTCGAGCCCGCCGATGGACGACACGATGATCACCGCGCCGTCCTTTCTCTGCGCCATTTCCGGCAGCACCAGATTGGCGAGCCAGTGGTTGGAGACGATGTTGTTCTGCAGGATCTTGTTGAACGCGTCGTCGGGCATCTCCGCCATCGGCCCGTAGTAGGGATTGCTGGCCGCATTGCAGACCAGCACGTCGATCTTGCCCGCACTGCCTGCGCGTTTCGCTCACCAGATTCTCCGAGTTGCGCCTTGTCGCCGATGTTGGCGGGAATCGCGATCGCTTCGCCGCCTGACGTGCGAATCGCCTGCGCGACCTCCTCGCAGACGTCGGCCTTGCGGCTCGAGACCACGACCTTGGCGCCGGCCGTCGCCAGGTGCTCGGCGATCGAACGGCCGATGCCGCGCGCTGGATCCGGTGACGATCGCGACTTTTCCGCTGAGGTCGAAGGATTTCATATTGGGGGTGAGGGCAGAGGCGAAGGCTTCGGTTGAAATGGTTCAGGCCATTCCCTCGCCCCTCGTCCCTCGTTCCTCCCTCTCCCTGTTATTGCCCTTCGATCACCTTCTTCAGGGTTTCCAGACCCATCGGATAAACCTTGTTGAACGCGGCCAGCACCGTCGCATCGTCCTGACCGGCTGGCGGATCATCGGTCCAGTAGGCGAGGCGCCTGAATCTCGCTTTCCATTCGACGCGGCTCTTGCCGGTGCCGGCCGCCGTCACCGTCATGGTGGGGTAATAGTCGCTGGCGCCCGGCTGGCCGCCGATGTAGGTGTAGGCGAGGCTCATGTTCCAGGGTTCGAATGCGATGAGTTTCTCCTGGACCTTCGTCCCATTGGCCCGGGTCAGCTCGCGAATACAACCGACTTCGCGGTTCTTGCCGAGGATAATCCGGCTGGATTCGATGGTCGGGAGCCAGCGCGGCAGACCGTTGAAGTCGCTGACCACCTCCCACACTTCCTCGGGCGGCGCATCGATCACGATGGAATGCTCGACCTTCAGCTCCGGCGCATCGGCTGCGAGCAGCGGTTGCGGGGCCAGCAAGCCCGCAAGCAGCGTAAACAGAACTCCCTTTGTACAAGGCATTTGCGTCTCCTCCACTTTGTCGTTATCACGCGGGCACATGGCGGAGAAATCCGCCGCGCCTGCGATGGCCGCAACTCTACCACCTTCATCGCTGGTTGCGACGGACGGAGCGGCTGCGCAGCGGAATTCCGAGTCTTGGCATATCATGCGCATCGCCGGTTACGCGGCAGCGCTGCGGGAGCAGATGCAGAAAAACAAGACTGGGAGGAATGCATGCTTACTTACATGATCGGGGCGGGGGCGATGGGATCGGTGTACGGCGGCCTGCTCAAGGGGGCGGGGTACGACGTCACGCTGATCGACCCGCGCGCGGATCACGTCGGCGCCATCGTGCGCGACGGGCTGACTATTGAGGGAGTGCGCGGCCGGCACCTCATCCGCCTGCCGGCGCAAACGACCCACGCCGGGCTGTCCCCGGCGGACTTTGTCATCATTTTCACCGATGCCAATTCCACCAGGGATGCGGCACGCACCGCCGCCCAGGTGCTCAAGCCGGATGGATTTGCGCTGACGCTGCAGAACGGCATCGGTAACGTCGAGGCATTGGTCGCGGAACTGGGCGTGGCGCGCGTCATCGCGGGCGTGAGCATGAACAGTGCTGCGAATCCGGAGCCGGGGCGCGCCCAGTACACCAACGCCGGAATGACTTCGATCGGCGAACTGGACGGCCGCAGCACCAAACGTATTGCCGAAGTGGCGCGAATGCTGAACAAGGCCGACATCGAAACCAGCGTCATCCCGGACCCGATGGCCTATATCTGGGGCAAGTTCGTGCTCAACTGCGCTATCAATCCGCTCACCGCGGTAACCGGGCTGCGCAGCGGCGAGATATACCGCACGCCGGAAGTGGATGCGTTGCAGGATCGCATCATCGACGAGATTCTCATGGTGGTCGAGCGCAAGGGCGTCCGCATATCCGAGCCCGATCCGCGCAAGAAGATCAAGGAGCATTGCCGGGTGCGCTACAACCGGCCGTCGATGATGCAGCACGTCGAACAGGGCCGCCGTACCGAGATCGACGCACTCAACGGAGCGCTGGTGCGCGAGGCCAGAGCGCTCGGGATCGCGGTGCCCTACAATGAGGCGATCGTCGCGATGGTGAAAGGACTGGAAAAGAGCCGCAGGCAGCGGCTGCACGAACCGCCGATCGACTACGCCAAGCGCGAGGAAGAAGCGGAAAAGGAAGCGAAGAGGAAATAGGGAAACGACAGGTGACGAAGTCAGCCAAAGGAACCTGGTGCAGGACATGAAGCAGGTAACCAGGAAACCTGCGCAACGCCCGGCAGCAGGGTCACGGCGGGCGAGGCCGCAGAACCCTCAGATCAACTTGCAGACGCGCAAGGTGCTAAAGCAGCATTACCGCGCGAAATACGGAGTCAAGTGATTCCAATTCCGGGGCTGGGTGCAATCGGTGCGCAAGGCGCCCCGCGGGGAGTGAGTGGCTATCGATACCCCGGGTCGTCGGGCAACGGTGCGCGCCGGGGCCTGAACTCCCGTTTGAGTTCGAGGTTCCACTGGATCGTGTTTGGCGCGTTATTCTGTAGTTCCACTCGCCGGGTGGTCGACTCTTCCGTCTCCATCAAGCGCGGGTGCCACACGCGCACGCGATAGGCGCCAGGCCGCAGCCCGGTCAGTTCGACGTGTCCCTGCCCGGTGGTCTTGCCGAAGTAGGGCGCATCGGTGACATAAATGTACCCGATCATCCAATCGTGGATATTGCATCCGAGCAAGACCACGCCCACCTTGTCGAAAAGCACCGGCGCGGCCGGCGTGCCGCTGTACAGCGGCAGCTCGAACCGCTTGGCGGCCGAAAATGAGTAGACGTGGTGGCGGATGTTGTCCTTGTTGGGAAAATTCACGTACGTCCCGACCCGCACCGGCTGAACATATGGCACGAACTCCTTGTCGACCTGGTCTTCCACTGTCGCGCCGGGTTTCGCCGGCGGAATTTGGCCATCCTCCGGGAATGCGACTACCACCGCGTCGGGCAATAGTTTGCCGCTGCTGTCGTATACGGTCGCCCGCAACTCGGCGGCACTCGCCAAAGACTGTGAGACGAGGCATACCAGAACGGCGAGCGTATGCACAAGGCGCATTGTCATTACCGGCTGTATGAAACGCTGAGATTGATCAAATTCGTGTAGTAGGACTCAAGCTCCTCGGCTTCGGCCGTTGTCCTGAGGTAGGCGTAGCCGAGGTTGACGGACGAATGCCGCCCCAGTGCATGGCTCCAATTGATCGACACGGTGTCGGTCTTGCCCTGGATTCGGTATGCAATCAGATTGCTCTCGAACACCGGGTCGCGCGCGACGGCGTCCGAGTACCCGAGTATTTCGAAGTCAGGCGGAGTCACGGCGGTGACCGTGCCCTTGCGCCAGGAATAGGAGAGCGACAGCGTATCCACCTCGGTCAGGAGATAGGCGGCCTGTGCGGCGAAAGTCCGTCCGGCGACGTCGTACGCCGCACTGGACAGGCCGGGGATAATTTCAGGCTGCAGATGGTCCGCGGCATACTTGTCGTAGCGCGCGATCCCGCGCACCTCCCAGCGCTCGCCGAACCGCTTGCCCAGCGCCGCGCTTGCATCGTACTGCCATCCATCGCGGTAGTCGTAATGGTAATCGCGATGCACGGCGCGCGCCGCCACAGCGACCCACGGCACCCCGGCACCCAGACCCAGTTTTCTGCGCAAGTGGGCACGCATACCGAGACCCAGGTTACTGAGCCCGGTGTAGCGCGCATAAGTGGCGGATTCGGCGACGAGGCTCAGGCCCAGTCCGGTGCTCTCATCGATCTGCCCGTGAAGCCCCGCGGACAGGTTCAGTGTAACCGCGCTGTCCGACTTCCGGTCCGCCGCATCGAGCGCATTTGAGACATTGTCGTCGTGGGCGAACCCGGCTGACGCGTCAAGACCCCAATCCGCGCCTAGTGCCGGGCCGCAGGACAAGAGCAGGAAAAGCGAGCCGCAGAGGCGATTGCCGTTCATGGCGAATCGGTCATCTTTCGATCAGACCACGCCCGGGCTACCGTCACTGAATCACCGGTGGACACGCCCTGCCGAAAGGTGAAGTACTCGGACGGCAGGTGGGCCGTCAGCAGCAGACAACGGCGATGTTTGTCCAACAGCACCCCCGTCTGCAGCGTCGCGAAATCGAGGGTGAGAACGAGCGCCATTCGCCTGCTGAGGCTGCGTAGTTTCATCACGTCGCCTGGTACCGATCGACGCATTTCTTCCTAAAGGGCGTCTTGGGTTCGAGAAGTGGCTTTACGTCTTTCTCGCATCACGGCCTTGCCTCCCAAGCAACCAGCCGTGTTCGTAGTGTACAGAGCAAGCGGCGGACCATGCCACTCCGAGACCGCCCAGGAATCAGGAACGGGAATCGATTCCCGGGTTATCCGGAACGACGAACCGGACAATTGGCGCGCTAATCGGGCGGTCCACGGCGGCACTCGACCAGGAATGTGCAGGGCTCCCTGCGCCGCGCGATTGCCCCGTGACGTCGAATTCCTGCGCTGTCGCCTGACCCGGCACAAAATCGCATCCGTGCCCGGGGGCGATGCGGCATTCCGTTTGCGCTAATATTCGTGGTACACAATAACAGACAGCAGGTGGCGATCAATGAGCGCAGTTTTAAGTGCGGAGGAACTCCAGCGATACAAAGAGCAGGGATATGTGTTCCCGAAGTATCGCCTGCCGGCGCCGCTGCTGGATCGGCTGAGGAAGGGAGTCGAGCGGTTACTGGCAACTTATACCGACGTGGCGCAGGAGGACCTCGCCAATCCGCACATGATTCCGCCAACCGAAGGGGCGCACTTGAACCCCTTCATGGAAACGGCGCGCCACGCGCCGATCCTGGACATGGTTGAGCAGGTGCTGGGGCCGGATGTCGTTCTGTGGATCACTCGCGTGCTCTGCAAGCCGCCGCGTAACGGCCGCGAGGTCCCCTGGCACCAGGACGGCGAGTACTGGCCGATGCGTCCGCTGGCAACCTGTTCGGTGTGGATCGCCATCGACCCGGTATCGGTGGTGAACGGCTGCATGCGATTCATTCCCGGGTCGCACAAGCGCCAGGAACTGTATCGTCACCACCAGGCCAATCGCGAGAACCTGGTGTTGAACCTGGAACTCGACCGCGATCAGTTCGACGAGTCTGCGGCCGTGAACGTCGAACTCGAACCCGGCGCCATGTCGTTGCACGACGTGCGCATGATTCACGGCTCGCTTGCCAACACCTCCGGGCAACGGCGCGCCGCCCTGATCCTGCGCTACATGCCGGCGACTTCGTACTACGACCGCTCGCTGGTTGCGCAGAGGAGGGACAACAGCCCGTTCAACATCTTCGATCAGCCGCTATGGCTGATGCGCGGCAAGGACAGGTCCGGGAAGAATGATTTTGCGCACGGCCACGAGCTGTGGAAGAAACGCTACGCCGGCGGTCTCGCGCTTCCCAAGGGGAGCGAAGGGTAGAAGCAAGGATGAAGGATGAAGGCGGAAGGATGAAGAACGGCAAGTGCTCAGTGCCCGGGGAAGGGCAAGGATGACACCCCTCCGGGTGCATGTGAGGCGGAAGGATGAAGATGAAGAACGGCAAGTACTCGGGACTCGGGATTTAGGACTCGGGTGTAGTAGTAACTTGATCTGACGACCAGTGTCCGGTATCGGCAAGCGCCGCCGGCGGCTTTCTAAAAACGCGACCGTCGCTTCGCGACCCTTAGCTGACCTTTGCTTTGCGCGAAAGCAGACGATCAATCGCCTAAGTTCCCCGGGTCGCTAAAACGGGGCTGCCATTGATCTTGTAACTCCAGTAGAACTGATGGTTGGACGTCTTCAATGCTGGTTCTGCGTATTGGTTGTTACTTCTCTATAGTACCCACTCTTCGTGCGTAAGGTTGTCGGGACTAAGAAATGCCAACGGCGTTGATTTCCCGCTCAACTTCCGCCTGCTCCAAAGCTGCTCCGGTCGCCTCGAAGCAATTCCGCGCATTGTTCAAATCGAAGCGGGCGCTGTCCAATTGACCGAGTTGTTCCTGGAGGCGCGCGCACTGCGTGCAGGCGATCGCAAGCTCGTAATCCGCCTTCACTTCTTCGAGTGCGGCAATTGCCTTGGCGTAGGTCAGAATCGCCCCTGCGGTGTCGGTGGACGATCGTGAGTGGAGCTGCGCCAGGCAATGGAATGCAAAGGCCAGAAATACCTTGGCGCCAGACTGGCGGAACACCTCCGACGCCTGCTCGACGAGATCGATGACGCCGGTCCTGTAGCCGAGCTCCAACAGGGTTCGGGCGCGCTCGATCGGAAAGGCAAACTTCTCGGCCACAGCCAAGCTCTCGCGCCAACGCTTCTGTGCGGCCGCTTGGTTTCCGGAGAGCCAATCCGACGTGCCGTGCAGCCGCAGCGCCTCTGGCAACCAGCCCGGCATCTTGCGTGCGCATCGTAGGGCCTTGCGACAAGCGCGGCGGGCGTCGCGCATCGCCATGCGTCGCGGCGAACCTTCCAGCCGTTCCGCAAGCGCCAGATTGACCATGGCGAGTGCGGTAAGAAGCTTCCGACTTGATCGAACTCCGAACCCAATCCCTCCACCTTGATGATGTGAAGGGCCTCGCCGACGGACTGCCAGAGCGTCGTCCAGCTTGCCCTGCAGAACATGGCATTTGCTCAGCAAGGCGATTTCATAGACCAGGTTCTGCCAGGCCGGAATCTTGGCCGCTAGAGATCTTCCCCTTGCGCAGATTGGCGGCCACTTCATCGAGCGGTCCCCGGGCGAGCCCGGGGTAGCCAAGATTTTGAAATCCCCAGGAGGCGACCTGCGGGTCCGCCGCATCCTGCCCGGCGCGCACGAGCTCTGCACTTAGCGTGGCTGCAAGCGGGAGGTTGCCCCGAAAATGGACAACGAAGGAGAGCATGAGCGTCGCTGCTCCCCATCCGTGGATGTCTCCAGCCTCGCGGTATGCCGTCGCCGCCTTGCCAAGGACCGCTTCGCATTCGTCCCACCAACCCTCGTAGAAATCGAGCACGCCCAGTGTGAGCCACGCAAATGCGATTGCAGAAGGGTTGTTCGTCCGTTGCGCGACCGCGCCCGCGTCGCCGTGATACCTGCGGGCCAGGCGGCGGGCATTGAACGTCATGAAGCCGAACCCAAGGCTGCTCAGGCCTCGGGCCTCGGCAAGAGAATAGTTGCTTCGCTCTCCCACGTGCAGCTCGAGGAGACTGTCGAGCACCATGCGCTCCTCATCGAGAAAGTAGTCCACCCAAGACATGAGATGGCAAACGGCGGAGATTTCCTTCGCGAACGCGGGATCCATGTCACGCTCGATCGGCATCCCTGCGCGCTCGCAGCAGCCGTCGGAAAAAGTGAGCAGCCAGGTATTTCAGGATGGCGCGACGAACGCCCCAGCGGGAGGTGGGATATCGCAACCCTGCCTCCAGTAGGGCGCGTCGACACTGCTCAAGCGCCTGCTCGTAGTGTCCCGTCCCATATAGAGCAGCACCGATCTTCCGGGCTAGCGATGTACGCTGCAGCGGGCTCAACCTGTCACCGAAGGCTTTCAAGTAAGCACCTTCCGCCTGCCGGAAGTGCTCGAGGGCCTCGACGTCGGCAGCCATTCGTCCCGCCTGGTCGCCGGCCTTGAATAGATATTCCTGGGCCTTATCCCAGTCCTCGGCGCGCGTATAGTGATACGCGAGCAGGCTGGTGAATTCCTCGAGGCGATCCTCGAAGACCATTTCGATCGCTTGCGCTACGCGGCGGTGAATGCCTCTCCGGCGCTCGGCGAGCATGCTGCCGTAGGCAGCTTCCTGAACCAGCGCATGCTTGAAGATGTACTCGACCTCCGGCAACCGCTGCCTCTGGCGGATCAATTCCGCGTGCTCGAGCTCGGCAAGGCTGCCGTCCAAGTTGCGCTGCGCCTCGCTGATGGCCTCGAGCACGCGGTGAAAGAAACTGCGCCCGATTACCGAAGCCAGCTTCAACGCTTGCTTGACTTCGTCGTCGAGGCGGTCGATCCGCGCCAGAATCAAGCCCTGGATCGTATCGGGAAGATTCACCTGATCTACGGGCTTGACCAGCTGCCACCCATGCTCCCGCGAGCCGCGGACCAGAACGCCCTCGGTCACCAGAGAGCGAATGACTTCTTCGATGAAGAACGGATTGCCCTCGGTTTTTCGAAGGATCTGCTCGCGGAGCGCCGCCGGGAGATTCAGGCTGCCGACCAGGTTTCCGACCAGGGTTGTGCTCTGTTCCTCCGACAGCGGCGAGAGCACGACTTCCTGGAAACGGTCGCCGGGATTCTCGGACGCAAATCGCCGGATGCGCGCCGCAGGGCCTTCTGGGTCGGGCCGGGTCACAAAGGAAGTCAGAAGCGGCGTGCTGTTTGCGAGCGGCAGAAGGTGCTCCGCCAACTCGATCGACGATTGATCCGCCCAGTGCCAATCCTCCAGGAGCAAGACGACCGGCTGCCGCAGAGCCAACTGCTCGAACAGTTGCCGCATGCATAGAAAAACCTGACGCCGCAGACCTTGACCATCGAGGTATTTCACGCGGTCCTCATACTCGGGCGGCACGCGCAGCGCGAGCACCGTCGCGAGGTAGGGCAGCATCTCGGACGTCCGCTCCGCGAACAAAGCCGTCAGGGCTCGCTCGAGTTTGCGCCAGCTCTCGTCTTCGACGTCGTCGTCTTCGATGTCAAAGCAATTCTTCAGAATCTCGATGAAGGGCCAGTAACTCAGACTGCGCCCAAACGAAACCGCGCGCCCTTCCAGCCAGAGAAGGTTGCCAGGGCCGAGTGACGCCTGGTCTCGGCGACTAGCCGGGATTTACCCACGCCCGGCTCCCCCGTGAGGACGAAGATCCCACCTTTGCCGTGGAGCAACCCGTCCAGCTCACCTTGGAGCAAGGCAAGCTCCGGATCGCGGCCGACGAGAGGCGAACCGACGCCCAGGCTCTTGGCGTGGGATTCGCTTTCCTGCCGTGGGCGCACTCTGGCCAGGTCGTAGACCGCGACAGGCTCGTGGATCCCCTTGAGAGCGTGCTTTCCGACGGGGCGGAAGTCGAAGTAAGGATGCCCGGCCGCATAGACGCTCTCGCTCACGTAAATGAAGCCGGGCCGCGCCAATTGCTGCAGCCGCGCCGCGAGATTCGTGGTATCCCCGACGGCCGTGTAGTCCATGCGCAGGTTGTCGCCGATCTTGCCCACCACGACGGTACCCGTGTTCACCCCCATTCGTACGCGGACATGGCTCAAGGCTACGGTCCCCGGCCGCCGCGTCTCGAAGCTTCTGCCGAATGCCCAGTGCGGAGAGCAAGGCGCGGCGGACGTGGTCCTCGTGCGCGAGAGGCGCGCCAAACAGGGCCATGAAGCCGTCGCCCAGGAACTGGTTGATGGTTCCCTCCAAGCGATGGACCTCCGCAAGCGCAAGTTCGAAGAACGCGTTGAGCAGTTCATGCATGGCCTCTGCGCCAAGACGCTGCGCGAGCTCGGTCGAATTCGCCAGGTCGCAGAACAGGACGGTTCCTTGCTTGCGCTCGCCTTCAAGGGCGGAGCGCGACGTCAGGACTCTCTGCGCGAGGTGCGGGGGCGTGTACGATGCCCGCGAAGTCGGCTGCGCAGCGGTAACGGCAGTGCTCAATCGTCCACCGCATTGCCCGCAGAACTTCTGCGACTCAGGGTTATCCTGGAAACAGGAGGGACATTGCATCTGCCAGGCCCGTATGGCGAATGAAAACTCTTAGATTGGGAATTGGACGCCCTGCAGTGATTCACCAAACCGGCCGGTCAGGGCTATTTAAATTCGGAGACCATGTCGATGCGCAATAGCAGTTTGATTCATTGCCTATGCTCCTGAGGGCATCTACCCTGATAGGTAATGATAATGCGGATCGACTGACTGCTATCGAGGAAATCCTCGACCGTCTCCTTTTGGCCGGTTCTTGCCTGTCGCTCGTCGGTCTAAAGTTCCCAAGAAGCGGACATTGTCTGTCAGTGGGAGTCGCGACTACTACAATTTCAGTCCGCATGTACCGGTTTGGTCGTTTGCCATCCCATCAACAGCTTCCGTTCCGTTTTTCTCTGCGCCCTTTCTCGCCTTTCCTCTGCGCCCTCTGCGTCAACGCTATTAATGCCGGCCCATTGCCGGCTGGTTCTTGCTGACTACGGAGTTCAATCTCAGTTTGCCGGTTCGAGCCGCGCGAGCACGCCGTCGGACGCATCGGTCAGCAGATAGATATAGCCGTCCGGGCCGGTGCGCACATCGCGGATGCGGCCGAGTTCGCCCTGGATCAGCCGCTCCTCCTTGACGATCTTCTCGCCATCCAGTTCAAGCCTCGCCAGCAACTGGAACTTCAATGAGCCGACGAACAGGTTGCCGCGCCACTTGGGGAAGCGCTCGCCGGTGTAGAAAGTCATCCCGGACGGTGCGATCGACGGCACCCAGTAGTGAAGCGGCTGTTCCATGCCCGGCTTTTCGGTGCCTTCGCCGATTTTGGTGCCGATCCCGTAGTTCACCCCATAAGTGATGACCGGCCATCCGTAATTGCGCCCGGCACGCATGACGTTGATTTCGTCGCCGCCCTGCGGTCCGTGCTCGTGGGTCCAAAGTTCACCGGTCTGGGGATTCAGCGCCGCGCCCTGCATGTTGCGGTCGCCCAGCGTGAACTTTTCGGGACGGGTGCCCGGGCGGTTCACGAAGGGATTGTCGTCAGGAACGCGGCCGTCGTCGTGGAGCCGTATGACCGAACCGGCGTGGTCGTCGAACTGTTGAGCGCGCTCCTTGTCGCCGCGGTCGCCGAGCGTGAGATAGACGAAACCCCTGCGGTCGAACACGATGCGGCCGCCGAAGTGTTGCCCCTTGCGCGACTTCGGTTGCAGGCGAAAAAGCACCTGCGTGTCGATGAGGCGACTGCCTTCGAGCCGGGCGCGCAGCAGTTCCGTGGCCCATCCGCCGCCGCCGGGCCCGTTGTAGGAGACATAGATCCAGCCGTTCTCGGCGAAGCCGGGGTGCAGCACCACGTCGAACAGGCCGCCCTGGCCCGCCTCGACGATGGGGGGCAGGCCTGCGACCGGATTGGGGTCGAGCTTGAAGTCCTTCGAAACGATGCGCAGCCGCCCCGGCCGCTCCGTCACCAGCATGCGTCCGTCGGGAAGGAAAGCGATCGACCATGGGTTCTCCAGGCCCTCGACCAGCGTGACCAGGCGGAAACCGTGTTTCTCCGACGTGAAGCTTTGCTCCTTCGCGAAGGATGCCGGGGCGGCTACGGCGAGCGCAGCCAACAACGCGGCAGCAAACGCAACTACCCGATAGCCAACATGCATGCTTTTCTCCCCGATGGTTGTCCCTGGTTTGTTCGCACGGAACGCAAAGAGTTCAACCGGTCCAGGCGCCGGCCGCCGCTGCATTCACTGGCTGACCCGATTGCGCCCGAGTTCCTTGGCGCGATAAAGCGCCTGATCGGCCGCACGAATAACCTTCTGCGGTGAATTCAGATACTCGTCGCGCTCGGCTACGCCGATGCTGACGGTGATCGACAGGGCCTGGTCCGGTTTCCGGAATGCGCGCACGTCCGATCCGGGGCGCGGATTCTTCGGCTTGCTGGCGTCGGAACGCCGGTCGTTGCCCGGGCGTGAATCGCCGCGCCGGTCGTCGGTGCGGATGGTCATTCTGTACGATTCGATGCTCTGCCGCAGGGTTTCCAAATGCGGCAGCACCTCTTTTTTGGTCTGGTCGAAGAACAACACTGCGAATTCTTCGCCGCCGTAGCGAAATGCCTTGCCGCCGCCGTCAAGCTTGGCAAGCCGCGCGCCGACCAGTTTCAGCACCTGGTCGCCGATGTCATGGCCGTGCGTGTCGTTGAATTTCTTGAAGTGGTCCACGTCCACCATCGCAATGGCATAGACCGGCCCCAGTGCGACCAGGCGCTCCTCGAGCGCGCGCCGGCCGGGCAGCCCGGTCAACTCGTCGCGGAATGCCATGCGGTGCGACTCCTGCAATACGGCCACCAGCAGGATGGCGCCCGCTGCCGAGATGAAGGCGGCAAACACGCCCGGGGTAGTGGGCCACTGACAGGCCACAAAAAATGCCACCAGCGCGCCGGCCAGGCCGATGTCGAGCGGCGACTGCTCCTTCCACGCCCTGACCACCGCAATCGCGAACGCCGCTGCCATGAGAACCCGGCCGAGGAAGGGTACCGGCGCGGGCCTGAGCAGCCAGTGCTCCAGCATCGCGAGCCATGCCGTTCCCGACAGGGCGCTCTTGCCCGCGCCTGCGACCCAGGCGGCAAGCAGGATCTGCGTGATCAGCAGCAGCAGCCAGCGGTAGTTGCGGAAATAGGATACGCCGCGTTCCTTGATCACCGAGACGATCAGGATGTTGAGCGGCACGAAGACCGCGATCGCAGTGAACACGGCGCGTCCGGCGAAGTTGCCCGGCTGCGGGTCCTGCGCCAGCTGGTAGCCGACGAATGCGATGAGCAGGGACAGCAGAACGATGAACGCCCGGCCGCGGTTGAACCAGAGGCTGATCGCCGTGCCCACCAGGAGAACGGTGTAAGGGCCGAACACGCCGAATCCTTCCAACGGAGTCGGCAATCGTCGCCCGATCGCGATTGCCAGCGCGGCAATAACGATGATTGCCACGGGCATGATCAGTGGGCTCAGCGCTCGCAGTTGGGCCGTAGAAATCACGGCAGATCAGATACCCGGGAAGAACGGTTCCCGAATGCACCGCTCCGGGCGAGAATGGAGGCAACAAAAAAGTGATCCGCGGAACTCATGATCCCGACACAAGGTATCGTTTTGTTGCGATGTGAATGAATCATACCGCCGATTGACAAATCAAAGCGTCCTGATGAAGGGTGCCAATCGGCCAGGTGAGCGGCAAACTCGAAGGTGCGACACGTTTCCGGGGGCCGCTGAATATTAAGAGTTAAACTTGGCGCTATTCCAGGCTGCCGATATGTTTGCCGATCCACTTCTCCTCGCAAGGGCCCAGTTCGGCCTCAACATCGCCTTCCACATCCTTTTTCCGAGCATCACCATCGCGCTGGCCTGGATGCTCGTCTACCTGCGCGTGCGCATCGAATTCGGGCGAAGCGTGGCTTGCGACGGCCTACGGCCTTGGGTCAAGGTGTTCGCGCTGTCGTTCGCCCTCGGCGTGGTTTCCGGCATCACGATGAGCTTCCAGTTCGGCACCAACTGGCCGGGCTTCATGAGCAAGGCCGGCAACATCGCCGGGCCGTCTGCTGGGCTACGAAGTGCTGACGGCATTTTTCCTCGAGGCGACTTTCCTCGGCGTCATGCTGTTCGGTCGCGACCGGGTGCCGGCATGGATGCATACGGCCTGTCGGCATTCCTGGTGGCGATCGGCACGTCGGCTTCGGCGTTCTGGATCCTCGCGCTCAATTCCTGGATGCAGACGCCCCAGGGATTCGAAATGATCGACGGCCAGATGCATGCGACCAGCTGGATGGCGATCATCTTCAATCCGAGTTTTCCATACCGCCTGGTGCACATGATGATCGCGTCCGGGCTGACGGCGGCCTTCCTGGTCGCGGGTATCTCGGCCTTCCAGTTGTTGCGCAGACCGCAATTCGAGCCGGCGCGGCGCATGTTGCGGGTGGGCGTGCGGTCGCGGCGGTGCTGACACCGCTGCAGATCGTGGTGGGCGACCTGCATGGACTCAACACGCTCGAACACCAGCCGGCGAAAATCGCCGCGATCGAGGCCATATGGGAAACCGAGCGCGGTGCGCCGCTGCTGCTGTTCGCCATGCCCAACGCAAGGAACGCGCAGCAACGACTACGCGATCTCCTTGCCCCGGGGCGCGAGCCTGATCCTGACCCATGAATTCGACGGCGAGCTCAAAGGCCTGTCCGAATTTGGCGACAAGCATCCACCGGTCGCGCCGGTGTTCTGGACCTTCCGCGTCATGGTCGGCGTGGGCGTGCTGATGCTGGCGCTGTCATGGGCGGTGCGCCTGGTATCTGTTGCGGCGGCGCGAGATTCCCGCGCTGGCTGCTGCAGGGTTTTGCCGGCATGACGTTTTCCGGATGGGTGGCGGTGCTGGCGGGCTGGCTCACCACCGAGATCGGCCGCCAGCCCTACATCGTGTACGGCGTGATCACCACCGCGGAAACCGCATCCGACGTGCCGGCTCCGTACATTGCGCTCACGTTCGTCGGCTATCGCGTGGTCTACACGCTGCTGCTGATCTCATACATGGTGGTGCTCACGCAACTCGCGCGCAAGGAAGCCGAAGGCAAGGGCCGCGATCTGCCCGAACCGCGGCGCGCTGAGGCCGGACAGGCGCGCGAACATGCGCTCGATCTGCCGCTGATCTTTCTGGTGCTGATGGGCCTGGCGATACTGGCCTACGTGATTCTCGACGGATTCGACCTCGGAGTCGGCATCCTGCTGCCGCTGGCAACGCGTCCTGATCAGGACATGATGGTCGCTTCCATCGGTCCCTTCTGGGATGCAAACGAAACCTGGCTGGTGCTCGGCGTCGGCATCCTGCTGGTGGCGTTTCCGCACGCGCACGGCGTCGTCCTCTCTTCGCTGTACCTGGAAGTCGCGTTGATGCTGATCGCGCTGATCCTGCGCGGCGTGGCCTTCGAGTTCCGCGTGAAGGCGTCGGGCTGGCATCAGTCGATATGGAACCGCCTGTTCTTCGTTGGCTCGCTCGGCGCGGCGATCGCCCAAGGCGATGATGCTGGCCGGCGTCATCACCGGCTTCCAGGGGGGCGCGCCCTTCGTTGCGTTCCGCAGTTCCTGGTGGGCCTGGGGCTGGCCGGCGGCTACGCACTGCTCGGAGCGACGTGGCTGGTGATCAAGACCGAGAATGAACTGCATGCGCGGGCGCTGCGCTGGGGCAATGTTCGCCGTAGCGTTGACTGCGGCAGGGGTCGCAGCGATCAGCCTGGCGACGCCCTTCATGCACGCCGGCGTCATGGAGAAATGGTTCGTCCTGGCCGCGTTTCCTGTGGCTGTCGCCCCTGCCGCTGCTCACCGCCGCGGCATTCGCCGGCATCCTGGTGTCGCTGGTCCGTCTGCAGCGTGGCGGCGTCGCAGCGCGAATGGCTGCCTTTCGTGCTGTCGGTGTGGGTTTTCGTGTTCGCGTTCATCGGCCTGGCCTACAGCCTGTTTCCCTACCTGGTGGTGGACCGGATGACCTTCAGGGAAGCGGCTGCCGCGGAGGCGATCGCTGAAGTTCGTATTCGTCGGCACGTGTTTCGTGCTGCCGATGATCGTGGCCTACACCGTATTCGCGTACCGGGTGTTCTGGGGGAAGGCACGTTCACTCACCTACGGTGAGTGAGCAAGCAAGGATGAAGGATGAGGGATGAAGGATGAAAAAAAGCGGGATCGCGCGTTGAAGCAGAACGCACCTGGGTAAAGGGGAAACGGCCAAACCGGCGCTAAATTACTTGCTTCTGGCGCCCCTGTTCCGAATTCCTTTGCGCCTTTCTTTCTTCTTTGCGATCTTTGCGTCGAACGCTCTTTTCGCCGGCCCTTGGCCAGCTTGGTCGCTCACGGAAGCTTGATCTTCCCGCCGCCCGGTCCGCCAAGCCCGGGCGGGATACCCTCGGGGATGACGATCGAGGAGCTGGCCTGGCGGCGCATTTCCTGAAACTCCCTGACTGCGCGCTCGACCGCGACCTGGGCAACTTCGGCGAACTTCGTGGCGGCATTGCCGAGCGATTCGGCCTCGATTTCGAAAGCGAGCGGCAGCGCGCCCACCGGGGTCATGAGCTGGGTTTCGCCGACGAAGATGATCTTGCGACTGGTATCCGGGGAGCCGTCGTTTTTCACAGGAGTCATGACGCGAATGGTGCCGACCTTGCGGTCGGTGAAGATCTCCTCGCGATAGAGATTCGCGGGATCCATCTTGAGTTCCGGTACGTTGTCTGTGGCCATGGTCCTTGTCTCCAGTTCGATATGCACTTACGGCTTCCGGAATTATCCCACGGCTCGTTGAAACGGTGCCCGAGTGCGTAAACTGCTCCTGATCAAGTGCCGCCATTCTTTATTTTTCATCCTTCATCCTTCATTCTTCATCCTTGCTCCCGTCACCGTTCCATGCTCGCCTACCGACATCTTTTTCATGCCGGCAACTTTGCCGACGTCTTCAAGCACTCTCTGCTGACACAGCTCGTGCTCGGGCTGGAAAAGAAGGACAAGCCCTTCTTCGTCCTGGATACGCACGCAGGAATCGGGCGTTACGACCTCACGCACGACTGGGCGCAGAAGAACGTGGAATACAAGGATGGCATCGCCCTTCTCTGGGAGCGAAAGGACGCACCCAACACTCTGGTGCCGTATCTTGAGGCGGTCCGCGCGGAGAACAGTCATGGCACGCTGCGCTTCTATCCCGGCTCGCCGCGGATCGTTCGCCGGTTGCTCCGGCCGAACGACCGCATGGTGCTGATCGAACTCAACAGGAAGGACTGCGAAGAACTGGAGGCACTCTTTCACGGAGACAGGCAGGTGATGGTGCGCCTGATGGATGGTTACCAGGCGCTGCGGGCGTTCCTGCCGCCCAAAGAACGCCGCGGATTGGTGTTCATCGATTCCTCCTTTGATCGCGCGCAGGAGTTCAAGCGCCTGACCGAAGGGCTCGTCGAGGCACACCGGCGCTTCGAAACCGGGGTGTACGGGCTGTGGTATCCGCTCATGGAAGCGACCGCGATGCGGGCGTTCGAGCGTGGCGTGACGGCAACAGGCATACGCGATATTTTGCAGCTGGAACTCTCGGTGATGCCAGACGGCTTGGGCGGAAACATGCGTGGCTGCGGATTGCTGGTCGTGAACCCGCCGTTCGGATTCGAGGAAATCGCGCGGTCAATACTGGACTGGTTGTGGCCAGTACTGTCGCGGGACCGGGACGGCGGACACACCGTGAGGTGGCTGGTGGGGGAGGGATAGAGCAAGGATGAAGGATGAAGGATGAAGAAGGGCAAGGGCTCGGTGCGTAGGGGTCAGTGCGCAGTTCTCGGTGCGCGGTGCGCTGTGCCCGGCAAAGGCAGGGACGCCGACGATCGACCGGGAACGGGCATGCCTGGTGGGTCCCAATCCGGGGCAGGGCTTGCCCCTATTCGGGGCACGGTGCAGCCGCGAACGCGGTGCAACGGTGCATTCCCGGGGATAAACGGGGGTTTTCGATGCCGGATCGGGTGGTCTGATTCTTGCGCCTAACAGGGGCAAGTTCTAAAGAAACATCAGTTCTTTGCCCGCATGACGGGAGGGGCTCCGGGTCGGAAGGCCGACTATGGATCACGCTTCTCTCGTTTCGCTGGTCGCGGAACTGCTCACGACCGTACACCTGCTGTCAGGCTACCCGGCGGTTTCCATCCAACCCGAAATTCATCGGTTGCCGCAAGCCGTGATCGCGGAGAAAGTCTGCCACAAACCCTGCGGCGTGCGTGCCTACTACCGTCCTGATTGGGGCATCCTGCTGGATGAATCGCTGAACGTGCAAACGGACTCCTTCGACCGCTCGATCCTGCTGCACGAACTGGTTCACCACGTACAGGCCGCGAGGGGGCGCTTCGACGGCATGCCGGGTGCATGCGATCGCTGGAATGCGGCCGAGCGCGAGGCCTATACCCTGCAAAACCTGTATCTCGCCGCTGTACACAGCGCGAGGCACGTGGCCATGTCCGGCTGGGTTGCGCGTTGCGACGGAAACTGATCCCGGGCAGGTGCCGGATGTTGATCAGTGATGATCCGGCCCGGCGGCGACGTGGAACCCTCGGCCACTTGACCCGTGTGTGCGATGCCGATTAAACGCGTGCACTGGGTGACCAACCAGGCTAAGGAGTGGCTATGGATCAGTCTTCACTGACGTCACTGATGGTCGAGTTGTTCACGGTGATCAGGCTCTTGTCCGGGTATCCCAGCCCGGACGGCCTTCCACAGATCCAACGCGTAGCCGTTGCGGAAATGCAGCAGAAGATTTGCGGTGGCCGCTCCTGCGCCGTCAAGGCCTTTTACCACCCGGAGTGGGGCGTCTACGTGGACGAGTCGCTCGACATCCAGAACAATGCTTTCGACCGTTCCATCCTCCTTCACGAACTGGTGCACCACCTGCAGAAGACCACCGGCAAGTTCGACGCCGTACCGAACTTCTGCATCCGGCGCCATGCCCAGGAACTGGAGGCCTACGAGATCCAGAATCGCTATCTTGCCTACCAGGGCGGATCGCGCCGCGCGCTCGCGATGGGCTGGTCGGGAAAGTGCAAAGACGAGGGCTCGGGGGCAGTGATCGAGGGACCCGAGTCCACGGCTCACATCCATGGGCGAGCGACGGAAACCCTGGGTGCCCTATAGCACACCCCATTGAAAAATTGAACTTTTCCACATTGATGGCGGTCGCATGTGTATTACACCGAACCGATAGCGACTTGATTTCAGATGCCCGGGCGGCGGAGGGACGCCGGGTTGGAGGTTCACCATGGATCAGGCCAGTTTGTCTTCCCTGGTAGGCGAACTCCTCGTGGCTATCCACCTGCTGTCCGGCTACGCGCCGCCGACGGTACCGCCCGTAGTTCACGTGGTACCCCAATCCGTAATCCAGGAGCAGTTCTGCCGCCGGCCCTGCCGCCTGCGAGCGGCCTATGACGCCACGCTGGGCGTGTTCATAGATGAAAACCTCGACATCGCGAAAAATACCTTTGATCGTTCCATCCTCCTGCACGAGCTTGTTCACCATGCGCAGGCGGTAAGCGGCCGTTTTGATATGGGATCGAGCGATTGCATGCGGCGCAATTCGGCGGAACGGGAGGCCTATTTCATCCAGAACCGCTACTTGATGGAAATGAACACAGGGAGCCGGGTATCGATGACGGGCTGGGCGGCGCGCTGTGATGAGGCGGAAGTCCCGACACCCACTATCCGGTGAAAGTGATGTGCTACACGGACGCAATGTTCACATGATGGCCCGAATCTTGCGAGACCAGGAATAACAAGCGGCACAACAGGCATTACAACGGTCCCGCGCATTCGGGAGAGGAGGGCGGGCGAAAGGAACCCAAATGGACCAGTCTTCCCTTTCCTCTCTAGTAGTCGAACTTTTTACGACGATTCAGTTACTTGCAGGCTATCCGATACCGCAATCCAGTCCCGAAATCCACGTCGTTCCGCACGCGGTAATCGAGGAGAAGATCTGCCGTAGCCAGTGCAGGCGCATCAAGGCTTTCTACCATCCCGACTGGGGCGTGTACGTGGACGAGTCACTTGATCTGGCCGGTGACAAATTCGATCGATCAATCCTGCTGCATGAACTGGTGCACCACGTCCAACACGCCGCAGGTGCGTTCGAGATGCTGCCGTCGGACTGCCAACGCCGCAACGCCGAAGAGCAGGAGGCCTACATGCTCCAGAACAAGTACCTTGCAGCGATCGGTGATCCCCGCCGGATCCCGATCGGCGCCCGGATGGGCTCCTGCAGAAACTGAATCAGCCCGTAACTGTCATCCCCCTCTGGACCCCGGGCCGCGCGCCGATGGCCGCAGCCCAGCGTTGCAGATTGGCGAATCCGCCGGCTTGGTCGATCAGTGACTTGCGCGCCGAGAAGTTCGGATACAGCATGATGTCGGCAACCGAAAACTCGTCCGCAAGATAGTCGCGCGCAGCCAGGCGCGCGTCACATACTGCGAAGAAGCCGAGCAGGCGCTGCTTGAAATAGTCGGTGTTCGCGGCGATCTTTTCCGGGACGCTCGTTTCCATGCGAAAGATTGTGCCGCTGGTGCCGGCGACGTCGCTTGCCGCCTGCATCATCCACTGCATCGCCAGCGCACGTCGTGCCGCATCTTTCGGCAGGAACTTGCCGGACTTTTCGGCGACATAAAGGATGATCGCACCCGACTGCGAAAGCGTCAGCGGTTTGCCGCCGGGGCCGTCCGGGTCGACGATCACCGGGATCAGCCCGGCAGGATTGAGCTTCAGGAACTCAGGGGTGCGCTGTTCACCCTTGGCAAGGTCCACCTTGTGAGCCCGATAGGGCAGGCCGGATTCCTCCAGTACCACCGACGCGCGCAGGCCATTGGCAGTCGGCGCGAAGTAGAGTTCGATCATGCGGTTTTCTCCGTTGTTGTCGGGTTGGTGCGAGGTGCAGTTTAACGCGAGTCCATGATTCGCGGCGCAAGCACCGCTGCGTACGAGCGGGCGCGTGCCTCACAGTTCCCGGGTAGAATTTTCCCCTCGTCCGGGCCGCCCGGCGTTTTTCCCGTTGACTGAAAAGACCATGAAAGAACTGCGGTCCCTTGTTGCCCTGACGCTGCTTGGCATTGCAGCATGCGCCTGCGGTGCGCAACCGGAAAAGCCCGCCGTGACCATCGCGGTGGGCGGCAAGGCATCCCTCTACTATCTGCCGCTTTCCCTGGCAGAGCGACTCGGCTATTTCGCGGACGAAGGGTTGAAAGTGGAGATCCTGGACTTCGCCGGCGGCGCCAAGTCGTTGCAGGCGATGATGGGCGGCAGTGCCGATGTCGTCTCCGGTGGCTTCGACCACGTGCTGGTAATGCGCGCGCGCGGACAGAAACTCAAGGCATTCGTGCTGCAGATCGCCACGCCGGCGATCTCGCTTGGGGTGGCGAAGAAGCACGCGGCATCATTCCGTTCTGCGAATGACCTCAAGGGCATGAAAATCGGTGTGACGGCACCGGGATCCAGCACCCATGCATTCGTGAACCATCTGCTGGCATCGGTGGGCCTGTCTTCCGAGGACGTCTCCATCATTGGCGTGGGCTCGGGCCCGGGTGCGGCAGCGGCGATGCAGGCCGGGCATCTCGACGCGATCGCCAACATCGAGCCGACCATTACGCTGCTGGAAAACGCCGGCACGATCAAGGTCATGGTCGAAACCGTCACGGTGCAGGGCGCCAGGGCGGTGTTCGGCAGCCCCTTGCCGGCGGGATCGCTGTACACGCGCGAAGAATTCGTCACGGCCAATCCGAAAACAGTCCAGGCGCTGACAAATGCGATGGTGCGGGCGCTGAGATGGCTCAATACGGCTTCGGCCGAGGACGTCGCCAAGGCCGTTCCGCCGGAGTATTTGCTCGGCGACCGGGGGTTATACCTGTCGGCACTGCGCAGAATGCGTGAAAGCTACTCGAAGGACGGACTGTTTCCGCCGGCAGGGGTCGAGGCGCAGCTCCGGGTGCTGATTGGTTTCGAGCCCGCAGTCAGAGAAGCGAAGGATCTGAATCCCGCCGATTCGTATACCAACGATTTCGTACGCAAGGCCCTGAAAAAGTATGAATAAGGGGGTGGGAAAAAATCCCATGCGACACCGGGTGGGTATCAGCCGGCCCCTGGCAGCATCAAAGGCGTTGACGTTAAGGGCGCGAAGAAGAGCAAGAAGGGACGCGAAGGAAAAGGAAACGGAACGTAATGGCGGGATAGCAGTCGGGTAGACGGCCGCAAGCGAACCGGAGTGCCCGAACATGCTTTTGGGCTCCGCCGCAACCCTCATTCATACAATTCTTTGCGTCCCTTTGCGTTCTTTGCGCCTTTGCGTTGAGGTTTAGAGGTTTACACGTTGTGAGCCAAGCGTAGACTGCGTGGATCAGCGCCCGGACCAGCGGTCTGGCGCTATCCGATCCGTGCGGCTCCTCGGTTCCGCTCCCACACCCCCCACTTGAGCCCTCCTGCGACACGTGATACGGTCGCATTCCCTATCCGTCGACCCGCTGTCATCGAAGTGCCCAGGACGCGCATGAAGTATCCAATGAAAATAATAACCATGCTGTTGGCCGTTGCGCCCGTCATGGTGTTGGCACAAACTGCTCCCGAAACCGGCAAGGAAATTTTCGAACAGATGTGCGCCGGATGCCACGGCACCTACGGTAACGGCCAGGAAGGGACGAAGAGCGGGTTCGTGCCGCGTATCGGCACGCTCGCCAACAAGGAATACATGGCCTCGGTGCCAGACGACTATCTCAAGATGATCATCAAGAAGGGCGGCGCCTACATGGGCAAGATCGCGGCCATGCCCGCCTGGGAGAAAAAATTCAACGACGAAAAGGTCGCTGACCTCGTCGTCTATATCCGCACGTTCACGGGAACGGCGGAAAAACAATAGAGATAAGTAAAGATCCAGCCGGTCGAACGGCCAGGATATGCAGGTACGTCGTAACGCAGTTGAAGTGGAATTCTGACCAAGCACATGCAGGGAATTCTAACCAGAAGGAGGAGAAGAAATGAAAATTCTAAAATATGCAGCAGTAGTCGCGCTTGCGGTGGGGGGCTTTCCCGGATCCGCTTTCGCGCAAGATCGCGCAATGGCGGAACCGGGCGGTCCGGCCGGCAAATGGTCCACCCGCACGCCCGTCAAGCCCGATCCGAGCAAGATCAAGGTGCCCAAGGGCTACAAGGTCAGCGTGTTCGCATGCCGGCCTGGACACCATCACGTCCATCACGGTCGACAAGCAGCGACAACGTCTGGGTCGCCATTTCCGGCAACACCTTCGGCTTCCCGCCGACGGGCATCGACAAGCCGCACGTCAAGATCTTCGACAAGTCCGGCAAGCTGATCAAGGACAACGTCGGCCTGGGCATCTTCAAGTCCTTTGCGCTGAACGAAATCGGCTATTGCCCGGAGAACGGCCGCACGTACGTCGGCGACTACAGCTACGGCGTCTGGGAAATCGACGGCGTCAACGGCACCCCGAAGCTGATCATGAACGAAGTGCCGATCGGCGACCACGCGCTCGGCGGCATCACCTGCCGCGACGGCTGGCTTTACTACGCCGTGGGCGCGCCGTCCAACTCGGGTTTCTCCGACCCCAACATCCACGGCTGGACGGATGCGATCGACCCCTACTGGGAAAAGCGCACGACGGACGGCATGCCGCCGCTGCCGCGCGATCCGCCCTGCCGCGACATCGTGCTGACGGGCCTGAACATCCGCGACACGGAAGGCAACCTCACGGGCGCGTACCTGCCCAAGGGCACGCCGTCCAAGCCCGGCCAGGTCATCAAGGCGCAGAAGCCCTGCGGCGGCGCAATCCACCGCGCCAAGCTGAAGGCCGACAGCAGCTACAAGACCGACGACTGGGAGGTCTACGCCATGGGCCTGCGCAATTCGTCGGGCGTGGCCTTCGGTCCGAAGGGCTCTCGCTTCGAGAAGGCGCTGGCGGTCTCCGACAACGGCCACAACGACAAGGGTAACCGCCGCGTCGCCAACGCCGCGGAACGGCTGTTCGTCTTCACCGAGAAGGGCCAGGACGCGGGCTTCCCGGACAAGGATGGTGACAACTTCGTCAACATCAAGCGTTCCGGTCCGGACGTCTACCGCGGCAACAAGTACGACCCGACGCGGCCGAATCCCCAGCTGAACATCGGGGACAAGCCGTTCGTGCCGACCCTGCCGCCGTACCGGTTCATCGACCACTCCATCGGTGTGCGCGGCACGCCGCTGATCATCGCCAATCCCGAACCCCAACGGTTACGTGAACCCGGTGCTGGAATGGGACACCAATAATCCGATGGACGGGCTGGCCTGGTCGAACGCGGGCTTCGAGGGCAAGCCG
Source organism: uncultured beta proteobacterium (assembly GCA_963789945.1). Lineage (GTDB taxonomy): Bacteria > Pseudomonadota > Gammaproteobacteria > Burkholderiales > JACQAP01 > JACQAP01. The sequence goes on along the minus strand of CAWBMN010000001.1, from coordinate 278,429 downwards.
GGTGACGTGCTCTACACCGCGGTGTTCGGCATCATCGACAACGGGCCGGAAAGCCTGCGTCCGATGTGGCCGGCCGTCGTGCGCGTCGAGTTCCTGAACCCGACGGGCGTGAAGTGGTCGATCTTCGCCGAGAACATCGATCCGGGCCCCAACGCCTATCAGAAGCCGGAAAACCGCGGCGGCATGGAGCGCAGCAACGACGTCGAGTTCAGCATGGATGGCAAGACGATGTACGTTGCCGACTACGGCGAACTCTATGTGAACTACCAGATGGAATCGCCGTTCTATACGACGCCAAAATCCGCGGTCGTCTGGACCATCACCAAGCAGTAAATCAGTTCACTTATCTCTATCCCGGCGGCTGCGGCCGCCGGGATTTTTTTTCGCCATCCGGTATGCCTGCAGGCAATCCACTTGTCCCCGGGACGCCGGCCGGAAACTCCAATCCGTTATTACCAGGTCGTAGCGCCGGCCGTAGCGCTCAGTTCCACAAGCATCGGATCCGAGGCCAGCTTCGCACCGTTCACCGTCACGGTGGCTGCGAACGTTCCGTCGTCCAACTCTCGCAGTCCATGCAGCAGGATCTGTTTGTGTTGGTGGATCATGCTCGCCAGCAAGGCATTGAGACGGTCGCGCACCGCAATGGAAAAGGCGCCGTCGCCGGGCATTCGCGAAACGCCATCGGGACGCACGCGGCGCATCGACTCCACCGTAGGATCCGGCGGTTCGATCCAGAACCGGCACCAGCCCGCCGCCTCACATCCTCGAAACTGAGCTTCCACCGGTTCGTTGTGGCTGGCGCGGCTTGCGGGTGATTCCGCGCTAATTGTCATCGGCAGGAACAGCATGCCGACCAGTGCGGCAGCGGCAGCCAGCATCTTCGGTAACGCATTGATCGCGAAGCGCATGCACGGAGTCCTGGCAGATTTCATTTTGTGAAAGCAGGAACGAAGGGGGCCGATTCCTCCGGCCCTGGACAAGTTCGGGCCGGTAGAATAGCGCCCTTTGACGGGAACTCGCGACTCATGCGTGCCTGTCAAAAGACTCCATCACCTGCCCGCAGCCATGCCCAACCCGATTCACGACGTCATCCGCATCCGCGGCGCGCGCCAGAACAATCTCAAGAACCTCGACATCGATCTGCCATTGAACGAACTGCTGGTGGTGACCGGCGTGTCCGGGTCCGGCAAGTCCTCGCTGGTGTTCGACACCCTCTACGCCGAAGGCCAGCGCCGTTACGTCGAGACCTTCTCCCCGTATGCGCGCCAGTTCCTTGACCGCATGGACAAGCCGCAGGTGGACCGGATCGAAGGAATTCCGCCGGCGATTGCGATCGACCAGACCAACCCGGTGCGCACGTCGCGCTCCACGGTCGGCACCATGACCGAGCTGGCCGATTATCTCAAGCTGCTGTTCGCGCGCGCGGCGCAGTTGTACTGCCGGGGTTGCGCCAGACCGGTGCGCCGGGACGATCCGGAAACCATCTATGCGGACCTGCAGGCGCAGGCACAGGCGGCCGGCGATCCGCGCCTGATCATTACCTTCCCGGTCGAAGTGCCGAAGAATTTCTCCGAGGAGGAAATCCTCAAGCTGCTGGAGAGCCAGGGCTACACCCGCATTCATAGCCGGGCCAAAGGCAGGCTGGAAGTGGTGCAGGACCGGCTGCGTCTTTCTACCGCGGAGCGTGCGCGCGTCATCGAGGCGCTGGAAGCCGCGCTGCGCGTGGGTAATGGCCATGTCGCCGTACATCCGCTTGCTATCGACGAAAGTTCGAAAGAGGATTCCCTCGCCCCTTATGGGCAAAGCCCGGTATCCAGTGAAGTCGGGCGTCCCTCGCCCCTCGTCCCTGCAAAGCCGTGGAGATTCTCCACGTCGCTGCACTGTCCCGACTGTGACATCCACTACCGCGAGCCCAGCCAGAGCACGTTTTCGTTCAATTCGCCACTCGGTGCCTGCGACACCTGCCGCGGCTTCGGCCGGGTGATCGGAGTGGACTACGGGCTGGTGATCCCGGACGAATCCAAAACTCTCGGCGGCGGCGCGGTAAAGCCCTGGCAGACGGCGAGCTTCAAGGAATGCCAGGACGACATGGTGAAATATGCGAAGAAGCGCGGCATTCCGCTCGACAAACCCTGGCGCTCGTTAAGCGAGGCGCAGAAGCGCTGGGTGATCGATGGCGAACCGGAATGGGTGAGCTGGAAAAAATCCTGGCCCGGCGTCTGGTACGGCGTAAAGCACTACTTCGACTGGCTGGAATCCAAGGCCTACAAGATGCACATCCGCGTGCTGTTGTCGCGCTATCGTGCCTACACGCCGTGCACCGCCTGCGAGGGCAGCCGGCTGAAGGCCGATGCGCTGCTGTGGCGGGTCGGCAACAAGGCCGACGCGGACGCGGTGGTCGAACCGCACCGGCGATACCGGCCGATCGGCGTCACGTGGAGCGATGAGCAGTTGCGCGGCGTGCCCGGACTGACGGTCCACGACTTGATGCTACTGCCGGTGGACCGCTGCGCGAAATTCTTCAGCACCCTTCACCTGCAATCAGCCCTTCTGGATGAAGCAACCGGACTGCTTCTCGGCGAAATCCGCACCCGGTTGTCCTACCTGCAGGAGGTCGGGCTCGGTTATCTCACCCTTGACCGCCAGTCGCGCACGCTCTCCGGCGGTGAAGTCCAGCGCATCAACCTCACCACCGCGCTCGGCACGTCGCTCACCAATACCCTGTTCGTGCTCGACGAGCCTTCCATCGGCCTGCATCCGCGCGACATGGGCCGGGTGATCAACGTGATGCAGAAATTGCGTGACGCCGGCAATTCGCTGGTGGTGGTGGAGCACGATCCGCAGATCATGTTCGCCGCCGACCGCATTCTCGACATGGGACCCGGCCCGGGCGAAAAGGGCGGCGAGGTGGTGTTCTTCGACCGGCCGGCCGCGCTCGCCGCCGCGGCGCGCTCACTCACCGGCGAGTACCTGCGTGGACGGCGCCGCGTCGACTCCGGCCTGATGCAATTGCCGGTGGCGGCGGACGGACCGAAGCTCGAGATCCAGGGTGCGCGGGAACATAACCTCAAGGGTATCGATGTTTCCATCCCGCTGAACCGGCTGGTGTGCGTGACCGGCGTGTCCGGCTCCGGCAAATCCACTCTGATGCAGGACGTGCTCTATCCGGCGCTGCTCAAGCGCAAGGGCAAGCCGACCGAGATGCCGGGCGTCCACCGGGGCATCGACGGGGCGGACCTGGTCGGCGACGTGGTAATGGTGGACCAGACGCCGATCGGCCGCACCACGCGTTCCAACCCGGCGAGTTATGTCGGCGCCTTCGACCCGATCCGCGATCTGTTCGCGAAAGCACCGGTGGCGAAAGAGCGCGGCTACAAGCCGGGCATGTTCAGCTTCAACTCCGGCGACGGCCGCTGCCCGACCTGCGGCGGCAATGGTTTCGAGCATGTCGAGATGCAGTTTCTTTCGGACGTGTACCTGCGCTGCCCGGACTGCGACGGCAGGCGCTACCGCGCCGAGACCCTCGAAGTCACCATCGCGCCCGGCGGGAAACCGGCGAAGAGCATCGCCGATATCCTCGACATGACGGTGTCGGCAGCGGTGGAGTATTTCCGCGATTACCCGGAAGTCCTGCGCGGCCTGAAGCCGCTGGCGGACGTCGGCCTCGAGTACCTGCGGCTCGGCCAGCCGGTCCCGACGCTTTCCGGCGGCGAAGCGCAACGCCTCAAGTTGGCCAAACACCTTGCACCTCACCCCGACCCTCTCCCCACTGCGCGCGGAGAGGGTGACAAGGAACAGGGCGCCCACTCAACAGCCATCGGTTCTCGCTCCCTCTCCGCCGCGCGTAAGCGTGGGGGAGAGGGCAGGGGTGAGGTGGCAGGATCGCTCTTTCTTTTCGACGAACCTACGACCGGTCTGCACTTCGACGATATCGCTAAGTTGCTGCGTTCGTTCAGGCGTCTGGTCGAGGCCGGGCATTCGCTGCTGGTAATCGAACACAACCTCGACGTGATCGCGGCTTCGGACTGGATCATCGATCTCGGCCCGGAAGGCGGCGAGGCCGGCGGCGAGATTGTTTGCACCGGCACGCCGGAACAAGTGAAGCTCAACCCGAAGTCGCACACCGGAGTTGCGTTGTCGCGCTACGAAAAGGCCTTGGAAATAGGCGCGGCCGCGCAACTCGAAGCGGCGCAGCCCCCTCGCCCCTCGTCCCTCGCCCCTCGTCCCTCTATAACGATTCACAACGCCCGCGAACACAATCTCAAGAACGTGGACCTCGAGCTTCCGCGCGGGAAGTTCACCGTGATCACCGGCGTGTCCGGCAGCGGCAAATCCACGCTGGCCTTCGACATCGTCTTCGCCGAGGGCCAGCGGCGCTATCTCGAATCGCTCAACGCCTATGCCCGGCAGTTCGTGCAGGTGGCTTCACGGCCGGACGTGGATGCGATCTACGGTATTCCGCCGACGGTGGCGATCGAGCAGCGCACCAGCCGCGGCGGACGCAAGAGCACGGTGGGCACCCTTACCGAGATCCACCATTTCCTGCGCCTGCTGTTCGTCAAGCTGGGCACGCAGCACTGCCCGGACTGCATGGTGCCGATCCAGCCGCAAAGCGAGGAGGCGATCGCCGCGCGTATCCTGCGGGACTACAGGGGCCAACACATCGGCCTGCTGGCGCCGCTGGTGGTGAGCCGCAAGGGCGTTTACACCGATCTCGCCAAATGGGCCTATGGCAAGGGCTTTCCCTCGCTGCGGGTGGACGGCGAATTCCTGCCGACCCGGCCCTTCCCGCGGATCGATCGCTTCAAGGAGCACACGATCGAGCTGCCGGTTGCCGACATGCGCATCAGCGCTGCCGACGAGGGGCGCCTGCGCGACGCATTGCGACAGACACTGGAACTCGGCAAGGGTGTGGCCCACGTGATCGCGCCGCTGGACGGGCTCATGAAGGGCGGCGCCAGCGTCACCGAGATGGTGTTCTCCACCAAGCGTGCCTGCCCGTCCTGCGCACGCAGTTTCCCGGAGCTGGACCCGCGGCTGTTTTCCTACAACTCGAAACACGGCTGGTGCCCGTCCTGCGTCGGCACCGGATTGAAGCTCGCCGACATCGGCTGGGACACGGAGCGCTCGCGTACCGGGCAGGAGGATCATGTGCTCGACTCCTGGATCGAATGGCTGGAAGTCGACGAGCCCTGCCCGGAGTGCGACGGCAAGCGGCTTAACCGCGAGGCGCTCGCCGTTCGATGGCGCGGAAACTCGATCGCTGATTACGGCATGCAACCGATCCTGAAGCTTGCCGGCCTGGTGTCGGAACTGGAACTGGAAGGCCGCGAGCGCGAGATCGCCCGCGACCTGCTGGCGGAACTGGCAAGCCGGCTCACATTCCTGTCCGAGGTCGGACTCGATTACCTCACGCTCGACCGCTCGGCGCCGACGCTCTCCGGCGGCGAAGCGCAGCGCATCCGGCTGGCGGCGCAGCTTGGCTCCAACCTGCGCGGGGTGTGCTACATCCTCGACGAACCGACTATCGGCCTGCATCCGCGCGACAACCGGATTCTGCTGAATGTTCTGGAAAAGCTGGAGCGCAAGGGCAACACCCTGCTGGTGGTGGAACACGATGAAGAGACCATCCGCCGCGCCCACCATGTTGTGGACCTGGGCCCGGGCGCCGGCCGCCTCGGCGGGTGGGTTACGGCGCAGGGTACGGTAGAGGACCTGATGCGCACTCCCGAATCGATTACCGGAAAATTTCTCGCGCATCCGCTCACCCATCCATTGCAGCCGCGGAGGCCGACCGATCTGCGCACGCCCGCCGTACAGGTATTTGGCGCGTCACTGCACAATCTCGCCAGGATCGATACCCGTTTCCCGCTTGGCCGGCTGACGGTGGTAACGGGTGTTTCGGGGTCGGGCAAGTCCACGCTGGCGCGCGACGTATTGCACGACAACCTGGTCGCAGTGGTCGGCGAACACCGGAAAAAGCAGCGCGCCGGCTTTGAGCCCGTCCGGTTGCAGGGCGATCAAGGGCTGGGAGTTGATCTCGCGGGTGCTGGAAGTGGACCAGACACCGATCGGCAAGACGCCACGTTCCTGCCCGGCGACCTACGTGGGTTTCTGGGATTCGATCCGCAAACTGTTTGCCGGTACCCAGGAAGCGCGTATGCGCGGCTTCGAGCCCACCCGGTTCTCGTTCAACACCTCTGGTGGACGATGCGATGCCTGCGAAGGCCAGGGCATGCAGAAAATCGAGATGAGCTTCCTGCCGGACGTGAAAGTGGCCTGCGATGTCTGCCACGGCGCGCGCTTCAATACCGAAACCCTGGCGGTGCATTACAAGGGCAAGTCGATCGGCGACGTGCTGGCGATGAGCGTGGACGAGGCGGTGGAGTTCTTCACTGTCCATGCGTCCATCCACCACGCGCTAAGGCTGCTGCAGGACGTCGGCCTGGGTTACCTGACCCTGGGCCAGCAGAGCCCTACACTTTCCGGCGGCGAGGCGCAGCGCATCAAGCTGGTGACCGAACTGGCGAAAACGCCCCACCCACCTCTCCCCGGCCCTCTCCCCCCTGAAGGGCGGAGAGGGAGAGAAAGTCAAAGGCATACGCTTTACGTTCTCGATGAACCCACGGTCGGACTGCACATGGCCGATGTGGAGAAACTCATACGCGTGCTGCATCGGCTGGTGGATGCCGGCAACACCGTGGTGGTCATCGAGCACAACCTCGACATCTGGGCCGATGCCGACTGGATGATCGACCTCGGCCCCGAAGGCGGTGAGGGTGGCGGCCGCGTGGTTGCGCACGGCACGCCGGAGGCGATGGCGAAATCCGGATCGCACACCGGGAAAGTGCTGAAGGAATTTCTGCAGAGACGGGCCGCGTGAGAGCGGACACTGCCTGTTCCGCCACCGCGCTTGCCGGTCAGAATCGTTCCTGACAGCTTTTACTTTTTCGCCGCCTACTCGGGAAGCGCGTTCAGCTGGTACATGAGGACGATGAACTCGTTCGGCTTGCCGAGCTTGCCGAACCAGCGGTCGTAGATCTGCACGATCTGACCGGAGCGGTAGAGGCGCGCGAGTACGGTGTTCACGGCCTGGCGGAAGTCCTGGTCATTCTTGCGTAGCATCAGGCCATAGGGTTCGTACGACAGTTGCTTGTCGCCGAGCCGAACCTTCAACGATTTGGAAACGGCTATCGCCAGCCCGATCAGCACGGTCTGGTCGGAGGCGTAGGCATCGACGGTGCCCTTATCCAGACCCTCGAGCCCCTCCGAGTGGCTTTGTACCATGACGATCTCGGCGCTGATGAAGCTCTTCTCCAGGGCCTGCTTCAGTGCCCACACGGTCGTGGTGTTCGGAATGACGGCGATCTTCTTGCCGGCGAGATCCGAAAACGTCCTGTAGGGAGAATTGTCGCGCACCAGGAAGTTGGCGCCGTCCAACCAGGTCATCACACTGAAGTCCACGTCCTTCTGGCGCGACAGTGTGTTGGTGGTGATTCCGCACTCGAGGTCGATGGCGCCGGTCTTGATCGCGTCGAAACGCGTTTCCAGGGATACCCGCACCCACTTCACGTCGAGTTTCTGGAGTCCGAGCTGCTCCTGGATGCCGTTCGCGGCGCGCAGGCACAGATCTGGAGAGTAGCCGCGGGGCGTGCCGTCCACGTCGGCGAAGGAGAAAGGGACCGACTCCGAGAGGAAGCCGAGCTTGATGACGCCGGTGTCCTTGATCGCCTTCAAGGTACCGGTGAGTTCGGCAGCCAGCGCGGGAGTATTGAGCAACAGAACAGCAATTGCGACAGCGGACAGGATTCGCACGAGGGTCTCCAGGGGTGTGATGGGTCGGGAGCACAGTAGTGCGGGGTGCTCTTTTTTTCCGGGGCGGAGCTTACCACACACCTTCGCGTCAGCGTCCACCTCGCATACAGAAAGTGTTGGCGGATTTCCTGCGCAAGCGCGGCCGCCACCAACGGGCAATGACTGATGCAAGTCGTCTGTTCCGGCGGGCAGGCGTATCATTGGAACGAAACAAGGACCGCAGCACATGAAAGCCAACGACACCCATCTTTCCCTTCCGGCCCAGCAGGTCAGCATCGACGTGCTGCTGGAGAAGTACGCCAAGGGCGGCGAGAAAACCATCGAGCGACGTGCGCCGGCGGGTGGCGCGAGCGCTGGCGGCGGTGGAGAAGGACCCGGCCAGATGGGAGCCGGTGTTTCTACGAGGCGCTGGAAAACGGATTCATTCCCGGCGGGCGCATCAATTCCGCGGCCGGCACGCAGCTGTCGGCCACGCTGATCAATTGCTTTGTGCAGCCGGTGGGCGACTCCGTGTCCGAAATCGTCGACGGCAAGCCCGGCATTTACGTGGCGCTGATGGAGGCGGCGGAGACCATGCGCCGCGGCGGCGGCGTGGGCTACGACTTCTCCGCGATCCGGCCGCACGGCGCGCTGGTGCGCGGCACGCAAAGCAGCGCCAGCGGCCCGGTGTCCTACATGCGCGTGTTCGACCGCAGTTGCGAGACCGTGGAGTCGGCCGGCGCGCGGCGTGGCGCGCAGATGGGCATCCTGCGCTGCGACCATCCCGACATCGAGGAATTCATCCACGCCAAGGACGACGGCGACCTGCGCAATTTCAACATCAGCGTGGCGGTGACCGATGCGCTTCATGCGCGCGATGCGAGGCCGACGGCGACTGGGACCTGGTGCACGCGGTGCCGCCCAGGCACCCGGACCCTCGACGGGCGCAGCGAGAACCGGCAGCGCGCCGACGGCCTGCTGGATGTACCGCACGGTCAAGGCGCGCGATCTGTGGAAGCAGATCATGGACTCGACCTACGACCACGCCGAGCCCGGCGTGATCTTCATCGACCGGGTCAATGCCGATGACAATCTTTCATACTGCGAGAAAATAGAGGCCACGCAATCCATGCGGTGAACAAGCCGCTGCCTGCCTACGGCTGCTGCTGCCTCGGCAGCATCAATCTGACGCCGTTCGTATCGCATCCATTTACGCCCGAAGGCGCGCTTCGATTTCGAGGCGTTCTGCGAAAGTCACGAAGGTGGCGGTGCGCATGCTCGACAACGTGCTCGACGTCACCGTCTGGCCGCTGCCGCAGCAGGCCGAAGAGGCAAAGAACAAGCGCCGCATCGGGCTCGGTTTCACGGGACTGGGTGATGCGCTGATCATGCTCGGCCTGCGCTACGACGGCGACGAAGCCCGCAAGATGGGAGCGAAAATCGCCGAGGCGATGCGCGACGAATCCTATGCGGCGTCGGTGGAACTGGCGCGCGAGAAAGGCGCTTTTCCGCTGCTGGACGCCGAACAATATCTGGCCGCGCCGCGCTTCGCCTCGCGGCTGCCGGAGAATATCAAGCGCGACATCCGCACGCACGGATTGCGCAACAGCCACCTGTTGTCGATCGCGCCGACCGGCACCATCTCGCTGGCGTTTGCCGACAATGCGGCCAACGGCATCGAACCGCCGTATTCCTGGACCTACCAGCGCAAGAAGCGCGAAGCGGACGGCTCGCACAAGGTCTACGACGTCGAGGACCATGCCTGGCGCCTGTACCGGCACATCGGCGGTGACGTAACGAAGCTGCCGCCGCAGTTCGTGACCGCACTGGAAATTTCCGCGCTCGATCACATGCGCATGGTCGCGGCGGTGGCGCCGTTTGTCGATTCCGCGATCAGCAAGACGGTCAACGTGCCGGAGAACTATCCGTTCGACAGAGTTCAAGGATCTTTATCTCGAAGCCTGGAAGGCCGGGCTGAAAGGCATCACGACCTATCGGCCGAACGGCGTGCTGGGTTCCGTGCTGTCCGTTACGCCGCAGTCCGAGGCACCCAACGATCTCGATACTTCGGACGCCGACCGCCGCATTCGCCTCGATGCGGCGCCGATGCCGGCGCTGTCGAGCCTGCGCTGGCCGAGCCGGCCGCAGCTGGCGGCCGGCAATCCGGCCTGGACCTACATGGTCGAATCGCCGTTCGGCCAGTTCGCGATTTTCGTCGGTCATGTCGACAACGGCGACCCGCACGCCTTCGAAGTGTGGGTCAACGGCAACGAACAGCCGCGCGGACTCGGCGCAGTCGCGAAGACGCTGTCGATGGACATGCGCGCGCAGGACCGCGCGTGGTTGCGCACGAAGCTCGACATCCTGTCGCGCACCGCGGGCGACGATGCCTTCGATTGCCCGATGCCGCCGGACGGCACAGCCGGTTCGCATGCCGAGCACCGTCGCCGCCTTTGCCCGCATCGTGAGCTGGCGCGTGGAACAACTCGGCGGCCTGACGCCGCGTGACGATCGCTCGCCGGTGCTGGATGCACTTGTTCGCGAAAAAGGAACCGAAGACCGGCACCGATGGCACCATGTCCTGGTCGGTCGACGTGTTCAACCCGAGTTCGGGCGACGATTTCGTGCTGATCCTGAAGGAACTGGTGCTGCCTTCGGGGCAACGGCGGCCCTATTCGGTGTGGATGGCGGGCAGCTATCCGCGCTCGCTCGATGGATTGTGCAAGCTGCTGTCGCTCGACATGCGCGTGATCGATCCGGCCTGGATCGGCATGAAGCTGCGCAAGCTGCTGAGCTATGCCGAGCCGCTCGGCGATTTCATGGCGCAAGCGTTCCCGGCAAGGAGCAAGCAACGCAACTGGCCGAGCACCGTGGCCTATGTCGCGAAACTGATGATCCACCGCTACGCCATGCTGGGCGTGCTCGACGAGCGCGGCTATCCGGTCGATGAAATGGGCGTGCTGGAAATTCCGGAGGCCACGCGCGAACGCGAAGCGCGCAACCTGCAGGTGCTGCCCGGCAAGCGCTGCCTGGAGTGCGGCAACAGCGCCCTGATCAAGAAGGACGGCTGCGAGTTCTGCACGGCTTGCGGCGCGGTCGGCGCCTGCGGGTGAGCAAGCAAGGATGACACCCCTCCGGGTGCATATGAGGCGGAAGGATGAAGGATGAAGTAGCTTCAAAAGCTCCAGATTCTCCCTCATCCCTCGTGGCTCCACCCTCGCCCCTAAAAACTGCGGACTTCGGGCGCCAGGTCTGTATAATGCCGGACAAGGATTTTGTTTCGCGTCAATCGGTCCGCGTTTCAGCCCTTTCGTGGTAGTTCTGCTTCCCCGAAAAATTTCAACTCTGTTCGATTCTGCCTGAACCGGTTCGGAATGCCCTTGGGCTTCCGCAGGCTGTTTCAGGAGATTTCCATCAGCACATCATTTGAAGTGCTCGGCCTGCGTGCCGAGCTGGTCCGCGCTGTTGCCGACGAAGGCTACACGCAACCCACCCCGGTCCAGGCGCAGGCCATTCCGGTCATTCTCGCCGGCCGCGACATTCTCGCCGGCGCGCAAACCGGAACCGGCAAGACGGCCGGATTCGCGCTGCCGCTGTTGCAATTGCTGGCCGCCGCGCAAGCCGGCGGCGATGCTTCGCGGCGCCCGATTCGCGCGCTGATCCTGACGCCTACCCGCGAACTGGCGGCGCAGGTCGAAGAAAGTGTGCGTGGCTATGGCCGCCATCTGCGCATGAAATCGACCACGGTGTACGGCGGTGTCAGCATGGACCAGCAGATCAGCGCCCTGCGCCGTGGCGTGGACATCCTGGTCGCCACGCCGGGAAGATTGCTCGACCACCTGCAAAGCCGCACCGTGGATCTTTCGCGAGTCGAAATCCTGGTGCTGGACGAAGCCGACCGCATGCTCGACATGGGGTTCATCCGCGACATCCGCCGCATCCTGATTGCGCTGCCGTCGAAACGCCAGAACCTGTTCTTCTCCGCGACTTTTTCGAAGGAAATTCGCGGACTTGCGGATTCCTTCCTGCAATCGCCGGTGGAGGTCGCCGTGGCGAAAAGCACGGAAACCGCCGATCTGATTTCCCAGGTCGTGCACCCGGTGGACAAGGATCGCAAGCGCGCCGCTGCTGCAGCACCTGATCAACGCGGGCGACTGGCGCCAGGTGCTGGTATTCGCCCGCACCAAGCACGGCGCGAACCGGCTTGCCGAGCAGCTCGACAAGGACGGCATCACGTGCGGACGCCATCCACGGCAACAAGAGCCAGAGCCAGCGCACGCGGGCCCTGGCCCAGTTCAAGCTCGGCAAGGTGCGCGTGCTGGTCGCGACCGACATCGCGGCGCGCGGGCTCGACATCGAGCAACTGCCGCATGTCGTCAACTACGAACTGCCCAATGTGTCGGAGGACTATATTCATCGTATCGGCCGCACCGGCCGTGCCGGCAGTTCCGGGCAGGCCGTGTCGCTGGTATGCTCGCGAAGAAGGCGATTTCCTGCGGGACATCGAACGCATGCTCAAACGCAGCATCGAGCGCGTGGTGATCGAGGGATTTCAGCCCACCGGGGCACCGCTCCGAACGGATGGAGATTCCGTCGCATCGCGCCGCGGCCGCGCAGCGCGCACGCAGCAGCGGCGCCCGCAACGCATGGTCAGGGTCCGGCCAAGGCGCACCGGCAGCGGCGATGGCCGCCGCGCAGCCTCAGGGAGCCGGTCGCGGCGGGGCCAGGGCCGCAGCGCCGGCGATCGTCGAGCGCAGCGCAAGCAGTGCGCGCTCGCTGGCGATTCGCAACCGCGCCAGAACAGCAACCGTTCAATCTCGTCATTGCTGGGTGGAAACCGCTGATCCACAATCTAGAAAGGACACTCTAGATGAATATTTTCGTCGGCAACTTGTCGCAGGAAGTCACCGAAACCGATCTGGCGGAACTGTTCAAGCAGTTCGGCCAGGTGAAGTCGACCGAAGTGAAGCGCGAACTGTTTTCCGGCGTGACCAAGGGCTTCGGCTTCGTCGAAATGCCCGGACGCGCAATCACTCGCTGGCCGCGATTGCCGGCCTCGAAGGCAAGGATTTCAAGGGACAACCGCTGCGCGTGAATGAAGCGCGGGAATTTCCTGCACGCGGCCGCAGGCGCTAAAAGTGCGGTGACGAGTGACAAGTGATAAGTGACGGGTGACAAGTACTGTAAGAAGAAAAGCAAGGGCCGCGATGCGGCCCTTTTTTTGTCGAGGCCTTACGCGTCGCTTGTCACCTGTCACTGCTTCCTACTTCGCGGCTGGCTTTGATCTTACAATCGCCGGTGCACTACCAAGCGGGTTGCGCAATGCGCCGGCCCAGGATCGCCCCAGACGGTGATCGGGGAAGCGGTTTGCATAACCGGAGAAACATGAATTCGATAAGCCGAAAAGCTGCTTGCACTGCGAGTGATCCCGGTACTCCGGCTGCCTTCGCGCGCAGGATGCGGAATTCGCCATCGACTGCCTGGTCGAGGCAGGCTTCAGGACCGTCGAACTGACGCTGACGACGCCGGGTGCCATCGAACTGATCGCATCGCTGCGCCGCCGTACCGGCACGGATTTCCTGGTGGGTGCCGGAACCGTCCTCGATCTTGACAGCGCGCAAGCCTGCCTCGACGCCGGGGCCGACTATCTCGTTTCGCCCTGCCTGGTGGCGGGGATGGGCAAGCTGGCCAACGAGGCCGGACGGCCGGCACTGACTCGGCGGCTTCACGCCGGCCGAAGTGCTGGCCGCATGGCGCGAAGGCGCGGCCGTCGTCAAGGTTTTTCCGGCGGCGACCGGCGGGCCGTCGCACCTCGCCGCGCTGCACGCGGTCTATCCGGAGATTCCCCTGTGCCCGACCGGTGGCGTTTCGGCTACCAACCTGCTCGACTACTTCAAGGCCGGTGCGGCGGTGGTCGGCATTGGCAACAACGTCATCGATCAGAAAGCGCTGGCAGAAGGCGATCGCGCGCAGGTCATCGCAGTCACGCACAGAACTTTCTCGAACTGGCGAAACGAAACGGCGCCTGACGATGGCGCGCATCGACGTCGTATCGCTGGGCGAACCGTTCTACGAATTCAGCCAGATTCCGCGGGAGAGTGGCCGGTATCTGCAGGGTTTCGGCGGCGACACCATGAACTGCGCGATTGCGGCCGCGCGGCTGGGCGCGAAGCGGGATACATCACGCGGCTCGGCGACGACGAGTTCGGCCGGCAGTTTCTCCAGTTATGGCGTGACGAGGGACTGGACATTTCCGGCGTGGGCATTGACCCGCAAGCGCACACTGCGGTGTATTTCATCACGCACGGTCCGGCCGGCCACGTGTTCAGCTACCTGCGCAAGGGCTCGGCGGCGAGCCGCATGCGGCCCGCGGACCTGCCGCTCGAACTGATCAGGAAGGCGAAGTTCTTTCACACATCCGGAATCAGCCAGGCAATCAGCGACAGTGCCTGCGATGCGGTGTTCGCCGCCCTCGAAGCAGCCCGAGTCGCCGGCGTCAGAATCGCCTACGACTCCAACCTGCGGCTGCGGCTCTGGCCGCTTGCCCGTGCCCGTGCGGTAATCCGGGCTACCATTGTTCTTGCCGACTATTTCCTGCTCAGCATGGAGGATGCCGAGGCGCTATGCGGCGAAAAGGATGCGGACGCAATACTCGATTGGTGCCATGAAGCCGGGGCAAAAGTCGTCGCGCTGAAACTAGGCGCTGCGGGGCGTGGTCGGAAGCGATTCGACGCGGCGCGAGAAGATTTCCGGTCACGCGGTCAACTGCGTAGATGCCACGGGGGCGGGTGATTGCTTTGCCGGTGCGCTGCTGGCGCGAATGGCGGCAGGTGACGACTTCTGGGACGGGCTGCGCTATGCAAATGCGGCCGCGGCGTTGGCGACCACCGGTTTCGGAGCGGTCGCGCCATTGCCCAGGCCGGATGCGGTGCGCCGATTGCTATCCGGTGTTGCGTCGCAGGGCAGTCGATGATTCCGGGCGCAGATGCCCTGTCAAGAATTGCCTCAGCGCCCTCTCTTGCGCAACACTACCAGGACGACGAGTAAGACCAGACCGCCCACCATCCATATGTCGAGCCAAGACATCTGACATCTCCCTTTAACAGCCGCGTTCCCGCGGCGGGTCAGCTAGTGCGATTGTACGCGAATGGGAACGTCATGGAATACCGTGTGACGCATGCACATCGTCTGTATGAACAGGTCACCCGCTTCAATCCCCGTCGTCGTTCACGTACTCGTACTCGACCACTTTCTTTTCGCTTACGTAGGGCGCCGACGCCGAGTTGAACTCCGCGAAATGCCGGGACTTCAGGTGGACGTCGAAGGCTGCGCGGTTCTGGTAGATCTCGTAGAGCAGGATATGGTCCGGCACGCCCTTTTGCACCAGCACATCGAAGCGGTGGCATCCGGGCTCCTCGGCCAGCGACCTGCGCGCGTTCTCCTTGATCAGGGCAAGGAAGGGATCGAGCGCTCCGGGCAGAAGATAAAAATCGACGGTAATGAGATAGCGGTCCATAGGATCAGTAAAAGGTGAACGGCGAAAAGTGAACGGTCATCCCGTCTATTCCCTTTTTGATGCTTCGCAGTGCGGCAGTCTTCGGCCGGCTTTGTATACTGTTCGCATGGAACCATACTGATAAGCCGACCAAGACGCAACCATGATCGACATGCAACGAGTGGGGGATCAGACCGACGTGCTCGGTGAGGGGCCGCTCTGGGATTTGCGGGAACAGGCCTTGTACTGGGTGGACATCCGCAAGCCCGCGGTACGGCGATATGACGGCGGCAACAGGAAACTGGACTCCTGGACAACGCCGGAAATGGTGGGCTCGCTGGCGGTGCGGAAAGAGGGTGGCTTGCTGCTCGCGCTCAAGTCGGCCCTGGCGTTGTTTGATCCGAAATCCGGCGCCATTCGGCCGGTTGCATCGCCCGAGGCCGATCGGCCGGGCCAGCGCTTCAACGACGGCAAATGCGACCGCCAGGGGCGCTTCTGGGTGGGCACCATGAATGACGGGGCGCGCCAGCCGGACGGCACGTTGTACCGGTTCGACGGCTCGGAATGCGTCGCCATCGAGTCGGGCATCACCATTCCGAACAGCCTGTGCTGGAGCCCCGACGGGCGGACGATGTACTTCTCCGATTCCTGGACGCGAACGATCTGCGCCTACGATTTCGATCCGGCGACGGGGCAGGTCGCGAACAAACGACCGTTCGCGACCACCATCGCGCCGGCCATTCCCGACGGCGCCACGATCGATGCCGAGGGCTGCCTTTGGTGCGCCGAGTACGACGGCTGGCGCATCACCCGTTTCGCGCCCAATGGCAGGCGCATGCGTTCGATCGAACTGCCGTTGCAGCGACCGACCAGTTGCATGTTCGGCGGCCCGGGCCTGGGCACGCTTTTCGTCACCAGCGCCACGCAGAAACTCAGCGTCGAGGAGCTTGCGAAGCAGCCGCTGGCAGGCGCGCTTCTGGCGATGGACGTAGGCGTGCGTGGTTTGCCCGAGTCTCGCTTTGGCGGGCAAGGATGAAGGCGGAAGGATGAAGGATGAAGGAACGGCAAAAGGCAGACTCTGTGTGCTGCCAAGAAACCAGCCGGCCGGAGGTGGGCGACAAGGGCGTTGACGCAAAGGCAGCAACGGAAGAAGAGAGAAAGTCAAAAACGAAACGCATTCAACGCAAAGTACGCAAAGGTACGCAAAGGAAAAACACAAGATCAATATTGGGAAATCAGCCCTTATGCGCTGCCAAAGTAGCGCTTTTCTTCATCCTTCCGCCTTCATCCTTCATCCTTGTACTTCTACGGCTTCGCCAGTTCGATCTGCTTCCCTTCGGTCTTCAGTCCCGCGGTCAGCACGAAGCGCATCGCCTCTTCGCGAGACATCGGGACGGGCGTGAGCCGGCTGCGCGGGATCAGCACCGTGTAGCCGCCGACCTGGTAGCTCATCGGCAGATACACCGCCACTTCGTCCTCGTTGCCGACGCCTTTGGGCATGTCGGAGAAATCGCTGCGGGTCAGGAATCCGAACAGCCGCATATCGGTGCCCGGAAGCTGCACCGAAACCACCTGCAGCGACTCGCTGTCCTTATCGTTTGAAAACAGTCCGAACAGGTCCTTCAACGCCCTGTAGACAACCTTTATCAGCGGGATCTTCAGCAGAAGGCTCTCGCCGAACTTGACCAGCTGCCGGAACAGCCAGGCCCGCATCAGCAGGCCGACCAGGAAAATGAGGACCAGCGCGGCGAGCAGGCCCATGCCGGCACGGTAATATTCGTCCGGCATCAGAAACAGCAATTGCTTCCCCAGGAAGCGCTCCACTGCCGCAAACAGCCAGACCACCAGATAAATGGTTGCCAGAATAGGCAGAACCGTAAGGATTCCGGTGAGGAAGATTCTCCCGATAGATTTCATTCGCACTCCAGTTCAATGTTGTGTGGCGGACTGCTGCAATGTACCAGACACCAGCGTGCGCGCATCACGGCTTGCACGGATAGGCGCTGTTGAACGCCGCGAAGAGCAGCAGGTGGGCGCGCTGGATCAAACGGTCCGGGTGCGCCCTGAGGTAGTTCACCAGCGCGGGAACGCCTTCCCTGGCGCTGAACAGTTCCGGCGGACAGTAGAACATGTCGGTGCGCTCGCGCCACGCTGACCAGGCATGGCCCCAGATGAATCCGTCCACGAAGCCGATGCACGACATGGCCTCGATGCCTTCCGCAGCGCTCAAGCCGTCATCGCTGCCTGATTCGATCATCCGCAGTGCCGGCTCGCAGCGTGCGAGCAATTGCTCGCCGCTTTCCCTTCCGATGCCGCCGGGACCAATGGCGGCGGCGTAGCAGACTGACGAAAACATGATGAGCACTGCAGCGAGTAAGCGGATCATATTTGATGACTGGTGACTGGTGACTGGTGACTGGTGACTGGTGACTGGTGACTGGTGACTGGTGACTGGTGGCTCATGATCAGTCATTAGTGGAGTGGGTTTTGGATTATCGCCCTCACTTGCCACCAGCAACCAGCAACTGGTCACCGCACTTCATAGCGTTTCATGAACCTTCTGTCGATCCAGTCTTTCCATTGCCATACCCATTTGCCCTCCAGTGCGATATTTGCGCGGGACGCGACAGCGTAGCGGTCGCCGGTGCTGATCAGGGCCAGCGCATCTTTCTGCGGCTTCCATTCGATAAGCTTTTCTCCACGCATTGTCCGTCGCAGGTTGTCCGCCAGCGGCGGTCCGGCCCGAACGGCGTACACGCCGGACTTGGGGCGCGGATGATCTTTGACGCCGGCGATGTCGCCAGCGGCGAACACCTGAGGATGCGAGACCGACTGCAGCCGCTCATTCACCAGCATGAATCCACGTTTGTCGGTGGCAAGGCCGACCGACCGCGGCCACAAAGGAGCGGACGCGCCGGTTGCCCAGACGATTACATCGGCCTCGGTGCTGCCGCCACCGCGCAGCCGCAGCCTGCCGCTGTCCACGCGCTCGACTGCGCGCCCCAGGCGCAGCGTCACGCCGCGCCGCTCGAGCACGCGCATGAAAATCGTGCGCACTCTGGTGTTGTGCGCGGGAAGTATGCTCCCGACATCGCTTACCAGCTCGAATCCGATGTCAGCGTCCGGCGCAAGCAAGCGCAGGCGATGCTTCATCGCCAACAGTACTTCAACGCCCGCAGCGCCGCCTCCGACCACGGCGATCCGACGCGGAGCCTGCCCGTTGACGGTACGCCTGCAGATTTCCTCCCAGGCGGGAACGAAATGCTCAACCGGTTTTACCGGCAGGGCATGTTCGGGCGCACCGGGAGTGTCGAACGCCGGCGAGCCTGCGCCGGTATCCACCGAAACGATGTCGTACGCCAGCGTCGTGCCGTTCTCGCAGAACACCAGGCGCGCTTCAGGGTTGATTCCATTGCAGGCAGACCGGACGAAGCGGCAGTTGGCGAAACGCGTCAGCCGCACCAGGTCGATGTGGCATTCGTCTCGCGTGTAGTGTCCGGCGATCCAGCCGGGCAGCATTCCTGAATACGGCGAATCGGGGTACGGGCTCACCAGCACGAGTTCCACACCCGGAATCGGCTCCCTCCCGAATCGACGCAACACTTCCACGTGGCTGTGACCGCCGCCAATCAGCACCAGGCGTTTCATGCTTGATATGTCGTTCCGTTATTCAGAGCGTTATTGGGAGGAAAACAACTTCTTACCACGAAGGCACGAAGGCACGAAGAGAAGCAAACGAATTTCCTGACTTCGAGTTCAGATGCACAGCCTGGGGTTGAAATGGTCCGATATCCACCACTTCGACCAGGTTCGAACAGAAATATTCGTTACCGGGTTTCTCGTGTCTTCGTGCCTTCGTGGTGAGATTTGCATTGGGTTCATTGAATGAAGCGGATGTCGCCGTAGAACGCAGTCACGGATTCGCCGGTGTTGTCGGTATCGGTGGCGAGCACCACGCCGGAAATTGCCGGCGGGTCCTCGCCGAACGCGGCGCGGAAGTCCGCGGCGACATCGCGCCGAATCGTAACCCACTTGCCGAGATTCGCAGCCCCGCTTTCGGCGACGATCATCCGCACCCGGTCAGTGTAGGGACTCCAGACCGAGGTGCCCGCAGGGGTCTTGCCGTCCCAGACGTAGCACAGCGTGGCGAGGGGAATATCGGCGCCGAACAGGCGTGCCATCCGGATCCTGGTGCGCACCGAAAATGGCAGCTTGCGGATATCGTAATCGAAAAGCACGTATACACGCGCCGCGTAGTCGTCGCCCTGTTTGGTGGAGATATCGGACTTCGTCGGCAGGTTGAGTATTTTCCAGCGCCACTCGATGACCGGATAGGCGCGTGCATCAAGTTTCAGCGGGTGTGCGACTCCCGCCATCGAGGCCTCCGCATCGGCACGCAGCACCACCGCGCTGCCGTCCCGCACCAGCGTATAGCGTGTATGCCGGCTGATTCCAGGGAGCGTGGTGAGCTTCCAGGGGGCGGGAAGCGACGCCCCGGGATCGGCAGCGGAAAAAGGCGCGACTTCCGGGGCTTCCGCCGCGTTCGCCGCACAACTCAGGCTGCCTGCAACGCCGAGCAGCAGGACTGCGAAGCCGCAGCTCACGGTTCGGCGCCCGAATCCATTGCGGTCAAAAAACCATCGCGCACCATACGCTGATAATCCTCGGGCCGATCCACGTCCCAATGCACGGGGAGTTCATGCCAGCGCCAGCCGAGATTGCGCAGTCGCTGGCGGGTTTCCTCCATTACCGTGGCCGTTCCCCACGTCATCGCATCAAAAAGCGCCGGCATCGCCTGCGAAAGTCCGACCAGAACGTAGCCGCCATCCTCCGCCGGACAGAATACGGCGTCGCACCCATCGCGCAACGCCCGTGCGGCCGCGCGGAGGTCGTCAGCTGTGAGGGAAGGGCAGTCGCTACCCGTCAGCAGCACGTGGGGCGAGCGGGTCAGCGCATCCCTGAAAGCGCTCAGCATTCTTGCGCCGAGGTCGCCTTCAGGCTGCCGGTGCAGCGTAACGTGGAAACGATCGCGGCAGGCCGCAAAGAAAACATCATGGGTATCCGGGGTGCACCACAGCTCCACCGGGCCCACACCCGTCTCGCGCGCAACCGCAAGTGCACGCCCGACCAGGTTACGGTACAGCGCCGCCGCGCCGTGGTCGCCCAACAGCGGGATCAACCGCGTCTTCACGTTCCCTGCCACCGGGGCGCGTGCAAATATCAGAACGCTGGTGTCACTGACTGCGGCCATAGTAAATTTCTGCGAGCCGTGCCGGTTCCGCGCCAAGGAAGTACGCGAGACGCAACCGCCACATCAGGGTAATGGTGTGCCAGATTCCGTGCTCTTCCCAGCGCCGGGACGATGCGATGATGGTTTGCTCAAGGTACAGCGGCCGGCCGTGGCGCCTTAGCGTGGCTGACAGCGCGACGTCTTCCATCAGGGCGATAGCGGGAAATCCGCCTAATTCATCGAACAGTCGGCGCTCGACGAACATACCCTGGTCGCCGGTGGCTATGCGCGTAAGGCGCGAACGCCGGTTCATCATCCACTCGACCACGCGAAGCATTGGCGCGGAACCTGAAAGCCTCACGTCGAAGCGTCCCCAGCGTAGACCTGTTTCGCGCAGACCATCGAGGATGAACCGCTCCGCGTCGTCGGGAAGGCGGGCGTCGGCATGCAGGAACAGCAGCACGTCACCGCTGGCATGCGCTGCGCCCGCATTCATCTGCAGCGCGCGCCCGCGCGGCGAGGACAGCACCCGGTCGACCAGCGGCAAGACGGCATCGACCGTGCCATCCCGGCTGCCGCCGTCGGCGACAATCAGTTCGACGCCGCGCTCGCGCAGCCGCTGCAGCGGCTGGAGAAACGAAACGATGCCCGGCGCTTCGTTCAGCGTGGGAACGACAATAGACAAGGATGAAGGCGGAAGGCGGAAGGCGGAAGGAGAATCAGAAGCCTTTGAACTTACTTCATCCTTCATCCTTCACCCTTTATCCTTGCCATCTGCGCCTGCGCTTCGTTCAATGCGGGAACGACAATGGACAAGGATGAAGGCGGAAGGCGGAAGGAGAATCAGAAGCCCTTGACCTAACTTCATCCTTCATCCTTCACCCTTTATCCTTGCCGTTCAGCGCCCAGTCGTAGTCCAGGAATTCGAGCTTGGCTTTCTTATCGCGGATCGTCTGCTGGTCCCTCGGTTCGTCGGCGAACTTGTCCGCATACTGCGCCAGCCAGGCCTCGACCGATCCCGACTTCGCGGCGAAATCCTTTCCGTACCAGTCGAAGATCTTCGACACTTCGAGCCGGCCGTTCTGCGCCTTGAAGCGGTTGCGCGACCGGTCGGAGAGAAAGCGCACGACGCTGTCTTCGAGTTGCGCGTCAAGCCTGGCGGCAACGAAGGCTTCACTGCGCAGTGCCGGACAACCGATCGAGGCGCAGTTTGCCGCCATGTGGATGCGCGGCTCGTCGAAGACTCCTGGCGCGCGGATCATGCCGTGCTCAACATCGTCGAGACTTCGCGGCTTGCCAAACAGAGAGAAGAAGCGCTTCTTCCACGGACTGGTGATGACCGAACCTAGATCCTTGATCGACCTGACCTTCGGGTATTCGGTGAGGATCAGCTCGACCGTGTAGGCGTTGTAGGCATTGATCAGGAAGGCGAGCTTCTCGGGCTTCTTCCAGCCGTCGTACTCGGACTGGGTCACCGCTGAGAGCCCGTCGAGATAGCTTTTCAGCCCCTTGCGATCGGCCTTGAAGCCGCCGTAATCGACCTGTGATGCGTGTCCGCCGGGAAGCCAGATCACGTGTTTCTTCGTCAGCGCTTCCCACTGCGCGTGCGAGTGATCGAACGCCGCTTCGACCGTCGAAGCGAATAACAAAATTACACCTGACGCAAAGACGCGAAGGCGCAAAGAAAATCCGGAAATGTGATTCATGCCTGTTCCCTGGGACTTACCGGGGGTGCTATGTGCGATTTCAGTGTTCATGTTCGTCCTTTGTTCCTGTTGTCCCTTTGCGCCTTTGCGTCAAAGACCATGTCTTTGAAAAGTCATCCCCGCATCCACGCGTGATATCGCTCCACCCACTTCAGCAATGCCTGCGGTGCATGGGCTTTCTTCCAGTTGCCAGCCGCGTACTTGTTGGCCTCTGACAGCGTCGGATAGATGTGGATGGTGCCGAGTATCTTGTTCAGACCGATGCCGTGGCGCATGGCCAGGATGTATTCGGCGATCAGGTCGCCGGCGTGTTCTCCGACGATGGTCACGCCAAGAATCTTGTCCTTTCCGGGTACGGTCAATACCTTTACCACACCGTGGGCCTCGTTGTCGGCAATGGCGCGGTCCAACTCGTCGATTCCATACCTGGTCACTTCATAGGGAGTGCTCTTTTCCTTTGCCTCGAGCTCGTTCAATCCCACTCGCGCCACTTCCGGCTCGGTGAACGTGGCCCACGGGATCACCGAATAGTCGGCACGGAATTTTTTCACGCCGCCAAACAGTGCGTTGACCGCCGCGTACCAGGCCTGGTGCGCCGCCGTGTGGGTGAACTGGAAAGGTCCGGCGACATCGCCGCAGGCGTAGATGTTCGGGTAGAGCGTCTGCAGGAACTCGTTTGTCTCGACGGTGCGGCTGCGGGTCACGGGTATGCCAAGTTCCTCCAGTCCGTAGCCCGCGGTGTTGGCGATTCGCCCCACCGCCACCAGCACTTCGTCGAAGGGGATGCGCACGTCCTGCCCCTTGTGCTCGCAGACCAGCGCTTTCTCGCCGTTTTCGACCAGGAACTGCTTGGCCTTGTGCTCGAGCCGCACGTCCACGCCTTCCTCGCGGAAGCGGGACAGCACCATTTCGGAAATCTCGGGGTCTTCGCGGATCATGATCCGCGGCAGCATTTCAACCTGGGTGACCTTCGAGCCCAGGCGGGCGAAACATTGCGCCAACTCGCATCCGATCGGGCCGCCTCCGAGCACCACCAGCCGCGCGGGGAGCTTGCGCAGGTTCCAGACCGTATCCGAGGTGAGGTAGCTTACTTTTTCGACGCCGGAAATCGGCGGCACGAAGGGGCGGGCTCCGGCGGCGATCACGATGGAGCGCGTGGTGAGTACCTTACCGTTGACCTGCACTTCCCATGGCGAGACTATTTTTGCCTCGCCCTTGATGCACTCCACGCCCAGGCTCGTATAGCGCTCCACGGAATCGTGCGGCTCGATGGCCTTGATGACCCGTTGCACGCGATCCATCGCGTCGGCGAACTGGCAGGTCGCCCTGGCCTCGCTCACGCCGAATTCCTGCGCACGCTTGACATGAGACAGCAATTTCGCGGAACGGATCAGCGCCTTGGAGGGCACGCAGCCGGTATTGAGGCAATCGCCGCCCATGAGGTGCTTCTCAATCAAGGTCACCTTGGCCTTCACCGCCGCGGCGATGTAAGCCGAAACCAGTCCGGCTGAGCCGGCGCCGATGACAATGACGTTGCGATCGAACTTGCGCGGACGGGTGAAGCGCGAGTACACCTTGCGCGTCTTGGTGACGGCAACGATTTTTCTGGCAATGAGCGGGAAGATGCCGAGCAGGGTGAACGAAGCGATCAGCGCCGGCGAAAGAATCCCCGCCGCCGATTCGATCTGCGCGATCTGGGTGCCGGCATTCACGTAAACGATGGTGCCCGCGAACATTCCGAGCTGGCTTACCCAGTAGAAGGTCCGGGTCCTGATGGAGGTGAGCCCCATCACCAGATTGATGACAAAAAATGGAAATGCCGGGACCAGGCGCAAGGTGAACAGGTAGAACGCTCCGTCTTTCTCGATGCCCGTGTTGATGGCCTTGAGCTTGTCGCCGAACCTTGCCTGCACCATGTCGCGGAGCACGAAACGCGATGTCAGGAAAGCCAGCGTCGCACCGATGCTGGAGGCGAAAGAAACGATCACGGTACCCCAGACCAGGCCGAAAATGGCCCCCGCCGCGAGCGTCAGGATGGTCGCGCCGGGCAGCGACAGGCCCGTCACCGCTACATATACGAGGAAGAACGCCGCCATCGTCTGCAACGCATTGGCGCGATACAGCTCTTCGATGGCCGCTTGTTGCGACTTGAGGTAAGGCAGGCTGAAGTACTGCCCGAGGTCGAATACGAGAAACGCTGCAATCAGTGCAGCGATCAACACGATCAACAGCAATTTGCCTCTGGTCACCGCCAACGCCTCCTATCAACCAAAGCGATTACGGCAGCTCCGTCGCGCCGCCGCCCGCCTTCCGCACCTGTACGCTCCGGCTCCCCGAAACGGATGCGCCGTAGCCGGAATTCTCGGACAGGGTCGCGAATTTTACATGGCTGTCGCCGGCTGTGGTTCCCGGTGCGGAGTCTCCGATCGCCTGCGAATGACGGCCGGAGAAGCGAAACCGCTCTTGTTTTGTGTAATGTCCCAGTGTCGCCGTGTCCCGACAGTCACGCCGAGCGCGGTGATATTTACACAGGACACGAACTGGCAAATGCAGGCAGGATACGAGCGATCACGGTATCGCAGCCGATTGCACGAGGGATTTGTTCAGATCCGTGTAAACGGCTTGAGCGTTTGGACGTTTACGACCTTGGTGCGCCGCCAGCATCCGGGACCCGAGTTTCCGGATACTGGCGGCGTTTTGCGGTCAGCGGCAGGGGAATGAGATCGATTCCTGTTGCGGCTTTCTTGACCGAAGAATCGATTTTCCAACTGCGGTGTTAACAACAAAAATGTTCCGTGACCTCAAGACGCAAGCGCTACCCGTAGAAGACATTACTCCCGTCTGGCCCGTTTCCCTGAATATTCCCAACTACCTCGAGGAGATCTACTGGTGGGCCTATGTTCATCCGCGGGCAGTGAAATTTTTCGACCGCCATGCTTTGGTCAACCTGATCCTGTTCGGCAATTACCGCCGCCTGCGGGACAACGCGCTGGCGGCCTTGGGAAATGAGCTGCCCGGCCGCACCCTGCAAGTCGCCTGCGTTTACGGCGATTTCACGCCCAGCGTCGCCGCGCGCATTCCAGCCGGCGGATCGCTCGACGTTGTGGACGTGCTACCGATCCAGCTCGACAACCTGCGGCGCAAGCTGCCCGTGAAAGCGCCAATCACCCTTTACCAGCGCGACTCCTCGGCGCTCGGTTTCGAGGACGGACGCTATGACCAGGCGTTGGTCTTTTTTCTGCTGCACGAGCAGCCGGAGGCGGTGCGTCGCGAAACCCTGAGCGAAGTGATGCGGGTGGTAAGACCGGGCGGCCGGGTGGTGGTGGTCGATTACCATCGCCCCGGTCTTCTGCACCCTCTGCGCGGATTCATGCGCCTGTTACTGGCGAAACTGGAGCCTTACGCGCTCGACCTGTGGCGTCATGAAGTTGCCGAGTGGCTGCCGGATACGGTGACACCGGAGCAGGTGAGCAAGCGCACGTTCTTCGGCGGCCTTTATCAGCAGCTGGTGATTCGTCGCTAGCCCGCGTGACCCCGATGCTGTGGTCCATTCGATCCGGGTGGCAAACTGCCGGCGCAACGCTGGCCGTGTTCGCATTGCTGTGCGCGAGCGTTGCCGCGCAGGCGGCGGCCGAGGTCTCGGTGAAAACCGTCAAGCGCGGCGGCGCGGTGGACGTGGAAGCGCATGCAACGCTGCAGGTTCCGCTGGAGTTGATCTGGCAGACGCTCACCGACTACAACCACCTCTCCGAATTCATACCGGGTATCAGTCGGAGCCAACTGCTCGAGTACCGTGGCACCGCCGCCATTGTCGAGCAGACCGGCGAGGCCGGCATCCTGTTCTTCAGGTTCCCGATCGAAGTGGTGGTGGAATCCCTGGAGCTCGCGCCCTATGTAATCGAGGTGCGGGTACTGAAAGGCAATCTGAAGCAACTCGACGGGCGCTACCATATCGAAATGGGGGCACGGCCGCAGGACGGCATCACGCTGCGCTGGCGCGGGGTAATCGAGCCGAAAATGCCGCTGCCGCCGCTGATCGGGGAGATGGTGTTGCGCGCCAATGTGACGGACCAGTTCCGGGCGATGGTGCGCGAGATCGAGCGCCGCCACGCCAATGGCGCAGCGCCTGAAGTCGAAGTGAAAGCGGCAGTACGATGACTGAAGGGATGGGAATGGTCGACAGGCAAATCAGGCTGCAGGCCCGCGCAATTCTGCTGCTGCTCGCATCGGGTTGCGCGACGCTGCAAGACCCGATGCGTTCCAACATTTCGGCGCCGTCGGCGGAAGTGGCGCAGTGCGCCGCCTGGTATAGCGAGCTCGATGCGCGCATCGATCAGTCTAAAGTGCGCGATGCCGGCGCCTGGCGCATCCCGGGCTATCCCTACCTGCGCACCGATCGCTTCACCGCTTCCTTCCGCGACCAGGTACTGGGCGACGATGAAAAATTCCAGGCCTGGACGGCGCAGTTGCGCGCCCTGGACGCGGAGGCTCGCGCCGTCGAATTGCAGAATCTTCCCGAACCTTCGCTGCAGGCGCTCGATATGTCCCGCGAACAGGCCGCGGAACGCAGCGGCAATTGTTCTGGAATACTTGCCCGCCACGACCTGGCCGAAGCGCCGCAGCGCGCGCAACTGACTAGCCGCGCGCAGGTGCCGGACGACTATCTCACCTGGCAGCGGGCACTCGGCCTGTACCCGCTGACCAAAGTGCCGTTCTCCTCCGGTATTGACGACTGGCACGAGGAGGCGGTTGAAGACTTCCGCAAGTCCGCAGAGGGCGGGCCCGAGGCTGGCACGCTGTCGCGCTACATGCCTGCGGGTGAAGCGGATCGCGCGGGCGCATTCGCTGCCGTGGCACAGGCACCCGTTGATGCACTCGGCATTCCGCAGCTCAGCGCGGCGCAACTCGATGCACTCTTCGCGGCGCACGCGCCGGTGATCGAAGTGGAAACGACAGGCGCGTTTGACCGCATCGGCACTCTCGCGTGGGGCGCAGGCCCGGCACCCGAGGTGGACGCTTCCGCGCCGGTGGTTTATCGCAAGCTCGCCCATACCCGCGTCGGCGGTGAGACCCTGCTGCAACTGGTGTACATGGCGTGGTTCAGCGAGCGTCCGCACGACAGCCGCTTCGACCTGCTGGCGGGCCGGCTCGATGGCATCGTCTGGCGTGTCACCCTGGACCGCGCTGGCGAGCCGCTGGTCTACGACACCATCCATCCCTGCGGCTGTTTCCACATGTTCTTTCCAACGCCGCGGGTCGCGCCGATTCCCGCGCCGGAAAAGATGATCGAGTGGGCTTTCGTGCCCGCGCCGGCGCCGCAACTTGCCGCTGGCGAGCGTATGGCAATCCGGCTCGCTACCCGCACGCATTACATGGTCGGCATCGCCGCGACGGCTGGCGGCGAGGGAAGCACCTACACCTTCGCCGATTACGACGCCTTGCGCGTGTTGACGGTGGCCGGGGGGTCGCGGAGCGCCTTTCGGCCGGATGGCATGGTGCCCGGCACCGAGCGCGGAGAGCGCGCCTTTTTCTGGCCGATGGGGGTACCCAGCGCCGGCGCCATGCGCCAGTGGGGACACCATGCGACGGCCTTCCTCGGGCGCCGTCACTTCGACGATGCCGACCTGATCGAGCGGCGTTTCCGGCTCACGCAATAGGCGACTGGTCAGCCGTATACAGCGGACGACGCCTGTGCGATACCTGCTACCATCTGCCTTAAGTAAGTTCTGTTAGGCTTTCCGCGTGCCGGGCAGGACACCGGCACATTCCAGCCGCACGAATCCATGAGAGACAAAAGATGAGCCGCGCCTTCGTAAAAGACGACAACGAAGACCTTCCTGGCGAAGAATTGCCGGAGCGTCCGGTCAGTTCCGCGCCGAACTACGTGACGCCGGCGGGCCTCGCGAACCTGCGCAAGAAAGTCGAGGACCTTCACGAAGAGCATGTACGCCTGAAGGGGGCGGAGGAAGATTTCGACCGGCCCCGGCTCGCGGAGATCGAGCGCGATCTGCGCTACTATCAGGCGCGCCTGGAAGCAGCCGTCGTGGTCGACGTCTCCACGCAACCCAGGGACGAAGTTCACTTCGGCGCCAGCGTCAAGACCCGGAACGAGGCCGGTGCCGTGCATTCCATCGCGATAGTCGGCGAGGACGAAGCAGATGCAGCCCATGGCCGCGTAAGCTGGCAGTCCCCGCTGGCGAAGGCGCTGATGGGTGCAAAAGTCGGTGATACCGTTACCTGGAACCGTCCCGCCGGCTCCACCACTCTCAACGTGCTGGAAATTCACTACCCGCGCAAGTAGATGAGCGATTTCTCGCGTCGCAAAGCGCTCGGGGCAATGGGCGCGGCGGCCATCTCGACCGCCGCAAGCGCGTTGTTCGGGCCGCATCGCGCGCACGCCGCCGATCTGAGCTACCAGCCGGAGAAAGGCGCGGAACTGCGGGTGTTGCGCTGGAAACGCTTCGTCCAGGGCGACGAAGAGCAATGGCTCGCCAACAGCGAAAAGTTCCACAAGGCCACCGGAGTGAAGGTGCGCGTGGATTCCGAGAACTTCGAAGACATCCGGCCGAAAGCAGCGGTGGCGGCCAACGTCGGCAGCGGGCCCGACATCGTGCTCGGCTGGTACGACGACCCGCACCAATACGCGGACAAACTGCTCGATCTCACCGAACTGGCCGGCTATCTCGACGCGAAATACGGCGGCTGGTACGACGTGTGCAAGCGTTTCTGCATCCACGAAGGCAAGTGGATCGCCATCGGCTCGGGGTTCCTCGGCGGCTGCCTGGTTTACCGCGAAAGCATGGTCAGGGCCGCGGGCTTCGATAAAGTGCCGAACGATACGCAGGGATTTCTCAGACTGTGCCAGGCGCTGAAGAAGAAGGGCACGCCCTGCGGTTTCGCGCTGGGCAATGCCGTGGGTGACGCCAATGCCTGGACCCACTGGGCGCTTTGGGCCCATGGCGGCAGGATGGTGGACGAGAGCAATCGCGTCGTCATCAACTCGAAGGAAACGGCCGCCGCACTGGAGTATGCGGCGGCCCTGTACCAGACCTTCATTCCCGGTACGCTTTCGTGGCTGGATCCGAACAACAACAAGGCGTTCCTGTCCGGCGACATCAGCCTGACGTTGAACGGGGTGTCGGTGTATTACGCGGTCAAGACATCGAAGGAACCCGGTGTGCAGAAGCTCCTTGCCGATATCCTGCACGTGAACATGCCGATCGGACCGGTCGGCCATGCCGCCGAGCTCAATCCTTTCAGCCCGATGTTCATATTCAAATACACGAAGTATCCGAACGCGGCAAAGGAGTACCTGCGATTCATGATGGAGCGCAGCCAGTACGAAGCCTGGCAGTCGGCCTCGCTCGGTTATGTCCAGCAGCCACTCAAGGCCTATGCCGACACGCCGGTTTGGAAGACCGATCCGAAACTGTTGCCGTTTCGCAACGTGCCGGGGCTGACGCGCGACAACGGCTATGCCGGAAAGCTCGGCTCGGCGTCGGCGGGTGCCATGGCCGATTACATCGTGGTTAACATGTTTGCGCAGGCCGCATCCGGAGCTTCCAGCATAAAGTCCGCAATGGAACAGGCTGAAAACCGCGCGAAGCGCTACTACCGGTGATCTGAATAAAACAGAACTTAGCCACAGAGGACACAGAGGTCACAGAGAAAATCAACACATTGCCGGGGAAACGTGAAATGTCGTAGGATTTCTGTGAATGCCGAACCTGCGAATTTACACATTTAGTTTTTGTTTTGCCTTCCTCTGTGTTCTCTGTGACCTCTGTGGCAAATGTATTAGTTTGGAGTTAGAAAAAAAGGACAAAAAATGCACGATCTGATCATCGAGAACGCGACGATATACGACGGCACGGGCAGTGCGCCGCGGCGCGGCAGCGTGGCGGTCGCAAACGGCCGGATTGCCGAAGTCGGCAAGGTCGAAGGTGACGGCGCACGAACGCGTCAAAGCCGACGGCCTGGCACTGATGCCGGGAATCATCGACACCCACACCCACTACGATGCGCAGATCACCTGGGACCCGTTTGCCAATCCTTCCCCCGCGCTTGGTGTCACCACGGTGGTCATGGGCAACTGCGGCTTCACCCTCGCGCCTTGCCGGCCCGCAGATCGGGACCTCACGATGCGCAACCTCACTCATGTCGAGGGCATGTCGCTGGAGGCGCTGCGCGCCGGCATAGACTGGGGCTTTGAATCGTTCCCGGAGTATGTCGGGATGCTCGAGAAGAACGGCGTCGGGCCGAACGTCGCCTGCTTCGTGGGCCATTCCGGCGTGCGCACCTTCGTCCTGCGCGGTGACGCGGCGAAGCGCGCCGCGACGCCGGACGAAATCGCGCAGATGCGCGGCATCGTGATCGAGGCGATGGAGGCGGGGGCGTGCGGCTTCTCCACCACGCGTTCGTACCAGCACAACGGCGAGGCCGGCATCCCGATGCCCTCCCGCCTCGCGAACGAGCAGGAATTCCTCGCGCTGTCCGGCGCGCTGCGCGAAGGCGGGAAAGGCCTGCTGATGATGACCAAGGCGTCGGATACGCCGGTTCCCTGGATCGAGTCGCTGGCGGCAGCGGCGGACAGGCCTTATCTCGTAGCCGCGCTGCTGCACTCCAATCTGACGCCCGAAGCGACATTCGAAGACCTGGAACACATCGCCCGGGCGCGCAGCCACGGCCGACGCATGTACGGCGCAGTCTCCGCGTGCCCGCTTAACTTCGAGTTCACCCTGCACGAGCCCTACGTGTTCGAGGGTCTGGCGGCGTGGCAGCCGCTCATGAAGATGGAAGAGCCGGACGTCAAGAAGGCTCTCGGCGATGCGGCGTTCCGCAGTCGCCTCAAGGACGAGTTGGCGAAGCGCACGCGGCGCATGTTCACCGGCGAATGGGAAAAAGCCTTCGTGGCACAGGTGGCGGATCCGGCGCACGCCGCCTGCGAGGGGCAATCGATCGGCGCCCTGGCGAAAAAGCAGGGCGTGCATCCGGTGGATTTCATGCTCGACCTCGCGCTTGCCGAAGACCTCGACACACTGTTCACCGCCACGCTGCTCAATTCGGACGAAGACGCCGTGGGCAGGATGCTTAACGACCCGAACGCCATTGTGTCGCTGTCCGATGCCGGCGCGCATCTTACTTTCCTGTGCGATGCGGGCTTCGGCTTGCACCTGCTCGGCCACTGGGTCCGGGAACGCGAGCTCATGCCGCTTGAAAATGCGGTGAAAAAGCTCACTTCGGAACCGGCACAGTTGTTAGGCATCCGCGGCCGCGCCACGATCGCTGCGGGCAACTGGGCCGATCTGCTTCTGTTCGATCCCCGCACCGTGGGCCGGGCTCCGTCCCGGCGCGTCTACGATCTGCCTGCGGGAGGATCGCGGGTTCACACGCCCGGCATCGGCGTGCATGGGGTGTGGGTAAACGGAAAGCTCGTCGCCGACTCGAACGGCATCCTCAAGGACGCACCCAGGGCCGGAAAAGTGCTGCGCGACTTCGCCTCCTAAAGTCTAGTACGGGTTAACACGAAGGACACGAAGGAAAAGCTAAAGGAGCATGAGGGAAACCAGACGCGAAAACAGCTCGGAGAGGGCAAAATGGGGTATGTTGAATAAATAATGCAATATGCCAAGCCTGACCCCCGTTCTTCCCCTATGCCAAGCCTGACCCCCGTTCTTCCCCCCGTTCTTCCCTTAAGTCACGGTCTGGGGCATTTGATCGTGCGCAAATACGCACCCAACAAATCGCTGGAGCGGACGCGCGAATAGCGCGCGCCCCTCAGCGTTGGGCGTCTTGATATGTGTAACGCTTAAGGTTACACTTTGTAGGTGATCCGGAGCTTCAAGCATAAGGGGTTGGAGCGGTTCTTCCTGACGGGTGCGAAATCTGGCATCCGACCAGAACAAGCCAAGCGGCTTCGCCTCATCCTGGCGCAGTTGCAGGCGGCAGTCGCTCCGGAAGACATGGCGCTTCCGGGCTTGAGATTGCATCAGCTCAAGGGCGACCGTAAAGGCAGTTGGTCCGTAACGGTCAGCGGCAACTGGAGAGTGACCTTCTCTTTCACCGGAAAAGACGCTGACGATGTTGACTACGAGGACTATCACTGAACATGGCTGCAACTCTTCGAATGCACAACCCGCCACACCCAGGCGAAATCCTGCGGCAGCTTTGCCTTGAGCCATTGGGACTAACCGTCACTGAGGTTGCTGAAGGTCTAGGTGTGAGCCGTAAGACACTCTCGTCTATCTTGAACAGCCGAGCCAGCGTTTCGCCCGAGATGGCAGTTCGTCTGTCTCTGGCATTTGGCACTTCCGCCGAGAGCTGGCTGAATCATCAGCTTCAATACGATCTCTGGCAGGTTCAGAAGCAGCGCAAAAGTCTGCGGGTGGTGAAGTTCGCCGCATGAGGCGAGAGACGCCCAACCCGGCGCTGGTTCGGACCGCCCGCCTGCGGCGTTCGGCCGCACAGCTAATTCGTTAGGCCTCATCGTCCGTTCCCAATGCCTGCTTCTGACCCACGCGTCTTCTTTGCCTCCGAGCGCACCCTCCTCGCGTGGCTAAGAACCGGTGTCACGATCGTCGGCCTAGGGTTTGTTGTCTCGCGGTTCGGCCTCTTCCTTCAGCTTGTTGCCCTCGAATCGCCTAGTCGAGCGCCGCGAACCGATACGCTTGCGTCGGGAATTCTCGGTCTTTCGTTTGTCCTGATTGGGGCCGTTGCAATTGCCATCGCCACCGTTCAGCATGGCCGCTTCATCGCCACCCTACCCGTGCATGATCGACCGGCCCAATACTCCCGTCACTGGGCACTGTGGCTGTCGGCGCTTGTCTCTATCGCCAGCATTCTTCTTGCTGGGTACTTGGGACTCACGCTGTAATGAGGCCTAATAGTGCGTTGTTGACCGACACCTGTTCTTCGCCGCTTCGCGCTCAGCACGGTGCGGCAAAAAACGCGAACGCTAGGTCGAGCTCGTTGTGGAGTAGCGGTACCAACAAAAGGGGAGAAGGAGAAGAAGATGAAAATGTCCAATCGTCTTGCTGCGGAATTTATCGGGACCTTTTGGCTTGTTCTGGGTGGTTGCGGTAGCGCTGTCCTGGCCGCAGCGTTTCCCGGTGTAGGAATTGGGCTACTGGGAGTCGCGTTTGCCTTCGGCTTGACGGTCCTAACGATGGCATACGCAATCGGGCATATCTCAGGCTGCCACCTCAATCCGGCCGTGTCGGTCGGGCTGGCGGTAGGAGGCCGCTTCAAGACCTCGGAGTTGATTCCCTACATCATCGCGCAGGTTCTGGGCGCGATCGTGGCGGCGGGTCTCCTGTACTTCATCGCTACCGGAAAGGCCGGATTTGATGTTGCGACTGGCCTGGCGTCCAACGGCTACGCGGATCATTCACCCGGCCAGTACTCCGCCGCGTCCGCTTTTGTCACCGAGGTGGTCATGACTTTCATGTTCCTGGTCATCATCCTCGGCGCAACAGACAAGCGTGTACCGGCCGGGTTCGCACCAATCGCGATTGGTCTGGCCCTGACGCTGATTCATCTAATCAGCATTCCCGTGACCAATACGTCCGTGAACCCGGCACGAAGCACGGGCCCCGCTGTTTTCGTCGGTGGGTGGGCATTGGCCCAGCTTTGGATGTTTTGGGTGGCACCACTGATCGGGGCGGCCCTGGCTGGGGTTGCTTATCGTTGGCTGGGTGGCGAGAAAGACAGTTGACTCGCCCTGACATCCGCGTCAACCGGAGCGCCCAAGAGCTGCACTGTTCGGGCTCCCGCCGCGCTTCGCGCGTCGGCGCCCGGTTAAGCGAAACGTTGGGCGGCTGGAAGCACGGGAGGCGAAAGTGCATGAGTCTTAATGAGCGCAGATTCGACGCGATCGTCATCGGTTCGGGAATCGGTGGGCTTGCGGCTGCGGCAGCGTTATCGAAGCGCGGCCGCCGCGTTCTCGTCCTCGAACAACATTTCCAGCTTGGCGGCCTCACGCAGACTTTCTCACGGCGCGAGTACACGTTTGCGACTGGCTTGCATTACATCGGGGGCGTTGGCGAGGCGCCCGGGTCCGAAAACCAGTTCGGGCGCATGCTGCGGTGGCTCACCGGCGGTCGATTGCGCTTCACGTCACTCGGGTCCCCATACGACATCGTGCGGCTGCCCGGGCTCGAATTTCCAATCGAGGCACCGCGAGCGGCATACATTGCGCGGTTGAAGGCCACTTTCCCGGATGAGATCGTGGCCATCGACAGGTATTTCAGGTCCTGCGACGAGGCAGAAAAGGCGAGCCGTGCGCTGTTTGCAATCAGAGCGCTGCCCGCGCCTGTGGCCACTATCGTGCGCTGGTTCAACGCAAGACGCGTACGTCGTGCGCTTGGCACCACGACGGCCGAATCGGTGCGCGAGATCCGTGACCTTCGGCTGGCGGCGTTGCTGACCGCACGTTGGGGCGACTACGGCATGACACCGGCGCAGTCACCATTCGCGATACATGCCTTGGTCACGGGCAGCTACTTCGCCGGCGCCTACTACCCCATCGGGGGCCCGGCGAAGTTCGCTGAGGCCCTGGGCGAAACCGTCACCGGCGCCGGCGGCGAATTGCGCACTCGTGCCGCGGTCGGGGAAATCCGCGTGGCACTTGACCGAGTGACCGGCGTGCGCCTGGCTAGCGGTGAGTCAATTGACGCGCCTTTAGTTATCTCGGCTATGGGAGCGCACAACACAGTTACCGCGCTTCCCAATGGCATCGCGCCCGACTGGCGTGATGCAGTCAGGTCTCTCAGGTCCGGCGTCTCTTACGTGAGCTTATATCTAGGTTTCCGTGGTGATATTCGCCAGCATGGGGCGACGCCGGCAAACGTCTGGGTATACGAAAGTGACGATGTAGGCCGGGTTTGGGAACGCCCATTGGACGAGGACGCACCGGCGATGTATGTGTCATTTCCTTCGCTCAAGGACGCCGCGCATCAGGACCCGCAACGCCACACCGGGGAGGTGGTGACGATCTGCCGCTGGGAGCCATTCTCGGCGTGGGCCGATAGCACGCCAGCAAATCGGCCCGAGGAGTATGAAGCAACCAAAGCCTGGATCGCCGAAAGCCTGCTGGCGCAGTTCAAGCGACACTTTCCGCGCCTCGCGCCATTTATCGATTTCCATGAAGTGTCGACCCCGCTATCGCAGGCATCGTTCGTGGTGGCAGATCGAGGTGCAATGTATGGGCTCGAGATGTCGGCTGGGCGAATGAGCCACAGCGCGCTGAAGGTCCGTACACCGGTGCCTGGGCTACTGCTCGCCGGTCAAGACACCGCCGGCCCGGGAATCCAAGGTGCGTTCATGGGCGGATTTCTGGCGGCTGCCTCGATCGAGCCCCGCTTATGGAGAGAGATGAGTCGGTGAGTCTGTTGCGCTGGCGAGCGTGGCCTGAGCCCGATCGTTAACGGCAGTCCAAGTACTGGAATTGCAGTTCTTCGTGTTCCTCCGTGTATTCGTGGTGAAATTTTTGATTTGGTTGCCGGCGGAGTGACGCGTTACGGTTTCTCGGCGAGCAGCGCTTCGATCTGTTTGACGACCTCGCCGCTCTCGGGCTGGGTGCGAGCGGCGAAACTGTAGGCGCGCTTGCCGTCGCGCGCGATCAGGTACTTGTGGAAATTCCATTCCGGGGCATCGCCAGTCATCTTCGTCAGTTCGGCGAACACCGGGTTGGCCTTGCCGGGAACCACGCTGGACTTCTCCATCAGCGGAAACTTCACGCCGTAGGTCAGCTCGCAGAAGTCCTTGATCTCCTTCGCCGTGCCCGGCTCCTGTGAGCCGAAGTCGTTGGCCGGAAAGCCGACCACCACCAGCCCCTTGTCCCGGTATTTCTGGTAAAGCGATTCCAGCCCCTTGTATTGCGGCGTGTTGCCGCAGTAACTGGCGGTGTTCACGGCGAGCACGACTTTCCCGGCGTAATCGCACAGATTCACCGGCTTGCCGTCGAGATTCTTCATCTGGTGGTTCAGAACGTTTGGACAGGCCATGGAAACCTCGCTGATCAGGGTCAGGGAAAGCAGGGCAGTGAGCAGGGCAGGAAAACGTTTCATGATGTCGGTTCCCGTGTCGGCGGAATTTTGCAGATAATAGCGCGGCTGCCTGCGCACCGCAGGGCTTGTACACCATTCACCGTTCACTGTTCACTATTTACCCGCGTGGGCCCTCTATCCGACCTCAAGGTACTGGAACTCGGCACGCTGATCGCCGGGCCGTTCTGTTCGCGGATTTTCGCCGAATTCGGCGCGCAGGTGATCAAGGTCGAATCGCCCGACGGCGGTGATCCGCTGCGCCAGTGGCGCAAGCTGCACGACGGCACGTCGCTTTGGTGGTACCTGCAGGCGCGCAACAAGAAGTCCGTCACGGTCAACATGAGGGAGCCGGAAGGCCAGGAGATCGTGCGCCAGCTCGCCGCCGGGGCGGACATCCTGATCGAGAACTTCCGCCCCGGCGCGCTGGAGAAATGGGGGCTGGGGTGGGACAGGCTTTCGCAATTGAACCCGGGACTGGTGATGGTGCGCCTGTCGGGATATGGTCAGACTGGCCCGTATCGCGAGCGCGCGGGATTCGGCGCGATTGGCGAGGCGATGGGCGGTTTGCGTTACGTAACGGGTTATCCTGACCGGGCACCGGTGCGCGTGGGCATCAGCCTCGGGGATGCGGTCGCGTCGCTCTACGGCGTGATCGGCGCGCTGATGGCGCTGCGCCATCGCGAGGTCAGCGGCGGCCGCGGGCAGGTCGTGGACGTGGCATTGTACGAAGCGGTGTTCAGCCTGATGGAGAGCCTGCTTCCGGAGTACGACATGACCGGTTTCGTACGGGAACGCAGCGGCGCTTCGCTTCCCGGCATCGTGCCTTCGAATACCTATACCACCCGCGACGGCAAGTACGTCGTCATCGGCGCCAACGGCGATGCGATCTTCAGGCGCATGATGGCGGCGATCGGTCGCGGGGATCTTGGCAACGATCCGGCGCTCGCGCGCAACGACGGGCGGGTGGCGCGCACCGCGGAACTCGACAAGGTAATCGGCGACTGGTGCGCGGCGCATGACCTCGATCACGTCCTGGAGGTGCTTGCCGCCGCGCAAGTGCCGTCGGGAAAGATCTACGACATCGCCGACATCGTGAAGGACCTGCACTATCAGGCGCGCGGCATGATCGAAGAGGCACGGCTCCCCGACGGCGAGCCGATGAAGGTGCCCGGAGTGGTTCCGAAGATGGCGCAGACGCCGGGAGGTACGCGCTGGCTCGGTCCGGACCTGGGGGAGCACACCACTGAAGTGCTCGCTCAACTCGGTTACGATGCGGCGAGGATCGCTGAGTTGAAATCGCGCGGCGTGATCTAACTCTGCGAGTGGCTGGATCGCAATCGGGCCGGGACAAGGAGGGCGAACATGATGCTGGTCAAGGACATACTCAAGATCAAGGGCGCCCAGATCTTCAGCATCGGGCCGGATGCGCTGCTGCCGCTGGCAGTCGGGCTGATGGTCGAACACGACATCGGCTCGCTGCTGGTCATCGAGAAGGGAAAAATGAAGGGGCTGCTCACTTTCCGCGAAGTGCTTGCCGCGGTGAACCGCCATCGCGGCGATATCCACGAAGTCCGGGTCGAGGAGGTGATGGTCAGGGAGCCGGTCTGCGCGAATCCCGACGAAAGCGCGGACCACATGCGCAGCATCATGACCGACCAACATATCCGCTACCTGCCGATCATGGAGAAGGGCGCATTGGTCGGTGTGCTGTCGTTTCACGATGTGGCGAAGGCGGCACTTCGCGCGGTCAACTTCGAGAACAAACTGCTGAAGCAGTACATCAAGGACTGGCCCGAGGGCGATAAGGCCAGTTAGTGGTCGCATCGTTGGCCTGGTAGCACAGCTTCGAGGGCAAAATAGAGTTTCGCTAATTCATAGAGTTACGCAACAAAGAGGGGCGCAGAAGGGCGGCGCTCTTTATTTTTTGTTGACAAAATAACAACGTTATATAGAATAACTACGTAACTACAAAGAACATCGATCACAATAGTTATCTAACATATTGATGTAACGAATATACCAAGGTCTTGAGAGGAGGGTGGGGACATGGTGGCGTCGCTTGGCAACTGGTTCGGGGAGTGGGTCTTCTCTGGGGGCGGCTGGAGCCGGTTACTCCTGCTTCTGGTTCTCATGGCAGGCCTGCTCCCAGGCTGTTCGGTGCGTCAAATGGCGATCAACAAGGCCGGCGACGCCCTGGCTTCAAGTGGCACCACGTTCGCGTCGGACGACGATCCCGAACTGATCCGTGATGCGGCTCCGTTCAGTCTCAAATTAATGGAAAGCCTGCTGGCGGAAAATCCGCGCCATCGCGGTCTGCTCTACGCCACCAGCAGCGGCTTTACCCAATACGCTTACGCGTTCGTGCACCAGGATGCGGACCGGCTCGAAGACCACGACCTCGCCGCCGCCTCGGAGCAACGCAGCCGCGCCCAAAAAATGTACCGCCGCGCCCGCGATTACGGTTTGCGCGGCCTCGAAGTAGCCCATCCGGAATTCACCCGAAAGCTTCGCCTCGATCCGAAATCGACGGTGCGCGGCGCCCGCAAGGACGATGTGCCGTTGCTGTACTGGACCGCAGTGTCGTGGGCCGCGTTGATCTCGCTGTCGAAGCACGACCCGGATCTGGTCGCCGACGTGCCGGTGGTGGAAGCCCTCATCGACCGCGCGGCAGCGCTCGACGAAGGCTACGACTCCGGAGCAATCCACAACTTCCTCATCACATACGAAATGGTGCGCCAGGGAGGTTCGGGCGACCCGGCTGCGCGCGCGCGCTACCACTTTGACCGTGCCGTGAGCCTGACCGGCGGTTTGCAGGCCGGTCCCTATGTATCGCTCGCGGAGTCTGTTGCGGTGCCCAGGCAGAACCGAAGCGAATTCGAAGCGCTGCTCAGGCAGGCGCTCGCGATCAAACCCGACCAGCGGCCCGAATGGCGCCTGGCCAACACCGTCATCCAACGGCGCGCGCGCTGGCTGCTGGCGCAAACCGACCAACTCTTTGCCGAATGAGGGAGCCGCCATGAATGACATTGCCCGTATCGATACGCAACGCCGGCGCCTGTGTTTGGCAGCCGGAGTTGCCGCCGCACTTCCGGCGTTGGCGTTGCAGCACCAGGTGCAAGCCGCGGACGCCGCGCGCATCCGCCTCGGCACGCTGGCGCCCAAGGGTTCGAGTTATCACCGCGCGCTGCAGGAAATGGGAGAGCGGTGGCGCAAAGCGCAAGGGGGTGGGGCCACCTTCACCATTTTCGCCGACGGCACCCAGGGCGGCGAAGCGGACATGGTGCGACGAATGCGCGTGGGCCAGCTCAACGCCGGGTTGCTGTCGGTGATCGGCCTGCTGGAGATCGATCGTTCGGTGATGGCGCTGCAGTACATGCCGATGGTCTACCGCAACTGGGATGAAGTGGATTACGTACGCGAGCGGCTGGCGCCGACGCTGGAAGCGCGCCTGCTGGAGAAGGGTTTCGTCGTGCTGTTCTGGGGAGACGGCGGCTGGGTGCGCTACTTCTCCAACGCACCGGCGCTGCGCCCGGCGGATTTCCGTCGCATGAAGATGTTCGTCTGGAGCGGCGACCCGCAGCAGGTGGAGATCATGAAGAGCATGAACTACCTGCCCGTGTCGATCGAGACCGCCGACATTCTTCCGGGTCTGCAGACCGGTCTGATCGACGCCGTGCCAGCCACACCCTTCTTCGCTCTCGCCGGCCAGTTCAACGGCCCGGCGCCCTATTTGCTGGACGTCAAATGGGTTCCGATCGTCGGGGCATGCGTCGTGACCAGGAAAGCCTGGGATGCGATGTCAGAGACGGCGCGCGAGGAAATCAAGCGGGCCGCAATCCAGGCTGGCGCCGAAATACGCAATCGCGGGCGCGCAGAGGACCTCGAGTCGATCGAGGCGATGAAGCGGCGCGGACTGAAGGTGGCGACGATCACTCCCGAGATCGAAGCCGAGTGGCGCCGGACCGCCGAGGAAGTCTATCCGCGCATCCGTGGCACTTCGGTCCCCGCAGCGATTTTCGACGAGGCCCTGCGCCTGGTTGCCGAGTTCAGGGCGTCCGGGCTGGCGCGTAAATGAGCATCGCAATGAACCTCGATGCTAAACCGGCCGGCGTGATTCCGGCGATGAACGCGCAGGGCGCGCTTGTCGCCGGCGAGAACCTGCTGGTCGCGCTGGCGCTGGCGGCCTTGGCGCTGCTGCCGGTCGCAGAGATCCTGCTGCGCGCTGTCTTCCACGTCGGCATTCGCGGTGCGGCGACGCTGACGCAGCACATGGTCCTCGTTGTGGGCATGCTGGGCGCGGCGATTGCCGCGCGCGAGAACCGGCTGCTTTCCCTGTCGAGCCTGCCACTGATTCTGCGCGGCTGGATGCGGCCGGCCGCACGCGCGGTGAGCGGCTGCGTCGGTGCATTGGTGTCGGCGCTGCTCGCGGTGGCGAGCACGCAGTTGGTCATCGCGGAAAAGCTCGCGGGCAATCTGCTGATCGAAGGCCTGCCGGTCTGGGTGGCGCAGGCGATCCTGCCGACGGGATTCGCACTGATCGCCGTGCGCCTGATCCTGCATGCGGGCGACGGTTGGCGGATTCGTGCCACGTGCACCGCCGTTGCATTATGTGCTGCAGTGCTAGCGGCCTACGGGCCGCTGCCCGCGGAAGCGCTGCGTTTTCCCGCGCTGAGCGCTCTGCTCGGGGCGACCATTCTCGGCGCGCCGGTGTTCACCACCTTGGCCGGCGCGGCGCTGATCCTGTTCTGGAGCGACGGTCTGCCGATCGCCTCGATCCCGATCGATCTCTACCGGCTCACCGTGAATCCGTCGCTGCCCGCGATCCCGTTGTTCACGCTGGCCGGCTATTTCCTTGCCGAGAGCGGCGCGCCGGTGCGCCTGGTGGCGGTATTCAAAGCGCTGGTGGGTGGATTGCGCGGTGGTTCGGTGATCGTCGTCGTCGCGACCAGCACGCTGTTCACCGCGTTTACCGGCGCCTCCGGGGTGACCATACTCGCGCTCGGCGGATTGCTGCTGCCGTTGCTGCTGGCTACGCGACGAGACGAAGGGAGGGCGCTCGGCATCATCACCAGCGCCGGATCGCTCGGCGTGCTGTTGCCTCCAAGCCTGCCGCTGATCCTGTACGCCGTCGTGGCGCGCGTGCCAATGGAAGACCTGTTTCTCGCGGCGCTGCTGCCGGCGCTGGTAATGGCCGGATGTCTGGCGGCCTACGCCGCGCGCCACGAAGTCAGAAACACGGCCGCGCGCTTCGATGTGGTACAGGCCTGGCGCGCGATCGGCGCGGCGAAGTGGGAACTGCTGCTACCCGTGGTCGCATTCGTCGCCCTGTTTGGAGGTTTCGCCACACCCGTCGAAGCCGCCGCCCTGACCGCGACCTACGCGTTCGTGGTGGCGGTGGTAGTGCGCCGGGAACTGCACATCGTGCGCGATGTTCCACGGGTGGTGGCCGAGTGCGGGCTGCTGGTGGGCGGCGTGCTGCTGATACTTGGAGTCGCACTCGGCTTCACCAACTATCTGGTGGACGCGCAGTTGCCGGATCAGATGGTCGAGTGGGCCACCGGCACGATCGAATCGCGCTGGGTGTTCCTCCTGGCGCTCAACGGTTTCCTACTGTTGGTCGGCTGCCTGATGGACGTGTTCTCCGCCATCGTGGTGGTTGCGCCGCTGCTGATCCCGGTGGGACTGGCTTTCGGCATCGACCCGCTGCACCTGGGAATCATCTTCCTCGCCAACATGGAACTGGGATTCCTTACGCCGCCGGTGGGGATGAACCTGTTCTTCGCCTCTTATCGCTTCGGCAAACCCGTGTCCGAGGTCTGCCGCGCAGTCATGCCTTACTTCTGGGTGCTTCTGGCCGGCGTCCTGCTGGTGACCTACCTGCCGGCGTTGACCACCTGGCTTCCCGGATTGCTTCGCGGCTGAAGCCGCAACCGTTCAACCAAGACGCACGCACAAGGAGGAGAGACCGATGGAAACGACTATGGCAGTGAATCTGATCGTGGCGCAGGAAAGCCGTTGGGATGCGCTCGGGGCGGACCCGGACTTCGAGACGGACGCCGACGATAGCGTGCGCGAGGCGTTCGAGTTCCTCGGCGCGATGGGGCTGAACGAACACGATTCCAGCTCGATCGCGGTCGACATGATCGAGCTGTCCTGATTGCGGCCAATCGAACTGAAAGGCGGCCATGACTACCGAAGAGTACGTCGTCTACTTTGCGCTTGGAGTGGTGCTGTTCCTGGCAGGCCACCAGGTCTACTTCTGGTGCCAGCGCTATCCGCTGCTGCCGCCGCGGGTGTTTCGTCCGGCGATCGACGATCTGATCCCGTACCGGCCGGAATGGGTGTGGATCTACAGCATCCTCTATTACGCCGTGATCGTGGCGGTGTTCTTCATCGTGGATTCTGAGCGCAAATTCCTGCAACTCGCGTCCAGTTACGCGCTGCTTCTGGCTGCGCAGATGCTGTTCTTCCTGGCGTTTCCGGTCGCCACGCCGCGCGACTGGCGCAAGCGCAACCTGCGCCGCACCTGGTCCGAAAAATTGCTCGCCATGGTGCAGAAAGCGGACATGCGCTCGAACAGTTTCCCCAGCATGCACACCTCGGTCGCAACCCTGACGGCGCTGCACCTGTATCCGCTGTTTGGGGAACTGGTGCTGGCGTTCCCGGTGCTGATCGGGCTGAGCTGTCTGTTCACCAAGCAGCATTACCTGATGGACATTCCGACGGGAGCGTCCCTCGGTTACGCGGTTTTCATGCTTGTGCGGATGGCCGCCTGAGGGCCAAACCATGAAATTTCGACGAGCCATGATTGGCGAAAGCATCGTCGGTGTTGCCTTTGTGCGGGTTTGCGAACGCAATCGTCGTCCGCTGCCCGCGCCGGTGCGTGCGTGGCGCATGCTGCGCATCACCGCGTTGTTCCTGTTGTTCGCGCTGTTTACCGTTGCGGTTACCGCGTTTGCATCGGTGCGGCGGCGCGAGCGCTTCATGCGCTGGTGGGCGGGCACGGTATTGCGTGCACTTGGCGTCAGGCTGATGTGCGCACGGAGCCCGGCCTTCGGTGCGGGACCGGCGCTGCTCGTCGCCAATCATGTTTCCTCGATCGATCCGATCCTGATCAGCGCCGTCCAGCCGGCCTGCTTCGTCGCCAAGGCGGAACTGGGAAGCGGCGCGTGGCTGAGATGGCTGCTCGCCGAGGCCGGCACGATATTCATCGATCGCCGCAAACTCGACGGCGTCCTGCGTGCTCTGGCCGCAATGCACGAAGCCTTCGATGCCGGCGAGCGGGTCGCACTGTTCCCGGAGGCCACCATCTGTGCAACGGCGGAGCCTCGCCCCTTCAACTCGGCACTGCTGCAACCGGGAAGCGATGGTGTTCCGCTTTACTTTGTGGCGCTGAGTCTGACGCGCGCCGATGGCACGCATTGCCCTGAAGCCGACTTCCCGCGGGGACGCAGCTTCGCGGCAGGCTTCTGGCGCCTTGCAGGCGTACCGGCCCTGGTGGCCCGCGTCGAGGTCGTTGGACCTGTCGATTACTCGGGCGTAGATCGCAAGCGCATCGCGCGTAGCGCTCACAACGCCATCCAACGCGCATTGTCCGCCGGCGCCGGTGAAGCTCAACGCGGCGCCGCACGCAATCTGATGATTGCACCTATCGAGCGAGCCACGACATGGTGTCGATGAGCGGGTCTGCAAGGACGAGCGGAGTGTCGTGGTGCGGGCGCGTGTTCGAAACGGTGGAGGATCTGCGCGCGTTGTGCGGCCGCGATGCTGGGAACTCTTTCGGCCCGCGCGGGCGCCGTGCTTGGAGAAATCGGATCGCCCAACCAGTGATGGCTGCCGCGTTACTGTATGCGCTGGTTCAAGGTCCGGCGCTTGCCGAGGGCGTGAACATTGGCGCGGGTTTTGCGCTGGTCAGCCAGCAGCATGGAGTCGAAGGCGGATGGGATATCCAGGTAGGCTACGAATTCAAGGAGACGGAGCCCCTCAGCATCGGCGTGCAGTGGCAGTGGTTCAAGGGCTGGACCTCCGAAAGCAGGGTGGGCGACGAGGAGGGCATGGCCTTCCGCTCCAACGCCCTATACCTGACCGCACGCCCCAGGCACGAATCCTTGCGATGGCTGCAATTCAAGGCCGGGGTCGTGAACGCCAATTACAAGATAGCCGCCTACGACAGCAACGCAGGAGCGGTGGTGGTCAGGAGCGATCGCAGCGGCGAGACGGGGCTGGCCCTTGGCCTGGGTCTGGTGTTCGGCTCGGACAATGTCAGGTTCCACCTGTTCGACTATCAGCATTATTCATTTGCCGGCGAGAGTTTCGATGCCTTCAGCATTACGTTGATGGTGCTGGGAGGTGCCTTTTGACCGTTACGACCGGTTATCCGGAAGCGGTAATCGTG
Organism: uncultured beta proteobacterium; assembly: GCA_963789945.1. GTDB lineage: Bacteria > Pseudomonadota > Gammaproteobacteria > Burkholderiales > JACQAP01 > JACQAP01. Next base: position 233,764 of record CAWBMN010000001.1, on the reverse strand, counting down.
GCCGCTAGCCGGTATGCTATGTATTGAATGGGAGCAACTCGAGATGCTTGAAGATGGGAACCACGGCGGCGCGCCGGTAAACAGGAAGTCGCGATCGAGACTGCGACGCGAGCGCGACAAGCAGCGCATGCGCGAGCGGGTGCTGGACGCCGCGCGCGAACTGTTCGCGGTGCACGGTTACGAGGCCGTGACGATGCGCAAGATCGCCGAGCGCATCGAATACACGACCACGATGATCTACCAGCATTTCCCCGACAAGGAGACGCTGATCCGGGAGATCGTTGCCCACGACTTCCAGTCCTTCGGACAGGAGTTCCGCCGTTGCGCCCAGATCGCCGATCCGATCGCGCGCATCCTGGCGATGGCCCGGGTGTTCGTGGACTTCGGCGCGCAGCATCCGAATCATTACCGGCTCATGTTCATGTCGCCGCCATCCTCGGAAATGAAGGAGGCCAATCTCGTCGCGATCCAGGCCGATCCGGCGCAGGACGTCTATACCTTCTTCAAGGCGGCCATCGAGGAGGCCATGCGAAAGGGCTTGCTGCGCCCGGAACTCGACGACGCGGAACTGCTGGTGCAAAGCCTGTGGTCGGGCATGCACGGGGTGGTGTCGCTGCACATCGCGAAGGGCAGGGACCCGTGGATAGAATGGCGCAGCCTCGACAGCATCTCGTCGCTGCTGGTCGATCTGCTGTTGCGCGGTCTGAAGAAAGACTGACAAGCGGTGAATCGGTAGCGAACGCCTGGGGAGGGCGGAGCATGATCCACCTGCACAAGCTGGGCCGGAAGTATCTGGATTTCGAGTTCCCGGTGAAGAACGAGGCGCGCCTGCGCATTGTCGAGCGTCCCGGCTTATGGATGGGACGTGCTGCGCTCGACCAGCTTCTCGCAGACATGCGCCAGGTCGTGACGACAGCCGTACCTGAAGGCCTTGATTACGGTGTACTGAGCGGTGACAAGCGGCGGCTCGACAACGCCATCCTCTCGATCCTTTACGACCAGGCAGGCCGCAAGCCCATCGCCTTCAACGCCTACGCCTACCTCGATGTCGAAGTTCACGGCCGCCGCGTCAACGTTCTGCACCTCGGGCTGATCATGGTGGACCCGGCGTTCCAGGCGCAGGGTTACACCTGGGTGGTGGTCGGGTTGCCCTGCCTGCTGGTATTCCTGAGGAACAGCATGAGCCCGGTGTGGATCACCAGTGTGACCCAGGTGCCGGCGATCGTGGGCAAGGTCGCGGAGGCCTTCGGCGACGTTTATCCATCGCCTTCCGGCAAGACGCGCAAAAGCTTTGCTCACCTGACTATCGCCCGCCAGGTGATGGAAATGCATCGCGAAGTATTCGGAGTGGGGCCGCAGGCGCAATTCGACCAGGATAACTTCATCATCCGCGACGCCTACACCGTTGGCTCGGACAATCTCAGGAAGACCTACGAAGCCACTACCAAGCATCGCGATGACGTGGTCAACGAGATGTGCCGCGACCGCCTCGACTACCTGCGCGGCGATGATTTCCTGCAGGTCGGAACGATCAACTTCGCGTGCGCCTGCGACTATCTGCTGCGCACGGTGCCGCGCGATTCGCTGCCGAGCCTGCTGTATCGAGTGATGTTCGTGCTGGCCGGAAGGCTGCTGCTGCCGCTGTGGAACTGGTTTTCGCCCAACCGGCAGTGGGGAGACCTGCGTCCCCGGCGCTAGCCGGTGAGAGGGGGAGGAGTCAACATGGAGTACAGCGAAGCGGTCTACAGCGACGTCATCATCACCTGGCTGGGCGCAGCCGGCGTGTGGGGCTACCTCAATTTCGTCCACCACCACCGTACCGGCGGCGCGCTCGAACGCAATACGCTGTTCCTGCTCTACTGCACGTTCGCGCTCATGACATTGCGCGGCTTTTACTGGCTGCTCGGCTACCACTGGCTCAATTACCTGCGCTTCTTTCCCACGGCGGTATTGCCCCTGACCATGGTGCTGTTCGCCGAGAGCATCGTGCGCCGGCACGTTAGCCTGCCGATGAAGATCTACGCGGCGGGCGGAACTGTGATGTTCGTCCTCATGGCGCTGCTCGGGCAACTGCACTCGGGCAAGACCCTGCTGATCGTATTCCTGTTGTTCGAGGTGTCCATCATCATCTCCATGGCGTGGATGGTGTGGCGCGCCGACCAGACCAAGCTCACCACCCTGGAGATCCGCCTGAACAATGCGATATTCGTGTCGGCGTTGTTTGCCGTGCCCCTGGTGATCACTGATTTCCGCGAGGAGCTGACCTGGATTCCGCGGCGCCTGGGCGCCGCCGGCGCGCTGATATTCGTATACGTGCTGGTGCGCATGAGCTACCGGGTGGACACGCGCATCATCGTGTTCAACGAGGTGCTCAACATCTTCCTGCGCGCCTCCATCATGGCGCTTGTCCTTCATGGCGATCACAGGCAATCTCACGGTGCGCGAATTCTTTGAGTTTTTCCCGCTGTCGCTCATGTTCGTATTGGTGTTCACCATTTTCTACCGGGTCAAGGCGGTGGCAGTGGAAAGCCGGGGGGCGTCGTTCCTGCAATGGCTTCTGCGCGCCAAGATGACCAGTCTGGAGAGTTTCGTCCAGTCGCTGCGCTATCTGCCACTGACGCAGGAGAACGTCCTGCTACGGGTGGAGGACCTGGCGCGTTACGACGCCGCGGCGATCATCCCGTATCTCGGTGCCGAACGCCGGGTACTGAGCCTCACCAACCTGCGCGAACGGGCCGAATCACAGGAATCCGACAGTACTGATATCTTCGAACAACTGGTGGACATCCTGGAGCGCCACGGAATGAGCCATATCGGCTTGGCGAGCCTGAAGCCCCCGGCGCTGCTGCTGTTCAACAGCCCGCTGATCCCCGGTGCGCATTTCGACGAGATCAAGATCAACCTGATTCTCAAGCTGTGCCGCATCCTGCGGCAGGCGCCGAAGGCGACGGAAGCGCCGCAGCTCGACGCCGGGTCGGCCACGCCTATCGGCAGTCAGTAGCGTTTCGCGCGTCCCGCGGTTAAAGTCGCGGCTGGGTTCCATACCTTAACCGTCGCACGCAAGAACTTGCCGGTCGCCAATTCGAAGAAGGACCTGATCGACGACGTCCGGCCCCGCGAAGTATGGGGCTGGATGATGTTCGACTTCGCCAACTCCGGTTACACCACGGTGGTCATTACCGCCGTGTTCAACGCCTACTTCGTGGCGGTGGTGGCGGGGCAGGCGGTGTGGGCCACCTTCGCATGGACTGCCGCCCTGTCGGTGTCCTACGGGCTGATCGTGGTCAGCGCGCCGCTGATCGGCGCCTATGCCGACGCGCACGCGGCCAAGAAGCGGCTGCTGGTGTTGACGACGATAGGCTGCGTGGCCGGAACGGCGTCGCTGGCCTTGGTCGGTCCCGGCGACCTGGCGCTCGGAATTGCGCTCCTGATCATCTCCAATTTTTTCTTCGGCACCGGCGAGAACCTGGTCGCGGCATTTCTTCCCGAACTCGCCCGGGGACGTTCGCTGGGCAAGGTGTCGGGTTGGGGCTGGGGGCTGGGTTACGTCGGCGGCCTGATCAGCCTCGGCGCATCGCTCGCCTACGTCACCTGGGCGCAGGGGCATGGGCAGACATCGGCCGAGTTCGTTCCGGTGACCATGTTGATCACTGCGGCATTGTTCGCCGTCTCATGTCTGCCCACCTTCCTGTTGCTCAAAGAGCGGGCTCAACCACAGCAACTGCCCACCGGCGCGTACGCGAGCGCCTTTGTGCGCACCTGGGAAACGCTCAAGCATGCAAGCCGCTATCAGGACCTGATGCGCTTTCTGCTCTGCATCCTGTTCTATCAGGCCGGTGTGCAGGCGGTGATCTCGCTTGCCGCGATCTATGCCGAACAGGAAATGAAATTCTCGACGCAGCAGACCATCATGCTGATCCTGGTGGTGAACGTCACTGCCAGTGTCGGCGCGATCGCCTTCGGACAGTTACAGGACAAGCTCGGCCATGTGCGCACGCTGGCGCTGACTTTGATCGGCTGGTGCCTGACCGTGGTGCTGGCCGGAATGGCGACCACGCCGGCGATGTTCTGGGTGGCGGCAAACCTCGCGGGTGTGTGTCTCGGCGCCAGCCAGTCCGCGGGGCGCGCTTTGGTCGGCTACCTGAGTCCGTCCGACCGTCGCGCCGAATTCTTTGGTTTGTGGGGGCTGGCGGTCAAACTGTCATCCATCCTGGGTCCGATCACCTATGGTCTGGTGAGCTGGATTTCGGCTGGGAATCATCGCCTTGCCATCCTCATCACCGGTGCCTACTTCCTCATAGGCCTGGCGGTTCTGGCCGGGGTCAATGCACGCCGCGGACATCGCGCCGCGCGTCCCCTGAAAAGCACGCTGCAATCGCCTTAGCGGATCGATTCAAGAATCAATAGACCAAAATAAACAGCGCGTTATAATTCGGCCCTATCAGGTGTCACGCAGCGCCAAAGGCGGGAGGGGTGGTCATGCTGGGCTGGATCAAGGGAACACAGTCGGACTATCCGCTGGCCGAGGACAAGGCCGCCCGCCAACTCGTCGCCGAATTGCCGGCGAATGATTCCTTCAAGTCGCTCGAAGAACTTTCCTACTGGCTCGATTCGCTGAATGGCGTGGAAGACCTCAAGCTCGGGCGCCAGTTCGAGATCGTCGATCTGGTCGATCAGGCCGCGAAGAACCATCATCGCAAGCTTTCGCAAGACTATATTGCCGGCAGCGCGCGTCTGCAGAAATTCCAGGAAATCCGCATCTGGAACACGTCGTTCACATTCTGGAAGCACCTTGGGGACGCCTACCAACTTTGTATGGGGCGTTACCAGGCCGGCGCCGGTGGCTGGGGTGCGCTGAAGGGCCTGTTACCGCTGATCGTAGCGCGAGCGCTACGGGCGCTCGCGCTGCAACTCAAATGGCAGTTGCTGCGTTATGGGCCGGTGGCGCCCAGGGTGTGGGAGGAGTACGGCAAGCTCTTCGCCTATGCCGAGGAAAAAGGCTTCACCGGGACCAGGGTCGAGGTGTATCCGGGCAAGCACGGCGAATCGACTGTGCAGCGCGAGTTCCTCACGGGGCTGATGCTTGCCATCTCGTCCACTGACAGCCTGCTGCCTGCCAAACTCGAGATCGCCGAACGGGTTGTGGCGCAATTCTCCGGCTTCTTCGTGCTCAGTCGCCAGCCCGCAAAGGGTTGTCACTACTACACGGACATCACTACCGGCAAGGGGCCGGCGCGGATGGTTACGCGGCTGCAGATGACCCCGGGGCTGCGATTCTTCGGTCCCGGCTCTGCCGCGCAGGAGCTGGAAAAGCTGATTTCCGTCCTGGAGGCGGACGGCGTGGTGCCGTCCAACGTCAATCTCGGCGGCATTTTCGATCCGGAGCTGGTACTGGAAGTGCTGCGGCATCTGGTGCGCTACTGGGCGCCGGTGCCACCTCTGCGCAGCGAGGAACGGCACCGCTCGGTTTCCCGCATCAGCGTGATTCACAGTTTTGACGAGATCGTCGCCACCGTTTCCGGCGACACCCAGGACATTGCTTTCGACAACTCGGCCGAGACCTGGACGGTGGAGAACGAAAGCGCTGGCGGGTATGGGGCACTGCTGCCGCAGACCAAAGGCGACTGGCTCAAAGTCGGAACGCTGCTGGGAGTGAAACTCGAAGATGGCGCGGCCTGGGGCGTGGGCATCGTGCGCCGGCTTTCGGCCTACGACCTGAAGCAGCGCTATGTCGGCATCCAGGTGTTCAGCAAGGGTGCAACCGTGGTGACGCTCGCGCCGGCCAACTCCGGCGGCAATGCGAACGCGCAGCATGCGGTGCTGTTGCCGTCGAGCACAAGAGACAGCAGCGGCACCGGAGAAATGAGCCTGCTGGTCAGGCCGGGGGTGTTCTCTGAAACAAAGACCTACGAAATGCAGGCCTACGAGCGCAGCTACTTGTTGGTGCCGAAGAAGCTGCTGGAGAGCGGTGATGATTTCGACATGGCCCGCTTCCGGGTGCTTCAACGCCCTTCCTGACTTCGTGAACTTTCACCGCAAAGACGCAAAGGCCGCAAAGAAGGTACAGAAGCGTCAATGAAGTTCTTGCGATACCAGTCAGGCCGCCCGGGTAGGTACAGGGGACGAATCATCAGCAGCGGCACACGGGCATTCAACTGACGCCACCATTTCGGTTCGCCACCCTTTTTCCCTGGCATTCCTTTGCGTTCTTTGCGTCTTTGCGGTGAAAAGAGTTTGACGTTCAAAGCAGGACGCGCTTGAGCCAGGCGCCGATATCCGCCAGTTCCTCGGCGCAGACCGAATGCGGCATCGTGTACTGGTGCCAATCCACTTCGTAGCCCAGCTTGATCAAAGTGTCGCGAGACATCTTGCCCAGGGCCAGCGGCACGATGTTGTCGGTGATGCCGTGGCCCATGAAGATCGGCACCGAATTGCTTGCGGCGTTGCGCTCGACCTCGACCATCGGCGACATCGGCAGATAGGAAGACAGCGCCATCAGGCCGGCCAGCGGCTTGGACTGCCGTAACCCCGTTTGCAGCGCCAATACCCCACCCTGGGAGAATCCGGCCAGAACGATACGGCTGGAAGGAATGCCGCGCGTGATCTCGCGCACGATCAGCTCCTCGATCAGCTTCTGCGATTCGCGCAGCCCACGCTGGTCTTCCTTGAAGGCGAGCTCCTGGTAGGCGATGTCGTACCAGGCGCGCATCACGAAACCGCCGTTGATGGTAACCGGGCGCATCGGCGCGTGCGGAAACACGAAACGGATTCCCAGCGGCGGAAGCTTCAGCTCCTTCGCCACCGGCACGAAGTCATTGCCGTCCGCGCCCAGGCCGTGCAGCCAGATGATCGCGTGGCTCGGCTTCGGTTTGGTTTCGATCTCTACTACCGGCAGCGTTTCGCTCATAAGGTCAAAGCGCGTTCAACGCAATGGGCGCAAAGGTACGCAAGGGAAGACAAGTAAATAACAATACACGAACCAACACCGGGATCAGCGGCTGAAATTTTAACGTCCACGGAGCACGCGTTCTGTAATTTCGAATTCCATCCGTCAACGGATTTCCTTCGCGTACCTTTGCGTACCCCTCAAGGGGGTATTGTGAAGAATCCTGTGCGTTTCATGCGTTTCCGGATTTCGGGCGAAGGGCAGACTTGGGACGGAAAGCCTTGACCACAGTCTCGTCGGTCTCGATGTAAGGCCCGCCGATCAGGTCGATGCAGTAAGGCACCGCGGCGAAGATACCGTGAACCTTCTGCCTTCCCTCGACGTCCTTCAGGCCTTCCAGCGTTTCCTTGATGGATTTAGGCTGGCCCGGCAGGTTGATGATGAGCGTGCTCCTGCGGATGACGCCGACCTGCCGCGACAGGATCGCGGTGGGCACGAAGCTCAGGCCGATCTGGCGCATCTGTTCGCCGAACCCCGGCATTTCCCTGTCCGCTATTGCAAGCGTCGCCTCGGGGGTCACGTCGCGCGGTGCCGGCCCGGTGCCGCCGGTGGTGAGCACCAGGTCGCAGTGCTCCTTGTCGCACAATTCCTTCAGCGTGGCCTCGATCACCGGCTGCTCGTCCGGGATCAGCCGCGTGACGATGCGGCGTGGATTGAGCACGACGCGTCCCAACCACTCCTCGAGTGAAGGAATGCCTTCGTCCTTGTACACGCCTTTCGATGCCCGGTCGCTGATTGACACCAGCCCGATTACTACTTGTTCGTTTTCACTCATATCAATTCAAGATCATTTTAGCCACAGAGGACACAGAGGGCACAGAGGGAAACGAAAAACGAGCATGGAAAATGTAGGTTGTAAGGGGTGACAATTCGCGAACTTGCAACGTCAACTCCTGCTGTGATGAAGCATCATGGAACCAACGGTTTTAACCCCGATACCCTTTTCTTTCCTTGTTGTTCCTCTGTGTTCTCTGTGGCCTCTGTGGCAAATTGTTTTCCAGAATGTTGAAGGATCTCGCGAAGCTCCTGGAACAGTTCGCGGAAGCTCCTGGGCGGTTTTTTGGCCGCGGCTTCGCGCTTGACGTTGCGGACCAGCGCGCGCAGGCGCTGCGCGTCGGCGCGGGGAAACTGGCCGAGCAGTTCGCCCAGCGCGAGGTCGTCCCCGATCAGGCGCGTCCGCCAGCGCTCTATGGCGTGCAGGCGTGCGGTCTCCGCAACCGAGGTGCCTTTCCAGACGTCGAGTTGCGAGCGGATGGCGTCGGCGTCGGCATCGCGCATCAGCCGGCCCACGTACTGCATCTGGCGCCGCAGGGCGCCGAACTTGGAGATGCCTCTGGCGTCCAGCACCGCATCCAGAAGCCGCGTTGGCAGGTCGAGCCCGGCAAGCTTGTCAGGGGTCAAGGCGACCAGTTCTTCGCCGAGGTCCTGCAGTTCCTGCATCTCGCGCTTGCGCCGGGTCTTGCTGATCTGAAGTTCTTCTTCCATCGGGGCGTGGGGGCCGTGGCAACTGGTATCATAACGAAAATTCCATTCGCGGCGTGACGCCTTGCCAGAAAGATGGCGCCACGCCGCGTTCATTTGTCCCTGCCACAACCGGAATCATTGTGTCCAGCAACGCATTTACCCACGAAACCGCTACGCTCAAGCAGATTGCCAGCGATGTCCTCCAATACGCGCGAGATCGCGGCGCGACCGCTGCCGAGACCGAGGTAAACGAAGGCTTCGGGCAAGGCGTGACCGTGCGCCGCGGCGAGGTCGAAACCATCGAGTACAACCGTGACAAGGGCGTGGGCGTCTCGGTTTACATCGGCAAGCAGCGCGGTCACGCCAGCACGTCCGACTTTTCCGGAAGGGCGATTCGCGACACGGTCGACGCGGCGTTGTCGATCGCCCGGCTCACCGCATCCGATGAGTTTTCCGGTCTTGCCGATGCCGATCTGCTGGCCACTGAGTTTCCCGATCTCGACCTGTATTACCCCTGGTCGCTTCCGGTCGAGCAGGCCATCGAACTGGCGCGCGCATGCGAGGACGCCGCATTCGCAGCGGATCGCCTGGTCAGCAATTCGGAAGGTGCCACGGTTTCGGTCCAGCAGTCGCATTTTGCCTACGGCAACTCCCACGGCTTTCTGGCGGGCTATCCCAGTTCGCGCCACAGTGTCATGTGCGCCGTGATCGCCGGTAAGGACGAGAGCATGCAGCGCGACGACTGGTACACGACCGCGCGCGCGGCCGCCGATCTCGAGCCGGCGACGGATGTGGGCAGCCGCGCCGGAAAGCGGGCCGCGCGCCGTGTCGGCGCGCGCAAGGTCGCCACGGCACGGGTGCCGGTGCTGTTTGAAGCGCCGGTTGCATCGAGCCTGCTGGGTCATTTCGTGGCCGCCGTAAGTGGCGGCAGCCTGTACCGGAAGTCCTCGTTCCTGCTCGACAGCCTCGGAAAGCAGGTGTTTTGCGCCGATCGTGAGCATCCATGACCTGCCCCATGTGAAGAAAGGCCTCGCCAGCAGCGCGTTCGACGACGAGGGTGTGGCAACTCACGCCCGCGACGTAGTGAAGGGCGGCGTACTGCAGGGCTATTTTCTGGGCAGCTACTCGGCGCGCAAGCTCGGAATGAAGTCCACCGGAAATGCGGGGGGCAACCACAACCTGGTAATGGACTCAACCGGCGAGGACTTCGCCGCGCTGCTCAAGAAGATGGGCACGGGTCTTCTGGTTACCGAGATGCTGGGGCAGGGGATCAACATGGTGACCGGGGATTACTCGCGCGGCGCGGCCGGATTCTGGGTCGAGAACGGCGAGATAGCCTATCCTGTGCATGAGGTGACGGTCGCCGGCAATCTCAAGGACATGTTCGGCAACATCGTCGCGATCGGCACCGACGTGATGGTGCGCGGCTCGCGTCAGACCGGCTCGGTGCTGGTCGAGGGAATGACGGTGGCAGGGGAATGACACAGGGCCGAGGGGCGAGGAACGAGGGACGAGGGAATGGCTTTAGACCCTAGACTCTAACCCCTCGACCCTCGACCCTCGACCCTCCCCCTCGGCCCTCGCGCGTGGAGCCATGAAGAGTCAATCTCAAACAGCCGCTGCGCTTCTTCGAAGTCTGGTGGTTGCGCTTTCGCTCAGCGCGCTTGCAGCTTGCAGCGACGCGCCGCCGCCGTTGCCGCGGCTTGGCGCGGATGACGTTGTGCTGGCCTTCGGCGACAGCATCACCCACGGGACCGGGGCACGTCCCGAAGAGAGTTACCCTGAAGTGCTGGCCCAGTTGATCGGCCGCCAGGTGGTCGGCGCGGGGGTTCCCGGGGAGATTACCGCGATAGGTGTGCAGCGCCTGCCGGAGGTGCTCGACGAGGTGAAACCGAAGATCCTGCTGCTTTGCCTGGGCGGAAACGACATGCTGCGCAAGGTCGAGTCGGTGACCACGGAGTCCAACCTGCGGACGATGGTGCGTATGGCCCGGGATCGCGGTGTCGCCGTCGTGCTGATCGCGGTTCCCAAACCGGCGCTGTTCGGCGGCAACGCGTCGTTCTACCAGGCCATCGCCAGGGAAAACGACCTGCATCTGGAGAGCGCAATTCTCAAGGATATTCTGTACAACAACGAATTCAAGGCCGATCCGATCCACCCGAATGCCAAGGGTTACCGGCGCATGGCAGAAGCGATCGCAGAGTTGCTACGGCAAGCCGGAGCGGTGTAGTACGAGGGCCGAGGACCGAGTATGTGCGAAGCCCTTTCTAAAGCACTTTTCTCGTACCTCGAACCTCGTACCTCGACCCTATCGCTGAACCAGCCACCTGGAGTAACGACCATGCTCATGCACAAACTGCTTTACACATTTTCGCTCCTGCTTACGCTGTTGCTGGCCGGAGCCTGCGCGCAAACCGCGCAGCGGCCGAAGCTGGATGTTTCGATCACCGAACTGGGCGCCGCGCAGATCGGCGTGCTGGAGCAGACCTACTCGCTCAAGCTGCGGGTGCAGAACCCGAATCCGATGGACATTTCCACCGACGGCCTGTCCTTCGATATCGAGATCAACGGCAAGCCATTCGCACGCGGTGTCAGCAACGAGTCCGTTACCATTCCGCGACTCGGCGAAGCCATGGTGACCGTGCAGGCTGTGAGCGATCTGTCCGGCCTGATCCAGCAGATGCGCGGCATCGAAGGCGCCGCTACGTCCGGGTTGCGCTACCGCCTTACCGGCCGATTCTTCTCCGGCGACACGCCGTTCCCGTTCGATTACAGCGGTTCGATCAAACCGCTTTCAACGCCGTGACGACTGCCCGACGCCTTCCCGTCCGAGGATATCCGGTAATGGGCAGGTTGCTTGCGGCGTTGGCAATCGGCAGCCGCTTTGTTTGGAACGCGCCGGTCAGGCGAGGATGAAATTCGCCCTGGATCTCGCCGGCGTGACCTGCACGTTTCCGGCACGTGCCGGCAGCGCTGGCGCGTACACGGCGGTTTTCGGAGTGGACCTGGGCGTTGGCGAAGGCGAATTTGTTGCGGTGGTCGGCCCGACCGGCTGCGGCAAATCCACGCTGCTCAACGTTGCCGCCGGGTTGCTGAAACCCACCGGCGGGTCCGTCACCATCTTCGGCGAGCCCCTCGCTGGCATCAACCGCCGGTCCGGCTATCTGTTTCAAACTGATGCGCTGATGCCCTGGCGCAGTGCACTCGACAACGTGACCGCGGGACTCGAGTTCCGCGGCGTCGGCGGGGAAGAGGCGCGGAAACGCGCAGCCGACTGGTTGAAGCGCGTCGGGCTGGCCGCGCATGGGCACAAGTATCCGCATGAACTCTCCGGCGGCATGAAGAAACGGGTTGCGCTGGCGCAGACGCTGATCCTGAATCCGAAGATCCTTCTGATGGACGAGCCTTTCTCTGCACTCGACGTGCAGACCCGCAGCCTGATGGGAAATGAGCTGCTGGCGCTCTGGTCGCAGGACCGCAAGTCAGTGGTGTTCGTCACCCACGACCTCGAGGAAGCCATCGCGCTTGCCGATCGCGTGGTGGTGATGTCGGCGGGCCCCGCGAGTCGCCCGATCGGAACGTTTCCGATCGACCTGACTCGGCCGCGCGACGTTTCCGAGATTCGCATGACTCCGCGCTTCGTCGAACTGCACACGCTGATCTGGAGCGCTCTGCGGGACGAAGTCCAGAAGGCCTACGCTCATTCTTTTGCGTAAAGAAAAGGTCGTTCACCACGGAGGACACAGAGGACACGGAGGAAAGGCAAGAGAAAAAGAGTGCCGGGGTTAGAAGCCTGTCATCGCCAGATGATCCGTCGCAGTGCCAATTGGCGATACAGGTTTGTCAACAGTCAGCGCTCCCAACCCAATTTTTCTTTTCCTCATTCTTGTTCTTCCTCCGTGTTCTCCGTGTCCTCCGTGGTTAAGGAACTGGTGAATCAATGCAAAATAAGGGCGTACTGGCGGTGATGCAGGTGGGTCTGTTGCTGGCGCTGTTTGCGCTCTGGCATGTTCTCGTCAAGACGGAGGTGCTGCCGGCGTTCTTTTTCGGCGAGCCGCTGATCGTCCTGCAACGCATCTGGAACTGGTTCGCCACCGGCAAGATCCTTCCGCACCTGGGAATCACCTTGCTCGAGACCGTGCTGGCGTTTGCTATCGGAACGGTGCTCGGGCTTGTATTCGGCTTGTGGCTGGCGCTGTCGGACCTGGCGTCGAAGCTGCTCGATCCCTACATCACCGCGTTCAATTCGATGCCGAGGGTGATTCTGGCGCCGATCTTCGCGGTGTGGTTCGGGTTGGGAATCTGGTCGAAGGTGCTGCTCGGCGTGACGCTGGTGTTCTTCATCGTGTTCTTCAGCGTCTATCACGGTGTGCGCGAAGTCAGCCCCACGGTGCTGGCCAATGCACGGATGCTGGGCGCTTCGGGCCGGCAACTGCTACGGCACGTCTACCTGCCGAGTGCCACCGCGTGGGTGTTCTCCAGCCTGCACGCTTCGGTGGGAATGGCATTCGTCGGCGCGGTGGTGGGCGAGTATCTCGGTTCGGCGAAGGGCGTCGGTTATCTCATCCTGCAGGCCGAGGGTGTGTTCGACATCAACACTGTATTCGCCGGTGTGCTGGTTCTTACCGCCTGCGCGCTGGTGCTCGACCGCATTGTCACGCTCGCCGAGCGGCGCCTGCTGCGCTGGCGCCCCGGTAATGTCTCCGCCGCCTCCTGATCTAAGGCAACTTTTATCTGGCCACAGAGGACACAGAGGGCACAGAGAAGAACCAAAATGAGGAAAAGCAGTTGAGGGTTGAAAGGGGTGACTGTTTGCCAACCTGTACCGCCAACTCTTACTGGGGCGGATCATCAGCCAATGAAAGTTTATTACCCCGACATTTCTTTGCTTTTGCCTTTCCTCTGTGTCCTCCGTGGCTAACGATCTTGACGTTCACGAAATGCCGTCTTGAGGGGAGGCACAGTTCGTGCTAGAACGCCGTCATTCGACGGGCAACAAAGACGCGTAATGGATTTTTCCAATCACGCCATCCTGATCGGCGCACTGCTGGTGCTGCTCAGCATCGTGGTGAGCAGCCTCTCGGCGCGCACCGGCGCGCCGCTGCTGCTGGTTTTCCTCGCCGTGGGGATGCTCGCCGGTGAGGAAGGGCCGGGCCGCATTCTCTTCAGCGACTACCAGATCGCCTACCTGGTCGGCACCATGGCGCTCGCCGTCATCCTGTTCGACGGCGGCATGCGCACCCATACCGATACTTTCCGTGTCGGCCTGTGGCCGGCGGTGTCGCTTGCCACCGTCGGGGTGATCCTGACCGCCGGCATCGTCGGCGTGGCTGCGGCATGGCTCCTCGATCTCGACATCATGCAGGGCATGCTTATAGGCGCGATCATCGGTTCGACCGATGCTGCCGCCGTGTTCTCGGTGCTGGGGTCGCAGGGCATGCGGCTCAAACAGCGGGTCGGCGCGACGCTCGAAATCGAATCGGGTTGCAACGATCCGATGGCGGTGTTCCTGACCCTGGTTTTCATCGAGGTCGTGCGCGCCGGCGATCACGCGCCGGGCTGGTCGTTCCTTTGGGAATTCGTCTGGCAATTCGGGCTCGGCGGGCTGGCCGGAATCGTCGGCGGCCGTGTGCTGGTCTGGCTCCTGAATCGGGTAAGCGTTACGAGCGGGCTCTACCCGCTGCTGGCGATGGCCGGGGGCATGGTGGTCTACGGCACCACCACTGTTTGGGGTGGCAGTGGCTTTCTGGCGATCTACCTGGCGGGACTGATTCTCGGCAACTCCCGGGTAAAGTCGCAGGGCAATATCCTCAAGGTGCACGACGGTTTGGCGTGGCTGTCCCAGATTGCGCTGTTCCTGATGCTGGGCCTGCTGGTCACGCCCTCGGCACTGATTCCCACTGCGGTGGATGCCCTGTTGGTCGCAATCGTGCTGATGGTGGTGGCGCGGCCGATTGCGGTGTGGCTATCGTTGCTGCCGTTCAGTTTCCCCAGGCGCGAGCAGATCTTCATCGCCTGGGTGGGATTGCGCGGTGCGGTGCCGATCGTGCTGGCGCTGTTCCCGGCGCTGGCCGGGCTGCCGGAGTCGTCGGTCTATTTCAACGTCGCCTTCTTCGTGGTGCTGGCGTCGCTGGCGGTGCAGGGCTGGACCGTCGCGCCGCTCGCCCAGGCGCTGCGGCTCAAGCTGCCGCAGGAACACGCGCCGTACTTTTCGGAATTTGTCGAGGTGCCGGGACAGGCCAGCCTGCGGCTGCTCGGCTACCGGGTTACCGAACTGAGCGAGGCGATCGGCCGCGGTGTTAACCAGTTGCCGCTGCCCCCCGGGGTGCGCATCGTCGCCGCCTTTCGTGATGGCAAGCCGCTGAACTCGATCGGTCAACTGGAAATCGCCGCCGGCGACCTGCTATACGTGATCACCACCGACGAACACATGGCGTTGCTCGATCACTTGTTCGTCCCCGCGGACGACGCAGAGGAAACCGAGCAGCAACGCGTCTTCGGCACTTTCACGCTGGACGGCGATGCGCCGCTCGGCGAGGTCGCGGACATCTACGGCGTCGAGCTTCCGGAGCCGGTGAAGTCGCAGACCCTCGGACAGTACATCGACCGGCAATTCCATCGCCGGCCGGTAGTCGGCGACTTTGTCCGCGTCGGCGGGATGAACCTGGTCGTGCGCGAAATCCAGGGGCGCAACGTCACCAAGGTCGGTATCGTCGTTCGCAACCGCTAGACCGAGAGGGTTAAACTCTCCTGACGGCGGGAACGCGATACCGATCAACTTGCCATTGAGGCAAAAGGGAGGGCGGCATGAAATTCGAGGCGATCGGATTGATCCAGGACGAGCATCGTTCGCTCGCGGCGGTCATCCAGGCGGCCGAATTCCTGGTACGAAAATACATCCGTGAAGGCAAGGCGCCGGATTTCAAGTTGCTGCACGCGATGCTGTATTACGTGCGCGAGTTCCCGGAGCGCCGTCATCATCCGAAGGAAGACAAGGTACTGTTCGCGAAACTGAAGGCGCGCACTTCGGAGGCCGGCGCAGTGATCGCCGATCTGGAACAGGAGCACGCGCGGGGCGGGCAGATGCTGAATGCGCTGACTGTGGCGCTCAGCAGCTGGGAGGCCGGCGCCGCACAGGGAGCGAAGGAATTCGAGGCCGAGCTGAATCGGTTCGCAGACTTCTACTGGCGACATATGGAAAAGGAAGAGAAGCACGTCCTGCCGGTGGCTGAGCGGATATTCACCGATCAGGACTGGAAGGAAGTCGAAGCAGCATTCGCGGCAAACGCCGACCCGATGCTCGGCAAGAGTACCGGAGATGAATTCCGTGAACTGTTTTCCCGGATTGTGCGCCTGACCCCAGCGCCGATGGGTCTCGGCGATCCCGACGCCTGACGTGCTCTGCGCAAGAAGAATCGCCCACCACGAATGACGCTGAAAAGCTCAATAACAGCGAAACTCTCTCAACACGAAGGACACGAAGGGAAACCCGAGGGACACGAAGGAGAACCAAGTTGGGAAATCCAACCCGTTATGAGACTCGTGACGGATCGACGCTACTCCATTTCCCCGTATAGCCAGCGACCGGACTGTTACCTGACATTTCGTTTCCCCTGATTGCGTTTTCCTTCGTGCGTTCTGTTTTCCCCTTCGTGTCCTTCGTGTTAAAAGCGTGTGTCGTCAGCGGTTACCCAGCCAGCGACGGCGGGCGAGGGTGGCAGCGCGGTCGTCGTTGACGCTGAGCACGCAGGTATCGGCGGGCGGAGCGGCGAGCGTCACATCGAGCACCAGCAGTTCGTCGCGGCGGAAGGCGTGCACCTGCACGGTGTCACCAGGCCGATAGCTGCCGAGGCGGCCTTCGAAATTCTTCGCTGTAACCCGCAACTCGTCGAGTGCGACGATCGTGTCGCCCGCCGCGAGCCCCGCCTTCTGCGCGGCCCCGCCATCGAGGACGTGGGTGACCTTCAGCTCGCCGCAGTTGTCGGTGGTGCGGATGCCGAAATCCACGCGCTGCGCAAGCGCTCTCTCCAATTTCGACGCATGCTTGCCGCCTTTGTCCGCGGACGACTCGGCGCGGCGGATCACCGTGTCGATGCCGACGCCTGCCAGCAGCTTCTCCAGCGGCAGGTCTCGGGTACCGCGTAGCGCCTGGTCGAAGAAGCGCTTGAGTTTCAGTCCGGTTACTTCCTCGGCCAGCCTTTCGACGCCGCTCTCTTCGACGCCGACACCTTTCAACCCGTGGCGCTTCCAAAGTGCGCGCATCACGTGGTCGAGCGACTTCCTGCCGCCGGTCTGCTGGCGGATCAACAAATCCAGGCACAGCGCCACCAAACTGCCTTTGACGTAGTAGCTCACCACTGCGTTCGGCGCATTCTCGTCCTGGCGATAGTACTTGATCCACGCGTCGAACGACGATTCGGTCACCGTCTGCTTCTTGCGGCCGCTGCCGCGCAGCACCGAGGTAATGCTCTTCGCCACGGATTCCAGGTAGGCGTCGCGCGAGATCAGGCCCGAGCGCGCCAAGAACAAATCATCGTAATAGGAGGTGATGCCCTCGAACGCCCATAACAGCGTCGTGTAGTTCTCTCGGTCGAGGTCGTAGGGGCTGAAGACGGCGGGCTTGATGCGCTTCACGTTCCAGGTATGGAAGTACTCGTGCGAGCACAGCCCGAGGAAGGTGCGGTAGCCGCTCGTGACTTCCTCGACGCCCTTTCGAGGCAACTCGTCGCGCGAGCAGAGCAGGGCGGTGGAGGCGCGGTGTTCCAGCCCGCCGTAGCCGTCACCGACCGCGGTGACGAGGAATACGTAGCGCTCCATTGGCGCCGGTTCGCCGAAGAAACGGATCTGGGTTTCGCAAAGTACTTTCAGGTCGCGGCACAGCCGGTCCACGTCGGAGCGATGCCGGCCGGTGATCGCGATGTCGTGCGGCACGCCGCAGGCCTTGAAAGTGGCCAGCGTGAACGTGCCGATCTCGACCGGGTGGTCGATCAGTTCGTCGTAGTTGGCCGCCTGGTAGGTGCCGAAGCCGTAGGGCCTGGCGCCTTTGCGGCGCATCGCGGTGGCGATGCGCCAGTTGCGATATCGCGCGCCCTTGGGCGGCAGGATCGCGACTTCGCAGGGATCGTCCTCGCGGCCTTCGACCTTCAGGAACACCGATGGCCCGTTGTAGAAGGCGTGAGTGGTATCGAGGTGCGCGCCACGCACCGACAAGTCCCATGCATAGACCTCGAGCGTCACCGTCACCGGCCCATCTGTCGGTGCGACCTGCCAGGTGTTCTTATTGAGCTTCACGATCGGCAGTTGCTTCCGGCCGCTCTGCGCCCGAATACGCACCACGTTCTTCGCGAACTCGCGGATCAGGTAGCTGCCCGGAATCCACGTAGGAAGCGAAAACTTCTGTCCCGCTGGAGTGGCGTCGGTGACCGTGCAGCGCACTTCGAACCGGTGGGCTTCGGGGCTACTGGGGAAGATGGAATAGCGGATCGGGATTTTCATTTGCTGTTCTGGGTACTTGAGTCCAAGTCGGCTTTATGGCGGGGAAGCCGCAGTTCGTCAAGGATTCGCAGACAGGCGCGTACATCGGAGGTCGCCGGGGATCGGCGCGCGTGAACCTGGCCGGTGGCTCCCAAGCCAGCAACGTCTTCTGGCCGGTCGGCAGCAATGCGACCTGCAGTGGGGCAGGGAGGAAACATGCAATAGTGCTTGCCTAATGTTCGCAAGCGCACAGAGCATCTGCGCAGGATGTCGTATAAATGCCTGATGGAAGGCTGAAGCAAGCAAGAGATAAGCACCCGAAAGGGCATAGACCGCAAAGGCCAGGCCTTTCGGGATTAAATGAAGAGGACAGGCAAATGAACGGAATCGAACGTTACCTAGATCCTCTGAGATGGTTCGCGGCATTGGTACTGGCTGCATTTGTGGCCGGATGCGGTGGCGGCAGCGGCAGCGGTGACGGTGGCGGCTCCGGCACACTCGGCGTTTCACTGACCGATGCGCCGGCCTGTGGCTTCAACGCTGTAAACGTATCCGTCAGGAAAGTGCGGGCGCACCTGAGCGGCGACGCTACTGAGGATTCTGGTGGCTGGGCCGAAATCACGTTGAGCCCGGCCAGGAAGATCAACCTGGTTGATCTGACCAACGGCGTGGTCGAAACCCTTGGCGAAACGACGCTGCCCGCAGGACATTACACGCAATTGCGCCTGGTGCTGGTAGCAAACACCGGATCGAGCCCAACCAACAACTCGGTTGTTCTGTCAGGCGCACCGGGCACGGAGATCGCGCTGACTACGCCAAGCGCAGTGCAAAGCGGAATCAAGCTGATCAACGAGTTCGACGTGGCCCCCGGGCAGCGCGTGGATCTGGTGCTGGATTTCGATGCCTGCAAGTCTGTCGTGAGGCGCGGAAACGGAACTTACCTTCTGAAACCCGTGATCAAAGTCATACCGACTGTACTTAACGGTATCAACGGCTTTGTTGACACGTCCTTAAGCAATGTCATGGTTTCTGCGCAGGTGGGGGGAACGGTTGTTCGATCCACCGTGCCTAACACGTCAACCGGCGCATTCTTGCTCGCTCGTCTTGTCCCCGGGGACTACGACGTCGTCATTACCGCTGACAACCATGACACGGCAATCATCGGCACGGTCCCAGTCGCAAGCAGCAGCATCGTCATGGTCAGCAACGCTACCGCACCGATTTCTTTGCCGCTCTCGACGATGACCCCCCGAAGCATAAGCGGCAAAGTAAGCCTGAACCCGGCCAGCGCGACTGACGAAGTCATTTTCGTAGCGGCAAAGCACATCTCCGGCCCCCAGCAGGTAACGGTGAAGTCGCAGGCAGCCAATCTCGATACCGGCGCCTACACGCTGACCTTGCCTGTTGGTGCGCCGCTATACGGCCAATATGGTTCGGGCACGCTGCCGATTAGTCTTGAAAAACAAGATGCGCTGGCGGGCAAGTACACCGTCGAGGCTTCCGCGACCGGTTACCTGACCCAGTCCTTCAGCTGGGACATGTCCATGCCGGACACAATTCCAGACTTCACCTTGACCCCGTAGAGCAAACCGCTCGGGCACAAGAAGGGCTCCATTGCGGAGCCCTTTTCTTTGGAGTTCATCCGGCTTTCCTGTGGGTAGGATAATGTAGGGAGCAGGTACTTAGAGCGCCGACGTTTACTCGCGTAGACTTGATCTTTCAGCATTCAAGTCGCCGCAGGATTCCCGAGTCATGTCGTGAACGAGAATCTTGATTATTGCGTCGTTGGCGATGATCTCATTCGCCGGCAAGCCGCTGCTTTGCCGCATGGCGGCAAAGCACACGGCAGCAATGCAATCATGGCTTTGGTATTGTGGCAGGTACGCGGTGCTCGCGAATTTCCTGAATCAACGGAGTCACGGCGCCAATGAAGTCGAGCTGCGGATTGTCCCGGCAATACTTGTCGACATAGAGTGCGATGTCGGCCAGATTCGGCATTGCGCCCGAGGGTACTTGATTGGCAGAGTTGCCGAAGTTGTAGCCAGACACGAATCCGCGAAACCAGGCCTGAAATTGCGCACGCGTGGCGGTGTCGGTTTGGGACTTTGTCCAGGCCGCGCACGACGTTTCGCCGAAGGTGAAAACGGTAAATTCCGGCGGCCCTTGGGCCAAAGCCGCTGACAAGTGCACAACCCCAAGTGCCAGAAGTCCGATCCCTATCCTTTTCATTTTGTTTCCCTTTTTCTCGTGCCGAAGCTGATGAATTCAGATGAATGATTCCGAAATTCGGATAGCCGAGGTCGGAGCCTGTTCTCGTGGCACCGGTTCGAATCAGGGAGTTTGACCGGGTTTGTTCTCGTTTGTTGCAATGATGCCGTAGTCTCGATCTTTCGAAATTCAAGTTGATACGGGCACTCCGAGTGATTTCGCGAACTCGAGTCGTGGTACTGACGTCGTTGGCGATGATCGCGTTCGCCGGCAATTCATTGCTTTGCCGCATGGCGCTGAAGCACACTGCGATCGACCCGGCCACATTCACATCGATCCGTATGCTCTCCGGCGCGATTGCGCTCTGGCTTATCGTGAGCATGCGCACGGGAAGTCGCGTGCAACGAGGGAGCTGGCCCTCCGCGCTCGCGCTCTTTGCCTACGCGGCCGCCTTTTCGTTTGCCTACGTCGATCTGTCCGCGGGCATGGGTGCACTGCTGCTGTTCGGCGCGGTGCAGGCCACCATGATCCTGTTCGGACTGTGGAAGGGCGAGCGCCTGAATGGCTGGCAGGTCACTGGTCTAGCGGCGGCCCTCGGCGGGCTGGTCGCCCTGGTGCTGCCGGGACTGTCCGCACCGCCTCCGGGCAGCGCGATATTGATGGTGGGTGCAGGCGTGGCGTGGGGCGTGTATTCGCTGCGAGGCAAGGGCGCAGGCGATCCCCTGGCAACGACGGCAGGTAATTTCCTGCGGGCCGTGCCTTTCGCCGCAGGACTGAGCTTGTTGCTTCTTTCTATGGCGCGCGCGGACGTCCAAGGCGTGGCGTACGCGATTGCTTCCGGGGCGCTGACCTCGGGAGTCGGCTACGCAATCTGGTATGCCGCCTTGCGCGGCCTTACAGCCACCGGCGCGGCGACGGTGCAGTTGAGCGTGCCGGTCATTGCCGCTATCGGTGGCGTTCTGTTGCTCGGTGAGCCGATCACATTACGACTGCTGGGCGCGTCCGCCGCCATCCTGGGTGGCATCGCGCTGGTGATCGCCAGACAGAAACCGGTAGGCTGAGTACCGCGATTCTCCTGATCCGGGTTACTCTTGATGTGGATTAGCTTTGCCTGCCTGAAAGAACAAGGAGGTCAACAATGAACATTCGCATAAAAATGGGCCGCTTGTGCGTGTGCCTGCTTGCCATGGGGGTTTGCACGGACCTGTACGCGATGATGGAGGCGGACAAATTCATTGGTGCGTGGCGGCTGGTTTCCGCGGAGTTCCGTGGCGAGGACGGGGCCATAGCCGAATCACCGTATGGTTCCGAACCGCAGGGCCTGCTGATGTACGACGCGCAGGGCAGCATGGCCGCGCAATTGGCGCAGAAGGGCCGCACGCCCTTTGCGGTCGCCGATCGGATGGCGGGCACGGCCGGTGAAATCAAGGCGGCATTCGAGAGCTATCAAGCCTACTATGGACGCTACAAGGTCGACGAGCGCGAACACGTCGTGACGCATACGGTGATCCAGTCGCTGCTGCCAAATTTGGTAGGCACAGAGCAGCGTCGCCAATACAAGTTCAAGGACGGCAAGCTCATTCTGCGCACGCCGCCCATCCTCATCGGCGGGAGGCGCCTGACCGGCGAACTGGTGTGGGAGAAAATCAGGCTGGGCAAGCCATGAGTGAAATCCATGAAGGCGGCTGTTTGTGCGGCAGCGTGCGCTATCGCGCCATTGGCGCCCCGATATTGGCGACGGCCTGCCACTGCAAATTCTGCCAACGGCGAACGGGAAGCGCTTTTTCGGAGCCCGTCCTCTACAAAATGGATCAGGTCCAGGTGTCCGGTGGACCGCTGGCGACTTACGAGCATCGTTCCGACGAGAGCAACCGCTGGCTTCGCATGGAATTCTGCCCGCGGTGCGGAACCACAGTCATGTGGACCGCAGAACGCAGGCCGGGCGTGCGCGGCATTGCCGGAGGCACCTTCGACGATCCCAACTGGTTCAGGATTCAGCGGCATATCTGGACCCGCTCGGCGCAGTCCTGGATCCCGATCCCGACGGACGCGGAGTGTTTTGAAAAGGGCTCTCCCACATGAGCTACAACAGGAATTGAATCTGGCGAGGCTACGGTTTCGCAATAACTATGCAACCGGGCTGTACACTGCAACCCAAGCACGGATCTGCATGATTGGCCCGACATTGCGCTTCTTCCGCCCCTCATTGCCAGCGAGCTGCGCCTATCTTCTGTGCCTGTTGGGCGTTTCCGGCTGCGCGTTGCAGCGGCATCACGATGCGATGCTTGTCCTGGGCGACATCGCTGCGGGCGCCGGACCAAGCGGCCTGAAGGAACGAACGCCGCAACCATCGCGCACCCTGATTGCCTACTCGATCGACGGACGTTCCCATACCGGCGACCTCTATCTCCCGGGCGACGGCAAACCCGAAGCCGGCATCGTGCTCGTGCCGGGCATGGTGCAGCAAGGCAAGGATGATGCGAATTTTGTAGCTTTCGCGACGACGCTGGCGCGAGTGCGCTTTGCGGTGCTTGCGCCACAGTTGACCGGTTACCGCGAACTCCGGATCGAGCCCGGTCAGGCACGCGAAGCGGCGGACGCGTTCCGCTACCTTGTGGATCGCGACGACCTGTCGCCCGAAGGGCGGGCAGGGATTGCCGGCATCAGCTACGCGCTCGGGCCGGTGGTGCTTGCCGCGCTGGAAGACGATATTCGCCAGCGAGTGCGCTTTATCCTCGGCGTGGGCGGTTATCACGACCTTCGCACCGCCATTCGGTTCGTGACCACCGGTTACTTCGAGGTCGATGGCTCGCCGAGAAGCGTCAAGCCCTCGGAATACGGCAAACTCGTTTTCGTCAAGAGCGTGGTGCACGATCTGCGCGATCCCAAGGATCGGGCAATCTTCGAAGAGATCGTGGCGGTGAAACTGAAAGACATCAACGCCGACGTATCCCCGCTCGCCGAAGCACTCGGCCCCGAAGGCATGTCGGTGCACCGCCTGCTCACCAACACCGATCCGCGGAAAACCGCGCAACTGATCGCGGCGTTGCCAGCCGCCACCGTCGCAACCATCGATGCCCTGACGCTCAGCGACAAGGACCTGACGCGCCTGACTGCCCGTCTGCTTCTGGTGCACGGCAAGAACGATACGTTGATCCCTTACCCGGAAAGTGTGGCGTTGGGCGGTGCCGTCGCACCTTCCAGGGCGCGCGTATTCGTCTTGAACCAGGTGCTGGGTCACGTGGATGTCACGCTATCGCATCTTTTCTCCCTGCGGTTCTGGACCAGTGAGCTGCCCGACGCGTGGCGCCTGTTCCGCGCCGCCAATTTGCTGCTCAAGGAACGCGAACTGCCTGTTGTCGCAGAGACGGCAAAGCAAGCGAAGACGGTGATT
This sequence comes from uncultured beta proteobacterium, assembly GCA_963789945.1. Lineage (GTDB taxonomy): Bacteria > Pseudomonadota > Gammaproteobacteria > Burkholderiales > JACQAP01 > JACQAP01. The sequence continues at coordinate 210,278 of CAWBMN010000001.1, read as the reverse complement.
GCTCCCGATGTGCGGGGCGGGAAAGCGCCGGTCATTTCGGACCGCATCAACCAAGCCGGGTTAGATGGCGCAAAGCTTGCGCAGGTCGCGACAATGGTTCCGATTGTTTCGGAACCGGCCAAGCCGGGCCAGATCCGCGCGACCCTGCCCGCTCCGTTGTTCCCGCTAGCTCGCTACGCGGACTGAACATGCACGTCGAAGACCAACCCAAATTCAGTGCAAGTGCCAACAGATGTCCCGTGAACGGCATCGGGCGCGAGTTCAATCCCTTTACCGATCCTTACCTGTCGGACCCATATACTTTCTGGCTCAAGGCACGAGCCTCCGAGCCGGTGTTCTATAGTCCCGAGCTGGATTACTGGGTGATAACCCGGTACGAGGACATCAAGGCGATCTTCGCCGACCCCGCAACATTCTCCGCCAGCATTGCCCAGACCCCGGTCAAACCGCTCGCGCCGGACGTGCTGCAAATGCTGCAAGGGGGCGGGTTCCGGGCCAGGCCGACCATGTCGAATGCCGATCCGCCTGCTCATACCCGTGTCCGCAAGTCCGCCTGGCAAGCCTTCACGCCCAAGCGTGTCGCCGAACTCGAACCCGATATCCGCAGGCTGGTCACCCGGTACATTGACCAGATCGAAAACGCGGGCCAGGCGGATCTGGTGCGCCAGGTGTTTTACGAACTGCCGGTGCTGGTGCTGTTTCTGTTTCTCGGCATGCCCGAGGACGACGTCGCGCGGGTGAAGACCTGGTCACGCAAGCGCCTGATGCTGACCTGGGGCAAGCTCTCCGGCGAGCAGCAGATGGCCGAAGCGCAGGGCCTGCTGGAGTATTGGAAGTACACCGAAGCCTTCATCGGGAGCTGCCTCGCCGACCCACCGGACAACTATGTAGGCGACCTGATCCGGGTGAGCCGGCGGAACGAGGATGACCTTTCGATCGAGGAAATCGTCAATATTGTGTACGGCCTGTTGCTCGCAGGGCACGAGACGACCACCAGCATGTCCGCAAATGCGATCGTCACGCTGATGAATCATCGCGAGTCCTGGGACCGGTTGTGTGCCGATCCGGCGCTGATCCCCAATGCGGCGGAGGAACTGCTGCGCTTCGATTCTTCCGTGATCACCTGGCGGCGCAAGGCGGTCAAGGCGGTCGAAATCGCGGGGGTTCCGATCCCGGAGGGCGCTAAAATTCTGCTGGCGTTGTGTTCGGGCAATCGCGACGACGCGCACTTCCCCGATCCGGAGCGGTTCGACGTAGACAGGGAAAATGCCAGGACTCATCTTTCCTTCGGCTTCGGCATCCACTACTGTCTCGGCGCGCCGCTCGCGAGGCTCGAACTCAAGGTCATTCTCGAAGAACTGACGCGGCGGCTGCCGTCGCTGCGGCTGGTGCCCGGCCAACTGTGGGACTTTCCTCCCAACACGTCGTTCCGCGGTCCGGCGAGACTTCTGGTGGAGTGGTGAAGGGGAGAGCCCGTGCGCAGGCTTACTGCATGACGCCAGAACATGGATGTGGCCTCGACCTTGGCGGGCTATGAAAAATTTCTGACGCTGGTGGTGATGGCGGGCGGGTGTCTTGCCGGCGAACTCCATGCTGCGCCATCAGCGCCTTGTGACGAGGCGCCCGCCTTGCAAGCGGTCACCCGGTATCAGCGGGCGCACGAGGTGACGGTCCAGCGCCGCGGCCCCGGTCCTGATGCGATCGAGCTCGAATTTCTTGTAGCGTTGCCTGTCTTCGATCAACTTGTGGTATGGGAACGCGGCCCCGAGTCGGTCTGCCTGTCGCTGACCACGGTCGGGGAGAACGCCCGGGAGTGCGATGTGTACGGCATGGCGGTAAAGGATGCCGCGGGCAATTTCGTTTTCTCCGAAGGAAACTGTGTCATCCATTTTTCGATCGGGACGGACGGCGTGGAATTGCGGGCATCCCGGGAGGGTTGCAGAATAGGTTATTGCGCGGCGCAAGGCGTCATCGAGAACGCAACATATGTCCGCTCGCCGAATTGAATGACATCGCGGCCGATTCCTCAATTGTTGGTCAACTGCACGCAAAGACAGCATCATGAATAGCCAACGGACGCCCCTGCGTCAAACCCCCAAGCCGATGCTGATCGGCGGCGAGCGCATCAGCAATGCCGGCGAGCCGCTGATATCCATCAACCCGGCCAATGGGGAAATCAACCACTCAATCTGCGCCGCTGGTACTGCCGAAATCGATCGAGCAGTGCAGGCGGCAGCACAGGCGGCGGGGCAATCGGATTGGCGGGATTTGCAGCCGCATCAGCGCGCCGCCATCCTGCATCGGATCGGCGAGTTGATGCAGCGCGACGCGGAGCTGTTTTCGCATCTGCAGATGATCGAGAACGGCAAGGTGCGAGTCGAATGCGATGCCCAGGTGCGCAGCGCCGCAGCGACATTTCGCTACTACGCATCGGTCTGCGAGACCATGGGCTCGGAGGTGACGCCAGCGCGTGGAAACTACCTGTCGATGACCGTGTACGAGCCCTACGGCGTCGTGGCGGCGCTGACGCCGTGGAATTCGCCGCTGACGATGGAGGCGCAGAAAGTGGCGCCTGCGCTGGCGGCGGGCAATGCGGTGATCCTGAAACCGTCGGAGTTGACTCCTTCGCCCGCGCTGGAACTCGGCCGCATCGCGTTGGAGGCGGGACTTCCACCCGGTGTGCTGAATGTGTTGCCGGGCACAGGCGCCACAGTCGGTTCGGCATTGGTCGCGCACCCGGGTGTGAAAATGGTGTCCTTCACCGGCGGCACGGCCAGCGGCCGGCGCATCGCCGCCGCGGCAGCGCAGAAACTCATGCCGGTGGCGCTGGAGCTCGGCGGCAAGTCGCCGCACATCGTATTTGCCGACGCCGATATCGAAGCCGCGGCCGAGGCCGTGGCCGGCGGAATTTTCGAAGGCAGCGGCCAATCGTGTGTGGCGGGCTCGCGCCTGTTCGTTCAACGCGAAGTCCATGACCGCCTTGTCGATCTGCTGCTCGCTAAGGCGCGCAATCTTCGTGTGGACCTGCCGGATGTCGCCGGTGCACAGATGGGGCCGATCGCATCGTTCGCTCACCGCGATCGCATTGCCGGGCTGGTCGATGCCGCGCGGACTGCCGGCGCCGACATCCTGACGGGCGGCACTGCGCCTGCCGAGGCGCGGCTGGCGAAGGGCGCGTTCTACCTGCCCACTATACTTTCCGGCATCGACAATGCCGCGTCGATCGTACGGGAAGAGATCTTCGGGCCGGTATTGTGCGTCTTGCCCTTTCGCGATGAAGACGATGCCATCATGCAGGCCAATGACTCCGTTTATGGCCTGGCCGCGGGCATCTGGACCGCGGACTACAAGCGCGCATGGCGGCTCGCGCGCTCACTCGAGGCCGGCACGGTCTGGATTAATACCTACAAGCAACTCTCCATCGCCACGCCCTTCGGCGGTTTCAAGGAAAGCGGCTTCGGCCGCGAAAAAGGCGTGACCGGCATGCGCCTGTACCAGCAGGCCAAGGGCATCTATTTCGGACTCGGCAACGCCTGACGACGCATGGGCTTCCCCGTTTTCAACCACTGCGGCAAAAAAACACAATCATGAATCGCAGCTTCAAGCAGATCGGTTTCATCGGTTTGGGCGTCATGGGCGAACCCATGTGCCGGAATCTCGCGCGCAAGTCGGGCCTGCCGGTCCGCGCATACGACCGCGATCCGGCGCCGCTTCAGCGGCTCGGTGCAAGCGGTGTACACGCCGCCGATTCGTTGGCCTGGGCGGCCGACGGCAGCGATGTCATTTTCCTGTCGCTGCCGTCGGGCGCGATCGTGCGCGATCTCGCCCGTGGGCCGGACGGCCTTCTTGCCATGGTGCGTCGGGGCCAGATGGTCGTCGACCTCGGCACCTCGCCGGTGGATATCACGCGGGCCCTGGCCGCCGAGTTCGCCCAGCGCGGCGCGACATTCATCGACGCCCCCGTGGCCCGCACTCGCGCCGCCGCTGAGGCGGGCACGCTGGCGGTCATGGTGGGCGGCGATGCCGGCGTGTTCGAACGGGTGCGACCGCTGATCGCCACGTTCGGCAGCGACATCACGCATTGCGGTCCGGTGGGTTGCGGACAGGTCGTGAAGATCCTGAACAACATGGTGCTGTTCGAAATCGTGATGGCGATCTCGGAAGCGAAGGCGATCGGCGAACGCGCGGGCGTGGATCCGGCCCTGCTGTTCGACGCATTGTCCAAGGGGTCTGCCGACAGCTTTGCGCTGCGCCATCACGGCATTAAAGCAATGCTCCGCGGTGAGTTTCCCGAGCGGGCGTTCTCGGTGGAGTACGCGCGCAAGGATTTGTCCTATGCATTGCAGCTCGCGCGCGAGACGGGCATCGATGCGCGTGGCGCGCGGACCGTTGACGGCTGGTTCGGCGAGGCCATCGACGCGGGGCACGGCAAGGAATACCACCCCGTCATCAGCCGCCTGATCGGCAAGGCCGGCCGGGACGCAGGAGTGACAAGGGGCAGGTCGAAGGAATGGCGCCGGTCTGCGCTAACCCGGCTACCCGAAAAAAATCGCGTACCAACTCCCAGGCCGGCAGCACGGGAGACGCGCTTGCTATTGCTGCTTGAGGTGCCGTTGGCGGTTCTTATCGCGTAGGAACTCGACGACCTTCCAGATCTCTTCCGGCGCGAGCTGATCTGAGAACGGCGCCATGACGGTGCCGCGGCGTCCCTTGGCGATGGTGTTGAAGATCATCGAATCGGTGGGCTTGTAAATCCATTCGTCATCCGTGAGGTCGGGGCCGACCGCGCCTTCGGCTTCGTGGCCATGGCAGGAATAGCATCCCGTTTTCAGGAACAGCTGTTTGCCCTCGACCGCAGCGGCGGCATCGCCGGCGAACGGATTTGTGGGTTCGTCCCCGGAGTGCACGGGACCGACCAGCAGCAATGCCAGCGCGAGCGCGCCGGCGCAATGAAATGAATGAAAGAAAACTCGCATGCTATTTGTCTCGCGCTCCAAGAAAGAATGTTCGGATATTGGTTTAGGCAATCAGTGACCAGCAGTTGGAGGATTGGTCGCCTGGCAAGAGCGTTCGTCGATAAACCCTTACTGCCAAGAGTTAACCGCCAAGGACGCCAAGGAAAGCCAAATGCAACAATCGGGTGATTATTTAACCCCTGCGCAGGTACCTGCATTGCGCCTAACCGGCTCTGCTTAACGTCGCCTTTCCGCTCTTACCTTTCCTTGGCGTCCTTGGCGTCCCTGGCGGTGAATGCCTCGTTGGTGAGTCGATCGAAACCCATAGAATAGTCTCGAGGACCAAAAAAAGAAGCGGCGAACCTGCCGCCGCTTCTCACGTCAACGATCGCTCTTATTCGTCGAACAGGCCAAACACCGTCACGTAACCGCCCTTGCGGCTGTCCTTGAGGTGGGGCGCGCCGCCGCCGCCGATGGTGGCCCAGCCGGTCCATCCACCGAAGCCCGAAGGCACCGCGACATACTGCTTGCCGTCAATGAAGTAGGTGACCGGGCTGCCGACGATGCCGGAGCCGGTCTGGTAGGACCACAGCTCGTGGCCGGTGTCCTGGTCGTAGGCCTTGAATTCGCCCTCCGGTGTTCCGGCGAATACCAGGCCGCCGCCCGTGGTCAGCACCCCGCTCATGAAAGGCGAGGGCGCTTCCACCGTCCACTTCTTGCTGCCCGTCCTGGCATCGAAAGCGACCAGTTGGCCATGTCCCTTGTTCCACTTGATGCTGCCGATGCCCCAGTGCGGCTTGCCTTCGACGCGATCACCCTTCGCGCTCTTGATATCCGTGCAGATTTCGCGGCTGGGCACGAACACCATTTGCTTCGCCGGGCTGTAGCTCATCGGGTTCCACCACTTGCCGCCTTCCGAAGCGGGGCAGATGTCCTTCGCCTCGTAGGTATAGCTCGGCACCTTGGCGGGATTGACGATGGGCCGGCCCTCGGGCGTGAATCCGGTCGCCCAGTTCACCTTGGAAATTTCCCGGCCGTAGACGAACTTGCCGTTGGTGCGATCGATGCTGTAGAGGAAACCGTTGCGGTCGCCGTGCAGCCAGACCTTGCGCCCGCCGACATCGGCGAGGATGTGTTCGTTTACGCCGTCGAAATCCCACACGTCAAAGGGCGTGTACTGGAAGTGGAACTTGATCTCGCCGGTGTCCGGATCCAAAGCCAGGGTGGAGTTGGAGTAGAGGTTATCGCCCTCGCGGCCGACGCCGTCCCAGTCGGGATTCGGATTGCCGGTGCCCCAGTAGATGGTATCGAGCGCCGGATCGTATGAACCGGTGATCCAGGCCGATGCACCACCGTACTTGAGATTGTCGGGATCGGAACCCCAGGTGTCGGAACCCGGTTCACCCGGCGCGGGAATCGTGTAGCGGCGCCAGACTTGTTTGCCCGTGTCGGCGTCGAGCGCTTCGATGAACAACCGGGTCGGGTATTCCGCGCCCGAGAGGCCGACGATCACCTTACCCTTCACGACCAGCGGCGCCACGGTCATGGTATAGGCGTTCTTGTAATCGCCGAGGGCTGTATCCCACACCGGCTTGCCGGTCTTCATGTCGAGCGCAACGACGTGGGCATCGGGCGTAGCGACGAAGACCTTGTCACCGTAGAGCGCGGCGCCACGGTTGCCGATGTCGCAGCACATGTTCTTGCCGACATCTTCCGGCAGTTGATGGTTGTACTGCCAGATCATCGAGCCGGACTTGGCATCAACCGCGAACGTGCGGCCATGGGAGGAAGTTACGTACATCACCCCGTTGTGGATCAGCGGCGTAGTGTTCTGTGCGTCGAGCACCCCGAAGGAGAACGACCACTTCGGAACCAGGCGCTTCACGTTCCTGGTGTTGACCTGGTTCAACGGGCTGAAGCGCGTGCTCATGTAATCGCGTCCGACCATGCGCCAGTTGCTGGTTTCCTTGTGCGCATTGAGCAGCATGTCGTCAGTCACGCCCTGCGCGAGCCCCTGGGTTGCAGCCAGCGCGAGCGGGAGTGCGAGCAGAACTCCTGAAGCGCAACGTAAAAGTTCGTGCGGGATTCTGAGTATCATGATTTGTCCCCTCTCTCTTATTTTTGCGTCAAAAGACAATGAAACCTTGTGCAGGTCCGGCGCGACTCCCGATAGCGCAAGCCGATTATTTCGCGTTGCCTGAGGTCATGCCGCACTCGAGGGTCAATCGCCGCGAGTATCGTACACCCGGCAATGTACGAGAGACTATCGGGCGAGCGAAAAAGTGGCCTGGCGCGTCTCACGTGGCTGCAGTGTGCGAACCCCAGTAATTTCGCATGCTGAAATAGAGATTCCGTCATTGTACGAATCCCTGAGGTGGATTGCGCCAGACCCGATAACGGCAAGCAGAATTTCCCCCAATTGTCTGTGCCGCATGCGCTCCTGGAGCACGCCATATCGTCGGTGTGTTCTCTACTCCACCTTGATTCCGGACTGCTTGACGACCTTGGCCCAGCGCGGAATCTCGGTGCGGATGAATTGACCCAGCGACTCTGGCGTTCCGGCGCGGACCTCGGTGCCCTGGTCCGCAAGCTGCGCTTTCATCTCCGGCGTGCCGAGGATGCGCCGGATCTCGGCATTGAGCTTGAGCACGATGTCGCGCGGCGTGCCGGACGGCGCCAGCATTCCCTGCCATGAGCCGGTCTCGAAACCGGGCAGGCCGGACTCCGCCACTGTCGGGATCTCCGGCGCCGCCGCGACACGCGTCGGGGAAGACACGGCGAGGGCACGCATCCTGCCGCCTTTGACCTGCGGAAACGTAGCAAGCATGCCGTTGAACAGCAGGTCGGCATGCCCCGCGGCTACGTCTGCCACCGCCTGCGAACCGCCCTTGTAGGGAACGTAGGCCCATTGCACGCCGGTGCGCAGCGCAAATTCGACTCCGGCGAGGTGTGGCGCGCTGCCTACGCCTGCGGTCGCGAAGTTGAGCCGGCCCGGCCTGGACTTCGCCAGCGCGATCAGTTCCTTCACCGTATTCGCGGGCACCGACGGATGCACGCCGAGAATGTGCGGCGAATAACTGATCAAGACCACCGGCGCGAAATCCCCGGCCGGATCGAACGGCAGATCGGGAAATACGCTCGCGCTGATGGCCAGCGCGCCGACATCGGTTAGCAGCAACGTGTAGCCGTCGGCAGGAGAGTTGGCGACCAGGTTCGCGCCGATGTTGCCGTTCGCGCCGGCCCGGTTCTCCACGATCACAGACTGGCCCCAGGCCTCATTGAGCTTCTGTCCGATCGAACGCGCCAGGATATCGGACGTGCCGCCCGGCGCGTTGGGCACGACGATGCGGATGGTCTTTGCAGGATACGATTGTGCAATTGCGCCGGCGCAGACCAGCGCGAACATCACCGCGAAAATCAATTTTGCGATTGGCATGCTTTTCCAGAAGTTGGCTGTTGTGTCGGCATCAGGGAATCGCGCTCACAGTTTGACGCGGCTGAGCCTGGTGCCCTCGAGTTCCAGCACGTAATCCGCGCCGAAAGCCATCGACGGCGTGCATGCACCCGGCGCAAGGCGGCCTTCAATGACTTTCCGGGTGGCCGTGACGCCCGATTCGGCGGTCAGCGTGTAGCCTTCGCGCGTGCGCAGCCGCATCGCGACTTTGTGTCCGGCGTCATCCCGGACTTCGCCGTAGATATACATCTCGTCGCGTGCGCGCTGCTCGTCGGTCGGGCCCTTGACGCGCCTTGCGATCTGCGATTTCATGAATGACTGCACCGGCGCGAGCCCCAGGAGCCAGCGCATGAAGCCGGAGATTTTCATTTTCGCAATCTGCTTTTCCGGCACGCCTGCGAAGACTTCGATGTTGGGAATCCCGGTCGAATAATATGCGGTGGCGACGTCTCCCCAGGGAATGGTGACTGCAGTGGCCGATAGATCTTCGGTGAACGGGATGGATTCGACCTTGTAAGCTGCGGGGACCCTCACGATCTTGCCGTCCTTGCGAATCCTGCCGCCCTCCGGCAGGCCTTCGACCATGGTCTTTGCGGTGCCGGGGCTGAGTTTGCCGTAACGCGACATGAACGCGAGCTTGAGATGGGTTGCCGACGGTAGTTCGCGTTTGAGCATGGCTGCGATGCAATCGGTGGGAACCACGTCGAAGCCGACGCCGGGGATGGCGACAATTCCGGCATCCCTGATTTCCTGGCTGCGTGAATGGACGCTCTCGAATACCGCGATCTCGCCGGTGATGTCGAGATAATGTGTCCCGGCACGCAGGCACCCGGCGAGCATCGGCTCGCTGGTTGCGGAGAACGGCCCCGCGCAGTGCAGGACCGCTGAGACGCCTTCGAGGTTCGCTGCGACCTTCGCGGGATCGGCGAGATCGAAAACGCGGGATTCGAATCCTAACTCACCGGCAAGCTCCCGGATGGGTTCAGCGAGGCGGCCGGCAAGGATCGGGTCGAGATTGTGCTCCTTGGCAAAACGCGCCGCGAGCCTGCCGGTGTAGCCGTTGGCGCCGTAGATCATCCACTTTGCACTCATTCATTCTGCCCCCGGCCACCAAGTCGACCCGTACTAGGATGGCCGATCCATCTTGCATGTGGTCGGCATCATGGTGTCCTTGGCTTCGATACGGCGATCGGTCTTGAATCCGTTGCCGGTGCGTTCGACGTCGTACTTGACATCCTTGCCGTCCACCTTGCTGTAGGTCGAAACAAACAGTGGCTGGATCAATTGGTGATTGTCCGCGCGCATCGACACCTGGCCGGTGTCGCCATCGAATGTCATGCCCTCGAGCGCCTTGGCGACTTTTGTCGGGTCCGCAGACCCGGCTTGCTCCATCGCCTTCGCCAGCATCTCCAGCGCCAGGTACTGGGTAGTCCAGTAATAGTCGTCCTTCACGTTCTTGTATTTGTCGCGATAGGCCAGGTAGTGCTTTGTGACCTTGTCGTTGCCGATGTTGGCGTGCCACTGGGTGACCTGCTTGAGATGGCCGATGCCCGCATCGCCGAGCGCGGGCGGCGAACCCAGCCCGCCGGCATAGTAAGTGTAGAAATCGGGTTTGAAACCGGCCTCGCGGCTTGCTTTCACCAGGAGCGACATGTCGTTGCCCCAGTTGCCCGTAATAACGGTGTCGGCACCGGAGGCCTTGATCTTGGCGATGTAGGGCGAGAAATCCTTGATCTTGCCGAGAGGATGCAACTCATCGCCGACGATCTGGATGTCCGGCCGCTTCTTGGGGAGCATTTCCTTGGCCGCGCGCGCGACCGCCTGCCCGAATGCGTAGTCCTGGTTGATCAGGTACACCTTTCTGGAATTGGTGTTCTTCGCGATCGCATCGGTCAGCGCCGCCATCTTCATGTCGGCATCGGCGTCGAAGCGAAAATGCCAGAAGCTGCACCTGTCGTTGGTCAGCGCCGGATCGACCGCGCCGGTGTTGAGGTACAGGACGACCTGGTCGGGATTGCGCTCGTTGTGCTTGTTGACCGCATCGACCAGCGCCCCGGCAACATTTGAACCGTTGCTCTGGTTGATATAGCGCACCCCCTGATCGATGGCTGACTTGAGCGCGAGTTGCGCTTCCTGCGGGCTGCTCTTGCTGTCGAGCGCAATGATTTCGATCCTGGCGCCGCCGAGCACTCCGCCGCGAGCATTGATGGCATCGGCCGCAAGCTGAGTGTAGCGCACCATGGCCTCGCCGACGTTGGCAAACGGCCCCGACAGCGGATCGATAACCGCAATCTTGACGCTGTCCGCGGCGAAAGATGACATTGCAGCCAGCACCGTGGTGCCCGCCGCAAACAACATGAGCGCAAGTCGTTGCAGTTTCATGGAATTCTCCTCTATTGTTCTGATTCTGATTGCCCTTGCCGTTCCGCCTCGTCCGTTACGGAAAAGCCCGCGTGCGGAGACCGAGAACGCCGGTACAGAGTCGGCGGTTGACCGACCACAGGTGATCGACCCGGGCGGCTGTACTATGCTGCTCGCTAAGGTGTGGTCATGCAAGGCTCCTGAAAGCTGCCTGCATGGGGCGCGGCCACGCAGCCGGGCACGCCCGCATCACTATACATTTGGAACGGAGGAGACATGCTCAGTTACGACGTAGTCGAGTGGGGCAAACCGCTGCAGAAAGCGGAGAAGCCCACGCCCAGGCCGACCGGCACAGAGGTGCTGCTGAAGCTGAAGTATTGCGGCGTGTGCCACAGCGACGTGCACATCCGCGATGGCTATTTCGACCTCGGCGGCGGCAAGCGATTCAACATGAGCGATCGCGGGATGCATCCGCCGGTGACGCTGGGCCACGAACCCTACGGCACCGTGATCGCCGCCGGTCCGGACGCGAAGGACGTGCCGGTCGGCAAAGACCGGCTGGTATGTCCCTGGATCGGCTGCGGCAAGTGCGCGCGTTGCCTGGAAGGCATGGACAATCACTGCATGGCGCCGCGCTGGATCGGCATCCAGAAACCCGGCGGCTACGCCGACCATCTGCTTATTCCGCATCCCAAATACCTGGTGGACGCGTCCGGCATCGATCCGGCGTGGGCGGCCACGTTGTCGTGCTCCGGGCTCACGACGTATTCCGCGGTATCGCAGCTCGAACCGATTCCGCGCGACGAGTGGGTGATGCTGCTGGGGGCGGGCGGGCTGGGACTGATGGCGGTCGAGATGCTCAAGGCCCTCGGACACGAGAAGATCATTTCAGTGGACATTGACGACGCGAAGCTTGCAGTGGCAAAAAAGGAGGGCGCCGCTGCGACGCTCAACAGCCGCGACCCGGATGCGGCAAAGAAGCTGCAGCAGATCGCCGGCGGGCCGTTGTACGGCGCGGTGGATCTGGTCGGTGCTGCGGACACCGCAAACCTGGCGCTGGGAGCGCTACGCAAGGGCGGAAAGCTGATCGTGGTCGGGCTTTACGGCGGCGAAATCCCGGTGTCGCTGGTCCTGGTGGTGCAACGCGCGTGGACGATCCAGGGCTCCAGCGTCGGCACCGTCGCCGAACTGAAGGAAGTGATCGCGCTGGCGCGCGCCGGCAAGATCAAACCGATCCCGATTGAAAAGCGGCCTCTTTCGGAAGTCAGCCGCACGCTCGACCAGCTCAAGGCGGGGCAGATTACCGGACGCGTGGTCGCAGCGATCGAATGAACCGGCGTGAGAGAGTAGTCATGTGTCCGCCGAAAGGACGGCCGCTCACAGGCCTTCCGGTCTCGATCATCGTTCCCGCGCTGTTGATTCTGACAATGATTGGATGCACGGCTCCATCGGTCAAACCGACTGCGGAACCGCCGCCTGCGGAGCCTGCTGTCGCGCCGCCGCCCGCTCCACCAGAGGCGCCCGCGATGAAGCAAACCGCCACCAGGATGTCGGCGCAGGACATCAAGGCGATCACCGCTTATCACAACAAGGTGCGCGCCGACGTCGGTGTCGGCCCGCTGCAGTGGTCGCCGGCACTGGCGAACTACGCGCAGGAGTGGGCCGACCATCTCGCCGGCACGACCTGCGGGATGAAGCATCGCACCGAACCCTTATACGGCGAGAATCTGTTTCAGGGAACCGTGGGTGCCTTCACTGCGCTGGACGGGGCGAAGGCGTGGGAGAGCGAGAAGAAGGACTATAAGGGCGGGATGCTGACACGAACCAACTGGCAACCAATCGGACATTACACACAGATGGTGTGGCGCAATACCCGCATGCTCGGCTGCGGCGAAGCGGTGTGCGACACCACGCTGATCGTGGCCTGCAACTACGACCCGCCCGGAAACGTCCTCGGGCGCAAGCCTTATTGACGGCGGCGGCGCTCAAGGTTCCGCGTTTCATGCCCTGGCGCAAAGCGACCCTGGTCTGGTTGCTGATCATTGTGGTCGAGTCGGTGCACGGAGTGCTGCGTAACCTTTTTGTCGCCCCCGCCATCGGTGATTTCGAATCGCGCCAGGCCGGGGTGTTCATCGGTTCGGCGCTTATCCTGCTCATAGCCTGGCTGACGGCACCGTGGCTGAACCTCAACGGTCGCGCGCAATTCGCGGGCGCGGGGCTGCTGTGGGTCGGTCTCACATTGGTGTTCGAGTTTTCGCTGGGAGTCGCCATGGGGCTGTCGTGGGAGCGCATCACGTCCGACTACAACATCGCCAAGGGCGGGTTGCTGCCGCTGGGATTGGTCGTGATGGCGTTCGCACCTTATGCCGGTGCGCGGTTGCGCGGGAACGGGGAAACCGGGACGCGGAAACGATGAGAACTGGAACGACATCGAACATTGGCCGCTCGATCTTCTTCTGCACCCTGCTGGCAGGCGCGGGATTGCCGGCCTTTCCGGTTTCTGGCGCCAACGACGCCAAGGAAGAAGAGCTGAGGGCGGATATCGTCTATCGCTGCTACAACGTGGCGGGTGAATTCGGGTCTGAAGGGGTGGAAGCCTGTGTGAAAGGAGAGCTTTCCGCGATGCAGGCTCTGAAAGAGTATCCGCGGGAGGCCGGTGAGATCGTGCAACGCTGCACACGACAGGTGCAGATTACCGGCTGGGAGTGGGCAAAGTCTTGCGTAGACAAGGACATCGCCGCCCGGGATATGAAGAAGGAATGATATGCCGGACGAGCGTCGATTCAGCCGGGCCGACTCACTTCTTGCGAGCAGCCGGCCTCGGATACTGGACCATCTTCGCGGCGCGGCGCTCGAAGGGATCGCGGCGCGACAGCAGGCGTGCCTGCCGCGTGGATATGAGCGGGTAGTGGCGGAAGGCGGCCAGGCGGTCGTGCGCAGCCCAGCACGATTTTTCTCTCGTGACCCATTGCTCCGGCTCGATGCGGCGCATGTCGAATGATCCCGAATAGCTGCGCAAAGTCTTGTAACCGCGCTTGTTGTAGTACTCGTGAAAATACGTCATGACCAGTTCGCGCAGGCTGCGGTAGATCGGGTCGCGGTAGCGCAGCGGCGCGCCGTTGGTCTTCGAAATCGCGCCCCAATGGCCGCCACGGCGGAACAACGCGATGACGTGCGGGAAGTCGCTCAGATCGCAGTCCAGGTGCATCACCAGCGGCGGTTCGCCGTGCACCCACAGTGCGCAGGCGGCGAAGAAGGCGCCTTCGATGCAATGCGCGCGGCGTTGCCTGATCACTTCGCGCACCGACAGGATCGTCTGTCCGCCGATCTCGTGATTGATCGGGATCGCGTTCACGTAGTCCTGGATATCCTGGGGCGTGGACAGGCGCTTCAGGATTGAGAACTCGCGCACGCTGAGCCCCAGGTCCCGGCGGCGGGCGAAACGCCTGTGGAGATTGGAAGTCAATGACCCGCGTCGCGGAGTACCACGGAGAGTCGGGGTCTGAGCCACGGAGGGCATCCTGTGATTGAAGGGCTTTCGGAAATACTACCTAAGCAGTTGACCGGCGAACAGCGAAACCAGAGGGGTGGGCAGCGATGACGGACTTTGAGACAAAGCGCCTGCCGCTAACGCCCGACGTGGTGGCGCCGGACGGGTCGGATGTGCGGGTTTTGGCGAGAACGGAACGCGGCAGCATGGCCCACTTCGAACTGGCGCCGGGGCGCGCCTCTACCGCCATCCGGCATCGTACCGTGGATGAAATTTGGTTCGTTCTGTCGGGCCGCGGCGAGATCTGGCGAAAACAGGGCAACCGCGAAGATATCGTCGCGCTGGAACCGGGCGTCAGTGTGACGATTCCGGTTGGAACGCATTTTCAGTTTCGGGCGAGCGGCCACACGGCGCTGGAAGCGGTTGGCGTCACCATGCCTCCGTGGCCGGGCGACGCCGAAGCTGTGCCGGTGCCGGAAAAGTGGAAGGCGCCCGGATCTTCATAATTGAGTACTCCCGACCCCGGGAGGGCCCGGCCTTTGCATGCCGGGCTCGCAGTGTGTCAGCGGGCGACCGTTTACTTCTTCTGCGGCTTGAACTCGATCACGATGCCGAATAGCGGCGCATCGCCGACGTTTTTCACCACGTGAATAACCGGCGGGCTGAAGCCGGGCTGTTCGATCGGGATCTCGACAAACTTTTCCGGCCCGCCGTCGGGCCACTGCTGCAGGCGCGTCTTATTGAGCTGGATTACCACCCGCTGACTGTGGCTGTGGCGCGCGCGGGTGTCGCCCGGCGCGAGTTGTTCCGCGAAGACGAAGAAGTGCTCCCCTTCGTAAAGCATGGCGTTCTTTTCCGGCGCGATGATTTCCGGCGGCGAAAGCACCGGCGGGTGATCGGGTTTGATGACTACCTCAAAAAATTCGCCTGTCGGAGGCGGGAATGCCCTCGCGCTTTCAAAAACAACGATCTCGCCGCGTGCGAGATTGCGTTTGGCGTAGCCGACGAAGATCTCCAAGTTGTCCAACGCTACGATCACCCGGTCGCCGCAGCCGGGCATGTTCGCCTGCGGGCAGGTCGCCGCATTGCGCGTTACTCGCACATAATCGTTTTCCAGCGCCAGCGCAGCCGCCGGAAGGAGAAACAAAAGCAGCAGAAATCTCATGGAATACCTCGGCTGAAATCCGTCGTCCCGGTAAGCAAATCAGTGCTACCACCCTGCTGAAATCACTGTACCACCAGCGGTTGTCGAGCGTTGTTTCGGGCCATGACCCGGTTGCGTTGCAACAATACTGCCCTAAGTGCTGCCCAAAGGCCTATAGTGAGAGACCCTGCGGAGGGTGCCCGAGGTGCTTTTCGCTGCGATACATGATGCTCGTGCGGCTGGCATGGAGATCAATTAACCTGGCGCCGCGGGTCGGAGCCGGGGCACAACATTTTTGAGGCTATATGAAAGAGAAGATTGCAGCAATTCGGAAGGCGCTGAGCAAGAGCTTCAACGCTGCGCCTGTCGAGTACGTGAATGCGGACGGACGCCATAGATTCAACCTGGAACTCCCGAAGGTGACGCACCGGGTGCACTTCTCGCTGGATGTCCTTGACGGGCACCAGGCCACGGAGTTCAAGCGCTTGTGCAAAGGGGCGGCAAGCTACCTGCAGCGCAATCCCACGGGATTACCGAAGCAGGTATTTGTTACGAAAACCGGCGTTCTCGAAGAGAAATAAGCGCAGTCCGCTAAATTTGAGGCCTCAGGCCTTGTAGACGCTCGTAAAAAAACGGCGCCCTAAGGCGCCGTTTTTGTGTTCAGTTCCGGTTTCAGGCCTTCGCTTAAGCGAGTCCCGAGTACTCCTGGCGGTCTTGAAATCCCCGCGTCCTGCATTTCTCAGCAGCAGCGCGAAACCTTGCTCCACTTCTCGTCCTGACGTTTCCTGAAGTGCTGCTCCTGCGTCATCGGCGGCTCGCCCGCATGCGCCTGCCGGTGGTGCGCAAGATAGCGCTCGTAGGCGTCGTCGCCGCTGACCTGGCGCAGGTATTGCCAGATTTTCCTGAGTTCGGCGCCCATTGACGCGGCCTCAGGCGTGCTGCCCGGTGGAAATCATGCTTTCGTCGAGCTGAGTCCTGACGTACTTCGACTCGGACAGCGGCAGCACCGCCTTGCCGGAGCGCATGCGCATGGACATGCGCAGCATGTCTACGATCACGATCCACAGGATGACGGCGAACAGGAAGGCCAGCGCGGCGTCGATTCTCTGCCCGATGATCAACTGCGGAGCGACCAACGCTCTTTCCGGCGATAGTGTTCCGGCGGCGAGCTTTTCCGCCATGCTTGCGGCGCCGGACAGAAAGCCGATCGCAGGGTTGGGGCTGAAAACCTTCTCCCACGCCGCCCAGGTGCAGATGATCGCCAGCCAGGTCAGCGGCAGTCCGGTAACCCACGCGAAACGCAGCTTGCCCATCTTGATGATGATGCCCGTGGCGACCGACAGCGCGATGCCGGCCAGCAACTGGTTGGAAATGCCGAACAGCGGCCACAGGATGTTCACTCCACCCAACGGATCCTTCACGCCCTGCCACAGGAAGTAACCCCAGGCGGCAACGAAGATCAGGCTCGAAATCACGGTCATCGGGTAGGAGGAAACGTTGCCCATCGGCTTCCACACGTGCTTGAGCAGGTCCTGCAGCATGAACCGGCCGACCCTCGTACCCGCATCCAGCGTGGTGAGGATGAACAGCACCTCGAACATGATGGCAAAGTGGTACCACATCGCCAGCAGCGTCCCGCCGAAGGTGGTGGAGAAGATCGTGGCCATGCCCACTGCCAACGACGGCGCACCGCCGGTGCGTGCGAACAGTGTCGCCTCGCCCATTTCCTTCGCCAGGATTTGCATCTGCTCGACGCTGACCGGGAAGCCCCATGAAGAAATGGTGGCGACGGCGGCCGCTGCTTCCTTGCCGACTACGCCGGCCGGACTGTTGATCGCGAAGAATACGCCCGGCTCGAGAACGCAGGCCGCAATCACCGCCATTATTCCGACGAAGGATTCCAGCGCCATCGAGCCGTAACCGATCATGCGGATGTCGCGTTCGTTCGAAAGCAGCTTCGGTGTCGTGCCCGAGGACACCAGAGAATGGAAGCCGGAAATTGCGCCGCAGGCGATGGTGATGAACACGAACGGGAACAGGGCGCCCTTGAAAATCGGCCCGGTGCCGTCGATAAACTGGGTCAGCGCGGGCATCTTCATTTCCGGCGCCAACACCAGGATAGATACGGCTAGGAGGAACACCACGCCCAGCTTCAGGAACGTTGAAAGGTAGTCGCGCGGCGCCAGCAGCAGCCATACCGGCAACGTTGCAGCGGCGAAACCGTAGATCATCACGAACCAGGCGACGGATTCTCCGCTCCAGTCGAACAACCCGCGCAGAGATTCATTGTGGTCCACCCAGCCAC
Organism: uncultured beta proteobacterium; assembly: GCA_963789945.1. Classification (GTDB taxonomy): domain Bacteria; phylum Pseudomonadota; class Gammaproteobacteria; order Burkholderiales; family JACQAP01; genus JACQAP01. The sequence goes on along the minus strand of CAWBMN010000001.1, from coordinate 192,569 downwards.
CGCCCAGTACGCACACGATCAGCAGCACGATGCCGATGATCGAACCTTCGAGGATTCGGCCAGGGCGGATGCCGCGCATGTAGATGCCGATCAGCATCGCCACGGGAATGGTGCCCAGCACCGTCGCCGTTGCCCAGGGGCTGTGTTTCATGGCATTGACGATGACCAGACCCAGTACCGCAATCAGAATCAGCATGATCGTCATGGTGCCGATCATCGCCGCCCAGCCGCCGACGGGCCCGAGTTCGTCGCGCGCCATCTGGCCGAGGCTTCGGCCGTCGCGGCGCGTGGAGCAGAACATGATCACCATGTCCTGCACGCAGCCGCCGAGAACCGCGCCCGTGAGAATCCACAGCGTGCCGGGCAGGTAGCCGAACTGCATCGCCAGCGTCGGCCCGATCAGCGGTCCCGGGCCGGCGATCGCCGCGAAGTGATGGCCAAATGTCACCCACCTGTTGGTCGGGACGAAATCGCGGCCGTTGTTGAAGCGCTCCGCCGGCGTAGCGCGGGTTTCGTCGAGCACCAGGACCTTGGCGCAGATCCATGCGCTGTAGAAGCGATACGCGACCAGATACGTGCAGATTGCGGCCGCCACGAACCAGATGGCGTTGATGGATTCGCCTCGGTGGATGGCGATGCCGCCGATGGCGGACGCACCGAGAATCGCGATTCCCAACCAGATGAACCTGGCTAAGAAGGTCTTTGGCATGTCATCTCCCCCCAGTTTTTTTGTAAGCGGCCTCGACGCGGGCCGATGGTCATGGTCTCGATGCAGCGCGCTGAATCCATGAGCCCGCCAATAATAGCAGCAAGCCGGACCCTCAAAGAATCTGGAACCGCGGGCCTCAACTTGGAGGCCATGGCGGACAAACGTTGGTCGCCTGAAGACGCCTGTGTAGCCCGGATTTTCGACCCGCGATCTTTTGCGCTCTTACTTGTCCCCTTTGCACTCTTTGCGTCAACGCCCTTGAACTTCGGGGTAGATAGCCGCAATGGTACAATTCGCCGCTTTCCGGCGCCCCCACTTTCCCTCTCAGGCCTTCATGTTTCCCGCTGACCAAAACATCCAGGATTTCGACCGCCGAACTGTGGCAGGCAATGGAGTCCGAACGCCAACGCCAGGAAGACCACATCGAACTGATCGCGTCGGAGAACTACACCAGCCCGCGTGTGCTGCAGGCGCAGGGTTCGGTGCTCACCAACAAGTACGCCGAAGGCTACCCGGGAAAGCGCTACTACGGCGGTTGCGAGTACGTGGACATCGCGGAACAACTGGCGATCGATCGCGCCAAGGCGCTGTTCAAGGCGGAGGTTGCCAACGTGCAACCACACTCCGGCTCGCAGGCCAATCAAGCAGTCTATGCGGCGGCGCTCCAACCCGGCGACACCATTCTCGGCATGTCGCTCGCGCACGGCGGTCATCTCACCCACGGCTCGCCGGTGAACTTGTCCGGCAAACTCTATCACGCGGTCTCTTACGGGCTGACCGCGAGCGAGGAGATCGATTACGATCAGGTCGCGCATCTGGCGGAACAACACAACCCCAAGATGATCGTCGCCGGCGCCTCGGCGTATTCCCTGACCATCGACTGGCAGCGCTTCCGCGATATCGCCGACTCGGTCGATGCCCACCTGTTCGTGGACATGGCCCATTACGCCGGGCTGGTTGCGGCCGGTTTATATCCGACCCCGGTGGGCATCGCCGATTTCGTGACCAGCACCACCCACAAGACGCTGCGCGGCCCGCGCGGCGGCATCATCCTCACCAAGGCCGAGCACGAAAAGCTCATCAACTCTGCGATTTTTCCGGGCATCCAGGGCGGACCGCTGATGCACGTGATTGCCGCCAAGGCGGTGGCTTTCAAGGAAGCAATGGCGCCGGAATTCCGCAAATATCAGACACAGGTGATCGCCAATGCGCGGACCATGGCGAAGACGCTGCAGAGCCGCGGGCTTCGCATCGTGTCGGGACGCACCGACTGCCACATGTTCCTGGTGGACTTGCGCGCCAAGAAGATCACCGGCAAGGACGCCGAAGCGGCGCTTGGCCGAGCCAGCATCACCGTGAACAAGAACGCGATCCCCAACGATCCCGAGAAGCCTTTTGTCACCAGCGGCGTGCGCATCGGTTCACCCGCGGTGACCACCCGCGGCTTCGCGGAACTCGAAGCCGAAAAGCTTTCCAACCTGATCGCCGACGTGCTCGAAGCACCGAACGATGAAGCGAACATCGCGCGCGTGGTGAGCGAGGTGAAGGCGCTTTGCGACGGTTTTCCGGTGTACGGTAAGCAAGGATGAAGGCGGAAGGATGAAGGATGAAGTGATGTGTGCGCGAAGCGCACGCCAGCTTAATCTGGAACAACCTACGCATTCGATTTCGGCGGGTTCTGTACTTCTCGTTCTTCCTTCATCCTTCCGCCTTCATCCTTGCTCATGAAGTGCCCCTTCTGCAAGAATCCGGATACGCAGGTCCTCGACTCCCGGGTCAACGAGGAAGGGGACAGTATTCGCCGGCGGAGGCGTTGCCCGTCCTGCGACAAACGCTTCACGACTTATGAAAATGTCGAGCTGCGTATGCCGCAGATCATCAAGAGCACCGGTTACCGCGAGGAGTTCGAGGAGGACAAGCTGCGGGTCGGTTTTACCCGCGCGCTGCACAAGCGGCCGGTTTCCGCGGACCTGGTGGACGACGCGATCGAACGCGTCAAACAGAAACTGCTGTCGCTGGGCCAGCGCGAGGTGGAGTCGCGCCGCATCGGCGAGATGGTGATGCGCGAACTCTACAAGCTCGACAAGGTGGCCTACATCCGCTTCGCATCGGTGTATCGCGCCTTCCAGGACGTAGAGGATTTTCGCGACGCGGTGAAGGAAGTGCAGAAACCCGCCGCGCGCCGCAAAGCCAAATAAGCGGCATGACATTCAGCGCGGACGATTTCCAGTTCATGGCGCGCGCGTTGCGGCTGGCCGAACGCGGCCTGTACACAACTACCCCGAATCCGCGAGTCGGTTGCGTGCTTGCCAAGGACAGCCGGATCGTCGGCGAGGGCTGGCACGAGCGCGCCGGCGGCCCGCATGCCGAAGTAGTGGCGTTGAATGCCGCGGGTACTGACGCAGCGGGCGCCACCGCGTATGTCTCTTTCGAACCCTGCAGCCACCACGGCCGGACGCCACCGTGCGCGGATGCTTTGATCGCCGCGAAGGTGGTGCGCGTAGTCGTGGCGATGCAGGATCCGAATCCCGAGGTTGCCGGAGGCGGATTTCGCAAATTGCGCGAAGCGGGAATCAAGGTCGATGCCGGCATTCTGGAAACCGAGGCGCGCGAACTGAACATCGGCTTTGTCTCGCGCATGACCCGTGGCCAACCGTGGATGCGCGTGAAGATCGCGGCCAGCCTGGACGGCAAGACTGCACTGAACAACAAGGTGAGCCAGTGGATCACGGGCGCGGACGCGCGCCGCGACGGACACCGCTGGCGCGCTCGGTCCTGCGCGGTGATGACCGGCATCGGCACGCTCGCGGACGACGACCCGCGGCTCACGGTGCGCGACGTCGAAACCCTGCGCCAGCCGCTGCGAGTCGTGGTGGACAGCCGGCTGCGGATTACGCCGGAGGCGAGGATCCTGGAAGGTGGGGGTGTTCTGGTGGCCACGGCAACGCGCGACGACGACAAGAACGGCAGGCTCGCGAAGAAAGGCGCCGAAGTGGTGGTGCTGCCCAATGCGGAGCACAAGGTGGACCTGCTGGAACTGACGAAGTATCTCGCCGGGCGCGGCGTCAACGAGGTGCTCGTGGAGGCCGGCATCAACCTGAATTCGGCGCTGCTTCGCGCCGGAGTGGTGGACGAATTGCTGATTTATCTCGCCCCGCACATGCTGGGCGATGCGGCACGCGGTATGTTCGACCTGGGGAAATTGACTGAAATGAACAAGCGTCTGCAGTTGAACATCCTGGAGACCCGTATGATCGGGCCGGACCTGCGAATTCTCGCGCGGCCGTCAAACCTGGGCCCGGGAGCCTGAGCAATGTTCACCGGGATCATCGAGGCTGTTGGCCGCGTTGCCGCAGTCAAGTCCGCCGGCCAGTCGGCGACGCTGACGATCGACGCCGGCGGTATGGACTTGAGCGATGTTGCGCTCGGCGACAGCATGGCCTGCAACGGCGTGTGCCTGACGGTCACGTCGCTGGTGCCAAAAGGTTTTACGGTTGACGTGTCGCAGGAGACTCTTCGCGTGACGGTTGGATTCAACACCGGCGACGCGATCAATCTGGAGAAGTCGTTGCGGCTGGCAGACCGGCTCGGCGGACACTTGGTGAGCGGTCATGTGGACGGCGTCGGCACGGTGACGACTGTGAAACCGGTGGATGCCAACCGTGAGATCATCGTTCGCCTTCCCGCGGAGCTTGGCCGCTATATCGCCCGTAAGGGCTCGATCGCCATTAACGGCGTGAGCCTGACCGTCAATGTCGTGACAGCAGATACCTTTTCAGTGAACCTGATTCCGTACACGCTGGCGGTAACCAACCTGAAGGACCTGAAGCAGGGCGACCAAGTCAATCTCGAGATAGACCTGGTGGCGCGTTACGTCGAGCGGATATTGGAGCAAGGCAACCGTTCGTAACGCCTAGCACAAATTCAATCCTCTACTCGAACTCGGGCCGCTGTCGATTCGTAATTAGTACACATTATTTTGGTGTCCTGGTTCCTAAGAGGCGATCCAGTCATTCTTTAGGCTTGGAACCGGTCGAACGTCTACGGATGCGACTCTCTCGCACAGAAGACGTAACGGCATTAGCTCCACGACTCAGGCTCGAAAGAGGAGATTACCGTGAATTCCGAGACGAACGTGATCCAGATCAGTCCGAACATGCGCAGTGCCACTCGCCATCATGCAGTGTCACCCCATCGATTTAAGGGCGTTCAACGATTTGATTTGCCTGAAAATCTGCGGGACAAATCCGATCAAGAACAGATATTGCGTGAGCTTCTCGACGACTCGCACAAGCGAATCCGGCTGCTTGAAGCTCAAATCAAACGTATGTGGTCCGCGCTTATAGAAGCAAAAAACTCGAGCCAGACGGACTAGACAAATCGAAAGCTGGCGGAGCCAAAGTCTCCGGAGTGCTTGCGTCCACTATGGTTTTCGATGCGCTCGCGGTCCAGGGCACGCGCGTCATTCAGTGAGCGAAGGGTGGCGGCCTCGTCATCGGCCATGAGCCGCGAATAGCCGGCCGCGTCGGCGGAGAGGATGGCGGCGAGCTTGCGGTGGGTGGTCATCGAGGGGGGCGCCAGAGCCAGGCGCGCGGATGGGTGTGCGCCAGCGCGAAAAGGTGAAAGCCAACCCGTATCCCCAGCATTTGCAGCCTTCCGTATGGTGACCGTATCAGGAGGACTGACGCATAGTGCGCAGTACACCACAAGAAGCGGCCGAAGCCTAGTCGTCTACCCAGGGGACCGCGATGCCCTTTTCAGGCGGGGGGTCGTGGCCGGATCTACGGTCCAGACATCGTCAGGAGTCAAATCCGATCGAGTCGGAACGGCGTTGATCTGGCACAATGCACACTTTTCCCGGCGCACGGTGACGATCATGCCGACGCCGCAGCAACAGTCCACGGGTCGCGCATAGCCAGCGCCCAGCAAGCCGAGAACACTCGATGACCACCATCAGCTCCACAGCCGAGATCATTGCCGACCTGCGCGCCGGCCGGATGGTCATTCTTGTGGACGAGGAGGAGCGCGAGAATGAAGGCGATCTGCTGATGGCCGCCGAGTTCGTGACGCCGGACGCGATCAACTTCATGGCCAAGCACGGGCGCGGGCTGATCTGCCTGACGCTGACCGAAGAGCGCTGCCGGCAACTCGATCTGAGGCTGATGGTCGGGGACAATCGCTCGCGCATGGGAACCAACTTCACGCTGTCGATCGAGGCCGCCAGCGGCGTGACCACCGGAATATCGGCGGCGGACCGTGCGCGCACGGTGCAGGCGGCGGTCAGGAAGAATGCCGGGCCCGCAGACATCGTGCAGCCGGGACACATCTTTCCGCTGATGGCACAAAAGGGCGGTGTGCTGGTACGCGCCGGACATACCGAGGCCGGGTGCGATCTGGCGCAGCTTGCGGGACTGACTGCCGGCCGCAGTGATCTGCGAAATTCTCAAGGATGACGGTGAGATGGCGCGGCTGCCCGATCTGATCGAGTTTGCCGCCAAACACAAGATCAGGATTGGTACGATCACGGACCTGATCCATCACCGCAGCCGCACCGAGTCGCTGGTCGAGCGCGTGGCCGAACGGCCGCTGGAAACCGTGTACGGGAAGTTCAAGCTGGTGGCTTATCGCGACAATAGTTCGCGCGACACTCACATTGCACTGGTCAAGGGCAAGGTGACGCCGGGCGGGGAGACGCTGGTGCGGGTACACGAACCCCTGTCGGTTGCCGATTTTCTGGATGCGGGCAGCCGCAGCCATTCCTGGAACCTGAACGACGCGCTGCGCGCGATTGCGGGCGCGGAAAGCGGTGTCGTGGTGTTGTTGCACCGGACCGAATCCGGGGCGGAGTTGCTGGAGCGTCTGGCGATGGACAGGGAAGCGCAAACGCAGAAAGTGGATCTGCGCACCTACGGCATCGGCGCACAGATTCTGCGCGACCTGGGTGTAACCAGGATGAAAGTGCTGGGCGCGCCGAGAAAGATGCCGAGCATGACCGGCTTCGACCTGGAAGTGACGGGGTACCTGCAGCCAAATGAAACGCGATGACTGGTGACCAGTGACGGGTGACCGGTAAGACCCGCTGGCCTAAGGCCAGTGATAACGGCGTTGACGCAAAGGACGCAAAGCAAGACAAGAAAGGACGCAAAGGAACGCAGGAATAGGAGCAGGGTGACTAGGCTATTGAAGTCACCAGTCACCAGTCACCAGTCACCAGTTTCCAGTCACAGAAACACATGGCAAACAACGAACCACACACATACCGTCCCGACCTCTCCGGCGCCGGCTTTCGCATCGGCATCGTCGTGGGGCGATTCAACAAGGAAGTGGGCGAAGGCCTGCTGGCAGCATGCTCGGGCGAGCTTGCCAGGCTGGGGGTGCAGCGCGCCGACATGACGATCGTCACAGTGCCCGGCGCGCTGGAGATTCCGTTGGCGCTGCAGAAACTTGCCGGGACCGAGAAGTTCGACGCGTTGATCGCTCTCGGCGCGGTGATCCGTGGCGAGACCTACCATTTCGAAGTCGTGTCAAACGAGTCCGCCAGCGGGGTAATGTCGGTGCAACTCGATACCGGCATTCCAGTGGCAAACGGCATCCTCACCACCGAGAACGATGAACAGGCCAAGGCGCGCATGCAGGAGAAGGGCGTGGACTGTGCGCGCGTGGCGGTCGAGATGGCCAATCTATTGAAGGCAATCGATGAAGAACAGTAGGCGCCGGGCGCGCGAGTTTGCCTTGCAGGCGCTCTATCAATGGCTGGTCAACGAATGCAGCGCCGACGTGCTGCTGGCCCAGTTCAAGGAACAGAAGGACTTCGCCAAGGCGGATCAGGCGCTGGTCGATACCCTGTTGCGTGGCGTTACGGGAGATGCGGAAGGGCTGCGCAACTGCATCACACCGTACCTGGACAGGCCCGTAAAGGAACTCTCGCCGGTCGAGCACGCCTTATTGCTGCTGGCTGCCTGCGAACTGCGCGACCATCCGGAAACGCCTTACAAAGTCGTGATCAACGAGGCGATCGAACTGGCCAAGAGCTTCGGCGGTACCGACGGGCACAAGTACGTCAACGGCGTGCTCGACAAGCTCGCCGCCGAGTTACGGCCGGACGAAGTCAACGCACGCAATGCTGCACGCGCGCGCTAACTGAAAACTTACACCCAACGCAGAGGCGCAGAGGACGCAGAGGACACAGAGGAAAGACAAAAAGGGAAATGGAAAAGGTATTCCAAGGATGTGCACCGAACGTATGCGAACCGGACACGATGTAATCCAGGATATCCACGTGCCGTTCTTCTCTGCGTCCTCTGTGTCCTCTGCGCCTCTGCGTTGAGATTTGTTGTTTTTGAATTACTGATATTCCAGGGAGAGAGAGATGGCTGAGGCAGCGGCACCGAAGAAACTCACAATTTTCGACTTGCAGGCCAAGGTGGACCGGGGCGAGAAGGTATTCCAGGTCACGGCGGTGGATTTTCCGACGGCGCAACTGGTGGACCGCTCGGGGGTGGACTGCATCCTGATAGGCGACTCGCTGGGCATGACCGCGTTGGGTTATTCCGGCACGGTGCCGGTGACGATGGATGAGATGATCCATCACGCCAAGGCTATCTCGCGCGCCGCAAAGCGTGCGATTCTGGTCGGCGATCTGCCGCTGGGTGCGTATCACGCTTGCACCGCCGATGCGGTCAACAACGCCATGCGCATGCTCAAGGAAGGCGGCACCGACGTGGTGAAGCTCGAGGGCGGAGAAGATTTCGCGCCGATGGCTGAAGCGGTGATCAAGGCCGGCGTTCCGGTCATGGCCCATATCGGCCTGACGCCGCAACTGGTTTCCAAGCTGGGCGGCTTCAAAGTGCAGGGCAAGAGCGCGGAGACCGGCGTGCAACTCTTGAAGGACGCGCTGGCGATGGAGAAGGCGGGATGCTTCGCCATCGTGCTCGAGGCAATCCCTGACCGGGTCGCGCAAGTCATAACCGAACGGCTTTCCATTCCCACCATCGGCATCGGCGCCGGTCCGCATTGCGACGGCCAGAACCTGGTGCTACACGACATGGTGGGATTGTTCGACCGCTTCACACCGAAGTTCGTGAAGCGCTACGCCAACTGCTGGGAAGTCATTTCCAAGGCGCTCGCCGATTTCCAGAACGAAGTGCACAAGGGGCAGTTCCCATTGCCCGAGCACAGCTTCACCATGAAGGAAGACGAGTACCAGGCCTTCCTGCAAAAACTCGGGAAGAACTAAAAGGCGTTAGCCACAGAGGTAAAAGAGGTCACAGAGGGAAAACGGAAGCGAGGAAAAGGACAATTTGGTTATGATGCGTGACCATGTGCGAACCTGTGTCGCTAACTTTCACGGCGATGGATCATCAGCATAAGAATAGTTCCAACCCGACACCTTTGTTCCCCCTTGATTCTCCTCTGTGTCCTCTGTGTCCTCTGTGGCAAAAGTATTCTTTAGCGGCGCAGGTCGTTGATGAAGCCGCTCTCGGTGAGTTTGTCGCCGACCGCATTGCGACGCGCGAGCCAGGTTTCATAGTCGGCCGACGGTAGAGGCTTGGTGATGAAATAGCCCTGTGCCTCATCGCATCCGAGTTTGGTCAGCAGCATGATGGTGGCGTGATCCTCGACGCCTTCGGCGAGTACCGTCAGTCCCATATTGTGACCAAGCTCGATGGTGGAGCGCACGATCAGCGCATCGTCATTGACTGCCACCATGCTGCGTACGAAAGAGCGGTCGATTTTGATTTCCTGCACCGGTAGTTTCCTGATATAGGCGAGCGAAGAGTAGCCGGTGCCGAAATCGTCTATCGACAGCCGTATGCCGAGTTGGTGCAACTGCTGAAGCGTCTTCTCGGCTCGCACAGGGTCTTCCATGATGCCGCTTTCAGTGATTTCCATGGAGAACAGCGCGGTCGGCACCTCGAATCTCGCGATCATTCCGCTGACGATACCCGGCAGTTCGGGGTTCATGAGATCGCGGGCCGAGATATTTACCGAGACCTTGATATCGATTCCACGTGAGCGCCATTCACCGCATTGGCGCAACGCGCGTTCGATCACCCACCGCGTCACCACCTTGATATAGCCGGTTTGTTCCGCGAACGGGATGAATTCGATGGGTGAGACGAGGCCGCGTTCGGGATGAGCCCACCGTACCAGGGCTTCGACGCTGTCCGAGGCGCCCGAGCGCAGGTTCAGCTTGGGCTGATAGTAGAGGCTCAATTGGTTGTTCTCGACCGCGCGTCGCAATTCGCCCAGGAGCGATAACTGGCTCGGCCTGCCCTGCTCGAAGCTTGGGTCATAGAACGTGTAGCCGGTGTTGTTTTTCTTGGCGACATACATTGCGATGTCGGCGCGACGCATCAGAACGATAGTGTCGTCGCCATGTTCGGGAAAGCCGGCAATGCCTATGCTGATGCCAAGATCGATCGGCTGACCCTGCATGAGGATAGGTTCTTCCAGCGCCTGTTGAATGCGCTGCGCCACAATGCTTACCCGTTCGGTGCCGCTGGTCGGCAAGAGAACCGCGAACTCGTCGCCGCCGAAACGCGCCACGGTATCCGAATCGCGCAGCAATTTGCCCAGCCGTCGGCCCACTTCCTGCAGCACCAGATCTCCGACTGGGTGACCGAGGCCTTCGTTGATAAGCTTGAAACGATCGAGGTCCATGATCAGGACCGATACCGGTCCGCCGTTGCGCTGGGCGATCTTGATGGCCCTGTCGAGGCGATCGCTGAACATGGCGCGGTTGGGCAGGCCGGTGAGTGTGTCCTCGTAAGCCAGGCGCAGGATCTTCGACTCGCGCTCGAAGATGCGCTCGAGCATGTGATTGAAACTGTCGGCCAGATCCCCGATTTCGTTCTTTTGTCCTGCTTCCGCTTTCTGGGAGTAATCGCCGTCGCGAATCTTGCGCGCGACCCCTGCCAGTCGGTTGATCGGGCCGGCGATGCTGCGGGCGATCAGTACGCTCCCGAGAATCGACAGGGCGATGCTGGCCAGGGCTAGCCACAGCAGCGTATTGCGCAGCTGAACGAAGGGTGCCAGGCCTTCCTTCAAAGGGCGCTGCAGGATGGCGGCTATCTCGGTGTCGCCACGCTCGTGCAGGACGGAAAGCAGGGTTTCGTAGTCCTCGCCGCCGAGCGGCAGCGTCACCGCGCGTCGCACTGCTCCCAGGCCGCCGGCGAGTTCCGCGCGCGATGCCGCGGGGAGGGTGGAAGCGTGCATGGTCCAGGCGCCGCGGCCGCTGCGCGAGAGGAACGAGACGTGTAACGCCGACAGTGCGCGCAGGTCGATCGCCACGGCATCATCGATCACGAAACCCATTGCCACCCAGGCGATCGGGATTGGTGCGAGTACCGGCACCACGACGAGTTGATAGGGGTGCCCATCGATCAGTACGATATCCGACGCCTTGCCATGCTGCTGTGCAGCTTCGATAAGCTCCGGGAACGGGAAGGTTGCATCCGCTGAAATCGCATGAAGCGTGTCGGCAATCATCTCCTTGTCCAGATCCGCAAGCATCGCGACGTTGGCGTTGATGCGGCGGCCGTGATTGCCGAGCGCCGAGGCGATGGTGCCCTCGTCGCGGGTGGCGATTGCATCGCGAAAGGCGAAGTCGGCAGCCAGCACCGCGGCGGCCTGGGCAAGTTGCTGGCTGTTCTGGTCGAGCAGCCGCCGGAATACGCGTTCGCCGACGGTCAGGTCCTGCGCGATCTGGCTTTTCGCAATTCGTTCGTTGGCCGCGCTGATAAGGACGAACGCGACCCCCTGCAACATGCACAGAAGCAGGACGAAGAATACGACAATGCGGGTTTGCAGGCTGCGCAGAGGCAAGGGAGCCTATTCTCGGCCGGGTACGGTCTGTGGCGGTGCAAGTTCGAGTCGGAACGCGACGTTTTCCGTGGCGCCTTCGGCGAGCCTGATGGCGCCCGGAGGGACTTCGGCCCTGGAATGGGGATGCCAGATGCGCAACTCGTAGTCGCCTGCCGGAACGCTGTCGAGCCTGGCAGTGCCCGTTCCGTCGGTCTTGGCAAAGTATGGCGTGTCGACGACGTATATGTATCCGACCATCCAGTCGTGAATATTGCAGCCGAGCACGACCGGCCCGAGCTTGTCGAAAACGACCGGTCTGGACGGCGTGCCGGAGTAGAGTTTGAGCTGGAATACCTTGGCCGGGGAAAACGAGTAAACGTGATGCCGGATGTTGTCCTTGTTCGGGAAGCTTACCGCTGCACCGAGTTGAACCGGCACCACCATGGGCAGGAACTCCTTGTTGACCTGGTCCACAATTCCGGGCCGCGGCGTTACCGAGGGCTTCGTGCCAGTAGGCAGGAGATAGACCACGGCCTCGATGACCGGCGCGCCGGCGGAATCGGCGACCCGGGCGATGACGCCTGCGGCAACGGCATCGCCCCAGGCTATGGCCAACAGCAGGGCAAGGTTACGGCGTGCCAAAGTCGTTTGCCTGGGCCGCTCGTGATTCACTTGGTCACGATGTCGCGTTTCATCGGTGCAAGCAGTTTGAGCAGTTCGTTCTTTTCCCGCAAGCCGACGCCGTTGCCATAAAGCGCAGTTACCAGGTTCTCGACCAGGCCGTTGAACTCCGCGTCGGTGATGTCCAGCCCGCCGTGGACCGCTTTCATGTCATCGCCGACGTACTGGCAGGGACCGCCCGCGATCGTGCAGAGCTGCTCCGTCAGCGTTTCCCGAAACCGCTTGACGCTGATCTTCTGGAACGATCGCTTGGTACGCGGATTCTCCCGGTTGAGCCGCATCAATTCATCGACCACGCGCGCAAGGACCGGGGCTCCGCCCATGCGGTCATAGAGGCTTTCCTCGGCGACCACAGAAGGCGCAAACGCGGTGGTCATAACGAAAACCAGAAACAGGTTTGGGAAAGCCCTGTTCATCGGTGGGTATACTCTGAATGGGAGGGAACGATAAATCGAATGTCAGACCCGATCAACGGTACATCGACCATGACGCGTCTCCTCATCATTCTGCTCCTGTGCTCCGCTGCTGCCCGGGCCGACCTTTTGCCCGAATCGGGAGGGAGGTTACTTGCAACCGGCGGCGTCACCCAGATCGAGGGCGCGGCAGGTGGCGGCTTGGTGCCGTGGGCCCTGATCGCCGGTTACGGCACCCGCGACCAGGTCGGACTTACCGTTTACTACACTGCGGCAGACCCGACGGACTTCCGCCTGCGTGCAGCCGGGCTTGCAATCGGAATCCATGATCGCCTCGAGTTTTCGGTGGCACAGCAACGTTTCGGATTGGGCAGCACCGTGCCCGGTGAGTTCATTACCCAGGATCTGGTCGGCCTGAAACTCAGGCTGTTCGGTGACGCGGTATTCGACCAGGATCGCTGGTGGCCGCAGGTGGCGGCCGGCCTCATGTACAAACGCAATGGGGACATGTCGGTGCCTCGTCTTCTCGGCGCCAAACGCGATTCGGACACCGATTTTTACATTGCCGCAACCAAAATATATCTTGCCGGGCTGTTCGGACGCAACGTGCTGCTGAATGCAACCGTGCGTGCGACCCGGGCGAACCAACTCGGGCTGCTCGGCTTTGGCGGTGACAAGAACGACGATTATCAGGCGATGGGCGAGGTGTCGGCTGGTGTTTTCCTCCACGATCGGGTGCTGCTTGGGGCGGAATATCGGCAGAAGCCGGACAACCTCAGTGCATTCCGCGAGGAAGATTTCTACGACGTTTTCCTCGCCTTCCTGCCTTCCAAGCGGGCGTCGATTACGGCTGCCTACACGCAATTGGGCCAGATCGCCGACAAAAAGGACCAGAAAGCGCTGTACCTGTCGCTGCAACTGGGTTTCTGAAGGCCTGTCTTGCCACAGAGGTCACAGAGATCACAGAGCAAATACGAAAACGAGGAAAAGCAAAACTGGGCTATTAGGCGTGACTGTTCGCGAATCTGTGTAGCCAGCTTTCACGGCGATGGATCATCAGCAAATGAATGGCTTCAACCCCGGCAGCTTTTTTCCCTCATGATTTCCTCTGTGATCTCTGTGACCTCTGTGGCAAAAAAGATTGTCAGTCTTTAGGCTGCTGGACGGCGAAGACGCCTGAAACGCGGACGATACGCTGGTCGCCGACGTGAAGGTAGGCATTTGCAAAGGCCAGCGTTCCGCCCATTTTCTGGATGTCTACCCGCGCCTCGATCCAGTCGCCGAGCCTGGCGCTGCCCGCGAAGTCGGCGGACAAGTTCGACGTGACTGCGCTGATCGGCGGTTCTGCGGCGGTGGCCATGGCGTAGCCGAGCGCAATATCTGCCAGCGTCATCAACACGCCGCCGTGGACCAGCCCGCGCGCGTTCAGGTGGTGCTCCAGCGCGCGCAGCCCGACCGCCATTCCGGCGCCTTTGCCTTTCGAGTAGAACGGTCCGGCCCTGTCCAGAAACGGGCTGGTGCGAAAGAGTGGCGCGAATCCGTCGGCGGGTTCTGTACTCATTGGAGTCTCCATGCACCGCGGGGGAAGACCAGCCCGAAGTTTGCGGACAATTACCGGCCGAAGCAATAAAATCGGCACGGTGTCGTGTTGATGCGGCACTACAGCTGATAGAGGTGCCGGGCAAGCCATGCTGTCCGAGTTCGAACTCATCGCCAAGTATTTCGATCGTCCCACCCGGCACACGGTGCTGGGGGTGGGGGATGACGCGGCGCTGTTGACGCTCACGGCTGGACATGACCTCGTCGCGTCGATCGACACGATGGTCGAAGGCGCGCATTTTTTTCCCGACGTGGAGCCAGACTTGCTCGGACACAAGGCGCTGGCGATCAATTTGTCCGACCTGGCGGCAATGGGAGCGACCCCGAAGTGGGCGATGCTGGCGCTGACAGTGCCGAATACCGACGAAACCTGGCTCGAAGGTTTTGCGCGCGGGTTCTTCGCGCTTGCCGCAGAACACGACGTGGATCTGATCGGCGGCGACACTGCGCGCGGGCCGCGCAACATCTGCGTGCAGATCATGGGCGAAGTTCTGCAAGGCCGGGCCCTGCGGCGCGACGGCGCCAGAGTCGGCGACGATATCTGGGTCTCCGGGCATGTCGGAGATGCAGCTGTAGCGGTTGCCCATCTGAAGGGCGAGATCACGCTGCGCGGCTCGTTGCTGGCGCACTGCCTGGCGCGGCTGGAGCGGCCGGCACCGCGTGTCGCACTGGGGCGGATGCTTATCGGTGTGGCCAACAGCGCGATCGACATTTCCGACGGACTGATTGCGGACCTGGGACACATCTGCGATCGCTCTGCGGTCGGTGCGGCAATCGAGTTTGCGGCAATACCCTGTTCGGCGGAGCTGATGCCTATGCGGGGGCAGGCGCTGGTGGCACGCGCGATTCTGACCGGCGGCGATGACTACGAGCTGTGCTTTACCGCGGTTGCGGGAAGCCGATCCGCGATCGAGGCGTTGTCCGGGCAGGCGGGACTGGCTTTGACCCGCATTGGCAGCATTGTTGCAGGCAAGGGCGTCGTTGTCATGAACCAGGCCGGAAGGCCGATGAGTGTGAAGGATGGAGGCTTCGATCACTTCCGCTGAAATGTACGGACGACCGTCGCTGCGATTCGTGTTTTCGCACCCGGCGCATTTCATCGCTTTCGGATTCGGCGTCGGCCTATCCCCGGCCGCGCCGGGCACCTTCGGCTCATTACTCGCGCTGCCAATGTACCTCTGGCTGGCGCCGCGCCTCGGCAGTCAGGAATTTCTGCTGATACTCGCCGGCATGTTCATCGTCGGGGCTTGGGCGTGCGAGGTCACGGGCAGGAGACTGGGCGTACACGACCACGGTGGCATGGTGTGGGACGAAGTCACCGCATTCCTGGCAGTGCTGTTCTTCACGCCGGCCACACCGCTGTGGCAGACTTCGGCATTTCTGCTGTTCCGGCTGTTCGACATCGTCAAGCCGATGCCGATAAGCCACTTCGACCGCAGCATCCACAACGGCCTGGGCGTGATGTTCGACGATGTGCTGGCGGCGTTTTACGCATTGCTTTGTCTGGCCGGGTGGAAGTTGTTTCGGATGAACTCCTGGGATAGACTATGGACGCTGAGCTTTACGCACTGGCGGGAAAAGTCGGCGACGCGCTGAAGGCGCGCAAACTGATGCTGGCCACGGCGGAGTCATGTACCGGCGGCTGGGTCGGTCAGGCCGTGACCATGGTTCCGGGCAGCTCGCACTGGTTCGACCGCGGTTTCGTCACTTATACCAACGACGCCAAGCGCGAGATGCTGGGCGTGCGGCCGGAAACGCTGAAGAAGTTCGGCGCGGTTTCGGAGCAAACGGTGCGCGAAATGACTGAAGGCGCACTATCGCACAGCAAGGCCCATGTGGCGCTCGCGGTCAGCGGCATCGCCGGTCCGGACGGCGGGTCGCCGGGCAAACCGGTCGGGACGGTATGCCTGGCCTGGGGCAGGAAAAAGGGAGGGCCGCCGCGCAGCGTGATCCGTCATTACTCGGGGGATCGCGACGCCGTGCGCAGGCAATCCGTTATCGATGCGCTGGAAGGCGTGCTGGCGATGCTCGAGGTACCTTGATCCAAGGCACAGGGGCCTGATAACGGGAGAAATTTCCGTCTCCTGAGCGCTCGCTGCCTTATGCCATAATGGCCGCTTCAAAAAATGAGGTAAAACACATGGATGAAAACAGAAGCAAGGCGCTGGCCGCCGCCTTGTCGCAAATCGAAAAGCAATTCGGCAAGGGCTCGATCATGCGCCTTGGCGAGAACGAAGTGGCCAAGGACCTGGACGTGGTTTCGACCGGCTCGCTGGGCCTGGACCTGGCGCTGGGCATCGGCGGTCTGCCGCGCGGGCGCGTGGTCGAAATCTACGGCCCGGAATCGTCCGGCAAGACCACGCTGACGCTGTCGGTGATCGCGCAAATGCAAAAGATGGGCGGCACCGCCGCATTCATCGACGCCGAGCACGCGCTCGATCCGCAATACGCGCAGAAACTCGGCTGCAACGTTTCCGAGCTGCTGATCTCGCAGCCCGACAACGGCGAGCAGGCGCTCGAGATCGCCGACATGCTGGTGCGCTCCGGCTCGGTGGACGTGGTGGTGATCGACTCGGTGGCGGCGCTGACGCCCAAGGCCGAGATCGAAGGCGAGATGGGCGAGCCGCAGATGGGCCTTCAGGCGCGGCTGATGTCGCAGGCGCTGCGAAAGCTCACCGCCAACATCAAGCGCTCCAACACGCTGGTGATCTTCATCAACCAGATCCGCATGAAGATCGGCGTCATGTTCGGCAACCCTGAAACCACCACGGGCGGTAACGCGCTCAAGTTCTACGCCTCCGTTCGCATCGACATCCGCCGCACCGGCTCGATCAAGAAGGGCGAAGAGGTGATCGGCAACGAGACCCGCGCCAAAGTGGTGAAGAACAAGGTGGCACCGCCGTTCCGGCAGGCCGAGTTCGACATTCTTTACGGCGAAGGCATTTCACGCGAAGGCGAGATCATCGAACTGGGCGTGCTCTACAAGCTGATCGAGAAATCCGGCGCCTGGTACAGCTACGGCAAGGACCGCATCGGCCAGGGCAAAGACAACACGCGCGACTTTCTCAAGAGCAATCCCGAGATTGCGAAGGAAATCGAGGCCAAGATCCGCGCCCATGTCGCCACGAAGCCGCTGGCCCAGGTGGCCGCAGTCGAGGAGTAAGCCGCCAACTTGGGCACGGTTCCCAGCCTGCGCGCGCGGGCGCTGACGGCGCTGGGGCGGCGCGAGCACTCGCGCCAGGAACTGCAGGTCAAGCTGCAACCCTTTGCTGAAGATCCCGACGAACTGAAAGCGCTGCTCGACGAGTTGGAAAAGCGTGGCTGGCTGTCGGAGGCGCGTTTCGTCGAGCAGTTGACGACAACGCGGCGGCGCAAGTTCGGCCCCACGCGCATCGTCCACGAGTTGCGCGAGAAAGGCGTGTCGGACGAGGCTGTCTCCGCAGTGCAAGCGCAGTTGAAGGCGGGCGAAGTCGATGCGGCGCGCGCGGTATGGAAGAAAAAATTCGGCAAACTGCCGCGGTCGCTGCAGGAGCGCGGCAAGCAGGCACGTTTTCTGGCTGGCCGGGGTTTTTCCGCAGAGGTGGTGCACCAGGTGCTCAAGAAATTGCCCGACGACTGAGTCCGAGTATAGGATGCGGAGTAAACCTCGATGCTCACCACGAAGACACGAAGAACACGAAGTAACACAAAGAAATACAAAGTTCCGGATTGGCCTTTCTTCGTGAGTCTTCGTGTTCTTCGTGCCTTCGTGGTGAGATTTTCCGTTGTGGTTTAAGGTAATTGATTTCTTTCATCTCATCTAATTAACGGGCAATGACAAGCAACGAAATCCGCAGTCGCTTCCTCGACTATTTCAAGCGTCAGGGCCACGCTATCGTCCCCTCCAGCCCGCTGGTTCCAGGCAACGATCCGACGCTGCTGTTCACCAATGCCGGAATGGTGCAGTTCAAGGAGGTGTTCCTCGGCAAGGAAAAACGGCCGTACTTGCGCGCCACCACCTCGCAGCGCTGCGTTCGCGCCGGCGGCAAGCACAACGACCTGGAGAACGTCGGCTACACCGCGCGCCACCACACTTTCTTCGAGATGCTGGGTAATTTCAGTTTCGGCGACTACTTCAAGCGCGACGCCATCCGCTTTGCATGGGAACTGCTGACGAAGGAATTCAGGCTCGATCCCGCCCGTCTGTGGGTCACGGTATACCAGACCGACGACGAGGCCTACGACCTCTGGGCCAAGGACATCAAGGTGCCGAAGGCGCGCATCGCGCGCATCGGCGATAAGCCCGGCGGAAGCAAATTCCAGAGCGACAATTTCTGGCAGATGGGCGACACGGGTCCCTGCGGCCCGTGCACTGAAATTTTCTACGACCACGGCCCGGGGATACCCGGCGGACCCCCCGGCGCAGAGGATGCCGATGGCGACCGCTACATTGAGATCTGGAACCTGGTGTTCATGCAATTCAACCGTGACGAAGCCGGGACAATGCATCCGCTGCCCAAACCCTCGGTGGACACCGGCATGGGACTGGAGCGCATCGCCGCGGTGCTGCAGGGCGTGCACAGCAATTACGAGATCGATTTGTTCCGGGACCTGATCGCCGCCGCGGCCAGCGTCACCGGCACGAAGGATCTTGCTTCCAGCTCGCTTAACGTAATCGCGGACCACATCCGTGCCTGCGCGTTTCTGATTGCCGACGGCGTGATCCCCGGCAACGAAGGCCGCGGCTACGTGCTGCGCCGGATCGTCCGCCGCGCCATCCGTCACGGCTACAAGCTCGGTCAGACCAAGCCGTTCTTCCATAAGCTGGTCGGCGAGCTTTCCCGAGTGATGGGCGATGCCTATCCGGAACTGCCGGCGGCGCAGCACCGGGTAACCGACGTGTTGAAGCAGGAAGAGGAGCGCTTTGCCGAGACACTCGAAAACGGCATGAAGATGCTCGAGGCCGCGCTGCACCGCGAGGACCGGATGCTCGATGGGGAGACGGTGTTCCAGCTCTACGACACCTTCGGCTTCCCGGTCGACCTCACCGCCGACATTGCCCGCGAACGCGGCATCATGATCGACCACGCCGGTTTCGAGGCGGCGATGGAAAAGCAGCGCGAACGCGCGCGCGCCGCGAGCAAGTTCACCATCCAGGCGGGGATGGATTACAGTGGAAAGGCTACGGAATTTCACGGCTACGACACGCTGCGCCTGGACGGCAAGATCGTGGCGCTCTACAAGGGCGGCAGCCCGGTGCGGAACATCGAGGCCGGCGAGGAGGCAGTGATCGTGCTCGACCGCACGCCGTTTTACGCCGAGTCCGGCGGCCAGGTCGGCGACCAGGGCGAGATCACTTCAGCCAACGGCAGCTTCACCGTGAACGATACGCAGAAAATCCAGGCGGAGGTATTCGGCCACAAGGGCGTGCTCAAGGCCGGGCGATTCGTTATCGGTGACGCGGTCGCAGCACAGGTGAATGCGCTCACGCGTTCGCGCGCCGCTTACAACCATTCGGCCACTCACCTGATGCACGCGGCGTTGCGCAACGTGCTCGGTCCGCACGTCACGCAGAAGGGCTCTCTGGTTGACGCCAATCGCACCCGTTTCGACTTTTCCCACCACGCGCCGATGACCTTGGAGCAGATTGCCGAGGTCGAGGTCCTGGTGAATCGCGAGATCCGCAGCAACCACGAAGTCGAAACCCGGCGCATGAAGTACGACGCGGCGATCAAGGCCGGTGCAATGGCGCTGTTCGGGGAGAAGTACGGCGACGAAGTTCGGGTGCTGCGCATGGGAGATTTTTCCACTGAATTGTGTGGAGGCACTCACGTGCGGCGTACCGGGGACATCGGTTTTTTCAAGATCGTTTCCGAATCCGGAGTCGCCGCGGGCATCCGCCGGGTGGAAGCGGTTACCGCGGAGGGCGCGCTGGCCTGGGTAAAGGAGCAGGAAGCCAGGCTGGGCGAAGCGGCGCAGGTGCTAAAAGCCCAGCCGCAGGAGATCCTGCAAAAACTTGCTCAGATACTCGAGAACGTCAAATCGCTGGAGAAGGAACTGGCGCGGCTCAAGTCCAAGCTCGCAAGTTCGCAGGGCGACGACCTGGCGGAGCAGGCAGTGGCGATCGGTCCAGCGCGCGTGCTGGCGGCGAAGCTCGACGGGGCGGATGTCAGGACGCTGCGCGAAGCCATGGACAAGCTCAAGGATAAACTCAAGTCGGCGGCTATCGTGCTCGGTGCGGTGGATGGTGACAAGGTCACACTGATTGCCGGCGTTACGGACGATCTGACTTCAAGGGTAAAGGCCGGCGAACTGGTGAACTACGTGGCGCAGCAGGTCGGCGGCAAAGGCGGCGGCCGCGCGGACATGGCGCAGGCCGGGGGGACGCAGCCGGCGAAACTTCCGGAAGCGTTGGCGAGTGTCGCCGAGTGGGTGAAGCAACGGATCGCATAGGCACCTGGGGAAAAAAGGGGGAGGCGGGCATGAGGAAATTAGCGGCAATGCTGATGGGTTTGACTGCGGCGCTGTGGGCGGAAGGAGCGGCTGCGGACGCCAAGGATCTGGAGATTTTTCATAGTATTGCAATCAATGCGCCCGCCGACGAGGTGTGGGCGATGGCGGGCGACTTCGGAGGCATCCAGCGCTGGTCTCCAGGAACGGAATCCAGCCGGTTGATTGTCCGTGATCGAAACGAGACCGGCGCCATCAGGCTGCTTCGCCGTCGTGGCGACGGCACCCAGGTCACCGAGAAGTTGCTCGACTACGATCCGTACAATCGGCGCATGTCCTACACTTACGTGGATGGTGCGGTAAGAGCCGCCGACTATTTCTCCGAACTGGCGGTGAAGGATGCCGGTGACGGGAGGTCGGTCGTGGAATGGCGCGGGCGCTTCAAGCGGCTGGCCTACTGGACCGACAATCCGCCGGCGGGTGAGGACGACAAGGCCGCGCTCGATTTCCTCAACGGCGCCTACAAGACCGGGCTCGCGAATCTCAAGAAGGTCCTCGAAGCGAAAGACCACTAGCAATCTGTTGACGAAATCGATTGTACAACCAGTTCTAACCACCAAGATTCTCTTCAATACCCCCTTGAGGGGTGCACAAAGGCACAAAGAAAAACTCACAAAACTTCCAGGTTCTTATCTGCATTTCTTGGTGTCTTGGTGCCTTGGTGGTTAATTTTTCGGCTTTTCGATCTGCACTTTCGCGGTTCGCTGGCCATTCCGAGAACCTGCCGGTACCGCCCGGCGCTAGAACGGGAGTTTGGCGGCCGGGGCGGCGTCGTGCAACACGCGCCGGAAGTCTGCCTGGATACGCTTCAATGCGGCTTCGTCGTCGGCTTCGAAGCGCAGTACTACCACAGGCGTGGTGTTCGAAGAGCGCGCCAGGCCGAATCCGTCGGAGTATTCCACCCGCAGCCCGTCGATGGTGATCACCTCGCGCGCATCCGGAAACCGCGCGGTCTTCTGCAAATTCTCGATCAGCGCGTAGTTCTCGCCTTCCTTGAGCTTGATCTGCAGCTCCGGCGTATTCAGCGAGTCAGGCAGTTCGTCGAGCGCCGCGCTGATGTCGGGCACGCTGCTCAGGAATTCGAGCAGGCGCGCGCCGGCGTAAAGGCCGTCGTCGAATCCGTACCAGCGTTCCTTGAAGAAAATGTGCCCGCTCATTTCACCTGCGAGCAGCGCGCCGGTCTCTTTCATTTTCGCCTTGATCAGCGAGTGGCCGGTCTTCCACATGGTCGGCTTGCCGCCATGTTTGCGGATCCAGGGCGCGAGATTGCGGGTGCATTTCACGTCGAACAGGATCTCGGCACCGGGGTTGCGTTTGAGCACATCGGCAGCGAATAGCATCAATTGGCGATCCGGGAAGATTACCTTGCCGGCTTTGGTGACCACGCCCAGGCGATCGCCGTCGCCGTCGAATGCCAGGCCGATCTCGGCGTTTCCCTTTTTCAGTGCTGCGATCAGGTCTTTCAGGTTCTCGGGTTGCGAGGGATCGGGATGGTGGTTGGGAAAGGTGCCGTCCACCTCGCAGAACAATTCTTCGACCTCGCAGCCGAGCTTGCGGTACAGCGCCGGCGCAAAGGCGCCCGGTATGCCGTTGCCGCAGTCCACTGCGATGCGCATCTTGCGTTTGAGCTTGATGTCGCCGGTCACGCGCTCGAGGTAAGCATTGCCGACCTCCTGGCCGCGCATGCTTCCGGCGCCGCGCTTCAGGTCGCCGGTCTCGAGCCGACGCCGCAGGTTCTGGATATCGTCCCCCGACAGCGTTTCGCCGGCGAGCACCATTTTCAGGCCATTGTAGTCGGGGGGATTATGGCTGCCAGTCACCATGACGCCGCTGCCCGTGCCAAGGTGGTGCGTCGCGAAGTAGAGGATCGGGGTCGTCACGCGCCCGATATCGATCACGTCCACGCCGCTTTTCTGCAGACCGCGCGCGAGGGCCTGCGCCAGCGCCGGTCCCGACAGCCGTCCGTCACGGCCGATGCACACGGCGCGTTTGCCCCGCGCCTGCGCCTCCGAGCCGATTGCCTGTCCGATCGCCTCGACCGCCTCGACGGTTAGCGTGCGATCGACAATGCCGCGGATGTCGTAGGCCTTGAAAATCTCCGGCGCTGGAAGCTTCATGCAGGCGAGGATATCAAAGGTCCGCAACGAAAGCATCACGCACGGGCAGGCCGTGGCCGCGCAATCTCTTGTTTGCGGCTGCCGATCTGCTCCTCGAAGAAGCGGATCAGGCGTCCTGGCATCCAGTTGAGATTGCCGGGAAACGGTCCCGAGGCAAAACCGACGTGGCCACCTCCACCAGGGAATTCCAGGTGCACGCTTGCCGACACCTGGTGCGGCTCCGGCAGGAAGCGCCCGGGGAGGAATGGGTCATTGCGGCCGTGCACGATGAGGGTAGGTACCGCAATGTGACTCAGATCGGGTTTGCTGCTCGCAGTTGTCCAATAATCATCGGTATCCCTGAAGCCGTGCAGAGGCGCAGTGACCAGATTGTCGAACTCACGCAGCGTGCGCGAGCGCCTGACAGCCTCCCTGTCGTAAAGACCGGGAAAGCGCGTCAGTTTGACGAGGCTTTTTTTCTTCAGCCGCGCCAGGAAATGGCTGCCGTAGGCGCGCGACAAGCCTCTCCCCAGGCGATCACCGGCGGTCATCAGGTCCATGGGTGCCGATACGGCGGCGGCTGCATCCACGATCTCCGCCGCTCTCCTGCGCTCGCGCCCAAGCCATTTAAGCAGTGCGTTGCCGCCGAGCGATACGCCAACCGGTAACAACGCGACATGTCCCGGCAAAGCGCGCAGCCGCCGCAGGATCCAGTCGATCTCGTCGGCATCACCAGAATGGTAGGCTCGCGGCAAACGGTTGGGCTCGCCACCGCAGCCGCGGAAGTGCACCACCACACCGCGCCAGCCGTGCCTTTCCGCCGCGTGCATCAACGCCGCTGCATAGTGGCTGGCCGAGCAGCCTTCAAGCCCATGGAACAGCGCTACCAGCGGCGCCGGTTGCTTCCCATCCACCCAATCCAGATCGATGAAGTCGCCGTCGGGCGTATCCCAGCGTTCGCGCCGGTACGGCGGCGGGCGGCGCTTCAGAACGAAATAGGGGTAGATGGTCTGCAGATGCCCGCCGGGCAGCCACCATGGTGCGCGGTAGTCTTTCATCAGTGCAGCATGGAGGGCGGATTTTCCTGAGTTGCGGGCTCGCCTGCGAGCGGCGAACCATGATGCATCAACATGCGCCAGCCCCGGTCGGTAAGCAGGTAGATATTGGTGGCGAGTACAGCGTTTGCCGGGCGAGGATCACCGGCCACCGATACCTGTTCATAAACGCTGTGGATCGTGAGCATGCGCCCTGAGAACACGCGGTTGCCGGTGAGGCGAAAGCGCAGTCGCGGGCCCTGCGCAAAAATCTGCCGCCAGGATTCGCGCACTTCGACGACGCCGCAGCGCCGCGCACCGCCCGGATGAACGCAGACGATATCGTCTTCTTCCGCCCACACCACCATCATCGCGGCGAGGTCGGCCCGCTCGAAGGCCTGGTAGAAGGCATGCTCGGCGTCCTGCGCGGTAGCGAAGGTCTCGGTGATCACGTCGGGAAATGACGGTGAATCTCGTCGAGCACCCTGCTCGGGGCAAGTTTCATCATACAGTCGAAGTGCTTGAGCGGGCAGACTCGCTGGAAGCAGGGGCTGCACGCAATCTCATGCTTCACTACGTAGGCGCGGCCGGAAAGCGGCGGCGTAAAATAGGGCGAACTCGAGCCGTACAGGGCGATCATCGGGCGATCGAGCGCCGCGGCAACGTGCATCAGTCCGGAATCGTTGCTCACGACCAGGTCGGCGCACGACAACAACACCACGGCGTCGTCGAGCGTGGTGCGGCCGCAAAGGTTCACCGCGGTGGCACAGTTCGCGGAGATTGCGTCGCCGATGTCGCTTTCCTTCGCCGATCCCACCAGCCACACGGCAAAGCCCTCGGCGCCCAGCATTGTCGCCAGTTCGCCGAAGTACTGCTGCGGCCAGCGCTTTGACGGGCCGTATTCGGCGCCGGGACAAAGGCAGGCGACACGACCGGCGGCGGCCAGACCGAGGCGCTGGCGCAGTTGAGCGCGCTCGCCCCCGGTGACCCCTAACTGTGGCCTGGGTACCGGTTGCGTCAGGGCGGCATCCGCCGCATCGGCCAGCCAGGCGAAACGCTCCACCATCAAAGGCAGCGCACGCTCGTCGAGCCGGCGCGCGTCGGTCAGCAGCCCATAGCGCAACTCGCCGACGAAGCCGATGCGTTCGGGAATGCCGGCAAACAGGGGCACAAGCGCAGACTTGAAGGAATTGGGAAGCACGTATGCCCGGTCGTAACGATTGGCGCGCAGGCTGCGGGCGATGCTCCAGCGTTTCCCGAGCGCCAGTTCGCCGTGGGCAAACGGGCTTTCCAGGGTTTCGCCGACTTCCGGCATGCGGCGGAAGATCGGCAGCGCCCAGCCGGGCGCGAGGATGTCGATGCGTGACTGGGGGTCCTGTTGCTTGAGGCGGGTCAGCAGCGGCTGCGATAGCAGCGCATCCCCGACCCAGGAGGGTGCCACCACCAGGATTCTATTCATGGCAGAACAACCCAAATTTCACCACGAAGGCACGAAGCACACGAAGAAGAGCGAGACAAAGAAATTTGTAGACAGCATTCCTGGCAACTGGATACAGGAACGGAAGAAAAGGTAACGCCTTTGGGTTCAGTCCTTACCGGCGAGGGCGGAGTCTTTCTCAACGTTGCACAATACCTCGATTCTATCGAAGGATATCCGGATGATTTTTCTTCGTGTCTTCGTGCCTTCGTGGTGAGAAGTTAGATTCTAATGGGCAGACTGGGCGGCGCTGCCCTTGAGCACGTAGCGGGTGCCGCAATAGGGGCACAGCACTTCGCCGGTTTTCTCGATGGGCAGGAACACGCGCGGGTGCGAATTCCAGACCTTCTGCGACAGCAGAGGGCAGTGCAGCGGCAGGTCGGCCGCCGTCACCTCGACCTGGCGCTCTTTGCCGGTGCTCTTGACCGGGTCCATGGCTGCCTGGTCGCGGCGCTCAGACGTAATGCAGCCAGTGGCCGTATTTCTCTGACCGGCCGTTGACCACGTCGAAGAACATCGACTGGAGTTTTTCGGTCAGCGGGCCGCGCTTTCCCGTGCCGACGGTACGGCCGTCCAGTTCGCGGATTGGCGTGACTTCGGCGGCGGTGCCGGTAAAGAACACTTCGTCGGCGATATACAG
Organism: uncultured beta proteobacterium; assembly: GCA_963789945.1. Classification (GTDB taxonomy): domain Bacteria; phylum Pseudomonadota; class Gammaproteobacteria; order Burkholderiales; family JACQAP01; genus JACQAP01. The sequence continues at coordinate 166,625 of CAWBMN010000001.1, read as the reverse complement.
GTCGTCCCGGGTGATGCGCTTCGCGCCGATCGTGTAGCCGAGGTCGCCGGCGAGCTGGATCACTGAATCGCGGGTAATGCCGATCAGCGCGGAGTTCAGTTCCGGTTCGACGATCTTGTCGTTCTTGATCATGAACAGATTTTCGCCGGCGCCTTCGGCCACGAATCCGTCCACATCCAGCAACAATCCCTCGTCGTAACCGTGTTCGGTGGCCTCCATGTTGGCGAGGATGGAATTGGCGTAGGTGCCTGAATACTTGGCCCGGCACATTGACACATTGACGTGATGGCGGGCATACGACGAGGTCTTCACGCGGATGCCTTTTTCAAGGCCCTCGCTGCCCAGGTAGGCGCCCCACGGCCAGGCGGCGATGGCGACGTGGACTTTCGCGCCCTTGGGGGACACGCCCATCTTTTCCGAACCGTAGAAGGCGATCGGCCGCACGTAACAGGAATCCAGTTTGTTGGCGCGCACCACTTCCTTTTGCGCCGACATCAGCGTTTCCCTGTCGTAAGGGATTTTCATCATGTAGATGTGCGCCGAATTGAACAACCGTTCGGTGTGCTCCTTCAGGCGGAAGATGGCCGTGCCCTTCGCAGTCTGGTAGGCGCGCAATCCCTCGAATACCGCGAGTCCGTAGTGCAGCGAATGGGTGAGCACGTGCGTGGTCGCCTCGCGCCAGGGCACCAATTTGCCGTCATACCAGATCAGACCGTCGCGGTCGGCCATCGACATGTTGCATACTCCCTTGAAAAAGGCGTTAATTCTAGCGCAGACGAGAGGCTTTGGAGAGTCTGTCCGGTTCGCCTTGCGGGAACGCGCTCGCATGCTTTACTCTTGGCCTCTTTCGAAGCGGCTGCCGCCAAGAAAAACAACCTAAACCAGAAAACCAGAACGTATTCCATGCCCAATACGGTCAAAACTGCCGTAGTTGCCGGACGCGGGCTGATCTCGCGTCTGAGCCGCGCGGCGATCGACGCGCACGACAGCGAGGAAATGAAGCTGCGCAAGACGCTGCTCATTTTCGCAAGTGGCCTGATGAACCTCGCTGCCATTCTTTGGCTGGCGATTTACTGGTGGATGGGGATGAAGCTGCCGACCTCGATTCCGCTGGGTTTCCAGATCCTCTCGGCACTGGTGGTGCTGATCTACCTTCGCACCCGAAATTTCGATTTCTTCCGCGTCGCGCAGCTTTCGCTGTTCCTGTTCTTTCCCTTCATCATCCAGTGGTCGATAGGCAGCTTTGTGAGCTCCTCGGGCATCTCCCTTTTGGCGATCCTGGCGCCGATCGGCGCCATGGTCTGCTACGGCCCGCGCGAGTCGATCCCCTGGTTTTTTGCCTACGTAGTGCTGACCATTCTCTCGGGTGTGTTCGATTTCTTCCTCGCCAGAGGCGAGGACTACGGCATCCCGATGAAGACCATAGCGGTTTTTTTCGTCATGAACTTCACCATCATTTCCACGATGGTGTATTTGCTGCTGCGCCATTTCATCCAGGAACGCAACCGCTACGAGAAACAGCTCGCCGAGCAGCACGAACTCGTGCGCATCGAGCGTGAAAAGTCGGAACGGCTGCTGGTCAGTATCCTGCCCACCCACATCGCCGAGCGGCTCAAGCTCCAGCCGGGCACGATCGCCGATGGCTTTGCCGACGTTTCGGTGATGTTCGCCGACGTGGTGGGCTTTACCCGTATGGCCGAGGAGCTGACTCCGAACCAGGTGGTGTCCTTCCTCGACGAGGTATTCACCCGCTTCGACAAGCTGACCGCGAAATACCGCCTGGACAAGATCAAGACGATTGGTGACGCCTACATGGTGGTAGGCGGGTTGGCGGGAGAGCGCCTGAACTACGTGGACCATGTGGCCGACATGGCGCTGGAGATCATGGATCTGGCCCAGACCGATGCGCAATTTCGGCGGCTCTCGGTGCAGCTTCATATCGGGATCGCGACGGGCCCGGCGATCGCAGGCGTAATTGGCGCCACGCGCTTCATTTACGACTTGTGGGGCGACACCGTCAATCTGTCCAGCCGGCTCACTGCCGAGGCGGCCGGCGGCATGATCCTGGTGGACAAGACCACTTATCGCCGGCTCGGCCACCGCTATGCGTTCGACAATCCGCGCACGATCGCGATCAAGGGCAAGGGCGAGACGACGGTTTACCGCCTCACCGGCAAGATCTAGTCCGGCTAGCCGACCCACCTCTCCCCGTCCCTCTCCCCCCGCAAGCGGGCGGAGAGGGTGACAAGACAAAAAGCAAAGTCGTTGGTCGTTGGCCCCCTCTCCACTCAAATGGAGAGGGCGAGGGATGAGGTGTTTTTCTCTGTGTTCTCTGTGTCCTTCGTGGTTCAAGGTTTATTCTGTTTCACATCGCTTGTTCCGAGAAAACCCGCTCCCATAGTTTGACCACAGCTTGCGCGTGCCCGGCCACGGTTGCCGGTTCGACGCGCGCGTAGCGCTCGCCCTGCAGGCGCAACTGGTGCTGCAGGCGCCGGAACTCGCGATAAGCCGCGTGCGCAGCCCCAGCCATGTCTTGCGGGGTCAACCCGAGCCGGGCGGCGAGCGTGAGCAAGGCCAGATTGCCGATGTTCCCCGTCAGCCCGGCGTGGCGATGCGCTTCGCCGAGCACCAGGTACTGGACGATGAACTCGACATCGACGATTCCGCCGCGGTCGTGTTTCAGATCGAAGAGTCGGGTGTCGTTGGGATGGCTCTGACGCATCTTGTCGCGCATTGCGGGGATCTCCCGCCTGAGCAAGGCCAGGTCGCGCGGACGGCGCAGCACCTCGATGCGCAGGGCCTCGAAGCGGGTGCCTATGTGCGCGTCCCCGGCGACCGCGCGCGCGCGCGTTAGGGCCTGGTGTTCCCAGATCCACGCGTCCTTGAACTGGTAGTCGCGGAATGCGTCGATGTGGCTTACCAGCAAACCGGCCGCGCCGTTGGGCCGCAGCCGCAGGTCGGTCTCATAGAGCACGCCGGCGGAGGTGGTACTGGTGAGCAGGGTGTTGATGCGCTGCGCGAGCCTGGCGTAGTTCTCAGGCGCGCTTTCGTCCGCGTCGTCATAGAGAAAAATGATGTCGAGGTCCGATTCGTATCCCAGTTCCTTGCCGCCCAGCTTGCCGTAACCGACTATGGCAAAGCGCGGTTGCTCGCGGTGGCGCACCCTGAGGCCGTCCCAGGCCAGCCGCAGTACTTCTTCCAGGACCGCGCAGGCGAGATCGCTGAGGTGGTCTGACAGCGTTTCCAGCGGCAAGTCTCCGGCAAGGTCAAGCGCAAGCAGGCGCAGTGTTTGTGTCTGCTTGAAATGACGCAGGATATCCATCTGCCGTTCGGTGTTGCCGGCATGTTCGTCGAGGCTGGTGCGCAGTGCAGTGCGCAGGTGCGGCCATTCCGGGACCTGTCCCCTTTGCGGCGTGATCAGTTCGTCGAGCAGGATCGGGTGCTGTGCCATATACCCGGCGGCCCAGGGGCTTGCGGAAGCCAACCGGGCGAGACGTTCCAGCGCAAGCGGATACTCGAGCAGCAGCGCCAGGTAGGACTCGCGCCGGCCGATGCTCTCCACTACCTGCAGTACCCGCGTGAAAGTCGCATCCGGGCCGGGGAGGAGGGTGGCGAGCTTGAGCAATTTCGGCATCAACTGGTCCAGGCGCGCCTGGCCGGAGGCCGCCATGCGCCGATAACGGGCGCTGGACCGGAGGTCCGCAATGAGCCGGAAGATGCGCGGCGGGTCGGCATAACCCAGGGCGGCAAGCCGGGCTAGCGTGTCCTTCTCGGGCAATTGCTGCAGCCAGAGGGCGGCGCTGGGATCCGCCGTCGCGTTTTCGGGCTGTCCGGAAAAAATCGCATCGAAATGCCGCGACACCACGTCCCGATGTTCCGCCAGATCGCGGTCGAGGCCGGCAAAAGAGGGATACCCCATCATTTCTGCGACCAACTGCCGGTCTTCCGCGCCCGCGGGCAGCATCTGCGTTTGCTGGTCGTCGAGGTACTGCAGGCGGTGCTCGAGGTTGCGCAGGAATACGTACGCCGCATGCAATTCCCCGACCCCCGCCGCGGACAGCAACTGCTTTTCTCCCAGCAGGGCCAGCGCCTGCAACGTCGGACGCAGCCGCAAGTGGGGTTCACGTCCGCCGCGAATGATCTGAAATACCTGCACCAGAAATTCGATCTCGCGGATGCCGCCGGGGCCGATCTTGATGTTGTCGGCGATCTCGCGTCGCTGCACTTCCTGGCGGATCTGCGCATGCAGTTCGCGCAGGCTGGCCAGCGCGCTGAAATCGAGATGGCGCCGGTACACGAACGGGACGACGATGGCATCGAGCTGTGCGCCGCGGTCGCCGCTGACGCTCCGCCCCTTCACCCAGGCGTAGCGTTCCCATTCGCGTCCCTGGGTGGCGAGGTAGTCTTCGAGCATGTCGAAGCTCACCACCAGGGGCCCGCTATCACCGTAGGGCCTGAGCCGCGTGTCGACCCGGAACACGAAGCCGTCTGGGGTGACCTCGCCGATTGCACCGATCAGTTTGCGCGCCAGGCGGGTGAAATACTCGTTGTTGGCGATCCGGCGCGGGCCGTCGGTCTCGCCGTCTTCGGGATAGGCAAAGACAAGATCGACATCCGAGGATACGTTGAGTTCGGCGCCGCCGAGTTTGCCCATGCCGATTATGTGCAATTGCTGCACTTCTCCCGATACGGCGCCGAGCGGCCGGCCGAAATCGCGTGCCAGCCATTGCGCGTGGTGCGCAGCCGCGGTGCGCAGGGTTTCCTCCGCAAGCGCCGTGGCGGTCGCGACCACCTCGGCAAGATCGGCGCGTCCATCGAGATCGCGGGTGATGAGGCGCAGCATGACGGCCTGCCGCAGCCGGCGCAGGCAGGTCTTGAGCGCGTCTTCGTCGCCAAGTTCGGCCCCGGAAAGCCGCGCGCGCATTTCCTCGGACGTGAACGGCGAATCCGCCGCAGCTTCTGCCGCAAGCGCGGGGTTGGCCGACAGCAGGTGACGTGCGTAGCGCGACAGCCGTGTCGCGCGTGCGATGCTCTCGGATTGCGTGCCGTTCGAAAGTGCGGAGGAAGACATGCTGCAGTAGTCTAAAATCCGGAAATCCCTGAGAGCAGGATACCCGAATCGGCAGTAATGTCCGGCCGCTGTCAACGCATCGGCGTCTCGCGCGTCAACGGTGCGCCGGAATGGCCGGCCCAATGCGGGCACATCCGGGGAATCTTATTGCTGCGCGCGCATCTTAACTGAAGACTGTTTTTCCCCTGTCCTGACAACGCCACGCCGTGGTTCTCAAGCACAGCATATTCATTCTCAAGCACGGTTCGCTCTGGACTTATCGCCTGGCGACTTATTCGGTGCTGGCCGCCGGCATCCTGTTCGTCGCCCTGGTGATGGGACTGCGATACGTGGTCCTGCCGAACATCAACGATTACCGCGACCCGATCGCGCAGGCGATCAGCCGGGCGGCGGGACAGCGGATCTCGATCGGCGCGATCACCGGCAGTTGGCAGGGCTACCGGCCTGAACTGACTTTTCAGGATGTGCGCGTCTTCGACGCACGCAACGAGCAGGCGCTCAGCCTGGGCCGGGTTGAGGCGGTGCTTTCCTGGTTGTCGCTGCTCGATGCCGAAGTGCGTTTCGACGCGCTCGAGATCATCGAGCCGGAACTGGAAGTCCGGCGCGACGCCGCCGGCGTGCTGTGGATCGCCGGCATCACGGTCGAGCGCAGGCCGGGGGGCGAGGGCGGATTCGCGGACTGGCTGCTGACGCAGCGTCAGGTGGTGGTGCGCAATGCGCAGATCGTGTGGCGTGACGAAGCGCGCGCCGCGCCGGATCTTACGCTCACCAAGGTAAGCTTTCGTCTCGACAGTGACGGCGAAAGCCATCGTTTTGGGCTGAACGCAACGCCCCCCGCGGAAGTCGCCTCCGCGATCGCGGCTCGTGGCGAACTGCTGGGCCGCAGCGTGCATGATTTGCAGGCGTGGCGCGGCCGCTTGTACCTGGATTTCGATTACGCCGATCTGGCGCAGGCGCAAACCTGGCTTGCCGTGCCGATCGATGTGGCGCGTGGACTCGGCTCGCTGCGCGTGTGGATGGACCTGGAAGGTCCCCAAGTGGTTGCGGCGACTGCAGACCTGGGTCTGGCCAACGTGCAGGCGCGGCTCGCGCCCGACCTTCCCGAGCTTGCGCTAGCCAATCTGCGCGGGCGACTTGCCTGGAACAGCCGTGGAGGGCGCACGCAGATCACCGCGCAGTCGCTGGGTTTTACCACTGCCGAGGGATTGACGCTGGCGCCCATGGAGTTTTCATTTACCCGCAGTGCGACAGGCGAAGGCGGCCACCGCTCGGAACTGCGGCTTGAAAGGCTCGACCTTGCGCCGGTTGTGGAACTGGCCGAATACCTTCCACTTGACGCAGCGCTGCGCGGACGGCTGGCGCGCTCCTCACCAAGCGGCATGGTCGACGAAGCGCAGTTCTCATGGGATGGAGAGTGGAATCCCGGCCGGCCTTACCGTGCCCACGCGCGGTTCTCCGGCCTCGCGCTGAAGCCGGATGGGGTTTTCCCCGGGTTTCGCGGCATGGGTGGAAAGTTGGACGCCAATGAAGGCGGCGGCGCGGTGTCGCTCAGCGCCCGCGATGCCCAGGTCGTTCTGCCGCGGGTATTCAGCGAAGAAATCACGCTGGACTTTCTAACCGCTGAGGCGGACTGGAAGTTTCAGGAGGGGCAGACGCTGGTCAATCTCAAGAATGTCGCGTTTACCAACGAGCACCTGGCCGGCAACGTGTACGGTTGGTACCGTTCCGATCCCGAAGGGGGCCCCGGCAACGCCGATCTGGCGGGCACAATGGTGCGCGCAGATGCGCGCCAGGTGTGGCGCTATATACCGGTAATCGCCCCGGGTACGCAGGCGTGGCTCAAGCGGGCCTTGCTGGCGGGCGAGTCGCGCGACGTGCGTTTCCGGCTGAAGGGTCCCCTCAGGGATTTTCCGTTCGATGACGAGAAGACCGGATTGTTCGAGGTAAGGACCCAGGTGACGGGTGTGACGCTCGACTACGCCAATGGCTGGCCACCGCTGACGAATGCCGTCGCCGAGGTGGTATTTCGCGGCCGTCGCATGGACGTACGCCCCCAATCCGGTTCGCTCCTCGGGCTGCGGTTATCCAACGTGGAGGCCTCGATCTCCGATCTGGGCAAACATGACGAGCATCTTCTGGTGAAGGGCGCGGCCGAAGGGCCGACCGCGGAGTTTCTGCGCTTCGTCGAAGTGAGCCCGGTATTGGGCTACACCAACCGGATTACCGAGGACATGAAGGCCAGCGGCAATGCCCGTCTGGATATCGATCTCGACCTGCCATTGGGGCGGATCGCCGACTCTGTGGTCTCCGGTGTTCTGGTGCTGCGCGACAATCAGGTTAACGTGGATCCGCGCCTGCCGCCCCTGGAAGGGTTTGGCGCGAACATCGCCTTTACTAGGAAAAGCGTGAGCGTAACGAACGGCCGCGCCCGGCTGGCCGGCAATCCGGTTTCCTTTGAAGCCTCGAACCAGAAGGACGGCGCAATGGCACTCAATGTCGCCGGCACGCTGGACGCACCCCTGTTGCGAAGCCTGTCGAACCATCCGGCGCTGAAATTCGTGGAAGGGCAGGCAAAATGGCGCGGCAACATCGCTGTACGTGACAAGATTGCCAGCCTCAGAATCGATTCAAATCTGGTGGGAATCGCCTCGACGCTGCCGGCGCCGTTTGCAAAGACGGCGGAAGCCGGCCTGCCCGTGCGGCTGGAGATACGCGAGCGTCCCAAACGCCAGCGCCTGCTCGCGATCGACCTGGGCAAGGTTGCCTCGGCGCGGCTGCTGCTGGATTCGGCGGAACCAGATGGCATTAGGCGCGGCATGGTAAGTCTGGGCACACGAGCTTCGCTGCCGGCGGCTGACGGGTTGTGGGTGAACGGCAGCCTTGATGTGCTGGACGTTGACAGCTGGCGCCCCATTTTTGCGGCTGGTGCGGGCGGAACCGCGCTCGATCTTGGCGGTGCCGACCTGCAGATTGGCATCCTCGATGCCAATGGGAGGCGATTCCACGACCTCAGGATCAATGCGACAAGCAGGGACTCGGCATGGCAGGTCGCGCTTTCGGGGCGCGAGATCGAAGGTCATCTTTCATGGACTTCGGCGGGCGACGGACGCCTGTCTGCGCGGCTGACCCGCTTCACGCTGCCGCCGTTGGCCACGACCCTCGAGGCTGGCACGCCGGGTGGCTTTTCCGCCGAGCGCCTGCCCTCGATCGATCTGGTTGCGGAGAATTTCAACTATGAAGGCAGGGACCTCGGTCGGCTTAGCGTGCTCGCTGATCCCGATCCGTCGGGTTGGCACCTGCAGCGCCTGGAGATCACCAATCCGCAGACCAAGCTGAACATCAACGGCCGGTGGGCGGTCGGCGAGGTGTCACGCACTGACGTGACGGTTCGGCTTGAGGTGAATGACATCGGCAAATTCTTCTCACGGGTGGGTTTGTACGAGGGCGTCAAAGGAGGGTCGGCACTGCTCGAAGGACCAATCGCCTGGGCGGGTGGCCCGTCTCGTGTCGACATCCCGTCGCTTGCGGGACGGCTGAGATTGGAGGCGAAGGACGGCCGATTCCGTCAGATCGAGCCGGGCGTGGCAAAGCTGCTGGGCATTCTGAGCCTGCAAGCGTTGCCGCGCCGGGCCTCGCTGGATTTCGAGGACGTGTTCAGCAAAGGCTTCAGCTTCGACCGCATCATCGCCAATCTGAGCGTGGCCAACGGCGTTGCGTATACCGAAGATTTCATGATGGAAGGCTCAGCGGCGCGCGTGGGTATGCACGGCCAGGTGGACCTCGCGGCCGAGACCCAGGATCTTGTCGTGCGCGTCACCCCGTCCCTGTCGGGAAGCATTGCCGTGGCCGGCGCGATCGTGAACCCGGCGGTGGGAGTGGCGGCCTATATTGCCCAGAAAGCGCTCAAGGACCCCTTCAGTCGACTCGCGTCGTTCGAGTATTCGGTAACCGGCACCTGGGCCGACCCGGTGGTGGCGCGCATCATCAAGCCCGCCGAACCTGCTCCGTCAAGGCGCTGACTCGGGGCAGGTTACAATTCGCACTCGCTTCAGAGCTCAAACCGGACATGGCAACCATCCACAAGTCGGGATTCGGCCGCGCCAAAGTACGCGCCGCCCGTGAACATTCCCCCCCGGCCGGGTCAAAGAATCAGCCGCACGGCTTTCGCATTGCCGGAGTGCAAATGGCCTCCGGCCCCAACGTGTCCGCCAACCTCAATGAAGCCGGCCGGCTGATCGAGATGGCGGCGGCGGAAGGTGCGAAGCTGGTGGCACTGCCGGAATATTTCGCCATCATGGGCATGCGTCCCACGGACAAGGTCAAAGTCCGCGAGAGGGAGGGCGACGGGCCGATCCAGGCATTTCTCGCCGAGACTGCGGCGAGGCTCAGGATCTGGCTGGTGGGCTGCTCGGTGCCGATGGAAACGCCGGTCGACGGCAAAATCTTCAATTCCTGCCAGGTCTACGACGACACCGGGAAAATGGTAGCGCGCTACGACAAGATCCATCTATTCAGCCTGGACCTGGGAAAGGAGAAATTTGCCGAACAGGGCACCATCGAGCCGGGCAAGCATGTGAAGGTGGTGGACTCGCCGTTTGGGCGCATCGGGCTCTCGGTGTGCTACGACCTGCGTTTTCCGGAGCTATATCGTGCCATGAAGGACGTGGACATTATCGTGGTTCCGTCCGCGTTCACCGAAACCACCGGGCGTGCCCACTGGGAAGCGCTGGTCCGGGCGCGCGCGATCGAAAACCTGTCGTACGTGCTGGCGCCGGCACAGGGAGGCTATCACCTGAGCGGGCGCGAAACGCACGGCGATTCGATGATCGTGGACCCATGGGGAACCGTGCTTGACCGGCTGCCGCGCGGTTCGGGCATCGTCAGCGCCTGGGTCAACCCCGCGTATCAGGCCAGCCTGCGCAAGAGCCTGCCGGCGCTCACGCATCGGGCGATACACAGAATCTGAAAGGGCAGTTGCTCGTGGTTGGTGGCTAGTGAAAAGCCAAATCGAACCCCACATATGATGGTCACGGCAGTTACGAACCACGAACCACGAACCACGAACCACGGAAGAACCGACATTGCCAAACGATCCAAGCAATAACCACGAACTGCTGTTTGCAACCGCTGACAGCACGCTGCTTGCTCCCTATGGACTTGACGCTGGCGGGCTGGCGCGCGTATTCGGCCAGATCATGACCCACAGCGTGGACTACGCCGACCTGTACTTCCAGTATTCGCGCTCTGAGGGCTGGAGCCTGGAGGAGGGCATGGTCAAGTCCGGTAGCTTCAACATCGACCAGGGCGTGGGCGTGCGCGCGGTGAGCGGCGAAAAAACCGCGTTCGCCTATTCGGATGACATCAGCGTGCCGGCACTCGAATCGGCTGCCTACGCCACGCGCGCCATTGCGCGCCAAGGGGGTGCGGGCACGACCCGGGTAGCGAAGCGAACCCAGGGCCGCGAGCTGTATTTGCCGCAGGATCCGCTGGGAAGCCTCGCCGACCCGGACAAGGTAAGGCTGCTTGAACAGCTGGAGAGCTATGCACGCGCGCTCGACAGCCGGGTGGTGCAGGTGATGGCCACGCTGGCGGGAGAGTATGAGGTGATCCTGGTGGCGCGCTCCGACGGTATTCTGGGTGCCGATGTGCGGCCGCTCACGCGCCTGTCGCTGCAGGTCATCGTCGAGGAAAACGGCCGGCGCGAACAGGGCAGTGCCGGCGGCGGCGGGCGTTTCGACTACGCCTACTTCAGCGATGACATTCTCAGGGAGTACGCCGCCAAGGCGGTACACCAGGCGGCGACCAACCTGTCGGCGCGGCCGGCGCCTGCCGGCAGCATGACCGTGGTGCTCGGGCCGGGCTGGCCCGGCGTGTTACTGCACGAGGCGATCGGCCACGGCCTGGAAGGCGATTTCAATCGCAAGGGCAGTTCGGCCTTTGCCGGGCGCATCGGCGAGCGCGTGGCCTCAGCGGGCGTCACCGTGGTGGATGACGGCACCATCATCAGGCGGCGCGGATCGCTCAATGTGGATGACGAGGGCAATCCGACGCAACGCACGGTGTTGATCGAGGACGGTGTCCTCAAGGGCTACATGCAGGACACGCTCAATGCGCGCCTGATGGGCGTGTCTCCGACCGGCAACGGCCGGCGCGAATCGTATGCGCACATCACCATGCCACGCATGACCAACACCTACATGCTCAATGGCGACAAGGATCCGCAGGAGATCATCGCCTCGGTGAAGCACGGCCTGTACGCGGTCAACTTCGGCGGTGGTCAGGTGGACATCGTCAGTGGCAAATTCGTGTTCTCCGCCTCCGAAGCCTACATGATCGAGAACGGCAAAGTGACTTACCCGGTCAAGGGCGCGACCCTGATCGGCAACGGCCCGGACGTGCTGACGCGCGTGTCGATGATAGGCAACGACATGAGCCTCGATTCCGGCATCGGCACCTGCGGCAAGGAAGGGCAGAGCGTGCCGGTGGGCGTGGGACAACCGACGCTGCGCATCGACGGGCTGACGGTCGGTGGTACGGCGTGAAACCCGTGAGACGCGTGGACGATGTGAATTCGTAGGTATCGAGAGATCTGAAGGCAATTCACGGCTGCACGACATCTACGCGATTCACCGCCTCGTACCGCTTTTACGACGTCCACGTCATTCACGACAGTCACTCATTCACGGTATTCACGATGATCCTCATCCTCACCGACAGCGCCGATCCGAAAAGTGCCGGAATACGTGCAATTGATGCAGGCGCTGGAGCGGTTGCCGAACATCAAGACGCGGATACATCGAATTCAGGGTATCGAGCGTTCGGTCACCGAGGTCTATCTGCTCGGCGACACCAAGGCGCTCGCGATCGAAGACATGCAGAGCCTGCCCTGCGTAGAGCGCGTGATCCGCGTGTCGGAGGAGTACCGCGTCCTCGGCCGCCACCCGGACGACACCCGGCCGACGCATTTCGACTACCAGGGTCTGCGATTCGGCCAGGACACGCTGCACGTCTTTGCCGGGCTGTGTGCGGTGGACAGCCGCGAGCACGTCGAGATCATGATGCGGGCGCTGAGGGACAACAGCCAGCAGTGCACCCGCATGGGCGCCTACAAGCCGCGCACCAGCCCCTATGCGTTCCAGGGCCACGGCAAGTCCTGCCTGCCCTATGTGTTCGAGCTGGCCGGCAAGTACGGCATCAAGGTGATCGCCATGGAGGTGACCCACGAATCGCACGTGGAAGAGATACGCCAGGCATTGCGCGACACCGGCAACCCGACCGGCGTCATGCTGCAGATCGGCACGCGCAATACCCAGAACTTTGAGCTGTTGAAGATCGTCGGGCGCCAGGCGGAATTTCCGGTGCTCATCAAACGCGGCTTCGGCATCTCGCTCGACGAGTCGCTGAACGCCGCCGAATACCTGGCCAGCGAGGGCAATCACAACGTGGTGTTCGGTCTGCGCGGCATGAAGACCAATCTCGGTGACCCGCATCGCAACTTCGTGGATTTCTCCCATGTGCCGGTGGTCAGGAGGCTTACCCGCATGCCGGTATGCGTCGACCCCAGCCATTCGGTCGGCTCGCGCATGGCTGGTCCCGACGGCATCCTCGACATCATGCATGTCACCGCCCAGGGTGTGCTGGCGGGCGCCAACATGGTGCTGGTGGATTTTCATCCCAACCCGGCCAAAGCGCTGGTGGACGGCCCGCAGGCGCTGAGGCTGGACGAACTGCCCCATTTCCTCGCCGACGTCGCGCATTGCCCGCGAGGCCTACCTCAAGCGTGCCGAACTCGCGCGGCGTTACCGGAGCACCGTGATCTCCTGAATCCGCCCTTGCGGCCCACCGAATCGGGCTTTACCGCCTGCGGACGCTCACGCATAATGGTTTCGATGCGCGCCGGCCTGGGAGGAAATCGGGTTTGCCGGAGCGATCGACCCCGACCCTGACTTCCAATGATCGTGGCTGATAGCGACCTCCAGGAGCCGCAAAACATGCTTCTGAATACCCTTGAACATCTGGGAGAGGGAACCGCGCTCGCGCAGCAGATCTTCGACATGATCGGCCACTCGAAATTCTTCGCGGACTTCACCCGCGAGGACGTGCAGAGGCTGACCGGGTTCATGCAGATTTACCGGACAGAATCAGGGCAGATGATCATCCGCGAGGGCGACATCGACGATTACATGATGCTGATCATTCAGGGCCGGGTTGAAATCGTGAAAACCGACTCGCACGGCCATCTGCAGCCGATGACCACGGTCGGGCCCGGTGCAACGCTGGGCGAGATGTCGATGATCGACGGGGAACCGCGTTTTGCCACCTGCATGGCACTGGAGTCCACCACATTCGCCGTGCTGTCGCGCGACAGCATGGTGCAGATCATCCTCGAAGAGCCAGGCCTCGGGGCCAAGGTCCTGGTCAAGCTCGTGACCCTGCTGTCGCAGCGCCTGCGCCAGACCAGTTCCAACCTGCTCCACTACATGGAACGCTGAGCACCTGCGCTGCCGGTGCGGCAGGCAAGATCCGCGCCGATCTCGACATCGTCCAGTTTCAACCCTACCGCGTTCAACGCAAAGGACGCAAAGGTACGCAAGGTAAGGCAAGAACTAAGGGATGCGGCACAAGAAAACGTGTCCAGTTGAGAAGGTCTGGTTTGTCTTCCCTTCATTCCCCTGCCAAACTCATTGGGCACTCCGACTTGATCCGTTTCCCAGGTTATTCGAATGCGGAGTCTTGACCCAAAACTCTGGTTTTCCTTCGCGTACCTTTGCGTCCTTTGCGTTGAACGCGGTTGAACTGGTTCTTGGCGAAAGATTAGGTCTCGACGCACTTGCCGGCGTAGAGCACCGGGCCGCTGGGCAAGCCGGTGGGCGAGCCGCCTGCAGGCTCGACGCTCATCGCCAGGCCCTCGGCCCCGTCCAGCTTTGCGGCCAGCGGCTCGGGCACGATTACGATCTGAGCATCGTGGGTGGTAATCAGTCCCAGCGATACCGGCTTTTGTTCCTTTCCCGGAAGCATCCAAAGCTCCCACGCGGTGCCGGGTGCCATGTCGGCGTGGCCGATGACGCGGATGCGCATGACGCGCTTTCCGGGTTTGCGCGGTTCCCAGGACACGGTCATCGCCGGATTGCTGGTCTGCAGGTCGTTCATGACCACTACCATCCTGGTGTCATCAGCCGGAGGCACTCCCGGGAGCGCCACCAGGATCAGCAACGCCAGTGCCACAAGGCCGCTGGCAAACGACGAGATGCGCCAGAACGACAGGCTTTCCCAGAATCCCGGCCCGCCCTGCCTGCCGGGGTGGATTCTGGACTCGATGGCCTGCCATACGCGTGGCGGCGGCTCAATTTCCGGCAGCGCCAGCGCAAGTGGTGTCAGGCGTTGCTCCCACTGCGCCACCGCGCGCCGCAGCGCCGGGTTCTCTTTGAGGTTGATTTCGAAACGCCGTCGGGCGCGCGCGGACATGGTGCCGAGCACGTACTCGGCGGCCAGTTTGTTGCGCAGAGCCTCGTTGGCGAATTTCATCTGGGCGAGCCGGGGTACGGGGTTGTCATCAGCATCGCGTCATATGGCCTGCGCATCAAGGCAGGTTCTCAGGCGTTCCAGCCCGCGGCGAATCCAGGTCTTCACCGTGCCGAGCGGCTTCTGCATCTGCCGCGCCAGCTCGCCGTGGGAAAGACCGTTGAAGAAGGCCAGAGTAATGCTCTTCTGCTGCTCGCCAGTGAGCTGCTTCATGCATTCTGCGAGCGCGCCGGCCTCCATGGACTGTTTGAGCAGTTCCTCCGGTCCCGGGGATTCGTCCGGGATCGAAGCCATCATGTCCTCGTGGCCTTCGTCGATTTCGACTTCCCGCGGCCGGCGCAACAGATCAAGCGCCCGGTTGCGCACGATGGCGGTCATCCAGGTCATTGGCGCGCTTTTCGCAGCGCTGTAATTCGCGCAATGGTTCCAGATATTGACGAAGCTTTCCTGCAGCACCTCTTCTGCCCAGTCCCTGCGACGGGTTATACGTACGGCAACGGCAAACAGTTTCGCCGAGCTGTGCGTATACAGTGTCCCGAACGCCTGCTGGTCGCGCAGGGCGCAGCGGGAAAGCAGTTCGGAGAGTTGGTCCGCATCCATGGCGGTCATGCGGGCCCGCCGCGATTCTTGCCTTTCTGCCAGTACACGTCGGTTACGCCGGCGTCGCGGTTGAGCACGCGGCAGAGCACAAACAGCAGATCGGAGAGCCGGTTGAGATAACGCTGCAGAGCTGCGGACAGCTGTTCCGCGGTGCCTAGCGCGACGACCCGGCGTTCGGCGCGGCGGCATACGGTGCGCGCCACATGGCACAACGCGGCGGCGCGCGAACCGCCCGGCAGGATGAACTCCTTGAGCGCGGGCAGATCGGCATTAAACCGGTCAAGCACGCTCTCCAGCCGCGTGACATGCGCATCCCCGATGCTGGTGGATCCCGGGATGCTGAGTTCGCCGCCGAGATCGAACAAATCATGCTGCACATCGTGCAGGCATTGGCGCACCGTGTCGGTCAATGTTTCGGCGAGCAGCACGCCGAGTGCGCTGTTCAGTTCGTCCACCGCGCCGATGGCCTCGATGCGCAGACTGACCTTGGATACGCGCGAACCGTCGCCGAGTCCGGTGGTGCCGGCGTCGCCGGTGCGGGTGTAGATCTTGGTCAGGCGGTGCCCCATGTGTGCCAGGGAGAACAGTTGTCGGCCGCATTATAGAGGATCGATACGCAGCGGCCCGGAACCCGGATTCAGAACTTCCGGGATTTTCAGCGTTGCGGTAGTGCAGTCGAGCGGGGATCGCCGCCGAGTTCCTCGATCTCCAGTTGCAGGTAGCGATGCAGCGCGTTTTGCCGGTGAGTAGTGGCATACATGGCCCAGGCGCCGTAGGCCGGCAGTGCGGCGTTGTCCACCGACTCGAGCAGGCTCGAGCTTCTGGCGTACAGCGCCTTGATCTTCTCATCCAGCGCACGCAGGTAGTCCGCTGTTGCCCGGATCGCATCCGGACCGGAGACCGGGCCGTGCCCGGGCACGACGCGCTTCACCGGCAGTTCCCGCAGGGTTTCCAACGCGCGTATCCAGCCTTCGAAATCGCTATCGCGGATCTCGGGAATGCGGTTTAGCGCGACCAGCCCGCCGGCGAACAGGGTGCCGGTGGTGCGATCGAACACCGCGAGGTCACCAGGTGTGCTGGCCCAGCCCAGGTAAAGCAGTTCGAGCGTCCGGCCACCGGCCTCGATCGTGGCGCTCGTGCTCACCTGCCGCTGCGGCAGCACCAGGCGGGTGCCCTCGAGTTCATCGCCGAGAACCGGGCGCAGGTTATCCAGACAATGTGCGCAACGCGCTTTCATCAACGCGGTAGTTTCGCCGTGCGCGAGGATGGCAATGCCGCGTTCTTCGAATGCAGCGTTGCCGAACAGGAATTCCTGCACTGCGTGCGTGACCACCACGAGCTCGACCGGTTTGGCCGTTACCCGGCCAATTGCTGCCAGCATGCGCCGGCCGTGGCGATACGAAATGCCGGTGTCGATGACGATGACGCCTGTGGGCCCGACGATGAAGCCGCTGTTGCCCACGTTGCCGCGATTTGCGCGAGAGATTTCGCCGGTTCCGGCGACGAAAGCGTACACACCTTCTGCGACTTTATCCGGCCTGAGTTCGTCCGCGGAGCGGGCCGGGCATGTGACCAGCAACGCGAGCGCAGCCGCGTGAAACGCGATCGTCGCCAGCCGCACTGCGATGGTCGAAATGGAAGTCATACGCGAGCAAGCCCTGATCAAGGTGCTAACCGTAATCGAGACCTGCAGCGCGGGCAAGGGCAAGAGGATTCTGTTTTAATGGCCCGGTGCGCAAACGAGGAAACGCATGAAACGGATCGAGGTGACAGCTGCCATTCTTGCCGCGATGGCTGTGGTGATCGCGCGGACGGCATTCGCGTCGGAGCCGCGCGCACATCGGGAACTTCGAAGTGACCGAGGTCGCGCCCGGGAACTACGTACATTACGGCAGCTTCCAGGAGCGCTCGCCGGAGAACCTGGGTGACAACGCCAACATCGGCTTCATCGTCGGCGAGCAATGCGTGCTTGTGGTGGATGCGGGAGGATCGCTTCCGGTCGGCCTGGCGCTGAAAAAGGCGATCCGCAGGGTGACGCAGGTGCCGATATGCCACGTGGTGCTGACACACGTGCACCCGGACCATTTTTTTGGCGCCGCGGCTTTCCTCGACGACAAGCCGCAATTCATCGCGCACCGGAATTATCCGCGCCAGCTCGCGGCCCGCGCGCGACCCTACCTCAACTATTTGCGGCGCGATCTGGGCGAATTTGCCGAGGGCAGCGACATCGTGCAGCCGACGCTGCTGGTCGACGGCAGGCTCGAACTCGATCTCGGCGGCCGATCCGTGTTGGTGCAGGGGTGGCCGCCGGCGCACACCGACGACGATCTCACCGTGTTCGACCGTGCGACACGCACGTACTGGCTGGCGGACCTGCTGTTCGTGGACCATACGCCGGTAATCGACGCCACGATTACCGGTTTTCTGGCGGTGATGGACGATCTGCGCAAGATCGATGCGGAGCACTACGTTGCCGGGCATGGGCGTTCGCGGGCACCGTGGCCGGCAGTTCTTGACCCGCAGAGGCGCTACTTCACGGTGATCCTCGATGAAACCCGCGCGGCGATCAGGAACAAGAAAACGATCCAGCAGGCCACCGAAGAGGTCGGCCTTTCCGAGGTGAAAAACTGGGCCGCCTTCGATTCTTTTCACCGCCGCAATGTGACCACCGCGTACACGGAGCTCGAGTGGGAATGAGCGGCCCTGATTCCGTGGGGGATTGGGGTATACTTCCGACGGACTTGCAAGGAAGAAAATCAAGGGGAGCGCGGATGAAGAACGGCACGCATCGGGTTGCCACATTGTTGTTGGCATTGGCGTTCGCCTCACCCGCGGCTGCGAACGAAAAAGCCGAGCCCGATCCGGCCCGCAGCCCCTACTGGGAACCGATCAGGCAACTGATGTTCGGCGACCGGGTGATCAATCCCGATGACCGGGATGTCATCCGCGTCTATCTCAATCTGCGGGCCGACGACGCCTCGACCGTGCCGGTGGCGGTCAAGTCGCAGATCGATCAGACCGACAAGGACTACATCAAGTCGATCTACCTGATTGTCGAACGCAATCCCTCTCCGACGGCAGGCGTGTTCCATTTCACTCCATCGAGCGGCCGCGCCCAGGTCGAGACCCGCCTGCGCTTCGAGGATTTCAGCTTCGTGCGCGCGGTCGCGGAAATGAACGACGGAAAGCTCTACATGTCACAGCGCTGGGTAAAAGCAGCCGGCGGTTGCTCGGCGCCCAACGCGAAGAACTTCGTTCCGGAGGCCTTGCTCGGGAAGATGAAGCTGCGCTTCGATGACGATACCGTCAGCTACGGCAAGCCCAATCTGGTGCAACTGATGATTCGGCACCCGAACGAATCCGCGCTGGCGGCGGATTTCGATGCGGAGAAAGTGCCGCAGTTCGTGCGCAGTGTGAGGGTATCGTTCGATGGCAGGCCGGTAATGGATGCGGAGGTGGATTTCTCCATATCCGATAATCCCAATTTCCGGTTCTACTTCAACCCGCAGGACAAGGGCGAGCTGAAAATCGAGGTCGAAGATACGCACG
Organism: uncultured beta proteobacterium; assembly: GCA_963789945.1. GTDB lineage: Bacteria > Pseudomonadota > Gammaproteobacteria > Burkholderiales > JACQAP01 > JACQAP01. Next base: position 147,883 of record CAWBMN010000001.1, on the reverse strand, counting down.
ACCGCAAATTCACCCATTCGGTGCCGATAGCCGAGGGAGCTCCGCTGCCCGGGGGCTGAGTCTCCGGGTCGCCGCAGTTGCGGGGACCGCATCGGCGTTGACCGGGATATCCGCTTCGGCTAAAGTTGCGCCGTTTTTTATTGCCAAGAACAGGAAAGCTCCAAGCCATGAAACTCCGCAGCCTCATCAATGCCGGTCTGTTCGCCGTGTTGGCGTCCATGGCCGCACCGTTGCTCGCCGAAGGGGATCCGGCGGCAGGCAAGAACAAGACCACGATGTGTACGGGGTGCCACGGCATTCCCGGGTTCCGCGCGGCCTATCCCGAGACCTACCAAGTTCCCAAGCTTGGCGGACAGAACCCCGGTTACATCGTGGCCGCGCTGAAGGCCTATAAAGCGGGAGAGCGCAACCATTCGACCATGAAGGCAATTGCTTCCAGCCTCACCGAGCAGGACATGGCCGATCTGGCTGCGTACTACGCCGATGCCGGCAAGAAGTAAGCCGGCCCAATACGCGAAAAAGGAAGATATGAAAAAGCTGCTGATTGCGATCATCGCCGGAGCCGTTTTCGCCGCCGCCGGTGGCGCCATTGCCGCGGATGTGGCGGCAGGCAAGGAGAAATCCCAGACGTGCGCGGCATGCCATGGCCCGGACGGCAATACCCCGATGATGCCGGAGTTCCCCAAACTTGCCGGACAGCCGGCCGATTATCTGGAAAAGGCGCTGCGTGATTACAAGAAAGGCGTGCGCAAGAACCCGATGATGATGCCCATGGCGCAGGGCCTTTCCAAGCAGGACATGAAGGACCTGGCCGCCTACTACTCCAGCCTGAAGGGTGACCTGAAGGTCAAATACTGAACGGCATGCGGTAAGCGTGAAGAGAGAAGAGGAGCCGCGGGCTCCTCTTTTTTTGGCTGAACGAGGAGGGAAGCATGAGTTCTCCGGTCCGGATGTCGGCTGCGATCGTTCTGCTGGTCGCCACGCTTTCCCATGCCGCTGACGGAGACCCGGTCGCCGGCAAGCGCAAGACCTTGACCTGCAACGCCTGTCACGGCCAGTCCGGATTCAAAAGCATGCCCAAGCTAGGCGGGCAGAGTGCCGCATACATGATCGCCGCCTTGCGCGCCTACAAGGAAGACAAACGTGCGCATGCGACGATGCGGGACGTGGCGCGTGCATTGAGCGAAAGGGATATCGCCGACCTCGCCGCCCACTATGCGGCCGTGCCGAAAGTCGTGGGCGAAACCACAGCGACGGCGCCCGTCGGCGCCGAACGCTGTGCCGCCTGCCACGGCGCCGACGGTGCCCAGCCAGTGGTTCCCGAGATCGCGCTGATCGCCGGCCAGAGCGCGGGTTATCTCGATCAGACCCTGAAGGAATACAAGTCCGGGCTTCGGCCGCATGCGGTGATGCAGGAACAGGTGCGCGAACTTGGCGATGCGCAGATCGCCGAACTTGTCGCCTGGTACGCGGCGCAGAAAGGGCTGTCCGTCAAATAGACGTCCCGCTATCGCAGCTTGCGGCGAATGCAGTCCAGATAGGTTTCTTCATCCGGCGCGGCGTGATCGCGCTGCGCCTGCCAAACCGTTTCTCCGAGACATTCGAGCAGCACGTGCAGCGCGTCATGATCCGACTCGGCGTGCGTCAAAAGTTCGGCATGCAGCCCGCGGATTCCGCGCGGCTGATCGATCGATACCTGCTCGGCGAGAGCAAGGTGCAGCGAAAGGTGAAGGAAAGGATTGATCTCGCCGCCTTCCGGAAAGAAATCGCGGTCGATACTGCGGTCTTCGCTATCGAGCAGCGCGTGATACTCCGGGTGCAGCAGCACCATTTCGAGTGCGGTTTTCTCCAGTCCTTCCAGCGGTGCCTGGGCGCGATACTTGCGCCAGGTCTCGAAGAAGAAACGGCGCACCTCTTCGCGCGACGGATTGAACATGGCGGGTAGCTGAGGGGTCAGGGGTGAGGCGGGAAGTACTGCGCTCAGCCATCCTTCATCTTGGTCTTCTGCTTGAACTCGCAGAGATCGCGGATCAGGCAGGTCGGACAATCCGGCTTACGCGCCTTGCAGACGTAGCGTCCGTGCAGGATCAGCCAATGATGTGCGTCATGCCGAAATTCCTCGGGGACGAATTTCATCAGCTTGTTCTCGACCTCGACGACGTTCTTGCCGGGTGCGATGCCGGTCCGATTGGCGACCCGGAAGATATGGGTATCCACCGCGATGGTCGGTTCGCCGAACGCGGTATTGAGGATGACGTTCGCGGTTTTACGGCCCACTCCCGGCAGGCTCTCGAGATCTTCGCGATGGCGCGGCACTTCGCCGCCGAACTTTTCCAGCAGAATGTCGCAGGTCGCGACGATGTTCTTCGCCTTCGTGCGGTACAGTCCGATGCGCGGATGAACGGCGTCAGCCCGGATTCGCCGAGCGCAAGGATCGTCTGCGGCGTATTGGCGACCGGAAAAAGCCTGTCGGTGGCGAGGTTCACGCTCTTGTCGGTGGCCTGCGCCGACAGGATGACCGAAACCAGCAGCTCGAACGGTGTCTGATACGCGAGTTCGGTGGTCGGCGCCGGATTCGCCGCCCGCAGCCTGCGGAAGATTTCCGTTCTTTTGATGGTATTCAATTTTTGAAACCCGAAATCGAACATCTCACCACGAAGGCACGAAGAACACGAAGGAACACAAATGAAATACTAAAGTTGAAGTGCGAATGAAATAACGGGTACGGATTGTTCGCATCCACTTGCGCCGCGACATGGTCGAGGCTTGTTCCCTGTCTCGCTTCTCTTCGTGCCACTTCGTGTTCTTCGTGACTTCGTGGTGAGATTTCAGAGTTTTGTCCTGGCGGTTGAACTCGATTTTCTGTCCGGCGAGGCGAGCGCGGGCGCGTTCGATGGCGGCGCGCACGGCGGCCTTCTTGCGGTCGAGATCGTGGCCGATCGTCGCAATTCCAGGTGCGCAAGCTTGGCCTCGGCTTTCTTTACCAGCCGCTGCTCGCGCTCGATCTTGTCGCGCTCGAGTCGAAGCTGATGAAATTGGTAACGGCTCCGGGCGATGGCCGCCATGTCCTCGACGCTTTGTCCGGCGAGCGCGGTTGCATGCCGATTGCCACGTTCTGCGAGCGTGCCCAGTTCGACCATGTCGATGCAGTCGACGGGGCAGGGCGGGACGCACAGATCGCAGCCGGTGCAGAACCCGGTCAGCACCGTGTGCATCTGCTTGGGGCTGCCGACGATTGCGTCGACCGGACAGGCATGGATGCACAGCATGCAGCCGATGCAACGCGATTCGTCGATCAGTGCCGCGGTACGTGGTTTCTCGATGCCATTGGCGGGATTGAGCGCCATATGGCTGCGCCCGAGCAACTGCGCGAGTTTGCGGATGCCGTCCGCTCCGCCCGGCGGGCACTGGTTGATGTCGGCTTCGCCTCGCGCGATTGCCTCGGCGTAAGGACGGCAAGCCTGATAGCCGCACTTGGTGCACTGGGTCTGCGGCAGCAGCGCGTCTATCGCGTCGGTGAGTTGTGTATTCACGGCCGGATTAAACCACTGACGTCAAGAACCTGTTCACCGCAAAGACGCAGAGAACACAAAGAGATGCACGTTGAAAAAGCCTGAGACTTGCCGCTCGACCTCGTGGAAATTCACACTGTGGGACGTAACAGAGCAATTTTGCGAACGTATTCTGCCTTTCCTTCGCGTTCTTTGCGTCTTTGCGGTGAAAATATGCTTTTGCTATTCCGGCCGGTGGCCGAGGTGAGTCAGGCAGCGGTCGATCCACTGCGCGGTGAGCTTTTCCTGCACCGAGTTCTGGACCAGCCGCGCCGCCAGTCCCGGGAAATCCACCTGGTCGAGCGGCTGGTCCTGGTTGAAGCAGGAGAACACGTAGGTGCGCTCGCCGCTGGCCGGATCCACCTGCGGCTGCAGGCACTGCGCGCAGATCTCCTTCATCATGCACTGCATCGGCGAGTTGATCGAACCGATCGCAAAGTGATGCGGATTGAGGTGCGCCGCCAGCACGCCGTGGCGCGCCGCCGCCACTGCCGCCATCATCCGGTCGGAACCGATTGCGATGATGCGGTCCGCCGACTTGAATGCGATCGTCTGCGGCCCGAGTTTGCCTTGCGCATACGCGGCCATCGCCTGCACGATATTGCCCACGAAGCTGCGATCGTCCGGCCGGTTGGCTTCGAATCCCGGCGCTTCGTCGCAGCACCACACCACGACATCGGAGGCCGCTTCGATGTCCGCAATCTTGTAGCGGTCGATCATTTTCTTGTAACCGGCAAAGTACAGGACCTTCGAGCCGGCTGCGCGCAACGCCTGACCGATCGAGAACAGCACGGCATTGCCGAGGCCGCCGCCGACCAGCACGACGGTTTCGTCCGGATTGATCTCGGTGGGCGATCCGGTTGGGCCCATCAGGATCACCGGTTCGCCGGGCTTGAGCAGCGCGCACAGGTCGGACGACCCGCCCATTTCCAGCACGATGGTGGACACCAACCCCTTGTCGCGATCCACCCAGGCACCGGTGAGCGCCAGACCTTCCATTGCCAGGCGGGTGCCGTCCACATGCTGCGCCAGGGTTTCGAAGTTCTGCAGCCGGTAAAATTGTCCGGGCAGGAATTTCTTCGCAGCCCGTGGCGCGCGCACCACGACTTCGACGATGGTGGGCGTGAGCCGGATCACTTCGTGCACCGTTGGGCGCAATTCGCTGTTGAGCGCCGCAACGAAATCGGCATCGGTTCCGGAAAAAGCCGGACGCACTTTCTCCAGAACGCGGCTGACCACGGGGTAACCTTGCCTGGCTCCGCCCATCGCTTTGACCACGTTGCCGAAGAACGAGGGATGCAGATCGCCGAAGAAGCTGACGAACCGCCCGTCGGGACGCTTGGACAGGAGCACCTGCGGGGAGACCGGCTTGGCGCTTTTCTCGGGCTTCACCGGCACGCCGCTTTCGTCGCAGGCCTGAAAGTAACGGCCGTCGAGGTGGAAGTTGTGTGCGTCCTCGCGCGCCAGCACGGTGTTCGGCTGCGTGCCCGCGGCGACCAGCACGGTGCGCGCCGGCAGCGTGACCGTCGCGGTTTCGGTGCTCCCATCAGGCAGCGTTAGCCTGCTGGTGACGGTCAGGCCCTTGGCATAGCCGAATTCGTCCACCTCAACGGCAATCGGCGTGAGGTTTTCGGCGAAACGGATCCCTTCCTCGAGCGCCTTTTCGACTTCCTCGTGATTGAGCGTGTAGGAGGGGCTGTCGATCAGGCGTTTGCGATAGGCGATGGTGACCCCGCCCCAGGATTGCAGCAATTCGAGAATATGCGGCTCGCGGCCTTCCGCCGCAGCCTTGTTGCGCTCGACGCGAATGGCGCGTGCGTGCGTCAGAAATTCTTCGGCAATGTTCGATTCCCCGGCGTTCCATGACGCGCGAACCTTTTCCTCGCCGCGCTCGTTGCACAGCGTTTCGAAGCGGCGCAGGAATTTCTCCACTTGAAGCGGGTAGTAGGCAGCCGATTCGGTCGCGGTGTCGATCGCGGTCAGCCCGCCGCCGATGACCACCACCGGCAGCCGCAACTGCATGTTGGCGATCGAATCCTGCTTGGCCGCGCCGGTGAGTTGCAGCGCCATCAGGAAATCGGAAGCCGTGCGCACACCCGGTGCCAGGCCGTTGGGGATGTCGAGCACGGTGGGGCGCCCCGCGCCCGCGGCCACCACCACGTGATCGAACCCGAGATCGAAGGCGTCGTCGACCGAAAGCGTGCCGCCGAAGCGTACCCCTCCGAACAACGCGAATTCCCGCCGGCGTTCCAGCAGAAGCCGGATGAGCTTCAGGAAATTCTTGTCCCAGCGCACCGTGATGCCGTACTCGGCCACGCCGCCGAACCCGGCCATGACGCGATCGTCCAGCGACTCGAACAGTGATTCGGCATCGAAGATGGGCGCGAACGCGGCCCGCGCGCCCGAGCGATCCACTCCACACTGGTGCGCGGGCAGCGGTTCGATCTTCAGGCCGTCGATGCCGACCACGCTGTGGCCGTCGTTCATGAGGTGATGCGCCACAGTGAATCCGGCCGGGCCCATGCCGGCGATCAGCACGCGGCGGCCGCTGGCCGGCTTGGGGAACGGCCGGCGCAGATCAAGCGGGTTCCAGCGCGTGAGCAGGCTGTAAATCTCGAATCCCCAGGGCAGTTCCAGCACGTCCTTCAGGCTGCGGGTTTCCGCCTGCGGGATGTTGACCGGCTCCTGCTTCTGGTAGATGCAGGATTTCATGCAATCGTTGCAGATGCGGTGCCCGGTGGCGGCAACCATGGGGTTGTCCACCGTAATCATCGCCAGCGCGCCGACCGCGATGCCTTCGGTCTTGAGCTTCTGAAACTCGGATATGCGCTCTTCCAGCGGACAGCCCGCCAGCGGAACGCCGAACAGCGTCTTCTTGAACGGCGCAGCGGCGCCATTCACGGGAGCTTTCTCTTTCAGTCCATGCGAGCAGGAATCGCGGCCCTGCTCGTGGCACCAGATGCAGTAGTTGGTCTGATCGAGCGCGCCGACCAGGTCGGTGCCGGAATCGGTTAGCGCGAAGCCGTGGCGGCGGCGCAGGTGCGAAAGCGTGTGCACCGTGACGCCGTTGTCCTCGCGTGTGTCGAGAGGCACCAGCTTCTGGAAATCAAGTTTTCTCGGCGCCTTGAACAGCACGCCCGCCCGGTGCTTCCATTGTCCCGCCGGCGTGTGCGCCGCCCAGGCCGCGTAGCGCAGCGCGGTGTCGAGTTTTTCGGCGTTGGCAGCTTCGTCCTTTTGCCATTCGGCAACGTGCCGGGCGAACGTCAGTTCACTGAACGCTTCACCGAACCCTTGTGCGAGCTTCTGTCCCAGTTCCTCGCCATCGAACCCGGCGGCAATCTCGGGCTTGTAGGTGTTCATCGCCTTGCGCTGGACGAACAGGCGTTTGCAGGAAAACAGAGGTGCAAGTTCGTAGTGGCGCGAGGACAGCGCGTGCACTTCGGCCTCAATGTCGAACAGGCGCGCAATGAAATCGTCGAGATGCCCGGCCACGGCGAGCAGCAGTTCCGATTCTTCCTTGCGCGCCAGCGCCTCCGGCTCGGTGCGGGCGGATTCCAGTCTCGAGCGCAACGCCGCGTCGGCACTGCCTAGAAAATCGAGGAAAGCGGCGTCGAGTCGCTGCAGTCCGGCGCGGTGGTAGAGATCTTCGAAACGGCTGCCGAAGCCGAGCTTTAGTTCGGGCTGAGTCAGGACTGCGTCTACGCTGATGTTCATTCAGGGTCTTCCGGAATTGCAGTGGCGCGCTGATAAGAGCGCGCATTATAACGCCGGCAGTCCAGAATCTTATTCGAGCTGACGCTAAAGTTATAACGGATTCAGTCTCTTAGGGATGCGCCGCGAGATCTGAAGCGATCCGGCGCACAAGTCCGGGACCTTCGTAGATCAGCCCGCTGTAGAGTTGAACCAGGCTGGCACCGGCGACGAGCTTTTCGCGGGCGTCGGCCGCCGTGAAGATGCCGCCTACGCCGATGATCGGGATGCGGTCGTCCAGCGATCTTGCCAGTTCGCGCAAGATTGCGGTGGAACGGATCTTCAGCGGCGCGCCGCTCAATCCGCCCGTCTCCCCGGCGTTCTCCAGCCCTTCGACGCCTTCGCGGGAAATAGTGGTGTTGGTGGCGATCACCGCATCCACGCGGTGCCTGACGAACGAGGCCGCCATCTGCCTTAACTCCTCGGCATTCAGATCAGGTGCGATCTTGACCGCCAGCGGCACCGTCCTTCCGTGCCGTGCCGCCAGTTTGCGGTTCTCCCCGGTTAGCGTGCCCAGCAGCCGGTCGAGCTGGTCGGACTGCTGCAACTGGCGCAGGTTGGCGGTGTTGGGCGAGGAGATGTTGACCACGACATAACTCGCGGCCGCGTGCACTTTGCGCAGGCAATAGAGGTAGTCATCGGCGGCGCGCTCGATCGGAGTGTCGAAGTTCTTGCCGATGTTAATGCCGAGGATGCCGCGATAGCGCGCGCGCGCGATGTTGTCCATCAGGCGCTCGACGCCGTCGTTGTTGAATCCCATGCGGTTTACGAGGGCGCGCGCCTCGGGGATGCGGAACAGGCGCGGAGTCGGATTGCCGGGCTGAGGACGCGGTGTCACCGTGCCAACCTCGATGAAGCCGAAACCCAGCGCCGCCAGCGAATCGACATGTTCGCCGTTCTTGTCCAATCCCGCGGCCAGCCCCACCGGATTGGGAAATTCCAGCCCCATCACGCGTCGCGGAGAGTGAACTGGCGCGCCGGCGATTGCGCCGCGAAACCCGAATCGGCAGGCGGCATCCAGGAAGCGCAGCGCGTCATGGTGCGCACGCTCGGCGTCGAGTTGGAACAGCAGCGGGCGGGCCAGGCGATAGAGCATGTCAGAAGGCGGCGGCAGTCGCGCCGCCATCCGGGGCCCCGCGTGCAGAGATCACGCGGCCTCGGGGGAGGACGCGTTACGCGGCAGTCGCCGCCATTGGCCGTCGATCAATCCCTCCAGCGGCTGGAAGTTGATCTTGTACGCCATCTTGCGGCTTTGCGCGATCCAGTAGCCCAGATAAAGATAGGGAAGCCCCAGGCGGCGGCACAGATCCACCTGCCATACCACGTTATAAGTACCGAGGCTGGCGCCGGCGACTTCCGGTTCGAAAAATGTGTACACCGACGACAGGCCATCGTCGAGCCGATCGACAATGCTGACCATGCGCAACCGCCCCTGCTCGCGGAACTCGACCAGGCTGGATCGAACGTTGCTCTGCAGGAGAAAGTGACGGTATTGCTCGCGGCTGTCGTGATCCATGCCGCCGCCGCTGTGGCGGTGCGACTGGTAGCGCAGGTACAGGGCATAGTGTTCGGGGTGATACTTGAGTTCCAGCATGCGCGCTTCCAGCGCGTCGTGACGGGCGTGGGCTCGACGCTGCGAGCGGCTGGCTTCGAAACCGGCGGTGACGATGCGCACCGGCACGCAGGCGCGGCAGTGGTCGCAGTAGGGCCGATAGGTGAACGCGCCGCTGCGGCGGAAGCCAACCTTCACCAGTTCGCTGTAAACCTGGCTGTCGATCGCGTGGCTGGGCGTGGCCACCTGCGAGCGGGCCAGCTTGTCGGGCAGGTAGCTGCACGGGTACGGGGCAGTTGCGTAGAACTGCAGTACCGAAAAGGGCAGGTCGTTGAGCTGTGTCATCGCGCGATCGTAGACTCCAGACGCCACGGCACCGGAACCGGGGCATAGTGTACCAATTCCCGCAGCCTGCGCGTGAACTCTGCGCGCGGAATTTCGCGGGCGCCCAGGGAGGCGAGGTGGGCGGTGTTCATCTGGCAGTCGATCATGTCGAAGCCCGAGTGCTGCAGTTGGCGCGCCAGCGCCACCAAGGCGACCTTCGAGGCATCGCTGACGCGGGCGAACATGGACTCGCCGAAGAATGCGCGGCCAAGCGCGACGCCGTACAAGCCGCCCACCAGCTTGCCGTCGAGCCAGGTTTCCACCGAGTGGGCGAACCCGGCGCGATGCAGTGTGGCGTAGGCTTCGACCATCTCTTCTGTAATCCAGGTGCCGGACTCGCCGCGCCGCGGCTGCCGGCAACCCTCGATCACCGCGTCAAAAGCGGTATCGGCACGCACTTCGAAGCGTGTACTGCGCAGTGTGCGCGCCAGCGAGCGCGAGATCTTCAACTCGGCGGGGAAAAGGACCATTCGCGGATCGGGGCTCCACCACAGGATCGGCTGGTCGTGGCTGAACCAGGGAAAGATGCCGTTGCGGTAGGCCTCCAGCAGCCTGGGCAGCGACAGGTCGGCGCCGGCGGCAAGAAGGCCGTTCGGTTCCGCGAGCGCGCGTTCAACCTCGGGGAAGGGATCGCCGGAGTCCAGCCAGGGAATCAAGACGCGATAAGCGCACGCTCAGAATACTTTGTCGGGGTTCTTGCTGATCAGTCCGCAGGCCACGCGCGGGCCGGAGTTTCCGGCCGGCTGGGATTTCAGGTCGTCGGGGCCGCCATGCACGATCACGGCGCGGCCGATTATGCTGTTGGCCTCGGCGCCCAGCGTGATCCCCATGACTTCAATCGAGGCCTGCGCGTAGCCGTTGGCGTCGGCCCGCAGATTGCCGAGGTCGCCGCCGTGACGAACCGCGCCTACCTGGCCACCGTGCTTGGCGCCGGATGGATTGAAATGCCCACCGGCGCTGGAAGCGTCCGCGGCGCTGCAGTTGCCCTTTTCGTGAATATGGAAGCCGTGCGTGCCGTTGGCCGCGAGCCCGGTGATCTTGGCTTCAACCAGCACGACCTCGCCTTTCTGGGTGAAGTTGACAGTGCCGCTGACCGAATTGCCCTTTGTGGGTGCCAGCACCGCTGTCGCGGAGGGATTCCTGGTGAACAGGCTGCTCATGTTGCTGCAGGCCGGCAGCAGCACGCACACGCCGATCAATGCCCACTTGGTTTTCATTGTGCTCTCCGCGAACGTCGTCTTCCGGGTTGAAGGGCCACCGCAATCAAGGTTTTTAGCACCGGCCCCGGGAGGTGTCAAATCAGCTATGCGCCTTGGCAGGAAACACAGAATGTGCTCGATGCGGGGCGGCCACGCAAAATAGTTGTAGCATTGAGAATATTCCCGCGCCCTGATTGCAACTGACGTCTTGGATAACGCGCACGCACTGCAAGCTCCCTCAGAATGGGTGAAGCGATGGGCGGGTTTCATCGCTGCCGGCCGCGAAGTGCTCGATCTTGCCTGCGGCAGCGGCCGGCACAGCCGCTTTCTCGCCGCCGCCGGCTTCCGCGTATGCGCGGTCGACCGTGATACTGAGGCGCTTGCAGCATTGACCGGTATTCCTGGAGTCAGCGTGCTGGTCGCCGACCTGGAAAGTGCGCCGTGGCCGCTCGAAGGCCGGCGCTTTGCCGGCATCGTTGTTACCAACTATCTGCATCGGCCGCTGTTCGCGCACGTGCTGGAGACGCTGGCGGAAGACGGGTGTGCTCATATATGAGACCTTCGCGCTCGGGCAACGAACGCTTCGGCAAGCCGACCAATCCTGATTTTCTGCTGCAACCCGGCGAACTGCTCGAACTGGCACGCGGAAAACTGCGCGTTCTGGCGTATGAAGACCTGCGAGGTGAGCGTGCCCAGGGCGGCGATGGTGCAGCGAATCTGCGCCGTAGGCGCGCAGTGGAATCCATAACGCCCGGTTGCGGAGAGAATCGGTTAAAATCGCGCTTTCAACCGAAGGGGGGCGCCATGCTGAAGGGAAGCCTCGTCGCCATCGTCACGCCGATGCTCGAGGATGGCAGTCTCGACCTCGCAACGGCTGCGCGCTCTGATCGATTTTCACATCGGCGAGGGCAGCAACGGCATCGTCGTCGTCGGGACTACCGGCGAATCGCCCACGGTGGATTTCGAAGAGCACTGCCTGCTGATCCGCGCCACCATCGAGCACGCGGCCGGCCGCATCGCGGTCATTGCCGGTACCGGCGCCAACTCGACGCGCGAGGCAATCGAGCTTGTCCGCGTACGCCAAGGCCGCCGGCGCCGACATGAGCCTGTCGGTGGTGCCGTATTACAACAAGCCCACCCAGGAAGGGCTCTACCGGCACTTCCGCGCCATCGCCGAGGCCGTGGATCTTCCGCAGATTCTCTACAACGTGCCGGGGCGCACGGTGGCGGACATGCAGAACGACACGGTGCTGCGCCTGGCGCAGGTTCCGAATATTGTCGGGCTGAAGGATGCGACTGCCAACATGGAACGCGGCGCGGAGATGCTGCGGCGCGCGCCGAAGAGTTTTGCGATCTACAGTGGGGATGACGGCACCGCATTGCCGCTGATGATGCTGGGCGCGCACGGCGTGATTTCGGTGACCGCCAATGCGGCGCCGCGCCTGATGCAGGAGATGTGTGCAGCGGTCTTCGCCGGCGATCTTCCCAGGGCCCGCACCCTCAACAACAAGCTGCTCGGCCTGCATCGGCATCTGTTCGTCGAGGCCAACCCGATACCGGTGAAATGGGTGCTGCAGCAGATGGGGCTGATCGAGGGCGGCATCCGGCTGCCGCTGACGCCGCTGTCTTCGTCCTTTCACGACCTGTTGCGCGGCGCCATGGAGCAGGCCGACCTCGCCGGCAGTGCGGTTGCCCGGCCTTCAATGGCCAAGTGAACCTGTCGAGCCGGCAATGGTCGTAGTGGCAAACCCAGCGAATTCCCACGCATGAATTTAACGCAGTTTATGGTCACTGCCATCACGGCAGTCTTCGCAGTCTCCGGGTGTTCCGGCCCGCTCATCGAAGGCAAGAAAATCGATTACAAGTCGGCAGGCAAGGTAAACCCGCTCGCGGTGCCGCCTGATCTGAGCGCACCGCCCACCAGCGATCGATACGCCATTCCGCAGACCGCCGCCAGTTCGGCGACCTACTTCGAATATTCCGAAGGACAACAGGGCATCCGCAACCCCGGCCCGAGCACGGCCGCGGTCCTGCCGGAAGTGGAAAACGCGCGGTTCGAACGCGCTGGTAGCCAGCGTTGGCTGGTGGTGCACGCAGAGGCGGAGACCTTGTGGCCGGCGGTCAGGGAGTTCTGGCAGGACTCCGGATTTCTGATCGACAGGGATCTGCCCGACATCGGGATCATGGAGACGGACTGGGCGGAGAACCGCGCGAAGATTCCCGACAGCGCGCTGCGTAGACTGCTCGGCAAGGTGATCGATCAGGCCTATTCCTACCCCGAGCGCGACAAATTCCGCACCCGCCTGGAGCATGGCGAGGAACCCGGCACGACCGAAATCTACATCAGCCATCGCGGCGCGTATCAGGTCCTGATCGGCAGCGTACACACGTCCGAACAGGTGAAATGGCAGATGCGGCCCACCGACCCCGAACTCGAGGCGGAGATGTTGTTGCGGCTGATGCGCAGGCTGGGCGCGAAGGACGAACCGGTTCAGGCGCAGACGCCGGCGGCCGTCCCGCGGGCGCAAATTGCAAAAAATGGCGGCATTCCGGAGGCGCTTGTTCTTGAAGACGGTTTCGATCGAGCCTGGCGGCGGGTGGGACTCGCGCTCGACCGGGTTGGCTTCACGGTCGAGGACCGCGACCGGTCGAAAGGTTTGTACTACGTGCGCTACGTCGATCCGGATCTCGATGGCACGGGTGATTCCGGCGGCGTCTGGTCGAAACTTGCATTCTGGCGCAGCGACGACGACAAGAAAAATGAGCAGTACCGCATCAGCGTGGCCGATTCGGAAAATGGCAGCGAGGTAAGGGTGCAGAACGCCGAAGGCCAGAGCGCGAAATCCCCGACCGCAGGGCGCATCCTCGCGCTGCTGCAGGAAGAGTTGAAGTAAAGCCCGTGCGATGACACCGGCGACGCCGAAGTGAGCGGCACGATGCGCTTCGCATCGCTGGGCAGCGGCAGCCGGGGCAATGCCCTGGTGGTCGAGGCCGGTATCACCCGGATTCTGCTCGACTGTGGATTCGGGCTCGGCGAAATGAACTCGCGTCTCGGCCGCCTCGGCCTCACCCCTGAAGATCTATCTGCCATCGTCGTCACCCACGAGCACGAGGACCATATCGGCGGTGTCGCACGGCTGGCGCGCCGCCATTCGATCCCGGTATGGCTCACCCACGGGACCCTGACCGGATTCGAAGCCCTGTTTGACGGCATAGGTGGCCTGCGCGTAATCGACAACTACCGCAGCTTTGCAATCGGCGACTTTCAGGTCGAGCCGTTTCCGGTGCCGCACGATGCGCGGGAGCCTGCGCAGTACGTATTCGGCGACGGCTCGCGCAAGCTCGGCGTGCTCACGGACACCGGTTGTTCCACGCCGCACATCGAGGCCATGCTGTCGGGCTGCGACGCCCTTGTGCTGGAATGCAATCACGATCCCGAAATGCTGCGGGTGAGCAGCTATCCGCAAAAGCTGCGCGAACGCATCGCCGGACGCTACGGCCATCTCGACAATGGCGCGGCGGGTGAGTTGCTGGCGCGCCTGGACACGGCTCGCCTGAAGCATCTGGTGGCCGCACACCTGAGCCAGGAAAATAACCGGCCGGAGCTGGCACGCACCGCGCTCGCCGGCGCGATCGGCTGCGACCCTGCATGGGTCGAAGTCGCCGATCAGGACAACGGCCTGGGCTGGCGCACGATCAGTTGACCTTACTCACGCGAATCGGCGGCTGACGCGAGCCTACAAGCCGATAGTGGTGGCGGCCACGGTGGGCGAGGAGGCTTCCCAGATTTCGTCGAAGCGCTCGGCAAGCGTGTGGGTGCCGATCGGGTCATCGAGCGCGAGGAGGCCGCGCATCTCGTCGAAGTGGAAGCGGTGCACGAAGCTGTGATCGTCCACGACTGCAAAGGGGTCGTAGACCGACTTCGCGTTCGAATGGGTTTCGTGGATGCTGATGGCGTGGCTGTGCAGGCGCAACAGATTCAGGATCCGCGGGCAATTGCGGTCGATGGTCCGCGGCTCGTGCACTACGATCTGCAGGCGGTTGCGCTGGCTGGCCAGCAGAAACCGCCGCAGCAGGTCGAAGCGTTGCGGCGAATTGTAACCGCGCCCCAGCGTGTGCTCGAAGATGCGGATGGAACGTCGCGCCTTCGCCAGCGCCGTATCCAGGGCGGCATCGTATTCGGCGTCGCCGAGCAGGGGTGTGTGTTGCGGGGGTGTGTTTTCCGCCATATGCACGCTCAAGTTGCGGTCGCGTGGGTCGTCTGCAAAATATATCCGCTGCGATACCAATGGTAAAGCACCTCCGCGGCGGCGCCCGCTTGCGGCACCTCGCTGCCCGCCAGCCGCCGCGCGTCGGCGAGCGCACGCAACGGCCGTGCTTCGCCGGCCTCGATCGCCAGAGACTCTCCGTTAATGAACATCATTGCGCCGCTGTAGAGCATCTGCGCTGGCAATGCCAGCTCCAGCCCGTGGTTGCGCGCACTGCGCAGGAACGCCTTCGGCGCGAGCGGTCTGCGCGGCGGAGAGAACAGGACATGCGGCTTGGGTTCGGTGAGGTAGGTGCCGAGAAACTCGGCTACGTCGCCGCGATTCCAGCGGATGTGCCCGAGCGCGCGCTGCACCTGCGCAATCATCGCCGAACCGATCCGCGCCGGGCAAGCCTGCGTAGCCAGGTCCGGATCCTGGTAACGGCCCGGTGGTTTCAGCCGCTCTTCCAGGAACACCAGGAATTGCGACACAAGTTCCTGATGGGAAGGCGCGCGAAACCCCACGGAATAGGTGTAGCAGGCATCGACCGCCACGCCGTCATGGGCGATTCCGGGAGGCAGATAGAGCATGTCTCCCGGCCCGAGCACGCACTCGCCCTGCGGCACAAAACGCCTGAGGATCCTGAGCGGCGCGCCTTCCACGAGCGTCAGGTCGTCCTGCCGGCCAACCTTCCAGCGCCGCCGGCCCGGACCCTGCAGCAGGAAAACGTCGTAAGAGTCGAAGTGCGGTCCGACACCTCCACCGGGCGGCGCAAAACTCACCATGAGATCGTCCAGCCGGCTACGGGGAATGAAATCGAAACGGGAAAGAAGCTGCCGCGCCTCCGGCAGGAAGAGATTCGCTCCCTGCACCAGCAGCGTCCAGTTGTGCTGCGGCAGACGCAACAGGTAACGCCGGGCGAACGGGCCATGTTCGACGGTCCAGCGCCGGTGGCCGCGCAACAACAGCCGCGATTCGCAGTCGTCGCGACCGGCGAGCTCCACCATGGTGCGGAAATCGACAACGCCCTCGAATCCCGGAATCGCATCGCGTATCAGCAACGGATTCTTCTGCCAATGGTGGCGCAAGAAAGACGAGGCGGACAGTCCACCGAGCAAAGAGTTGTTCACGCGCAGGATTCTATCGTTTACGGCCAATCGTCGGGCCTGCATGGAAATCGTATTTTTCAAATCGGTTAGAATCGGGACTGTGTTTCACTCGGAGTTGCTTATGCTGAATGTAGGTCAACCCGCACCCGATTTCGATCTGCCCGACGCCGATTTGAACGTAGTTAGCCTGGATGCCTACAAGGGCACGAACAACGTTGTGCTGTATTTCTACCCGAAGGACGACACACCGGGTTGCACCATCGAGGCCATCGATTTCAGCGAACTGCAGGACGCATTCCTGAGCCTCGATACCGTGGTTTTGGGGGTGAGCATGGACGATTGCGTGAGCCACGGCTCGTTTCGCGACAAGCACGGACTGGCGGTACAGTTGCTGGCGGATGCGGAGGGCGAAGTCTGCACGAAATACGGCGTGCTGCAGGAGAAGGAAGCGGGCGGCAAGGGCAGGAAGCGGTGCATCGTCCGCTCAACCTTCTTGATAGACAAGGCAGGCCTGGTGCGTCATGCGCTCTACGGCGTCAATGCGCGCGGCCACGCCGCAGAAGTCCTCAACCTCGTCAAGGAGCTTTAGTGAGCATGCAGATTGCCAAGGACACCGTCGTGTCCCTCGACTACGAACTGTTCGATTCCACAGGTACGCTGGTCGAAAAGACCCAGGCGCCGATCACCTACTTGCATGGGGGCTACGACGGCATCTTCCCGATGGTGGAGAGCGCGCTGCAGGGCAAAAGCGTCGGCGATACCTGCCAGGTCCGGCTCGAGCCGGATGATGCATTTGGCGAGTATGAGGCGGATATGGTTCGCATCGAACCGCGCAAGCTGTTCCCGGCAAACATCACCGTTGGCATGCAATTCGAGGGGGCAGTGGAGGACTCCGACCAGTACAAGCTCTATACCGTCACCGAGATTGCCGACGACACGGTGGTGGTGGACGGCAACCATCCGCTGGCGGGCCAGACCCTGGTATTTTCCTGCACCGTGACCAGCGTGCGCGCTGCGACGGACGAGGAACTGCACCACGGTCACGTGCATGGCCCCGAAGGCCACCACCACTGAGATTGGCTGCCTGATTCACCACAGAGACACGGAGGCAGAGAGAACAGACCGTAACGCGTTCAACGCAAAGGACGCCAAGGTACGCGAAGGAAAGGCGAAGGCGAAACGAGTCAGGTGCGTGGATTCAGTGAAGTCCGACAGATGGGTCGATCCACCACTTTGGCAACCTATCGGAACAATTGGAAGGACGTGATTTTCTGGCCCCCCATGGATGTTTCCTTTGATCTTCGCACCGATTTCGTTCTTGAATTCCTTCGCGTACCTTGGCGTCCTTTGCGTTGAAAGATTTTTTGTTTTTTCTCTGTGCCTCTGTGGTTAGTCGGATAGCCGGATAGTCGTCTACCCGCCGCGCTTGCCGGTGAGGATGTGGATCATCGGTTCGTAGGCGCTCTCCTGCGAAAAGCGCCAACTGGCAATGATCAGCGCGGCCAGCGTGAAGCCCACCAGTACCGCAATATCCATCGCCATCGGAAAATCCGCCCCCATGCCGGAAGGCAGAACACCAAGGGTGGCGTGCTTGAGCAGGTCCACTCCGTAAGTGTAGGGGTTCGCCAGCGCCACCGCCTTGAGCGCCGCTGGCAGCTGGTTCACCGGGTAAAGCGAACCGGACAGGAAGAACACCGGGAAAATAACGAAATTCATGATTGCCGCGAAGTTGTCGAGTGTCCGGGTGAACGCGGCCACCAGCATGCCGATTCCCGCGCAGGCCAGCGACGTTGCAATCAACCCGAGGGCCAGTACGCCGAATAGCGTTTCCCGCCCCACGTATCCCATCAGCACGAGCACGATCAGCAGCAGCAGCGCCTGGAGGATTGCCGCCAACGCTGCAGCGAGCATCTTGCCGACCACGATCCAGTAGTGGGCGAAAGGCGCAATGATCAGCATGCGCATCACGCCTGACTCCTTGTCGTAGACGACCGTCAGCGCCGCCAGCATCGCGCCGAACAACATGGTCATGCCCAGGACGCCTGGCACCAGAAACTCCTGGTAGCTCAGCCCGCTCGCCTGGCCGAGTACCGCGCCGAATCCGGCGCCGATCACGAACAGCCAGATGAGCGGCCGCACCATGGCCGCAATCAGTCTGGTGCGTTGACGGAACATGCGTACCACTTCGCGTTCCAACACCGCGTAGACGGGTCGCCAGGGCATCGTCATATTTTCCCTTCCGCGATCCACAGGAATACGTCATTCAGATTCGGCCGGCGCCAGCGCAGCGCCCTGATCTGGGTACCCAGTTCGCCCTGAAGCCGCGCCAGCGGCGTCACGTCCTCATCGGCATAGCGAAACTGTGCGACTTCGCCGTCCTTGAGACAGGGGCCGAGTTTCGCGGCGAGCTGTTGCGAAAGCGCGTCGATATCCCGGCTTTCGATTTCCACGACATGCCTGCCCAGACTTTCCACCAGTTCCCGCGGCGGGCCGGATTGCACCACTTTGCCGCTCTTGATGAACGCCACCCGGTCGCAACTGTCGGCTTCTTCAAGATAGTGCGTGGTGAGCAATACAGTCATCCCGGTTCGGACGCGCAGCCTTTCGATGAAGCGCCAGATGTTGCGCCGGTTGGGCAGGTCGAGCCCGATGGTGGGTTCGTCCAGAAACAGGATTCTGGGGTGGTGGATCATCCCGCGCACGATGTCGAGTGCGCGGCGCATGCCGCCGGAGAGCGAGCCCACGGGGCGGTTGCTCTTGTCGGCGAGTCCGAACAATTCAAGCAGTTCCGCGGAGCGCTCGCGGATGATGGCCGGGGTCAGGTTGTACAGCAGGCCGGCGAAGCGCAGATTCTCGGCGACTGTGAGCGAGCGGTCCAGCGCGGAATCCTGGAAGACCAGTCCGATAGCGCCGCGCACCTTCACTGCCTCGCCCACCACGTCGTGGCCGGCGACCCGGGCCGAGCCGCCGCTGGGGCGGATCAGCGTGGCCAGCATGTGGATGGTGGAGGTCTTGCCTGAGCCGTTCGGGCCGAGCAATCCGAAGAACTGCCCGGAGGGAATATCGAGATCAAGGCCGTCCACCGCGACCACCTGGCCGTAACGCTTCACGAGCCCGCTGGCACGCACGGCGAGCAGCGAGTCAGCCGCCTGATTCATAAGACGCGAGTTTCTATCAGGCCGGCGTTTTGCTCAAGGCACGCGAATTCCTGTCGTCGCGGAACAGAATCGGCTTGACCTGGATCGCAGGTGCCGGATTCTGCGCCTTGTCCACCGCGTCGGTCACCAGGCGATGATGAGGGGACAGGTCGCATACCGGGTCGGCGTTGGTGGCATCACCCGTGAGCATGTAGGCCTGGCAGCGGCAGCCGCCAAAATCCTTGACCTTGTCCGGACAGGTGCGGCACGGCTCCTTCATCCACGCATCGCCGCGGTACGCGTTGAAGCCCGGCGAGTCATACCAGATCGAGCGCAGGTCGTGGTCGCGCACGTTGGGAAAGTTGAGACCGGGCAACTGGCGCGCTTCGTGGCAAGGCAACGCCAGGCCGTCTGCGGTGATGGTGAGGAACACCGCGCCCCAACCGTTCATGCATGCCTTCGGACGGTTTTCGTAGTAATCGGGCACCACGAAGAAAATTCGCATCCTGTTGCCGACGCGCTCGCGGAACTTATTGGTGACTTCCTCGGCCCGCTGCAATTGTTCGCGGGTCGGAAGCAGATGATCCCGGTTCACGTACGCCCAGCCATAGTACTGGGTGTTGGCGAGTTCGACGTACTCCGCTTCCATCGCCTCGGCCATTTCCAGGATCTGCTGGACGTGGTCAATGTTGTGCCGGTGCAGCACGCAGTTCAGCACCATCGGGTACTCGTGTTTCTTGATCAGTTTCGCCACTTTCTGCTTGAGATCGAAAGTGCGGGTGCTCGACAGAAAATCGTTCAGTTCCTTGGTCGAATCCTGGAAGGAAAGCTGGATGTGATCCAAGCCGCCTTCCTTGAAAGCGCTGATGCGCTTTTCATTGAGCCCCACTCCGGAGGTGATCAGATTGGAGTAATAGCCGAGCTTGCGCGCCTCGGCTACCAGGATTTCGAGGTCGTCTCGCACCAGCGGCTCACCGCCGGAAAAGCCCAGTTGCGTTGCGCCGATCTCGCGGCCCTGGCGCAACACACGCAGCCAGTCTTCGGTCGTCAGCTCCTGCCCGTAGTTCGTGTAGTCCACCGGGTTGTAGCAGAACACGCAGTGCAACGGGCACTTGTACGTGATCTCCGCCAGCAGCCACAGCGGGTTACCCGGTTTGTTTGGGACGGATCCAGCCTTTTCCATGTACATGCTCCAGAAAGCCGATGACGTCCCCTCTCAGGTCCGCACCGGGAAACGTGTTATGAAGATCCTCGACGATTGCGCGCACGCTGGATTTGCCGTCGATTCTTTTCATGATTTCTCCGGCGCTGCCCGGAAGCTTGACCATGCCTTCCGGATAGAGCAGGACGAAACCCTGTTGTGCCGGCTCCCATTGGAAGCGGAAATGCCGCTGAAGTTCGAAAACTGTATCGTCGGTGAATGCCGCCGTGTCAGACATGCCGGGATTCGCCGATTCCGTAGTTGATCTGCATCGAGTCGAGCATGCTCCACAGCACATCGAGCTTGAACTGCAGGATTCCCAGCGCCCTTTCCTGCTCTTTGCGGGTCTTGAAGTAATCGAGAGTGATCTGAAGCCCGTGCTCGACGTCGCGCCGTGCCTCCGACAGCCGTTTGCGGAAGTAGGCATAGCCCTCGGGTTCGATCCACGGATAGTGCTGCGGCCAGTTCTCAAGGCGTTTCTTGTGGATCTCGGGCGCGAATAGTTCCGTCAGCGAAGAACACGCGGCTTCCTGCCAGGGTGCGCGCCGGGCGAAGTTGACGTAGGCATCCACCGCGAAGCGAACACCCGGAAGCACGTGCTTGAGCGAAGTAATCTCTTCACGTTTCAATCCGCACGATTCGCCAAGCCGCAGCCACGCCTCGATGCCGCCTTCCTGCCCCTCGACGCCATCGTGGTCGATGATGCGCTGGATCCACTTGCGGCGCTGTTCGCGGTCCGGCATGTTGGAGAGAATCGCCGCGTCCTTGATCGGGATGCTGATCTGATAGTAGAAGCGGTTATAAACCCAGCCTTGCACCTGTTCGCGGGTACATTTGCCGCTGTTCATCGCGACGTGGAACGGATGATGAATATGGTAGCGATTGCCCTTGGCGCGCAACTGGGCCTCGAATTCCTCTTTGCTCCACGGCAGATTTTCGGCTGCGCCCATGCTCGCTCCTGTTCAGAGTGTTACGTCCATCCCATCGTACGCGACCTCGATGCCGCAGGCGTCCAGTTCCTTGCGCTCCTTGGAGTCTTCATCGAGGATGGGATTGGTGTTGTTGATATGGATCAGTACTTTGCGCGACGCCTTGAGCGGTTTGAGCAGCTCGATCATGCCCCCCGGCCCCGACTGAGGGAGATGGCCGATCTCGCGCGCGTGTTTCTTCGAGATGCCGAGTTTGACCATCTCGTCGTCGGTCCAGAAGGTGCCGTCCACCATCAGGCAGTCGGCTTCCTCGAGAAAGGGCCTCAGGTGCGACTCGCTTGCTCCGAGCCCGGGGGCGTAGAACAGCACTTTGCCAGAGCGCCGATCCCGGATGCGCATGCCGATATTGTCGCCCTCGTGCGGGTTGTCGCGGTGTGGCGAATAGGGCGGCGCCTTGCTGCTCAGGGGTACGGCAGTGAACGTGAATTCTTCCGCGCCGATGACCGGAAACTCGTTGCCGGCCCGGGTGGGCACCTCGTGCCAGTGCACGCCGCAGTAGTGTTCGAGGATGCTGAAAAGCGGGTTGCCGGTGGTCAGGTCCTCGCGGACCATGCCGGTACAGTAAATCTCCAACGGTCTGCCCTCCCGCAACATCAGCAGTCCGGTGGTGTGGTCGATCTGCGCGTCCATCAGCACGATCGAGCGTATAGCGGTGTCCCGCAGTGCCCGTGCAGGCTGCAATTCCGGGAATGCCTTGAACTGGGCCAGCAGATCCGGCGAGGCATTGAACAGCACCCAGTTGATATTGTCGGCACTGACGGCGATGGAGGATTGAGTGCGGCCCTTGGCCCGGACGGTGCCCTTGCGTACGCCGTCGCACAGTCGGCAATTGCAATTCCACTGCGGAAATCCTCCGCCGGCCCCGGCACCGAGAACCCTTATTCGCATTGTCCGTCCAATGGATGTTGTGGCCTGTATAAAAACGAAAGCCCCGCGAAGGGGCTTTCGTCCAAAGCCCAACCCAGTTTAGCGGTTGGCGATGTACATCGTGACTTCAAAGCCGAAACGCATTTCGGTGTACTCAGGCTTGCTCCACATAGGTTTCTCCAGAAGTTAGGATTGAAGTTCGCGGGGGTAGCCCGCTCGTTGCCGAATCATCGGACACCAGCCGCGCCAGGCGCGCACCCGTATCCGATGAGTCCACGAGCATTGTCGGCGAAGGTGGCGGCAACCATCACACGGAAATCACCAATTGACTCTCATGATTTTCATGAGTTTTGCGGCGAATCTTTACTTGGCTCAAGGCGCTGCACTACGCTTCGGACATGTCTGACGCTGTGTTCGACAGAGGGTTCTATTTTCCCTCGCCGATGACCGATTGGTACCGCGAGCGGCCCTTTAAGGTCGCCTTCGTGGCGTCGCTGCTTATCCACGCGGTACTCATTGCGCTCGTCCCCGGTTTTCGTGCGGTGGTGATCGAACCGCCCACTGTACTCAATGTCGAAATTGTCCTTTCCGAGCAGCCGCAGGTGCGGCCAATGCCGATGCGCGAAGTGGTGCCGCCGGCGCCGGTGACTACTCCGCCGCCGCCGCAGCGGAACGTAGAGCCAACCGTGGCGCGACCGGAACCGCAGATCGAGCCGCGGCCCGAGCCGGTAGTGCGGCAGCCGGAACCCGAGCCGCCGCCGGTTCCGCGCGCCGAGATCGTGCCGCCGTTGCCGCGTCCGGAGCCGCGCCCCGAGCCAGTAGCGGCGCCAAAGCCGGAACCGCGCCCGGAGCCGCGTGTCGAGCCCAGGATCGAAATCAAGCCTGAACCCAGAATCGAGCCGCGTACCGAGCCGCCGCCGGTTGCACGCGTGGAGCCGCGGCCGGAACCCCGTCCGTTGCCGGCAGTGGAACCTCGTCCCGAACCGCGGCCTGAACCCCTGACTGAAGTGCGACCCGAACCTCAAGTGGTTCCGCGCGTTGAGCCGCCCCCGGTCCAGGTCGCACAACCTCGGATCGAGCCGGTGACGCCGCCGATCCAGCCGCCCCCGCCGGTGGCGGTGCCTACTGTCCAACCTGCTCCGGTCGCCGCGCCGGTGCCGCCGGTTGCACCTCCTCCGCAGCCGGTGGCACTGAAGAAGGAGCCGAGCGTCTCGAGCGTGGAACCCCGTCTGTTGCAGATATACGGACAGTCGATCTCCAAGGAGATCAAGCGCTATCAGAAGTATCCTCCCATGGCGCAACGCCGCCGCTGGGAGGGTACGGCGGAAGTGCTTCTGCGGATCGCTGCGGATGGTAAAGTCACCAGCATTACACTGGGCAAGAGCAGCGGGCGAGAGGTTCTTGACGAGGAAGCCCTCAACATGGTGCGCAAGGCTTTGCCTCTGCCGCAAGCCCCGGAAAACCTGCGTGGGCGCGAGCTGACTGTGACCGTGCCGATCGTTTTCAAACTGCCGGAATCCTGATTCTCCTGTTCGCCGGGCATGGTCGCAGATCAGAACCAGGCCAGTGGCGAAGTCCTTTATCCCGCAATCGAACCGTACCGCAAGGATGGTCTGGAAGTCGGTGGCGGCCATCGCGTCCACTTTGAGGAAAGCGGCAATCCGGCGGGCTTTCCCGTGTTGTTCGTTCACGGTGGACCGGGAAGCCGAACTCGCCCGGCGCATCGCCGTTTTTTCGATCCCGCCTTCTATCGCATCGTGCTTTTCGATCAGCGTGGTTGCGGGCTGAGTAGGCCGGCGGGTTCGATTTCCGAAAACACCACCGCGCACCTGGTGGCCGATATGGAGCAATTGCGCCATCATCTGGGCGTGGATCGATGGCTGCTCTTTGGAGGCTCCTGGGGAAGCACGCTGAGCCTGGCCTATGCAATTGCTCATGCGGACCGGGTTGCCGGGATGGTGCTGCGCGGCGTGTTTCTCGGCAGCGCCGCGGAGGTCGAGTGGTACGTTTCAGGAATCCGCCGCTTTGTCCCCGAGGCCTGGGAGGACTTTGCCGGGGACGCGGGCGTGTCCATCGTCGAACACTATCGGCAACTCATCGATCACCCCGATGCATCGGTTGCGCTGGCGGCAGCCCGGCGCTGGTGCGACTATGAAGCCAGGATCATGGCGATCGGCGAGGTTTCGGGCGGCAATGAGGGCGGACGCAACGCCGTAACTGAAGGGGAAATGCTGGCAGGCGCCAGAATCCAGCTCCATTTTCTGGTGCACCAGTGCTTTCTGCGGCCGAACCAGTTGCTGAATGATCTCTGGCGAATCGGCATCAAACCGGTAACTCTCGTGCAGGGCGGAATCGACATGGTATGCCCGCCAATCAGTGCATTTGAAGTGTCGCGGCGCCTGGCCGGTGCGGACCTGCGCCTGGTCGCCAACGGCGGTCATTCCGCAATGCAGCCGGTGCTTGCCGCGGAACTTTGTGCAGCGACCGCACGAATGCGCGAACTTCTGAGTGGCTCCAGATCATGAAGAAGTTCGGCCTGCGCTTCCGCATCAATTTCGTGATAACGCTCGTCATCGTGATTTTCGCGTTGGCCGCATCCGACGTTCTGATCGAGGAAACGCGCCGCTCCATCCGCGAAGAGATCGAGGCGGGCACCAAGGTCACCGTGCAGTTGATGGAAACCGTGATCGCCAACACCCGGGCCGACGCGCAACGCGGTCCGCACAATCAGGCGTTGCTCTCTTTCCTGCGCCACCTTGGTCGCGTGCGTGCCAACGAAATCAGGATGTTTGACGAGAGTGACCAGTTGATCTACACCTCGCCGCCATCCCAGTACAAACAGGGCAGGTGGGCACCCGACTGGTTTAACCGGCTGGTGGATCCGAAGATCGGCGAGTTCCGGCTGAATCTCCCCAACGGCATGGTGGTCATTACGTCGGACGCCTCGCGTTCCATTCTGGATGCCTGGGATGATCTCAGGAACTTCTTCTGGCTGGTGCTGGGATTTTTCGTGCTGGTCAACGTGGTGGTGTTCTGGCTGATGGGCCGGTCGCTGAGGCCCATCGGCAAGATTCTCGACGGTTTGTCCGAAATGGAAAAAGGCCGCTTCGACACGAGGTTGCCGAGGTTCGAGCTTCCTGAATTCGACGCGATCAGCCACACCTTCAACCGCATGGCGGAGAATCTCGAGCTAAGCCTTGCGGAAAACCGGCGGCTGGCACTGGTCACCAAACAATCCAGCGACGCGATCATCATTCATGATTTGGAAGGCCGCATTTCGTTCTGGAACCCGGCGGCGGGCCGCATGTTCGGCTATCGCGACGATGAAATCGTCGGCCGTTCGGCCACTCTGCTCGCTCCGCCGGAACGTCAGGGCGAGATTCAGGACAACATTGATGCGGTCACGAAGCGCCAACTCATCGAAATGGTGGAGACCCAGCGCCTGACCAAGGATGGCAGGGTGGTGGATGTCGCGCTGTCGGCAGCACCCCTGGTGGACCCGGCAAGCGATCTGGTGATCGGCGAGATCTGCAGCATGCGCGACATCACCGAGCACAAACTGGTGCAGCGGACCGAACGCGAGTTGGAGCAGAACCGCAAACTCACGCGCCTTATCCAGAACCGGCTGGAGGAGGAACGCCGCGCGATCGCGCGCGAATTGCACGATGAGCTCGGCCAGTGCGTAACGGCGATCAAGACCATCGGTACGGCGATCGCCAACCGCACGCGAGAAAGCGCACCCGACATCCATGGCAACGCGCAGACCATCGTTTCGGTGGCCTCGCACATTTACGACGTGGTGCACGGGATCATCCGCCAGCTGCGCCCTCCCGCGTTGGACCACCTGGGCCTGAGCGCGACGTTGAAAGAGACCGTGGCTGCGTGGCGGGCGCGGCATGAGGATATCGCCTGTGAACTCAGGCTCGTGGGCGAGCTGGAGGGATTGGGTGAAACCGTCAATATCACCATCTACCGCATAGTCCAGGAATGCCTGACCAACGTCATCCGCCATGCTGCAGCGACGCGTGCGGATATTGTGGTCGCGCGCGAAAGTCATGCCGGGCGCGGCGACGTCGTGAGAGTAATGGTGCGCGACAACGGCAAAGGCATTGCGCAGCGGAGCGAGAGCGAAGCTACCCGTTTCGGACTGATGGGAATGCGCGAGCGAGTACAGGCCCTCGATGGCGTGTTTCAGATCGACAACCGGCCGGGCGAGGGCGTCACGGTGACCGCCATGATCCCGGCTAAAGTCGCCATCATGGCAACCGACGGCGTGGAAACGGCATAGCGGGAGGAGTCGGGTTGAACAACAAAGCAGCAGGCGGTGGCATCGGGGTAATGCTGGTGGATGATCATGCGGTCGTGCGCATGGGATTCAGGCTTCTGCTGGAGGGGTCGGCCGACATCAAAGTGGTTGCCGAGGCCGATAGCGGCGAGGACGCGTGTCGCAAGTTTCCGGAAGTCAGGCCCGATGTAGTGGTCATGGACATCTCGATGCCGGGGATCGGCGGCCTAGAGGCGATTGACCGCATCCTGGCGCGTGAGCCGGCAGCGCGCATTCTGGTGTTGTCCGCGCACGAGGACGCCATGCATGCGCGGCGGGTTCTGAAAGCCGGCGCGGCCGGATACCTCACCAAACGCAGCGCCGCGGAAGCCCTGATGCAGGCGATCCGGCAGGTGCATCAGGGCAAGACTTTCCTGGAACCGGAAATCGCCCAGCAGATGGCAGTGCAGCAAGTCAACGGGGAGCGCAACCCTCTCGACATGCTGAGCGAAAAGGAATTCAAGGTGTTCCTGGCGCTGGCGAAGGGACAGTCGGTGGCCGAGATCGCGGAAGTCATGTCGCTAAGTCCCCGCACCATCGGCACCCACCTCTACAACATCAAGCAGAAGCTGGGGGCGTCGAATTCGGCCGAACTGGCTATTATCGCGATTCGTGCGGGCCTTATAGAACCTTGAATATTAAAGATAAGATGGAGAAAATGCGGCTTTCGGCAAATCTAATGAAAATCATGAGCAGGATTTCAGTGTTTTCTTGTAGGGCCCGCTAGCGGGGCTGCAACAGAATACGGTCCAAGGTCGTGAGGAAGCGGCCGTGAACCCCCGATGAAGTGGACTAACTCTCTGAAGGAGCCTTACCATGTGGACCAAACCCGAATACACCGAAATGCGCTTTGGCTTTGAAGTCACGATGTACGTCTTCAATCGCTGATAGCACTGCAAGTCCCAAAGGGCTGCTTTCGAGCAGCCTTTTTTTTTGCATCACGGCGGTGTGTCGGCGCGCCGGGAATTAAGAAAGATAACGGAAGAATGGATCAGAGAAGAATAATTGGGGGGCAAACCATGCCTTGCTATTTCAGGACCCTCCGTCGTCCGCTCGAGCATATCCTCTGTGTAGCGCTGTCGTTGTCCGGTGCAGGCGCTGTGCTGGCGCAGGAAGACTCGGTTCAACTGGCGCCCATCGTCGTAACGCCCACGCGGGTCGAGCAGTCGAGCTTCGATCTGCCGGTCTCGATCGACGCTTTCGACAAGGAGCAGATCCAGGAAGGGCAGCCGCAGGTGAACCTTTCCGAAACGCTGGTGAGGGCACCGGGCGTGGTTGCGAATACCCGCCAGAACTATGCACAGGACCTGCAGATTTCGATTCGCGGGTTCGGTGCCCGATCGACTTTCGGCGTACGCGGCATTCGTATCATCGCCGACGGCATCCCGCTGACCATGCCCGACGGGCAGGGCCAAGCCGCAAATATCGACCTGGGTTCGGCGCAACGCGTGGAAGTCCTGAGGGGGCCGTTCTCGGCGCTGTACGGCAATTCGTCCGGCGGTGTGATCAACGTATTCACCGAAGATGGCCCCGAGAATTTCACAATAACGGGTTCTGCTTGGGCGGGCAGTTTCGATTCCAGCCGCGTCGGACTCAAGTTTGGCGGACAGGAGGGGCTGGTTAACTATATCTTCGACGCCTCCCGCTTCGACACTGAGGGTTTCCGCGATCACAGCGCGGCCACCCGGGACATGGTGAATGGAAAGGTCCGCCTGGATATCAGTGAAGACACCAAGGTTACGCTGATTGCCAACTATTTGAATCAGCCGGAGACCCAAGATCCGCTCGGTCTGGACAGGGCTCAACTGGAGGCTAACAGGGAGCAGGCGGGTACCAACGCGGAGGCGCAGAATACGCGCAAGAGCATCGAGAACTCCCAGGCCGGACTGGTGCTGGAGCAAAAGCTCTCCGCAGAGGACTCAATCCGTCTCCTCGGCTATTCCGGCAAGCGCACGGTGCAACAGTTCCTGTCCATCGTGGCGCGCGGTGTGATCGACCTGAACCGGGAGTTCGGGGGCTTGGACGCGCGCTGGACCAGGCAGACTTCGATCGCCGATCGGCCCTTCACGTTCACGGCGGGCGTCAATTACGACGAAATGCAGGAGGTGCGCAAGGCGTTCGACAACAACGCTGGCAATATTGGCGCTTTGGTGCGCGATGAGGACAATACCGTTTTCAACTTCGACCAGTTTGCGCAAGCGGAGTGGGCGCCGGCAGAACGTTGGATTCTGAGCGGTGGATTGCGCCACACGTCTGTAAAGTTCAAGAGCGAAGATCATTTCATCACTGGCACAAACGGTGACGACAGCGGCAGCATCGAATTCAGCGACACCACGCCGGTAGCCGGCGTAGTGTTCAAAGTCACGCCGACACTGAACCTCTATGGCAACGTAGGCAAAGGCTTCGAGACACCGACCTTTGCCGAACTTGCCTATAGATCCACCGACGCTACGATCAATGGATTCAACTTCGATCTGAAGCCCGCGGAAAGCACCAACTTCGAAGTTGGTGTGAAGGCATATGTGGGAACGAACACGCGGGTCAATGCCGCTGTGTTCAAGATCGATACCAAGAACGAGATCGTCGTATTCAGCAATTCTGGTGGGCGCTCGGTGTTCCAGAACGTCGACAGTACGACGCGGGAGGGCTTCGAACTCGGTGTAGATAGCAATCTTGGAAAAGGATTCACCGGCGTGCTTTCGTATACCTATATCGATGCGAGTTTTGACAACAGCTTCGGTACCTGCGTGGGGTTTTGCACGTCGGTGGCCGGGCCGAATGCGACCGTTCCCGCCGGAAACAAGATTCCGGGCATCCCGAGCAACATGGTTTATGGCGAACTGGGCTGGCGGTACGCGCCGTTTGGATTGAGTACCGCCCTGGAGGCGCGCTGGGTGGATGAGGTATTTACCAACGACCTTAACGACGAATCGGCAGACGCTTATGCCGTGGTGAACTGGCGTCTTGGGTTCGAGCAGAAATTCGACGGATTGCGCCTGACCGAGTTCGCGCGAGTCGATAACATCCTGGATGAGGAGTATGTGGGATCGGTAATCGTCAACGAGGCAAACCGCCGTTACTACGAGCCCGCGCCCGGAACGAGCTATACCGTTGGGCTTACTGCAAGTTATCAGTTCTGATCAGACATAGAGTGGACCACGAGGGGGGCGACTGTCTCCTTTTGATTTCTCAGTCGCATGTCCCTGATATCGTTTCTTCCTCGCTGCCTGATCACCACGCTGTTGGAGCAATGTGGATTTGTTCAGCCACGAGGGGCAGTGCTGCTTGATCTTGTCTCGACCCGTTACATACCGCGAAAGATGTCATCGGGCGCTGGTGGCAATGCGTTACCAGATTGGTCCATGCAATGGTATCGGCGCGCCGGAGCGCGTGATGGTGATAGCATACCGCCGCGACAAGGGTGGTGACGCTTCAAACATCGCCGGATTTGGGAAAAATTCCCAAGAACTTATCGGTGCGGGCTCGGTTCCAACCAGAGTCAGCCGGTGGTGCTTCTCTCTTAACGCGTGCGTTGACAATCTGATCCAATAATCGGGGAAAACCAGGATGAATAATAGATACCTCCAGGCCGCTGCCGCATTTCTGTTGGCGACGGCGACAGCGGCATGTGCAGCGCCTTTCGCTTATGTGGCCAACGAGGAAAGCGGGACGCTCAGCGTCATCGACACCGCCACCGACAAGGTGGTCCGGGAAATCCCGGCCGGCAAGAAGCCACGCGGAATGGCGCTGTCAAAGGACGGCAAACAGATTTACGTCAGCGACCAGCCCAAGAATGCGCTCGACATCATCGACATCGATAAGGGCGAGATAGTCGGCACGGTGGCGCTGGGAGAGTCCCCGGAGGGGGTGGGTATTTCCCCGGACGGCATGTGGGTGGTCGCCGCGGTGGAGGTGAGCAACTCGATTGCCTTCATCAATACCAGAACCAACCAGCGCGAGTTCCTGGTGAAAGTGAACGGCGAAAATCCCGAGCATGCGGTATTCAGTCCGGATGGCAAGTGGGTGTATTCCAGCGCCGAGGAAGCTTCGCAGATCGATGTGATCGACGTGGCTCAGCGCAAACAAGTCGCCGAAATTCCCGTGGGCAAGCGCCCGCGCGGCATCGCTTTTCTGCCGGACGGCAAGGTGGCCTACACGGCGGCCGAGTATGCCAGCACCGTGCATGCACTCGACGTGACCAAGCACGCGCTCATCGCCACCATTCCCGGCGGGCAGTTTTCCAACGGCGTAACGGTTCATCCCAACGGCAGCCGCGTCTACATCTCGAACGGCAAGGACGCGACGGTGTCCGTCATCGACACCGCAACCAACAAGATCATTGCCACCATCGAGGTGGGCAAGCGACCGTGGAACATGGCAATCACGCCGGACGGAAGCAAGCTTTACGTCGCCAACGGCCGCTCCGACTCGGTGTCCGTGATCGACACGAAGACCAATACGAAGATCAAGGATATCCCGGTGGGCATCCGGCCCTGGGGGGTTGTTATCCAATAGCGGCCGCGTAACATACGCGCGTCGGATTGCGCGCGCATGCAGGTTCAACGGGGAGGATCTTCGGACATGACTAACAAGGTTGTTCTGCGTTATTCCACGCCGGCGATTGCGCTGCACTGGCTCGTCGCAATTCTTGTTCTGGCGATGATCGGGCTTGGTTTGTACATGACCGACATCCCGCGCGGCACCCCCGAGCGCACTTTTTTTTACAACCTGCACAAGTCAATCGGCGTGACGGTGGCAATCCTGGTGCTGATCCGCTTGTGGTGGCGATTCAGAAATCCTCCGCCGCCGCTCCCGTCGAGCGTGCCTGCCTGGCAGGTGCAGGCATCAAAGCTGAGCCATGCACTGCTTTATCTGTGCCTGATCGTAATGCCCTTGTCCGGATTTTCGGCGTCCCAGTTCACCAAGTACGGCGTGACGTACTTCGGGCTGTTCAAAATTCCGCCGATGGGTTGGGAGGACAAGGTTATCTACGATTTCCTGCAGGGCATCCACGGCGTAACCGCGGTCCTTCTGATCACGCTGGTGGTGATCCACGTGGCAGCGGCGCTGAAGCATCTGCTGGTCGATCGTGACAACGTGTTTCTGCGCATGTTGCCCGGCAAGTAAAGGGCCTCTTCGAAATGTTTGCACAGGCCCCGCCGCAAGGCGGGGCTTTTCATTTTGGGAATGCGATTACGTGATCGGTTTCCAGCCGTATGCCGATGAAATCGCCGACTGTGTGGTTGTGATGGCTGGGTACCAGTGACAAAACACGGGCGCCGCTGGCGAGCCTGAGCGTGTAAAGGATTTCGGCGCCGCGAAACGCCTTGTGCAGGACCTGCGCCTTGGTCGGACTCGAGTCGTCGTGTACCACGTCGTCCGGTCGCAGCAAAACTGTAAGTTCGAGCCCTGGCACCCTGTCCCCGGAGGCCGGCGCTGTCACCTGGACCTCCCCATCGAGCACGCCCAGTTCGATCTCGACTTTGCCCCCGCCGCTCACCCGTCCCTGCAGAAAGACTCCCTGGCCCACGAAATCGGCCACGAAGCGGTTGCTGGGTCGATGATAGATGTTGTACGCGCTGTCCCATTGCTGCACGCGGCCATCGGCCATGATCCCGATCTCGTCAGCCATCGCGAATGCCTCATGCTGGTCGTGGGTCACCATGAGTGCCGTCGAGCCCTGGGTCTTGAGGATGTCGCGAACTTCGAGACTGAGTCTTTCGCGCAGGTCCACGTCCAGATTGGAGAACGGTTCGTCCAGCAGCAGGAGATCGGGCTGTGGCGCGAGCGCGCGCGCGAGCGCCACGCGTTGTTGCTGTCCGCCGGAAAGTTCGTGCGGGAAACGGCCGGCCATGCTCCGCAGCCCGGTCACTTCGAGCATCTGCGATACGCGCTGCCGCCTTTCGGGACCCGGCAGGCGGTGCAATCCGAAGGCAACGTTTGCCTGCACCGTCAGATGAGGGAAGAGAGCATAGTCCTGGAATACGATGCCGATACGCCGCTTCTCCGTCGGCACATGGCGGGTTGCCGTGCTGACCGATACGCCGTTAATGCGGATTTCGCCGTGGCGGATGCGCTCGAATCCGGCAATGCAGCGCAATACCGTGGTCTTGCCGCAACCGCTCGGGCCCAGCAGGCAGCCGATGCTGCCGCCCGGGAGCGATAGCGACAGTCCATCGACGCACAGGTGATCGCCGTAGGCGTGCTGCACTGCCAGGAGTTCGATAACGGGTGTCATGGCATCAGGCGGAACGGTTCTATTCCGAGGCGCGGGTGAGCTGGATCACCGGCAATACCCCGGCGAGTACCAGAACCAATGCGGGCAACGCGGCACGCTCCCATTGGCCTTCGGAGGTCAACTCGAAAATTCGAACCGCGAGGGTATCCCAGCCGAACGGCCGCGTCATCAACGTGATCGGCATTTCCTTCAGGACGTCCACAAACACCAGCACGGCAGCCGTCGCGAGCCCGCCGCGCAGCATTGGCAGGTGCACCCGGTAGAGCAGCCGAAAACCGCCCTGACCCAAGGCAGTAGCGGCCTCGTCGATGTTGCGGGTAACACGATGCAACGCGCTTTCCAGCGGGCCGAAACCCACCGCCAGGAAACGGATCAGGTACGCCGTCAGCATCGCCATTACTGAACCTTGCAGCATTGCGTCGGGCGCGACCCCCAGGAAATCGCGCAGCGGAGCCGGTATGACCCGGTCCAACCATGTAAAAGAAACAAAGATCCCGACGGCCAGCACGGCGCCGGGAACCGCATAGCCGATATTCGCAAGTTTGAGCGTGACCCTGGTCATCCGGTCGCGCTGGCGCCGTCCGGAATAGTTCAGAAGCAACGCGGTCGTCGTCACGCACAGGGCAGCCAGCACCCCCAGCGCCAGCGAGTGCCAGAGATATTCCAGGTAACGGCTGTCGAAGTCGGTTGAAGTCGCATTGAATATCCACGACGAAAGTTGCGCGGCCGGAACGACGAAGCCGATGCCGAAAACAATTGTGCAGGCGGCGAGCGCTCCGGTTTTGTGCCAGCCGGCCAATGCGATACGCGGCGATTCGCCGCCGGCGTTTGCGGCGGAAAAGCGCATGCGCAGCCGCGTCTGCTGTTCCACCAGCAGCACTGCGAGTGCGATCAGTATGAGTATCGACGCGACCTGCGAGGCTGCTGTGATCGAGAACAGCCCGTACCAGGCCTTGTAGACGCCGGTGGTCAAGGTGTCGTAGTTGAACACGGCCACCGTGCCGAAATCCGCAAGGGTTTCCATGACTACCAGCATTACACCGGCGGCGATCCACGGCCGTGATATTGGCAGGGCCACGCGAAGGAAGGCTTCGACGGAGGTCAGTCCGAGCGCGCGGCCTGCTTCCAGCATGCGCTTGCCCTGGGTGCGGAAAGCATTGCGTGCAAGCAGAAACACATAGGGATAAAGCGCCAGCGTCATTACCATCGCCACGCCGCCACGGCTGCGGATCGCCGGGAACCACGGCAGACCGGAGCCGGTGAGAGATCTCAATCCGGTTTGCAGCGGACCGGTGAAATCAAGCAGGCCGATATAGACAAAACCGACTACATACGCCGGGATCGCCAGAGGCAGCAACAGTGCCCACGAAAAGAATCGACGGCCCGGGAATTCGCACACCGCCGTGAGCCACGCCAGGCCAACGCCGAGCACTGCGGTGCCGGCCGCGACGGCCAGCGCGAGCACGAACGTATTGATTACAAGTTCACCGAGAATGGTCGCGGCGAAATGCTGCCAGACCTCGTCGGCAGGCGTCAGGAACGACGAGAAGATCACCGCGATCGGCACCAGCACGATCGAGGCGATCAGCAGCGGGAACAGGCGCCCGGCACTCACCGCGCGAGCGCCATTGCGGAACCGGAAACCCGATCAGTGATAGCCTGCGCGGTCCATGAGGCGCACCGCGGCAGCTTGCAGTTGACCGGCTTTGGCAGACATTGATGTTGTTCTGTTTGAAGTTGCCCCAAGCCGCGACAACCGGGTGGGGCTTGACCGTCGGGTTGACCGGGTACTCCATGTTGGCATCGGCGTAGAGATTCTGCGCGGTTGTTGAAGACAGCCATTCCAGCAGTTTAACCGCGCCTTGAGGATTCTTTGCGTACCTCGTCACGCCGGCGCCCGAGACGTTGATGTGAACGCCGGAGCCGGACTGATTCGGCCAGAAAAGCGCGAGCGGAAGGTCTGGCGACTTTTCGATCAGGCGCCCGAAGTAATAGGTGTTGGCTATGCCGGCATCGCATTGCCCGGCAGCGATGGCTTCCATCATCCTGGTGTCGTCGGAAAATACCGGCACGGCGAGGTTTCCGACCCAGCCACGCACGATCTGTTCGGTTTTCGCTTCGCCGTGCTCGGCGAGCATCATTGCGACCAGCGACTGGTTGTAAACCTTCTTTGACGTACGCAGGCACAACCGGCCTTTCCATTTCGTGCTGGCGAGGTCCTCGTAACTGCTGAGGTCGGCAGGTTTGACTCTAGTCGTGTTGTAGACGACGGTACGTGCCCGCACCGAGAGGCCGAACCACCGCCCTTCAGGATCGCGCAGATGCGCGGGCACATTCGATTCCAGCGTCTTCGACTTCACCGGTTGCAACAACTCCAACTGGGACGCCTGCCAGAGATTTCCGGCGTCCACGGTCAGCAGCACGTCAGCCGGTGTGTTCGGTCCCTCGGCCTTCAGCCGTTCCATCAGCGGACCTTCTTTGTCGGTTACGAATTTCACCTCAACTCCGGTGTCGCGGGTATAGGCGTCGAACAAGGGCCGGATAAGCTGCTCGATGCGCGCAGAGTAGACCACAACCTCTTCGGCAGCTACGGGCGCGGCGACTGCGGTGCATGCCGCGGCCAGGACGATTCTTAAGCAACGCAACGTGAACCTCCTCGACTCTTTCATGATGATGAACCGCGTCTGACATCGACTCGGCTGTAAAGAAAACTGGCGACGATCACGACCACGAGAAGCGCCTGCAACGTCACCCCCTGGATGCTCGGATAGATGCCGAGCGATGGTATGCCGGAGATTGACAGCGGATTGGTCGGGAACTCGCCGGCCGCCTGCAGTGCCGCCACGCCCTTACCGGCGAAGATCACCGCCAACGCGGCCAGGAACAGCGAGCTGAGGCTGAAAAACAACTTCAATGGCAGTCTGGCGCTGTAACGTGAGATTATCCATGCCAGAAAGGCGAGCACGATGGCGGCGGCTGCTACGCCTGCAACCAGCCCGCTGCGCGACACGGCCTCCGACTGGATCCACAGGGTCTGCATGAAAAGCACCGTCTCGAACACCTCCCGATAGACGGCCAGAAATGAAACCAGCGCAATTCCGAAAAGAGTGCGTCGCGACAAAGCATCGCTGACCTGTTCGCCTATGAAGGACTGCCAGCGCGACGCATTCGAACGGCTGTGCAGCCAGTAGCCGGCGTACAACAGGACGGCGGCAGAGAGCAGAGCAGTCAAGCCTTCGGTAACTTCCCGCTGTGCGCCGCTGATCTCGATGAGCGTAGAGGATGCGATCCAGGTGGCGATGCCGAGCAGCAGTGCGGCGACCCAGCCGGCGTGAAGATGCTTGAGGCCCTCACGGCGCCCCGATCTGATCAGGTATGCCGCGATGGCTGCGAGCACCAGGATTGCCTCCAGGCCTTCGCGCGCGATGATGATGAAGGCTGAGGCAAAGGCCCCTGTTGCCGACAGCTCGGTGCGGGCACTGAGAGCCGCCGCTTCCTCGATGGATTTCCTGAGGGCAAGGGCTTTTTGCTCGACGATCTCCAACGGCGCCGCACTTTTGATCAGGTTGCGGTAGGCCGTCATGTCCTGCTCTATGCGATTTCGCCGGCTGTGGTCGACCCGGTCCAGATCGGCCTCCGCGAGTTCGAAACCCTCCAGGTAGGCACCGATCGCCGCCTGGAAGGCGGCCTCGCGGTTTCCCTGCCGGTAGAGTTCGAGGCTTTCGCGGATTTTTGCCACCGCTATCGAAAACGGAGAAGTGCTGTCTTGTGAGGGAATCATTGCCGGATTCGCACGCAGGTAAGCGAGCACCTGATAGGCGGCCGAACCGACGCGCAAAGTCTCGGCCGGAGTGGCGCCGACGAGGTCCGACAAGCCGGGAAACAGCGTTCGCATCCCAGGGCGCTCCCAGAGTTGCCTGCCCTGGTCGCGCTCATCTTCAGTTGAGACGAACTGACTTATGTAGAACGCGAGTGCCCAGCGATCTTCCGCGCGCAAGTCGCCGAACGCGGGCATCGAAGTACCTTCGACGCCGAGGCTGATGGTGTTGTACAGGCCGTAAACGCTGCGCTCGAACTGGCGGGCGTGATCCTGAAAATTCGTCGGCCGCGGATCCAGTACAGCCGCTTGCGCACCGTTGCCGTCGCCCGCAACGCCGTGGCAGACCGCGCAGTTCGACTGGTAGAGCGTGGCCGCATTGCCCAGATCGGGTGCGCGCAAAGGGGCAATCTGAATTCCGTAGGCCTTGATCAGGCCACGCTGCAAGGCGCGTGCCCCTTGCGAGACCTTGGCGCTGTCGCCCTTGTCGGCGATCAGCTTGGCCAAGATTGACGCCGACGACACCAGCGCGTCCTTTTCCGGGTGTGGCGGGAAATTCCTGACGGCGTCTGCGGCCTGAGCGGAGAACTCGACTTGCTCGGCGTACTCGTCCGCATCGATGACTTTGCCGGCCTTGACGAACTGGGGATACTCAACCGCAACGTAATCAAGGAGGTGGAGCACTTGTTGGGCGCTTTGCGCCGGCAGGGGCTCCGCAAGCACTCCAACACTCAATAGCGCAACGAGCGCCCCGGACAGGACTCTGAAAATAAAGGCGATCATTTTGGAACGCATTATTGATATCGCAAAACGCGAATCATAATCATTTTTTCTCAGATCAGGCGATGACTTCGATGGAACTCGTCTTCAGCGTGTCCGGAAGAGCACGGCTCAGTCAGTGATGCCATTCATGCAATCCGGAATGTGCGGGAGCGATATTCCTAACTCCATGTCTTGCCGTCGCTCCCGATAAAGATGGCACTCACCTCCCGGCGGGCCCTCACCACGGGCAGCGCGGCTTCGGGTGCGAGGACAGAAAGCCCGGTCGATAGTGCATCGGCCGTCGTGGCATCGGGCGCAATCACCGACACGCTGCGGTAATAGTGAGGACTGGTGCCCGTGTGCGGATCGAACAGGTGATGGTGGTGACCGTCGGCATCGAAGAGCGTGCCGTAGCCGCCCGAAGTGGCGATAGCCCGGTCAATCAAGGGCAGCGTGTCCAGGCTGCGCCAAGGTTGTTCCGGATCTGCGATTCCGACGCGCCAGGGAGTTCCATCGGGATGACCGCGCAGTGCGCGCATCTCGCCCATATTCACCAGCACATGCTCGAAGCCTCGGTCGCGCAGCATTTCAGTGACACGATCGGTGACGAAACCCTGTGCGATGCCATTGAGAGTGACGGCCATTCCGAGCTGGTTGAAGGCGACGAGCGTGCGGCTCACTTCCACTTGGCGGTAATCGACGCAGGCTAGCGCGCGCCGGATTTCGGACAGGGCCGGCCCGTTTGGGTCCGCAGTGACTGCGGCGAAATGGCGCGCGTAGAGCTCCCACAGGGGCTGCACCGTCACGTCGAATGCGCCGCCGGTGGCGCGACTGAAGCCGGCAGCAGTGTCAAGCAGCGCGACCAGCTCCACCGGTGGGTTACTGAGACTGCCGGCGCGGTTCAGGCGCGACAGCGCCGAGTCCGGACGCTGAAGGCTGAATACGGTTTCAAGCCGGTGCACCTCGGAAAAGCACGCATCGATTGCTGTGCGTGCTGTCTGCACGTCGGGGTGATAGAGCTGGAGCTCCGTCTCGGCACCGAGCAGAACACCACGTCGTACGTGCAGCGGCGGGCGCGATGCGGCGGCGAGGGCAGGGAGCACCGCGCCGGCAACCGCAGTTGCTGAAATCTGCAGGAACCGTCGGCGGTTGATCCTCCCGGGAATCGAGCCCCGCTCGGTCACTCGTCCTTCCTCCTGTCGCCGTTTGGCTTCGGAGACACCGGCATTCGCCCGCGTCGGGTCCACCAATAGTTAATTCCCGTGATTGCCAGAATCACGAACACGACTGCGGCGGCATCCATAAACCACGGCCCCCAGGAGCCAACGATGCGCCCGCTGTGAAGATCCTGCAGCAGGCGCTCGACAGACAATCCACGGCCGCGCTCTGCCGTCGACAGGCGTTCGAGTAGCGCGGACGGCGCTTGCTCTGATCTCGACCACTTCACTTGCATGGATGCCGGCTGCCATGCGATGAAATTCGCATCGGCCGTGAAGAAGCCTTGCGCCGTCGCCACTACCAGCATTTCGCGGTCGGTGATTCCGATGCGCTCAAGTTTGCCGGGTAGGGATTCGGCGCCCATATGCTCCACCAGTTCGCTGTTTGGTCCGACTACGACAAGCATGTCGGGAAAGGCCACCGACAGCATCTCGCCCGTCGCAGCAACGGCGCCAATTGGCGCAGCGTTCGTCCGCATGACCGGTTTGTCTTCCAAGTACAGGCGGGAACCCGTCCAGGAAACCCAATGGTCGCCGACGCGATAGCTCAACGGCTTTTCGACGGGCGGGAAGCCGTACCAGCGCAGCAGCCAGGTCGCCGTAACTTGCACCTGATCGAGCCCAAACCGATGCGCATGGTTGAGCAGAATTCCGGTCACCGCCAATTGGATCACAATGACAGCGGTGACAAGGCCGAGTCGTCGATGCCAGACGATCAGTCCCTGCATGCCGTTGCGGCTAGCCGGGGTGTTGAGGCGCCCGTTTTTCTGCTCCTTCGTGGGCGTAAAGTGCACGTCGTTCATCTGGATGTTTTTGCCTCCCTGACCTCTGCATCAAGCAGAAGCGCAACGCGCGCCAGGCGCGTCAGCGCGCGAACGGACAGAGTCGCTCCCGATATGCCGTCGATATTGCGGTCGAGTTCACGCATCGCGGTCAACGTGGCGCCCTTGAACTGGTCGGTGAAGAACGGGTAGCGCACTTCCCAGCCCCGGCTCTCGCGGTAGACGAGAACGCTGATGCGCGCGATGGCCCCCTTGTCCACCACGATGCCCGTTGTGATCGGCTCGGTCTTGCCGATCTCCTCGAGAATCCAGGCTGTGCGCCCCTCCTGCGACCAGTAACGCACGCGCAGCGCGCCTGCGCTGTGGCCGAGAATCCTCTCCACTGCGTCGCGCGTGTCGCCGGCGATCCACAGGATCGATGGCTTCGGCGGAGATGCGCCGAAGCTTTCGGCAAGGAACTTCTCGGGCGCAAGATAGACTTCGGCGCCCAGCCCCGGCGAAGAAACAATCGCCAGGGCGAGCGCCGCGAGCCGCATTTTCGATCTCATGAAGTCCATCATGCCCTTTGCATGCGGGGATTGCCCGCGGTCCGCACCGGCCCCGATCCTCAGAACATGAAGCCCACGCCGAGGTTAAAGCGGTCGTCGCCGATTTGCCCAGCCGGGACGTCCAGGAACTGGTAGTCCGCCTTCAGCACCACCTGCGGATGCGGCCAATAGTTCAGGCCGACATCGGTCTGCTTGATCTTCGAGTCGGTCGTATCGCCTGCCGTGTTGTCGACTTGGGAATAGCGGGCAAAGACGCCTACGTCACCTATAGCGGTACCGAAAACATATCCCGGCTCGACGTACCACCCATACTGCTCGTCGCGTCCGACCGCCTTGGGCAGATCGCCGCCGAGTTCCCAGCGCGCGTAGAGCGCCCGCAGCCACCAGGGCCCACGGCGAATGCTGGCGTGCGTCTCGAGCAGCACGGCATCGACGTCTTGCCCTTGGGTAAGATCATCCTGGTACTGCGCCGTGACCGCCAACTCCACGCCCGGGATACGGGTCCACTTGATTCGACCGGTCACTGCAGGATCTTCCGCTACCGCGTTGGCCACCTTCTGGCGCCCGCCGCGAGGCAGGAACGCGCTGCTTCCGGTGGTGGCGACTTTGAGCCCGGAATGAACGGCCACATCCGTGCTGAAGCCGGCCCCGAGGTCGGCATGTGCACCTACGCCGCCCTCCCACCAGGTGGTCGGAATGACGTTGGTCTCTACGATATTGCGCTCCACGCCGAAGAAGGTTGGCGGTTCGTGCGTTTCGTTCAGAATGCCCACGGGAAGAAGGAACAAGCCGACCTTGCTCTGAATACGATCAGTGAGGCTGAACTCAAGGTATGCCTGTTCCAGTTCCACCTCGCCGGGCTTGCTCTCGCCGACGAGAGAATGCTCGACTTCGAGCTCCGAGAAGAAGCGAATGCGGTCGGTGAATTGATGACCGAAAAAGAGCACGAAGCGGTGGAAGTCGATTTGGTCCTGATCGCCGCCGTTGTAATGCATCTCGCCATAGCCGCCGATGGACGTCTTGTTCCACCAACCCTCGACCATACCTCCCGCAGGCTCCTGGACGGTCACCTCTTCGATCCGGTCGGCGGTCGCTTCGACCTTTTCGTCAGTAGCGGACTGACGCTCTTTTAGCCCTTCGATCTCACGCTGCTGCTGCTGAATGATGCCCCACATCTCTTCTGGGCTGGGTTCGCGGTCTTGGGCGAACGCGAGCCCACTTGCAAACAGACCGGCAGCCAGCCCGGACAGGCAAAGCACCCCTGATTGTTGACGGCTTTTTCGTTTCATAGCTCTCCCCTTATTGGTTTTCTGGCAAGTCCTGGCAAGGCCTCTGGTCCATTGCCTTGCAGTGATCAATGCAAATTTTTTTACCGTTAAGTTGTTACTTTTGGCAAGTATAGATAGTAAGAATGCGGATGAGAAGTAGTCGCATGTAGATTTTGGTCCGAAATAGATACCGCTTAAGGGAAGTTACTGATTTTTGGAGAATATCTTCGAGATCTGACGGGTTGACATAAATAATGAGAATGCTTATCATTATCAACACCAAACAAATCCGATCTTGGGAATATGCCAATGAATGCCGTTGTAGTAGGGGCAGATCGACTTGGGAACATCCCGGAACTGCTTGAAAAAATTGGAATTCGTGTCACCAACCACATCAGCGGACGGGCTGTGTCCCACCAGCGCCAAGTGGCCGCTCTACCTTCGAACACCAGTTTGCTTATCCTCTTCACAGACTTTCTGAATCACAATGTCATGCAAAGCTATCGCAGCCGGGCGCGGGCCCAGGGCATCCGTGTCCTGGCCTGCCGGCGATCGGCAAGTTGTCTTCTTATGGAACTGCAGCGGCTTTTTGGCCCCGTGCCAGCGTGAAAAAAACAGCGTCGCGCACGTTAAAATGAGCTATTGACAATCATTCTCATTGCGATTTAGTATCACGCTTCACACCCGCTCCTCAATCTTCTAAAGCCCACTCATGTTCGTTTGCCTCTGCAACGGCATTACCGAAAACCAGATCCGCGACGCGGTGGGCAGCGGCGCGCGTTCATTGAGCGAACTCCATTCATGTCTGGGAGTGGCGAGTTGCTGCGGCAGGTGCGCAGACTGCGCCCAACAGGTCCTCCACGAAACGCTTTCGTCCGCTCAATCGCCGCGCGAGCAGTTGAACGCTGCGTAGTTCCTCTCGTTTCTGATCCAGGTTTTTTCTTCTGGCTGCGCGTCGCGCAACCTATAATGCGTGCTTGATTCATCAAACGCAGATCAGGGAGCGCGCATGAAGGGCGACAAGCAGGTCCTGAAACACCTCAACCAGGTTCTGATCAACGAACTGACCGCGATCAACCAGTATTTTCTTCACGCCCGCATGTTCAAGAACTGGGGCCTGAAGAAGCTCGACGAACACGAATTCAAGGAGTCGGTGGACGAGATGAAGCACGCCGACAAGCTGATCGAGCGCATCCTGTTTCTCGAAGGACTACCCAACCTCCAGGATCTCGGCAAGCTGTTGATCGGCGAGAACGTGCAGGAGTGTCTGAAATGCGACCTGCAGCTCGAGATGGGCGCGCACCCGGCGCTGCGCGAGGCCATCGCGTATTGCGAGAGTTGCGGTGACTATATTTCCCGCGAGCTCTTCGAAGAGATCCTGGAGAGCGAGGAAGAGCATATCGACTGGCTCGAGACCCAACTCGACCTGATCCACAAGATCGGAATACAGAACTACATGCAGTCCCAGATTTCGGGGAGCTGAGATTGATTTCGTGAGAGAAGGCACGCCGGCCGTTCTCCCGTCTCCTGATCCGGTTCTTGCCGGAAGAAGTCCGAACCGATGCCTTTCAGAACCGCGCTGATACCTCTGGCGCTCGTAACGCTCGCCGGTTGCGCGGTAACGCCTCCAGCGCCTCCTGTCGTCGAGCCCGCCGCAGATGAAGTCACCACGCCGGAACTGCCGCCAAAGATTGCGCTTGTGCTCGGCGGCGGGGCTGCCAAGGGCTTTGCGCACATCGGGGTCATCAAGGCGCTCGAATCGCATTCGATCACGCCCGACATCATTGTCGGTACCAGCGCCGGCAGCGTCGTCGGCGCGCTCTATGCCGGCGGTTACAACGGATTCGATCTGCAGCGCGTGGCGCTGTCAATGGACGAGGGTACGGTCAGCGACTGGGTCTTGCCGAACCGTGGATTCATCAAGGGTGAGTCACTGCAGAAATTTGTCAACAACGCGGTTCAGAACCGGCCCATCGAAGCGCTCAACCGCACCCTGGCGGTTGTGGCAACCGACCTGCAGTCCGGCGAACTGGTCGTTTTTCAGCGCGGCGACACCGGCATGGCGGTGCGCGCTTCGAGCAGCGTACCCGGCATTTTTCAGCCGGTGAAGATCAATGGGCACGAGTACGTTGACGGCGGCCTCGTGAGCCCGGTTCCGGTCAAGACCGCCCGCGACCTCGGAGCTGACATTGTGATCGCCGTGGACATTTCCGACAGGCCAATGATTGCCAGGCTGCGCGATACGATCGACGTTTTGATGCAAACCTTCATCATCATGGGGCGGACTATCGCCAGCCAGGAACTCACCCGAGCCGACATCGTTGTTGTTCCGGACATCGCTAACCTGAATTCAGCCAACTTCGACTCACGCAATTACGCCATCATCGAGGGCGAAAAGGCCGGGCTTGCGGCCGTACCGAAACTGCAGAATAAAGTGGCGGCGTATTACGAGAGCAAGAAACTGCCGTGACACGGCAGTAGAGAGTTTTCCCGCACGTCCGAGATTGCCCATCGTAGGGCCGGTCCGCTGGCGGCAGTGGTACTGAGTGCGCAAGTGGGGCGCCAATCACCAGTTAATGGCCACCGGCGCGACGCAAGCCAGCATTGCTCAGCCTCAATGTGGAGTGCTACTAGCGCCGAGTTGTGCTTGGGTCGGCAGGTTCCTGGGCTTTAATCTCCAGGACTGACGCGAGAAAGCGATCCCGCTTCGCACGAATCTCGTCGGTATAACGCCCATTCCGAGGGGTGAGGTTGATGTAGTTCTGGAGGATGAGATGTGTGCGCGTGGCTTTGTAAGACCTCAGGTACGGCGCGATTTGTTCGAGTAGTTGCAGGGCCTGACGATTTGCAATCGAATACGTGTAGCTGGGCGAGTGTAGTGGACTGGAGATTCGCTTTCCGGTGATCTTCCCTGCACCCACGGTATCGAGGGTCCATTCAAGTAGCCCGCGTTCGGTATTGGCGATGCTCACGACCAATTGACGTTGATCGTTGCGATGGCGTCGGCTAAGGGTGACCGTTCCTTCTCCGTCGATCAGTCCGGCCATGTAGGCCGCGTCCACAGGGGAAAGGGTTCTAACGGTTCGATAGGGCATGACTTACACATCCCCCAAATACGAAAATGAAATGATAAAGAAAAAGCCCCCGGGCTTGCGACCGAGGGCTTTCTGCCAAATTTGGTGGAGGCGGCGGGACAGTTGTTCCACTCCTTTCGGAGCGGGCTGGACTATTCCTTCATCCCAGTTGCCCGGGATGCGGGGCGTGTTATCCGATACTCCGGATCCTAGTGCCCGCCCGCCGGCAGAGCCGGTCGGCGAGTCTATGAGTCTCTAGAGGGCAGGCCTGAAGTTGGCCTTCTTCCTACCCCTCGGCGTTGCCACTCCGTCCTTGGCAAGACGGTTTGAGGTTTCACCGATGTGAGCCCCGTTCCGGCCGGCATTGCTGCGCCAGCCGCGACGGATGCTTCCTGGGGCATCCGCCGTCACTTCACCCTTGCGGGTAAAGGCAACCTTCGATCGAACCCGCGTCCGCAAGCCCTCTACAGGCAGTCCTACATACTTAGTCAGGTCATTTGATCTAACCACTTCCACGCCGGCCGACAGGCTGGGAAGCGGCGAGTCACCTTGGATTTGATGCTGCAATAAGTGACCCACGGCAGCACGATCTCACGTATATGGCTCCGCTGCTGGTTTCCCAGCCCGGCCCGTGAGAGAACCGGTGCGGAGTCCAGCCGGGTTTAGGCGGCTAGAGCGTAACGTTCGTCGTTAGCGACTATACGTTTTCCAGCTGTATTAACAAGGTAACTGGGCCTTGGTATGCACTGCGCTGCTTCGCGACCCACGTCGAGACCAGGTCGCCCCCATGTGAATCATAAATTGTGCCGGCTCCGCAATGTTTCAAGCTTCATGCAGAGTCGGACCCATTCTATCAGATCGGCCGTGCTGCTCCGTCGAAAAGAACGATCAGCAGGTCTTCAGGGGCATCGATG
The DNA here is from genome assembly GCA_963789945.1 of uncultured beta proteobacterium. GTDB lineage: Bacteria > Pseudomonadota > Gammaproteobacteria > Burkholderiales > JACQAP01 > JACQAP01. The sequence continues at coordinate 102,953 of CAWBMN010000001.1, read as the reverse complement.
AAACCGTCCGCGCCCCACTGTTCAGGCGGTGTTCCATTGCCGAGATAGCCATAGCGTGCAACAACGACCGGCATTCCCGCCGCATGCCCGGCCTGCACGTCGCGTTCGTCGTCGCCGACATAGATGCATTGCCGCGCGGGAATGCCGAGCTTTTCCGCCGCCGCGAGCAGAGGCGCCGGATGCGGCTTCGGATTCGGCGTGGTGTCGCCGCAGATGATGCATGCAGCCCTGTCAATCAGGGTCAGCGCACGCAGCAGGGGAAAAGTGAATCTTTCCGCCTTGTTGGTGACAATGCCCCAACGCAAGCCGCGCCGCTCGACCTCCTCCAGAAGCGCGGAGACGCCCGGGAACAGCCGGGTGCTGCGCGAAAGATTCCTTTCGTAAATGTCCAGGAACTCGTCACGCATGGCGTCGTAGCCGCTTTGACCCGGTTCGATGTTGAAGCCGATTTTGAGCAGTCCACGCGCGCCGGACGACGCCTGCGACCTGACCGCTTCGATCGGCAACTCGGGCATGCCGCGGGCCAGACGCTGTTGATTCAGCGCGAACCCCAGGTCGGGAGCGGTATCCGCAAGTGTGCCATCGAGGTCGAAGAGCACACCACGGCCGGGCAGGTTGACAGATCCCGCCATGACAATTTCCGGATTCCTATTTGGCGAGCAGGTCCAGCAGTTGCTCGTCGGCCAACATGTCTTCCAGAGCCTGTGAAATCGCGGTGTTCACCAGCAAGGTGCTGTCCCTTTCGAAGGGTGGCGCAGCCCCGTCCTTGCGGGTCCGGACGTTGAACTGGCGGTCGTAGTATTCGAGACCGTTGCGCGCATGGGCGCCGACTTCTGCCCGTAACTCGGTTTCGAAGGTAAACGCCGTCTTGACCGACTTCAGCCGGAGACTGCGGATTTCCACCTGCAGCACGCGTTCCATCGCGTCGGTGTACGGAACCACCGAGAAACCGAGTTTGCCAAGGGCCTCCTGCAGGCGAGCATACACGGCCGCGCTCGGGTCCTCCTCTACCGAGACGTCCACCATCTTTGTGTTCGGGTCACCAACTTCGCCGAGTTTCCTGTCGGTGCGTGTGTCAGAAACCTCAAGTCCGATGATCCTGCCATCGCCGACGGCGGATTCGTTTACTTTCACCGGCGGATCGATACGCAGATTCTGCGGCTTCAGCGCGCAGCCCTGAATTGCCACGGCCATGCCGAATACCGCCAGTACCCACCAGAATCTTGTCTTCATGATGTGATCCTCCTTGAATGTTTTTGCCTACCGTACAATGGCTGTGAATACACGACAGTGCATCAGACGTGAAACTGTGCCCCCTCAGGCCGACTGTGCGCTGAGAATGTAATTCACCGAACTGTCCATGCCGAGCGCATAAGTCTTGTTGAACGGGTTATAAGTCATCCCCGTCACGCGGTGCGGTGACAGTCCGGCGCTGCGGCAATATCCCCCCAATTCCGCCGGGGTGATGAATCTGGAATAGTCGTGCGTGCCTCGCGGCAGCATTTTGAGAATGTATTCCGCGCCGACGATCGCGAGCAGGTAAGCCTTCGGGTTGCGGTTGATGGTCGAGAAAAAACACCAGCCGCCGGGCGCGAGCAACCCGGCGCAAGCCTTGACGATACTCGCCGGGTCGGGCACGTGCTCCAGCATCTCCATGCAGGTGACGACGTCATAGTAATGCGGCTGATCTCTTGCGAGCTGCTCGACCTCCACCTTGCGGTATTCCACTTCGAGTTTGCTCTCCAGAAGGTGCAACTGCGCCACTTTCAAGGGCTTGTCGCCCAGGTCTATGCCGGTCACCTTTGCGCCGCGGACCGCCATTGCCTCGGACAGCAGGCCTCCGCCGCAGCCCACGTCGAGAACCTTTTTCCCCCGCAGGTTCGCGATGCGGTCGATGTAATCCAGCCGCAGCGGATTAATGTCATGCAGCGGCTTGAATTCGCTGTTCGGGTCCCACCAGCGGTGCGCGAGCTGGCTGAATTTTTCGAGTTCGACCGGATCGACGTTGATCATCTCAGACAGATGCCCCATTTAGTTTGACGCCGCAATGCGCGATTGCCACTCAATTGCCTTGCGCGCAACGGCCTTTTCGTCAACTTGCAGCAACCGGCCTTCCTCGACCAGAAGCTTGCCGCCAACCCAGACGTGGCTGACGTGTTCCCGACCGGCAGCATAGACCAGGTGCGAGGCCGGGTCATAGCACGGAGACAGTTCGATCGACGCCAAGTTCACCGCGCACAGATCCGCGCACTTGCCGGTCTCGACCGACCCGATTTTCTGTTCCAGCCCCAACGCTTTGGCCGCGTTGAGCGTGGCCATGCGCAGCGCAACATGCGCGGGCAGAGTCTCCGCGTCGTCGCTCGCCACCTTCGCCAGGAGCGCCGCCAGCCGCATTTCGGCAAAAACGTCCAGCCTGTTGTTGCTTGCCGCGCCGTCGGTGCCGATGCCGACATTCATTCCCGCCGACAGCATGGCGCCTACCGGCGCGATGCCGCTGGCAAGCTTGAGGTTCGACGAAGGGCAATGCGCGACCGAGGCGCCGAGCCCGGCCAGCATTGCGATCTCGGCCGGATCGAGGTGGACGGCATGAACGGCGATGAAGCCAGGTCCCAGCAGACCCAGCTTCTCCAGTCGCGCGATCGGCCGCATTCCGGACTTGCTTTCGCTTTGGTGGATTTCGTCGCGTGTTTCGTGCAGGTGCGTGTTTATCGGGATCTGCAGTTGTTCGGAAAGCGTGAGTATCTGTTCGAAACTTCTGTCGCTTACGGTGTAGGGGGCATGTGGCGCCATGCAGAAGGACAACATGGGCTCGCTCTTGAGCTCGTCGCGCATCGCCAGTCCCTTGCGCAGGTAGTCCTGTGCGTCGCTGGCGTATGCCGTCGGAAATTCGATCAGCACGATACCCAGAACGGCACGGATGCCGGAGTCCAGTGCGGCGCGTCCGGCCATTTCCGGAAAGAAGTACATGTCGTTGAAACAGGTCACACCGCCGCGCAGCATTTCGGTACAGGCAAGCAGGGTGCCGTCGTACACGAATTGCGCCGAGACATGCCTGGCCTCGGTGGGCCAGATGTGTTTTTCCAGCCAATCCATTAACCGCAGGTCATCGGACAGTCCACGCATCAGCGTCATGGCCGCGTGTGTATGGAGATTCACCAGTCCCGGGATCAGCGCGTGAGTGGAAAGATCGAGGGTCCGGCCGGCCCTGCACCGCCGGCGCATTTCCGCGCGCGGCAACACCGCGGCAATGCGGTCGCCGGTGATCGCCACGCTGTGGTCGTTCAGCACGGCTCCATACGGTTCAACGGGTATGACGCAGCGTGCCTCGATGACAGTATCGGCGGAAATGCTTGTGTCTGATTCCTGCATGGAGGTCCTAAAAAAAAGCCCTGCGTTCGCAGGGCTTTTACCGGATTGCCGTTAATCCCGAGAGCTTAGTTGGCTGGCTTGGTTGCGGTGACGCTGACATCCACCCGGCGGTCCGGTTCCAGGCACGCAATCAACGCGTTTCCGCGCTGGCCGCTGCAGCTATCTCCGGTTACGGGCTCCGTTTCGCCGCGTCCTTCGGCGTTGATCTTGCTGGCGGGGATGCCCTGGCGTACCAGGTAGGCCTTAACCGCATTGGCGCGGCGTTCCGACAATTTCTGGTTGTACGCCCCGGCGCCGATGCGGTCGGCATAGCCGATCACACTGATCGAGTCGTATTGCGTGCCCTTCAGGCTGGCGACCAATTCGTTGAGTTTGCTGCGCTGGTCGCTGCGAACGACGGACTTGTCGAAACTGAATAGCGGCTCTGCTTCGAAGCTGACGCTCACGGGGGCCCTTGCCACGGGCTCGTCGGCGTATTGCTTGGGCTCGCCGATCACATTCTGGGAGGCGAGTTGCTCCTCCGGATAGCTCATGGTGCCCGACTCGTCCGGCTGCGTGCCCAGATCGGCGACTTCCTCTTCGGGTTCGTCAGCCATCTCCGTCGGGTCGCCGATCACGCTGTCCATCGCGGCGAGGTCCTCTTCGTCGTATTGCATCGTGCCCGACTCGTCCGGCTGCGTGCCCAGATCGGCGACTTCCTCTTCGGGTTCGTCAGCCATCTCCGTCGGGTCGCCGATCACGCTGTCCATCGCGGCGAGGTCCTCTTCTTCGTACTGCATCGTGCCGGAGTCGTCAGGTTGCGTGCCGAGATCCTCTATCTCTTCTTCCTCTTCCTCGGCGACTTCGGTCGGCTCGCTTATCACGGCGCCCGCGGCGGCGAGGTCCTGTTCCGGGTACTGCACGGTGCCCGACTCATCGGGTTGCGTGCCGAGGTCTCCGACTTCTACTTCTTGCTCGGGCTCGACGTCGTACGTGGTTATCGGAAAATCAGGAAGAGGTTGCTCGGGTGCTTTCGCGACCGGGGCCGGTGGCGGAGGTGGTGTTTCCTCGAGTGGGCGATCCACGAACTGCACGTTTTCGCCCTCCGGCTCATACGCAGGTGCCGGGGCGGGAGCGGGAGCGGGAGTCGGTGCCGGTGCCTGCGCCTGTTCCGCGCCGCCGCCAGAACTGCTGCGCTCGGTCTGGCTGGCGCAGCCCGCAAGCATTGCGCCGATCAACAACATTAACAGCCGATTGGTCTTGGGTCGCATTTCGGGTTCTCCTTATCATGCTGGTCAAGGACTACCGCATTATTGCCCATTCCAGGGCCGCTTAACAACGCTTAACTCGGATCCAAGCGCAACGGTTCACAGCGGCACGGCCGAGGCGGATTCATCCTCCCGGTGTTGCCGCGGCCCGACAGACCTTTCGAGGACACGTAAAAAGGCGCTCCGGACAATGTCTCGGGAGGAAGCGCCATGATAAAATGCGCCGCTTGCGCTGGAACGAATCCACGGGGCTTCACAGCGAGCCATCCCCTCCAAACGTCCTGGCAAGTCTATCGGGTCGAGCGGGACAGAATCGTGACTGTTTGCAACAACAAGACTGACTTTTCCTGATGGATCAATTCGCCAAAGAAACGCTCCCCATCAGCCTCGAAGAGGAAATGCGCCGTTCCTACCTCGACTACGCGATGAGCGTGATTGTGGGGCGCGCGCTGCCGGACGTACGAGACGGCCTCAAGCCGGTTCATCGCCGCATCCTGTTTGCGATGCACGAGGCCAACAACGTCTGGAACCGGCCTTACGTGAAATGCGCACGCGTGGTCGGCGATGTGCTCGGCAAGTACCATCCGCATGGCGATACCGCCACTTACGAAGCCCTGGTGCGCATGGCGCAGGACTTCTCGATGCGCTACACACTGGTCGACGGACAGGGCAATTTCGGTTCGGTGGACGGAGATTCTGCAGCCGCTTACCGCTATACCGAGTGCCGTCTGGAGAAAATTGCCTCCGAGTTGCTGGCCGACATCGACAAGGAGACCGTCGATTTCGTCCCGAACTACGACGGCAAGGAGCAGGAACCCAGTGTCCTGCCCACCCGGATTCCCAATCTGCTCATCAACGGCTCTGCCGGTATCGCGGTGGGGATGGCCACCAACGTTCCGCCGCACAGCCTGCGCGAAGTCGTCGATGCCTGTCTGGCTATTCTGGAGCGGCCCGAGATCAGCGTGGACGAACTCATGGAAATCATTCCGGGGCCGGACTTTCCGACTCGCGGAATCATCTATGGCACCTCGGGGGTCAAAGAGGGTTACCGCACGGGCCGCGGTCGCGTGGTCATCCGCGCCCGCACTCACATCGAGGAACTGGAAAAGGGCAACCGCCAGGCCATAGTCATCGACGAGCTGCCTTACCAGCTCAACAAGTCGGCGCTCCTTATCAAGATTGGCGAACTGGTGCGCGACAAGCGCCTCGACGGGCTCTCCGAAATTCGCGACGAATCCGACAAGTCCGGAATGCGCGTAGTGCTGGAACTCAAGCGCGGTGAAGTCCCGGAAGTAATCCTGAACAATCTGTACAAAGAAACGCAGTTGCAGGACACCTTCTGGATGAACATGGTGGCACTGGTCGATGGCCAGCCGCGCCTGCTGAATCTGAAGGAGATTCTTGACGCCTTCCTGCGCCACCGGCGCGAAGTAATCACCCGCCGCACGGTGTTCGAATTGCGCAAGGCGCGAGAACGCGGCCACGTCCTGGAAGGCCTGGCGGTGGCGCTTTCCAACGTCGACGAGATCATCGCCCTGATCAAGGCCGCGTCCGCGCCGGCTGACGCCCGTCGCGAATTGATGTCGCGCCTGTGGCACTCGCAGTTGGTGGAGGACATGCTGGCACGCGCCGACGTTTCCGCTTCGCGCCCGGACGGGTTGGGGCGCGACTTTGGACTGCAGGCCAGCGGCTACCGGCTCTCCGAGGTGCAGGCGCAGCGCATCCTGGAAATGCAGTTGCAGCGCCTGACCGGACTGGAGCAGGAGAAGATCGTCAGCGAGTACCGGGAGGTCATGGAAAACATTGCCGACCTGCTCGATATCCTGGCCAAGCCCGAGCGCATTACCACGATCATTGCCGAAGAACTCGCCGAGACCCGCAGCCAGTTCGGCGACGAACGCCGCAGCGAAATCGTGATGGATGCGCAGGACCTCAGCATGGAGGACTTGATTGCGCCCGAAGACGTGGTGGTGACGCTTTCGCACACCGGCTACGTGAAGGCCCAGCCGCTCGCCGACTACCGGGCGCAAAAGCGCGGCGGTCGCGGCAAGCAGGCCACGGCGACCAAGGAAGACGATTTCATCGACAACCTGTTCATCGCCAATACCCACGACTACGTGCTGTGCTTCTCCAATCGCGGGCGCCTTTACTGGATCAAGGTCTACAACGTACCGCAGGGCGGGCGCGCCAGCCGCGGAAAGCCGATCGTCAACCTGCTGCCGCTGGTGGACGGAGAGAAGATCACCGCGATCCTGCCGGTCAAGGATTTCGACGAGAACAAGTACGTGTTCATGGCAACGTCCAATGGGACAGTCAAGAAAACGCCGCTTTCCGATTTTTCACGCCCACGCCCGTCCGGCATCATCGCTGTGGATCTCGAAGAGGCGGACTACCTGATCGGCGTGGCGCTCACCGAAGGCCGGCAGGACATCATGCTGTTCTCCGACGCAGGCAAGGCGGTGCGTTTCGACGAGCAGGATGTGCGGCCGATGGGGCGCGTGGCACGCGGTGTGCGCGGCATGAGACTCTCCGGCGGCCAGAAAGTCATCTCGCTGCTGGTAGCGGAGAACGAAACCGTGTCGGTACTCACGGCCACAGAGAACGGCTACGGAAAGCGTACCCCGATCACCGAATACACCCGCCACGGCCGCGGTACTCAGGGGATGATCGCGATCCAGACCAGCGCCCGCAATGGCAATGTGGTCGCGGCCACGCTGGTCGAGGAAAGCGACGAAATCATGCTTATTACCACCGGAGGCGTGCTGATCCGCACCCGGGTAAAGGAAATACGCGAAATGAGCCGCTCCACCCAGGGTGTGACGCTGATCAACCTCGGACCGGAAGAGAAACTCGCCGGCCTGCAGAAAATAGTGGACAAGGATGATGATGTAGGCCCGGAGCCGGATCCATCTCCCGACTCCGATCCCGCCTCCAATCCGGACGGTGATCCGGACGGCGATCCGGACAGGAACAACTCCACCGACGGGCCGCCGGACCAGGACCAGGGTGAGGACGACACCAGATGAAGCCGCCCGCAACGAATTCCATTTCATAGAACGGAAGAAAAAGTGGGGAGAGTGTTCAACTTCAGTCCGGGACCGGCGGTCCTGCCACAGGCGGTCCTGGAACAGGCGCGGGACGAATTGCTCGACTGGCAGGGCACCGGCATGTCGGTAATGGAAATGAGTCACCGCAGCAAGGAATTCATCGCCATCGCGGAAGCGGCGCAAGCCGACCTGCGAGGGTTGCTTGCCATTCCGGCGAACTACAAGGTCCTGTTCCTGCAAGGCGGGGCAACGGCGCAGTTCGCCATGGTGCCGATGAACCTGTTGCGCGGGAAAAAATCGGCCGACTACATCCATACCGGCGAATGGGCCAAGAAGGCGATTGCCGAAGCAGCAAAGTACTGCAGCGTCAACGTGGCGGCGAGTTCTGCGGACAGAAATTTCAGCTACGTTCCGAAACAGGCTGCGTGGAAGCTCGGCCCGGATTCCGCTTACGTGCACATCACGTCCAACGAAACCATCGGCGGCATCGAGTATCACTGGCTGCCCGATACTGGCGGCGTGCCGCTGGTGTCGGACATGTCTTCGCACATTCTGGCGCGGCCGCTGAACGTCTCGAAGTTCGGCCTCATCTATGCGGGCGCGCAGAAGAATATCGGTCCTGCCGGACTGACTATCGTGATCGTGCGCGAGGACCTGATCGGCCAGGCGGTGACGGGTACGCCCGCGATGTTCGACTACAAGATTCACGCCGACAACGAATCGATGTACAACACGCCGCCCACATATGCGCTTTACGTCGCCGGACTGGTATTCCAATGGCTGAAAAAAATGGGCGGGCTGGGCCATATGGAGAAGGTCAACCTTCTCAAGGCCGGCCTGATTTACGAGTTTCTCGACGCCAGCCGGTTCTTCTCCAGTCCGGTGGCGAAGGACGATCGCTCGATCATGAACATCCCTTTCCGGCTCAGGGACGACACTTTGGAAGAGGAGTTCCTGAAGCAAGCCAAGGCGCGGGGGTTAATGCAGCTCAAGGGTCATCGCTCGGTGGGCGGCATGCGCGCTTCGATTTACAACGCCATGCCTGTGGAGGGAGTAAAGGCGCTGGTTCAATTCATGCGCGAATTTGAAGCCCGGTATGGCTGAGCCCCTGCGCATCCTGACGCTCAATTCGATTTCTGCGGTCGGCTTGAAGCACTTGCCCGCGGAGCGCTACTCCGTGGGTACGCACGTGCAGTCGCCGGACGCGATCCTGGTACGCTCGCAGGACATGCATACGATGGACATTGCGCAGTCGGTGAAGGCAATCGGCCGTGCCGGAGCCGGCACCAACAATATCCCGGTCGAGGCGATGAACCAGCGCGGAGTACCGGTGTTCAATGCGCCCGGCGCCAATGCCAATGCCGTCAAGGAACTGGTTCTTGCAGGAATGTTGATGGCGGCGCGCAATCTCGTTCCCGCCATCCGCTTCGTCGATACGCTTTCCGGTGCCGATGAGGAAATCAACAAGGCGGTCGAGGAGGGCAAGAAGCATTTCACCGGTATCGAGCTGCCGCACCACGTGCTCGGCATCGTCGGTCTGGGCAGAATCGGCAGCCTGGTGGCGGACGCCGCGATCAAGCTGGGGATGAACGTGCAAGGCTACGATCCTGAAATCACGGTGGACGCGGCCTGGAGTTTGCCGTCCCAGGTCAGGAAGGCGCACAGCATCGAGGAAGTGGTGCGTAACAGCGACTTCGTAACCATCCACGTGCCCTTGCTGGACCAGACCCGCAACCTGATCGATGCCAAGCGCATCGGCCTGATGAAGCATGGCGCGGTGCTGCTCAATTTTTCCCGGGAGGGCATCGTCGACAACGGCGCCGTGCTGCAGGCACTGGACACCAGGCGCCTCAAGGCCTACGTGTGCGATTTCCCCAGCGGCAATTTCCGCGGGCATTCCGGTGTGGTCGCGCTGCCGCATCTGGGTGCTTCGACCCGCGAGGCCGAGGACAACTGCGCGGTGATGGTGGTGGAGCAGGTGCGCGACTATCTGGAGAACGGCAACGTCCGCAACGCGGTGAATTTTCCCGACGTCACCATGGTGCGCGAGTCTCCATTCCGGCTTGGCATCGCCAATGCCAACGTGCCCAACATGGTGGGGCAGACCTCTACCGCGGTCGCGCAGGCCGGCCTTAATATTCACAACATGCTCAACAAGTCCAAAAAAGACATCGCCTACACCCTGGTGGATGTGGACAGCCCGGTGCCGTCGAAAGTCATCGACAGGATTGCCGCGATCGAAGGCGTGCTCGCGGTGCGCTACCTCCCCTCGGGGGCGCCGTGATGGCGGACGTGCTCAAGCAATTGCGCAGCCGTATCGACGCGCTTGACCAGGAGATCCTGAAGCTGGTCAGCGAGCGGGCCGCGGCAGCGCATGCCATCGGCAAACTCAAAGGCGATGGCCCGGTCTACCGGCCCGAACGCGAGGCCCAGGTGCTCAGGCAAATTACCGGGCGCAATCCCGGACCTCTGCCGGACCAGGCGGTGACGCACCTGTTCAGCGAAATCATCTCTGCGTGCCGGGCGCTGGAAGACGCGCTTTCGGTTGCCTGTCTCGGGCCGAAAGGTACGTTCAGCGAGGAAGCCTTGGTGAAGCACTTCGGCAGCCAGACGCCGGCGACGCTTTGCGGTTCGATAGACGAGGTTTTTCGCGCCGTCGAAGCGGGCAGTGTCGGATACGGGGTCGTGCCGGTGGAAAATTCCACCGAGGGCGCCGTGGGACGCACTCTCGACAATCTGCTGTCCACACCGCTGAGGATCTGCGGAGAAGTGGTGCTGCCGGTGCACCAGAATCTGTTGTCCCGGGCTGCGACGATAGCCGCGGTCATGCGGATTTACTCGCACGCGCAGAGCCTCGCGCAGTGCAGCCGCTGGCTGAACCAGAACTGCCCGCGTGCGGAACTGGTGCCGGTGGGGAGCAACGCCGAGGCCGCGCGCATGGCGGTGGAGGCCGATGCCGCGGCCATCGCCGGCCGTTCGGCGGCCGAACTCTACGGCCTGCCGGTGCTGGCCGCAAATATCGAGGACGAACCGAACAACACCACCCGGTTCGCAGTGATCTCCAGGCAGGAGGTGCCGCCGTCCGGCAACGACAAGACATCGCTGGTGATGTCCATCCGCAATATCCCCGGCGCAATTCACGAACTGTTGACGCCGCTGGCGCGCTGCGGGGTAAGCATGACGCGGCTGGAATCGCGCCCGTCGCGCACCGGGCTGTGGGAATACGTGTTCTTCGTGGATCTTGAAGGGCACCAGACCGAGGACAAGGTCGCGCGCGCACTGGACGAAATGCGCGGGATCGCGGCCTTTCTCAAGATCCTCGGTTCCTACCCGGTGGCCGCGAAGTGAATACCGTGTCGTCGCCACGGGTCATGGTCGACGTCTGCGAACGTTCGCCGTCGTATATCCGCGCCATTGCCCCGTATCTGCCGGGCAAACCCATTTCCGAGCTGGCGCGCGAGATGGGTTTGAAGGAGGCGAGCATCGTCAAGCTGGCGTCCAACGAGAACCCGCTGGGCGCAAGCCCGAAGGCAGTCGCAGCGATGCGTGCGGCGCTCGACGAAGTTGCGCGTTATCCCGACGGCAACGGTTTCGATCTGCGAATGGCGCTGGCAAGAATGTACGGCATTGCAGCGGAGCGCATCGTTCTCGGCAACGGTTCTAACGACGTGCTGGAAATGGCGGCGCACGCCTTTCTTGCGCCGGGCGCTTCGGCGGTTTATTCGCAACATGCGTTCGCCGTGTATCCCCTGGCGACGCAGGCCATGGGCGCAGCCGGGATTGAGGTGCCGGCGCGCGATTTCGGCCACGATCTCGACGCCATGGCGCGAGCCGTTCGCGACGACACACGTGTCGTTTTCGTCGCCAATCCGAACAATCCGACCGGTACCTGGCTGGCCCCGGATGTGCTTTATGCCTTCCTGCGCAAGGTGCCGGCGGACGTGTTGCTGGTGCTCGACGAGGCCTACTACGAATACCTCGATCCGGGTCGGCGCGGCGACAGCTTGAAATGGCTCGAGCAGTTTCCCAATCTGGTTATTTCGCGCACCTTCTCGAAGGCTTACGGACTGGCCGGACTTCGTGTCGGTTTCGCGTTTGCCCATTCGCAGGTTGCCGAACTGATGAACCGCGTCAGACAACCTTTCAACGTCAGCAATATCGCCCAGGCGGCCGCTACGGCGGCACTCTCCGATCAGGATTTTGTGCACAAGAGCCGCGCGCTCAACGCTCAGGGGATGCTGGCGCTGACCGCCGGATTCAAACGGCTGGAACTGTCCTGGATTCCTTCTTGCGCCAATTTCGTCAGCTTCAAGGTTCCGAAAGCTGCGGAGGTGTTTCAGCGCCTTCTCAGGCAGGGCGTCATCGTGCGGCCGATCGCCAGTTACGGCATGCCCGAGCATCTGCGCGTGACCGTCGGAACGGAGGCGGAAAACAAACGCTTTCTCGCTGCGCTGGAAGCGGTTCTGACAGACCTGCGCTAAGGTTCGGGCAACGCGCGACGCAATCTCCTTGAGCAATTTCCATAGCGACAGACTGATCGTCATCGGTGTCGGCCTGATCGGCGGATCGGTGGCGGCTGCGCTCAGGCGTGCCGGAAGCGTGCGCCGGGTGATCGGCGTCGGCCGCGGCCGTGCCAACATTGCCCGGGCTCTCGAACTCGGCGTGATCGACGAAGCGGTCGAGGACATCGCGGCTGCGGTCAAGGGCGCCGACGCGGTGTTGATCGCGGTGCCGGTGCAGCAGAACCCCCGGGTGCTGGGGGCGCTCGCCGATGCCCTGACGCCGGGCACGCTGGTCACCGACGCGGGCAGCACCAAGCAGGATTTCGTCGCTTCGGTGCGGGCCATTGCCTCCCGGCATCTTGCGTCCGTTGTACCGGGACACCCGATTGCCGGTGCCGAACTGACAGGCGTGGATGCCGCCAGCGCGCTACTCTTCGAAGGCAGGAATGTCGTGCTCACGCCCCTGGAGGAAAACCAGGCTGCCGCAATTGATCGTGTCGAAGCGATGTGGAAGGTCTGCGGGGCCCGTGTGAGCCGAATGACGCCGGAACGTCACGACCGCGTGTTCTCCGCAGTGAGCCATCTTCCGCACATGCTTGCCTACACGCTGGTGCACATGATCGCGACGCGGCCGGACGCTGAAGCGCTGTTCGGTTTCGCCGCCGGCGGCTTCCGCGACTTCACCCGCATCGCGGGCAGCTCTGCGGAAATGTGGCGCGACATCGCGCTTGCAAATCGGGACGCCTTGCTGGGCGATATCGACGCCTATCAGCAGCAGCTCACCGAATTGGCACGGAGCCTGCGTCGGGCCGATGGCGCGGAGATCGAGCGCCTGTTCGAAGCGGCGCGCCGCGCGCGCAATGCCTTGACGCGCAGCGGATCCTGAGGCATGGCCGCGTATCCCGAGTACCTGGAACTTGGACCATTCGGCCGGGCGGCGGGCAGTTTGCGCCTGCCGGGCTCGAAGAGCATTTCCAACCGCGTCCTGCTGCTGGCCGCACTCGCGAGCGGGGCCACCGACGTTCACGATCTGCTGTCCGCGGACGACGTGGACCGCATGCTCGAAGCGCTGGAATTGCTGGGCGTGACGTTGCAGAAGGGGAAAGAGCCGGGGCGCCTGAGCATCATTGGCTGCGGCGGAGCATTTCCGGTGAAGAGCGCGGAGCTGTTTCTGGGCAATGCCGGCACTGCGTTTCGGCCGCTGACTGCGACGCTGGCGCTTTGCGGTGGAAACTACCGGTTGTCCGGCGTACCGAGAATGCACGAGCGCCCGATCGGCGATCTGGTGGATGCGTTGCGTCAACTCGGCGCCGACGTGCGTTACCTTGGGAAAGACGGCTTTCCGCCGCTGGAAATCCGGCCGGGCAATATCCGCGATGCGGGCAAGGTGAGGGTGAACGGGGAAGTCTCCAGCCAGTTTCTGACTGCGTTGCTGATGGCGCTGCCGCTGACCGGCAGGCAAACGACCATTGAAGTCGTCGGCGATCTGATCTCCAAACCATACATCGAAATCACTCTGAACCTGATGGCGCGGTTCGGCGTGCAGGTGCGTCGCACGGGCTGGTCCTCGTTCACGATTCCTGCCGACAGCCGGTTTCGCAGTCCGGGGGAAATCTTCGTCGAAGGTGATGCTTCCGGCGCATCGTATTTTCTCGCTGCCGGCGCGATCGGCGGCGGGCCGGTGCGGGTGGAGGGCTTGGGCCGCAACAGCATCCAGGGCGACGTGAATTTCGCGCAAGCACTGGCCGGGATGGGTGCGCGCATCGACGTGGGCGAGAACTGGATCGAAGCGCGCGCACCGGCAAAGGGCCGGTTGCATGCTTTCGACCTGGATCTCAATCACATCCCCGATGCGGCGATGACGCTGGCCGTGACAGCGCTGTTCGCTGACGGCAGCAGCCGGCTTCGCAACATCGCCAGCTGGCGGGTGAAGGAAACCGATCGTATCGCGGCGATGGCAACAGAACTGCGCAAGGTCGGCGCAACGGTGGAGGAGGGCGCGGATTACCTGGTTGTCAACCCGCCTCGCGCCGCAGGCCTTATGCCGCGCGCATCGATCGATACATATGACGATCATCGCATGGCGATGTGCTTTGCGCTGGTCGCGCTCGGCGGCGTGGTGGTGCGCATCAACGATCCCGGGTGCGTTGCCAAGACCTTTCCGGATTTTTTCGATCGCTTTGCCGAGATTGCGCGCGGCGCGACGGTGCCGGTCATCTCCATCGATGGGCCATCGGCTTCGGGAAAGGGCACGGTCGCGCGACAGGTGGCGAAGCGATTGGGATTTCACTACCTCGACAGCGGTTCGCTGTACCGGCTGGTGGCGCTGGCGGCAATGCGGCAAGGAATCGCGATGGACGACGCGGGCGCACTCGGAAGTCTTGCCAAGTCTCTGCCGGCGGAGTTTCACGGTCAAAACATTCATCTCGGCAAGGAGGATGTGACCGAAGCCATTCGTACCGAAAGAGTCTCGGTAGACGCGTCTCACGTTGCGGTGATACCTGAAGTGCGTCAAGGGCTTATCAATCGCCAGCGGGCGTTTCGCCGACCTCCGGGACTGGTTGCGGACGGCCGTGATATGGGCACGGTGGTCTTCCCGGACTCGGTGCTCAAGGTGTTCCTCACCGCGTCCGCGGAGGAGCGTGCACTGCGTCGCTATAAACAGTTGATAGACAAAGGTTTCGATGCTAATCTAGCCACCCTTTTGCAGGAAATCGGCCAACGCGACGCCCGCGATAGCGCGCGCAGCCTGGCCCCGCTGCAGAAGAGCGCAGACGCGCAAGTTCTTGATACCACTGGGCTTTCGATAGAAGAGGCAACCGCCCAAGTAATCCAGTGGTTCGAATCTGTGCAGCGCCGGGCCCCGTCCCGCTGAATCAGACCCGCAAACTGCCGGCCGTTGCACGCCCCAGGAGGGTCTTTTTCCGCCTTAGACGGGTTCATCAACCAACCCCGTTTCAAGCAACGGTTTTATTGCGAGTCCAACCCTCTTTTTATGACAATCGAAACCCAAACCCCTGACGCAGCGACCTCCGAAAATAACTTTGCCGCGATGTTCGAAGAAAGCCTGTCGCGCAAGGAGATGCGCGCAGGTGAAGTCATCACGGCCGAAGTGGTGCGTGTGGATCCCAATTTCGTCGTGGTGAACGCTGGCCTGAAGTCGGAGAGCTTCATCTCGGCAGACGAGTTCAAGAACGACCGAGGCGAAGTCGAAGTCAA
This sequence comes from uncultured beta proteobacterium, assembly GCA_963789945.1. Classification (GTDB taxonomy): domain Bacteria; phylum Pseudomonadota; class Gammaproteobacteria; order Burkholderiales; family JACQAP01; genus JACQAP01. The sequence goes on along the minus strand of CAWBMN010000001.1, from coordinate 87,569 downwards.
GGCCGGCGACTATGTGACCGTCGCCATCGAAGCCCTCGAGGATGGCTACGGGGAAACCCGCCTGTCGCGGGAAAAGGCCAAGCGCCTGGCAGCATGGCACGATCTCGAAAAGGCGATGGAACAGGGCACCTTGGTTCAAGGCCTCGTCAACGGCAAGGTCAAGGGCGGGCTTACAGTCATGGTGAACGGCATTCGCGCCTTCCTTCCCGGTTCGCTGGTGGACATCCGCCCGGTGAAGGACACCAACCCCTACGAAGGCAAGAATCTCGAATTCAAGGTCATCAAGCTCGACCGCAAGCGCAACAATGTGGTGGTGTCACGCCGTGCCGTGCTGGAAGCCAGTCAGGGCGCGGAGCGTGAAGCGCTGCTTGCCAGCCTGCAGGAGGGTGCCACGGTCAAGGGTGTCGTCAAGAACATCACGGATTACGGCGCGTTTGTCGACCTGGGCGGCATCGACGGCCTGCTTCACATCACCGACCTGGCCTGGCGCCGCGTCAAGCATCCCTCCGAAGTCCTCAATGTAGGCGATGAAGTCACCGCCAAGATCCTCAAGTTCGATCAGGAAAAGAATCGCGTTTCGCTGGGCCTGAAACAGCTCGGCGAGGATCCCTGGGTCGGCCTGTCGCGTCGCTACCCTCCCGGCACCCGCCTGTTCGGCAAGGTTTCCAACCTCACCGACTACGGCGCGTTTGTCGAGATCGAGCAAGGCATCGAGGGCCTGGTGCATGTATCCGAAATGGATTGGACCAACAAGAACGTTCACCCCTCCCGCGTGGTGCAACTCGGCGACGAGGTCGAAGTGATGATTCTCGAGATTGACGAGGACCGCCGCCGCATTTCGCTGGGCATGAAACAGTGCAAGCCCAATCCGTGGGAAGAGTTCGCCGCCAATTACAAGAAGGGCGACAAAGTCCGCGGCCAGATCAAGTCCATAACCGATTTCGGCATTTTCATCGGCCTGCCGGGCGGTATCGACGGTCTGGTGCACCTGTCCGACCTTTCCTGGAGCGTTCCCGGCGAAGAGGCGGTGCGCAACTACAAGAAGGGCGACGAGGTCGAAGCGATGGTCGTTTCCATCGATGTCGAACGCGAGCGCATTTCTCTGGGCATCAAGCAGCTGGAGGGCGACCCGTTCACCAATTTCGTCGCCACGCACGACAAGGGGGCGGTCGTCGATGGTGTGGTCAAGACCATCGATCCCAAGGGCGCCGTGGTTCAACTGGACACGGACGTGGAGGGTTACCTGCGAGCCTCCGAGATCGCGCGCGACCGCGTCGAGGACATCCGCACGCATCTGAAGGAAGGTGACAAGGTGAATGCGATGATCATCAACATCGACCGCAAGAACCGCAACATCAATCTCTCGATCAAGGCCAAGGATGCGGCCGACGAGTCCGAGGCGATGCAGAAGCATGCCGCCGACAGCGCGTCGAATGCGGGCACTACCAACCTTGGCGCCTTGCTCAAGGCCAAGCTGGACAACAAGAACACTGCGCAATAGGACGCGCCATGACCAAGTCGGAGCTGATTGCCAAGCTGGCGGCGCACTTTCCCCAGTTGGTCGCGAGCGACGCCGAGCTTGCGGTGAAGATGATCCTGGATGCCATGGCGAAAAGCCTTGCCCAGGGCCATCGCATCGAAATTCGCGGATTCGGGAGTTTCGGATTGAATTACCGCCCGCCGCGGGTGGGCCGCAATCCCAAATCCGGCGACAAGGTTCATGTGCCGGCCAAGTATGTGCCGCATTTCAAGGCGGGCAAGGAATTGCGCGAACGCGTGGATTTCAAGAGCCAGTAGGCGGCGGCGTGTCCGGCCGGCATCAAAACGCAAGCGGCATAGTCGCAGGATCGTGCCGCTTTTTTTCGTCTGACTTTCGCCTCTTGTTTTCACGGGGCAGCTGATGCGCTATATCTCCTGGGCATTGCGAATCCTTCTGTTCCTGCTGCTTTTCGGGTTCGCGCTGAAGAATACCGATCCGGTGGTCGTGCGTTTCTATCTTGACAGCCAATGGGAAGCACCGCTGGCTATGGTGGTGCTGGTTTTTTTCGGTGTCGGCGCGGTCGCAGGCGTGGCCGCCTGTCTGACTCATGTCTATCGGCAGCGGCGCGAGGTTCTGCAGTTGCGCAAGGAAGTGCGGGCCAAGGCGACCGTGCCAGAGGACGCGCGTTAGCCCATGGAATTCGAACTTTGGTGGCTGCTCGGGTTTCCGCTATTCTTTGCCCTCGGCTGGCTGGCAGCGCGGGTGGACATCAAGCAACTGCTGACCGAGTCACGCGCGCTCCCGCTCTCCTACTTCAAGGGCCTGAACTTCCTGCTCAACGAACAGCCGGACAAGGCGATCGAAGCCTTCATCGAGGTGGTAAAGGTCGATCCGCATACCATCGAGCTGCATTTTGCGCTGGGCAGCCTGTTCCGGCGCCGCGGCGAAGTCGAGAGGGCGATCCGCATGCACGAGAACCTGCTCGGCAGGCCGGATCTTGCGCCCGATCAGAAGCTCACGGCGTTGTACGAGCTGGCGCAGGACTATCTGAAGGCCGGATTGCTCGACCGCGCCGAGGAGATGTTCGGAAAGCTCGGGGGCACGCAGTACGAGCAGCAGGGGCTGAAGTTCCTGCTGGAAATTTTCGAGCAGGAGAAGGACTGGAAGAAAGCAATCGAGGCTTCGCGTCGCATGGATGCAGTGGCCGGCAAGTCGAGCGCCGTGGATATTGCCAATTTCTACTGCGAGCTGGCGGTCGCAGAGATGACCCATTCACGCTGGGACGCAGCCGGCGATTATCTGCGTGAGGCGCTCAACGTCAACCGCAAGTGCGCGCGCGCCAACATCCTGCTTGGCGATATCGAGCTGGCCCGGCAGAAGAACGACCAGGCGATCGAGGCCTGGAAGCGTGTCGAGGGGCAAAATCCCGCGTACCTCTCATTGATTGCCGACAAGCTGCTGCTTGCCTATCGCAACCTGGGACGGGAGGATGAAGGGCTGCAGTTGCTGCGCGGCTACCTCGCCAGCTATCCGTCGCTTGACCTGCTCAACGCCATCTTTCAGGGCGAGCTCGACCAGAGCGGCGCGGATTCCGCTTACCGCCTGGTGCGCGACGAGCTGGCGCGCAATCCCACGCTGCTGGGACTGGACAAGCTGCTCGAAGCCCAGCTTCTCGAGGTTCCCGCCGAGCGCCGCCAGGACCTCCAGTTGATCAAGAACCTGGTGCACCAGCACACCAGGAGTCTCGCGCTTTACCGCTGTGACAACTGCGGGTTCAAGGCGCGCCAGTTCTACTGGCACTGTCCGGCGTGCACTGGCTGGGAAACCTATTCCCCGAGGCGTACCGAAGAGCGGGAGCTGACCACTTGACTACCGGTTCCCGGGTCATCGTCGCGCTCGATTACGCGGACGCGAGGTCGGCAACAGCTCTGGTGGATCGGCTCCAGCCATCCGCCTGCCGGCTGAAGGTCGGCAAGGAGTTGTTCACCGCGTCCGGGCCGGAGTTTATTGCCATGCTGGTGAAACGCGGCTTCGATATCTTTCTCGATCTGAAGTTTCACGACATTCCGAACACCGTGGCGCAGGCATGCAAGGCGGCCGCCGCTCTCGGTGTGTGGATGCTGAACGTGCACGCGCTCGGTGGACGGACGATGATGCAGTCGGCGCGCGAGGCGATCGGAACTGCGCCCGGCCGGCCGCGCTTGATCGCCGTGACCGTGCTCACCAGCATGGCGGAAAAGGACTTGCATGAAGTGGGGATCGATGCCGCGCCGATGGACGAAGCGCTGCGTCTCGCTGCGCTGGCACGGGAGTGTGGCCTGGACGGGGTGGTGTGTGCCGCGCACGAGGCCGGCGCGATCCGCAGCCAACTGGGCGAGTCATTCCTGCGCGTCACGCCGGGTATCCGTCTTCCCGAAGACCCGGCCGGCGACCAGAAGCGGGTGATGACGCCGCGCCAGGCGCTCGAATCCGGTTCGAGCTATCTGGTGATCGGCCGGCCGGTCACGCGTGCGGCGCAGCCGCTTGAAGTGCTGGCGCGCATCAATTCGGAAGTAGCCGCAGTGGAGAACGGCAAGTGAAGATCACCATCATCGGCAGCGGATACGTCGGGCTGGTATCGGGCGCCTGTTTCGCTGATCTCGGCAACGACGTGGTCTGCCTCGACCTCGACGAGCACAAAGTCGCGACGCTCAAGGCTGGCGGCATTCCGATCTATGAGCCGGGACTGGAGCAACTGGTCAGGCACAACGCCGCGGCGGGCCGATTGCGCTTTACTAACGATGTCGAGGAAAGCGTTGCCCACGGCACCCTGCAGTTCATCGCCGTGGGCACGCCAGCCGACCAGGACGGCTCGGCGGACCTGAGTTACGTGCTCGGCGCCGCCCGCAGCATCGGCCGTAGCATGGACGACTACCGCGTGGTGGTGAACAAGTCCACGGTGCCGGTGGGGACCGCGGAACGGGTGCGCGCCGTGATCGAAGAGGAATTGAAGAACCGCGGCATGAAACTGCCGTTCAGCGTGGTCTCAAACCCGGAGTTCCTCAAGGAAGGCGCGGCGGTCAACGATTTCATGCGTCCGGACCGCATCGTGGTCGGCAGCAGCGACGAGCGTGCCACACAAATCATGCGCCAGCTGTATGCGCCGCTCCTGCGCAATCACGACCGGCTCCTGGTCATGGATCCGAGGTCGGCGGAACTGGCCAAGTACGCCGCCAACGCGATGCTCGCCACCCGCATTTCCTTCATGAACGAGTTGGCCAATCTTGCCGAAAAACTCGGCGCGAACATCGAGGCGGTGCGCCATGGAATCGGCTCCGACCAGCGTATCGGCTATCACTTCCTGTACGCCGGAGTGGGCTATGGCGGGTCGTGCTTTCCCAAAGACATCCAGGCGCTGCAGCACACTGCCGGCGAGTACGGAATGCAAATGACCATCGTGGATGCGGTGGAGAAGGTAAACCGCACGCAGAAGCAGCGGATTCTGGAGAAGGTACGCATGCGTTTCGGCGAACATCTCGACGGCCGCCGGTTCGCCGTGTGGGGGCTGTCTTTCAAGCCGAACACCGATGATATGCGCGAGGCGCCGAGCCGCGTGGTGATTAACGGCTTGATTGCCCGCGGTGCCAGCGTGAGTGTCTACGATCCGGTGGCACTGAAGGAGGCAAGGCAGGTGTTCGCGAAGGAATCGGCGGTGCACTTCGCCGCGTCCACGACGGCGGCGCTCGATGGCGCGGATGCGCTGATCATAGTTACCGAATGGAAGGAATTCCGCAGTCCGGATTTCGAAGATATGAAGCGACGTCTGAAGGCGCCGATCGTGTTCGACGGGCGCAACCTGTACGATCCGGCCTTGATGCGGGAAGCGGGATTCGAGTATTTCTCGATGGGAAGACCATGAAAGTCAAGGATGAAGGCGGAAGGATGAAGGCTGAAGGGCAAGGATGAGGGCGGAAGGCGGAAGGATGAAGGGGAGAATCGTTGGGACAGGGCGGAAGCGAAAAGCACAAGGCGTTGGAATGAGCGCTTCATCCTTCATCCCTCATCCCTCATCCTTGCGTTCCGCGCGGGTACTGGTGGTCGGGGACGTGATGCTTGACCGCTACTGGTTCGGCGAGGTGAGCCGGATCTCGCCGGAGGCGCCGGTGCCGGTAGTGAAGGTCGGGCGCACCGAGGAGCGCCTCGGCGGCGCGGCCAACGTTGCGCGCAACATCGTTGCAGTCGGTGCGCAAGCCTCGCTGCTGTCGGTGGTCGGTCAGGACGAAGCCGGCGATTGTCTGCAGCGACTGCTCGATTCCGGCGGCATAACCGCCCAGATGCATCGCGATCCAGGACTCGCCACCACGGTCAAGTTGCGCGTGATCGGCCGCCAGCAGCAGTTGCTTCGCATCGATTTTGAAACCGAGCCGGGGCATGAAGTGCTGTTGTCCAAGCTCGCCGACTTCGAGGCGCGGCTGCCGAAGGCGGACGTGGTGATCCTGTCCGACTATGGCAAGGGCGGGCTCAGGCACATCGAGAAGATGATCGAACTGGCGCGTGCCTCGGGAAAGCCTGTGCTGGTCGACCCGAAGGGGGACGATTACAACCGGTATCGCGGCGCGACGCTGGTTACACCCAATCGTGCGGAATTCCGCGAAGTGGCGGGACGCTGGAAAAGCGAGGACGATCTCACCGAAAGGGCGCAGAAGATGCGCCGCGAACTGGCGCTGGATGCGCTTTTGCTCACCCGCAGCGAGGAAGGCATGACCCTATATCGCGAGCAGCACCGGCTGCATGTGCCCGCCGTGGCGCGTGAAGTGTTCGATGTCAGCGGTGCCGGGGATACCGTCATTGCCGTTCTGGGTGTGCTGCTTGCGGCCGGCGCAGGGTTCGCCGAGGCCGTGCAGTTCGCCAACAAGGCGGCCGGAATCGTGGTAGGCAAGCTCGGCACCGCGGTGGTTCACCCCGAAGAATTGTTTTCCTGATCGAAAAAGAACATGTACATCGTCGTCACTGGTGCAGCAGGGTTTATCGGCTCCAATATCGTCAAGGCGCTGAACGCGCGCGGCGAAACCGGCATTCTTGCGGTGGACAACCTCAGCCTCGCAGACAAGTTCCGCAACCTCGCGGATTGCGAGATCGCCGACTACCTGGACAAGGAACATTTTCGCGCCGCACTCGACGCCGGTTCCTTCGACGGCGAGATCGCCGCCATCCTTCACCAGGGTGCGTGTTCCGACACCATGCAGACGGACGGACGCTACATGATGGAGAACAACTACCGTTACTCGGCGGACCTGCTCACCTATTGTCAGGCCGAGTCGGTGCCGCTGATCTATGCATCCTCGGCGGCAGTGTACGGATCGGGACCGGTATTCAAGGAGGGCAGGGAGAACGAGAAACCGCTGAACGTCTACGGTTTTTCGAAGTTTCTTTTCGACCAGTTGGTGCGCCGGCGCTGGGACGACAATACGGCGCAGGTGGCGGGGCTGCGTTACTTCAACGTCTATGGCCCCCGGGAAGCACACAAGGAGCGCATGGCTTCGGTTGCGTACCACTGCTTCATCCAGTTCCGCGAGAACGGAAAGGTGAAACTGTTCGAGGGCAGCGGCGGTTACGCGGCAGGCGAGCAGCGGCGCGACTTCATCTCGGTCGAGGATGTCGTGAAAGTGAACCTGTATTTTCTCGACAATCCCAAGAGAACTGGCATTTTCAATTGCGGCTCCGGTGCTTCGCAGACTTTCAACGACGTCGCGGTTGCGACTATTAACGCCTTGCGGCGCGCCGAAGGCAAGGACGCGCTCAGCCTTGCGCAACTCAGGTCGCAGGGAGTAATCGAGTACGTACCCTTTCCGCCCGGCCTCAGGGAAAAATACCAGAGCTACACCGAGGCCGACCTCGCGCAACTGCGCGGCTCCGGATACGCCGCACCGTTCTTCGACGTTGAAACCGGCGTCACGCGCTACGTCGAATGGCTGCTATCCGCCGCGCGCTAACCGACGCATTAAGGGAATTTTCCGCTCCCGGGAGCGCGCGAGTATCATATTTCCATGGATCGTAGTCCCGTCAGTGCCTATCAAACCCTCGATGACTTCGTGGGCAATACGCCGCTGGTGCGCCTGAAGCGCATCCCCGGCAAGACCAGCAACGTCGTGCTTGCCAAGCTCGAGGGCAACAACCCGGCCGGATCGGTGAAGGATCGTCCTGCGCTGTCCATGATCAGGCGCGCGGAGGAACGCGGGCAGATCAAAGCGGGCGACACACTGATCGAACCGACAAGCGGCAATACCGGCATCGCGCTGGCAATGGTGGCGGCGATGCGCGGTTATCGCATGGTGCTGGTCATGCCCGAGCATCTGTCGGTGGAGCGGCGGCAGACCATGGCGGCATTTGGCGCGAGGTTCGTACTGACGCCGAAGGAAGGGGGGATGGAAACGGCACGCGACATCGCGGAGCAGATGCAGGCGCGCGGCGAAGGCCTGATCCTGGACCAGTTCGCCAACCCAGATAATCCTCTGTCGCATTACGAAGGCACCGGCCCGGAGATCTGGCGCGACACCCGCGGCCAGATCACCCATTTCGTCAGCAGCATGGGCACCACCGGCACGATCATGGGCTGCTCGCGTTTCTTCAAAGAACAGAATCCGGCCATCCGGATCATCGGTTGTCAGCCGACCGAGGGCTCGCAGATTCCCGGCATCCGCAAATGGCCGGAAGCCTACCTGCCGAAAATATACGACCGCAAGCGCGTGGACCGGGTCATCGAAGTCAGCCAGGCCGATTCCGAGGAGACGACGCGCCGGCTGGCAAAAGAGGAAGGGATTTTCGCCGGCATCTCCTCCGGCGGCGCATTGTGGGCGGCGTTGCAGGTGTCCCGCGAAGTGGAGAACGCCACCATCGTCACCATCGTCTGCGACCGCGGCGACCGCTATCTCTCGACCGGTGTGTTCCCCGCCTAATAGTCCAACAAGCGTCTCACCGCAAAGACGCAAAGTAAGCTAAGAAAAGCAAGAATCGCATTGAAGAAAATGCATGCCGCCATGTGTCGGCAAGCGCGCTTTTCAGCGGATTGATTACCCCTGCAATTTATTGCGCGTTCTTCTTCGCGTTCTTTGCGACTTTGCGGTGAAAGCAGCCTTTTACAAAGGCAGGGTCCAGCGGGCGGGGGCGCGGGCCATGCGGGCGAGCAGTAGTTCGCGTTTTTGCGCAAGTTCCTTCGGCAGGCGATCCTGAATGTTTGCGAATAGTTGTTCGTGCAACCGCAGCTCTTCGGACCAGGCCTCGCGGTCCAGCGACATCAATTCGGCGAACGCCTCATTCGAGACGCGCAGTCCATCCCACACCAGGTCCTGTTTGCGCGGCATCCAGCCCAGAGGGCTTTCGGCGGCCTCGACCCGCCCCTGACAGCGATCCACGATCCATTTGAGCACCCGCATGTTCTCGCCGTACCCCGGCCAGAGAAACCTGCCGCCGTCATCCTTCCTGAACCAGTTGACGCAGAAGATCCGCGGAGGATCCTTCAGCGCACGACCGAATCCAAGCCAATGGTTGAAGTAGTCGCCAATGTGGTAACCGCAGAACGGCAGCATAGCCATCGGATCGCGGCGTACCTCACCGACCTTCGCGGTAGCCGCCGCCGTGGTTTCCGAGCCGAGCGTGGCGGCCATGTAGACGCCGTGGGCCCAGTCGAAGCTCTCTGTAACCAGCGGGACGGTGGTGCCGCGGCGGCCGCCGAAGATGAAGGCGGAAATCGGCACGCCCTCCGGCGTCTCCCAGGCGGGATCCATTGACGGACACTGCGACGCCGGCACCGTGAAGCGTGCGTTCGGGTGTGCGGCCTTGCGCCCACAGTCCGGTGTCCAGGAAAGCCCCTGCCAGTCGGTGAGTATCGGCGGCGGTTCTTCGGTCATGCCCTCCCACCAGATGTCGCCCTCCGGAGTCACCGCCACGTTGGTGAAGATGCAGTTGCGGCTCAGCATCGCCATCGCATTCGGATTGGTTTCCTCCGAAGTGCCGGGGGCAACCCCGAAGAAACCGTACTCCGGATTGATCGCATACAGCCTGCCGTCCGCTCCGGGCCTGATCCAGGCGATGTCGTCGCCTACCGTGGTGACTTTCCAGCCCTTGAATGCCGCCGGAGGAATCATCATCGCGAAGTTGGTCTTGCCGCATGCGCTCGGAAACGCCGCCGCAACATAGTGCTTTTCACCCTGCGGCGACTCCACTCCGAGGATGAGCATGTGCTCGGCGAGCCAACCCTGCTTGCGGCCCATGCACGAGGCGATGCGCAACGCGAAGCACTTCTTGCCGAGCAGGGCATTGCCACCGTAGCCGCTGCCATAGGACCAGATTGCGTTCTCCTCCGGAAAATGCACGATGTACTTGTGGTCCCTGTTGCAGGGCCAGCGCACGTCTTCCTGCCCGGCTGAAAGCGGCATGCCGACCGAATGCAGGCAGGCGACGAATCTGCCCTCGGTGCCGAGGGCCTCGACCGCTTCGCGGCCCATGCGGGTCATCATGCGCATGCTGACCGCCACGTACGCGGAATCCGTGAGCTGAACACCGATGTGCGAGATTGGCGAACCGAGCGGCCCCATGGAAAACGGCACGACGTAAAGAGTCCGGCCGCGCATGCTGCCCTCAAACAGCGCGAGCAGCCTCTGCCTCATCTCTTGCGGGTCAATCCAGTTATTGGTCGGCCCGGCGTCGTCACTGCGGGGCGTGCAGATGAACGTGCGGTCCTCGACCCTTGCGACGTCCGAGGCATCGGACAGCGCCACGTAGCTGTCAGGACGTTTCGTCGGGTCGAGCCTGCGGAAGGTGCCGGCGGCAACCAACTGGTGGCACAAGGCGTCGTACTCTGCCTGCGAGCCGTCGCACCAGTGGATACGGTCCGGGCGGGTGAGTTGCGCGATTCCGCCTACCCATTCGCGCAGTTGCCGGTTCCTGGCGTAGTCCGGACAATGCATGGCGTTGTGCAACACCGGGTTCTGTCTTGCCGGCGAACTCACGAACTCTCCTCCGCCTGGTAAGGCTATCCTGACATCAAGTCTAACACCGTCGTTTGATCGCTGTCCGAGTCCGATTGCGCGGTGGTTTGTCGCTAGGCGGGCCCACACCTGCAGAGTGAGAGGAAGTCCGCGCGCACTTCGCCCTGTAGAGGGTCTGCCGTGCTTTCCGGTATCCTGCGCGTTTCCACCGCGCACAGAAGCGGGGGATTTCCATCCGGTGCACGTTTGGATGGCTGGACAGCAGACGCTGACTCGCATGACTCCTGTTTTGGCATTTGATATCGAGACCATTCCCGACATCGACGGGTTGCGGCGCCTTTACGGGCATGGTCCGCAGACCAGCGATGCCGAAGTGGCGCAGGCGGCGTTCGAGCGCCGGCGCGAGGCCACCGGCAGCGATTTTCTGCCGCTGCACCTGCATCGGGTGGTGGCGATCTCCTGCGCGCTGCGTGATCGCGACAGCTTTCGCGTCTGGTCGCTGGGCGAGGCCGCGGAATCCGAATCCGAACTGGTCCGGCGCTTCTTCGACGGTGTCGAAAAGTACACCCCTCAGCTGGTTTCGTGGAACGGCAGCGGCTTCGATCTGCCGGTGCTGAATTATCGGGCGCTGATCCACGGCGTGCGTGCCGCGCGCTTCTGGGACATGGGCGAAGATGACCGCGACTTCAAATGGAACAACTACATCAGCCGCTATCACAGCCGCCATCTGGACCTGATGGATGTGCTGGCGATGTACCAGGGCCGCGGCAACGCGCCGCTCGACCAGATCGCGCAACTGCTCGGGCTTCCGGGAAAACTCGGCATGGATGGCTCGAAAGTCTGGGACGCCTGGCAGGCCGGCGGGATCGAGGCGATCAGGCATTACTGCGAGACCGACGTCGCCAACACTTATCTCGTCTATCAGCGTTTCCAGTTGATCCGCGGAGCGCATGACGAGGCACAGTACCGGCGCGAATGCGAACTGGTTCGCATGACGCTGTCCAAGTCCACGGAAGCACACTGGCGGGAATTTCTGGCCGGCTGGCGCGCGTAGCATGAAAGCAGCATGAAACGCGAATTGGTCGGGCCTGCAGTGCTGGTCGAGTCCCTCGACCAGGAAGGACGGGGCGTCGCGCACGTGGACGGCAAGGTGATCTTCATCGAGGGCGCGCTACCCGGAGAAGTGGTCGAGTTCGCATCCTACCAGCGCAAACCGAAATACGAGTTCGCCGAGGCAAGGAGAATCGTACGCGCGTCGGCCTCTCGCACTGTGCCGCGTTGCCGCTATTTCGGTGTCTGTGGCGGCTGCAGCATGCAGCACCTGGAGCCACGTGCACAGGTGGCAGCGAAGCAGCGCGTCCTGGAGGAGAATCTGGCCCGAATTGGCAAGGTGACGGCCGGGACCATGCTTTCCCCGATTCATGGACCGACCTGGGAGTACCGCCACCGCGCGCGCTTCTCCGCTCGCTATGTCCCGAAGAAAGGGGCGCTGGTCGGTTTTCGCGAACGCCACAGCAGCTTCGTGGCGGACATGCAGACTTGCGAAGTGGTGCCGGCCCGCATCTCGGCGTTGCTGGTACCGCTGCGGCAGTTGATCGCTTCGCTGTCCATTCGCGAGCGTCTGCCACAGGTGGAGCTCGCCATCGGCGATGCGGTGGATGTGCTGGTGCTGCGCGTGCTGGAGCCGCCTGATGCCTCCGACCAGGACAAGCTCAGGCAGTTCGCCGTACAGCATCGCGTGCAGTTATTCCTGCAGCCCAGGGGCCCGGACTCAATCCATCCCTTCTTTCCGCTGGATGCGCCGCCTCTGCAATACCGGATTCCTGATTTCGACCTGACCTTTCCGTTCAATCCGACCGACTTCACCCAGGTCAATCCCGAGATCAACCGGGCACTGGTGCGGCGGGCGATCACGCTGCTGGACCCGCAGCCGGGCGATCGCATCGGCGACTTTTTCTGCGGCCTGGGGAATTTCTCGCTGGCCATCGCCAGGTCCGGCGCACAGGTTACCGGCATCGAAGGCAACCCCGGACTGCTGCAACGCGCCCGGGAAAATGCCGTGCGCAACGGGCTGGACGCAACATGCCGGTTCATCGAGCGCGACCTGTTTGCCATCACCGCAGAAGACTGGAGCGGACTGGCGCCATTTGACCGGGTGATGATCGATCCGCCGCGCGACGGCGCGATGGCCCTGGTCAAGGCGATTGGGAATTCACCTCCCGCGCGCATCGTCTACGTTTCCTGCAATCCGGCAACGCTGGCGCGCGACGCCGAAGTGCTGGTGCATTCACACGGCTATCGGCTGGCCGCGGCGGGTGTGGTGAACATGTTCCCGCACACCTCGCACGTGGAATCAATTGCCCTGTTCGAGATGCCTTGAACAGGAATCCGGAATGAAAAAAGGGCAACCCGAGGGGTTGCCCTTTCCTTGAGGCGCGGCAGAATCAGTCGCGTTCGCCGGAGAACGCCAGGAGCAGCTGCAGCAGGTTGGCGAAAATGTTGAACAGGCTCATGTATACGCCCGTCGCCGCCATGATGTAGTTGGTCTCGCCGCCGTTGACGATGCGGCTGACGTCGTGCAACAGGAACAGCGAGAACACCACGATTACCAGCGCAGAAAGCGTCAGAGCCAGCGCCGGAATCTGGAAGAACATGTTGGCGATCATGGCGAGCAGCAGCACGACCATGCCCACGAACAGGAATTTCCCCATGAAACTGAAGTCCTTCTTCGTGGTGGTGGCGATCGCGCTCATGACCAGCAGAATGCCGCCGGTGCCTGCGGCAGCCATGCCGATCAGTTGCGGGCCATTCCTGAACGACAACGCGACGTTGAGCAGGGGTCCGAGCCACCAGCCGAGGATGAATGTCATCCCCAGCAACAGAACCACGCCGAGGCCGCTGTTGCGATTCGCGGCGATGGCATATTGCAGGCCGATGACACCCGCGATCATCACCAGCGACATCATGATCGGGTGTTGCATGATGATCCCGCCGGTGGCCATGCCCACCAGGGCGCCGATCACCGTTGGAACCATGGTCAGTGCCAGCAGAACGTAGGTGTTTCGCAACACCTTGTTCCGTGCAAGCGTCAACTGCCCGGGTTGCGCACCGTACTGGATTTCTGGTTGCATATGGTTACAGACTCCTCAATGTAGGAATTTACAGCACGTAAGACTACTTAACCGGGGGCAAAGTTTCAACGCCTAATTTGGCGGCCCCAAGGCATGCGCGTATCATTTGCGCCGGCCGGAGGGTTGGCAGAGCGGTTGGGCGACGCAAAGCTTCGCCCAGTGCAGGCTAACCTGGTTTTCGGGTTATGCCGAAACTACTGCACCGGTCTTGGCGCACGCGAAGCTTGCGCTAGCGGAGGGTAACCCTTAGGTTAGCCGGAGTTGGTGACGCGCAGCTTCACCCAGTGCAGACTAACCTGCGTCTTTTCCAGGTTATGTCGGAACTAAAACCGGCGGAAACACGGAAGGGTGGCAGAGCGGTTGAATGCACTGGTCTTGGGTGACGCGCAGCTTCACCCAGTGCAGACTAACCTGCGTCTTTTGCAGGTTATGTCGGAACTAAAACCGGCGGAAACACGGAAGGGTGGCAGAGCGGTTAAATGCACCGGTCTTGGCGCACGCGAAGCTTGCGCTAGCGGAGGGTAACCTTCAGGTTAGCCGAAGCTAAAACCGGCAGAGGCGTTGCAGCGGAGGGTTGGCAGAGCGGTTGAATGCGGCGGTCTTGAAAACCGTTGTAGGGAAACCTACCGGGGGTTCGAATCCCTCACCCTCCGCCACCATATGATCGTGGGTTCGATTGGCGCCTCGCCGCGCTGTCGCGCTTAACACGGCCGAAGGCCGGTTAGCGAGCGCCTGAAGAGGCTCGCTGATGCTCGCATCTTGACCCACCCCTTCCGCCAGATCATTTTTTGGGGGGTTCGATTGGCGCCTCGCCGCGCTGTCGCGCTTAACGCGGCCGGGGGCCGGTTAGCGAGCGCCTAAAGAGGCTCGCCGTTGGCCGCATCTTGACCCTCACCCTCCGCCACATACAAAAAGGCCCCGCGCGCAGCGGGGCCTTTTGCATTCCGGTACCGGATCGATTACAGCAGCGTCTTCGCGAAATTCATCGCCGCCGGCATGTCGGGAAGCTGGGTGACTTCCGGCACGACCTGGATGTAGCGGACCACGTTGTTCTTGTCGGTGACGATCACGGCACGCGCCAGCAAGTGCAGGGGTTCGATCATCAAGCCGTTGTTCATCCCGAATTCCCCGGTCTTGTAGTCCGAGTAGAACGTGATGTTCTTGATCTTCGCCTCTTTGGCAAAACGCTGTTGCGCGAACGGCAGGTCCATGCTCACGGTCACCATTTCGACCTGGTCCGCGAGCTTGCGGTCCTTCTCGCTGAGCAGGTGGGTCTGGGCCTCGCAAGTCGGCGTGTCGACCGAAGGCACGACGCTGATGATGCGCACCTTGCCGCTTCCATCGGCCATGTTGACCGGCGCCAGGTTGCCGCCGGTAACAATCGCCGAAGGCAGGGGTTCGCCCAACTTGAGCGCCTGGCCGCGCAACGGCAGCGGGCTGCCCTTCATCAGGACGGTGTTGCCGTCGCCCGCGGTGCCGCTTTCCTTGTTGACCTTGATGCCCTGGACTTCCTCGCCGGCAGCCGATGCAACGCCTGCGCCCAACCCCAACAGGCCCGCCAGCGCGAGCGATGCCACAAATGCTTTCTTCATTGCAGTTTCCTCCAAAATTGTTATTGCTCCCTGGACCTCTGGTGCAACCTTGCGATTCTGGTGCTCGGCAGCGCACGGCCCCAGACGGAAACGCTGATTTGTCGCTCATGATAATCATGATCCGGGACAATCGCGAGCGACTGCTTGCGGCCGGATCACTATCCCCCGCCGGGGGCGACATGTTGTCGAGGCCTTTTCCCTACATTGATCGTGGACATTCCTTGCCCCGTATGGCGTACGGTCTTGATAATGCACCATGAATGGGACATGGCAGATTGATGCCGGGAGCAGCCCGAAAACCATGCGGATATGGCCGGGAAGCCGTCTCCCGGCGCTCGATGAATCCCGTAAGCTGCGAATTCCAAATCGGAAACCGAACCGCGCTCCGGCATGTACAAGAGCGCTTCCACTTTGAACTGTAACGACAGATGTCCGAATCGCCACGCGGCCGATTGACGGTTGCCGATCACGACCGCGGCAGCGCGGGGCTGACCTACGTGTACCCGGTGGTGTCACGGCGCGCGGGCGGCGTATCCGTGGGCATTAACCTCAACGTAAACAATGCCTGCAACTGGCGCTGTATCTACTGCCAGGTTCCGGGCCTCACGCGTGGCGCGCCGCCGCCGGTGGATCTCGCCAGGCTCGAACGGGAACTCGCCGGATTTCTGCATGATGTCCTGCACGGCGATTTCCTTGCCGCACGCGTACCAGTCGAGGCGCGCCGACTGAACGATATTGCGCTATCCGGAAACGGGGAGCCGACCAGTGCCCGGGAATTCGAGAGCGTGATCGACCTGGTCGGGGAGGTCCGGCGACAAACCGGAGTCCCGGCGGAGGTCAAGACGGTGCTGATCACCAATGGCAGTCTGATGCAGCGCGCCGGCGTCCAGGCAGGTGTTGGAAAACTGGCAGCGCTCAGCGGGGAGGTTTGGTTCAAGGTGGACCGCGCCACCAAGGCGGGCTTGCGCAAGGTCAACAACACCCGTACCGATGTCGACAGGATGCGCGGGAACCTGGAGATCGCGGCGCGCCTGTGCCCGACCTGGATACAGACCTGCATGTTTGCGATCGATGGCGCCCCCCCCGAAGCGGCCGAGCAGCAGGCCTACCTCGACTTTCTACGCGAACGTGTCGGCGAAGGACTGCCGCTGAAGGGCGTCCTGCTTTACGGCTTGGCGAGACAGTCGTTTCAGCCGGAAGCCAGCCGCCTGAGCGCACTCCCGTTTGCGTGGCTGGACGCCTTCGCGGACAAAATCCGCCCGATGGGCCTCAATGTAAAGGTTACGCCCTAGTGTCCTGTCCCGTTGATTCGTGGGAAAACAGTCAAACCTTGGAAGTCAGTCCCCTGATCTATTTGACAGCAACCCAACAGCGACAGGAAAACCCGCGAAATCGGCGTCAGGCAAGGCGCGAGTCCTTGACAGTGGCGGGGGCCGGTGGAACGTTGAGCAGGGATCGCCGCAGAGCGGAAGAGGGGCCCCGAACGTTTTCTGTTCGGGGATCTGACCTCGGAGGCGATCAAGGGCGGCGGGCGATCCCTTGTGCGTCTGATCTCAGGTCGCATCCCCAACTGAAGTTGGGGCCCCTGCTCCGCCTCGACAGCCGCCCCGCTTGCGGGGATGCGACCGTGCAACCGGCCAATAGCGTGTCGATCACCGGCCTTACGCGTGTCTCCGCGGTCAGATCCCCAGAGGGGCCCCACTTCCGCGCTCCGACACGCACGGCGAGGACTCGTAACACAGCATGGCGCCGATTCTCGTCGCGTTTTCAGCCGCGAATCAGCGGGACAGGACACTATAGGTTCAGCGGTGACCGCGCCGCCGCGACGCGTGACCGGTAGCTTCGGTCTTCAGCCGGCGATACAGCGCCGGCTCGGCGTTCTTCAGATACGAGATCACGGCGATGTCACCTTTGTTGAGTTTTTTCAGGTCGATCTGCCCCACATGCACTACGCGCAGCAGTTCCTGCACCGGCTTCGGCATGTTGCGGCCGCTTTCGTAGCGCGAACCGCCGCTTTGGGTCACGCCGATGCGTCCCCAGAACTCCTGTTGATTCATGCCGAGGCGACGGCGGATACCGCGTGGGTTATGAATTTTCGCAAACATTTTTATCTCCAAATAGCCGTAAGGTTGTCGGGTAACCGGTTGCGGACCGGAGTTTCCGACATGTATTTGTCCCGCGACACAACCACAAAGTTCCGCAAATGCCGCTTCATGACAAGCGCCTAGCGCCGCCTCACATACAACGCCCCGCATGGGCGGGGCGTTGACGTAATTCGGAAAGCGGGAGGGCGGGCACCCTGGCGTTATTTTGCGTGGGGATGGTAGTTCCGGCCCAACCTGCCGGGGGCAAGTTAGCCTTCACTGAAAGCGCGCGGCGAAGTTACTTCGCGTAGGGGTTTTAGTTCCGGCATAACCTGACCACAGAGTGGTCAGGTTAGCCTTCACTGAAAGCAAGCCGCGAAGTTACTTCGCGTAGGGGTTTTAGTTCCGGCATAACCTGACCACTGAGCGGTCAGGTTAGCCTTCACTGAAAGCGCACGGCGAAATCATTTCGCGTAGGGGTTTTAGTTCCGGCATAACCTGACCACTGAGCGGTCAGGTTAGCCTTCACTGAAAGCAAGCCGCGAAGTTACTTCGCGTAGGGGTTTTAGTTCCGGCATAACCTGACCACTGAGCGGTCAGGTTAGCCTTCACTGAAAGCAAGCCGCGAAGTTACTTCGCGTAGGGGTTTTAGTTCCGGCATAACCTGACCACTGAGCGGTCAGGTTAGCCTTCACTGAAAGCAAGCCGCGAAGTTACTTCGCGTAGGGGTTTTAGTTCCGGCATAACCTGACCACTGAGCGGTCAGGTTAGCCTTCACTGAAAGCGCACGGCGAAATCATTTCGCCACTTGCTTTTCTCTAAGCTCGTCGAGGGTCTTGCAGTCGATGCAGAGGGTGGCGGTAGGCCGTGCTTCCAGGCGCTTCAGGCCGATCTCGATGCCGCAGCTTTCGCAGTAGCCGTACTCGCCGGCGTCGATCTTGCCGATCGTTTCGTCGATTTTCTTGATCAGCTTGCGCTCGCGATCGCGATTGCGCAGTTCCAACGCCATGTCCGATTCCTGGCTGGCGCGATCATTCGGATCCGCGAACACCGTCGCTTCGTCCTGCATCGTGTGCACGGTGCGGTCGATGTCCTGTGACAACTCGGTCTTCAGTTGGTTAAGTATTTTCCTGAAGTGCTCGAGCTGCTTCGGGCTCATGTAAGCCTCGCCCTTCTTCGGCACATAGGGCTTGAAATTCGTGTGAAATTCGGTCGCCATTCGCCAGTTCGGTCCGAAAAAAAATCGCTTTAATAGCAGAAATAACAGGGGGCTGCAAGCATAGTTTCAGCGCAGCAAAAACGCAATGCCTGCAGGACCTTCAAATTGACCTTTAACCCCCTGATCGGTATAGTTGCGACCCTCCGGGGTGTAACGCAGCCTGGTAGCGTGCCTGCTTTGGGAGCAGGATGTCGGGAGTTCGAATCTCTCCACCCCGACCAGATAGCGAGAGTCGTGCCCGGTTCAGAGTCGTGCCCGTAGCTCAACCGGATAGAGCACCAGCCTTCTAAGCTGGGGGTTACAGGTTCGATTCCTGTCGGGCACGCCAGTGCACCGCTCGCGGCAAGTGTTTCAGTGGTGGCTGTAGCTCAGTTGGTAGAGTCCCGGATTGTGATTCCGGTTGTCGTGGGTTCGAGTCCCATCAGCCACCCCATCTGCGTTTCCTTCCGCCGCAACCTTTGACCCGCTAGAAATGATCGTTCTGCGCGACCTGCAACTTCGCCGCGGCATCAAGGTACTGTTCGAAGGCGCGAGTCTCACCTTCAATCGCGGCCAGAAGATCGGCGTCACCGGTGCCAACGGCAGCGGCAAGTCCAGCCTGTTCGCGCTGCTCCTCGGCGAAATACACCAGGACGCGGGCGAATTCGAGATTCAGCCAGGGCTGGTGCTCGCGCATGTTGCACAGGAAACCCCGGCCACCGGTCAGGCCGCGATCGAGTATGTGCTCGACGGCGATGCGGAACTACGGCATCTGGAAGGCGAACTGCTGGCGGCAGAGCAGGCGCACAACGGCACGCGCATCGCCGAATTGCATGAAGACATGCAGCGCATCGGCGCCTATTCGGCCCGCTCCCGCGCAGCGCAGCTGATGCACGGCCTCGGCTTCGCGTACTCAGAAATCGACAGGCCGGTCGCGCAGTTCTCCGGCGGCTGGCGCGTGCGGCTGAACCTGGCGCGGGCGCTGATGTGCCGCTCGGACATCCTGCTGCTCGACGAGCCGACCAATCACCTCGACCTCGACGCCATCATCTGGCTCGAACAGTGGCTTTCCAACTACCCGGGGACGCTGCTGCTGATCTCTCACGACCGCGATTTTCTCGACGCGATAGCCGACGCCATCTGCCACATCGAAGGCCAGCGCCTGCGGCTGTATTCTGGAAACTATTCCGCATTCGAGACTCAGCGCGCCGCGCAACTGGCGCAGCAGCAGGCCACTTTCCTGAAGCAGCAGCGCGAGATCGCGCACCTGCAGTCCTTCGTCGACCGTTTCAAGGCCAAGGCCAGCAAGGCGCGCCAGGCGCAGAGCCGCATCAAGGCGCTCGCCCGCATGGAGAGAATCGCCGCTGCCCACGTGGATACACCGTTCGAGTTCGCGTTCCGGCAGCCCGTGGTGCAGCCCGACCCGGTGTTGACGCTGGACGGGGTCGGAGCCGGCTACGGCAATCTGACCGTCCTGCGCGAAATCCGGATGACACTGCGTGCCGGCACCCGGCTGGGTTTGCTCGGCCGCAACGGCGCCGGCAAGTCCACGATGATGAAGTTGTTGGCGGGCGTGCTGGCGCCGCTCTCCGGAGAGCGGATCGAGGGCAAGGGCCTGCAGATCGGATATTTCGCACAGCACCAACTGGAGCAGTTACGTCCCGAGGAGAGCCCGCTCTGGCACCTGACACGGCTGTCGCCCAGGACGCGCGAGCAGGAGCTGCGCAACTTTCTCGGCGGTTTCGATTTCCACGGCGATCAGGTGACCGGGCCGGTGGCGCCGATGTCGGGAGGCGAAAAATCCCGGCTGGCGCTGGCGCTGATCGTATGGCAGCGCCCAAACCTGTTGCTGCTGGACGAGCCTACCAACCACCTGGACCTGGAAATGCGCCACGCGCTTACTCTCGGGCTGCAGGATTACGAAGGCGCGCTGGTGCTGGTGTCGCACGATCGCAGCCTGCTGCGCGCGACCGCCGATGAACTGTGGCTGGTCGAGGGGGGCACGGTCGAGCCCTTCGACGGCGACCTGGAGGATTACGCCAGACGGCTGCGCGCGAAGGAACAGGCCGAAAGCGCGGACGTCGAGCCCGTTGTTCGCCGCAAGGAGCAAAAACGGCTCGAAGCGGAAGAGCGGAACCGTCGTTTTACCCGGCGCAAACCGCTGGAGGTGCGGCTGAAATCAGCGGAGCGGGAAATCGAGGTACTGGGCATCGAAAAGACCCGGCTTGAAAAGCTGATCGCCTCCCCCGATATTTACGGCGACAGCCGCAAAGACGATCTGAAGCGCTACCTGCTCGAGCAGGCGCAGGTGGCGGCAAAGCTGCACCAGGCGGAAGAGCGCTGGCTGACATTGTCGGCCGAGCTCGAGCAATTAACCGCCCGGGAATAAGGCACCGTCATGCGGAACTGGTAGTGGCGTTTTCGCTCCAAGGAATCGACATATATTGAGAAAGGGTCATTTGTGATCAAGCGCGTCGTTCTGTTCCTGATTACCAACCTCGCGGTTATCTTCGTCCTGAACATCACGATGAGGCTGCTGGGCATCGATACCCTGCTGGCCGAATCCGGCGGCGGCCTCGAATCTGAACGCGCTGCTGGTGTTCGCCGCGGTAATCGGCTTCGGCGGTGCTTTCATCTCGCTCGCCATGTCCAAGTGGTCGGCCAAAGATGATGACCGGCGCCAAGGTCATCGACAGCCCGCGCAGCGAAGCCGAACAGTGGCTGGTGCAGACGGTGCAGCGTCAGGCGCGCCAGGCCGGCATCGGCACGCCCGAGGTGGCGATCTACAACGCGCCCGACGTCAACGCATTTGCCACCGGCATGAACAAGAACAATGCGCTGGTCGCGGTCAGCACCGGACTGCTCAACAGCATGAGCCGCGACGAGGCCGAAGCCGTGCTCGGCCACGAAGTCACCCACGTCGCGAACGGCGACATGGTGACCCTGGCGTTGATCCAGGGTGTGGTGAACACGTTCGTGATCTTTATGTCGCGAATCATCGGCAGCATCGTCGACAAGACCGTCTTCAAGACCGAACGCGGTCACGGCCCGGCTTTCTGGATCACCGCGATCATCGCCGAGCTGGTGCTCGGCATCCTGGCCAGCGTCATCGTGATGTGGTTCAGCCGCCGACGCGAGTTCCGCGCCGATGTCGGCGGCGCCGCGCTGGCGGGCCGCGAGAAGATGATTGCCGCCCTGCAGCGGCTGAAGCAGGCGCACACGCCGTCGCAATTGCCGGACCAGATCAAGGCTTTCGGCATCAACGGCGGCCAGGGCTGGGGCATCAAGCGCCTGTTCATGTCACACCCGCCGCTGGACGAGCGCATCGAGGCGTTGCGCGCACAGCGCTGATACGCCCTTAAGGAAACGCCCGCGTGAGCGGGCGTATTCATTTTCTTCGGTCGGCCGGCTCAGCAGAGCGTCACTGAAAGGCCGAGTGTGTTGCCTGCGGTACTCTCGATGAACACTTCTGTCTACGCCGGCTCCAGCCGTGCCCGCCGGCGAGCGCCGCCAGCAGCGGAAGGCTGCGCGCCGCCGGGTTGTCGCGACGCAATTGCTCGAGGTTGTCGTCCTGCATCCGCGATGGGTGCGCCCGCAGTGCCGCTGTCGAGTTCGCACGTGGCCATCGAACGGGGGCCGCGCTCGCGAGTGATCAGTAGTGCGCTCGCGAACGGATGGCGAATCGGGCGCGCGGCTCGCAGCGGTTCGGGATAGGGCAGGTCGTAGGCAATCAGCAGCACGGATTCGTAATCGACGCTAAGCCTGCGTCGCCGCTTCGATCAGGCCTGCGGCAAAACTCCAGTCGAACGCGCACAGACTCGTGGACGGTGCGCGCGAGCCGGTGGCGATCCCCCAGTATCCCGAGGGTGCGTTGTGCACCGAATTGTGGAATCGCGTCGGCGAGATCAGGCGGTCGCTGCCTGCAAGCATTGTGCAGATCTCGTTGATGACCACGCCGTCACCGCCGGAAGAAGTGAACACGGTCGGCACTGAGTCACCCGGTCTTCCAGCCTGCTCGAGTGCCTGCAGTCCCACCGATATCGACAGCTTTACCACCAGCCCGACGCGCCGGCGCTCCGCCGCCGGCAGTACCTCGAAACGCGGCAGGACCAGATCGGCAGGGACGTAGGGTGTCGAGCCCGCCAGTATGGACCGGGCTGCCTCCCAGCCGCCAAGTCCGGGGCCGAGGACTGCGACGGCCTCGACAAAGAACTTCAAGTGTCCCGCGCGTCCTAGCACCAGGCTGCAATTGGTTCCGCCGAAACCGAAGGCGTTGCTCATCACCCGGTCGGCCGATGCGGTCTCGTTCTCGAGTCAGATAGCGCAGGCCCATCGCCGGATCGACGTTGCGCGTGTTCACGCTGCCGGGCAGGAAACCATTTTCGATCGCCAAGGTCGAGATGATCGCCTCGATCGCTCCGCATGCCCCCAGGGTATGCCCGGTCCAGCCTTTGGTGGAACTGCAGCGGGTCTGCCTGCCGAACAAATGGACCACCGCCTTGTCTTCCATCGCATCGTTGGCCGGGGTACCGGTGCCGTGCAGGTTGATATAGTCGATTGCGCCCGGCGCCAGCCCGGCATCCCGCAGCGCGCCTTCCATTGCCAGCCGTGCACCCAGACCATCGGGATGCGGCGAGGACATGTGATAAGCATCGCTGCTCTCGCCGACGCCGAGCAGCGCCACTGCGTCCTGCGGCGGAATTCGCCGCACGTTTCTCGAGCAGGATGAATCCGGCACCCTCGCCGATCGATATGCCGTCGCGCCGCTGTCGAAAGGCCGGCAATATCCGGCCGAAAGCAGGCCGAGCGAGCTGAAGCCATAAAGCGTAGTCAGGCACAGGCTGTCCACGCCTCCGACCACTGCGGCGTCGCACAAGCCTGCCGCGATCATGCGCGCCGCTGTGCCGAACACCTTGGCGCTTGAAGAGCACGCAGTCGAAACCACCAGGCACGGTCCACGCAGGCCGAGATAGGACTGCACGAACCAGGCGACGGAGTACGTATTGTGCGTGCCGCCGTAGTGAAAGTCCGCGGGCAACGCGCCGCTTACCGGATCGCGGCGGCGATAGGCCAGTTCGGTTGAATGAATCCCCGATGTGCTGGTGCCAAGGAACACGCCGATGCGGCCGGCGCCGTGCCTTTCGCGTGCCTCCAGCACGGCCTGCTCGAATCCGTCCTGACTGAGCCCGAGCTGAGCCAGGCGATTGTTGCGGCAGTCGAAATCCGCGAGGTCCGGACGCACCGGCATGCAGGTCGGCATCGGCCACCTGACCGACGCAGGTTTCGAGCTGCACCGTCTCGAATGCGCACGGAGCCAGTCCGGTGCGGCGCCTGCGCAGCGCATCGACCGTCGCGTCGATACCGATCGCGATGCTGCTGGCGATTGCAGTGCGGCTGAATACGAGCGGATGCAAATCGAGGGTTCCTGTCCGGCCCGTCCGGCGCGCTCTCGATTGCGCACCCTGCGAATTGCGAACGAGGTTACGTGCCCGGACAGGGTGCGTCAACGCCGGGTTCGGGCATGCTCCGCGGGTCCGACGCGCGGCTCCTGCGGTTATAATCCCGGGTCACCCAATTAGCTGAATTCTTCAGACCGGAGCGGATACAAGGAATGGAAGCCCCGAATAGCATGACTGAACACGAGCGCGAACTGGCGGAATTGATCGTGGCGGTCCTGAACCTCGAGATTGCGGCCGTGGAGATCGATCCGCAAGCGGCGCTTTACCGGGAAGGGCTGGGCCTGGATTCGATCGACATCCTGGAAATCGCGCTGGCGGTATCGAAAAAGTACGGCTTCCAGCTTCGCTCCGATGACAGCGACAACATCAGGATCTTCAGTTCCCTGCGCAATCTCAGCGAACATGTCCAGCGTCATCGAACCAGTTGAGGGGCGGCCTCGTGGCGGATGGCGCATGGGCCTCGTGTTGCTCGCTGCGCTTGTGGCCTATCAGGTCCTGCTGCACTGGGCGATTTCCAGCGATCCCAGCGGCCTTGGCGAGTTCCTCACCATCGCGCCGCTTGCCGCGGTGCTGATCTGGTTCATGGGGCGCTCGTGGCGCGGCCGGCTCGGACTCACCGCACTCATGCTGGCCGCCCTCACCGCCTGGGTTGCGTGGGGGGCCGCCAGCGCGAATCCGGCCCTGGTCTATTTGCTGCCCCATGCCGGCGCCTATCTTTTCATGCTGTGGCTTTTCGGGCGCACGCTGATGCCCGGCCGGGAGGCGCTGATCACGCGGCTGGCGCGCCACGTGCACGGCACGCTGCCGGAGGACATCGAGCGCTATACCCGTCAGGTGACCACGGCCTGGTGCCTGTTCTTCGCCGGCATGGCGCTGACCTCCGTGCTGCTGTTCCTCCTTGCGCCACTGGCCGTATGGTCGGTCTTCGCGAATCTGCTCAATGTACCGCTGGTGGTCGCCATGTTCCTGGCCGAGTACCTCTATCGCATCCTGCGCTATCCCAATTTTTCGCACGCCTCGATCCGCTCCACCATCCGGGCGTTCCAGAAGCACGGCGGATCGGGCCGGGCGCCCTGACGCTGACGTCATCCCGTTTGCCGGCGCGCCGGCGTTTTCCATGGCAGCCGTTCCTTTCCTGAGCCACAGCGATCCCGACGAAGTGGTTGCCTTTCGCGGCCGGCGCACCGTGCGGGTGGCGGAGTTCCTTTCCGATTTGCGGCGGGTGGCGGCAAGCCTGCCGGCGCGTTCGCACCTGCTCAATTTCTGCAACGATCGCTATCGATTCGCGGTGGGGCTGGGTGCGGCGCTCAGCCGCGGACAGGTGAGCCTGCTGCCACCCACCCAGACCCCGGAGATGCTCGCGCAGATGCAGCTCGCCTACCCCGGGCTGTACGCGCTGACCGATGCACCGCAGGCGCTGCACGGCATCGAGCAGGTGCACTATCCGGATTCGGAAGGTTGCCCAGGCGGCGCCCGGCCCCGTTCCCGAATTTGCGCCGGAGCAGGTCGCCGTCATTGCCTTCACCTCCGGTTCCACCGGACGCCCGACGCCACATCCGAAATCCTGGGGCGCGATCGCTCGCGGTGCGGCCGGCGAAGCGCTGCGCTTCGGATTGTGCGGATCGCGGAGTGCTCGCGCGGCAGAATCGGGAAACCTGGCAGTGTTCTGGTCGGAACCGTTCCGCCGCAACACATGTACGGACTGGAATCCACCGTGCTGATGGCGTTGCGAAACGGTCTGGCGCTGCACGCGGCGCGCCCGTTCTACCCGGCCGACGTTCGCGCGGCCCTGGAGGATATTCCCGGCGGGCGGGTGCTGGTGACCACACCGGTGCATCTGCGCGCGCTGCTTGCCGATTCCGTCGCACTGCCTGAGCTCGAGCTGATCATATGCGCCACCGCGCCGTTGTCGCCGGAAATGGCGGCGCAGGCGGAGGCTCGCTTCAAGGCTCCGCTGCACGAGGTGTACGGATTCACCGAAGCCGGAATGGTCGCGACCCGGCGCACCATTGACGGCCCGCTGTGGCACACGCTGCCCGGGGTCAGGCTGCGCGCAGTACGGCGACACGGTGCGCGTCCACGGCGGGCACGTGCCGAATGAGGTGGCCTTTTCGGACCTCGTCGAAATGCGTGATGCCGAGACCTTCGTGCTGCATGGGCGCAACGCCGATCTGGTCAATGTCGCCGGCAAACGCAGCTCGATTGCCTACCTGAACCATCAACTGAACAGCATCGAAGGCGTGGAGGATGGCGTGTTTTTCATGCCCGACGAAACCGGCGCGGAGCGTGACCCGGCTCACGGCGTTCGTGGTGGCACCCGGGCTTTCGCGCCAGACGCTGGTCGAAGCGTTGCAGGCACGCATCGATCCGGTCTATCTGCCGAGGCCGCTTTACTTTGTCGGGTCGCTGCCGCGCAATGCCACCGGAAAACTGCCGCGCGAGGTCCTGCTGCGCTTCGCGGCTGAGTGCGCGCGTCGCAAGGCCTCCGGCGGCCGGACCGGGAACGCGGCTTGAGCCAGGACTGGCTCAGGCAGCGCGAACGGGCCAATGCCGCGAGTCTGCGCTTGCTGGTCCGGCTCGCGATGTTGCTGGGGAGGCCCGCCGGGCGCTTGCTGCTCTTCCCGGTGTGTCTTTACTTCCTCGTCTTCTCGGTGCGGGCCAGGGCGGCCTCCAGGCAGTATCTGCGCAAGGTGCTCGGACGTCCGCCGGGATTGTCCGATCTGTTTCGCCACTATTACAGCTTCGCCACCGTTGCGCTCGATCGCATGTACCTGCTGCGCAGCCGTTTCAAGCAGTTCGAGATCCGGGTGTACGGCGAAGAAGTGCTTGCCCAGGCGCGGGCGCGCGGCGAAAACTGCTTCCTGCTCGGTGCACACCTCGGCAGTTTCGAGGCATTGCACACCTATGGCGAGGAGAACGGCATCAGGGTGACCATGATGATGTTCGAACACGGCACCCGCGACATGAATACGCTGGCCAAGGTGATCAATCCCGGCCTGGAGCGCACCGTGATCGGCATGGGCTCGCTCGACTCGATGATAAAGCTTCGCGACCGGCTCGAATCCGGAGAGTCGGTGGGCATGCTCGGCGACCGCGGACTGTTCGAAGGTGACCACGTCCTGGCGCCTTTCTTCGGCGAACCGGCGGCATTCCCGACGGCACCGTTCCGTATCGCCGCCATGTTCGGGCGGCCGGTGGTGCTGATGGTCGCGCTCTACCGCGGCGGCAATCGCTACGATCTGCATTTCGAGCGCCTGGTCGAATCGCCGAAACTGGATCGCGCCGCGCGCGACGCGACCTTGCGCCGATGGGTTGAACTCTACGCCAGGCGCGTCGAGCATTACTGCAGGCTGGCACCCTACAACTGGTTCAATTTCTATGACTTCTGGGCTGGCACCGGGTCGCCGCGCTGAGCGCTTGCTCGTGGTGCTGGCGATCGTATTAGCGCCGGCCGCCGGCGCGCCTGCGGGCGCGCAGGACTCCGAACCGCAACAGGACGGGGCGGGCTGGGGCGTGCAGCAGCTCATGCGCGAACTGGGCGCGGTCAAGCGCTCGCAGTCACGCTTCGTCGAGCGCAAATACCTCAAAGTACTGAAGGCGCCGCTCGAACTGCGTGGAACGCTGACCTACGTGGCGCCCGGCAATCTGGTGAAACGCACCCTCAGCCCGAAACCGGAAACTCTGACGGTCGAAGGCGACCGGCTCACACTGGAAAGTACTGCCCGCAACGGGTCTCGCACCCTGCGGCTGCGGGACTATCCGGTATTGTGGGCTTTCGTCGAGAGCATACGCTCGACGCTCAGTGGTGACATCGCGGCGCTAGAGCGCTTCTATCGCGTCGAACTTGAAGGCGGCCGCGCGCGCTGGCGCCTATATCTGGTTCCGCGCGATCCCGACATGCGTGCGGTGATCAGCCTGATCAACATCGGCGGCAGCCGCGACCGGGTGGAGCGCATCGAAGTCCAGGAAACCCGCGGCGACCGGTCAGTGACGACCATTGTCGAGGAGTCGCGTTGAAATCTGCACGGCTGCCTGTGGCAATCTGGCTAGGCCTGGTCGCAGTCTGCGTACTGATCGTCGTCCGCACCGAGTTCAGCACCGATCTCGCGGCCTTTCTGCCGCGCTCGCCCACGCCGGCACAGCAGATACTGGTGGACGAGCTGCGCGAAGGCGTGGTGTCGCGGCTGATCCTGATCGGCATCGAAGGCGCGCCGCAGGACCGGCTCGCTGCGCTAAGCGCGGGGCTGGCCGCCCGGCTGGAGCACGATGCGCGGTTTGCCTACCTGGCCAACGGAGAGCAGGACCAACTGCGCGCGGATGGTGAATTTCTGCTGCGAAATCGCTATCTGCTCAGTGCGCAGGTCGCACCGGAACGGTTCAGCACCGCCGGCCTGCGCGCGGCGCTGGAGCGCCAGCTCGACCTGCTCGGTTCGCCGGCGAGCGCGATGGTCGGGCCGCTATTGCCGCGCGACCCGACCGGGGAGTTCCTGCATCTGCTGGAACAGTTGCGCGAGGAGGGCGGCCCGGACAAACGTGGCGACGTCTGGTTCTCGCGCGACGGCAGCCGGGCACTACTGGTCGCGCAGACCCGCGCCCCGGGATTCGACCTGGACTCGCAGGAGCAGGCGCAGGCAGCGATCCGCGCGGCTTTCGGGCAAGCGACGAGCGAGCACCGCGCGGACGGGGCGCGTTTGCTCCTCAGCGGGCCGGGTGTCTTTGCGGTGAATTCCCGTGCCGGAATCAAGAACGATGCGCTGCGTTTTTCGCTGATTGCCACGGTTCTGGTGTCCGCGGTTCTGCTGATCGCGTATCGCTCCGTGCGAGTGCTGGGTCTGACGCTGCTGCCGGTGGCGAGCGGCGTGCTGGCCGGCGTCGCCGCGGTAAGCCTGGGCTTCGGTTCGGTGCACGGCGTCACCCTCGGCTTCGGCGCCACGCTGATCGGCGAAGCGGTGGACTACGCCATTTACCTGTTCACCAACACTGCGCCGGGCAGCCCGCCGCAGGCCGCGCTCAAGCGCATCTGGCCGACGCTGCGGCTGGGTGTGCTCACCTCGGTGCTGGGCTGCGCTGCGATGCTGTTCTCCGGATTCCCAGGGCTCGCGCAGCTTGGGCTGTTCACGATCGCCGGACTGGTGACGGCTGCGGCGGTGACGCGCTGGGTACTGCCGGAACTGGCACCGCACGGCTATAGCGTCAGAGCCGTGGACACACTGGCGCCAGTGCTGTTGCGCCTGATCACGCGCGGCCGGGCATTGCGCATCCCGTTGATCGCGACTGTCCTGGTACTGGCCGCATGGCTGGCGCTGCAAGGCGCGACGCCGTGGAATGACGAACTGTCCGGCCTGAGTCCGGTGTCGGAGTCCGATCAACGCATGGACGAGGCGTTGCGCCACGATCTGGGCGCGCCGGATGCGCGCCATCTGGTCGTGGTGACGGGCGATTCCGAGCAGTCGGCACTCGAAGCGGCGGAGCGCGTCGGCGACGTGCTGGCCGGACTCCAGTCGCGCGGCGTGCTGGCGGGCTACGATTCCCCGGCACGCTATCTGCCGAGCGTGTCCGCACAGCAGGCCCGGCAGCGGGCGATACCGGACGCCAGAAAACTGCAGCGCAATCTGGCCGAAGCCGCTGCGGGCCTGCCGTTTCGCGCCGGAGTATTTACACCCTTCGTTGCGGAAGCGCAAACGGCGAAGAAACAGCCCACGCTGGAGCGTGCGGATCTGCACGGCACCGTGCTTGCGCTGAAGCTCGAGGCGCTGCTGGCGCAGCGGCGCGCACAGTGGTTTGCGATGCTGCCGCTGCGCGGCGTTTCCGACGCAGCCGTGCTGGAGCGGGAAATCGCGCACTTCAGTCCACAAGGCGTCGTGTTGCTTGACCTCAAACGCGAATCCGATGCGCTATATCAGGGTTATCGGGCGAGGGTGCTGAATTTCGCGCTGCTCGGCGCGGCCGCAATTACGCTGCTGCTGGCGGCGGCGATGCGATCCCTGCGGCGTACCTGGGAAGTGCTGGCGCCGCTCGCCGCCGCCCTGATCGTCACGGTCGCGATCCTGGTTGCCGGAGGCGACCGTCTCAGCATCTTCCATGTGGTCGCACTGTTGCTGGTGATCGGCGTAGGTTCCAACTACACCCTGTTCTTCGAGCGCGGCAACATGGCCAACGCCAGCCCGGAGCGCACCGTGACCTCGCTGGTGTTCTGCAATCTCTCCACTGTCATCGGCTTCGGTGTCATCGGTTTTGCCAGCACGCCGGTGCTGTCAGCCATCGGCACTACGGTCGCCATCGGCGCTTTCCTCAGCCTGGTCTTCGCCGCCATTCTCACCGCCCGGCTACCGACCATGCCGCGCTAGCCGCCCCGAGGGCGGCATGAAGAGCGTTGACGCAGAGGACGCAGAGACAACGCAGCGCGAAGCGATTTGTTGCGGCGGACACTAACCTTCAGGTTACGTGGAAGCCAAAAGCAAGACAGGACACGGAGAAGTACGGAAGGCAATGCAAGAAAATTCATTTCCTGTCGACTTTACTCTGCGTTCTCTCTGTTTTTCCTCTGTGTCCTCTGTGTCAACGCCTTTGACTTTGACTTATTCAGAACTGGCTTAGGCGGCGAGGAAGGTACCGATAGAGCCGCGGACGAGAAGCAAGCCCTCGAGAGAGACTTCGAACCGGTAATGCGTGAGCGGAGGGGAGGCGGCTTCGAGGTGTATTGCAACGAGCAGCGACTTATCGGCGGGAATGCGGTCGGTGAAGAAGTCCACGTCGCGCATGGCGACCAGATAGCCCACGCGCGGTGCGGTGACGCCCTGCCGGTGCCGCCGCAGCAGCGCTTCCCATGCCGCTGCGGCCTGGGCAGCGGCCTCGATTGCGGCAACAGTCGGCGCACTGCCATCGGAAACGAGCGCACACCGGTTCGGAATGCACGCCGTGCCGTCGAGGGTCTGCAGCATCCTGCCCAAGGATCGAGGTCAGAAAGCGCATCGGTGGGTGGTGGGGCAGCAGGGCTTCCGGCGCGGTGCCGGTGTCGCCCGGTGGCCTACGTGCAACGATGGCCGGGGCGGCTTCGGCGGCGGAGAGGCGTGCCGACCATGAACTCACCATTTGCCACCAGCGCGCCATCGCGCTTGAGGTCGAAGCGCAACCGCCCCGTATCGCCCGCCGCACCGGTGCTCTCGCGGGCCGACAGTTCGAGCCGGTCTCCCGGTAGCACCAGATGGCGCAGCCGCGCGAAAGCGATGCCACGCAGAGGCAGCGGTTTGCCCGTTTCCTTTCTGAGCGCTGCAATGGCAAGCGCCAGTTCCGCCACGCCAGGAAGTATCGGCCGTCCCGGAAAATGTCCTTCGAACCAGGGACCGTCGGCGGGAATCGCGAGTGTCGCCTTCAGCTCCGCCGTGTTCACGACCGCCGGGCCAGGAGCGCCCCGATCACGCAGCTCGGATAGGCGTCGCGAATCGCCGCGATATCGGGATAGATTCGCACGTCCCGAAAGCCGTTGGCTTCCAGCGCTGCGGTCCATTGTTCCGGGGTGAGGAAGCCGCCATTCGGGCGCCATTCCGGCACCAGCAGCGCATCGCGGAACGAGCCCAGAAGATTGAATATCAGTTCGAGATGCAGCGGAACATTCGCAAACGGACGGATGCACTCGGTCATGACCAGCAAGCCGTGATCCCTCAAGGCGCCGCGCAGTTCCGCCAGCGTTTTGCCCAGATCCCGCGCGACATGCAGCACGTTGACGCCGTAGACCATGGAAACGCTGCCCGGCGCGATTCCGGCCAGTGCGAACGGCTGGTTGATGTCGAGCGCCGCGAATCGAAGTGCGCAACGTGGATTGCGGGCGGCGAGATTGCGCTGGGCGCGCTTCAGGAACAGCGGCGAGATTTCGGTCAGGGTGTAGGAGCCGATCTGCGCCGTGCGCCCGATGCTCTCGAAATGGTCAAGCAGCGCAATCGCGCCGCTGCCGAGCCCGCCGCCGATTTCCAGGATTGCTTCGGTGTCCGCTGCGCTCGCCTGCGCCGCTGCAAGCGCTCCGACCTTGTTGCTGATATCGTACAGCGGGTTGTCGTTGGAGAAGTATTTCACCCACGGGATGATGCCGGCCTCGCCGAACAGGGCCTGTTCACCGTTGATCCGCCCGTTGAGGACGTCCGGGTAATGCGCAGCCGCGAGTGCCGAAATGTCGTAAGCCGGCAGGCAGCGCGGGTCGTGCGCCTGTTGCTCGGCACGCACTTCCTCGGGATCCAGAACTGGCAGGGTCCGTCCAAGACGGTAGCGGATCTCGCCGTCCACCCCGGCTTCACGGACGATCCAGTCACGGGAAGCAAGCAACGCCAGGATCCACGACACCGGCAAGCGTGCCTGTTCCGGCACCAGACCGGCGCGGGCTATCGCCCCGGGAACGCTGGTCGCGCTGCTGCAGGCCGCCTCCAGCCCCGTGGTGCGGAACAGCACCAGCGCCAGCCGCGATACGTATTCCTCGAACAGATCGAAGGAAGTGATCATGTCGTCGTCGAAATGCGCCAGCAGTTCCGGCGGAAACAGCGCCGCACGTTCGTCCTGACCGCTGCGTTTGGATAGGGTCGGCATGAAATCGGCCTTAGCGTTCCTGGTTTCTATTGCGCGAAATCATCACGCTTCGTGCCAGCAGCAGCGGCACGCGCAGCAGGAAGCCGAAAAGCAGGCGCAGGTGCATCCAGGTCAGCAGCGCGTTGTCGCGCAGGTAATTGAAATGCGACACGCCGCCTTCCTCGGGTCGGAAGTAGCGGACCGGCGCAGGCAGGTTGACCGGGTGGGCGCCGCCCCATACCAGCCTCACCGCCGCTTCGACGTCGAAGTCGAAACGACGCATCCAGCGCTGCGACGCCATTACCTCCAGCAGCGCCGCTGCCGGATAGACGCGCATGCCGAACAACGAGTCGTCGATGCCCGCCCAAAGTGTCTCCAGGTTTGCCCACCAGTTGGAAATGCGGCGGCCCACCACCCGCAGTCTGCGGGGCGCTCGCGTCGAAAATCGGCTTGCCGAGCACCAGCGCCCCGGGCTGCTGCGCCGAAATCTGCATGAATGCGGGGATGCACTCGGCCACGTGCTGGCCATCGGCATCCATCGTCAGCACGTGGGTGTAGCCTTGTGCGACGGCCGCGCGCAGGCCGTGCAGGATCGCGGCGCCCTTGCCCTGGTTGCGGGGGAGCACGAACACCCGTAGTCCCGCCATCGGCGCGGGCAAGGGCCTGCAGTCGTTCAGCAGTGCCGTCGGTACTCCCGTCAACGACGACCCAGACCGGCTCCCAGAATCGCCGCGCGTCCCGGACCGTTTCCAGGACCTTGTCGCCGGTGTCGTAACTGGGAATCAGGACCAGATGCGTCTGGGAGCGATCAGGCATTGTGGATTGCTTCTTGTTGTAATTGTGCGGCGGCGACATGCCGGGGTTGCCGAGCCGCCATTCTAGACCGCCAGGACTACGACACGGATCTCGGCGTGTCAGGCCGGTGCGAATCGCGGGCGGGTTCCGGCTCGACCAGTGCCGGCGTGGACAGTTCCTCGCGATAATAGTTTTCCAGCTTCGACACGAATTCCTTTACGTCGCTTTCGGTAGTAAGGCGCATGCCCAAGCGCGCGCGATAAAACAGCGGGAACTCCGGTTTCTTCAGCAGCGGCCAGCCCTTGCACAGAAATTCACTGTTGGTTTCGATGAATACGGTCTGTACCGCCGCGCCGGATTTTTTTGCCATCAATGCAAATCCGCCTTTGAAGGCATTGACCGGCGCCGCGCGCGTGCGTGTCCCCTCCGGGAACACCAGCAACTGGTGTCCCGCATGCAGCTCATCCACCGATTGCCGTACCAGGTTTATCGGGGCATCGTTGCGAATGTAGCCCGAGAGCCGCGCGCCCCCGCCGAGGAAAAAGCTGTCCCAGATCTCGGCCTTCATTATGCAGGCGGTTTGCGGCAGACGCGAGATGACGAATACCGCATCCAGCAGCGACGGATGATTGGGCGCGATGATGATCGAACGTTCGCCGCGCAGCTGGTCGAGCGCCGTCAGGTCAATGCGCACCAGCCCGCTGGCCCTGAGCAGTGCCAGAAATCCGCGAAAATGCGTACCCGTCATCCATCGGCCCAGGGGTACGCCGAGGCGGGCCGGAAGGATCGGGTGCAGCACCGTGCTGAGCAGCGACACCAGCGCACACCCGGCGCCGAAATACACGTAGCCTAAACAGAAGACGAAGTATTCGTAAGCCAGGCGCACCGGGCGAACCAGAAAACGCAGCGGCGATCGCGCCGATTCGCGCTCTGGCGAGCCTCGCGGCGCGGTCACATCTTGCCCTGCCGTGCCCGGCTGTTGCCGATGTTCCTGTGAGGATCTATTCATTGTCTGGCGCATTCACTCGTCCGCCTCGACCATCTGTTGCGAACGCCCCAGTATCCACGCGATCGCAAAGCCTGCGGAAAATGACTCAGTTTGCCGGACCAGAGGGCTGTTTTCGAATTCTGCACCCGCGAGCGAATCCAGCCGCACGAAGCCGCCCACCCAGTAGGATCGAAAGCGCTTGCTGATCGCGCCCAGGATCTGGCTGCCGGCGTAGCCGCTTGCGGCGTTGAAGGCGGGACGTTGCGGTGTCGCGAAATCGGGAGCCACGCCGTAGAAATAGTTGTGATAACGCTTGTCGCCGAACAGTGGTCCCGCCGCAAGGCCGAGGTTCCAGCCTTCGCCGGGCCAGATATTGCGAAAGTCCACATTGAACTGCGGCTCGAACACCCAGCCGATATTTTTCGAGTGTGAGAAGTCGGTCGCAATCACGGTTCGCACCGGAAGTCCCAGCGTCACTTCGATGCTGCGATCGGGCTTGCGCAGAAGCGTGATATCGAGTCGCACCCCGATTTCCAGCGTCGGATCCAGATCCGGCATGCCGCTGCGCGCAGAATTGTCCGTGCTGTCCACCGGCACCGAGCCGTTCAGGCTCAGGTGCAGGTCGAGCCGGTCGTTCCTGAAAAACTGCCCGCGCAGTCCTTCGCGATCCGCTTTCAGGATCTCGCCGCGATAGACGAAGTAGGGGATCGGCAGGACGTAACTCTGGCGTTCATCGGATCCACGGTAATCCGGAAAGTCGATGACCGCAATGCCGGCCCCGGCTTCCCACAGCGGAAACTCGCCGGCACGGGCGCCACAGGGCGCAATTGCGATCAGGGCCAGCAGCAGGCAGCCGGCGTGACGGGACACGCTCATCGGCGCTTGGGAACGGGTTTCAGTCGGGCTGCCTCATGGAACAGACTGCCTCGATCTCCAGCAATAATTCCGGGCGGCAGATGTCGGCTTGTAGATAGACGATGGAAGACTCCGGCCCGAATGCCTTGCGCAGCCGCGTTTCCACCACCGGCCGTAACTCGGGCCGCCGCAGGTAGACCTTGAACAGCCTGTCGCTGGAAGCGGCCGCATCGATCAGACCGTTCTTGCAAGCCTCCGCCATCACTGCGCGCAGATTGACAATGGTTTCGCCGGCCTGCGCGCGAGCGTCGCCGGCGTGCTGGCTCAAGTGCCCAAGAATGCTGGCTGTGCCCGAAATGTAGAGCTGTGGCGTGCCGCTCCAGGTGGCGAACAGCGCCCGCGAAAACGTTGGTCCCCTCGGCCCGTATTGCGCCGGGTAGGAATAGGCGCTGACCTGGCGCGGATTCTCGATCGCGGTTCCAGGGTGGCGGGCGGCGAGAAAGCAGATGACCGTGTTGCCCGTACGCTTTCCCACGGCGCTTGCCGCAGGCGCACTGCCGTTGATGGTCCGGCTCTTGGCGACAAAGGCTTCGTGACGCCCGAGCGAGAAGCGCTTGTAGCGCTCCAATCCGCGCTCGTCGAGATGGATGTCCGGAACATAGTGCCAGGCGCGCAGCAGGTGCGGATATCCCAGATCGTCAATGCAATCGAAGATCAGGCAATAATTCCTGTAGATCAGTGTGTCGTAGTCAGCCTGTGTGTCTTCGTCGAATTGCAGGCAGCCGAACAATACATGGTCGTCGCGTGCAATGCGGATGCGGTCCGACCGTTCGGTGCGCACCGGTGCCTGGCTCGTCCACAACTCGAACACGCGGCCTGCGCCCACCGTCGGCAGGTCCACCCATGCGAAGGGAACATTGCCGGCGTGATGGTTGGGATCGGGCTCACCGAAGCCGAGGTAGCCGAGCACCGACCCGCCGGACTCCGCCAGCGCGGAGCCGATTTCATTCGCTGCAACGTAGTGCAAGCCTGCCGTGGAGAGCGTTTGCTGCATCAGGCGTGTGCCGGCGACTCGTCCTGCCGGTTGCGTATCGCCCGCTTGCGCCCGCGCCAGGCTTTGAAGCTTCGCCACGGATGAGCGAGATTATTCAGGTAATACACGCACTCGAAGGAGCGCGCGCCTCGTGTAATGCAGTTCGTGAACAGGATGTGGTCGAACACCGATCGGCGCACTTCGCAGGCATCGGGAAATGCCTTGTCGCAGGCGTTGCGGAATTCGAGAGTGACCGGCGCCCCGTGCCGCGGTGAAGTGAACTCGGCCCCATACTTGATCAAGCCGATGCGTTCCACTTGCTCCCTGACTCCGAGTCTGTCCAGCATCGGCAGGTGCATAGGCAGCAGCGATCCGCCGACGTGAAAGCGCGGATGGCGCTCCTTCTCCGCAATTACCACGTTCCAGTCGCGTTCGGCGAGCAGGGCGGCGATGGTCGAGCCGGCCGGGCCGCCCCCTGGAACGAATACGTCGCAGGAGGAAACCGGGGTTTCCAGTAGTACATCCTGTTGCTGGTTTTGAAGTTTAGAGAGTATCCCGATCTCCTTATGTGCGATACCGTACAGACCGCCTCCGGGTGGCCGGGGATGATTTTGCTGCAATCTCCTTGATCTGTACGCAAGCCTGCAAGTTTTTGGGGGCCTTGAGAATTCTCCCTCCCCACTTGAGGTCCCAGCCGCCTTCCAACCGATGGCGGCATTTTTTTGTGGCGACAGGCAACTGTTGCCAATTCCGCATCCCCTCGTGGCCTTCAGTTCTCGCCGGCCGCCATAGCGCCGCCGTCCCGGGTAGATTCGAGCCGTGCGCGCAGCACGGTCAGGAAGATCGCCACAATTTGCACCGGGGCGAAGAAAAACGGAGCTTCGGTTTGGTGGACCGCGAATTGCATGAGATCATCCGGCTGTCAGACAAATCGTCCTTGTGTCCCGGCGCTATGGTCGCAGACGCATGCGCGAAGCATAGCATTGCGCTTGAATAGAATAATGCGCGAAACAAAATGGAGACGAATTGAAACGAGCATTGGTTACCGGTGGCAGCGGTGCGATCGGCGCGGCGATCTGCCGCATGCTCGCGGCCCGGGGCCTGCAGGTGATCGTGCACGCCCACAACAGGCTGGAGGCCGCGGAAGAACTCGCTGCGCGAGTTGCGCGCCGGCGGGGCGAAGGCGCAGGCGGTCGCGTTCGACGTAACCGACCGCAACGGCACCGCCGGCGCGCTCGGCGAGCTTGTCGAAGATGCGCCGATCCAGGTGTTGATCAACAACGCCGGCGTGCACGACGACGTGCCGCTCGCCGGCATGCGCGGCGAGCAATGGGATCGCGTAATCGACGTGTCGCTTAACGGCTTTTACAACGTCACCCAGCCACTGTTGCTGCCGATGATCCGAACCCGCTGGGGCCGCATCATCAACGTTTCATCGTTGTCCGGCGTCATCGGCAACCGCGGACAAGTCAACTATGCCGCGGCAAAGGCGGGCCTGCACGGTGCCACCAAGTCGCTCGCGCTCGAACTTGCCACGCGCGGCATCACCGTCAATGCAGTCGCGCCCGGCATCATCGTGTCGCCGGCGACAGAGCACGTGTTTTCGGCGGAAAGCGTGGAAACCGTGGTGCCCATGAAACGTGCCGGCACACCCGAGGAAGTTGCGGCGCTGGTCGCATTCCTGGCGTCCGACGAAGCCGGCTACATCTCCGGCCAGGTCATATCGATCAACGGGGGAATGGCCTGAAAGCAAGGATGAGGGACGAAGGATGAGGGATACGAAGCATGCAGGATTTAAATACACGTCAAACAGCCTTGTGATCCTCTACTTCATCCTTCCCTCGCCCTCCGCCCTTCATCCTTGCTCATGCGTTGGGACATTTTCTGCAACGTCGTCGACAACTTCGGCGACATCGGTGTGAGCTGGCGGCTGGCGCGCCAACTTGCTGCCGAGCACGGTGCGTCAGTGCGGCTGTGGGTCGATGATCTCGTGGTCTTCAGGCGGTTGGCGCCGACGCTCGATGCCGGGGCCGAAGTGCAGTTGCTGGGCGGCATCGAGGTGCGGCGCTGGTTTACGCCGTTTCCGGCGGTAGAGCCCGCCGACGTGGTGGTGGAGACTTTCGGCTGCGAACTGCCGGCCTCGTACGTCGAGGCCATGGCCGCGCGTGCGCGGCCGCCCGTGTGGATCAATCTCGAGTACCTGAGCGCGGAGCCCTGGGTCGGCGGCTGCCATGGCCTGCCGTCGCCGCATCCGCGGCTGCCCCTGACGAAGTACTTCTTCTTCCCTGGCTTCGCGCCCGGTACCGGAGGTGTGCTGTTCGAGAGGGGATTGGCTGAGCGGCGGCTGGCATTCCAGTCCGACGCCGACGGCGTGGCGAGGTTTCTGGCCTCGCTCGGCGTGCCGCCGCGGACGCAGGACGAGCAGTTGGTCTCGTTGTTCTGCTATCCGCAGGCGCCGGTTACCGCGCTCCTGGATGCCTGGGCCGGGGGCGGGCGCCCGGTGCGCGCACTGGCCTTTGCCGGCACTGCGGCCGCGGATGTGCTCGCGGCGCGCGGCCTTGCGGGAGGCCGACGCGACAGCGCGCTCACCGCGCAAGTGCTGCCCTTCCTTGCACAGGACGACTACGACCGCGTGTTGTGGTCCTGCGACTGGAACTTCGTGCGCGGCGAGGATTCCTTCGTGCGAGCACAGTGGGCGGCACGGCCATTGGTCTGGCAGGCTTATTTACAAGCCGGCGACGCCCACCGATTGAAAGTCGAGGCTTTTCTGGCCCGCTATTTCGGGCATGCGGACCCCGGCACCAGTGCGAATCTGGGCACTTTGTGGGCGGTGTGGAACGGTTTCGCCGCGGCCGAAGGCCTGGGGGCAGCTTGGGCAGCGTGCAGCGGGCAGGAGTGTCTGGAAATGGCGTGGCGCTGGGAAAAACTTCTCGCCGGACCCGGCGATCTGGCCGCGAATCTGGCTAAATTTTGTGCGGAAAGGCTATAATTCGACGCTTTATTTCGCCCAACCAACAATTTTCAGGAAACACGATGAGACAGGCACAAGAACTGCGCGCCGGCAACATAATCCTGGTCGGCAAGGATCCGATGGTCGTGCAGCGCGCCGAATACAACAAGGGCGGCCGCAACTCGGCCGTCATGAAGATGAAACTCAAGAACCTGCTGACCGGTGGCGTCAGCGAGGTGGTCTACAAGGCCGACGAAAAGCTCGAGAACCTGGTGCTCGACCGCAGGGAACTGACGTACTCGTATTTTGCCGAGCCTTCGTACGTATTCATGGATAAGGATTACAACCAGTACGAGGTTGACAAGGAGAACATGGGCGACGCGCTCAACTACCTCGAGGAAGGGCTGCCCTGCCAGGTGGTGTTCTATGACGACAAGGCGATTTCGGTGGAACTGCCCAACAACGTGGTGCGGGAGATCATCTATACCGAGCCGGCCGTGCGCGGCGATACCTCGGGCAAGGTGCTCAAGCCCGCCAGGCTCGCCACCGGCTTCGAAGTGCGCGTGCCGCTGTTCTGCTCCATCGGCGACAAGATCGAAATCGACACCCGCACCGGCGAGTACCTGCGGCGGATTACGGGGTGAGCCCACCTCTCCCCGGGGCGCGCGGACACGTTACTGACGAAGTCAGCCGTTTGCGGGGCGGCTGTGACACGTTAGCCGTAGGCCCGCTCGCGGGAGCAGCCGCATAACGCCCCGATCTACAACACCGCGCAACACAGCCTTGTGCGCCCCTACCCGCAAACTGGGCTACGCCTAACGAGTTCGGGGCGCGCGCCAGAATTCCGTCTCCCGCCCCGGATGGCTCCGCCAACGCCGAGTCGACGGAATCTCCCCCCTGAAGGGCGGAGAGGGTGACGGTGCAAATGCATGTCGCTGAGCGGCCCCCGCTTGCTACTCCACCAATGAGTCGGACCCGATTTCCCCGCAGCACGTCGCACTGAGCACCCAGCACTTTGTTTCAAACCCGAGTCCTGCTTTTCTCCAGACACCGATCACCAGTCACCAGCTACCGAGCACCGCTTCAGATGAAGGGGCATCTGTTCTGGATCGCGGTCTGGGTAGGCCTGGTGTTCGCCGGTTACCTCGTGACCGAACGCATGATGGCACCACTGCCGGTCGTGCGTTCGCTGGGCGACGCAAAGCAGGAGATCGCTATTCCGGTCTCGCGCGACGGTCATTACTACCTCGATGGCGCGGTTAACGGCGTGCCTCTGCGATTCATGATCGACACCGGCGCCAGTTACGTGTCGGTGGGCGCGGAGTTCGCCCGTTCGGCGGGATTACCGCAAGGTATCCCCGGTTATTTCAGCACCGCAAATGGCACAGTCGAGGGCCGGGTGGTGAGAAACCAGACCGTGAAGGCGGACGTGTTCGAACTCTCAGGTCTTACCGTTGCGGTGATGCCGGCACACGGCGGAGAGGGCCTGTTGGGCCAGAATTTTCTGCGTCATTTCGAAGTTTCGCAGACCGACGGCACGCTGCGACTGCGCATGCGCCAGGAGAAGCCCTGATCTTGTGAACATCTAATTTAGTACCGTAGCGGGATTTCTCATCTCGAGAGGTATTAGAGACAGAAAGAATGCAGTGCCTGTATTTTTCGTGTTTCTTCGTGTCTTTGTGTCTTCGTGGTGAGCTCTTCGAATGTCCTAGTCAGCGCGCCGTCAGGGCCGCCGCGATCAAGGCGCCCAGATGATCTCCGGCACTGCGTGCCGTGCGCAGCAGCGCTTCCTTCGCCTGGTCGGGTTTGCGAAACTCGACCGCGGTCAAGGTCACCGTTGCCGGTGCCGTCTGCAACACCCGCCCGCGCGTATCCGTTGATACCGGGACCACCGGCAGGATCGGGTAGTGCTCCCAGTACTTGTCCAGGAAGTAGTGCAACTCCTCGACATCGCTTTTTAACTGCATCGCCAGCAACACCGGCTCGAACACAGTCTCGAGTTTGCCGGTGTTTTCCTGGCGCCATACCGCCTCCAGCCGCAAGCCAATGGCGAGATTGCGCTCGGCTCCCGGCGCAACATACAGCCGCAACGGGCGCACCTGCACGTAGTCGCCGCTGTCTCCGATGCGCAACTGTCCGACAAAGTCGAATGCCGGCACTTCGTCGTCCCTATTGACGAACCGGGTGAAGCGGAAACAGCGCCACGCGGGTTCGAGGTTGCGGCGTTCCGGGTCGCTGTAAAAGGGCCGGCGCGCGTCCTGCGCAGTCACGCGGGCGTAACTTTGCATCGCTGCTTCCGCCTTCTCGTCCGTGAGCGCGGGACGCCACAGCACGAACTGGTTGTCGGAAGGGACAAGGACCGCGGCCGCGCTTTCCTTGCCGTTGCTTCTCGGTTCGCGCGCATCGCACGCATCCCGCACCGCAGTCTCGTCGGCGCTCCACACCGACAGAACGAGCGGCACGCGTTCGGCCAGTGCGCGATAGGCGAAGGCCGGATTGTCGGTGGGGATGAGCGTGAGCGCGGAGAACCCGGAGGTCGGCAAGGTTTCATCCGGAAGCGCGACGACCTGCTCGCGCCACGGCGAGGCGCAGGCGGCCAGAACTGCTGTTACGCAGAAAACCAGGATAGGGACGCGCATTGCCGACGCCGGTGGGGAAATCATTCTTTGGTTGTGGCGCCCCGAACACGAATCGAACGTGCGACCTACCCCTTAGGAGGGGGTTGCTCTATCCACTGAGCTACCGGGGCGACGGCGGGATTCTAACCGATACGACCGTGATTCGTGATTCGTGGCTCGTGACACGCAACGAACCGTACTACGAAACACGTACAACGTGCCACGTACCACGACCAACGTGCCACGTGCCACGTACCACGACCAACGTGCCACGGGTACATTCAGGCACAATCCTGTTTCGCTCGTCCCTCGCCCTCGTCCCTCGACCCTCGTACCTCGGCCCTCGGCCCTTACTTTGAAATCCCGCCTTCCCCGCACGGTGATCGTGCTCGGCTTCGTCAGCCTGTTCAACGATCTGGCCTCCGAGATGATCGTGCCGCTGATTCCGATCCTGCTCGCCGGCGTTCTGGGCGCCGGCCCGCTCGCATTGGGACTGATCGAAGGCGTTGCCGATGCGGTGGCGAGCTTTCTCAGGCTCTGGTCCGGCCGTCACTCCGATCGCTTGGGCGGGCGGCGCAAAACCCTGACGGTGGCGGGTTATGCACTGTCGAACATCGCACGGCCGCTGCTTGCGTTCGCCGGTACCTGGGCGTCGGTGCTGCTGTTGCGCAGCGTGGATCGGGTCGGCAAAGGGCTGCGCAGCGCGCCGCGCGATGCGCTGGTGGCCGATGCAACGCCCGCCCACATCAAGGGCTATGCATTCGGTTTCCACCGCGCGCTCGACAATTCCGGCGCGGTGGGCGGCAGCCTGGTTGCCGCAGCGGTG
The DNA here is from genome assembly GCA_963789945.1 of uncultured beta proteobacterium. Lineage (GTDB taxonomy): Bacteria > Pseudomonadota > Gammaproteobacteria > Burkholderiales > JACQAP01 > JACQAP01. Next base: position 45,041 of record CAWBMN010000001.1, on the reverse strand, counting down.
CTGGCGTGGTCCGGGCTGCCGCTCGCGCAGGTGATCCTGCTTTCCGCGATACCGGGTTTTCTCGCCGTGGCTTTGATCGTGTTCGGCGTTCGCGAACCGCCGCCTGTGATGGTAGCCGTGACGCGCACGCTGGCGCCGCTGCGCTGGAGTGTGCTGTCTGCCGGCATGCGACGCTATCTGCTGGTGTTGACGCTATTCACGTTCGCGCGCGCCTCGGAGACGTTCATCGTGTTGCTCGGCTACCAGATGGGGACGGGCACGGTCGAACTGCTGTTGCTCTGGGCTGCGCTCAATGCGGCCAAGGCGCTGACTTCGACGGCGGGCGGCAGGCTTGCAGACAGCCTGGGAAAAGGTCCGCTGATACTGCTCTCGTGGACCGCGTTCGCCGCCAGTTTTCTGCTGTTCGGCAAAGTGAATTCCAGCATCGGCCTGTGGACGGTGACCATCGCTTATGGCCTGTTCTTCGGGCTGGGCGAGGGCGCAGAGAAGGCGCTGATCAGCGACTTTGCCGCGCCTGCGGAGCAGGGCACCGCGTTTGGCTGGTATTACCTGATGCTCGGGCTTGCCGCGATCCCGGCTGGGCTGCTGTTCGGCGCCGTCTGGCATTTCCAGAGTGCAGCGATGGCGTTCTTCCTGGCCGCCGGCATTGCCGCAGTCGCGGTGCTTTTGCTGCGCGGCTGGGCCTGGCCGACTCGACAGAAAAGCCAAAGACTGAAAAGCTCACCACGAAGACACGAAGACACGAAGAACGCGAAGGGAGGCGAAGAAATGCGAAAGCGTGAAATTTTTTATCGGTCGACTGCTTTAGTTTCTGTTATCAGCGTCCTGCGACCGCCGTCGGATTGGTGGCTTCCGCATGATTCGCGGGTGGTATCGAGGCAGTAGTCGACACAATCAGATTGTCCCGTCTCTTGATTTTCTTCGTGTGTCTTCGTGTTCTTCGTGACTTCGTGGTGAGAAGTACGTTTCACGGTTGACGCTAATATAGCCTCATCATGCCGATAGCAACATTCGAAAACGTCTCGCTAGCCTACGGTCATGTGCCGCTGCTGGATCACGCCGATCTCGCCATTGAGCCGGGCAGCCGCATCGGGCTGATCGGCCGCAACGGCGCGGGCAAGTCGAGCCTGCTGAAAATCCTCGCCGGGCTGGCTGTGCCCGACGATGGCCGGGTATGGCGGCGGCCGGGATTGCGCATCGCTTTCGTTCCACAGGAACCGGTGCTCGAACCGGGGCACACCGTTTTCGAAGCCACCGTCGAGGGTTTGGGCGAACTCGCGGATCTGCTCGCTTCGTATCATTCGGCGGCGCACGTGCTCGAACACTCGCCTCATGACAAAACGGCCATGGCCGCCATGCAATCGGCCCAGGAGGAACTGGAGCGCCGCGACGGCTGGAACGTGCAAAGCCGGGTTGAAACAGTGTTATCGCGTCTGGGACTGTCGGCGGATGCCCGCGTCGAAGCGCTTTCCGGCGGCACGCGCAAGCGCGTGGCACTGGCGCGCGCGCTGGTTGCCGACCCGGAACTGCTGGTGCTCGACGAGCCCACCAATCATCTCGACATCGATTCGATCACGTGGCTGGAAGAAACGTTGATCGCGTTTCCGGGTGCGGTGCTGGTGGTGACCCACGATCGGGCGTTCCTGGACCGCGTGGTCACCGGCATCATCGAACTGGACCGCGGTCGGCTCGGGGCGTATCCCGGCAGTTTCGCCGATTACGAGCGGCGCAAGGCCGCGCAACTGGAAGCCGAGGCGGTAACCGATGCGAAATTCGACAAGCTGCTGGCGCAGGAAGAGGTGTGGATACGCAAGGGCATCGAAGCCCGCCGCACTCGCAACGAGGGCCGGGTGCGCCGTCTCGAACGGCTGCGCGAGGAGCGCGCGGCGCGGCGCAACCGCCAGGGCCAGGTGACGATGACGGTCGCCGAGGGCGAGCGCTCCGGGCAACTGGTGGTCGAACTCGATCATGTCACCAAGCGTTACGACGGGCGTTCCGTGGTCGAGGACTTCTCCTGCCGCATCCTGCGCGGCGACAAGGTGGGCCTGATCGGACCGAACGGCATCGGCAAGTCGACGCTGATCAAATTGATCCTGGGCGAGATCGCGCCGGACGCGGGCAAAGTCCGCCGTGGCAGCCGCGTGAGCGTCGCCTACTACGACCAGTTCCGCACCCGGCTCGACGAAGAGGCGACCGTGGCGGAGACCATTGCGCCCGGATCGGACTATGTCGAAATCGACGGCGCACGTCGGCACGTGATGACCTACCTCGGCGATTTCCTGTTTCCTCCGGAGCGCGCCCGTGCCCCGGTCAAGGCGCTCTCTGGCGGCGAGCGCAACCGCTTGCTGCTGGCACGCTTGTTCAGCCAGCCGGCGAATCTGATGGTGCTGGACGAGCCGACCAACGATCTCGACATTGATACGCTGGAACTGCTGGAAAATTTGCTGCAGGACTATCGCGGCACGGTGTTGCTGGTGAGTCATGACCGCGTGTTCCTGGACAATGTCATCACCGACTACATTGCCGCCGAGGGGGGAGGGCGCTGGAGCAAGAATCCCGGCGGCTATGCGGACTGGAAACGCATTGCCGATGCTCGCGTCGTGGCCGCCCGCGCACAGACCGTTCAACCGGCGCCAGCGCGTGGGCGTGCCGATTCCGCGCGCGCGCGCAAGCTCAGTTTTGCCGAGGCGAGGGAACTCGAGGCCCTGCCGGCGCGCATCGAGGCGCTGGAGCGGGAACAGGCGGATATCGGCAGGCGCCTTGCCGACCCGGCGCTCTACCGCGACCAGCCCCAGGAAGTGCAGCGCCTGAACCAACGCTACGTAGCAATTGGACGCGAACTCGCTTCGTTCATGGCGCGTTGGGAAGAGCTGGAAGCGGCCCAGACGCGCGCCGGCTGACGCCGCAACGGGCGCGCGATTCAAGTAAGCTCACGCAAACCCATGGCAGATTTCCAGAACACCGACAGGATGCTGGGCCTCGGCGCGCTCGCCGTGCTGATGGCCGGTTGCTTGCTCGTCCTTTTTCCCTTTGTCACCGCGCTGATGCTGGCGGTGACTCTCACATTCGCTACCTGGCCGCTGTATGTGCGTCTCAGGCGTGTCGTCGGTGGCAGGAACACCGTGGCGGCCGCACTGATGACGCTGGGGGCCACTCTGTTTCTGCTGGCGCCGTTCGTCATTGTCGCAGCCGGTCTGGCCGACAATGCAACCGCGTTGTTGGAGGCTGTACGCGGAGTGTTCGAGGCGGGGCTGCCGGATACGCCGCCGTGGGTAAAGGCGCTGCCGCTGGTGGGTGAGAGCATGGACACCTATTGGCGCAGCCTGTCGCAGGATGACAGCCAGTTGGTCGAGGAGTTGAAGAACTTGATCGCACCTGTCAGGGAAGTGTTGGTCAAGACGGGGGGGTTTCTGGCTGCGGGCGTGATGCAGTTGGCGTTGAGCGTGCTGGTCGCGTTTTTCCTGTTCCGCGACGGCGACGCCGCGGCGGCGCGCGTGCGCGATGCGGCGTCCCGGGTCGCGGGGCCCGATGCCCGGCATCTGCTCGACGTTGCCGGCAAGACCGTAAATAGCGTCGTGTATGGAATCCTCGGCACGGCGCTTGCGCAAGGTGTCCTCGCCGCAATCGGTTTCCTGATCGCCGGCGTGCCGGGCGCCACCCTGCTCGGCCTGGCGACTTTCTTTCTTTCGGTGGTGCCGGTCGGGCCCCCGCTGATCTGGGGTTCCGCAGCGATCTGGCTTTACTATCAGGGGTCGGTCGGCATGGCGATTTTCATGGTCCTGTGGGGCGTTCTGGTTATCAGCCTCGTGGACAACTTCCTCAAGCCGATCATCATCAGCCGCGGCAGCCACCTGCCGTTCATCCTGGTTTTCCTCGGGGTGCTCGGCGGCGTGCTCACGTTCGGATTCATCGGCGTATTTCTCGGCCCGACCCTGCTGGCCGTTGGCTACCAGGTTCTGAACGAATGGATGCGCCGAGCCAAACCCGAAGGCAGTGAACGTCGTGAAACAACAAGGCGTGAATCCGACAGGGATTCGTAGGCGGTATGGACGTTGGACTGTTCATGCGACATTTGCCGCCCCTCGCGCATCGCACGGTACCTAAAAAGCCTTTCGGAATCGCAGCTTATCCTGTACCATGCGGGCTCAACCGGATTCGGACCGGCCGCAGGCCGCCACTTCCGGCGTCAATCGCATCGTCGAATCGAACGATGCAGGAGTTCAAGTTAATGTCGTTTTCTGATCTGGGGCTCGCCCCGGAGTTGTTGCAGGCTATCGCTGATCAGGGTTACACCGAGCCCACGCCGGTCCAGGCAAAAGCGATTCCCCCCATTCTCCTCGGCCAGGACGTCATGGCCGCCGCCCAAACCGGCACTGGCAAGACCGCGAGTTTCACGCTGCCGATGCTGCAGCGGTTGAAGGAGTTTGCCAACAACAGCGTCTCACCCGCCCGTCACCAGGTTCGCGCGCTGATCCTGACGCCGACCCGCGAACTGGCCGCCCAGGTGCAGGAAAGCGTCAAGACCTACGGCAAGCACATCGCATTGCGTTCCGCGGTGGTCTACGGTGGAATCAACATCGATCCGCAGATAAAGGAACTGCGCGCCGGTGTGGAAATCCTGGTCGCCACCCCCGGACGCCTGCTCGACCACCTGCAGCAGAAGACCGTGAGCCTTTCGCAGGTGCAGTTCCTGGTGCTGGACGAGGCCGACCGCATGCTGGACATGGGCTTCCTGCCCGACCTCAAACGCATCCTCGCGGTACTCCCGGCGCAGCGCCAGAGTGTCATGTTTTCCGCCACGTACTCCGACGACATTCGCGGGCTGGCCAAGCAGTTGCTCAAGAACCCGGTGAACGTCGAGGTCGCCCGCCGCAATTCAACGGTCGAGACCGTGACGCACCTGGTGTACCACATCGACGCCGGTGCCAAGCGCGATCTCCTCACTCACCTGATCCGCTCGCGCGACATGCGCCAGGTGCTGGTGTTCTGCAACACCAAGATCGGCGCCAACCGCCTTGCCTACAAGCTGGCCAAGGACGGCGTTGCCGCCGCCGCAATCCACAGCGACCGCACTCAGGGCGAGCGCACGCAGGCGCTGGCCGAATTCAAGGAAGGCCGCACTCAGGTACTGGTAGGCACCGATGTCGCCGCCCGCGGACTGGACATCGAACAACTGCCGTTTGTAATCAACTTCGACCTGCCCGGTTCACCCGAAGATTACGTGCACCGCATCGGCCGCACCGCTCGCGCCGGCCTGACCGGCGAGGCTATTTCTCTGATGGCCGACGACGAACGCGAGAAGCTGGGCGCGATTGAAAAGTTGCTCAAGATCAAGCTCCCGGTCGCCGAGGTCGAGGATTTCAAGCGTACGCCGGCGCTGCGCGGCGAATCTCACCATCGCGAGACCCGTCGCCCGGAAGGCCGGCGCGACCACAGCCGCCGCGACGAGAACCGGCATCGCGAGACCCGCCGCCCCGAGTCTGCGCGCAATCCGCCTGCGCGAAGCGCGCAGGCCGCGGACCCGCTGTTCTCCAAGCCATATGAGCCGCCCGCATCGACACTGACCGAAGTCATGAATAACGCGCCGCGGCCGCAGGCGTCGAAGAAGCAGGTTGCCGCTCTGTTCCTGCCGCCGGTCGCGGAGAAGTAGGAAACGTTGATTTGAGCGCGCGCTCTCCGTCCCCAACGGAAGTCCGGCCCGCAGGCTGGATGAGCGAACGTCTGCAACAGGTGCTATCGGGTCCGGAAGAAGCAATCGATCTGGCCGAAGCGGCACTGCTGATCGCCACTCACGCCTATCCTGATCTCGACGTCGCGCACCATCTGGCGCGCATCGAAGTATTGGCCAAGACCCTGGAGTCGCGCATCCAGCCCGATTCGGGCCCCTCGCAACGCATCCTCGCGCTCAATCAATACTTGTTCGCGGAACTCGGTTTCGCCGCCAACGAGAAGGACTACTACGATCCGCGCAACAGTTGCCTCAACGAAGTGCTGGACCGCCGCGTTGGCATTCCGATCACGCTCAGCCTGCTGTACATGGAAATCGGCGCCCGCATCGGCCTGCCGCTGGAGGGCGTAAGTTTTCCGGGGCACTTCCTGGTGAAGTGCGCATTGCCCGAAGGCACTGTCGTGCTCGATCCGTACGCCGGTGGCGCTATGCTCGGAGCCGCGGATCTGCAAAAGCGGCTGCGGGACGGACGCGGTGATGAGGTTTCAAGCGCCATCGTCGACGGAATGCTGACCGCGGCCGGCAGGAAAGAGATCGTTTTGCGCCTGTTGCGCAACCTCAAGGCCATTTACCTGCGCAGCCAGCAGTTCGATCGCGCGCTGCCGATCATGCACTGGATCATTGCCACTGCGCCCGATCATCCCCCGGAGCTGCGCGACCGGGGCATGATCTACCAGGAACTCGAGTGCTCCCGCGCCGCGCTCGCCGATTTCGAGCGCTATCTGAAACTCTCCCCCGGCTGCGACGACCGCGACGAGATTCGTGGCCGCATCGTCGAGCTGCAGCGGCAATCGGCGCGATTGAACTGAGAAATACGGGTTCGAGGGCCGAGGTACGAGGGCCGAGTAACGGCGATGAACAAGAATCGCCAATGACATTTGCTCGTCCCCATTAATCTCGCAACTTCCAAGCTCCAAGGGTTGGTTATTGGATTTTCACTCGTACCTCGGCCCTCGTACCTCGGTCCTTAGTCATGCAACAGGAAACGAAACCTCACCGTTGGTCAGCGTACCGGTCACCCTACCTGCTACTGACGCTTGCGTCGCTGTTCTGGGCCGGCAACTGGGTGGTCGGGCGGGCGATGCGCCACGACATCCCCCCGGTGGCGATGGGCTTCTGGCGCTGGGCCCTTGCGTTGCTGATCCTTCTGCCGTTTGCAGCCCCGGAACTCAGGCGCAACTGGCACGTCGTGCGCGCCAACTGGTTCAGCCTCGCGCTGCTGGGCAGCCTTGGGGCGACGTTGTTCAACGCCATGATCTACGTCGGGTTGCAGTACACCGCGGCGACCAACGGGGTGTTGTTCAATTCGGTCACGCCCATTCTCATCATGGTGATGTCATGGCTGGCGTTTCGCGAGCGGCTCGGGACCTGGCAGACGATGGGCGTGGTGCTGTCGCTGGCGGGGGTCGCGGTGATCGTTGCGCGCGGTGAGCCGCAGATACTTGCGGCGCTGAAATTCAACCGTGGAGACCTGTGGTTGATTTCGGCGATGCTCCTGTGGTCGATCTACACCATCGTGTTGCGCCGGCGACCCGCCGGTCTGAGCGCGATTGGATTTCTAACGGCCATGCTGCTGCTCGGCCTGCCGGTCCTGTTGCCGTTTTACCTGTGGGAACTGTTCACGCGCGGAGGTTTTTCGCTTTCCGTTCCCGCCGTGGCCGCGCTCGCTTACTACGCCACTTTGCCTTCCATCGTGGCCTACCTGTTCTGGAATCGCGGGGTGGCGCAGATCGGTCCGAACAAGGCGGGATTGTTTGTGCACCTGATGCCGGTGTTCGGTGCGCTGCTGTCGGTGATCTTCCTCGGCGAGCGGCTGTACGCCTACCACTTCGCGGGAGCGGTGCTGATATTCGGGGGGATTTGGCTGACTACGCGCCGAGGCGCGTAGTCAGCCGGTGACTGGTAACTGGTGACAAGTGACTGGTAGAACCAGGATCGCACACTGAGGACGGAAAGCGGAGCAACCAAATGACTGTTCGCAATCAAAACAGTTTGACCCTACCGATCACCGACCACCAATCACCAGTCACGCCATCAAATTCTGAGCATGCTCAGAATTTGATGGAAAGTCCGATGGAATGAACGCTGGTGTCCAGTCCCACGCCGGAACCGGGGCTGTTGGTGTTGCTGCCCCAGAGTTCAGTGTAGCGTTCCGTTTCAGCGCGAAAGGTCACGGCCTTGGAAAACTCGTAGCTCAGGCCGATTCCATACACCGTGCCAAGGTCGTCCAGAACGCGATGGCTGAAGCCTTCGTCCCTTGAGCCATTCTGCCAATAGTGCATTCCCATCCTGCCGAATAGCGCCAAGCCTATTGATTCGAAGGGAATGGTGGCCACACCCGACACGCTCCACGCCGAACCGAAGCAGGACCGGTACGCCTCACCGGTCAGGGGATCGCCGCCGCAGGCGGATCCACTCAAACCAAAATTGGTCTTCGCCCCCTCGATGGCAAACGAATCGGACATGCGATAGCCGCTGTAATACCTTGATGCCGACAGCGCCTCCAGGCTGCTGCCGGGCTTTCCGAACACTCCGGGAAGCGAACCCTGAAATCCGACTGAATTCTGCAGACCCCAGAAGCCGCTGCTATAGCCGCCGTACCAGGGATCATCTTCCTGGGCGACAACCGGCCCGCCAACGGCAACCAAGGCCGCCAGCGCAATTGCCTTGAGCGGGGCATGAAAGATAGGCATCATGTTTTCGTGTCGTTCCTGATTCAATTCTAGACGCATTTCCTGCGTTTTTCTGCCACATTTTCTCGCCTGGACCATCCTTGAAACCGGGTCCCGGAATCCGAAACACATGTTACCGACCGCGACCCAGGCGCAGATGTTGCTCAACCGTGTCGCCAAGAATTACAAGCACTTAAGACGTTGGGCGCGACGGGAAGGAATCGAGTGCTTCCGGGTATACGACCGCGACATTCCGGAACTGCCGTTCGCGCTCGACGTGTACGGCCAGCGTGCCCAATTGCAGGAGTACAGTGCGCCTGTTACGGACATGCGGACGCAGCGCGAATGGCGGTCGGCAATGCTTGATTCCGCGGCGCAAGCGCTCGACTTGCCGCCCAAACAGGTCGTGCTCAAGCAACGCCACGGCCAGCGTCCCGATGCCCAGTACCGCAAACTGGGGCCGCGAGGGGAAGATTTCGTTGTTGGCGAGGGCGGGCACCGCTTTATCGTCAACCTCACCGACTATCTGGACACCGGACTTTTCCTCGACCATCGCCAGACGCGGAGTCTGGTGCAAAGCCTCGCAGCGGGCAGGCATGTGCTCAACCTTTTCTGCTACACGGCGAGTTTCTCGGTCTATGCGGCAGCAGGCGGTGCGCAGACCAGCATCAGCGTAGATCTGTCGAACACCTACCTGGACTGGGCCGGACGCAATTTCGAACTCAATGGCATGGACGCCGGCCGCCATCGTATGGTGCAGGCGGACGCGCGCCGGTTCGTCCGGGACGAGGCCGCTGCCGGGCGGCGCTACGATCTGATCGTGCTCGATCCGCCCAGTTTCTCGAACTCGAAGCGCATGCAGGGAGTGCTGGACGTTCAACGTGACCACGTGGTGTTGATCCGGGACTGCATCGAAATACTCACGCCGGAAGGCGAGCTGCTGTTCTCGACCAACTTGCGCAGCTTCCGCCTGGATGCCGCCGCACTCGCCGGGTTGACCGTCAGCGACATCTCCGCGCAAACCGTGCCACCCGATTTTAGAAACAAGAAAATTCACAAATGCTGGCGGATTTCGCCTAAGGCGAAATCCGCAGTGGCTGGTGCCTAGTGGTTGGTGTCTGGTGAAAAACAACAGATGGAAAAAGTAACGACGATGCAGGGCGTCATGAACGGCTTGCTGTGAGAAGAACTTGGAACCCGCATCGACAAAGACGCACCAACACTAGCCACTAGCCACTAGCCACTAGCCACTAGCCCCCACCCACTAGCCACTAGCCACTAGACTCCACTCGCCCCTCGCCCCTGCCTTGACTGTGCTACCTTTCCGCTGGTTGATCGAGAACAATGGCTGACCAACCCGAGTTTCCCGCAAACCTGCGCGAGCAGGCACTCGCGTTCTTTCAAAGCGACGCCGGATCGGACCACGACGCGGTCGAGCTGGCGGATCTCTTCGCGGGCATCGCCGCCGCCGGGAATCTGCCTGGCCGGCTCGATGCGCTCGTGAGGCTGATCGAGTGGACGCGCATGGCCGATGTGGAGGCTGGTGCGGATGTCCCTCCCGACCGTTCCCGTCTGTTCAAGTTCGTGCGGGTGATCGAGTCAGTGCCGGCCGCGCGCCGCAGCGTACAGGACACTCTCGCCGAGATCCTTTCCGAAACCGAGGGTGTCAATCTGTTCGGCGACACCGGGGTTCGCGGCGATCGGGGATTTCTCGCCGAGTTCGCCGAGCGGGTGATGCGGCGGTTGCTGCCGCAGCCGAGTGACGAGCACGACCTGTCGCGGCTGATGGCCCGCCTCTATCCGGGCCGGAGTGCGGTGGAGCGATTGCGCACGCTGGCGCCCGAGACCTTCCATCGTTTCGTCGAACCCCTGACGCCACCGGAACGGCCGGAAATGTGGGCGCCGCTGAGGGCGGCGTTTGCCGACGGCTTCCGGCTGCTGGCGATCCGGGTCGAGGCGCAGGGCTTGTCGGCCAAGCTGCGCGCGCGCAGTCATCCGGCCACTGTGGCGAACTCCCCTTTTTACTGCATTGCCCGCAGCAGCCACGCGCTCTTGGATGCATGGAGAGCCGGAGAGGACGTATTCGCGCTATCGCAGTCCTGGCGCGGACAGTACGCCGGGTGCCGCGAGGAAATTGCCGAAATCTCCCGTCGCCTGGAGAGCGAGGGCGTAAGCGTCGACATCGTTTACGGGATCGAGGTACTGGAACGCTGCCTTGCACGCATGGAAACGATGCTCGAATTCATCGAATCGCCGCAAGGTCCGGCACGGAGCGCCGCGATTCACCGGTTGCTGGTCGGGCTCATCGTCGCCGCACACGAGGACCGCAGCGTCCGTCATCTCGTTCGCACCGATCTGCATTTGCTCCAGCGCAAAATCGTGGATCGCTCCGGCAAGGCCGGCGAGCATTACGTGGCGCGCAATCTGCGCGAGTACCGCCATATCTGGTTTGCGGCCGCCGGCGGCGGCTTGCTCATGGTCCTCACCGCCGCAGTCAAGCTAAAGGTTACGCATGTCGGGCTGCCGCTGTTCGTCGAGGGTATGCTCGCGGGATTGAATTACGCGGTCAGCTTCATGCTTGTTGCAGCACTTCCATCTGATGCTCGCGACCAAACAGCCGGCGATGACGGCCGCCGCGCTCGCGACGCTGCTGCGCAGCCGCAACCGCACCGAGCGGCTCGATCGCGTGGTCGAATTCACGGTGCGCATCTGCAGTTCGCAGTTTGCGGCGGTGGTGGCCAACGTGATCTTTGTGTTCCTCGGGGCGTTTGTCTTCAGTTATCTCTGGCAACTGGTCGCTGGGTCGCGATTACCTCGGTGTCAAGGAAGCCGAACACGTGTTCGAGATGCTGAGCCCGGTCAACAGCGGCACGGTGTTCTACGCGGCGCTGACCGGCGTCGATTCTGTGGATCGCGGCGATGATCGGCGGGTGGTTCGACAACTGGGCGGTGTATCACCGTCTGCCGCAGGCGATCGCCGATCACCGCCTCGGGCAGCGTTTCGGGCGCAAGCGCATGGCGCGCTTTGCCGGCATAGTTTCGCGCAGCATGGCCGGGTGGGGGACCAACATTTCGCTGGGCTTTCTGCTCGGCCTCACGCCGGTACTCGGCATGTTCCTGGGATTGCCGCTCGACGTGCGTCACGTGACGCTGTCTTCGGGCATGCTCGCATTTGCCTGCGCCAGCTCTGGACGGGTGGTTTACCACCGGCTGGTTCTTCTGGGCGCTGGCCGGCGTGGCGACGATGTTCGTGCTCAACCTCTCGGTGAGTTTCTTCCTGTCGCTCTACACCGCCGCGCGCGCCTACGAGCTGGAACGGCGGGAGCTGGCGGTGCTCGGCATGCGGCTGCTGCGGCGGCTGATGTCCAGTCCGCTGGATTTTGTGCTGCCGAGGAAGATGGAGCCCGAAGAGTCAGATTCAACGGGGCGAGTTCCTGGGAAAGTCGGGCGGATCGTGAATGCCGTGAATATCGTGAATGTCGCGAAAACTCGCAAAGACCGTAGTGGCCAAGAAGATTTTGCCTGACGGAAGAACTTGAAGAAGGATCCGGGCTTAGGAAACACTGGTATTCACGACATTCACGATCTTCACGGCAGTTGCGCCATTCACGGCTTCTCCTGCTTCGCAGGAGAAGCCGGCTCGTCCATCATGTCTTCCTCCTCCAGCTCGCGCAGGGTCTTCGGGCGCGGGCCGGTGGTCGACGACCGGCGGGTTGCCGTCGTGGATCAGGTATTGGCGCCGCTTAAGGTAGACGTCGCGCAAGAACGTGTATCGCTCGACACCTGATTCATCCAGTATCTTCTCCGCGGGCAACAGATTGGCGCGCGTATCCACGACGTTGACTGCCAGCAGTCCCCAGAGGACGCCTGCTTTGTCATTTTCCACGTAGAAGTACGGGCTGACCACGAAGTCCACCGCCAGTCCCGCGCCATCGCGCACGTTGGCCGGCCCGAGCAAGGGCAGCACGAGGTAAGGCCCGCTGCCTACACCCCAGTACCCCAGTGTCTGGCCGAAATCCTCATTGCGATTCTCGATTCCGAGTTCGGTTGCAACATCGATCAGGCCGAAGAGGCCGAAGGTCAGATTGGTGGCAACGCGGATAATGTCCACCGGGACTTTTTCGCCTTTGAGCTGGATCGCATCGTTGAACGTCGTGACCACCATCCCCAGGTTTGCGAAGAAATTGGTCACCCCGGTACGTGCGATCTGGGGCAGGACTTTCGTCGTAACCTTTCGCGACCGGCTTGAGCACGGCCTTGTCGAGGCCATCGTTGAACGCGAACACCTTGCGGTTGAATCCCTCGTACGGATCACGGGGATCGGGGCCGGTTGCGCAACCAGCCAGAATGCATGCGCAGGCAAGGAGAAACGGGAAGAGAGTACGCGTGGTCATAGTGCCTTGCATTATGGCGGGCGGCGGCGATTATATCGCGGCAGCCGGTGGCCAATCAGAACATTATTGCTGTTTGCAAAACCCGCCTGCTTGCGTCACGATAATCGCCCCCGGCCAATCGGGCCGACATTGAAACAGGACGCGCACTGGAAAGGGATCGAACGCCATGGACCTCGGCATCAAGGGAAAATCTGCGCTGGTCTGCGCAGCGAGCAAGGGACTGGGCAAGGGCTGCGCGTTCTCGCTGGCGCGCGAAGGTGTCAACGTGACCATCCTCGCCCGCGGGCGCGAGGCGCTGGAGGCCACGGCTGAAGAAATTCGCAAGGCCACAGGCGTGAAGGTCACCGTGGTGGTGACCGACATTACCAAGGAAGCGGGGCGCAAAGAGGCGCTCGCGGCGTGTCCGAATCCGGACATACTCGTCAACAATGCCGGGGGCCCGCCGCCGGGCGACTTCCGCGATTTCACACACGACATGTGGATTGCGGCCGTCGAGGCGAACATGCTGACGCCCATCGAACTGATCAAGGCCACGGTGGACGGCATGATCGGCGCGCAAGTTCGGCCGCATTGTCAACATCACCTCCAGCGCCGTCAAAGCGCCGATCGACGTCCTCGGCCTGTCCAATGGCGCGCGCTCCGGCCTGACCGGCTTTGTTGCCGGTATTGCCCGCAAGACCGTGGCGCACAACGTCACCATCAACAACCTGCTGCCGGGCGCGTTCGATACCGACCGGCTGAAGAGCACCATCGCCGCCGCCGCAAAAGCCCAAGGCAAGCCGATGGAAGAATTGCACGCCGCGCGCATGAAAACGGTTCCGGCGGGCCGCTTCGGCACCCCCGACGAGTTCGGCGACGCCTGCGCCTACCTTTGCAGCAGGCAGGCCGGCTACATCACCGGCATGAATTTCCTCATCGATGGGGGAGCCTACCCGGGCACTTTCTGAAAGTAAGTGCCTGGGAGTGGTTAGTGGCTGGTGTCTGGTGGTTAGTCAAAAGCGATGGAAGAATATCGTTTCGGAAATCAGAAATAATTGCGACAGTCTGGAACTCAACTAAGCAATGCGCACATCCAATCACTAGCCACTGATCTTCGGAGATCCCAATGAACGCTCCCCGCGACGCCAATTTTTCTCTCCAACTCAAAGACACGAAACTTTTCCGCCAGCAAGGCTACATCAACGGCGAATGGCGGGATGCCGACTCCAGGGCGACGATCAACGTCACCAATCCGGCCGACGGCTCGGTGATCGGCACCATTCCGAAGATGGGTGCGGCGGAAACGCGCCGTGGCATCGAAGCGGCGCACGCCGCGTTGCCGGCGTGGCGCGCGAAGCTGGCCAAGGAGCGCGCCAACATCCTGCGCAAATGGTTCGAGCTGATGATCGCCAACACCGACGATCTGGCACTGATCATGACCAGCGAGCAGGGCAAGCCGCTCACCGAGGCCAAGGGCGAGATCGCCTACGCCGCCTCCTTCATCGAATGGTTCGCCGAGGAAGCCAAGCGTGTCTACGGTGACGTGATTCCGCAGCACCAGGCCGACAAGCGCCTGGTGGTCATCAAGCAGCCGGTCGGCGTGTGCGGCCTGATCACCCCGTGGAACTTTCCGGCGGCGATGATCACCCGCAAGGCGGCGCCGGCGCTCGCCGCGGGCTGCACGGTGGTGATCAAGCCGGCCACCCAGACGCCTTACTCGGCGTTTGCGCTGGCCGAACTGGCCGAGCGCGCCGGCATTCCGAAAGGTGTCATCAACATCGTCAGCGGAAGCGCGAAGGAAATCGGCGGCGAGCTGACTTCGAACACCACGGTGCGCAAGATCAGCTTCACCGGTTCCACCGAAGTCGGTGCCGTGCTGATGAAGCAGAGCGCCGAGACCATCAAGAAGGTCTCGCTCGAACTCGGCGGCAATGCGCCGTTTCTGGTGTTCGACGACGCGGACATCGACGCGGCGGTCGAAGGTGCGATGATCTCCAAGTACCGCAACAACGGCCAGACCTGCGTTTGCGCCAACCGCATCCTGGTGCAGGACGGCGTGTACGACAGGTTCGCGGCCAAACTCGCCGAGAAAGTGAGGGCGCTCAAGGTCGGCCGCGGCACCGAAGCCGGCGTCAACATCGGTCCGCTGATCGACGCGAACGCCGTGACGAAAGTCGAAGAGCACATCCAGGACGCCGTGTCCAAGGGCGCGAAAGATCTGGTCGGCGGCAAAAAACACGCACTTGGCGGTCTGTTCTTCGAGCCCACCGTGCTCACCGGAGTGAACACCTCCATGAAGGTGACCAAAGAGGAGACCTTCGGGCCGGTCGCGCCACTGTTCCGCTTCAAGACCGAAGAAGAAGGCGTCGCGATGGCCAACGACACCGAGTTCGGGCTGGCTTCCTATTTCTACGCCCGCGACATCGGGCGCATCTGGCGCGTCGGCGAAGGCATCGAATCCGGCATGGTCGGCGTCAACACCGGGCTCATTTCCAATGAAGTCGCTCCCTTTGGCGGCGTCAAGCAATCCGGCATCGGCCGCGAGGGATCGAAGTACGGAATCGAAGAGTATCTGGAAATCAAATACCTCTGTATCGGTATTTGATCTCGTCGCGAGCGACGAGATTCGTGATACGTGGCACGGGACAAACCAGTGACGAAAGGCCGTGACACGTGGTTCGTGGTACGTGGCACGGGAAAACCAGTAACAAGTGGTCTGACCGTTCTCGGCACTTGCGAATCACGAATCACGATCACGAACCACGAGCCACAGCCACAAGCCACGAGCCACAAGCCACGGATTCTCAATGCCTTTCAACCAACCCGCTCCCGAGCTGGACAACCAGTACACCTAAGATCGCGTGCTGCGCTCCTACCTCGCGCGCGCACTTCCAGCCGACGTGCTGGCGGCGATTGCGCCGGAGCTGGGCGAACTGGGCGCACTCGCGGGTGGCGAGCTGTACCGCCTGCAGATCGCCGACCGTCTCAACGAACCGAGGCACACGCCCTGGGACGCATGGGGGAACCGGGTCGATCTCGTCGAAGTTTCGCCCCTGTGGAAGCTTGCCGAGCGCATCGCCGCCGAAAGGGGCCTGGTCGCCACTGCCTACGAACGCAAGCACGGGCGCTTCTCGCGCGTGCACCAGTTCGCGCTGGTGCATCTGTTCACGCCGGCAACCGATGTCTATAGCTGTCCGCTCGCCATGACCGACGGCGCGGCGCGGGCGCTGGTGTCGTCGGGCAACCAGGCGCTGATCGCGCGCGCGGTGCCGCGGCTGACTGCGCGCGACCCGGCGCGTTTCTGGACCAGCGGCCAGTGGATGACCGAGAGCACCGGTGGTTCCGATGTCGGCCGCTCCGAAACCATCGCACGCAAGGAGGGCGACCGCTGGCGGCTCCATGGCCGCAAGTGGTTTACCTCGGCAGTCACGTCACAGATGGCGCTGACACTCGCCCGGCCGGAAGGCAATCCCGGCGGCGGCAAAGGCCTGGCGCTGTTTTTCCTCGAGACTCGTGACGCAAACGGGCGTCTTGCCAACATCCTGGTGCACCGTCTCAAGGACAAACTCGGCACGCGCAAGGTGCCCACCGCCGAACTCACGCTCGACGGCACCCCGGCGTGGGCGGTGGCGGGTGAATCGGAAGGCGTGCGCAACATCGCGCCGATGCTCAATGTCACGCGCACCTGGAACTCAGTCAGCGCGGTGTCCTACATGCGCCGCGGACTGGCGCTGGCGCGCGACTACGCGAGAAAGCGCGTCGCGTTCGGTGCGCCGCTGGCGGGCCAAGCCCCTGCACGTGGATACGTTGGCCGGCCTGCAGGCGGAGTACGAAGCCGGATTTCAACTGACGTTCTACGCAGTCGAGTTGCTCGGCCGCGATGAGACCGACTGTCTCGATGCCGGCGGCAGGGACCTGCTGCGCCTGCTCACGCCGGTCGTGAAACTCACCACCGGCAGGCAGGCCATGGTGGTGCTGCCGGAAATCGTCGAGAGCTTCGGCGGGGCCGGCTATGTCGAGGACACCGGGATTCCGGTGCTGCTGCGCGATGCGCAGGTGTTCTCGATCTGGGAAGGGACCACCAACGTCCTGGCGCTGGACGCATTGCGTGCGCTGCAATCCGGAAATGCGCACGGCGCGCTGCAGATCGAAGTGGAAACCCTCGCTTCGGCGGTGCGCGACACGCGCCTGCTGGCCTGCGTCAAAGCCGCCCAGGCCGCGCTTTCACATTCACAGAGCTGGCTTTTGCAGGCTACCGGCGATGCGCAGGAAGCGGGCGCGCGGCGCTTTGCCATGACTCTGGGCCGCGCGTTTGCGTTGCTGCTGCTTTGCCGCCATGCGCAATGGTCACTCGACCACGAGAAGGATCAACGCCCGCTCGCGGCGGCCGCGCGCTTCGCGCAGAACGGTGTCGATCTAATTGCCGGGGAGGATGTTGCAGCGTCGAAGGCACTGGCGAACGATAGTGAGCCGTCAATATCGGAATGTCGCAACTGCCGTGAATATAGCAAAACTGGTTCAGAAACCGTACGGCTTTTGAGTCCTTACGGTATTCACGTCTTCTTGTTTCACGACATTCACGATATTCACGGTTTTCTCACGGCCTTTTCGGCAAGGCCTGCAGGGCGAGCCTGAACGCCGTCGCCGATTGCGCCACCTGCTCGACGGTCATGCCGGGTTTGTAGAGCGCCGAGCCCAGACCGAATCCGTCGGCACCGGCGATCCAGTATTCATTCATGTTCTGCGGTGTGATGCCGCCCACCGGCAGAATCGGCACTTCCCTGGGCAGTACCGCGCGCAGCGCCTTCAGCACCTTGGGCGGATTGGCTTCGGCGGGAAAGAGTTTGATTGCATCCGCGCCGGCGTGAATCATGCGGAACGCTTCGGTCGGCGTGGCGAAACCCGGTACCACGAAGAAATTGCGGCGCTTGGCCGCTTCGACGACGCGCTCATCCGCATGGGGCATGACGATGACCCTGCCGCCGGCATCGGCGACTTTCGTCACCTGCTCCCAGTCGGTCACCGTGCCCGCGCCGATCAGGGCTTTGTCGTCCAGGCGTTTGGCCAGCCGCACGATGCTGGCGTAGGGCTCCGGCGAATTGAGCGGAACCTCGATGATGGTGAAGCCGGTCTCGACCAGCATGGTGCCGATGTCCAGCGCTTCGCCGGGCTTGATCCCTCGCAGGATCGCCACCAATGGCCAGCGCTTGAGCCAGTCGCCGAACGCTTCGATCGTCATAGATAGGCCGCCAGGCGGAACAGTCCCCTGGTCACGGAATCCGGATCGAGAATTCTCGCTTCGATCCCCAGCTCGGCAAAGGCACGGCCATAGATATCCGCGAGCTGTGCGCTGCACAGCAGGTGCACCTGACCCTGCGTTCCGTGCGCCGACCGGATCTCATGACCGACAAGCATACCGGAGAGATACGAGGCCGAGGCGGCTTCGGTGAGTTCGCCGAACAGGCCGCGCGTCCGCACGCCGAACAGATGATGGAGCAGGCCGCCGGCATCGGCCGAGCGGCGTACGCCATCTTCGAAGGCGGCAGCGTCGGTTGCGCCGTCCTTCATCATCCTGCCGAGGATGCTGTGCGCCTTGAAGACTGCGAATGCTTCGCCGGTCATGTGGGTCGAGAAACGCGCGATCCTGCCGTCCGTCACCTCCACCCATTTGCTGTGGGTGCCCGGCAGGCAGACCGTATGCGCGCCCGGCCCCAGTTCGATCCAGCACGCCGAGGATTTGCACCTCCTCTCCGCGCATCACGTCCGGAATTCCCGCTTCGTCGCGGCAGGTGAGGCCCGGCGCGATCCAGGCCGTCCCGCCGGCCCAGGTCACTTTGCGCATGCCGGCTGCGATTTGCTCGAAGCCGGCAGGGCAGGCGACGTAGGGCACTTCCAGCCAACCCTGGCGGCTGCCGATCATCCCGCTCATCACCACCGGACCGGCGCCGGCCGCGATCCAGTCTCCGGCCTCGGCTTCCAGCGCTGCCGAGAAGTTGCCGTTCTCAACCGTGAGGATTCCTTTCGGCGCAGACCGTGTATCGATCACGCGCCCATTGACGTCCAGACGATACACGCGAAGCGATGAGGTGCCCCAGTCGACGGCAATCACGGAGTGGCTGGTGGCGAGTCGTTGGTGGCTAGTGAAGAGACAGTGAACAACGAAATAGTAATGGGGTTATGGCCGCAAACTGGTTTCGACAATCTTGGACTCGATCACGGTAAATACTTTCTCCAACCACTGGCCACTAGCTTCGGTGTCCCGTGAGAAACTGCAGAGGGGTTTCGACCTTGATACCCATATAATCGCGTACCTCGATTACGGCCTTGTCACCAGACACTATGAATTGCGCCTTCAGGGCGACCGCGCACTCGAAGAGTTTGTTGTCATCAGGATCGGCAGAAACGATGTCCAGGGGATGTGTCTTGCCCGCGAATATCAAATTGAATCCGCTTGCAAACAGGGTAAGGACCTCCGAGGTCAGCTTCTTCGGCAGGCGCAGGCGTTCCATGACTTCCACGTACTCGTCGACAATATCCTTCGACAGGCAAAGCGTGATCTCACCGCTTCTCCAGAGATCAATGATCTTTTTCGGATTTCCTCCGAAGAAGGAGGAAACAAAGACATTGGTGTCAACGACTACCCGCATGCGTCTTGCGAGCCTTGCGTACCGCTTTGATGGCTGCGCTCACGTCCTTTTCCCCCAGCTTGCGGCCCTTGAGGTCCTTGCCGATTCGTTCCCATAGCGAAGCGACATATGATCCGATATCCCGCTGCTTGAGGTATTCCTCGATCAGTGTGCGCACCACCTCACTCGAGGTCTTGCCCTCCATCTTTGCCACGCGCACCAGTTGCTCCTTCAGTGCCGGGTCAATGCGAATCAGAATCTGGTCACCCATGAAGGGCCTCCGGTTTGTATATCTTGTATATCTTAGATAACATTCTGGCCAAGTTCAAGAAAGTTGGGCGAGTGGCGTATACCCGAGAATCAGCCAAAAGGTCTACGTGGCCTGGGGCCGTAAAGGTTAAAAGAGAAAGTAAAGACGAAGGCCATACCCCTCTTGATGGATTCAGATTCCCCTTTTCCCTTTTCCCTTTTACCTTCTTCCGGAGCCGTCATGATCATCCGTGTCCGATAGCAGAAAATCCCTGACCGTCGCAATCTGCGACTGCTCCATCAGCATCGGCGCATGGCCGATACCGGCGAACTCGACGACCTTCGCCTTCGGGCCGCGACGGGTCATTTCCTGCGCCGTTTCCGCGAGCAGCAGGTCCGAATCGGCGCCTCGAAGCAGCAGGGTGGGGCAGCGCACCTGGTCCCAGAACGGCCACAGCACCACGTCAGCCGGGGCGGCGCGAAACGCCAGTCCCAGTGCCGGATCGTAGTTCGGGCCCCAACGGCCGTCGTCGAACTGGCGGGCGTTGGTTTGCGCAAGGTGCCGCCACTGCGCGTCGGTGAGTCGGCCGAATGGTGCGGACACGGCGCGGATGTACTGTTCGAATTCGTCGAAAGACGCGTAGCGCGGATCCTTGCCGACGTAACTGGATAATCGCTCGAGCGACGCCTTGGGGATGAAGGGGCCGACGTCGATCATCACCAGACGGCGGATCGGCGAATCGGGTTGCGCGGCAAGGAACATCCCGATCAGTCCACCCATGGATGTCCCGACCCAATCCACCTGTTGCGCGCCGCTGCGAGCGATCAGCGCGGCCATGTCCGAGCAATAGAGCGGATAGCCGTAGTCTTCCTTGTGCGTGAGCCACCCGCTTTTCCCGCGCCCAACCACGTCGGGGCAGAGCACCCGGTAATCCGACGACAGCGCACGCGCGATGTCATCGAAGTCGCGGCCGTTGCGGGTCACCCCGTGTACGCAGATAAGGACCCTGGCGTTGTCCGCGTCGCCCCATTCGTAGTAGTTGACGCGATGGAAGCCGTGCGGGCCGAGGGCGGCAAGTTCGCGTTCACGCATTTAAGTGGTTAGTGGCTGGTGGCTAATGGCTGAAAGGGCCGAGGTTCGAGGGCCGAGGGCCGAGTAACTGCCAGATTACTTCCGGGAATTACGTTGCTTGCCGACGGACGCTCTAAGACCACCGGTGATACGCGAGACTTCATCGGTCAGGGTTCCAAGTCGGCTGAACTCCGCCTCCGAAAGGTAACCAACATCTGCTGCCACATAGAGCTGAGACTTTACTTCTGCACACGAGCCCTTTGCAACGACGAGAAATTGATGGAATTCTGATCTTCCACTTCTTTCAAATCCTTCTGCGATGTTTGACATGACTGAGACAGCTGCACGTCGGACTTGGTCCTTCAGACCAAAGTCTCGTGAGAACGCATCCTTCGACGTAACCAGATAGATTTCCTTCGCCAGATGCCGAGCTTTTTGCCACGCGATCAGGTCTTCGAATCTCGTGATCCTTCTGCTGGCTACGCTTGTTGTGTCAATCATTGTCGCCTCCCTTGGTCGACTTGACAAAAAGTGCCAGCAGTCTAACGCCAAAAGACAAAAGGGCAGAAGCCAGAAAAACAAGGGCCGAGGTACGAGTAACGATGAAAGTATAGGGCCGAGGCACGAGTGAAAATCGAACGCCAACCCTTCGAACTTGGAGTTTGCAACAGTATTGGAAGCGAACGAATGGCAGTTGTATTTCTTGTTCTTCGCCGTTACTCGGCCCTCGGCCCTCGTACCTCGGGCCTTCAGTTCAGTGATGCAACGTACGCCGCCAGTGCCTCGATGTCTTCATCCGAAATCGTGCGCATCACCGCGGTCATGTTGCCGGCGTCGTTGGTGCGGTTCTTGACCTTGAAGTCCTTCAGTTGCTTGACCATGTACTCGTAGTGCTGGCCGGCATTGCGCGGGATTTCGTTCTGGCCCGAGAAACCGCCGAGATGGCACATGGTGCACAGCGCGGCATCCGCGACCTGCTTGCCGTGGCCCGCCTTGGAAGCATCGCCCCTGGAGTTCTGGGTGGTGGGCTTCTGCGCCGAGTAGTACGCGGCGATGTCGAACATGTCCTTCTTGGACAGGTTCGCAGCCATCGGCGACATCAGCGGATCCTTGCGGCGGCCTTCCTTGAAGTCCTTGAGTTGCAGGTAGAGGTAACGCGCAGTCTGGCCCGCGAGAATCGGGTTCTGCGGAATGGTGGAATTGCCGTCCACGCCGTGGCAGGCGCCACAGATCGCGGCCTTTTCCTTGCCCGCTGCGGCGTCCTGTGCGATCGCGACCGCAGGGACCAAGGCAAGAAGAGCAAGTGATGCGAGAAGATTTTTCATTTCATCCATCCGTCAAGATATTAAGCCTCTCCCCTCTCCCCGGCCCTCTAACAGGGTACTCCGGGCTTCGCCAGGGTATCCCGTCAAGGGAGAGGGAGCCCTCAAGCTTTGACTCTCCATCTCCGTCTCGCCCAGCTCTCTATCACCAGAGCCGAAAGAGCCCTCGCAATTTGAATCTAAGTCTCCCTCTCCCCTTGCGGGACTCCTTCAGTACCCCCTTGAGGGGTAGAGGGCTGGGGAGAGGGGGGCGGGCAAGAGAAGGGCCGCCCTCAGGCGGCCCCTCCGTAGTGCTTAGAACGTCGAACCTGCCGAAAAGTTTACGGCAGTGAGAACACAAAAATGCTGTTGCCGCGCTTGAAATCGAGCTGGTTGTTGCCGCCGGCCGCAACGGCGATGTACTGCTTGCCGCCGATTTCGTACGACACCGCCGGCGAATTCACGCCCGCGCCGCACTGGAACGACCACAGCTTCTTGCCGTTACGCGCATCGTAGGCGTTGAACCAGCCGTTGCCTTCGCCGGTAAACACCACATTGCCGGCGGTAGCCAGCACGCCACCCATCAAGGGCTGATCGGTCTTCACGCCCCAGGCGACCTTGCCGTTGTCGAGATTGACGGCGACCAGGCGTCCCCACTGTTTCTCGGATGCGATCACCTTGAACGCGCCGCCCAGCCACAGCTTGTCGCCGCCCGGATAATCGGCTTCCTCGACGTGGTAGGTCATCGGCTGATGCAGGTTGGCCGCGTAGCTCATGCGCAGCTTCGGGTTAACGGCCATCGGGCTCCACTCCACCCCGCCGTTTGCGCCGGGGAGCATGCGCGCGCCATCCTTGGTCGGCAGCACCCACATGTTTTCCTGCGGGATCATGGCTTCGGAGAAGCGGATCAGTTCACCGGTGGCACGGTCATGCACGTACACGTGACCGGTCTTGCCGCCGTGGATTGCGACTTTGCGGCTCTTGCCGGCCTTGTCCTTGGCTTCGGTCAGGATCACCGGGCTGACCGCGTCCAGGTCCCACACGTCGTGCGCGATGTACTGCGAGTGCCACTTGTAAGTCCCGTTGTCGAGGCTCACCGCAACCATGGAGTTGGTGTACAGGTTGTCGCCGGGGCGAATCGCGCCGTACAGATCGGGAGACGGGTTGCCCACCACGAAGAACACGGTGCGGGTTTCGAGGTCGACCGCCGGTGTCATCCATACGCCGCCACCGAGAGTCTGGTAGAAGTCGCCGCCGTTGGTCTGCAGGGTCTTCTTCTCCGCCGCGATGTCGCGCAGCATGTTGCGGCCGGTGGCATCGTGGGTTGCCCATACGCCTTCATGGCCCTTTTCCGGAATGCTGTAGAACGTCCACAGCAGATTGCCGGTCTTGGCATCGAAGGCCTTCAGGAACCCGCGAACGCCGTACTCGCCGCCGTTGGTGCCGATCAGGACCTTGCCGTCCACTACGGTCGGTGCCATGGTTTCCGAATAGCCCTTTTCGGGATCGGCAATCTCCGTTTCCCACACCACCTTGCCGGTCTTCGCATCAAGCGCGACCAGCTTGGCGTCCAGCGTGCCCATGAAGAGCAAGCCGTCGGAGGCGGCGACGCCGCGATTGTTCGGGCCGCAGCAGTAAACCGTCACGGGACCCATGTTGTGCTTGTAGTGCCAGTACTCCTGGCCGGTCACCGCGTCGATCGCATAGACGTGGTTGAACGAAGTGGTCAGGAACATCACGCCGTCAACGATCAGCGGCGCGGTCTCCAGCGATTCGATCAGTGCCACCTGGAACACGAATGCCGGCCGAAGCTTGGAAACGTTGCCGGTATCGATCTGGCTGCCCGGGTAAAAGCGGGTCTGTTCGTATCCGCCGTTGACGTGGAGCCAGTTGTTCTTGTCTTTGTGCGCGTTATTCAGGCGACTCTGCGTGACCATGCCCAATTTCGAGGACATCGGTTGCGCCGTTGTCGTGGCGCCGCCCTGGACCTCAGCTGCCAGTGCAAGGTTGAAGCTGCCGGCAAATACCGCTGCCGTGGCCAGCATCTTCAATGGGGTATGTAACTTCATAGATCCTCCGATTGTAGTTATTCAATGTCGACGCACTTTCGTGGCGGCGTCTGATCCCGCCTGCCGTAACGATTGCGGACCGTGCGACTATAGTGAACAATTCCCGCCCACACAAGGGGCGCTTTCCCTTGTCATTTTTCGATACAGATCAAGGTGCTCAATAACATGCGATTTGTCGTTGTCCCCCTACTTTTTGTCCTGCTTTTCGCCGGTCCCGGGGCTTTTATTCCGACTCCGTCGGAAGAACCGTGGCACGTGGTACGGGAGGGCCGTGTTACGTGGCACGGTAGAGCCGTGGCACGTGGCACGGTAGAGCCGTGGTACGTGGTACGTGGTACGGAAAGGCCGTGGCTCGTGTCTCGTGGCTCGGAAGGGGCTAGTTTGACCCTACCATTTGTCAACGATTTTACCGTGTCACGTATCACGAACCACGAATCACGGTTTCTCCGTGCCACGTACCACGTATCACGGCTTTTCGGGGGATTTGCCTACGGCCAGGACACCACCGAGCTATCGCTGAACGCCCAACTCCTCGCCGGCGCTCGCACCGGGGACGAAGCCCTGGTGCGCCGCGCACTTGAAGCCGGCGCGGTGCCGAACTCCCGCAACCGCGCGGGCGACACCGCGCTGATGATCTTCATCCGCAAGGGCAACATACCGATGGTGGATCTGCTGCTCGGCAAAGGCGCCGACGTGAACCTGCGCAACCTCGACAAGGTTTCGCCGCTGATGACCGCGGCCTACCACGGCCACGCCGGCATCGCCCGCCTGCTCCTCGACCGTGGCGCTGATATGACTGCCGAAGACCAGCTCGGCAAGACCTCGATGGTCTACGCGGCGGGGCAGGGCCACAGCGAAATAGTCGGCATGCTGCTGGACGCGGGCGTCGACGTGAACAAACTGTACAAGAACGACCTCACCGCGCTGATGTGGGCCGCGGGTTACGGCAAGGCCGACACCGTCAGGCTGCTGCTGGAAAAGGGCGCCGATCCGGGTCTGAAGGACAAGCGCGGCAAAACCGCCAGGCAGATCGCGGCGGAGGCGAAACATCAGGAGGTGGTGGAGATGTTGAGAGACCAATAGGCAAAGAGGAAATAGGAAAGAAGGGGCTGAGGCAATTCCGCTGTAGTAGTCGCAACCCCATCACTTATCAAAGTGCCCGATTTACCGGGCGGTTGCCACAGTGGGTCGTTGACGCCATTGGGGTCGAGCAGAAAATATTTTGCCCTATATGCGCCAGCGCACCGATCGCACCGGAACAGTGACGCATCATTGCAGTAGATGCTGCTTGCTCATCCCTACCTCCCTTGGGATGTACACTGTTTAGCACCAAGCCCGGAAAGGCAGTTTCCTTCCGGGCTTTTTTTCTGTTATTTGCCATGCCGAGGCCAACCCCAGGCAAGGCGTGATTTCCGCACACTTCATTCGCGCAATAGTTCAGTGCGCGTCCAGTCCTTCCCACCGTACAGTGCCCCCAACACGAAAGCAGTTCTGTTCCAAAATGGCTTATGGTGAATGCATAAGTTGAGAAACGGCCTCACTAACTGGGGAAGACATCATGAAACGGACCATCGCTCGGTGTTTGATAGTTGCAATCTTGGTAGCAACAACAGGATGCGGTGGGGACGGCGGGGGCTCTTCCGCTCCGCCTGGGCCGGTCACATCGACACTCTCTTTCCCCCTAAGATCCGGCCTAAATACATTGTTCGCAAATGGTCAAACAATTTCCCTCACGGCAAATGGCACACCAGCGACGGAAATCACCAACGGCCTATGTAGTGGGACCCTCAACGAGACGACCGGATCGGCGACCGGCGGAGCCACATTCGAAGGCGCGCCAGCTCTTGCGGCCGTGAGCGTCACCACGATTTCATTCTCAAACTGCATCCCAGCGTTCTCGACTTCAACTGCTACTGACTACTACGATACCAATTTCCTGCCGCTGGGCTTCGAAGAACAAGGCGGTGATTACGGGGTGCTCTTGGTCCCGCCCATCATCCCGGATTCGGTGATGGTCGGCGATGCTGGAATTGTCGGGACAATAACGCTGTACACCGACAGCACAAAAGCAATTGGCAATGGGCGTCACGACTTGAGCTTTGTTGTTGAGCCAGACACGGCGACCACTGCAATTGTTAACCTGATTTCAAAAAGCTATGACGCGTCGTCGCAGTTACTTTATACCGAACAAGATAGATACCGGATTACAAGTACCGGTGCGCTGACGTTGGTTTCAGTTGACGTTCAATACACCTTTCCGTTCACGGCCCATCTGGTATTCAGATAAGCAAATAGCACGGAGCCAGATTGCTCTCGGCCGCGGAGCGGGCAGCACTAGGAGGCGGGCACGATTTCATCCAGGGGTGGGCGATCGTTAGCTAAAGGTCGCGAGCCGACGTGTCGGCAATCGGCAGCCAAAAGCAGACGTTCGCCTCCACGCATCGAGTTGGCAAGCGCCTGGCTGGTTCTGGGTATATCGACATACGCATCGCGCGCGGCCAAGCGCACCAAAATATTGAGACTGTGCAGCCTAATTCCGTTGATTCCGGCAATTGACGCCGCTTCGGCATCACTCTGCAACAAAGCAGTAGTCCCGAAACACAAGTAAATCAAGGATGTGATAGCGCAAGTTAAGCCTTGGTGCTGTAATACACTTCATTTAGGAAGTTCAATTCACGTTCGGCGTCACATGAGACAGGACAGGAAGGCGCCAATGAGTAACCAAGGTCAGTGGCAAGTCGCGGGAAGTGCCCCGGAGAACTACGAACGCGCGCTCGTCCCCGCTGTATTCGCGCAATGGGCGCCCCAGGTCGTTGACTTGGCCAACCCCAAATCCGGGGAGCGCGTGTTGGACGTCGCATGCGGTACGGGTGTAGTTGCTCGCCTCGCTGCCACGCGAGTTGGTGGGGGCGGCAACGTTGTGGGCCTCGATCTGAATCCCGGCATGTTGGCGGTTGCTGCTTCAATCGGCCCGAAGACACCGGCCACGAGTGCGCCGATCACTTGGCGGGAGGCAAGCGCGACGAAAATGCCTTTCGCAGACGCGTCGTTCGAGATTGTGTACTGTCAGTTGGGACTTCAGTTCTTCCCTGACCGTCCGGCGGCATTGCGAGAGATGTATCGCGTGCTGGTGTCCGAGGGCCGGCTCGGCCTGATGGTCTGGCGGGGTATTGAGCACAGCCCAGGGTTTCGAGTACTGGCTGACGCCCTCGGGAGGCACGTGGGCCCCGAGGCCGCCGCCATGATGCAAGCGCCATTCAGTCTTTCCGGGAAGGAAGAACTGCACGCGCTGATCGCTGCTGCCGGTTTCCGCGATGTTGCGATCTGGCCGGCCCCCGGAACGGTTCGCTTCCCGTCACCCGCCCGACTCGTGCAAGACTATGCCGCCGGATCGCCCTTAGCGGGGTATGTGGCAAAGGCATCCGACGAAGCGCGCGCCGCCCTGGTCAACGAGGTGAATGAGGCGCTGCGGTCATACGTGGTCGATGGCACGCTTGCCTTTCCCATTGAGGCTCACCTGGCAAGCGCCCGGAAGTGAGTATGTTCGTCACCTACCGGCTGTCGGGCGCAGAGAGTGACGCCGAACCCGCCGTTCAACCGGAACGCCCAACAGCGGGTCCGCTGTTGGGTTCCCGTCGCGCTTCGCGCGCCGGCGCCCGGTTAACGGCATCACGTTAGGTGACTTGGAGACATCGGCCTCATGAGTACAGCAAGCGCCGTATGGGCATTTATCGTGGTCGGGATCGCGCTGTGGATTGCGATTGCGATGGTGATGTCGAAGGTAAAGGCGCGGCGCATTAGCCGCGAAGCCCGGGCGCTGCTACCCGAAGTGCCAGCACATTTTCAGGCGGGCTCGACCTATCGTATCGTTTTGACTAGCGGTGACGTGCTAGCCGATGTTCGCTTCATCGGTATCAGTGCGCCCCGCGCTGGCGCTCCAGACTTCCTGCCATTTCCGCTGCACAATTGGGTCGTACTAGAGAGACCTACTGGCAAGCGCATCTTTCTGAAGGCAAATACGATTCGATTCTATGAAGAGTTGTAGGCGCTGCAAGTCACCTAACAACGCGTTGGAGCGAGAGCGCGGCCGTTAGCTTCGTTGAAGGAATAGCGATGTTGCAGTTCTGGATAAAGTGGCTTCGTTGTGCGGCAGAGAAGCCGCGCTTCGCTCAACGCGCACGTTGGGTGTCATGATGCGTGCGATCGACGAGGTCAAGCAAGAGTTGGCCTTTTTCCCGAGCATTCCACATAGTGCGGAGGAGACGCGCATATTGATCCCTGCCACTGATTCGGCCGGGTTTGATGTCGTCCTCATCGAAGGTGAGCGCGAAACCACCGTATGTTGCGAAGGCTGGCACGATCATTTCGAATTGACAAAAGAGGCAGTTGGCTGCTTCTTATGGTCTCTAACTCCCAGGTATCGGCTGCGTGTCCTTCGGTTCGGAGGAAGCCCCTATTGTTGGACCCTTCAGTCCCTGCGCGATGGAAAATGGGTGAGTCACGGCACTACGACGCTTATATTCCTCCCGTTCTGGCGCAAGTGGGAGTTGGTGTATCTCCAGAACGCTCATATTGACCCCAACTGGGCGCAGCAGGGGACGCGCGATGAAGCCGCGCGCCACTGAGTTATGCGTTAGGTGCCAGACAAGTGACGCACGTGCTTTTCGTATGCACTCAGAACCAGCTGCGTAGTCCTACGGCGGAGCAAGTCTTCGCAAGTC
Source organism: uncultured beta proteobacterium (assembly GCA_963789945.1). GTDB lineage: Bacteria > Pseudomonadota > Gammaproteobacteria > Burkholderiales > JACQAP01 > JACQAP01. The sequence goes on along the minus strand of CAWBMN010000001.1, from coordinate 16,230 downwards.
GCGCTGGATTTGAGGTGACGTCCGCAGGCTTACACCGCAGCGCTGGAAACCCGGTAACTCCAGAACTCCTGGAATGGGCCGATGTGGTCTTCGTCATGGAGCAGAGGCAACGTGAGAAGCTGGCGAAACAATTCAGGCCATACCTAAAAGATAAGCGGGTGATCTGCCTGGATATCCCGGATAAGTTCGAATACATGGATCCAGCGCTCGTGAATCTGCTTGAGAAGAAATGCGGTACCTTTTTCTCCAAATGACCTTGGCACCTAACAGCCGGTTGTTGACCGACGCGTTAGGCCTGCCGCTAATCGCGGCCGCGCACCGTGCCGTAAAACCGGAACGTTGGGCGTCATGTAGGAGGCGAGAGTGGAGCTGAATCATCTGGTCGTACTGCGCACCGAGGAAGCGACAAGGTGACTCAACGCCTTTCTCGCCGAGCGTTTGTGAGCGGTCTTGCCGCTCTGGCTGCCAGCCCCGCACTTGTATTTAAACTGCAGAGTGCCCATGCACAGCAGCAGCCGACATCGCCACGGCGCGTGGGGGTCCTCCTCGTGCTCTTGTCACCCGAAAGCAAGGAGGCACAGGCCTTTCGGCAGGGGCTACTAGATGCGGGCCACGCCGAGGGACGCGACGTGGTGATCGAGTGGCGATCCGCCGGCGGCGATTACGCGCGGGTACCGGCGTTGGTCGCGGACTTGGTCCAACGCAAAGTGGAGGTGATCGTCGTGATCAGTACGGTCGCAGCCCAAGCGGCCAAGCGCGCCACGTCCGCTATCCCAATCGTCATGGCCGTCGTCGCCGATCCGGTCGAATCTGGACTAGTCGCGAACCTCGCGCACCCTGGCGGAAACGTCACTGGGCTCTCGACGATGACAAGCGAGCTCAGCGCCAAGCGGCTGCAACTACTCAAGGAAGCTGTCCCCGGAGTTACGCGCGTCGCAGTCCTGTGGAATCCAGCCACGCCATTCCACACCAAGGTGGTCGAGGAGCTCAAGGCGGCGGCACCGTCGCTGTCGATCGAAGTGAACTTTGTGAACGCGCGGACGCCCGAGGAGTTCGGTCCAGCATTCTCGGCCGTCAGCCGATGGCACGCACAGGCCTTGTACGTGATCGATGACCCGTTCTTCATCACTCATCGAACGACGCTTCTCGAGCAGGCGGCAAAGGCCCGGCTACCAGTCATCTCCGGGGAGAAGCCCTTCGCCGAAGCAGGCGGGCTAATGTCCTATGGGGCGAACTTCGGCGATTTGTTCCACCGATCGGCCGGGTACGTTGACAAGATCCTCAAGGGTGCGAAGCCAGGCGACCTCCCGATCGAACGGCCGACCAAGTTTGAGTTGGTCGTGAATCTCAAAACTGCCAAGGCGCTCGGCATCAAGATCCCGCAGTCGATACTGCTGCAAGCGGATGAGGTGATCAAATGACTTCGGGAATAACGCGCAACTGGGCGGTCAAAAACAGCCGGTCGCACCGCGCCCTCAGTTCATGCAGCGTACCCCGGCCAAGGCGCGCATGAGAGCAGAGGCTAAGCACTTGATTGACCTGCCGGAGGCCGCAGTGATCCGGGAGAATCCTTTCGGGATATACTGCATTTGCTGTCGGTGAATTCAAGTTAGGTTTCTCCCGCAGGCCAATACAACACGATAGTTGGAGGTATCGACAATGACTCGCCACCCCACTATCTGTCTGGACAGCGATTCTCACGTCCACATTGGCCGTTCTCTTTTTCGGGGGCACTCCATCCGCAGCCGCTGACGAGGTCGGTGGCCTCAGAGTTACCGATTACTTCATCAGCCACACGAGCAATGAACCTTTCTATGCTCAGCAGAAGCTGGATCCGAGCGTAACGCTTCACGTGCGGGAAGTCGTGCTAGCCGGGCGCGAGCGCACCGTGGCCAAAGACGGCAAAGTTTTGCTACTGATCCACGGCGCAACCATTCCTGGCTACGTAGCTTTTGACACGGACTACGAAAATGTTTCGCTGATGCGTTACTTTGCCCGGCTGGGTGGGATACGTTTGCGCTGGACCTGGAAGGCTACGGCTTATCTACGCGGCCGCTGGTTATGGATGATCCCGCAGCTTTCCCGGACAGCAAGGCGCCGATGCATGGCGACGTGACCGTGCGCGACGTAGAGCGAGTGGTGGACTTTATCCGGGTCTTACGGCGAGTGGACAAAGTCCATTTGTTGGGCTGGTCATCGGGTGCTGATCTCGAAGCACCTCTCTATGCGATTCGGCATCCCGACAAGGTCGCTAGATTGGTGCTATTTGGCGTGGGTTACGACGTTCCGGAAAGCATGGATGAGCGTAAGAAACGAGCGGCTGCAGACGAAGCGGCAAAGGTCCTGTACAGCCGCCCCTCCTCGGTGGCGCGCTGGGCTGGTTACGGGACCAAAGAAGAGTTCGTTGTCCCAGGTGCCTTCGAGGTCTATCGCAGAGCACACCTGGCTTCCGACCCAAAATCGGGCGAACTCGGTGGCGCTGTGCGCTGGCCCGCGGGACGATCTGTAGACCCGGACCTGTCAAAACCCTTCTTCGATGCCTCCAAAATTCGCGTTCCAACTCTTGTCATACGCGGCGACGCCGATACTTGGGCTACGCGCGAGAGCAACCAACAGCTTTTGGAAGCATTAGGCAGTAAGGTCAAAGCATACGTAGAGATTCCTAATGCAGGACACTTTCATGCACTTTGAGAAGACCAACAAGCAATTTTATCGCGCGGTCGAAGATTTTCTGGAAGCCAAGAAATAGCCGACTTGCGGCGTCTAGCTTTGCCGGCGCCTTCTCCGCGTGCCCCGGAACCGCAGCACATGAAGTCCGCTTTGGAGGAGATCGAAACGGCTGGTTGGGGTCGCGAAGCGACGGTCGCTCGATGGTCGCCCACCGGCCATTTACTGCCGCTAGCGACGGGCCGCTTCTCGGCATCCGAGATGGGCATCCTGCGGGTTCAGTGCTGCTTCCGAACGTCGGCTCTCTCGCCATGCGAACCACGCAGCGAGCGGTCGCCGAGGGTCGATCACAGACCGCTAGCTCAAATTGGCCAACGCTGCGGGAACTTGAGCGCGAGCCAGCGGGCCAGCCCGGCGTTGACGAGTTCCGGCCTCTCCTGCGCCATCCAATGCCCGGTAGGAAGCGTCAGCTCAGTCAAGTCATCGCATGCTTCGCGCATTGGATTCGGCAATGGTGAGCCTACCGTGTCGCACGTGTAGTCGTACGCAGCGTGAAAGAAAAGCACTGGCATCGACAGCCTGCCGCCGTTCGCGGCGCGGCGTGCGAACTCCACATTGGCGGTCCCGTTCACGTACCAGGCATCAGGGCCGAAGAAACCGTTGCTGGCCAGCGCGCTGGCATAGCGATGCAGATCCTCGTCGGTCAGGATGTCACGATCCATCGGCACATCGGGGGCCTCAGCGGCGCCTCCAAACCAGCCCCCGTCACGACGCACTGTTGCAAGTCGACCCGGTTTGCCACGCCCGGCAGGATCGCCCTTGCGAAACAAAGCCTTTATGGTGTTGAGTGGATTGGCTTCGAATGTAGCGGACGCCTTGTCGAAGTTCTCCTCATAGAAAAGCTGGTAGTCCCATTGACCCGCCGGGTATTGCTCGATCGGATACAAGGCGCGATCGACCAGTGCAATGAGGTTCGCAGGAGCGAATCCCTTTGGAGCATACGGCACGCACAAATTCGCTGCGCCGTCGACGCGGGAAGGATGGTGTTGCGCCAGACTCCAGACGACGGGGGCGCCCCAGTCATGGCCAACCCAGAGCGCAGACGGAGCCCCAAGAGCTTCGAGCAGTTCGATCATGTCGCCAACGATGGATTCCATGGCGTAGTCGCTGACATTCGGGTGCACAGTCGAACGACCATAGCCGCGCATGTCAGGCGCTATTGTCCGAAAGCCGAGCGCGGCGAAGCAATGCAGCTGGTGTCGCCAACTGATCGACAGTTCTGGCCACCCGTGCAAGAAGATGATCAACGGTGCGCCGGCCGCGCCGCATGCCTGGTAGAAACTAGTGTGGCGCGGCGTCCTGACGACGTGTTCGGTGACGGGAAATTGCATCGGCATGCCGCGCGCGTCGCGCGTCCTTGTAGGCAGGGCTTAAAGACAGTATCGCCATGGGTCCGAGCGTCGTCAATCGGCTGTCGGAGCGATTGCCTAGCGCGCTGAGTCGAATGCACCCACGAACCCAGGCATGGCCGCAAAGACGCCTAGCATGACCAAGTAAACGGTCCCCGAGATGGGATCACGAGCCGCGAGATAGTCCCGAACCGTCATCCCCTGCAACCATACCACCAGCGTAAATTCGGCACCGAGCAGCAGTACGAGCGCGACGAATCCCATGCCGAATCGCGCAGAGGCTGTGCATGGCACAGCGAAGCGGCGCACGATCCATCGCGCTGAGAAGACCATTACGACCAGCATGATCGGCATCTCGAGCAACTCGGCCGTGCGCACCCCAACGCGTGGCACGAGCCAGAGAATGCGGATCGGCCCCAGCGCGAAGCCGGCTCCGAACACGACAAAAAAATAGACGACGGCGGTCGCTACGACTCGCATCTCATGATGCCAATGAATTGTTTGGCGCTCACCGATCTTGTATACGTCGTAAGAGCCTCGCAAGCTGGTTCAGGTAACTTCCCCGCATTGTTGCGCTCCGACAGATTGATCTGGATGTTCATGGGTCTTTTCTGCGTAACTCGGAACTGACGAGAAGCCAACCGTGAGGAGGAATTATGAAGGTTCTGAAGACATTGGTCGGTTTGGTGCTATGCGCGTCTGCCTCGACGGTGTTCGCCTACGGCGTCAACTTGGAAGCTCAGTCGAAAGCCAGCGATGACAAAATGTGCCTCGATGTCCGAGGCGATGCCGGCAAAGCCGGCGTACCGATCATCCTGTGGCGCTGTCACGGAAAGGAAAATCAGCGCTGGGCGCTTACCGATGACGAGAATGGCCAAAGCGCGTTCATTGGTGTTGGCGGTCCGTGCATGGATGTGCGTCAAGCATCCACGAAGGACGGCGCGTCGGTTGAATTGTGGAAATGCCACTTCGGACCGAACCAGCGCTATACGGTTACACCGGACGGAATGATCAAAGAGGTGCAGACCGGTAAATGCATCGTACCGAAGGAGTTGAAGGACCTGGCGCCGGTGGTCCTCGGAGAGTGCACCGATCCAAAGGCCAAATGGCATTTTGCGAAATAGATCGTTCGCGCGCCGAGACGGCACGCTAGGTCATCGAAGACGGTCGTTTCCGAAGTACGGCCGCTCGTTTACGATTGCAGCAAGGTTTAGTCGCAGGATAGGGTCGGGAAAAAACACCAGGCTCACTCCGGGGAGAGTTTTGTTAGCCTGGGTTTTCTGAAGCTGGACAGTTCGCCTCGGGACTCGGGGAGAATCCGTAAGGATCGAGAGCGATCGCCCCGCAATCACCATACGCTGCATTGCTGACAGCCCGCTGACTTTGAGCCATGGTTGCCCCTTAGTCTTCCGAACTCTGCTTTGCGCCGGAGCCATTCCATGTAGCCAGATCCGTCGGCGCGCCAGAAGTGAATCGGCCCCCGGTCATCGCTGTGCAAGGACGGCGTTCGCACGCCTGTCATTCATGTGATCCGTCCATGCTGTATCACGCCACCCGGGACCAGTGTGACGACATCCTGCATTGCGCATTTCAGAGGTGAAAAGACCTTGTAAGCCGCGAACACTTCGTCGGTAGAGAAGCGAAATATAGACATGGGCAGGTCTGCGACTCGGACCTCCAGTCACGGAGTTCGGAACTCGGAAAACATTGAAAGCAAATGGAAGCTGCATCGGCGATGAACCTTTTGTCGCGCCGAGGTAATTAACCGTTGAGGGAAGCACCACATCTAGCTCGGGGCGCGTGGGTGTGCACCACTATCGCGAAGGAGCAGGAAGATGCGACTCAACTCTTACGTTGTACGAGCATTGGGATTCCTGGCGCTGGGGGCGATCGCGTCCGGCGCGTCAGCAGACACCATTTATCAGCAGACCAATCTGGTTTCCGACATCCCGGGCGTCGCGCACGTCACTGACCCCAAGCTTTCCAATCCATGGGGTATCGACTGGGGCGACAAGGGTCCGTTCTGGATCTCGGACAACAAGACCGGCACCTCCACGGTGTACAACGGCGCGGGCGCCCCATTTCCGCTGCCGCCGAATAGTCCGATCATCGTGACGATTCCTCCGCCCTCGGGCGCGCCATCGCCCTCGGCTCCCACGGGCGTGGTGTTCAGCGGGGGCACGCACTTCGCGCCGGACAGCACCGACACGCGACCGCTGTTTCTCTTCGCAACGGAGGATGGTACCGTCGCAGGCTGGGGTAAAGGATCGGCCGCGGTGCTGCGTGTCGATAACTCACCGAGCGGCGCCGTCTACAAAGGGATCGCGCTGAGCTCCAACGCGAACACGAGTCTGCTCTATACGACCAACTTCAATTCCGGCCGAATCGATACGTTCGATGCCAACTTCGTGCGCGCCACGCTACCGGGGACCTTCACCGACCCGACCATGCCTGCCGGTTTTGCGCCCTTCAACATCGAGAACATCTCCGGACAGCTGTACGTGACCTATGCGATGCAGGATGGGGCCAAGCATGACGATGTCGCCGGTCCAGGCAATGGCTTCGTCGATATCTTCAACAGCGACGGCACATTCGTGAAGCGCCTCATTAGCGGCGATAAAACGACCAACCCGCATATCAATTCGCCTTGGGGAATGGCGATCGCACCCGCGAGCTTCGGGCAATTCTCACACGACCTGCTGGTGGGGAACTTCGGCGACGGAACGATCGGCGCGTACGATCCGGCCACCGGCCAGTTTCTCGGTCAGCTCAAAGACAAGAACGGCGTGATCGTCGTCCCCGGTCTGTGGGGCCTCAAGTTCGGCAACGGCGGCAACGCGGGCGATCCGAATACACTGTTCTTCACCGCAGGCATTCCGGGCCCCAGTGGCTCGATCGAGGATCACGGCCTGTTTGGTTCCTTGCAAGTCGTCCCGGAACCGAACACGTCTCTGCTGTTTCTGGCAGGCCTGGGGCTCGCTGCCGCGCTGCGGTTTCGCAAGCGGTCGGCACTCACCGACATGAGACCCGCTTAGCCCCGCTTCGGGATTAGCAGCGAAAGAAACCGAGGAGCCGTCCACGGACGGCTCCAGATCCTGTTTTTCCCTTGCGTTCGCCGAAATGCTCTTCCGTACACTCATCGGCGCGATATGCGCTCTCGCAGAGCTGATCTTCAGTCGGCCGGCGCTCGCGGTACCAAGCTTCGCGCGTCAGACAGGGATGGCATGCGAAGCCTGCCACACCGTGTTTCCCGAGCTCACGCCTTTCGGCCGCCAGTTCAAACTGAACGGCTACACCATTGACAACTTGCCGCAGATCCGTGCCGTCACCTCCAGCAGTGAGGAAGCGCTGCTGCTGAACTGGCTGCCGCCGCTGTCGTTCATGTTTCAAGCCTCGTATACACAAACCCGCAAGGCAATCCCCGACCTGGCTTTGCCCGGCGGGTTGTCGCAAAACGGCCAGGTACTGTTTCCGCAACAGGCGAGCTTGTTCTATGCCGGACGCATCGCGCCAAATTTAGGTGGATTCGGGCAGATCACCTACAACAGCGCTTCCGGCAGCGTCGGCTGGGACAACACCGATATCCGCTTCGCCAAGCAGGCTACGGTACGGGACCGCACACTGATTTACGGAATTACGCTCAACAATAATCCAACGGTGCAGGACCCGTGGAACAGCACGCCGGCGTGGCAAGTGCCTTTCGATCAACGCTCGAGCGCTGCCTCTAGACCGGCCGCGGCTGCACAGATCGATGGGGCGCTCGGCGGGAATGTCGCGGGCATCACTGCGTACGGCTATCTCGCCAATCCCATCTACGCCGAGCTGGGCGTGTACCGCTCTGCTCCGCAGGGCTTCGCCAACCAGCAGACGGCATCGAGCGGACCACTCAACAGCACGGCGAGCAATGTGATCAAAAGCGTGGCTCCGTATTGGCGCGTGGCATGGGAACATCAGTGGCAGAGCAATGCACTTTCCATCGGCGCCTACGGATTGAGTGTCGATTTGCTGCCCGGCAATGGCGTGCTGCTCACTGGACCCATCGATCGCTTCCGCGATACCGCAGCCGATCTGCAATACCAGTTTCTCGGCGACGATCATCTCGCATCGCTGCAGGCCACTTTCATCGACGAGCGGGAGACGCGCGACGCGAGCGCCGGCGCCGGACTGGCTGCCAATAGCAGCGACACACTGCGGACTCTTCGTATCGGTGCGAGCTATTACTACCAGCGCCGATATGGCGCTGCCCTTGGCTATCTCAGCACTGCTGGAAGCACCGATCCTCTGCTCTATGCTCCGGGCCCGGTGAGCGGCAGCGCAGCGGGCCGCCCCGACAGCAGGGGCTGGACCGGAGAGCTCGACTTCCTGCCCTGGCAAAACGTCAAGCTCGCACTCCAGTACACGGCCTACAGCAAATTCAACGGCGCCAGCTCCAACTACGACGGGTTCGGCCGTGATGCGTCGGACAACAACACGCTTTATGTACTGGGCTGGATCGCATTCTAGATCTCGCGCTCGATGGAGATGCCACATGAAACCGCTCTTTCTCGTGTCGATTGCCCTATGCATCGGCGTGGAAACAGTCGCTTCGAAAATTCACAGGCAGAAGATGTGACGCCCATCGCGACCCAGGTTTGCGCCACATGCCATGCCCGCGACGGCAACAGCGTATCGTCCCTGTTTCCGCGCTTGGCCGGTCAGCCGGTTGCTTATCTCGAAGCCCAGCTAAAATCGTTCCGCAGCCACGCTCGCGCGGACCCGGCTGCGCAGTCATACATGTGGGGCATGGCCTCGCAACTGGACGATGGCACGATCCACGATCTCGCCGAATACTATGCGAGGCAGACGCCGCGGCCAGCCGCGGTCGAAGACAGTCGGCTGCACGCTCTGGGCAAGGCGATCTACGAGCAAGGGTCACCTAATCACAAGATCGCAGCCTGCGCGCCGTGCCATGGAGTGCAGGCACAAGGCGGCGGTAGCAATCCCCGCCTGGCGGGACAGCATCCAACCTACATTTCCCGTCAGCTTGCATTCTTCAAGAGTCGGCTGCGCTCGAACAATCCGGTCATGCTCAGCGTGTGTACGGAGATGACGCAGGAGCAGATGGACGCGGTCGCTGCATATGCGGCTTCGAGGTGAGCATGACCGGGTCGGGCGCAACTTCTCTCGCTGTGTGGAAGCAAATGCGGCCGTTCGGATATTGCCTGATCCTGCTCGCGCTGGGTACTGTACACGCAGCAGAAACCGAGGTCGACGCGCTACAGCAGGAGATCCAGGCACTGCGGAAGCAGGTGAGAGACTTGCGCATGCGGGTCGAAGCACTGGAGGAGAAGAAGGACAACGCCCAACGACCGCTGACCACTGCCAGTGAGCGGTCGACGCCGAGCTACAAAGTTGCCGATACTGGCATCCCGCTCGCAGACGATGTCGCAGGACTGAAGCAACGCTGGAGCGCAATTGCGCGCGGCATGACCGGGTCGAAGTGAGCGGCACGCTCGGTGAGCCGACGGCCAAGCTCTTGCTCGACGGCCGCCCGGTCTGGTACTACGTCTATGCCGGTGTGGGACGCGGCTCGGTGGTCTTCGATGGCGGCGGGCGGGTTTCAACCCTGCAGGCGCCAGCGTTGGGATGGAGCCGGTGAGAAAATAGAATTAAAGCAAATGCGCAACCGATCACGTTCAGACGCGATCACGTTTAGACATTGTCGAGGCAGGGTACCGGATTGGATCCAGCGCGAAGCCGGCTTCGACACACGACGGGCAAATAGGCCACGCCGGCCGCTACGAGTCGCATCTGGCAATGCGAGCGAGTTGGAACGCTTCCGTCTCAGCGCTCCAGGATCCCGCACGCCATGCGAAAATTCTCGAGCCTCACGCCTTCTCGTTCCACTACCTGCGACCGGAGCACGCGAAATCCCATGCGCTCGAAGAACGGGCGCGCGGTGATGCTGACATTCGCGGTGAGTCGAGCGATAGCGCTGCGTCTCGCCCATGCAGTCACCGCGCGGAGCAGCTCGGTGGCGACACCCTGCCGCCCGAAAGCGCGGATCGACGTAGAGCAGATCGACTTCTCCGTTCTCGTCGATGCGTGCGAAGCCCGCGAGCCGATCTTCGCGCTCGCTCACGAAGACGCCGCCGGTTGCGAGCCGCTCTGTCCACGCGTCGCGGTCGGGCCGCTCGGGCGCCCACACCGCCACCTGCGCGGGCGGAATAGTCGCGGCATGCGATTTGCACGTACCGAGCGTTCGAACAACGCAACGATGGCTGGCAGATCGTTCGGTCTCGTAGTCGCGCACCACGTCGCGCTTCAGCGCTTGTCTGCGGCTTCCGGATGCAGCCGGCGCGGGCTTCTCAGCGTAGCGCTCGACCATCAGCCGGTATGCCTCGCTCGCCGACTGGTAGCCGTCCGAGCGATCGGGCGCTGACGTGAAGATCAGATAGAACGTCGCCCTCTTCGCCGTAGGCGGTCCGTTCCCAGTTGCCATCCTTCTTCGGGAAAAACGTGAACGAGCGCAGCCGTTTGCCATCGGCCGTGGTGAGCGGCGTGACCTCTTTGATCTCGACGCCGGGGGTCGGCACGAATGGCTTCGAGATCTTTCTCGATGAACATCTGCAGCGACTTCACGTCGAGCTCGCGCGCCTTGGCGACCGCCTTGGCGTACATGACGGTCGTGCGTCGTCGAAGGTGAACCCGTCCGGAGCGAGCGCGTTGAGGCTGAAGTAGACGCTCGCATTGCGCTCGTGATGCCAGCCGTCTGGGATCGTGATCTTCGGCCACCAGTGATACGCGAGATCGCGCTCGGTGGGCACGGCGACCATCTCGATCTCCGCAGGTGCGGGTGCGACGGCGAGCAAGCAGAGCAGGCCGATCGTCAGCGAACGCATGGACGCCGCTTTACCGCCCTGAATAGTGTGGAAGCAGAGCATCGTCAGTTTTGCTAAGGATCACAAGCGTGGCAGATAGGTGGAACCTTCGTCTTCAACAAGGCGACCAGTGCGGGGTCCATGAAATCGTACTGGTCGGGAATGTCGAGGCAGACCACACGCTTGCCGTTCAGATGTGCGCGAAACTTCCGGTTGAGCTTGTTGCGATGGGCGTTCTCCATCACGAAGATCAGCTGCGCCCAGGCACCAGCTCCGGCGTAACCGGATTCGCAGCGCTGCTGCCGAGCCCGGCCGAAGCGACTTCAAGGTCTTCCCAGGATGCGAACACCTGCTCCGCAGTTGGACTGCGTAACCGATTCTGACTGCAGATGAACAGCACGCGCATCGCAGCTCATCTCGTGATCACTGCGACCGGTTCTTGTCCATGAGCTCTTTGATCTTGCGCTCTTCCCACGCCTTGCCGAGAAATCGGCCGGTCCCGAACACCGACGCGGCATGTGCGGCGATGCCGACACCCCACCCGAGCAGCGGCCAATAGAACCATAGATGGTCCGGCTGCGGTCGCGAGGTTGATCGCGAGCAGCAGCACATTCACCAGCATGTACACCGCTGAGATGAATGTAGAAGCCCCGCAGCCGCTGTACTTGCAATTTCGCCGCGTTGTACCGTGCTGCGTCATCCATCGCCATGTCGTATCGATTCAAAGCGCTCTGCGCATGCGCGAGACGGGCACACGACGTCGCCGGGAAGCGCAAGCTCGAAGCGCTCGACGATAGCGAAGCCGGACGCGAGATACAGCGGCTCGCCGGGCAGCGTCGAGACGAGCTCGAGCGTGCGGAACCCGGCTGCGCTCGCCTCGGCCATGCACTGTTTCATGAGCTGCGTACCGAGGCCGCGCCGAGCCATATTGGGCGCGACGAAGAAAGCGCGAATGCGCGCGGCCTCGCGAGCCGGATCGAGCAGCGGATCCGGACCGGCCTTGGCCTGATCGCCGCCGAACAGCGTGCGACGTTTGCTCCAGCCGCCGCACGCCACCATCGCGCCTCGTGCTCGATCACGAAGTAAGTTTGATCGGCGATGAGCTGCGTGTCGACGCCGAACACGTGACGCGTGATGGCATCGGCCTGGGCGGCGTGTAGAACCCGGCGCTGAGCTCCCGACCGGACTTCGCAATCAAGGTCTCTAGGCCGGGTACATCTGCCATTTGCGCGTTACGCACTAGGATCGAGTATGGGTAACGGTATCGTCAAGAGATCTTACACCGCGCGTTCTGCGCCGTCATACTGGCCGCGGAACTGCACGGCAGCATGGCTGTCCAGTTGAAGTCTATGGACAGCGGAGGATCGATGAGAGGCACGAACAAATGCGCGCACCGTGGATCGCTGGTTCGAGGTCGAGTAAGCATTGCCAATGCACCAACCGTGTCGATAAAGAATCCGCGTCGATGACCGATGGTCGGTCTGGAATGGATACGAACATCGGCATGACCGCGCTTCACGAAACGCCGGCCTGCAAGCTCATCCTGATTGCACTCGCTTGCGGTTGCCTGCTTGCTTGCCACAGCGCGCATGCGGACGACATCGACCTGCCCGCTGGACGAGCAGAACAGGATCAAGCCGGGGTACGGCTGGAACATCGCGACGGCGCAACTCGCGATCGCACACTGCGCAGCGCAGCCGATCACCGTGGTTCGTCGCATCTCGTCGGGCGACTGGAGCAAGGCGTGCACGCCCCCGAGCCAGGACCTGAGCTCCGCGTCGACCTGGACCGGCTGCCCGCCGCCGCCCGTGTGCACCGATGAGGAGCAGCACACCAAGCGGCAGAACGGCCAAGTGCGCCTGGAGGCCTGGCGCAGACGATGCTCGGGCAAGAAGACCACGATCCCGATCGACACCGATCCGATCTGCTCGGTGCCGATGTTGCCGATCGATACCATCGTCGTGCACCAGACCGAAGCGCGGCAGGTCTTCGGACCGGACGAGCTGCAGAAGGAGCACCGAGACCGCGGCTTCGACGACCTCGGCTATCACTACGTGGTCGCGAAGACGCGCACCGGCTGGCGAATCTTCGAGGGACGCAGCGAAGAGATCGAGGGCGCCCATGCGGGCTCCGGGCTCAACGCCGGGTCGATCGGCATCGCGGTTGCCGGAGACTACCGTGCGCAATCCAATCCCGGCAAGGATCCCGCCACGCTCGTGCCGCCGCCCGAAGCGGTCATGCTGTTGAAGAGTCTGGTCGCGGACGTCGCGTCCCGGCACCACGGGATCACGCAGATCTATGGCCATGGCGAGCACAAGATGCGCGGCTCCGGGTGCGATACCGATTGTCCGAGCGTCGGCGTGCAGCAGCTCGTGAATGCGATGCGCAAGCAGATGTTCTAAAAGCCACGGCACTTTCCACACCCAACGCGGAGGCGCAGAGGAGGCAGAGAACGCAGAGAAACCAAGCCCGAGCTATGAACCGCGATGTTCTCGTGGGTCCATCGGTGAAAGCACCCTGGACCGAAGAGAACTCTAGGTTTGGGTTTCTCTGCGGCCTTTGCGTCCTCTGCGCCTCTGCGTTGGGTGTAGAGATTTTGAGCGCACTAACTCGGGTGCGATATGTATTGTTTCTCGAAGCGCGCGCCATTCTCTGGAATCGACACCCACGGCTGCGCCGATCGCATCCAGATATGTCGATCGACCGCGATCCAGCTTCGATCGTCGAAGGTACCGGATGCGATGGCGAAAATGTCCGGTGATCGCTCGAGCGTCGATCCGATCGTCGTGCCGCAGCGGGCGCAGAACATCGAGTTGATCCGGCGGCCGCTCTCGTCGGAGCGATGCTCATAGGGCGTGGGCGCCTCTCCGACGAGCTCGACCTTGTCGCGCATGAACACGGTCCAGATTCCGAACGCGCTGCCGGTTAGGCGCTGGCAGTATGTGCAGTGACAGACCGTCGTGCGCTCTGGTCGTCCCCGAGTCTTGTATCGGGTCGCGCCGCATATGCAGCCGCCTTCCAGAATTTCGGTCATGGGCTTTCCTTCTGTTCCACTATTGTCCGAGCGCGCCGCGATCTCAACGAGCCTTAAGGCAGACAGCCCGGCAGTGCCTCGTAACCATCCTTCAGCAGCTCCTCGACATTCGTCGCTCGACCGTCCTGCCGCGCGAGGGCTTCGACGTAGCTGCGCAACAGTTCCAAATCGTCGCTGTGCGTCCATCGCTCGAGCGTCGTGCCGAGCGCCTGAACGGCGGTCGCAGGCGGCATCGGAGACTTGTTTCGGTGCTCGACCGGTTCGTGCCATGCCGAGAGCCGCGTCAACATGCGAGGCGCACAGTGACGGAGGTTCTCCGCGACTTCGCGCGCATCGCCCTTCAGGAAATTCGGCGGAAAGCGCTCATTGGTGAGATGGCACAAGCCGCAATAGCGGAAGAACGGCTGCAGCTCCGATTGCTCCATCGCGCTCGCACTGACGCCCGCCGCATCCAGCATCGCTGGAGGCATCGCTTGGTCGTCGCTACAGCACCAGGAACGCTGCTTCATTCCCAGCTCGAGAAACAGCGCAGGCAGCAGCCGTGCTCGGATCAATGGCGCGTCGTCGAACAATGCGGGATGCGTTGCGAGCAGACGATCGACGGCATCGTGCACCGACGCGAAATCATCGAGCACCACCGCTTGGACACCGACTTCGATCGGGCTCGGCGATTCGGTCTCCCGCCACCGCAGCTCGAGATCCGCAATTCTGCGCCCGTCGGGCAGGCGCGCCGCCAGGCTCCTTCTTTTTGGGGCCGTATGAAGAACGTGCTCAGCGTTGCTCTTGCTGGCGGCCGCTCCGCTGATGTCGACGTCGCGGACCTCGCCCGCAGGACCGAAGCTCATCCAGTCGATGCGGCCAGCGCCTCTGCCGTCGAAGCGCCCTGCGAGGTTGATCGCGTGCATCGCTCGGGCATCGCTCGCGCAGCGCAATTTGAACGTGATCGCTGCAGGCGTATCGCGAGCGGCCGTGCACTGTGCGCGATACACAGTGCGCCGAGCCTCTGAGCTCGCATGTTGTACTAGATGCGAGTCCAGCATCCGAAAGTCATCGGTCGTGAAGAACTTCGTCCAACCCGCAATCAGAGGATGAGCGTCCATCGCCCCGGCGAGCCGCCACACCTCGCGCGCCGGCCGGGGATTGAGCGGGTCGAGTGCTGCGGGGACGTGCGCGGCCGCTATCCAGTCCGACGAACCGGCTTCCGGGCTCGTGCCGCCGTAAGCCGAGCTGGGGCCGCCGAGGGGATTGCGATCGGGAAGGCTCGACTGCGCGACGCTCAACCCCTCTGGCCATCGTTGCCGCGACACCCGGCTGAACGTCGAGACGAAATCATTTTGGTATCCCGGCGACCCCGCGCTGAAGTCCTGCTCGCCGGACAGACCGAACTGCAGCACGGCCGTGAATGCAGCGGCTCGGCAGCGTTGCGCCTGTGCTCGCTCACGTGCATCCCCGCACCCGCGCTGCCATACGCGTTGCAGCGTGACGAGCGTGTTGGCACGAACCGTGGCCTTGTCGATATCGTCGGCGAAATCGATGTTCGACTGCCGCGACAGATTGAGCTCGGCAATCCGAGCGGCGAGCAGATCGCGCATTCTGACGTTGGCGTTGGTCTCGCCCCACACCGCCTTGGCGAAGATCGGCGCGTGGTTCTGATGGCACGACACGCAGATCGCGCGATTGGCGTAGAACACCTTCGGCTGCGCGCCGGCACGATAGTCTTTCACCAGCTGAAATTCGAAACGACCGGCGGGCTCGTTGTAGCTGATGATTTCGAGCGTTTGCGTCTTCTCGACGTAACCGATGTAGAGGCGATCCTTGAGCAGCGCGCCGGCGTCGCGCTCGCTCGAGGCCGGCTCGCCGATGACGGCAAAGACGATACGCGGATACTTGAAGAAATCGGGCGCAGCGGCGGTACGCTGAAGCGAGCGGCCCATCGGAATTAGCACCACACGCGTGCCGCCCGCATACTCCAGCTGGCCGAGCTGCGCCTCGATGCGCTCGACCAAAGCCGAAAAAGGATATGGGACGCGATACGCGGGGCCGTTTGCCGTCCGTTCCGTGACGAGATGATCGAACAGCGAACGTCCTGTCGGCGGCAGATCCGCACCCGGAGCAGTCGGATCGACGGCCCAGGAGCTGTAGTCGGGCTGCGCGGTGATGGCATCCGGGGCGCCCGCATCGACCCATCCGATCGCGGAAACCATGATCAGACAGACCCAGGCGCCGAAACGGCGCAAGCAATACGATGAAGCCAAGAAGG